>JASTVH010000002.1:0-563914 GCA_042862465.1 Marinobacteraceae bacterium S3BR75-40.1 | reverse complement strand
GGCTCCTGGCCGGTGTTGCCAGCCCTTGATGTGGAGCCACCACACCTGCGGACTGGCGCCTTGGCCAGGAGCCTCAGCGTCACGCAGTAAGTCAGCGAATTAACCAGACGGGACACTAGCCGTGGGGGTGACGCAGGCAAAGGCTGAGTGCGGCCTTGTCGCTGACTCCCAGCTTACGGTAGATCTGGGCCAGCTGATTACGTACGGTGGCCGGAGCAATCGATAGCTCCCGGGCGACTTCCTTGTGAGTCCGGCCGAGCGCGTAGAGGGAAGCCACCTCAGCTTCACGAGGCGTAAGGCAGTCCGCCGCCGTTGCCGCCCGCATGCGCAACAGCCAGCAATGCCCAACCGGACTGGCAGACAGGCAGTAGCGGGGGTGCCGCCAGTGCCCGGTGTGCCGTAGCTCCGCCATCACCGCAGCGGGAATGTTGCGCTGTTGCAGCCAGAGCTCCCGCATCCATGCCAGCATCCGTCCCCGGCTTGCCTTCACCACACCACCACCGTCCACCAGGGCGAGCCCTTCCTCGCCGTGATCCAAACCTTCCAGAAAGTGGGCGCGATTGAGATGCAACGCCTGTGACAGGTGAGGCATCAGCAGCTGTTTCAGCTGCTGCTGTTGCGGGGTGTAAGCCGGCGCATCCGGAGCGCGACACAACCCGATGAAACTGACATAGCCGTCCAGGGGTTCCGCCATGATCGTGGAAAGCATGTGATGGGCATCAAAGCGCTTCCAGTGCTCGTTGTAGGCCAGACTGTTACGGTAATCGTCCACATCCTCGAACCGGAAACTCCGGTTCAGATGACGCAAGGTAAGATCGCAGTAAGGATCAAGGTGCGAAACGGCCATCCATTCCTCGAACAGGGCAGGATCCTGATTGACGACCGTAACCTCCGTGATGCGACGATCACTCGCCCAGCCCCCGCCCCAAGCACTGAAATCGTAGGGAAGCAGGGTGTTCACCCGCTCAAGAGCCAATGACTGGAAATGATCGGGACGGCGTGCTGCGACCTGCTGATACAAATCGAGCAGCATGTCGCTCATTGATTGGAGGGAAGGGGTCATCGCCATCGGCCGTGATCGGTGCTTAAACAGTTACCAGGGGCAGATCGAGTTATATGGAGCCTATTTCGACTCTTTCCTGATCACTGACAGCTTAGCAAAAGCTTTCCAGTCAAAACCGGACACAAAGCCCAGCTGTGTTTGACAGCAGTGCAGGGGTTCGTCATCAATAGCCTGCTGTTCTCGTTGTCGGCCGCTATGTTGATGGCCTGGCTGGTCGTGCTGTGGGGTCTCGCCGCCCGCGCCAGCCGGCTACGGCCTGGCACGGGGAGGCAGGGTAGAACCGGGACCGCTGTTGCATGTCCCGGTTTTGCGGCGTCAGTTTTCCACGATTTCCTCTTCCAGGTTGTATATCGGGTAAGACCCGTCTGCCTGATGGGTTTCCGGGCCCACCAGGGCGGGGTAGAACACGCAGATCATCCGCAGGCCTTTCTTGCTGGCATGCAGGATGTGCTGGTCATGCTCGTTGAGGGCATACAGGACACCGGGTTTGAGGGTATGCCGCTTGCGGGTGGCGAGGTCTTCAATCTCGCCTTCGCCGTCGGTGATCAGCACCGTCTCGAAATGGTGCTTGTACCACATGTCCAACGAGGTATTGGGGGGGATCTCGGTATCGTGCACGGAATAGTGCATTCCGTCCTCGGCCAGGATCAGGCGACGGCTGATAAAGCCGTTATCGTCCACCTCATCCTCGGTGCCCTCTCGCTCCTGAATCGATCTCACAAGCATAGCTGCACTCCTTCGCTGTCGTGTGAATGAAGGACTGGCTCCAGTCCTTAGACATATCGATGCCTCTTCTGTTGGTCAAGACAGACAGGGCGGATATCCCGGCTGGCACATTACGATTTGTTAGCTTTCTAACGGACGAAGGTTCCCCTTTATGCGTAAGCGTACTCGCCCCCGGCTTCGAGACCTCTCTGGTAGGCGGGGCGGGACTGGAAGCGTGTCACGTAGGCCCGGATATTTGGATAACCACCGTCGATAACACCACGCGCCACACCGGCCTCCAGCGGGAAACTCATCTGGATGTCAGCCCCGCTGAGCCGATCTCCGGCAAACCACTCATGGTTACCCAGGTGTTGCTCCACAAAGTCCAGATGGGTTCGAATCTGCGGGCCGATAAAGGTCTGCATGGTCTTGTCTGCGATCATCCGGGCAATCGGGCGGGCGAAGAAGGGCATGGGGTTGCTCTTCACCTTCTGGAAAACCAGCCGCAGCAGGAAGGGCGGCATCAGCGAGCCTTCGGCGTAGTGCAGCCAGTAGACATATTGCCAGTAATCAGCGCTGTCCTCGGATGGTATCAGCGTATCCTGCCCATATTTTCGTCCCAGGTACTCAATGATGGCCCCCGATTCCGCCAGGGTGGCGTCGCCATCGGTTATGATCGGTGACTTACCCAGTGGATGCATGGCCTTCAGACTCGCCGGGGCCAGCATGGTGTTCGGATCGCGCTCGTAACGGCGGATCTCGTAGGGCACCTCCAGCTCTTCCAGCATCCAGAGGATCCGCTGGGAACGGGAGTTGTTGAGGTGATGCAAGACTATCATCGTGGCACGTCCCTAATGGGTTTAGTGGGTTGTGGGGAGTGAGATACCGGATTCGCCCGGGAATGGATCACCCTAACAACAGGTGAGATGGTCCGCCATTTTCTTCCAGGTAAGACCATCCGCTAGCTGCCTTCTCTCCAGCCACCACGTACCCTAGAGTCCCCCTTTTTAATCCAGGGAAATCCATGACACCAACGGCTTCCAGTCCAACCCCCTCGGCCCGCGAGCTGTTCGTGACCATCGCTGCCGGCGCGGTCATCCTGTTGGTTGTGCATACCCTCGGTCGGTTCTATTACACCCCACTGCTGCCTTACCTGGTGGATGACGGGCTGCTCGATACGCAGGAAGGGGCCTTCCTGGCCATGTGGAACTACCTGGGTTATCTGATGGGGGCGTTGCTGGCGATCCGTTGGCACCGGATTGACCAGATCCGCTATTTACTGCCTGTCTCCCTGGGCGTCCACGTGCTAACGACGCTGGCGCAGACACAGATAACCCAGATACCGGTGTTGGATGCGTTGCGTTGGCTCAACGGGGTGGCCAACGGGGTGGTTTTCGTACAGGCGCCGGCACTGATTCTCGAGTGGCTGGTGTTGCGTAACCGGGCGGCCCTGAGTGGGCTGGTGTATCTGGGCGTGGGCACCGGGTTGCTGGTTTCCAGTGCGCTGGTATCGCTGTCGGCGCATTGGCTGAGCGGTCCGGAGCGCTGGTGGCCTGCCTTTGTCCTCTCGGTACCGCTCTGTGTCTGGGGCTGGCGGCGGCTGAGGCAGCTGGACGTGCCGGTGCGTCCCCACAGGCCCAAGGGCGATACCGCAAGAACCGCCAATAGCACGCTCTTCGACCGGGCCAGCATCCCGCTGTTTCTCTCCTATGCTGGTGCCGGCCTGGGCTATATCCTGCCCATGACGTTCCTGCCACTCCTGGCAAAGATGCAGCTGCCGACGGGCGCCTGGCTAATCAATGGCGCCTGGTTGCTGGTGGCGCTGGCTACCATCCCTTCCGCCTATATCTGGAATCACCTGGGCGCGCACATGGGCGATCTGCCCGCCATCCGCCTGAATTTCGCCATCCAGCTTCTGGGTGTCCTGGGTGCCGTGCTCTGGCCGGGAGCCACGGGTATCGTGCTCTGCGCCTTGCTGGTGGGGAGCACTTTCCTGGGTACGGTACTGCTGACACAGCGCATCGCCCGTGCCCTGCACCCGCACCAGGGGCCGCGCCTGTCCGCGGCCATGGTGGCGCTCTATGCGTTTGCGCAAATGGCCGGGCCCTGGCTGGTCAAGCAATGGCTCGCCGTGGGCGGCAGTTTGACCAGTGCCTTCTGGATCGGTGTCGGCGCCCTTCTCTGGGGGCTACTGTTTGCCTGTCTCGTGCCACGGCCACAGCAATGACAGCGGCCAATGTAACACTTGGAAGTGACGAGGGTCCTGAAAACGACGGTCAGACCTTACAGCCCTCTACTTGATAAACCAGCTGTGCCATCCATCAAAAATGTGACGCCTGTCTAACTATAACCATCCCACCTGGTTTTTATTTTCATATAAAACAAAGCGTTGACATACTCCCAGGTGCAAAAAACAGGCGGCAATCGCTGCCTAATTGATAGGAAGCAAAACACAATAATGAGGATGAAACATGAAAAACAACCGCAGAGGTTTTCTCGCTAAACTCTCTTTGGCAGGCTCCCTTACGGCACTGATCGCCCCCATGAGCCTCCCTGCCAACGCAGACACTGACGTCTTCGGCGCCTTAGTTCAGGTTCCTCCGAGCACCAATTACTCGCCGACGGCACTGAGCGGTAACGGGCGGTTCGTGGCCTCAATGTCACGGGCCGATTATCTCTCCGATAACGACGAAAACGGCAATGATAACGACACCTTCCTGCTGGATCGTTCTACCGGCAAATACCTGATGGTTAGCGTCGATTCGGACGGCAATCAGCTGACTGGCGGTGGCAGGGCACGTATCCCCGTAGCTGTCGACGATTCAGGAGAACATGTCCTGTTGGGAAATTATTTCATGCGCCTGGGCTCTGCCGCTTTCCTTTACAGCAGCGATTCGGGCACCGCACAGCAACTGCCATTTAATGTACCACTCGATATGAGTGAAGATGGCTCTGTCATTGCGTATCTCGCATCCGGTACGGGCGACTCCCTGTCTCTTTTCACCTACACACTGTCAACAGGCCAGAAAGACCTGATAGCAGCAGACATCTCGGACGGAAGCTACGTCCCATCGGTGGATATTTCCGCAAATGGCCAGCAGGTAGCGTTCACTACAAAGGCTGCGCTCAACGGGGCCGATTCGAATGACTTGGAAAACGTCTATGTATTCGATCGCGTCACCATGTCCACGCAGTTTGTTTCAAACACCCCAGGTTCAAAATCAAAACTGGCAGGGATGAGTAATGATGGCAGTCTCGTTGGTTTTTGGGATGACAGTGGCATCTACGGTTTTCACCCCGAAACCAACGCCGTAGAGACGATCACCGGAGTCAACGGACCAGATAGCGTGATGATGAGCAATTCTGGAAGCTTACTGTTGATCAAAGATTGGCCATACCTTCACCTGAAAGACACCACTTCGGGTGAAAGCCAAGTTATATCACGCGATCCACGAGGCGTGTATGGGGTTGGAGACGATGGCACAGTGGCCTTTGTTTCAAGCAAGGCCTATGCCGAATATGATAACAATGACGCTCTCGATCTCTATTTGATGCAAATATCTCTAGGTCAATAAAAGGTCGAAGCTGAGGCGGGCCCAGTCATAATGACTGGGCCTTTAGCCTTAGACATTATCCAGCTCTACTTCTGCCCTTGACTGGCTAGAAGCGTTGTCAACTGGACACCTCAATCTATATCTGTAACCGATATGCGAATTGACATACGGGTGCTGGTAGCAGAGCAGGTGTCCAGTTTCATCATCATCCTAAGTAACGCATGCCAGCGCAGGGGCGGCGATCAGATGCCCGTATTCCAGGCACTAAGCATCGGTCAGCTTCAGCCGGGTACGACAGGGCTCACCGTGTTGACGACCAATTCCATATATTTCGAAGGTGATCGAAACAGCTTGATGTGTATTCCTCAGGCCGCCACACCCGACGGCTGCGAGGCTTTAACGGGCAGCGAATACTTGAGAATCCGTTTGACCACGGAGCCAAACTGCCGCGGAAACGACCCGGTGTTGTAATGCAGGCCGTAACGTTCACAGATCGCCTGCACCCGAGGAGCCATTTCCGGATAGCGCCGGGCGGGGATATCCGGATAGAGGTGGTGTTCAATCTGATGGCTCAGGTGACCGGTGAGAATATGGAAGAGCCGACCACCCTCGATATTGCTTGAGCCCTGGATCTGGCGCAGGTACCACTGGCCGCGGGTTTCGTTTTTGGTCTCTTCTTCGTCGAAAACCTGCACATTTTCGGTGAAATGACCGCAAAATATAACGCTGTAGGTCCACACGTTGCGCACAACATTGGCGGCAAGATTACCCGCGAAGACTTTCGGTGCGCCGATACCGGCCAGAGCCGGAAAAAATACGTAATCTTTGCCGATCTGCCGCCCGGCTTTGCCCGCAAAGGCCTTAAGCTTGCCCATAAAGCGGGACCTGGAAGACTCCCCAGTGACTACCCGGTCCAACTCCAGTGCAAAAATTCCCACGCCCCACTCGAAGGCCAGGGCATGCGCCACATTGTAAAAGGGCTGAAGCAGATGGAACGGGCGCCAGGGCTGCTCCGGCGCCAGGCGGGTGATGGTATAGCCAAAGTCCCGATCCTTGCCCAGGATATTGGTGAAGGTGTGGTGCTCATAGTTGTGGTATTCCCGCCAACCGTCGGCATCGCTGACAATGTCCCACTCGTAACTGGAGCCGTTGAGGGCCGGGTCGTTGGTCCAGTTGTACTGGCCATGCATGACGTTGTGGCCCACCTCCATGTTCTCCAGGATCTTTGCAAGTGAGAGGCTGGCGACACCCGCAATGAATCCAAGCGGGGTAAAGCTCACATGCAGCAACAGTCGCCCGCCCACTTCCGCAGAACGGACGGTGCGGATGATGCCGCGAATATAGTCCACATCCCGCTGGCCCAGGTCCGCCACAATCTCATCGCGCAACTGATCCAGCTCTCTTCCAAAAGCCTCCACATCTTCCGGACTCAGCATCCGGCTGGGTTGATGGCCTGACATGAACGTTCCCTTTTCAATTGAGTGGCAAAATGGACTCCCTCGCCGATGGGATGGAGAAGCCATCGCTATCGAATCTGCTACAGGATATCAGCTTACACCTGTACTCCCAACAATTCTTCATGCCTTATATTAATCAGAAGGATCACCCAATAAACCGCACTGCATAAGCCGAAAAAAACACTTTCCCACAAAATCATAACAACAACACCTGTATTCTTTGTGGCCGAAATTCGGTGCTAACGACACCTTCGAGGCAGGAGGAACAGGGGCGGGAACAGCGCAAACGCGGCGACAATGGCAATTCCGGTGTGCATTCATGCCATTCTGGTTTATCCTGCGGCGGCGCTTTGAAGACTTGCGAGTGCCCGTCCGCACTGGCAACACCCCTTCCTGCATACTTGCTTTGTCATTGTTCGTCAGGTCTCGCCCCTGCATTTTGAGGATCCGCTCGTGAGTCACACCCCGTTTACGTCCCTGCCGCTGCAACCCGCGCTCCTGGAGAACCTGGCCTCACTGGGCTACACCGCCATGACGCCCATACAGGCCCAGAGCCTGCCGCCGATACTGGCCGGGAAGGATGTGATCGGTCAGGGCCGCACCGGTTCGGGCAAAACCGTCGCCTTCGGCCTGGGCCTGCTTCATCGCCTGGATCCGGCACGTTTTCAGGTTCAGGCGCTGGTCCTGTGCCCCACTCGGGAGCTGGCCGACCAGGTGGCCCGGGAGATTCGCCGACTGGCCCGGGCGATTGCCAACGTCAAGGTGCTGACCCTCTGTGGCGGCCTGCCCATCGGCCCCCAGATCGGCTCCCTCGAACATGGGGCCCATGTGGTAGTGGGAACGCCCGGCCGTATCGAAGACCATTTGCGCAAGAACACGCTGGATCTTTCCCGGGTGCAGACCCTGGTCCTGGACGAGGCCGACCGAATGCTGGACATGGGCTTCCAGGCCGCCCTGGACGCCATTACCGAGCGACTCCCGGCCAAGCGCCAGAACCTGCTGTTCAGCGCCACCTTCCCCGAATCCATCCAGACCGTGGCCGGGCAACTGATGCAGGATCCGGTGCGGGTCGAGGTGGCGACCGGTCACGATCAGAGCAGCATCCGCCAGCACTTTTTCCGGCTGCAGGACAACAAGCAGCGGATGACCGCCCTGCGTCTGCTCCTGCTCAAGTTAAGGCCGCCTTCCACGGTGGTGTTCTGCAACACCAAGCGCGAATGTCAGGAGGTGGCCGATGAGCTGTGCAGCCACGGCTTTGCGGCACTGGCCCTGCATGGCGATCTCGACCAGAAGCAGCGCGACCAGACCCTGGTGCGCTTTGCCAACCAGAGCGTCTCGGTTCTGGTTGCCACCGACGTGGCGGCCCGGGGACTGGATATCGATGCGCTGGATGCGGTCATCAATTACCACATCGCCCGCGACAGCGATGTGCATACCCACCGCATCGGGCGCACCGGCCGCGCCGGCAGCAAGGGGGCGGCCTATACCCTGTATACCGACAAGGAAGACTACAAACGGGTGAAACTGGAGGCGGACCTGGACATGGCCATCGAGCCGGAACCGCTCCCGCCCTTCAGCCTGCTGGAACGACCGGCCTTTCCACCCGCCATGGCCACCCTGCAGATCGATGGCGGCCGAAAGCAGAAAGTCCGCCCTGGCGACATCCTCGGCGCGCTGACCGGGGAAAACGGCATTGCCGGCAAGCAGGTGGGCAAGATCGACCTGTTCGACCAGTGCGCCTACGTGGCGGTGGAAAGGGATGCAGCCAAACCGGCCCTGCGCAAGCTGCGCGATGGCAAGCTCAAGGGCCGCAGCTTCCGGGTCCGGCGCCTTTAGTTGCCGGTTGGGTTCGGATAACCCTGACAGCCATCCGCTTGCGTTCCGGCCCCAATCGCTTCCAAGCTGATTGAAAGGAACGCGTGAGGGGAGCCAGGATGGCTTACTTTCCGACCCTAATGGTGGCGCTGGCCGCGCTTTTCTGGGGGCTATCAGGCGGATTGGGCGCCCTATTGATGGCCGATGGATGGCATGCATCGGTGATTGCCTTCTATCGCGGCGCCATCGGTTTGCTGTTTGTCCTGATCTGGCTTGGTCTGAGCCGACACACCCGCGGATTCACCTCACGCCGACTCTGGCTCTGGTCGATAATTGCCGGGCTGGGGATCGCAGGTAATTTCACTTTCTATTTTCTGAGTATCGCCGAAGGCAGCATTGCCGTGGCCGCCACACTCATGTACTGCGCCCCGATCTTCGTCTACGCGGTGTCTTTCCTGCTGGGGCTGGAAGCCTTCACGGCGTTCAAGGTGGCCGCGATTGCCCTGGTTATGCTCGGGATTGCCCTGCTTACCGGGGTGTACGACCCCGAACCGGGCGGCGTCACACTGCTGGGCATGGTGACTGGTGTGCTGGCCGGGCTGTCCTATGCCGTCTTTATTTTCGGCTTCAAGTTTGCTGCGGCCCATGGCAGCCCCCAGATGATTCTCGCCGTGGCACTGACAACACTGGTGCTTCTGCTGCCGTGGTTGGGTCAGGGGAAACAGATGCTGGCCGCATTGCACACCCCGGACTGGCCATTGTTCCTCGCCCTGGGCGTGCTGGGTGCCGGCCTTTCGTTCTTTCTCTACATTGTGGGCCTGAAAAATACGGCGCCGGCCGCGGCCTCCGTTGTGGCCATGGTTGAACCCGTCACCGCGTCGCTCTTCGGGGTCCTGGTCATGGGTGAGCGCCTGCAGAGTCTGCAGCTTGCCGGCATGGTTCTGATTCTGGTAACCGTCACTGCACTCAGCACGCTCTCGGGAACGCGGCGACCCGCTCGAAGCCAGGTGACAAACTGACAGTTCCGGAACCCGGCAGACTATCCCGCCCCCTCAAAAGCCCCCTATACTGGCGGACTCATGTCGACGGATCGAGGTCCCCTATGGAGGTGCTGGTATGGCTTGGGATTCTGCTGTGCCTCTCACAATCTGCCCTGCTGTCCGGCTCCAACCTGGCGTTTTTCTCGGTCAGCAAGCTGAAGCTGGAAGTCGAGGCCCGCAACAACCGGCATGCTGCCCGCGTCCGCGCCCTGCGACGCGACGGCAACTTTCTTCTGGCCACGATTCTCTGGGGCAATGTGGCAGTAAACGTGCTCCTGGCGCTGCTGTCCGACTCGGTGCTGGCCGGCATCGGTGCCTTTCTGTTCTCTACCGTGGTTATCACCATCTTCGGTGAAATCATGCCGCAGGCGTATTTTTCACGGCATGCGCTAAAAACAGGATTTTACCTCGCTCCGGTAATCCGCTGTTATCAGATTGTCCTGTATCCGATCGCCAAACTCACCGCGCTTGTCCTGGATCGGTGGCTGGGGGCGGAGGCCATTCCCTATTTCCGGGAACGTGATATCCGCAGCCTGCTGAAAATGCACATGGTTTCGCCCCACACCGATATCGACCGGGTGGAAGGCCAGGGCGCCCTTAATTTCCTCGACCTGGACGATGTGCCCCTGCAGTCAGAAGGCGAACCCCTGGATCCGGAAAGCATCGTGACGGTTGCATTCAAGGATGGTCAACCGGTCTTCCCGCAGGGAGAGAACGGGGTCTCAGCCGATTTTCTCCACCGGATCGACGAACCGGACAAGAAATGGGTGGTCCTCATCGACCAGACCGGTGAACCCCGCCTGATGCTCAACGTCGGCCCCTTTCTGCGCACGGTCTTTCGTAACCGGGGTCCGGTGAATCCCAGTCGCTTCTGTCACCGTCCCATCGTGGTGAAGAACGATGCTGTCTTTCTGGGGGAGATCCTGCCGCGCTTGAAGGTGAACCCCACCCGCTATGGGGACGATGTGGTGGATGACGATGTGATTCTGGTGTGGGGAAACCACAAACGCATCATCACCGGGGCCGATGTCCTGGGGCGTCTGCTACGTGGCATCGTGCGCAATGAGATTGCTGGCGATGTGTAAGCGGTTCTCCCCGCTGTGCGGAACGCTTTTGCTAAGCTGATGGGTGAAAGCCCTCGTTGTATTGCCTGCAGGTGGCCACCGGTGTCGGAACACAGAGACCTTCTCTCCAGCTCCCACCACCCGGATGATGTGTTTCATCGTCTTAAAGTGCTGCGCATGATCGCGCTGCTGGTGGCCGGCTTCACTCTGATCTTTGCACTCATTAACGTGATGCGCGGACTGCCCCTGGTAGCCTCCATACAACTGTCGGCATCACTGATCAGCCTCATCGCCTATATTTCCACCCGCAAAGCACAGGCCTTACCGGTTTGGTATGTCGGCTACATGCTGCTGTTCTTCAGTCTCCTGATGGTGATGATTGCCTCGCCCGGCGTCACGGACAGTGCCTTCATCTGGGCGCTCACCATTCCCATCATGTCCTACCTGCTGATGGGCAAACGCCTGGGCCTGGTGGTTTCGGCCGTTTTTCTGGTCGCTGCCAACCTGATCTTTATCGGCAAGGCCCTGGCCCTGGCGGGCGCAGTGGATTGGGTCGCCACCTCCAATCTTATCCTGTCGTCGCTGGCGGTGCTGGCCTTCTCCCATGCCTACGAGATTGGCCGCGAAAGTGCCCACCGACGCCTGGCACAGCTGGCCTCCACCGACCCGTTGACCCACCTTGGCAACCGCAACCGCGCCCTGACCGTCTTTGATCTGCAGAAACAACGTTTTATCAGGGAAGGGTCTCCCGTCTCCTTCATTCTCATAGACCTGGACTACTTCAAACGGATTAACGACAACCATGGCCACGATGCCGGCGATGCCCTGCTCAAACATATCGCCCTACTGATAGCGGCCCGCATTCGGGCCACCGACTGCGCCTTTCGTCTGGGAGGGGAGGAATTCGGGATCATCCTGGCGGATACCCGAAAGGCACAGGCCACCAAGGTGGCTGAAGACCTCCGCAGGGTGATCGAGGCACACACCACGACGCACCGTGGCACGCCACTGCGCATAACCCTGACTGCGGGAGTCGCAGAGCTGGGACCGGATGGCGATACCTTCGAGGCCATGCATAAAGCAGCCGACCGCCGTCTCTATCGCGGCAAGGAAAGGGGACGCAATTGCGTGGTGGCCTGAGCCCCCCAAGGCGTAGCTAGCGCCCGGATGTTCAGTCCGCCTGCCCCTTGCGGAATTCCGCCCAATACGCCTCTATCCGCCCCTCCTTGCGAAGCGCTGCCAGGCCCTTGTTGAAGCGCTCCCGCAAGGCGCGGCTTCTGGGCGCGTCGCGGGGGAAGAGTACATGCAGGGTGGTCAATGGCTTCAACGGATGGGCGCTGTGGGTGATGCGGTTGTAGTCTGCCGGACTGAAAAACTTGTGCAGCTGGGCGTAGCCGGCGTTGATGTCCTGGGGGAAGAGATCGATCCGCCCCGCCAGGAGCTTGCGCCAGTTCAGAATGTCGCCGGACATGAGTTCGAGGGTAAACAGGCCGCTGCGGGCAGCTTTGTAGAAATCGTCCCCGTAGTTGTAGGAAAGGGTACCGCCGACGGTCATCCCTTTCAGGTCGGCCAGGGTTTGCCAGTCAAAGGGACGGGAGCGCAGGTGAAAAAAGACATACCCGTATTCCGCCACGGCATCTGAATAGAGGAAATAGCGCTCCCGCTCTTTCTTGTGGCTCCAGGCAAAAGTGCCATCCACCACCTGTTCTCTCGCCATGAGCTTGGCGCGGGCCCAGGGCATGACCTGCAGTTCCACCTCCACGCCGGCCCGGGCGAATGCTTCCACCACCACTCGGCTGGTCACCCCATTGTGTTTCATGTCTGGCGAGATATAGGGAGGCCAATCGCCAATGGACAGCACCACTTTTTCGCTCGCCACGGCCAAAGGAAACCACAAGACCAGGCACAGCACTGGCAGGTAGACAATGGGGCGCAGGCACCTCCCGAGAAGGCGGCCCAGCGCGGGACGTTTCAACATCACGGGATCCTTAAAAGCGGAACCGGCAGCTTCACGCTTTTATGCTGGACTTACACTGACTATAGCGCATCCCCGGGCCAAAAAACCGCCACTCTGAATGACGCAGGCTATACTGACGGCAAGGAGAGATGGTCATGTCTTGGTTCCCGAGCTGCTTCAACCGTTGTGTGGCTTTGTGCTGCGCCCTGTTTCTGCTTCCCCTGGCATGCCCGGCGGATGAGGTTACTGTCGGTTTTGGGAAGGACAAGCCTCCATTCGTGTTTGGCGAAGAGGGGCGTGGCCTGGAGATCGACATTTTCCGCAAGGCTTTGGCCTACCGCGGCCATGAGTTGGAGGTCCGCCACTTCGACAACAAGGTGCTGGTCGAGGCCATCCTCATGGACCGCGTCCAGGCTGTCGCCACGGCGCGCACTACGGATCCCGACATCTGTCAGGTGAAGCGCTTCATCCATTTCGACAATGTGGCGATCACCCTCAAGAGCCGGGCATTGCAGCTCGACAAGGTCGAGGATCTGGCCCAGTACCGGGTGGTTGCCTGGGAAAAGGCGTACCTGGATCTGGGAGAACGCTACCAACGGCTGTTCGCCCCGAAAGAGAGAGCCTCCCGCCAGGGCTATTTCGAACATCGGAGTCAGGAAGCGCAGGTCAAGATGTTCTGGCTCGGCCGAGCGGATGTGCTGGTGATCGACAAGGTGATCTTCCAGTGGTACCGACAGCACCTGCCACCCCGCTATGAGAGCCAGCGTGAGGTCGAATACCACCCGATTTTCAACGGCCCCACCGATTTTCCCGCTCTGTTTCGGGATCAGAAGCTGTGTTCAGACTTCCAGGCCGGTCTCGATGAGCTGAAGCAGAGCGGCACCTATGAGGCGCTCTACCGGCGCTATTTGCAGTAATCGCCAGCGCCGCAAACTGCGGACTTACCTGGAACTGACCAACTTTTCGATCGGTTCATCATTCGCGAAACCTAACGGACTACCAGGTCTTTCAGGCGATATCTTCAGCTTCTTTCCTGGCTGGTTCGCTCAGCCAGGAAAGAACGCCAGTGGCGCCCAGCCCCATACCCAATGCGCAAGCCCCCGCCCAGCCCGCAAACTGATAGAGGTAGGCTGCACCCGCAGAGCCGGCGGCCCCACCCAGGAAGTAGCACGTCATATAGGCAGTGGTGATACGGCTGCGTGCTTCGGGGCGGATCTGGTAGATGGCGCTCTGATTGAGAATCTGGTTCCCCTGAACCCCCAGATCGAGCAGGATAACGCCAACGATCACGGCGACCAGACTCTCTGAAAACGCCGCCATCAGGAGGAATGAAAGGCCGATCAACGCCTGGAACAGGCCGGTCCCGAGGTGGGAATATCCCCGGTCATGCAGATGGCCAGCAAGGTTGGCGCAGAGGGCTCCCGCCACACCCAGCAGGCCGAACAGACCAATGACCGAATCCGGGTAATGGTAGGGTGCCCGGGCCAGCAGGAACGGAAGGGTGGTCCAGAAGGCACTGAAGGCAGCAAAGCCAAGAGCCCCATAAATAATGCGACGGCGCAGCAGCGCCTCATCCCGCACCAGAGCCAATACCGACAGCAACAGCCGACCATAGCTCATCGGCGATTGGGGCGGCTCCGCCGGCAATAACCGGCGCAAGGCCAGGGCCTGGAGCAGCATGATGCCTGCGGCGATCCAGTAGACCGCGCGCCAGCCCAGCAGGTCGGCGATACCTCCTGAAACCACCCGGGCCAGCAGTATCCCCAGCAGCAATCCGGTCATGACCCGGCCCACCACCCGTCCGCGCTGGGCATCATTGGCCAGATGCGCCGCAAACGGCACCAGAATCTGTGCCACCACCGCCGTCGTTCCTGTCATCAACGCCGCGACAATGAAAAGGCTGATGGAGGGGGCCAACGCCATACCGATCAGGGACAACACGGTGATACTGGTCACCACCGTAATCAGGCGCCGCCGCTCCAGCAGATCCCCCAAGGGGACCAGCAGCATCAGCCCGGTCGCGTAACCCAGCTGAGTCATGGTGATGATAATGCCGGCCGCCCCATGCCCTATGTCGAAATCCCGGGCCAGGGTGTCGAGCAGGGGCTGGGCATAGTAAATGTTGGCCACCGCCAGACCACAGGCGACAGCCATGACGAAGGTCAGCAGGTCGTTGGGGCGGAGGTGTGGGGTGGTTGGTGTCTCAGATATCAACTTGTATTTCAGCACCTTGGGAAAAATGGACGATGAAGACAGTCTGCCGCAATAGAACCGGTGAGACCCGTTACATAGATTAACAATTTGTTATGCCGTATATTGCTCCACTTTGTGTGAACGAACCGCCGCTACTTTTTTACTTCTCCCCGCAGATTCCAAAAAGTAAAAGGCCTCGTTTGCCGGCTGTCGCTGTTGTAGTAGAAAGACGAAAAGGAAGCAGTTATGAAAAGGAGCATTTGGCAGACGCTGGTCTTCGCCATCCTTGCCTCACTCGTTGCAATCTTTCCCGCCCACAGTGCCATGGTGGACTATGACGTCCATAACAGCGTGGCCTATTTCACGTTTGCCGCACCGAACAAGATCGTTCGCTACGATATGGCGTCCGAATCCTTTTTGGCGGATATCCCGTTGTCCCAGGTACCGACGGCAGTCGTTCCACAGGACTCATTAGTCTATATCGCCTATCACAAAGATATCAGCACGATCGACCTGACAGCCGTGAATAGCCAAAGCGCCTTTGCCAGCGCCAGTTCCGACATCACCGGCATGAACATCCTCAACGATGTCCTTTACGCCTATACCTCAACTTCCACTGGCAGAATTCAGTCTTTCGCGCTCAGTGACGGGTCATTGCTCTCGTCAAACTACGAAAGTGACCAAATCGATTCGCCTGTCGCCTCTGTAACCCATTCAGCGGTGTTCTACTGTTCCTGGTATGAAAACTGTTCAGGGGAGCGTTTTTCCAAGCAAACGGTTAACTCAGACGGAACCCTGGATACAACTACGACCTCCTACATGTCGAGCACGGCAGACGTAAGAGAGCTCTATCTATCCGCGGATGAAACCACGCTCCTCGCCGGTAACGGTCTTCTCTTTTCAACTGCCGACCTGACATACCAGGGGAGTCTTGCAGGCTCCATCGATACCGCAGCGTTTCTCGATACCGGCATCGCGGTAACGCGGGACGACAAGCTCTATTTCTATGACAGCAGTTACCTGCAAACGGATGCCTTCCAGCTGGGCAAGGTACCCATGCGGCTGGCGACACACAACGACATGCTGTTCGCCTTTTACGAGGCGTCCAGCAATATTTCCGTTGAAAAGATCGATACGTCCAGCCTTACTCCCATCGAGATGCCGTCAAAAGCCGCGTCGAGCGCGCTTGAGATGACCTCGACAATGATGGCGTTCAATACCACGCAGGGCGAGCTCTATCTGACCGATGCTACGACCAAAACCCTGTTTGCCTGGTCCTCTGCCAGCCAGGGCTACGACCATACCATCGCCCTGTCCGGCACGCCCACGGCTCTGGGTTTCGATAGCGGTACGGATCGCCTCTATATTGGTTATGACTCCGGTAAGGTGACCTACGTCGATACCACCCTTTCCACCTTCAAAGAGGTGGCTTTTACCAACCTCGCCGGCCCGGTCAAAAACCTGATACCCGCAGACAATTACCTGTATGCGCTGGAAGGGCCGAGCGACTCTGATTCAAAGCGTCGCTACAGCTTCGCTCACGATGGTTCACTGGCGGATTACCACAACGATTACAGTGAGAGCACCTCACCAGTCTGGAGCGGGTACGATGACCGTGTTTATTGGGTTGACTGGTCCCGTGTCTACGCCCGAACGCTCAACCAAACGACCGGCGTCATTGACAGCTCGACGATCGCCACCTACTTCAGCAGTGTCATCGATATTGCACCACTGCATTCCGACCCAACGGGCCAGCTGCTTCTAACAGGCCAGGGGAAAATCCTCGATGCCGTAACGCTGAATGAGCTCAATGCGCTGGAAAGCGCCCTGTCTGATGCCACTTGGCTGGATGGAACGCTTTATACACTCAGTAGTGAAGCGGATGGCATTCATCTGCAGTCCTGGTCCGACACCTATGATCAGCTTTCGGACAAGATTATCGGGAAGGACAGCGAAACTTACCTGTATGCTACGGACAGTGCATTGTTGCTGGTCTCGCAGACCGTTTCCGGTCCCGATTATGAATTGATCGACCCCGCCGCAGACCAGGATTCGGATTCCATCCTGGACATTGCTGACAATTGTCCTTCTGCCGCCAATAGCAATCAGACCAATACAGACGGTGACCTGTTGGGCGATGCGTGCGATGACGATGATGACAATGACGGCTTACCTGACGCCGTTGAAAATGCTGCGGGTCTCGACCCTCTGGACGATAGCGACGCCTCCGGGGACCTCGATAATGACGGTTTCACCAACTACGTCGAGCATATCAGTGGTACGGATCTGAACGATGCCGAGGCAATCCCCGGGAAGGTCGACCCTTTTCTCTTCGACTTTGAGGATGAAACCATCCCCCAGGCCCTGCAACCCCTGCCGGGGGATAACCATGTATGGCGTGTTGTTTCCCCCTCTCCCAAAGAAGGGAGTGCAAGTCTGCATTCGGACAGTCTGCCAAAGGATTCTCAAACCAGTATCACGCTCATTGCGCACTTCCCGGCAGGTACACTGTCGTTCGATTATATGATCGAGAGTGATTTTTACGAGGATTCACTGGAAATCCTGGTGGACGGCGAAAACTATGACAGCTTGGGCGGCTGGGCAAATTCGTGGACGACCTCGGATATCGCCATTCCTGATGGCACAAAACAGGTCACCTTCCGCTTCACCACGTCGCCTTATCACTTCGGCACAACCACGGAGCGTTCGGTCTATATCGACAATATCCAGTTCGTCGAAAAGACCAGTCCGCCTGAGCCCCAGCCTTCGGAAGGCGGGCCCGAAGACAGCGATCTGGACGGCATTCCGGATGATGTCGAAAACCAGTACGACGCCCTCGACCCCTTTGACGGCAATGATGCCTATCGGGATTACGATGGTGATGGCGTCACCAACATAGCCGAGATTTTTTCCGGCTATGATCCGGATACACCGGACAATTTTCCGACCCTCGATGCGGCTCCTTACTGGCCATTGGGCGACATTACCTGGACGTACCGTTCAGCCGATGGCAGTGAGCAGATAGTAACCGTGAGCAAACTGTCTCAGCCGGGACGCTTCCGTGTCGACAGCACCAGTGGCTACGACATCATTGAACGGCGCCCGGACGGAATATTCCTCATCAAATCGGTCTCCGCCAACCAGGAAGAAAACAGCCGCGGTATAAGCTCGGCCGTCACAGCCTCCGCCTCAGGCGACAATCAAGCATCCTTTGAGGAAGGGCTGCTGCTGTACCCACGGCACATTCGTCTGGGTGAAACGGTCGAACAAACAGCCACCGCCACTTTTGTAATCGATGGTGAAACCCACTCCAATATTCAATACACGACTCGCATTACCCTGCTGGAGGCGGCGGACTACACGCTGATGGGCGAAAACACGCCCACCTTGGTGTTCAGCGTGGATGACGTCTTTGTAGTGAATGGCAGCCGCTCGGCTCCCTTTCACAAAATCGTGATGTATGGGAAGGAATTGGGCGAAGTCTACAACTCCCTTTATGAGGATCGGGAACTGCAAAGCGTCGATGTCGACTCACTGTCACCCACCAGTGAGGTCGCCGGGAAACCATCCTCGGATGGTGGCGGTGGAGGAGGCGGTGGTGGCGCCTGGTCATGGCCAGCTCTGCTGTTGCTCCTGCTATGCCGGATAGGGCGGCACTATCGCGTTCGTCCATCCGCCTGAGCGCCCGGCAACAGGTTCTCCGGTCCTCCAGCATCGCGGAGGCCGGGGAGCTGCACGATAGTCTCAGACACCGCCCCTCTGTAACGGCGCCACTCAGACAGATCGACATCACGACCTGTCACGGCCACACCAGCCACGACCTAAGCAATAAATGGAGTATTGTCCCGATGCACGCACGTTTCCCTTATCTGTGGTTGGCCTTGTTCATCATGGTGCCACTGACCGGCTGCCTGGAATCGGATTCCAATAGCAAGGACAGGCAGGCCACACTGAGCCTGGCGGCGCCCAGCCAGGCTCAAAGGGTAGTTGTTGAGGCTGGTGATAAGCTCGTTTCACTGGTGGCTGGGCAGGAGGAACAACTCGATATCCCGGAAGGCCAGGAGTTCACGTTATCCATACGCTCCCATTCGCCGCTGCTGCAATGCGGTTTTGTACCGGACCTGTCACGACAGATCACGCTTCGCGCCGGTCAGTCGCACGCTGCCCTTGTAGACTGTGCCTTTATCGACGTGCTCGCCACCCTGGTGAGCATTGAAGGTCACTACACGAAAAAGACCGTGGTCACCGATGGCTCGACTTCCGGCACCAGTATTCTTTCTGACTCTGGCATCGTGACACCGCAAGGAGCTTACGGAGACAGCCTGATATTCAGCAAGAATCAGAACTACCTGTGGACCCAGGGGGCACATCGGTCCCTCGTGCCGACTGCATGGAAGACGAGCGGCGCTATCACCACCCTCTACGAGGGCCAACTGTTTGCCCTGTTTGAAGATGAGCAGGGAGGTGCCCGCATCGACACGGCCTGGGCGCCGGATAACGCACTTTCACTGTTCACAAAGCTCCCCACACTGACATCGGGTTACCGCTACACCAGACTGAAGGTTATCGGAAACTCCCTGATTGCCTTTTCCTACCAGGGCGATGTCGAGAACCTGAAATTTCAGGCCCATCTCATCGCACTGGACTCGCCTGAAAGCATACGCGGGCCTATCGCGGTTCCCGAAGAACTGGTATTTGGGGGAAAACCTGTCGGCCATGCGCTTTATGCAAGTGCACTCGACCAGGAGCAGCACATCGGCAAACTTTATGTATTGGATGGGGAGACGGCTTCAAGCAGCAAATGGCGTGTACCGGTAGAGCGCATTCAACGGCTTAAGGTCTGGGCACAGAAGGAACACAGTCGTGTCCTTGCCGGTGTTGAATACCTGGGAGGCGACAACAAACCCTGCGCCGCAATTTACCAGTTCAAAAAAGACAACTGGCAGCCATTGCGCGACTTTTGCGAGACCCATACCGGCATCGACCTGTACGGTTGGTCGGTCTGGGACAAGACACTGCACATGGGCGCCAGTGCCGAGAGCGGCCCATTGATTCCTTCCGACCCGGCACTGGTCGTTATTGACGATATCCTCGCGCCCAAGAGTCCGACGACCGTAGTTTCAGCGGAGCAGTTCAAGGGAAGTGTCCGTGACTCCATACCCTCCCTGAGCGGGGGCTTCTTCTATACGTTTGAAAAAACTGAAGCCGGCTGTCCCGCGGCACCCTGGGGCTGCCTTTATACGGGAAGGCTGTATTTCTTTGAGACCGGTTCAACCCCTGCCGTCACCCAGGTGTTTGAAGGACTTTTCAACAATGGCTTTGTAACCGGGCCTCCCATACTCTCGGATTATCGCCCGCGAGCCGACTCTGTCACTTTCACCTCGTCAAGCGGTGAAATGGAAATGAAACTGTGGCGAAGCGACGGAACGGTTTCCGGCACTTACCTGATGAAGGATTTAACCCCTGAGTCTGATCCACTGACATTCTTTTTCCCGCTGGAAGGTCCCTGACAGTAGATCAATCGATAGTGCACCCGTAACAGCAACACAGGAAACCGACAGCAAGATGACTTAGGCACGCTATTCCAATACGCCAACATACGCCCGCCGATCCAGCCACAGCCTCAAGATCGTCACGGCGTTGGTTCCCAACACCATACCTTCCGCGAGCATGCCTCCCACGGAACCGACCAGGGCATGGCTGGCCAACCACGCCAGCGCCGCCAAACCCAGGAAAACCCGCATGGCAATGCCGCGCAGTAGAAACATCCCCGTTGTTCCCGTAACCATGGCCACAACAGCGGGAAGATCCGCCCAACCCTGCCAGGTGAGGGCGGCCGCTACGCCGGTGGCCACCAACACCGCCGCCATGATCACGAGGCTGCCGGGATACCGTCGCGCCAGGACGATCCTAGCGATCACCAGGGCGGTCAGTGCCGCAGCGGTCCAGCTTTGCAGAAAGGCGAACTGCAGCGCAAAAGCCACGTTGGCCGAGATCAGCAGCCCCATCAGGCGATCGTCCCGTTTGCTGGCGAATGCCATGACGCAAAGCACCAGGGAGACCACACCAAAAAACTGGCCGATGATAGCGCTATAGCTGCCCAGCATTCCTCCTCCAGGGTTTCGTCGCGGACCTCGATTCGTTTGCAGCGGGACGGAAGCCACTCCTCCTCCGGCATCGCCCTCACCGAGGCCACAACGATACGCCTCCGGGCCGGAACTCAAACAGGGGGTATTCGGCAAATGCCTATACGGTCAAAGACGTGCTATCCGGACTGCCCTGAGTCAGCGCCGCGACCAGAAAATCCACGGCCACGCGAATTTTCGGGATCTGGTATCGCGTCTTCTGGTAGAGGAGGTAGATGGCCAGGTCGGGATTGGGCGTGATATGCAGTGGGGCATCCAGTTGCAACGGAATCAGGGTGCCGGCATCGATGCGGGGCTGCAATACCCAGCGGGGCAGCATCAGAATGCCCTCGCCGCGTTCGGCCTTGGCGATGAGCCAGTTCCCGGCGTTACTGATGGCTGCGGCCGGCGCCGAGACGTCATGCCAGCGCCCGTCAAACTCGCACAACCAGGGTGTGGGCCCCTGGGGGGTCCGAAAATACAGCCCCCGATGGTCGCGCAGTGCGAGTACCCGGGTCGGGTGGCCGTAGCGGTCGAGGTAGGCTGGGGCGGCCACGGGCACGAAATCGTTGTTCATCAACTTGGTGGCAACCACCCGCTCATCGGGCGCGAAACCACCGCGAATGGCCAGATCAATGTCGTCCCGGCCCAGCACACTGAGCGAATCGCTGAGGGTGATATCCAGTGTGATGTCGGGGTACAGGGTGTTGAATCGATCCATCAAGGGAAGCAGTACCCGCTCGCCAAACCCGGCCATGCTGCTGATGCGCAGTTGGCCCATGGGCCGGGCCTGATACTGGGCCACGGCTTCGTGGGTGGCGTCCAGTCGTGAGAGGATGTCACGCACGTCGTGGTAGTAGTGCTGGCCAATTTCGGTGAGTCGGACCACCCGGGTCGAACGCTTCAGCAGGGTGGCCCCGAGCTGCGCTTCCAGGTCCGAAACCCGGCGTGAGAGGGACGAGGGCGGGACATCGAAGTGGGCAGCAGCCCGGGTAAAGCTGCCGCTCTCGGCCACTTTGACAAAGTATTTGATGGCACGTAGTTGATCCAAAGCCCTGCTCCCCACCCAACATTCGGCAACCGACGTCCGCTCGCAGTCTAGGTCTTTTATTGTCTTTTAGACAACAATGTTTAGCCGTTACCCCACCTAAATTCCCACAATCCATTACGGAATAATATGGCGGCACTCATTTATCAGCGGAGAGTTCAGACTATGAGCACCTACACCGCCATCAATCTGGTGAAGCGTCCGGCGGGTCAAATCGGCCCGGAACTGTTCGAAGTGGTGCAAAAGCAGGTACCGGAACCGGAGGAGGGTCAGTTCCTGGTCAGGCAGACCCACATGTCCCTGGATCCGGCCATGCTGGGCTGGATGTCCCCGGACACCGACAGTTATGTACCCCCTGTCGAGCTGGGCTCGGTCATGCGCTCGTCAGGCTATGGCGAAGTGGTGAGTTCCCGGCACCCGGACTTTGCCGAGGGCGATCGCGTCATGGGGATGTTCGGCTGGCAGGAAATGGCCCTGAGCGACGGGACCGGGGTCAACAAGGTGGACGCAAACCTGCCGCCGGAAATGGTGCTATCGGTATTTGCCCTCCCGGGCCTCACCGCCACCCAGGGTTTGTTCAATGTGGGCGAGCCCAAGGCGGGGGAAACACTGGTGGTCTCCGGTGCGGCCGGTTCCGTGGGGTCCATTGTCGGTCAGCTGGCCAAGGCTGACGGACTCAAGGTGATTGGCGTGGTAGGCAGCCAGGAAAAGGCCGACTGGATCGTCAACGAGCTGGGCTTTGATGGCGCCATCAACTACAAGACCGACGACATCGGTGCGCGCCTGGACGAACTGGCGCCGAACGGCATCGACGTCTACTTCGAAAACACCGGCGGCCCAATACAGCATCGGGCTTTTGAACGCATGAACGCCCACGGCCGTATTGTGGTCTGTGGCATGATCGCCGACTACACCGCCAGCGAACCCAGCCCCGGTCCCAACTGGATCAACATCATCAAGAAGCGCCTGCGCATTCAGGGCTTCACCATGCCCGACCATATGCACAAGGCCAAAGAGCTGATGGCCAAGCTAACCCCCTATGTGCAGAACGGCCACATCAAGTACCGCTCGCACACCCTGGAAGGGCTGGAGTCGGCCATGACCGGACTCAACCTGTTTTTCACCGGGGAGAACAAGGGCAAACTGATCGTGAAGCTGTAACGCCCCTGCCAGGAAGCTGACCGGGGATCGGGTGCGGCACTCATCCCGTTCCCGTCCCCGGTTCACCGGAATAGCGCCTGCCTATCCAACCCCTACTGATTCAGCGCCGCCACTTCATCCTGCAGGTTGCGGGCTTCGAGCAGAATATCACCGACCACGGTTTCAGCCGTCGCCACCTGTTCCTTGCCGCTCTGGGTCAGCGTCGACATGTTTTCGATCCGGGACACCACATCATTGGTCATCGACAGAATCCCGTGGATGATGTCCGAAATTTCCCGGGTTGCCTGTCCCGTATTACCGGCCAATTGCCGCACCTCATCGGCCACCACCGCAAAGCCGCGTCCCTGTTCACCCGCGCGGGCGGCCTCGATCGCCGCATTCAGGGCCAGTAGATTGGTCTGGTCGGCGACCCCGGCAATCGTGGTGATCATCTGTTCGATGCTGTGGGAACGGTTATCCAGCTCGGTGATGATCGCACGGGTCTCCTCGACAGCACGCTTGATCTCTTCCGAGGTCTGCCTCGAGGCCTCCAGCGAGCCGGCGGCACTGGAGGCGATCTCCAGGGTCTTGCGGGCGGTGTTGGCGGCCACCTCGGCTGCCTCACGCGTGCGCTCGCCCTTGATGACTCGCGCGGTGATATCACTGGCGAACTTGATCACCTTGAGCGTACGTCCCTGCTCATCAAGGATCGGGTTGTAGCTGGCTTCCAGCCAAACGGGTTGGCCATCGGCACGCAGCCGGCGGAACTTGCCGGTCTTGAAACGCCCCTGCGCCAGTTCATCCCAGAAATCCGGATGGGCGTCATAGAAATCGCCATCGCAGAACATTCGGTGATGACGCCCCTGAATCTCCTCCGCGGTATAGGCCATCGTCGCCAGAAAGTTCCGATTGGCCCGGATAATCGTACCGTCAGGCTCAAACTCGATGACCGCCATGGAACGGTCGATGGCTTCCGAGACCGCTTTCTGGTCCTGAATCTGTGCGTGTTCGGCCGTGACATCGGAGGCGATCTTCATCACGTGGGTCACACGCCCGTCGTCGTCCTGAACCGCAAAATAGGTGGCTTCCAGCCAGATCTCCCGGCCGTCCCGGGTGCGGCGCGGAAAGGTACCAGAGTGGGATTGCCCGGCCCGCAGGCCTTCCCAGAAGCGCCGGTATTCCCGGGTCTGCGCATACTCCGGGGTACAGAACAGCCGGTGATGCTGCCCGAGGACTTCATCGCGGCGATAGCCGATGGTCTCCAGGAACAGGTCGTTGACCCGGCGGATGGTTCCATCCGGCGCAAACTCAATGGTGGCAACAGACTTCTCGATGGCATCCAGCACGGCCTGATTTTCTGCCAGTTTCCTTTGGCAGGCCTCATATCGGGATTGGGGGATACGACCAAACATGACAACCCTCACAAACAATGGATGCATCGGAACGATGCGCCTCCGATGGCAAACGGCAAAAAGCGGGTGAGTATGACTCCTGGCAGAGCCACGCCGAAATTAAACTTGGCTATATCGTAGGCAGGCTTCAGCTATCAGTGGCCCCGACAGACCTCTGAGAACCACCGCTCATTGGTGCAGGAAGCCGATTTTACAGCAGCAGGGATTCATCAATGGGGTGGAAAACCGAGGCCACGTCAATCAGCGAATCCGCCGTCAGCGCCGGCACACCGTATACCTCTGTATGCACGCCATAGTCCTTACGGATTTTCGCCAGCAAGAGATCAAAATCGCCATCGCCCGAGAGCAACACCACAGTATCCACCTCGCGGGCGGCCTCCATCACGTCGATGGTGATACCCACGTCCCAGTCTCCTTTGGCAGAACCGTCGCTGCGCTGGATAAAGGGTTTAAGGCGGACCGTGAAGCCAATGTGCTTGAGCGCATTCTGAAAGCGCAGTTGTTTCTCGTCCCCGCGGTGAATGGCATAGGCCCGCGCCAGCCGGATCTCCCCCTGTGCCTGCAGGCGCTCCCACAGGGCACGATAGTTGAACTGCCGACCATGGATCTGCCGGGTTGTGTAGTAGATGTTCTGAACGTCGACAAAGACGGCGATGGTATGCACAAAGGACTCTTGCTATCAGATGGACCGGAGCGGCCACCATAAACCTAAACGACCGGCAGATACATCCATTACCGCCTCCGGACATAACGGTTTCTACGGACGCGCCCGCTCTTCGGTTGCAGGCCATTGATTGATACCCTCCCCGCCCATTTTTTGATCGAGAGCATCAATGCCAACCACCACGACCCATGCTGACTACCAGGATTCACATACCGCTCTGGCCGGCACTGATACTTGGGTGCTGTCCCTGACCGTCGGCTTTATCGCCTTGTTTGTCGGCGCCTCCCTGTATGATGCCGAATGGGTCTCAGGCCTGATTGGCGAGGGATTCACCTGGACGGCGAAGTACTTCGGGTCCTTTTTCCAGTTGCTGCTGCTGGGCACGTTTTTCGTCGCGATCAGCACTGCAATCAGCAAATACGGCGCCGCCCGACTAGGTGGCCTGTCGCGCCCGGAGATTGGTCGCTTTCGCTGGCTCTCCATGATCATGTGTACGCTGCTCGCCGGAGGTGGCGTCTTTTTCGCGGCGGGCGAACCGATCTACCATTTCCTGGTCTCGCCGCCGGTGTCGAACGCCGAACCGGGCACCACCGCTGCCATAGCCCCGGGACTGGCCCAGTCGTTCATGCACTGGGGGGTGCTGGCCTGGGCGGTACTGGGCTCGCTGACCGCGGTGGTGCTGGCCCATGCCCATTACGGGCAGGGCAAGCCGCTGCAACCACGAACCCTGTTGTTCCCGGTTTTCGGGGAACGCGTGATCAATGGCCGACTCGGTGCTATCGTCGATGCCTGCTGCGTCATTGCGGTCGTGGCGGGCACGGTGGGGCCCATCGGGTTTCTCGCCACCCAGGTCAGCTACGGCATGAGCGAGCTGTTTGGCCTGACGGATAACTACGGCACCCAGTTGGTGGTTCTCGTCATTCTCGCCGGCATCTACATGACCTCCGCCATGACCGGGCTCGATCGGGGCATTCAACTGCTCAGTCGCTTCAACGTGTTCCTGGCGTTGGCGATCGGTGCGGTCATTGTGATTTTCGGCCCCACCCTTTTCCTGACCAACGCCTACCTGCAATCCATGGGTGAGTATGTTTCCTCGTTTTTCCCCATGGCCACCGTCAATGCCCTGACCGCCCCGAACTGGTGGATGAAGTGGTGGACCGTTTTCTTCTTTGCCTGGTTCATCGGCTACACACCGCTGATGGCCATATTCGTGGCGCGCATTTCCCGCGGCCGCACCGTGCGGGAAACCATCATGGCCGTAGCTGTTCTGGCACCCATCGCGACCACGATCTGGTTCACACTGCTGGGAGGCTCAGGCATCTACTATCAGCTCAACGGAACCTTCGACCTGACCCAGGCCCTGAACAACTTCCAGTTCGACGTGGCTACCCTGACCGTCGCCCAGGCATTACCGGGCGGCACCTGGATGGCGGCCGCCATTCTGCTGCTGACCACCATTTTCGTGGCCACCACCGGCGACTCCATGAGTTACGCCATCGCCATGGTCGGCTCCGGGCATGACGAACCGCATCCTGGCATTCGGGTGTTCTGGGGCGGCGCCATGGCCCTGATGGCGGCCCTGCTGCTCTATATGGGCTCGGGCCAGATCAGCGTGTTGCAGCAATTCATCGTCCTGACAGCCATCCCCGTATCGCTGGTGATACTGCCGTCGTTATGGACGGGGCCGCAAGCGGCGCGGGCATTGGCTCGGGAGCAGGGGCTGACTTAGTCAGACGTTTCAAATTTCTTTGGAAAGCGTGCGGCAGCGAAGCAGTGAAGGGGGTATGCGGAGAGAACTACTGTCAGGAGTGAATAGGTGGCATGGAGGACGCCAAAGTCTTCATTCAGGAGATAATCAGGATGAGGCCGGCAGCAAACGCCAGAACGCCCAATATCCTGGCCAGCCACTCGCCGCCGGGCAGCACCTTCTCCAGCAGGACCACGATCGCCAGCAGGGCGATCACGGTCAGGTCCATGACACCCCCGACAAACAGCAGCGCCATCAGGGCCCCACAGCAGCCGATGCAGTAGCTGCCGTGCACCAGGCCCATGCGGAATGCACCCAGGAGCCCCGGTCGCCAGTGATGGCTGATGAACATGAAGGAGCCCCGGCAGTGTCGCAGACAGGCCTGCTTGAGTGAGGACCATTGGTAGATGCCGGCGAACAAAAGCACCAGGCCGCTGAAAAGCAGGCTGCGGCTGCGCATCATGGGGCTGAGCAGGGCCCATTGTTCGAGCAGCCACTGCAGGGTCGTGGCCAGCAGGCTGAAAGCCATCCACGTCAGCAGGTAACCGCCAACGAACAGGGTCATGCCCAGGGTCGCGCCCGCCTGACGATTACCCAGCGCCACCCGGCGGTACAGCAGAATCATGGGAACGGCACTGGGCACCATCATGGCGATCATCATGATGCCCCACATCAGGAACATCATCAGAAAATACGCGGGCGTCCATGGCGTAAAAACCATGCGGTCGTCCCACGTCATCGTTGCCATGCCTGCGGCCATGTGGAACAGGTACCACCAGCACAGCATTACGATGACCGCCATGCCTCCCAGAGCAAGGAACGACAGCCCTGATGCTGATCGTCCAACCGGTGCGGCCATGACCACGCTCCTACGGGTGAGTTACCCCCGTTGGACCGATATCCAGGTTAGCCATGTGGCAGTGGCTGGCATTCAGCTCCATGGGAATATTGCAGCGGGCGCTGGTACGCCCCTCCGCGACTTCAGCCACATCGTATTCAAACCCCATCGGCAACCCAATACGGGCCCGGACCTTATCACCGGTGACCGGATTCCGGATGGGTTTACCGCTGGACTCGACCCAGTCACCAATGCGCAGATTCGCTTCCCGGGCGTCAACGTCCTCCTCAATCTCGATCGGACAGAAGATCGGATCGTGCACCTTCGTCATGGTACTGGCAAACACGTTGAAGAATGTTGCGCCCGGCTCTGACGTCTCACCGGAAACGATGGCCAGCAGAGCGTCCCGCTGTTCCGGCGTGGCCCGCTCGTCAATAAATGCCTGGGCCTGGCCGTTACCTTCATGAATCGCACCCGGCCATTTCATGGTCAGCGCGAAGTTCAGACCATCCAGGCGGGTGTCGCCAAAATAGCCCTCTCTGATCTGGACCGCCCCCAGCGCTTCGCAATCACCATGCGTCGGCAGCCCCGCGAACTGACAGGGACATCCGTAATCGCAATTGCAGTTTACATACTCAACTCCCTTGATATGCCAATCGATCTTTTCCATGTTGGCAGCCCTTTTCCGTCCACTAACAACACAATTTTATACCGCCGGCGGAGGCTTCAATATGTCGGCCAGGCGAGGGGTTAGATCGTTTTCCGAATAAAAGCCGAGTCCATAGAAGCGTCAGCTAAATGAAGAACACCCTGATGCAAAACCACACAAAAACCAGTAGCCAAGGTCCCTAAGGCGAGACAGCAAACAGGCGCTGCTGGCCCCTTGACCCGAATTATTGCTAGGCTCGATCAAAGCGTCACATTCCCCAGTCAGGAGGCTCCCCGATGGATCATCGCTATCGGTTCCCGTTTGCATACTGTGGTTTACTGCTGCTGATGCTTTCGCCCCACGGTTTCAGTGATGAAGCGGGGCAACAACTGGCGCAACAGGGCGGTGAAGGCATTCCCGCCTGTGCCTCCTGCCATGGCGCCAAGGGCGAGGGGAATGCCGCTGCCGGCTGGCCGCATCTGGCAGGACTGCCCGCAGATTATCTCGCCTCACAACTTAAGGCGTTCGCTAACGGCAGCCGGGACAACGCAACCATGGCCCCCATCGCCTCGGCGCTTTCCGACCAGCAGCGTGAAGCGGTCGCCGGGTATTTCGCCGGCTTGGCACCACCAGACTCGGCCCCCAGTAAAGCAGTGGCCGGGAAGGTTCGGGAGCGGGGCAAAACCCTGGCCCAGTATGGCGACTGGCAAAAAGGCATTCCTGCCTGCACCACCTGCCACGGTCTTCAGGGCCGCGGCGTTGGGGCGACGTTTCCCCCCATCGCCGGGCAGTCAGCGACCTACCTTCAAAATCAGATTAAAGCCTGGCAGTCAGGCCAGCGAAACAATGACCCGAACGGCTTGATGGCCGCGGTGGCCAAACGCCTCGATGAGAAAGACATTCAGGCAGTAACCGCCTGGTTCGCCTCGCTGCCCCCGCAGCCTTCCGCCCAATAACCCCGACCGGAGGCCACCATGAAGATCAAGGACTTCCCCCCCTATCTTGCTGGCATCCCGGGTCTGCTGTTGCCGGCGATTCTGGCGTTTTCTGCCATGCCTGCCCACGCGGACGAGACGCTGACGGAGCAGGTGGAGCTTGAACCCTCGCCGGCTCCCGGGGTCGAGGGTTACCACCAGCCGCCCAGTCTCGACGAAATTCCCGAGGGGCCTTTCGGTGACAGTGTGCGCAGTGGCCGGGAGGCCTTCGTGAATACCCGCCAGCACCCGGAGGCCAAGCGCTTCGTGGGCAACAGCCAGAATTGCACCAACTGCCATCTGGGCGGCGGCCTGGTCGCCAACTCCGCGCCCATGTGGGGGGCCTGGGGGGTCTATCCCAAGTACCGGGGCAAGAACGACCATGTGAATACCATGGACGAGCGTATCCGCGGCTGTTTCACCTTTTCCATGAACGCCCAGGATTCCGAGGCCGGCGGGCCGCCCGAGCCGGACAGTCAGGTGCTGAAGGATCTGCAGGCGTTCTTTTTCTGGTCGGCCCGGGGCGCGCCGATTGGCAAAAGCCTGCCTGGGCGCGGCTATGCGAATGTTCCAAAGCCTGAGGGCGGTTACAGCGTGAGCCGGGGAGAGGAGGTTTACCAGAACCAGTGTGCCCTTTGCCACGGCAGTGACGGCGCCGGGCAGTTCGACGACGACGGCCGGCAGATTTTCCCGCCTCTCTGGGGGGCCAAGGCCTACAACTGGGGTGCCGGCATGCACCGGATCAATACCGCTGCCGCCTTCATCAAGTACAACATGCCACTGGGCAAGGCCAATCCGGTTGAGAAATCAGCCGCCCTCACGGACCAACAGGCCTGGGACGTGGCCGCCTTCATCAATAGCCACGAACGGCCGCAAGACCCGCGCTGGGAAGGCAGCAAGGCCAGCACGGCCAAGAAATGGCACAACCACCAGTGCCTTTACAACGAGGACGTGCGTGATCACACACTGGGGGATGGCGCGGGATAGGCCCGCGCGCCTCCATCTGTCCGGGGTTGCCCATTGGTGCCCCGGTTCATCCACCTCCAAAACCTCCGCCCCACGGCATCCCCGCCTGCCGCTTTTCGTCATCCCCACAGCCAATCACAGTGAGGTATAAGGCCCGAATACGCGACAAGGGCCGCTGGCCACACATGAACGAACTGATGAGGCGTGGCGGATTGAGACCTGCGTCACAGCCGCCTCAATAACACGCAGACGCTTTTAATCGGCCACAAAGCCGCCGCCAGAGGTCTCCTGGCGAGATATCGGCCTCTTAAGGCATCGACAACGACTCACCCATTTGCGGGATTTAAGTTGCAGATGCGAAGTGTAATTTTGGAGGGCCATACAACAATAACAAGGGTCCGTTCATGCGTAAGCTCTCTCGCCTCTCCGGGCGAATGGCCTTGCCGCTGGCACTGGTCTGCACGGTCGCGGCGGTCGTTTATTTTGTGGTCCCGGGCGGGGAACCAGGCCCGGCCCAAGTAGCCGATTCCCAACCGGCGCTCACACCCGCCCAACCGGCCAAGCAAACGCCTGCCACAGCCGTCACTCCGGAACTGCCCGGTGTTAAAAAGAAGGCCGAAGGTTTCGATTTCGATGACGCCATGAAGGAAAAGCTGCGTACCATCAGCGATGCCTACCAGGCCCAAAGCCAATACCCGGACTTCTCCCGCCCCATCAACGCCGACGAGCTGGAAAGCAAATACCGCTCGGACATCCCGGTGCCGAACGACCAGCCGGCCAAACTGGATGATCCGGGTAGCCCGACCCTGTCGATCCTGACCAACCAGTTCCGCTATTACGCCGGCGACCCGCTGGTGGCCAGTGCGCGCATTTCCGGTTTGTCTGACCAGGAAACCAGCATGGTCACTGCCCGACTGAAGCGCGGCGGTGAGGTGATCGGTCAGGCCACGGTGAGCGCAGCGCCGGATGATGCTCACAGCTACTACCTGGATTTCAACGCCCTGCAGTTGAGCGATGTCGGCTGGAAAGAGACCCTCACTATCGAGGCCCAATTTGCCTTCCGCGGAGAAAGTTATTCCCGCAGCACCACCATCGAATACGTCTCGACCGTGGCGGACGTGGAAGGGGTGGCCCCGGCGGAGGTGCGGGGCGAGTACCTGCGCATTCCCGTGTACGTCTCCACGGACAAGCCGGGACGCCATCGCCTCAAAGCCAACCTGTACGACGCCAAAACGGGCGACCCCCTGGTCCACCTGCGGGCCGAAGATGACCTGAGTGCCAGCAACGGCTCTCTGGTCCTCAAGGCGCATATCGCCGCCCTCAAGCAGGCGGGGTCGGAAGGCCCCTATGAACTGGGGGATGTGATGCTGACACGGCTGCCCACCGCGCCGGACTACATCACCGAATACGGTCGCGTGGACCAGAAGCGGTTTTCCGTGGAAGGCCACAGCTTCGACGAGTACACCGACAAACCCTACGTCAACCCGAAGGCCCAGCGGATCGCCCGGGAGCTGCAACGACTGGGGTCGTAAACCTTCTCTCTTTTTTTGAAAACAACAACAAGGCAACAAAAGCAGGAGAAAACGATGAAAATCAGAGGACTATTAATCACCACCATGCTGTTGGCAGCATCTCTCACTGCCACTGCCGGCCAGCTGGCCGGGAAAAATCTCATACTGGTGCAGGGTTTCCAGCTCCAGCATGTGTTCGTCTCGCAGACCGATGACGACGGCAAGCGCTTCGCCTACAACTACTGGAATCGCTTTGGCCTCTACAACAACGGCAATGGCGCGATCCGGGTCGCCAATCCCACCGGCCTGACACTGCTGGACCAGAACCTGCCGCTGTTGAAGGATGCCAATGGCACGACGTTCAATATCTACGACACGTCCCACCAGGCCGTCTTCTACAACGACCCGAATGCCAAGATTCTCCACTTCGACTCCACCCACCGGCTGGAGGAAGCCAGCGGGCAGGGGATCGGCGCCACCATCGCGCAACAGCTCAACAGCCTGTTCGCCAACGATCCGACCTACTGCACCCGCACCAATGGCTGTATCGTGATCACCCACTCCACCGGCGACCTGGTCATGCAGTACGTGGAAGAAAACAAGGCCTCGCTGCTCAATTCGAATGCCCGCAACGCCTTCGACGTCACCACCTATATCGACCTGGCCGGCGCCCGCGGCGGCACGGAAGGGGCGGCCATTCTCTATGAACTGGCCAATTACCTGGATGATCTGGCCTCCAGCACCGTGCTGTCCCCCGAGAAACAGGATGAGGTGGACGACATCAACGACTGGCTGAACCTGTTCCTCGGCAGCAACGGCGTCGATTACATGGCTCCAGGCAAGCAGTTCCAGGCCGGCGTTCTCTATGACCTGCAGCCGCAAAATGCCCGCAACACCGGCCTGGCCAACCCCGACGGCGTCCCGCATCTGCGTGTGGCAGGCGCGGGTGACGAGCCCTACGGCTTTATTACCCACCTGTTCATCAAGGGTCACGACGACAGCGTGGTCCCCCTGCACAGCAGCTGTGGTTCTTCACAAGCTGAAGCCTATGATTCCTGTGTCTGGAACCGGACCCTCGACGGCAAGGTCACGATGTGGGCCGACGCCCCGAGTTCCTACTACAACTACCACTATCCGTTCATCCAGGTCGAGAACCTGCGCCATAACGGCCAGCAGTGGGACGACAGCGGCAATCGCATGGCCCCGCTGATCACCGACGCCCAAGTCGGCGATGTGACCATCGACGTGAACACCAAGACCACCTGGGACATCTTCCTGAACAAGTACGTCCGCATCCGCGACGCTGACGACAAGACCCTGGCACAGGTACTGGCCAGTTCCCTGAACTGATCCCACCCCATATCCCGGGACAGCGTTACGGTAACCCCGTGGCCTGTCCCGGCCCTCTCTGCATACCGCACCGCTTTAGGCGACCCCCTGCCGTTTCGGAAACTGCGCATTGCCCAGACTCCGCGTCATTGTTAGCTTCCTATGTTCTTTCAGGGGAGGTGAAGGGTGTCGCATTTTCGGATCGCAGTACTGCTAGGCATGACGGTCGCCCTCGGGCCACTGGCGCTGGACGCCTACCTGCCGGCGTTCCCGAGCATTGCCGGAACCTTTGACAGGGGGCTCAACGATGTCGGCCTCACCCTGAGTGCCTACGTCACCACCCTGGGCCTGGCCCAACTGGTGGGCGGTCCGCTGTCCGACCGCTATGGCCGTGCCCCCATTCTGCTGGGTGGCCTGGCCATCTTCGCCGCTGCCGCGGTGATGGTCTCACTGGCCGATAGCCTCTCGGACATGGTGCTCTGGCGGGTAATCCAGGGGATTGGCGGGGCCTTCTGTGCGGTGTCGGTGCCGGCGATCGTGCGTGATCAGGTCAACGGCCAGGATGCCGCGCGGCTGTTCGGCATGATCGGGCTGATCATGTTCATCGCGCCGGCGGCCGCCCCCTCCCTGGGGACGCTGGTGCTAACCCTGGGCACCTAGCAGGGCATCTTCCTGGTGCTCGCCGGTTACGCCCTGTTCCTGGCACTGGCCCTGCGCGGCCTGCTGTTGCCGCGCCTGTATGCGCAGCCGCGCGTCCGCACGCCGCCACGCACGCTGGTCACCAATTACCTGCTGGTGCTGCGCCATCGGGCCACCATGCGCTTTGTGGGGATCCAGGTGCTGTGCTTCAGCACCATGCTGCTGTTCATCACCCACTCCTCGTTCATTTACCAGGAGTGGTTCGGGCTCTCCAATAGCCAGTTTTCGATACTCTTTGCCGCCAACATCGTGGTGATGGCCATACTGAATCTGATCAACCGCCCGCTGCTGCGCCGATTCCACTCGGTCACCCTGTTGCGTATCCAGGTGGTGATGCAATGGCTGGCGCTGATCGCCCTGGTCAGCGTGGTGGTAATGGAAGGACCGTTCTGGCTGGTCGCTGCCTGCATCATCGCCGGCATAGGCTGTCAGGGCGGCATCGTGCCCAACAACATGGCCAATGCCCTGGAATACTTCCCGCATCTGGGGGGCACCGCCGCCGCACTGCTCGGCGCCTCCCAGTTCACCATCGCCGGGGGCATCAGCGCCCTGTCTTCGGTCCTCGGCGGCGAGGCCCTGCTGCCCATCGTGGCCAGCATGCTGGCCTGCTCGACGGGGGCCGTCCTGCTGGCTGTAGGGGCACCCCGAGCGGTGGCTCGGGAGATGGCGGCCGCCTGAGCGTTCGGATTACCCACAATCGCACCGGCTTCCCGCCAATGCACACGACTAGTCGCAACCAATGACCTTGCAGGCCTGCATGGAGCCCAGGCAGTTCTCAACCTGACGGAAGCCATGGCGCAGCAGCAGAGAGGCCGCGACGCTGGCGCGCTTGCCACTGCCGCAGAACGTCACGATCGGGCGCTCGCGAGGGAGTTCTTTCAGCTGGTCCGGGAGATGCCCCAGATACAGGTGCGTGGCATCGCGCAAGTGGCCCGCTTCGAACTCCTCGATACTGCGCACGTCCAGCAGGGCAAATGCTTCGCCCTCGTCATAACGTGCTTTCAGGCCTTTGGCAGAGAGCGTCGGGACACCGCGGTAGTCCGCGCCGCTGGCTTCCCAGGCGGTCATGTCTGGCTGCAGGTAGCCCTGGATGCGATCGAACCCGAGCCGATACAAGGCGTGCACACCGCTATCCAGCATGGCCGGGCCATCAGCGATCAGCACCAGGTCCTGGTCGTAGCGCAGCATCCATCCGGCGTAAGCGGGAATGACGTCCGCCGGCAAGGAGAGACTGCCGGGGATGTGAGCCCCGCAATAGGCTTCGGCTGTGCGCAGATCCACCGCAAGTGCGCCGTTTTCAAGCGCCTTGCCAAACTCGGAAGGCCCAAGGGGGAGCGGGTGGGGCACTTCCGAGCGTCCCGGCGCATTCTGGTTGGCTTCTTCCATGGCCTCGAAGTAGGGCGGGATATAGTGGTGTTCCTCGCTCTTGGCCTTGATGAATTCATCACGAGACAGCTGCAGCCGTGGGTTTTGCTGCCGCTCAAAGCCGAGCGTGGAGAACTCGCGATCGGCCATGGCATTGCCACAGACCGAACCGGCGCCGTGGGCAGGCAGCACCATCACGCCATCCCCCAGGGGCAACAGCTTATCGAACAGGCTGTGGTACAGCTGGGCAGCCATTTCTTCGCGTTGTTGCGGATAGAAGTCCGTACGCCCCACATCGCCGATAAACAGGGTGTCTCCGGTGAAGACAGCCACCGGATCCTGCTCCGATACATCCGTGTCCATAAGCGCAATGGAAATGCTGTCGTGGGTATGACCGGGGGTTTCCAGAATCCGCAGGCGGGCCGAACCGATATCGAACTGGTCATTCTCCCGCACGGTATTGGCATGACGAACCGCCTCGCCGCCATCCACCGGGCCATGATACACCCGGGCCCCGGTCTGCTCGGCAAGGGCATGGGAGCCCACTACATAGTCCTCATTACGGTGGGTCTCGAACACGTGGGTGATTTGGGCACCGGCATTGCGGGCCTTTTCCAGATACTGCTCGGTATCACGGCGGGGATCGATCACTGCCGCCTGTTTACCGTCGATCACCATGTAGGAGAGATGCGCGATTCCCTCGGTCTTGATCTTCTCGAGTTGCATACCAGCCTCCCTTCTCTGTGCCGGGAAATGGTTGTGCCGTCATGATTGGGGCATTTCCTGATGTCCCAAGGACACTTTATGACGAGATAAAATGTCGGCGAAAGCGCTTTGGCATTACCATTCTGTAGCCTGGGGACTGCCCGCGAATGGAGGGCATCCGTTCACCAATGACACATCAGGAATGAACACCAACGGATCACAACCCGCGCCTCTGGCGAACTCTGCAATATTCGGCCAGCCGATCAAAAAACACCCACCTATACTCAAAGACGTCACATCAGCTTCGGATCACCGTGCTTTCATCCCCTCAAGGCCCGGTTCCCTTCAGGTCCGATCCCGTCCGCCAGCACGGCGGCAGGGGCTGCCACAGCCGCGAAAAGGAGTATTCATGTTCAACTGGCACAGTCTGCGTTTCCGTCTTTTGGGCCTTGGCGCCCTGTTCCTGATGTTGGTGATCGGCCAGGCCGTCATGATCACCGTCACCGCCGAACAAAACCTCGACCATTCCCGCACTCTCGCCGACACAACCCTCACCAAGCTGAATCTGGCGCATCGGGCCCGGCTCAATGTGGTCCAGGTGCAGCAGTTTCTGTCGGACATCAGTGCCACCCGCGGGCTGGACGGTCTCGATGACGGCCTGGACGAAGCCGCAAGCAACGCCCAACGATTCAAGTCCGCATTGGCAGAACTCAAGCGAATCGATCCGGACAACGCCGGGGAGTACCAGTCGTTGGAGCAGGCCTTCGCCCCCTATTACCTTATTGGCCGGCAAATGGCAGAAGCCTATATGCAGGACGGGCCCAGCGCCGGCAACCGGATGATGCCGAAGTTTGACCAGGCCGCCAGCAGGCTCAGCGACAAACTCAACCGGTTTGTTGATGAAGCCGTGGCGAACGCACAGGAAAGAACCCATGAACTGAGTCACGGCGAGGCGCTGGGGCAGAACTGGGCCCTGGGCTCGTCGGTGGTACTGATTCTCGCCCTGGTGATGATGCTGATTCTCAATGTTCGCGGTATCCGCCAACTGCCGGCCGTGACCCAGGCCCTGGAGGGCATTGCCCAGGGTCGTCTTTCGGGCAATCCCCTGCCGGTCTCCGGCAAGGATGAAGTCAGCCAACTCGCGGCGACAACCAACCGCATGCGCGAAGATCTGCATTCGCTGGTCAGCCACATCCTGGGCGCGGCCGATTCCCTGGTGACCTCAGTGACCCAGCTGTCTTCCGGCCTTGGGCAGGCCAGCCATCGCCTCAACGAACAGACCCGGGAAACCGAACAGGTGGCCGCCGCCATGGAGGAGTTGCAGTCGAGTGTCGCCGATGTAGCCGGGCATACCGCTTCGGCAGCCGATGCGGCCAAGGCCGCGGACGAGAATGTATCGACCGGGCATGCGGTCATGACCCCACTGCTGCAGGATGTGGAAGGCCTGGCCCGGGAGATGGCTGAAACGGCCGCCCTGATGAGCGAGGTGGAACGCGAATCCGGCGAGATCGGCAACATCCTCGAAGTGATCCAGGGTGTGGCCGAGCAAACCAATCTGCTGGCCCTCAATGCCGCCATCGAAGCGGCCCGGGCCGGTGAAGACGGGCGCGGCTTTGCCGTGGTGGCCGACGAGGTGAGGGGGCTGGCCGCCAAGGTGCAGAGCGCCAGTCACGATATTCAGCGCATGATCGAGAGCCTTCAGGGTCGCATCAAGCAGGCGGTAGGCGCCATGGAAAGCGGCCGCGAAACCAGTGCCCAGGGGGCCGAGCGCGCCTCGGATGCCCAGCACCAGTTCAACGCCATCCGGGAGGCGGTGACTCAACTCACCGACATGAACACCCAGGTGGCCTCCACCACCGAAGAGCAGAGCGCCGTCGCCGAGGATATGAGCCGACGCCTGCAACAGATCAGTGCCGCCTCGGGCGAGGCGGTGAGCGGCGTGGACGAGTCCAGCCAGGCCGGGGAGGCACTGCTGGAAGAGGCCCACCGGCTCAAGGGCTCTGTCTCCCGGTTCCAGCTGTAACCCGACTGCACGGCAGCTCCACCGGTGGTGGCGGCCTCAGGTCCCCGGTTTTGCCGGGGACTGGTAGCGGTCCACGATCTCCGCCAATGTCCCCTCGTTGACCAGGGCCAGGTAGGCTTGCCTTAGCCGCTTGAGCACGTCCGGCGCGACGCCCGCCTGACTGATGCCGTGATAGACATCCGAGCGGCTGAGGACGAAGGGGTGGAGCGCCAGCGCCCGGTAATCAGGGTTGTTCTGCATCCGGTAAATGGCGGCGATACGGGATTCGAAAAAACCCAGAATGCGATGGGTCATGACCTTGCGGAAGTTCAGTTCGCCCTGGCTGATGGCTTCGAAACAGGCAGCGAATTCAGGGTCCTGGCCAATACGTCGCTCAAACTCCTCCGAGTAGAAAACGCCAGGCTGATAGCCAAAGCGCTTTTTGCGCTGATGGCAAACCCGAACCATGTCCTCCAGGCTGTCTACCGGCATGGCCCGGTCTTTGGCATGGACAATCAGCACCATCTCGTCCTGGCGAACCGGCCCCAGCCAGTTGAGGTATTCCGAACGTTCCGCCGTGCGCTGCATGTTGGTCATATAGTGCAGGGTTCCCGACCGCATGGATTTCAGCCCGCGGGCCCAGGGCTGTTCCACGAATACCGGGCGATAGCCTGCACGCTCAATGATTGCGGCGGCCAGCTCCACACTCAACCCCTGCCAATGCCCATCGGGCCCCTGATAGTAATTGGGAGGGAAATCCGTCACCCGGACTTTGAGCGTATTCGCGGTAGTGGCCGCAAAGGAAGACGGTAAGACGGCAATCAACAACAGAAAAAACAGACAGACACGATTCATGGTGTGTCTTTCCACATCATTGGATAGTGAATCCGACTATAACGCGAACGTGGCCAAGTGCACCAAAATGCAATGTCACGCTGGCTTCCGAGGCGTCAACCAAAGTCGTTCTCCTTGAACAGATGCTGCACTTCCTCGATCTCCCGACGCTGGCCCACCAACGCTTCCACACATTCCTCATCCAACTGTACGCCAGCCAATCGCCGCAGCTCGGCGATCGCTTCCTCGTTGCTCCAGGCGTCCTTATAGGGACGACGGCTGGTGAGCGCGTCGAAAATGTCAGCCACAGCGATAATGCGCGCCTCCAATGGAATCGCTTCCCCCGCCAGCCCTTCCGGGTAGCCTTCGCCGTTGAGTTTTTCATGGTGGTACAGCGGAATGTTCTTGAGCATCGAGACATAGCCCACACCTTCCAACTGGTAGTTTTCCAGCAGGGCTTCAATCAGCTCGCGGCCGTAACGGGCGTGCTGGCGCATCTGCTGCATTTCCCGGGGATCGAGTTTGCCGGCCTTTTTGAGGATACGGTCGGGCACCTTGAGCTTGCCGACATCGTGGATCGGCGCGAAGAGATAGATGTGCTCGATGTATTCGTCACTCAGGTTATGGCGCTCTGCCAGGGCCTGGGCAATCATCCGGGAGTAGCGGGCCATGCGCTCAAGGTGGCTTCCGGTCTCCGGATCCCGGGAATGGGTCATCAGCAGTGCCGAGCGGACCGTGGCGATCAGGGTCCGGACCGTGGCGTGCTCGTTATAGATCAGCAGCGCGATCAGGTGGGCCGACATGTCCAGTTCAGCCAACACCGCCGGCTCAAAGAAACCCGGTCGGGTGGCATTGAAGAAAATGAACCCCAGAAAGACGCCGTTGGTAAACATCGGGAAGGTGTAGGAGGACTGAAAGCCGCCTTCCAACAGCGCCCGGGTATGCTCACTGGGTTTTTCCGAGGCCAGTGCCCGCGGCATATCGTCGATGACCCGGGTGGCCCCATTCTCCATGAGTTTTTTCAGGGACGGCACCTCATCGATGCGGGCCTGATAGTGATAGAGCGGGCTGGGGCGGTCACTGCTGTAGATGAAGGTACTGAGTGTCCGGCTCTTGTCGTCAAACAGCGCCACCGCAATGCGGGTAATGGACGGGTATCGTTCCTGAATGGTGGCATGCACGAACTGCAGCTTCTTGTTGATGGGCGAATCGCTGTTGAGCTTGTTCAGAGTATCCACATGTTCATTCATGATCTGCTTCGTCCATCGCAGGGAAACAGCCGGCTACCCGTTAGTATAGAAAGAATAGCAACGACAACCTCCCGGATCACAACAGCCTGTGATATCCCCGGCCATCAGGACGCGGAACGCTCCCTGTGGGCGATTCGCACCCGATTTTTGCCGCTGCGCTTGGCCAGGTACATTTCATGATCCGCCTCCTTGAGCAATCGGGCGGCGTCGACACCCTCGAACTGGGAATATACGGTAGCGCCAATGCTTGCTGTCACCTGGGCAATCGCCCCATTGATGCGTTCGGCAGGCGCGATGGCCGCCCGCAGCCGCTCCAGTAATGATTCCAGTTCCGAAGAATCAGGCAGCTCCCCAATCAGTGCCACAAACTCGTCTCCACCCAGGCGCGCCAGGGTGTCGGTCTCCCGCAGGACATGCCGCATGCGAGCGGACATGGCCACGAGCAGCCGGTCGCCAACATCGTGGCCGTGGACATCATTGACCGCCTTGAACCCATCCAGATCGATATAGACTACGGCCAGCCACTGTGCATTTCGCCGGGCATGGGCCATGGCCTGACCAAGACGATCCAGCAGCAGAAGTCGATTGGGGAGTCCGGTAAGGCTGTCATGGTTGGCCTTTTGCTCAAGATCCTCTTCGCGCTCTTTCAACGGCGTGATGTCATTGAACAGGCAGATGTAGCGCGAAGGCCGCCCCTGATCGTCCCGCAGTACACTGATGGTCTGCCAGATACTGCACAGAGCGCCACCCCGGCAACGAATCCTGCGCTGGCCCTCCCAGCGGCCCGTTTCCTCCAGCTGCCCCAGAAGGGTATCCGGAAGGTTTTCCAGCGCCTCCTGCAGCGGCAGCAGTTGCGGCACGGTTTGGCCGAGGACTTCGTCGCGGCCACACCCGGTAATACGCCCGAACGCGTCGTTGACGTCCAGGACGATCCCGCTGCCATCGGCGATGATGATGGCCTCATTGGCATTACGAAAAACCCGTTCCGACTCCAACAACCGCTGCTCAGCCAGCTTGCGGTCTGTGATTTCGGTTTCTATGGCGATATAGCCCTCAAAACGCCCCTTTTCGTCTCGTAATGGGTCGCAACGCAGGTTGACCCAGTAAGACGAACCCTCGGGTGTGTAATTCACCAGATCCACGTTGAACGGCTGTCTGTCACGCAGTGCCTGCTCAATCTGCTGTACCGTCTCAGGCGATGTTGCCGGCCCCTTCAGCACATCCCCGGGCTTGCGTCCACGCAGGTCTTCCAGGCTGTAGCCGGATATCCGCTGGAAACCTTCGTTGAGCCAGGTCACACGCCCCTGGGTATCGGTGATCAGTACACCGTTGGTGGTTTTGCGCGCCACCCTGGCGAGGAGATCCAGCGGGGCGGTCAGACTCCTGTTGAGGCTGACCGCCAGAAGGCTGCCAAGGACTGTCACGATGGCCAGGAACGCTATCTGCAGCGATACCCGTTCCTGCTGGCGGGCAACAAACGGCCCCGCGGCCTGCTCCATCACAAAATAACCGCGCAACGTGTCATTCTCAGGATCATGCACGGGCATGGAAAAACGATACCGGCTTTGCTGCCAGCGCTTCATGGGGTTGGCAATGCCACTGCGCGACCACAGTTGCAATCCGCTCTCCAGCATCTGTAAGGGTCCGGGGCTTGCAGCGCTTTCGCGTACCTCTCCGACACTGGCCACCAGATCGCCCTCCGGCGAAAGTAGCGCCAGCCCGCCCTCAGGTGCAAAACGACGCAATTCCCGCTCCAGCAGTGACTGCCATTCTCCAGACTCCTGCTCCTCTTGAGCCGTGAGTTTTTCTTCCAGGATAGCGGCCTCACGGGAGAAGCTCTCTACCAGCCTGTGTTGGAAATCCGTCTTTTCCTGCTGGGTGTAATACAGCACCGGAACCAGCGCGACGACCCAGACCGCTGCCACCAGAACGGTAAACAGATGTCGGGACAGGTGGGCGCGCCTGACGTCGATCGCTCCTCGATACTTGCGCAGCCACCAGGGCGCGAGTAGCAGAACCTCTGCAATCAGCGCATTGAACAGCCCATTGACCATGTCCTTGAGCACCACCAGGAAGGCCGCCAGGTCGGGCATACCCAGCGCCCCTGTGTAGAGGACATAAACCAGGGGGCCACCCAGGAACAGCCAGTAGCACATGTCCGCGAGTACCAGATTCCTGAGTCCACGCCGAAACAGCATGGCCACGGTCAACGCCTCAACCGTAAAGACGATCAGCCCATAGGGGTGGGCCCAAAGGAAAACCGTATACACGCCGCCCAATGCAGCCACGAGTGCCACACCCATGAGACTCAGTCGGGCGGCCGCCAGCATCGCGGCAACGGATCCAAAGAGGAAGTCCATGCCGAAGAGCAGGGGGAGGCTGAGCATATTACCTAGCAGGCAGAAAAGCCCCAACACTGCGGTTTCAAGCCAGACTCTGCGGTCGAAACCAACTGATCGAAAGCGGGGAGCGCTGTTGATAACATCCATTGGCAATATACCGGAAAATAGAAAAACCGACTCTAAACAACCCTGTAGCCGGTCGGATCAATAACATTTGATAGCTTGCCCCGCCTTCATGGCAGGCTTGGAACACAGGTTGTGCCAGTTCTGGGCCGTCAGCGTAACCCGCATGTTATTGATACGCCGAACCCGATCTATTGGCTTGCCAAAGCATCAACGCGATACAAAAAGCTACCCAATGGTAGCTCAATACCTGTATCTACCATCGTCACATCATGCAAAATCGCCCCAAAATCCTGCATCCGTGCCATCACCACTAAAAGGTGAATGCCCCTCTCGCTCAACAGACGCCGTGAGGGTAAACAAAGGTCGGCCGCTGCCCTGCTATACTCAATGACACTGGACTTCGGCAACCAATGCTGTATTCCCAACCCCTGTTAAGCCAAGGATCCCATCTATGTCCAAACCGGCCGTTACCCGTGACATCATGATCACCAACGTGATCACCTGCCATGAAGACGACACCCTGGGGCTGGCCCGCAAGCTGATGAAAGACCACAACATCCGCCACATTCCGGTGGTCGACAAGGACAGTGGCGATTTCATTGGTCTGGTAACCCAGAAGGCCGTGTTGCGCGAAATGATGATCGTCGCCGACCACTTCGGGATGGACGACCTGGAGCGTCAGGAGAAGAAAAAGAAAGTAGGCGAGCTCATGGAAACCGGGGTGGAAACCATCCAGCCCCAGCTGAGCCTGCTGGAAGCCGGCCAGTATTTCATTGACTGCAAGCACGGCTGTCTGCCAGTGCTCGAAGGTGGCAAGATCGTCGGCATCCTGACCTCGGCCGACTTTGTTAAGCTGAGTGTGGCACTGTTGAAATAGCCGCTCCCCCCGCGACTCGAATCCAGCATGGCCCCCAGCCTCGCCGGCCGGGGGCGACGTCTGATCCCCCGCATCCGCCTGAATCACCCCGGTTCCTTTCGGCATTCCCGGGTTGACCCACGATGCCGGGTGTGGGGCCATAGGCGTACATCCCTCACGGCAACAGAAGGACTCTGTACCATGCGTTACCAACCTTTCGGCAATACCGGCCTGTTCGTCTCCGAATTCTGCCTGGGCACCATGACCTTCGGTGGCCAGGGGGAGGTCTGGAGTCACATCGGCGACCTGCAGCAAAACGATGCCGACCGGCTCATCGGCACCGCCCTGGACCGGGGCATCAATTTCATCGACACCGCCGACGTCTACTCTGAAGGGCAATCGGAAATCATGACCGGCCAGGCGCTCAGGAATCTCAAGGTGCCCAGGGACGAAGTGGTGGTCGCAACCAAGGTGTTTGGGCCCACCGGTGAGGGCGTCAACGCCCGCGGGCTCACCCGTTACCACATCATGGAAGGGGTCAAGGCCAGCCTGAAGCGCCTGCAACTGGATCATATCGACCTTTACCAGGTGCACGGATTCGACCCCGCTACCCCTATCGAGGAGACGGTGGAGGCGCTCGATACGCTGGTCCGGCACGGTCACGTGCGTTATGTGGGCGTGTCCAACTGGGCCGCCTGGCAAATCATGAAAGCCCGGGGCATCGCCGAGCGGGAAGGATTGGCGCGGTTCCAGTCGCTACAGGCCTACTACACGGTGGCTGGCCGGGACCTGGAGCGCGAGCTGATTCCCATGCTGCAGAGCGAAAAGATGGGGCTGATGGTCTGGAGTCCACTGGCCGGGGGCCTACTCAGTGGCAAATACGGCCGCGACCAGGACGCCGATGCCGACAGCCGCCGCAGCCATTTCGACTTCCCGCCGGTGAACCGGGAACGGGCCTATGACTGCATCGACCGCATGCGCGAGATGGCCGAGAAACGCGATGTCTCCGTGGCCCGAATCGCCCTGGCCTGGCTCCTCCATCAACCGGCCGTGACCAGCGTGATTCTCGGTGCCAAACGGGTGGAGCAGTTGGAAGACAATCTGGCATCCTCCGAGATCGCCCTGACTTCGGACGAACTGGCCTCACTGGACGAGGTGAGTGCCCTGCCGCCGGAATACCCGGGCTGGATGTTCGAACGGCAGGGGGCGGCCCGCCGCGAGCAATTGGAGGCCGCCGACTGGAAGGCCGATCAGTAACTCAGGCAGATCTTGCCGAAGTGACGGCCTTCCTCTTCATAGCGGAAGGCCTCGGCCATCTCCTCCAGGGCAAAGGTCCGATCAATCACCGGTTCCAAACCACCGGCTTCAATGGCACGGATCATCTCCTGCTGCTGGGCGCGGCTACCGACGATCAACCCCTGCAGGCGCGCCTGCTTGGCCATCAGCTTGATCGTTGGCACTTCCCCGGCACGGCCGGTCAGTACGCCGATCAGGGCAATGTGTCCGCCAATACTCACCGCTTCGATGGACTGGGGCAGGGTACCGGGACCACCCACTTCAACCACGTGGTCCACCCCACGCCCGTCGGTGAGTTTGCGCACCGTCTTGCCCCACTCCGGATCCTCGCGGTAGTTGATGGTCTGTTCGGCTCCCAGCGCCTTGAGCTTTTCCAGTTTTTCATTGGATGAGGAGGTGGCGATGACGCGCGCGCCCATCAGCCGCGCGAACTGCAGGGCAAAAATGGATACGCCACCCGTACCCAGGGTCAGGACGGTATCACCGGCCTTGAGTCCGCCATCCACCACCAGTGCACGCCACGCGGTCAGCCCGGCCGTGGTGAGTGTCGCCGCCTGGGTCGCGCTGTAGCCACGCGGCGCGTGGGTAAAGGCCGTGGCCGCGGCCACCACCTGTTCCCGGGCATAACCATCAATGCCATCGCCCGGGGTGGTCTTGAAGTCGGCCACCCGGGCCGGGCCATCCAGCCAGGTGGGGAAGAAGGTGGAGACCACGGTGTCCCCTACCGCGAATTCCTTCACACCGTCGCCGACGGCCTCCACCACTCCAGCACCATCGGACATCGGAATCCGGCCGTCCTCGGTGGGAATGTTGCCGGTGACGACGCCGTAGTCGTGATAATTCAGCGAACTGGCCTGCAGCCGGACGCGGATTTCTCCGGGGCCGGGCTCACCGGGCGCCTCGCGCTCATTGATCTCCAGTTGATCCAGCCCTCCGGGGCTTTTGAGGGTGACAACTTTCATGGGCTCGGTCTCCTTCGATCGGCTTCGGCTTAATCCCAGTCGGGGGCGAAATCGGGATCGGCGATTCGGTCATTGCGATCGAGGGCGCTGATTTCGGTCAGATCGTCCTCATCCAGGTTGAGCCGCAGCGCATCGAGGTTGGCCTTCAGATGCTCGCGGTTTGTGGAGGAGGGAATCGGCACCACGCCCCGATGATGCAACCAGGCCAGGGTCACCTGGGCCGGGTTGACCCCGTGCTTGTCGGCAATGCGCTGCAGGGTGGCATCGTTCATGACCTGGCCCACCGCCAGCGGCATGTAGCCGGTCACCGTCAGACCGCGCTCCTGGCAGTGATCGACCACCACATCGTTTTGCAGGAAAGGGTGCACTTCCACCTGGTTGGTGAGCAGGTGTTGGTCGCCGAGGATATCCAGGGCCTGGTCCAACTGGCGGTTGGTGAAGTTGGAGACGCCGATAAACCGCGCCTGGCCCGCGTCCTGAACCGCCTGGAGCGCTTCCAGGTAGTCGGCCATGGGCACGCTGTTATCGGGACTGGGCCAGTGGATGAGCGCCAGGTCGACATGGGGGGTCTGCAGCCGGTCGAGACTCTCACGCATACTGGCTTGCAGATCATCGGGACGGAGCCGGTCCCACCAGATCTTGGTGGTCAGGAAGATCCTGTCGCGACCGATACCGCTGTCCTTGATGGCCTGGCCGACGTCGGCCTCATTCTCATACATCTGGGCCGTGTCGATATGGCGGTAGCCCAGCTCCAGGGCGCTCCGAACCGCCTGCTGTGCATCCGTACCCTTGAGGCGGAACGTTCCAAGACCGGGCGTCGGAAGCGGATCAATGGCCATGACAATACCTCCCTTGATTCTAGGGTGTACCCAATGACATGCGTCTTGACCAAGTGATTTCAACCCGCTTCAGGCGGAAAGGACGATCGAAGGTGAGGGCAACGACAGAATTCGGCCGGCCCGGGCCTCTCCCCGAGCCGGCCACGGGTCCCGTCAGGCGTAGGTGTTGATGCGGCCACCAACTTCACCCTCGGCCGCCTGCACCGCCCGACTTTCACCGGTCTCCTCGGCATTGCCTGCCGGCTGCGGCGACGCCTTCGGGGTCGCCGTTGGCGCCTGGGAGGGACGCTGTGCCTGACTGGCCGCCGTCTGCATGTAGAGCGCGGCCTGACTTGCTGAGACAACATTCATCGTGCCTGTCCTCCTCTTGCGTGGATGACGTTCTTCGGGTTAAAGCCAAAGACACAATGAATATGACACGGTCGGCTTAGGCCCAACTTAAGGCACTGAAGAGGAGCCATAAAAACGCGGTTTCAGTAGGGCATCCCCCCCACGGCCTGACTATATGGCCCCTATCACGGCATGTTTTTAATCCGGTGCTATTATTGGAGAACGCATGGATGAAAAGTTTGCCAACGCAGGATGCCGGCTGCTCCCAAAACACTCACTGTGTACTTCCACTGTCACTGTATCCTGCGGCGGCCTTCTCCTCGACACACGCCTGAAATCCAAAATAAAACGCAGGTAGGAACGGGTTTGAAATTCCGCAATCGCTTGTTTCATTACAGCACCGTCTGGCTTTTGTTGATTTGTCTTTCTTTTCAGGCAGTTGCCAGCGACTCTTTCGACAGGCCCAGCAGCACTGTCACGCTCAACGGGCATGATACCGATTTGAGCCCCTATCTCAGTCGCCTTGAAGGCAACCGCAACCCAGGGGAATTACCACCCTCAGTGACCGATGAACACTGGCGACCGTTGAATGGAACGGTCTTCGTAACGGCACCCGGCGCCCCGACGCAATGGCTGCAGACCCGGATAAAAGCACCAGACTCGGATAAACAGTTCTGGCTGGTGCTTGAACCGCTGGCGCGAAATATACAGGTCTATCTCGATGGGGAACCGGTGCTGGATCAGCCATTGACCTCAGCCATGCCATTGCAACAGCGTGCCATTCCCCATCCCAACCTGATTGTGCCATTACCGCTAAAAAGGAGTGGGGCACACCACCTGACGCTCAAGCTGGAACCGGACTATGCGCTGCGCTCCACAGTACATGTCGTGGACACCACCGGCCTGGCGACTTTCATCGGTTTTCATAACCTGATCATGGGCGGGTTCATAGCGGTCATACTGGCCTTGGCCATCTACAATACCCTGCTCTTCTTTTCCGTCGGAGACCGGCTTTATCTGACCTATGTTTTTGGGGTGATTCTGGCAGCCTTCTATATCGGCGACATCAGTCGGCTGTTGCTCTATATCCCACCCTCACACTGGGATTTGGGAGAAAAACTGGGGGCCCTGGGCATGGTCGGGATGATGCTTTTTCATGCCCTCTTCGTACAACAGCTCCTGCAGACCAAAACCCAGGCTCCGCTTATTCACAAGGCCCTCAGGGTGCTCGCAGTCATTCTCATGGGCTTTTTGGTCGGCATTCTCTTTTTCGACGAGATCACCATTATCCAGGGGGCCCCGGTATTTGGCGTCACGGTGTATTTACTGGCGCTCTATGTCAGCTTCCGGCGTTCGCTCCAGGGGCACCTCCCCAGCCAGCTCTTCCTGATGGGCTGGATTCCTGTCATTGGTACCCTGTTCTTTATTCTTTTCGAGTACCACAACATCGTCCCCCCTTCGAAATGGACACTTTACCTGCTGCCTGCCGCGCTGGTGTGGGAAATGCTTATGTTCTCCCTTGCTCTTGCGGCACGCATCAAAGTGCTTCGCGATGAACGCGAACACCTGCAACAGGAAAGGCTGATGCTGGCCGATCAAGCACGCGAAGCGCTGGCCCAGAGCAACAGAATCAAGGACGACTTTCTCACGGCCGTCAGTCACGAACTGCGCACCCCACTGCATACCGTCAGCGGTCATCTCGACCTGCTGGGTCAGGCCCCCATGACTCCCGAGCAACGCACCGCCTTTGAGGCGATCCGTCGGGCCAACGAAAAAATGACCCGTCAGGTGGGAGGCATCCTGGACTTTGCTGATGCACAGAGCGACACGCTGGTTTCTTCTCCGCAACCCTTACGTCCTTCAAGCCTTGTTGCTTTGCTCAAGGACGAATTTGCCGAAGAAGCACGCTACAAATCCGTCGGTCTCAGTCTGCATGTGGATCACGACGTGCCTGACACTGTGCTGGTGGATGCCCTCATGCTGGAAAAGGTGTTGTACCAGATCATCGATAACGCGGTGAAATTCACACCACCCGGTGGCCAGGTGCTGGTGGAGTGCCATGTATCGGAAGATGGGGACCGACACATGCTGCAGTGGTCAGTGTCGGACAGTGGCCAGGGTATCCCCGAACATCGCAGAAAACGGGTCTTCCAGGCCTTTGAACAGGGAGAGGGCGGCCTGACGCGCCGCTATGGAGGGGTTGGACTGGGGCTTCCCTTGGCACACACCCTCCTGCAAGCCATGAAAGGGCGCCTGGATCTTGTGAAGTCCGACCCCACCGGCACCCAGATTCGTTGCATCGTGCCCTTTGTTCCCTATTACCAGGGGGCAGGTGACGCTGCGGAAGGGGATCAACCCGATACCTACCTGCCACGGTCGCGCCAGCACCGCATCCTGGTGGTTGAAGACGACATGGGGAATCGCCTGGTTTTACGCAAACAGCTTGAAAAGTTGGGCTTTGACACGGAAGGCGCGTGCGATGGCCAGGAAGCCATCGACACAGCCTGCCGGGAACCTTTTGACCTTATTCTCATGGACTGCCAGATGCCCATTATGGACGGCATCACTGCCACCCGGGAAATCCGTCTTCGGTCGACCTTGAACCACAAAACACCGATCGTCGCGGTCACTGCCAATGCGACCCACGGCTACCAGGAGCGCTGCCTTGAAGCCGGCATGAGCGGCTTCAAGGTCAAACCATTACGTATGGCAGACCTGAAAGCCCTTCTGGAGGATCACCAAATGATGCCGGGACTGTCGACCCCATAAATAAATGCCATCCGGCATCCGCTGTACCGAGACCAGGGCAATGGGAAATCAGGGAGAGTGAACCATGAAGGCACAGAAGACAGTCATCGTAACCGGCGGTGCCCAGGGCATTGGGCTGGGAACTGTTCGGGAAATGCTGGCCCGCGGTTGGGCTGTGGCAGCACTGGACACAGAGGCCGAAGCACTGGCGGCGCTGACAGCCGAAGTGAGCGCGGACGCCGAACGGCTGCTGGCACTGGAAACCGATGTCGCCGATGAAACAGCGGTGGCCGACTCGGTGCGAAAGGTCCTGGATCAGTTCGGACGCCTGGACGGCCTGGTCAACAATGCCGGCATCGCCAACCCGGAAAGCGGACCACTGACACAACTGGCCATCGCGGACTGGCAGCGCTGGATCGACGTCAATCTCACCGGCGCCTTCCTGCTCAGTAAGCACTGTGCCGATCATCTCGCCGCCCAGCGCGGTGCCATCGTCAATATCGCCTCCACCCGCGCCCTGCAGTCCGAACCGGATTGCGAGGCCTATGCCGCCAGCAAGGGCGGATTGGTTGCACTGACCCATGCCATGGCGGTCAGCCTCTCGGGCAGGGTGCGGGTGAATGCCGTCAGTCCCGGCTGGATTGCGACCGAGGATCACCAGAAGCCTTCGCAGCGAGCAGAGCCGAAACTGTCAGCGACGGATCATGCCCAGCATCCGGCAGGCCGTGTCGGACGTCCGCAGGATGTGGCTGAGCTCTGCGCTTTTCTGCTTTCCGAGGAGGCCGGTTTCATCGCCGGGGAGAACATCGTGATCGATGGCGGCATGACCCGGAAAATGATCTATCAGGACTGATCCGGCCCCGGTATCGCCCATCGGAGCGCACAGCCTGCCAAACCTAAGACCAATGAAAGCCGCGCAAAAGCCCGGTGCCTTCACTATGCTTGGAGGACAGCGCCACAAGACCGCCGACGGAGAGTGTCCATGCGTCTGATCCTATTGCTTATCGTGCTGGTTATTGGCGGATTGCTGGTGGCACGCCAGCTACAGACACCGCCGCCCCCGCCATCGGAGAACGCCGCCTCGCCGGACTCGCAAACACTCACGGTGCCCCAAAGGGCACAAGACGTGAAACAGTTCGAGAAGGACTTCAATGACATGGTGGAAGAGAACAACCGAAAACAGCAGCAGGTGATCGAAGACGCCACGCAGCAATAGCGGCTTGCAGGGGCCTGATTTATGCTGCCATCAAGGACGCCTGTCGGGTCGAATTTCGATGCAGCGGAGAACAACCTCACCATGCGCAATTGGGACGAACGTTACAGCAGCGAGACCTACGCTTACGGCACCGCCCCCAACGAATTTCTGGCGGCCAACGCAGAGCACCTCCCACCGGGCCGCCTGTTGTGTCTCGCCGACGGTGAAGGCCGCAACGGGGTCTGGCTGGCCGAGCAGGGTTTCACCGTAACGTCCGTGGACGCCTCCGGCGTGGGCCTGGCCAAGGCCCGGAAACTGGCCGAATCACGAGGGGTGACGGTGGAAACGGTGCATGCCGATCTAGGCGATTACGAGATTGGTTCCGATACCTGGGACGGCATTGTCTCCATCTTCGCGCACCTGCCTCCCGAATTACGGGCCCGGGTTCACCAGCGCTGCGTCGCGGGTTTGCGCCCGGGCGGCGTGATGCTGCTTGAAGCCTATCAACCGGCGCAGCTTGACTATGGCACCGGAGGACCGCCGTCGTCCGAGATGATGATGACAGACCGGACCCTGCAGGAGGAGCTCAGGGGACTGGAGTTCCTGTCCCTGGAGGAGAAGGAACGCGAGGTCCGGGAAGGGCAATACCATACGGGGCTCGCCGCGGTGGTACAGATGATCGCCCGTAAGCCGGGGTAAACCACCGCTCCCATCCAAGACTGTTCATTTTTTTTACACTTCTGATCAGCTAATCGACGCCTGTTTTTCTAACAACATGATTTTGAATATTTTTCGTAAATGGCAGATAAATTGCAAAACTCCCTCCGTCGGCAAGTCAAGCCCACCGGCTGCTCGCTGATCAAGAACGAATGACCAAAAAGGGAGCAATACCATGATCAACAAGAAGCTGTTTTTTGCCGGAGCCGCTGCGGCAGCTCTGACATTTGCCACACCCGCGATGTCTGCGCCGATTACTGCCAACTATGTCAGCAACCTCTGCCCGGGTACTTGCACCGACTTGGCAACTGCAGGCTACACTGCCACTGGAGGCGCTGTGATTGATCCGGCCACCACCGTGTCAGGCTCTTACAAAAGACCGGGAGAAGATACTGGCAATCCGGCGGCCGTGCTGTCCTACAACGTAACGAGTTCGAAAAACGACCCTTCAGGCGCTACCAGCCCGATTGATGTCACTGGCCTGAACGGTCTCTTCGAGCTCTACTGGGGTTCCGTGGACTCCTACAACGTACTCGAATTCTTCTCCGCCGGCATGTCCCAAGGTACGTACACCGGTGTTAACGCCAATAGCGATGCCAGTTCGCCAGGCAGCCCGAATAACTACGGTTTCGACGGCTATTTCACCTTCACCGGTACTTTCGACGAAGTGGTTCTAAGCAGCAGTAACGGCGTGGCTTTTGAAATGGCCGCCGTACCCGAACCCGGCACCCTGGCCCTGCTGGGTCTGGGCCTGGTTGGCCTGGGCGCACGTCGCCGCATGAAGGCATAACGTTCAGGCGCCATCACGTCTGAGCAAGTCCGGCCCACTGACAGGGTGGGCCGACTTTTCCTGCCCCGCTCCCCCCAATACCCCGTCCGTTTTTGAACTATCTTTATCCCTTGAACCGTTTTGATGAAATGGGTTTACACGCGGCATCCTGAGCTCGTGACACCCGTTGAAGGGGTACCTGTCTGAATGACTCATTTAAGTCCTCCCGGGGCATTACTGCGCCGCATGGTGTTCGCCGGTCTGGTTCTGGCCTTTATTCTTTCCGCGGTCACCACCCTGCTTGAACTGGAAATCATCGATGAAGAGCTGTCGTCTTCCGCCATTCGTTTGGCCGATCAGGCCCAACAGCGGTTGCCGTCAGACTTTGCTCAACGCCCGGAGGTACAGCGGGAACGACTACTTCGCAGGTTTCTTGATGAGCAAAGCGCCAGTGCCGACCATTTTGTGGCCATAGAAGTCTATGATCCCCGCCATGACGAACTGGGCAGCGCCCATCTGGGCGATATACGCCGCCTGCAGCAGGAACTGGATCGCGGCAGCCATCTCTTCAGTCCCTCGGACAACGCCACCTACCGCCGTATCTGGCTGGACGGCCAGCTCTACCTGCAGGTCTGGGTCAAACTCGATGGCGGGCCACAAAAGGCGCTGAACGGCTATCTGGAAGGCGTTTTCCGGATCGCCGATGAGACGCTGGTGCTGCTGGCCGGACGGGTGGCGCTGGCGGTGCTGACGGTGATCCTGACCATCGCCCTGTCGATTGGCGTTTTCTACCCGGTGGTCAAACGCCAGCACCGTCGCATCAACCGTCATTCCCAGGAGCTGGCCCGCTCCAACCTGGAGCTGCTGAAAGTTCTGGGCAATGCCATCGCCAAGCGGGACAGCGACACCCACAGCCACAATTACCGGGTGACGCTCTACTCGATTTACCTGGCGCGGGAGCTCGGTGCCAGCCCGGAGTCCATCAAACGTCTGATCAAGGGCGCGTTCCTGCATGATGTGGGCAAGATCGCCATTCCCGACCGCATTCTGCACAAGCCCGGGCGACTCACCGAGAAGGAATTCTCGGTCATGCAGGAGCATACCCACCACGGCCTGGACATTATCCGCCCAACCCAGTGGCTGCGGGAGGCCGAGGATGTGGTCTTCGGCCATCACGAGAAGTTCGATGGCAGCGGTTATCCCCGGGGGTTGGCGGGCCAGGCCATCCCGCTGGCGGCCCGGATATTCTGTATCGCCGATGTCTTCGATGCCCTGACCTCGAAACGCCCCTATAAGGAGCCCTTTCCGCTGGACAAGTCTTTGGCCATTCTTCGCGAAGGGGAAGGGGCGCATTTCGATCCCGAACTGCTGGCGCTGTTCCTGCAGAACGCGGCAACCTGGTATCAGCACATCAAGGATGCCGATGACGCCACACTGGATACGTTGTTGACGGCGGAGGTGGAGCGCTACTTTACTCAGGTTGGCGCAGCCTCCAGCTCGTCCGGCCCTGCTCCCCGGGGAACGGTTTCAGGCCAGGCCTCGCTCAGCAGCTAATCCCGCCCCCTAGGGCTGGGCCTCCTCCAGCAGCGCCAGAAACCGTTCCAGCGCGCGACTCGGGTGCCGATTGCGCAGGCTGACCCGGTGCAATGGCCGCGCCAGCTTGAGGTCCCGCACTGGCAGCACCACCAGTGTGCCGGCATGCAACTCGGTCTCGATGGTCAGGCGGGAAACCACGGAAATGCCGGCCCCGGATGCCACTGCCTGTTTGATCGCCTCCGGACTGCCCAGGGCCATTCGCGAACCGCAGTGCAGACCGCGCTCCTCCAGCACCTGCTCCAGGACCGCCCGGGTGCCCGAACCGGGCTCCCGGAGAATGCAGGTCGCCCGGGCCAGCTCTTCCGCCGCGACCTCCTGGCGCTCGGCGAGGGGGTGGTTGGGCCCGGCGATCACCACCAGCTCGTCCATGGCGAATACCTCCGCCGCGAACCGGTCTTGGTCCACGAAGCCCTCGGTAAACCCCAGATCCAGGCTGTCCGCCAACAGGCGCTGTTGAATGTCCTCGGTATTGGCGATTTCCAGCGTGATATCGACTCCGGGAAACTGGCGCTGAAAGCGTGCCAGCAGCCGTGGCATCAGGTAGTTGCCGATGGTCATGCTGGCGCCGATCGCCAGACTGCCGGTCTGCAGATCGGCCAGTTCCCGCAGTGCGCGTTCGGCGGCCGCCTCCGTGTGGGCGATCTGGCGAGCGTAGTCCAGCAGCAGGGTCCCTGCCGAGGTAAGGCGAACACCTTTGGGCAAACGATCCACCAGCGGCACCCCCAGGCGCGCCTCAAATTCCCGAAGCTGCTTGGAAACCGCCGGTTGGCTGATGTGGAGGTCCAGGGCCGCACCACTGACACTGCCAGCTTCAGCCACCGCCCGAAAGATGGCCAGATGATTGAGGTTCATGGCTAACATTAACCTTTAGTTATGCCTTATATCTATTATATGTATTTTATTTATGGTTTCACTGCGGATAGTCTCGTTAGCTGTTATTGGAATATCCTTATAACGGAGCAGCGCCATGAACGAGCCGCTACCCATCCCCCTCACCGAAGGACAAGCCCCGCCCAAACAGCGCACCACGCACGTCTGGAAGCGGGGGCTTTTTGGCATGGGTGCTCTGGCCTGCCTGACACCCTGGCTGACCGCGCCCGTGGCATTGGCTTTGGGCATGGTTCTGGCACTCGGGCCAGGGCACCCCTACGGTCGGTTCAGCCGGCGGGCGGCCAAGTGTCTTCTGCAGGTGGCCGTGGTGGGCCTCGGCCTGACCATGGACCTGGCCAGCATCCTGGCCCCCGGCCTGCGGGGACTGGTTATGGCGGCAGCCGGCATCGCTGCCATCTGGCTTGCCGGCAGCCTGCTGGGTCGCTGGCTGGGGCTGGGCCGTAAAACCACGCAGCTTGTCTGTGCCGGCACAGCGATCTGCGGCGGCTCGGCCATTGCCGCCCTGGGGTCGGTACTGGACGCCGACGAGAACGAGATGTCCGTGGCGCTGGGTGCCGTCTTCGTGCTCAATGCCCTGGCGCTGTTCCTGTTCCCCCTTGTCGGGCACAGCCTGGGCCTCGATCAGGTTCAGTTCGGGACCTGGGCCGGCCTGGCCATCCATGATGTGTCATCGGTGGTGGCCGCCGGGGCCGATTACGGGCCTGAAGCGCTGCAGACCGCAACGGCCGTGAAGTTGAGCCGCTCGCTGTGGATCCTGCCAGTATGCTTGGTAGCTGCGCTGTCGCAGGGCCGGACACACTCTGATCGCAAGGGGACTGTTCAGGTGCCCTGGTTTATCGCGCTGTTCGTCCTCGCCTCTCTGGCCCGGACGCTGTTCCCGGCGCTGGCCGAGCTCACCCCGCTGGTTCACCAGGCCGCCACGCAGCTGATGACGCTGGCACTGTTCCTGGTGGGCGCGGGTCTCGCGCGACGGACGCTGCGCCAGGTTGGAGCTCGGCCACTGCTGATGGCGACACTGTTGTGGCTCGGTGCCGGCGGAGGAACACTCTGGGTCATTGGTTCGCTACCCTAGTGTCCCCCTGGGAAAGTGGGGCCAGACCATAGCGGCATCACCTAACCCGTTAACCAGCTTCAGCTTTTTGACTCCTGGTGTCACTTCCTTAAGACTCCCCTAAGGCTCTTCTGATCCACTGGAAGGAGTTTGCCCTCTTTGGCTTATCAGACCATTAAAAAGGAGAATCACCATGAGTCTGGCCCATATCCACCCCATGCTGGTGCATTTCCCCCTCGTCCTCTGGCTATGCGGCGTCCTGCTGATGCTGGGAACGGTCATACGCGGCGAAGCGCTGGTCGCGAATCACTGGTTCCCGCGCACCGCCTTCTGGAGCGTCCTGCTGGGCACCCTGGCCGCTGCCGTCGCCGCCGTTTTCGGTGACATGGCGCTGGATATCGCCAGTGAGAAGGGTTTCGCGATCAGCCACCTGGAGGCCCACGAGGAAGCCGCATTTTCCGCTCTGTGGCTCTTTGTGGCTGTCAGTGCCTGCCTGGTCTTCGTTCGCTGGCGCAACATTGAACTCAAACCGGCGCTCAATTGGGTTCTGGTGCTGGTAGGCCTGGCCGGACTAGGCGTGATGTTCTATGCCGCCTATCTGGGGGGGCATCTGGTCTACGACATGGGTGTCAATGTGAGTCCGGTGACCCCTTAGCAGGAGCCGCATTCTCCAGCCTTCAGGGAGTGTTTTCCCCACGCCATGTTTGCTCTATCGTGTCTCTGAAGGCACCCCATCGGCACAGTGAAGGTGGCTCCCATGCCGTCTTGTTCTGTTCATGCGCATACCCGCTCACTATTCTCCTGCCTCGCCGGGCTGTACCTGTGGTGCGCCGGTGAGGCGCCGCTGGCACAATGCCAGGACCCCCTGTCCTCCTCTGAGCGCTACCAGACCATTGGTAACGTGAGCCTGGCCGGAACCGGCGTTATCACCGCCTGGGGCCTGGCCCAATGGGACTATTTCGACGCCAGTTTCAACACAGCTTCCGAGGGCTGGTTTGGCCGGGATACCAAGTACGGGGGCGCGGACAAGCTGGGCCATATCTACACCACCTACGTCACAGCCCAGGGGCTCTCCCGGCTGTTCGAGTACTGGTGCTTCAGCCGGGAGGACGCCGCGCGGGGCGGGGCATTGTCTTCCCTGGCGATGCTCGGTTACATGGAGCTGGGGGACGGCTTCAGCGAGTTCGGATTTTCCCACGAGGATCTGGTGGCCAATGCCCTGGGCGGGCTTGTCAGTTACTGGCTCTACCGCTCCCCACAATGGAGCGATAGGGTGGACCTGCGCTGGGAATTCGACGTCAACCCGTTCGCCGGCGACGTCACCACCGACTACGAAAACAGCAAGTACCTGGCGGCCCTCAAGTTCAGCGGTTTCGACGCCCTGCGCACCACGCCGCTCAGATATTTTGAAGTCCATCTCGGCTATTTTACCCGCGGCTATGACGATGGCAGCCGGGCGCCGGAACGCAATCTCTACGCCGCTATCGGCCTTAATCTCACCGATCTGTTGCGGCAGCACGATTTTCACGCCGCGTCCCTGTTGTTCAAGTACTACCAGCCACCCGGCACCTACTGGGCCGAAGAACACGATTTGAATCGCTAACCGGCGCTATTCCCAGCCACGCCGAGCGGCGTAAGATGGCAAAAAGGACAGAGGGAAGCAAAGGAGCTCGCGCATGTCCGACACGACCCAAGACACTGCAGCTGCAGCGGCCACACAGCCTCTGCAGGGCGATGAACTGGAGGCCATGCACGCCTGGTGGCGCGCCGCCAACTACCTGGCGGTGGGGCAGATCTACCTGCGCGACAACCCGCTGCTGCAGGAACCGCTGGCCCCGGACCACATCAAACCCCGCCTACTGGGCCATTGGGGTACCACCCCCGGTCTCAACTTCATCTATGTTCACCTCAACCGGGTCATCCGCCAGCAGGATCTCAACATGATCTACCTCGCCGGCCCCGGGCATGGCGGCCCCGCCATGGTGGCCAACACCTGGCTGGAAGGCAGCTACAGCGAACGCTACCCGGAAGTCAGCCGCGACGGCGAGGGCATGCGCCACCTGTTCAAGCAGTTCTCCTTTCCCGGCGGTATCGGCAGCCATGTCACCGCTGAGGTTCCCGGATCCATTCATGAGGGGGGTGAGCTGGGCTACGTGCTCTCCCACGGTTACGGTGCGGTTCTGGACAACCCGGACCTGATCGCCGCCTGTGTGGTGGGCGATGGCGAAGCGGAAACCGGCCCCCTGGCCACCGCCTGGCACGCCAACAAGTTCCTCAATCCGGCCACGGATGGCGCCGTGCTTCCCATCCTCCATTTAAACGGCTACAAGATCGCCAACCCGACGATCCTGGCCCGCATCCCCCATGACGAGCTGGAACAGTTGCTTTCGGGCTACGGCTACCGGCCATGGTTTGTCGAAGGGGATGACCCGATCGACATGCACCAGCGCATGGCAGAAACCCTGGATCGTGTGGTGGCCGAGATTCGCGCCATTCAGTCCCGGGCCCGGACCGAGGGGGAACGGACCCGCCCGCGCTGGCCCCTGATCGTGCTGCGCACCCCCAAGGGCTGGACCGGCCCCAAAACCGTGGACGGCGAGAAAACCGAGGGCTTCTGGCGATCGCACCAGGTGCCCATCAAGGATCCGGTGAACAACCCCGATCATCTGGCCCAACTGAGTGAGTGGCTGCACAGCTATCGGCCGGAAGAGCTGTTCGACGAACAGGGCGCCCCCCGGCCGCAACTGACCGCATTGGCGCCGTCCGGACAGCGACGCATGGGCGCCAATCCCCATGCCAACGGCGGCGAACTGCTGCGCGCCCTGCGCCTGCCGGACTTTCGCGACTACGCGGTGGACGTGCCCGAACCGGGGGCGGTGACCGCCGAAGCCACCCGGGTCATGGGCGGCCTGCTGCGGGATGTGATGCGCCTGAATGCCGACGCCCGCAATTTCCGCGTCATGGGGCCGGACGAAACCCTCTCCAACCGCTTGGGCGACCTGTTCGAGGTGACCGACCGGGCCTGGGAAGCGGAGACCCTGCCGGAAGACGAGCACCTCGCCCCCGCCGGCCGGGTCATGGAGATCCTCTCGGAACACACCTGCCAGGGCTGGCTGGAAGGCTACCTGCTGAGCGGGCGCCATGGCCTGTTCTCCTGCTACGAGGCCTTTATCCATATCGTCGACTCGATGTTCAACCAGCACGCCAAGTGGCTGAAGGTCTGCAACCAGATTCCCTGGCGCCGCCCCATCGCATCCCTCAACTACCTGCTGACCTCCCACGTCTGGCGCCAGGACCACAACGGCTTTTCCCACCAGGATCCTGGGTTTATCGACCATGTGGTCAACAAGAAAGCCGACATCATCCGCGTCTATCTGCCGCCGGATGCCAATACGCTGCTGTACGTCACCGACAAGTGCCTGCGTTCACGCAATTTCATCAATGTGATTGTCGCGGGCAAGCAGCCCCAGAGCCAGTGGCTGGACATGGACGCGGCCATCCAACACTGCACCGCGGGCGCCGGCATCTGGGAGTGGGCCAGCAGCGACCAGGACGGCGAACCGGACGTGGTCATGGCCTGTGCCGGCGACGTGCCCACCCTGGAGACCCTGGCCGCAGTGGATCTGCTGCGCCAGCATCTGCCGCAGCTGCGGGTCCGGGTGGTCAACGTCATGGACCTGATGACCCTGCAGCCGGCCGAGGAACACCCCCATGGCTTCACGGACCGGGACTTCGACACGCTCTTTACCACCGACAAGCCGGTCATCTTCGCCTATCACGGCTACCCATGGCTGATTCACCGCCTGACCTACCGGCGCACCAATCACCGCAACCTGCACGTGCGCGGCTACAAGGAGGAAGGCTCCACCACCACGCCCTTCGACATGGCGGTGCAGAACGATATCGACCGCTTCCACCTGGTGGCCGACGTCGTCGACCGGGTGCCACAACTGGGCTATCGCGCCGCCTGGCTGAAGCAGTTGATGCAGGGCAAGCGCACCGAACATCGACAGTACATCCGTCAGCACGGTCAGGACATGCCGGAGATTAGGGAGTGGCAATGGGGGCAGAAGCCATCGAGTCGCCTGGACTAAAAGGGAAGACGGATTGTGCATGACAGGGGTCGACGAAAGCGCCACCCCGGGCTGCGCGTATGCTCCTGACCCCTGTGCAGTGACAAGCTGTTCACGGCTGTGGTATCCAACATCTAACAGGTCTCACGAGAAAAGGAGTCACCATGCGCACACTTCGCCCCCTGATCGCCGCCCTGCTGCTGGCCGTCGCCTCCCTCGCCCCGGCCGACACCCAAGAGCCACCGACCATCGACGAACTCCAGCACGACACCGAAGCGCTGATCGACAAGCTCGGCGACTACAGCGCCGAACAGCGGGACAAGGCCACCGCGGCCGCATCCGAAACCCTGGACAAGCTGGATGCCCGAATCCAGGAGCTGCGCGAGCGCCTGGCCGACAACTGGGACGAGATGAGCGAAGACAGCCGCGAGGCGCTGAACGACAAGCTGAAAGCCCTGGAGCAACAGCGCAGTACCGTTGCCGACTGGTATGACCGCCTGAAGGACAGCTCGGCTTCGGCCTGGGACTCGGTAAAGCGCGGCTTTTCCAGAGCCTACGAAGACCTCTCCGAAACGTGGGAAGAGACCGAAAAACAAATGCAGCAAGAACGCCAGACCCGCAAACGCGACCAGAGCATCTAGCGGGTCGAAAAGAGCGATCATCCCGGCGGGTCTCGGTTTTCCACAACTCTGGCGCCAACGCAGCAGACCCGCCGGCTGCCCGATGCATGCCGTGGAACATTACAGACTTCGTAACCTCCTCTCTCTTGATGTCACCGCCCCCCGCCGTCACGGTGGCTGGGAGATGACCCTTCAAAACAGTCTGGTCATCGCCCCGATAGGGCCGGATATAAGGGACAGTACCGGCGGTATTGGGGCCAACCCCAAACCGCATTTGCAAAGGAGGTGTTTCCATGCAACGCCGATTGCCAACTATTGCCGCAGCCTGCGCATTCTGTCTGGTCACCGGTGCTCCCACGGTACTGGCAGCCCAGCAGACAATGAACAGTCAGCAGACGCAGCAATCCCAGATGCGCACGCAATCCCCTGAGGACGCGGGCGATGCCAAAAAGGAAATCGATGAAGCGGCCCGTGTGGTAGAAACCATGAAACAGCAGCCGGAACTGAAACAGGTGCTGAGCAAGGCTCAGGGTGTTTTCGTGATTCCGGACTACGCGACCGCCGCATTGCTGGTCGGCGCCAAGGGCGGCCAGGGCGTGCTGCTCAAGCAGCGTCAGCAGCATTGGAGCAATCCTGCCTTCTATAACATCGGCGGACTCAGCTTCGGTGCGCAAGCCGGTGGCGAGGCCGGCGCCATGGCCATGTTACTGATGAGTGACAAGGCGGTGGAAACCTTCACCCAGTCCAACAATTTCTCCCTTAACGCCAACGCGGGCCTGTCCATCATCAACTGGTCAGCCGACGCCCAGAATAACTGGGGCAAGGGCGATGTTGTGGTCTGGAGCGAAACCGAAGGGGCCATGGCCGAAGCGTCCATCGGCGTGAGCGATATAGTGTGGGATGATGAAGCCAACCAGGCTTACTATCAGCAGCCCACCTCGCCCAAGGCAGTCCTGACCGGTCAGGTCAAGAACCCTCACCAGGATCAGCTGCAGAACCAGCTGTCCGGTCAGCAGCGAGGTATGAACCGGCCACAGCAGGAGGCGGTTTCCCAGATCCGCAAGGACTTCGACCGCCTCGACAAGAACGGTGACGGCAAACTCAGCCGCGAAGAACTCAGCGCCTTTGGTGCCACGGCTGCGGGTAATCAAGGCCAGGGATCCAAGACCCGGCCCCACCCCAGCATGCAACAACTGGATAAAAACGGCGATGACGCGGTAACCGAGGACGAGCTGCAGTAAGCCCGCCACTCGCCCGAGGCTGCACGGCACCCCACCCGGGGCTGGCCTGTAGCCTCGGCCTCTATCTCACAAGATCCTCACACCATTTCCACGCCCTATTCGGCGGCAATTGCCTTGAGAATCCGCTGACCGTCCGCCTGTGCCATGTAGCGGGGCACCGCATAGGTTCCGTGCGCCTCGGCAAAGGCTGCCCGAACGATATCGGCGAACTCCTCGGCACTTAGTCCGGTGACATGACGGTCAATCGCCAGTTGCCCCAGCAGATGCTCGACCGCCTCAAACAGACGCGCTGTGGCCTGCTCGTCGGTGGCATCCGCGACCAGTTCCGCAGTCCGCGCCAAGGCGGCAAAACGGCGATTGCAGGACTGGCGATTGAAGCCCAGCACATGGGGGAGCACGATGGCGTTGGCCCGGCCATGAGGCACGCGGTAAAGGGCACCCAACTGATGGGCAATGGCATGCACATAGCCGACCCCGGTCTGATTGATCGCCAGGCCCGCGTAGTGCGCTGCCAGCGCCATGGCTTCCCGCGCCTCGAGGTCCTCACCGTCGGCAAAGGCCCGGGGGAGGTTCTGGAAGACGAGGCGGGTGGCGGCACCGGCGAACTGATCGGTCTCAGGGGTCGCAAAGTCGCTGATCCAGGCTTCGATGGCGTGGGTCAAGGCATCGACCCCGGTTTCAGCGGTCACCTTGGGCGGCATGCCGCGCATCAACCTGGGATCCAGGGCCGTGGCACGAGGCACCAGTTTGGGATCGATCACCAGCCCCTTTTTATGGCTGTGATCGTCAGAAATCACGGCGCCCACGGTCACCTCCGAGCCAGTACCGGCGGTGGTGGGCACCACGAACAGGGGCAGGGCCGCCCGGTGGGCCTTGAGCACACCAACGAGCTTCTTCGCTGGACAGTCGTTGGCCGCAGCCAGGGCAATCACCTTGCCGGCATCAATTGAAGAACCGCCGCCTATGGCCAGCACCGCGTCACAGCCAGCGTGCTTGAGCAGGGCAACACCCTCGTTCACCACCCGCTCGGTGGGATCCGGCGTGACGCCCTGATAGACCGTGACCGCCAGCTTCTCCCGCCGCAAACGCCGCAGGATCGGATCAAGCACCCCCAGTTCGTAGAGCACTCCATCGGTGACCACCAGGGGGTGGCGCACACCCAGGTCCCGCAGCGTACGGCAGAAGCGCTGTGCGGAACCGGGTCCCAGCAACACCAGAGGTCGGGGGGAGGGCAACACCTTGGAAGCCAGTTTGAGGGCGGAGAGCTGCGCCTTGATGCGGAGGCGCTCGGTGAGGCTGGACATGTCAGGCTCCTGTGGTCTGGGTTGTGGTTCACCTCGCCCGCCCAGTAAATCACGGCCCGACCGGACTGGCTATCTTTTAACCATACCTTAGCGCTTCGGACACCCCTCGACGCAGTCCCCACGTGAATCGAAACCCAGGGTACGACCGCTGAGCGGCACGATCACCGGAACATTGCTGGCCTCTACAAAAGCCGCAGTACGTGTCCCCGTCTTCACCTTGCCATTCACCGTGGCTGGCTCATTGGCATGGGACGCGATCACGCTGGTGGGCTGAACCCACTGGTTGATCACGAACGCCGCTTCCTCCGGACCGGTGGTGTAGGTATCGCCGATGTTCATGACCACCAGTTGGGCGTTGTAGTAGTCCTTGACCACCTTCTCCTGCTCGGCGGTAAAGCCGGTATCACCGGACAGGTAGGCCACCAGCCCGTTGCTGAACTTGAGCACATAACCGGTAGGCGGCCCCACGTAGGCCGTCAGGCCCGCTTCCTTCATGGACTGACCCAGCTCACCGCCGATCAGGTCCGGGGACAGGCCGTTGCTGTGACTGGCCTGCACCGTCGTCATCCCCACGCCGTTGACCTCTTTCCAGGCCCCGAAACGCACCAGCTGCGACTTGGCGGGATTCCCCCCGGCCGCTTCCAGTTTGGCGGCGAAAAAGCTGGCCATCTCGCTGCCGGTGACCATGGTGGCGTTCTTGGCCTTGGCGATTTTCACACTGTTGGAGAGAGGCGCGTCATTCACCGAACTGTCCGGCGCGGCACAGGTGCCGGCATTGGGTTTGGAGATATGACGGTCGCCGATATGATCGCCATGAACATGACTGACCAGGACGATATCGATGTCGCCCAAGCGGGGGTCATCAGGCCCGGCCACGGTGCGGCCGGCATCGTAGAGAATCCGGGTGCCGTTGGGGTCTTCAAACACCAGGGCCCGGTCCAGAGCACAGAACTCGCCGTCCTGACCGCCCAGGGGCGTAACCTTGACGGTATCGGCCGCCCAGGTGGTGGCGGTCAGCAGTATGAGAACAGCAGCGGTGAAGAGCGACTTCCTGGTCATGGTGGGTCTCCCTGTAGCCAAGGATGGAGGTTCCTCGACAGTAGCGCGTCGCGCTGTGGATTGCACTGCCAACAACCCCTCTCCCACGGAGGGGCGGGGCTCTACGCCGCAACCTCGTTACAGCTGCGCCGTCGGCAGAGGCAGGGGTGCTTTCTGAAGCAGCGACAGGGACGTCGCGGTAGCGCTGCCAGGTCAGGGAAGGCCTGGCAGCGCGGCGTAGGAAAGCACCCCTGCCTCTGCGAGAGTTCTCGGCCCATCAGGCAAATCCAGACTAGTCCTCCGAACTCCGAAAGATCACCACCTGCTGCACATTGGGATCTTTCTCCAGCGGCCGGGTCACCCGGGTCTGGGGCTGAGGCGCCGAATCCGGCTGTTCCTCCGGCAGTTTCTCGAAGAAATCACAGGCCACGCACTCGCGATAGGAACCCTCATCGTCCGAGAACGTGACTATGCGATCCATCGCGGAACAGCGGGGACACACGGCCCCGGCGATAAAACGTTTGGTCGTTTGCATGCTACCTTTCACCTTGAAACCGCGAACGGGCGCCGTTTCCTGAATTCGGGACATCACCCACGTCTGGTAAGATGGCCCCAATTTTAACAGTGGGCGGATTGAATAACGAATGCGTACCTGTCCGGACAGATATGGCCCCCACGCCCCAAAAAGGACCCGCTGACCCGTGATCCCTCAGTTCTCCGCACTCTACCGCCGCGTCGTCCTCCAGCATCCGGTGATGACCCTGCTGGCCATCCTGATTCTGGGCCTGGTGGTCGGCCTGGGCATCAAACAGTTTCGTCTGGATGCCTCCTCCGAATCCCTGACCCTGGAAAACGACCAGGCCCTGGAGCTGTACCGGACCATGGCGCGGCGCTTTGAGTCCACCGACGAGTTCCTGGTGGTGACGTATGACCCCAAAGGCGAGCTCTTTACCCGCCAGTCGATCGACACCCTGCGCAACCTGCGTGATGATCTGGCCGCCGTGGAGGGCGTCAGTTCCACCAACAGCATCCTCAATGTGCCGCTGCTCTACAGTCCGGAGCTCTCGCTGCGCGATGTCCAGCCCCATCTCAAGAATCTGGATGAGGATCCGGTACCCCTGGACAAGGCCCGGCAATCGCTGCTCGACAACCCGCTCTACCCGAACCTGCTGCTCAGCGAGGACGCCCAGACCACCGCCATCCAGGTCAACATTCCCACGCCGGAGCGTTACTACCAGCTGCTCGACCGCCGCAACGCGCTGCAGGACAAACAGGCCAAACAGGGCCTGAACGCGGACGACGCCGCCGAACTGGCCCAGGTCAGCCGGGAATTCCGGGCGCTGCAGGAAACACTCACCGAGCGCCAGGAAGCCCTGGTCGCCCGCATTCGCACGATTCTGGACGGCTACCGCGACAACGCCGAAATCCACCTGGGTGGCGTCCCCATGATCGTCACCGACATGATCCGCTTTATCGCCAACGATCTGGAAACCTTCGGCATCGGGGTCGTGGTGTTCATCCTGCTGACTCTGGCGATCATCTTCCGGCAGTCACGCTGGGTGGTCACGCCATTGTTGTGCTGCCTGCTCACGGTCTGGTTCATCGTCGGCTACCTGGGCTGGGTGGACTGGCCGGTAACGGTGATCTCCTCCAATTTTGTCTCGTTGCTGCTGATCATCACGCTGTCCCTGGTGATCCACCTGATCGTGCGTTTCCGCGAGTACCAGCAGGAACGGCCCGAGGCGGATGCCCAGAGCCTGACCTGGGCCACCGTGAAGGCCATGGCCAAACCCTGTTTCTACATGGCCGTGACCACCATCGTCGCCTTCAGCTCCCTGACCTTCAGCGGCATCCGCCCGGTGATCGACTTCGGCTGGATGATGACCCTGGGCATGGCGGTGGCTTTTGTCATCGCCTTCACCGTCTTCCCCACAGTGGTGGTGCTGCTGCCCCGGGCCCGGCCGCCCCGTGAGGCGGGCGGCCAGCACTCACTGACCACCACCTTCGCCCGCCTGACCGAGCGCCACGGTGGCAAGGTGCTGGCGGTCAGCGCCCTGTTGTTGGTGTTCTCAGTGACCGGGATGAGCCGGCTGTCCGTGGAGAACCGCTTTATCGACTACTTCAAGGACAGCACCGAGATCCATCAGGGCATGCTGGTGATCGACCACAAGCTGGGCGGCACTACCCCGCTCGACGTGATCGTCGGTGATCCCTTCTATGAGGAGAAGGATGACCAGGCCAATGCCGACTGCGATCCCTTCATCGATCCGGACTGCGAGAACCAGGCCCAGAAAGACACCTGGTTCACCCAGCGCAAGATCGGCCTGCTCAAGGACACCCACGACTACCTGAACCAACTGGATGCCTCCGGCAAGGTGCTCTCCATCGCCACCACGGTGCGCCTGACCGAACGCATCAACCAGGGTGAACCGCTCGAGCCCCTGGAGCTGGCTTTCGTGCCCAAGGTCTTCCCCGAGGATCTCCAGGGCACGCTGATCGAGCCCTACATTGCCAGCGACCACCATCAGGCCCGCCTCAACATCCGCCTGATCGACTCGCTGCCGGGCCTCAACCGCAACCAGCTGATCGAGCGTATCGAGGACAAGCTGGTCAACGACATGGGCTTCAAGCCCGGGGAAGTCCACCTGACCGGGATGGCCGTGCTCTACAACAACATGCTGCAAAGCCTGTTCGATTCCCAGATCAAGACCCTGGGCATCGTCTTCGTGGCGATCACCCTGATGTTCCTGCTGCTGTTCCGCTCCCTGTCCCTGGCGCTGATCGGCATTGCGCCCAACCTGTTGGCCGCCGGGACCGTACTGGGATTGATGGGCTGGTGGGGGATTCCGCTGGATCTGATGACCATCACCGTGGCGTCCATCACCGTGGGGATCGCGGTGGACGACACCATTCACTATATTCACCGTTTCCGGGTGGAGTTCGCCAAAGACCGCGACTACCGGGCCACCCTCTACCGCTGCCATGGCAGCATCGGCCGGGCCATGCTCTACACCTCGCTGACGGTGATCGCCGGCTTCTCCATTCTGGTGCTTTCCAACTTCATTCCCACGGTGTATTTCGGGCTGCTGACCAGCCTGGCGATGGCCATGGCCTTGTTGGGGGCGCTGACGCTACTGCCACAGCTGATTCGGGTCTTCAAACCGTTTGGCCCCGAGGCCGTCGATCAGGCCTGATCGGCGGCAGGGGCGCAAACCCGATTGCGACCCTCTGCTTTGGCGCGGTAAAGCGCATCATCCACGGCCGTTAGCAGTCTCTCAGGAGGAACCGAGGCCTGGGGAATGGCACAGGCCACGCCGATACTCACCGTCATCCGCACCCGAGACTGGTCATGCTGTACCTGCAGAGCGGCGATCTCTTGGCGTATCCGTTCCGCTACGTGCCGGGCGCCATCCAGATGGGTATCCGGCAGGATGACAATGAATTCCTCGCCGCCAAAACGCGCCACAATGTCCGCCGAACGCTGCGCCTGACCCGCCAGCACAGCGGCCATCTGCTTGAGACAGGCGTCCCCCACCACGTGGCCGTAGGTATCGTTGATCTGCTTGAAATGATCGATGTCCATCAGCAGCAGAGACAGCGGTGTTTGATTTCGAAACCCCAGTTTCCATTCCTGCTCCAGCCGCTCGGTCAGGTAACGGCGGTTGTGCAGGCCGGTCAGCGGGTCGGTGGTACTTAGCCGGGTCAACTCCGCATTGGCCTCGCCCAACTGCTCCAGGGCCTGTTGCAGCTCGTGGGTACGCGCCGCCACGTGGCTTTCCAGTTCCTGCGCGTGACGCTCCTGTTCGGCAATGGTCTTGCGCTGCATCTGTGCAGTCAGTTTCAGGGCGCGCTGCTCAGCCTCGGCACGCGCTTTCCACTTCATGTTGAGACGAGCGGCCAGGCCCAGAGAGAGGAGAAATCCTTCCAGCGCGGAGCCGACCTGGAACAGGTTGAAGGCACTATTGCTGCCCGGCAGCAGTCCCAGGTGCGAAGCCATCACCGCCATGGCACCAATGATAATGATGGTCCAGGCACAGACGTAGTAGCGGGCCTCGACCAGCCCCCGGCGCCACATGGCCAGACCGGTATAAAGCAGCAGGCCTCCGCCGCCCATCAGCACGATTGAGATCAGCTTGAGCGTCAGGATCCCCGCCTGGAACACTGCGAAGATCGTCAGCAGCACCCACACCCAGCAAAGGCCCGTGGTGATGCGGAACAGCCCCTTGTGGTGTTTGCGCAGGGAGAGGAAGTCCCGGGTGAACAGCACGCTCATACCGGCACCGGCGGCCATGAAAACTGCGTAGGCTCGCTCGTTCCACCAGGGCCACTGCGGCCAAAGGTATTCATAGGCATACCCGCGCATGATGAAAACCCAGAGACCGACCACCATCAGGAAACCGGTGTAATAGAGATAACTTTTGTCGCGGATGCTGAAAAAGATCACCAGGCTGCCCATGGCCATGATCAAAACCAGGCCGAAATACGCCCCCTGTAGCAGCCGTTCCGAGAGTTCCTGATTCAAATACCGTCGTTCCTGAAGCAGTTGTAGCGGGAGGCGCAGATGGTTGTTGCTGCGAACCTTCAAATAGACGCTGTACTGGGCGCCCGGCTTCAGCACTATCGGGAAGGCGAAGGTATTGTCACGCAGGGGGCGCTGGCTGAAGGGTAGATCATTGCCACTGTGGTACTGGCGCACCGGTTCCGGCGCGCCGGCGGCATGCTCGCGCAACAGATAGAAGTCCACCTCGTTCAGGTGGGGATTGGCCACCCGCACCACCCAGCTTTCTGCCTCGGTTTTCGCCATCCGCAGGCGAAACCGCAGCCAGACCGTATCGCGGGTGAGGCCAAAGTTGGGAAGCGTAGCCTGTGGGGTCCAGCGCGACTCCGCCAGGGCTCGAACATCATTCAGGGAGAGCGTCCGATCTGTCCTAAAGGTAAACAGGCCCCCGCCACTGTTCAGTGCGCTGGTGCCGGCCGAGATGGTGAGCGGATCCGCCAGTGCCGTTTGCAGCAGCAACAGGATACTCACCAGGCCGGCAGCCAGTGCACGCATAACCACCCGTTGTGGCCACTGGTTTCGGGCCCACGCCGGGCCCGCATCGGGTGATCGCTTCCGATGCGACATTCGCTCACTCATCCGGTCGTCAATCACTCCCGCTTCCATTCAGCTGGATGCCTTCGAAACCCATTCCTGACGCTGCCGAGGCCCGGCCGCATCATCTATGATGGCAATCACAGCACCCGGGAACAAATGACGGCCAGCAATTGATGGCTTCGAAATACCACTATAAGACTAGCCCCTTTTGGGGCAACAAGGGGCGTATTTTGCGACATTACACTGATGTCGGGCCGGTGGGCGGCGCTGTCAGGCCTGCAGCGGCAGCGAGAAGTGAAAACAGGCCCCTTCGCCACGGCGAGAATCGACCCGGATTTCCCGCCCGTGCAGTTGCAGGATGCGCTGGACGATCGCCAGGCCGAGACCGCTCGGGGCAATGACGGAATCCTTGGTGTCCGAGGCCTCGTGGTAGTAACGGTCGAAGATGCGGGTCTGGACCTGGGGATCGATGCCCGAACCGGTATCGGTGACCCGCACATCCACCGACTCCCCTTCACGATGCAGGCTCAACACCACCTCGCCGCCCTTGGGGGTATGCCGCATGGCGTTGTCGATCAGGTTCTGCAGCACCCGCTCGATCAGGGCGATATCCGCGCGCACCCGCAGGGGCTCGGCCGGCGGTTCCATCCGCAGTCCGAGGCCACGTTTCTCGGCCGGCAGCTGGTATTCCTGGACGATATCCCCCAGCAATTCCGCCAGCTCAAACGGTTCCTCTTCCGGCGTCACCCGCCCGGCCTCCAGCTTGGACAGTTCGAACAGCTGGCTGATCAGGCGGCTGAGACGGATGCTGTGACGGTGGGCGATGCCCAGGTAGTGACGCCGCTGCTCCGGGGTCAGGGTCTCGTCCTTGAGAATCAGGGTTTCCAGATAGCCCTGCATGGAGGCGGTCGGGGTGCGCAGGTCGTGGGAAACGTTGGAAATCAGTTCCCGGCGCAGGCGATCGGTGTCCTCCAGTTGCGCCAGTTGATGACGGATCTGGGCGCGCATCTGCTCGAAGGTGCGCTGCAACAGGTCGATCTCGTTGCCTTTCTCTTGCGCCGGCAGGCCGTCGCCTTCGCGGGCCTGGAAGGCCTGCATGTCACGGGTCAACCGCCGCAAGGGGCGGGTCAGGCGGGAAAAGGCCAGGGCGGCGGCCGCCAGCCCCAGCAGCAGCACCAGGGAACCGCCCCAGAGCAGGGTGCGCAACACGTGACTGGTGCCCAGGGAGGCCTCCAGCTTCTCCGCATCCATGCCGGCCAGGACGACGTAGAGATAGGCCTGTGGATCGCTCGCCGGGCCCAGCGCCGCCGCAGAGAAAATCTTGCGGGTCGCGGCGCTGCGCGGATCGTCCCCCAGGATCACCCCACCCCCCGGATCCCGCAAGAAGCGCCGCACCGGCTCCAGATCCACCGTCCGGCGGGTGACCGAACCCTCGCCCAAGGCGTGTCCGAGGATGCGGCCGTGCGGGTCGAGCAGGTACACCTCCACCATGGGATTGATGGCCATCACGTTCATGGCCAGGGACTGCAGCACCTTGTCGTCCACCTCACCCTGCGCCTCCAGCAGCGGCTCGGGCAGGTGATCGCGGATGTAGGCCGCGAGGTTGCGGTGCAGGGACTGGCTGACTTCCTGATGCAGTCGGGTGACGCTGCTCAGGGTGAGCCAGGCGTACACCAGACCGGTGCCCAGGGCGAAAAACAGGAAGGTGAGGGCGAGACGCCCGTGCAGGCTGCGCGGGCGCATCAGGCCCCGACCTCGAACTTGTAGCCCACACCCCACACGGTGTGCAGATAACGCGGCGCCTCCCCGGCCGGCTCCAGCTTGCCGCGCAGACGATTGATATGGGCGTTGACGGTATGCTCGTAGCCCTCATGGCCGTAGCCCCAGACCCGGTCCAGCAGTTCCCCGCGCCGGAACACCCGGCCGGGGTGGCGGGCGAAGAACCACAGCAGATCGAACTCCCGCGCCGTCAGCGGCAGTTCGCGCTGGCCCAGCCAGACCTTGCGCGCCAGCCGGTCAATCACCAGTTCGCCCTGCTCGATGCGTTCCGGCTCGCTGTCCGCCTGCGGGGCCATCTGTTCCGAGCGCCGCAGTACCGCCTTGACCCGGGCCTGCAGCTCAACCATCGAAAACGGTTTGCAGAGGTAGTCGTCGGCCCCCAGTTCCAGCCCCAGCACCCGGTCCAGTTCGGTGGAGCGCGAGGTGATCATGATGATGGGAACGTACGCGCGCTGGGCGCGGATGGCGCGACAGATCTCCAGCCCGTCGAGGCCGGGCAGGCGCAGGTCGAGCAGGATCAGGTCCCAATGCTCACCCAGGGCCCGCTTCAGCGCGGAGGGGCCGTCGGCGCAGTGGACCACCTCCTCGGACAGCTCATCCAGGTGCAGGGTCAGCAGTTCGGCAATGTCGTTCTCGTCCTCGACCACCAGGAAGCGGCGGGGACGGGCACTGAGCGTCATATCCATGGTGGGACTCTGATTGCTAGTGTATCCAGTACGGTTATGACACGAATGACTGGCCATTGTTACACCTTTTTTGATGGTCGGTCGCCTTCCGGGAGGGGACAGAATTGAATTCTGTCCCCTTTCAGGTTTACTTCACCCGCTCAATCGCCACCCGCGCAATGGGATGGTCCCAGCGCTGGGCGTTTCCCAGCGTGGATGTGGCCAGGCCATCATCCGCCGTCACCACTCCGGAATGGATATAGACGGCATCCCGCACATCATCCCGGGTGGCGTTAAAGCCCTCGCCCAGTCCGGTCGAGGCGGGGCCGGGCACCGTGTCCGGAGATTCGGTATTGGCCTCGGTCCCGGCGTCATAACTCAACGCCTGCACCGAGCGCGTCTCGCCCACCGCCATCCCCTGCAGACTCAGGGCCGGCACCGCGCCAAACGCATCGTTGGTGTTGCCGGCCATGGCCAGCCAGGTGAAATAGGACGTTTCGAAGACGCCGCCCCGCACTTTGAACGTGACCTCGGTGCGACCACCGGGGGGAATCCCGCCTTCATCGCTCATGGCCGTGAGCACGGCGCGGTCTTTCTTCACCGCGTCCAGCAACACGCTGTTGTCGCCGGCCTCGGCGATATGTTCCAGGCCTTCGGAGGCCGGTTCGCCCAGGGTAAAGGGCTGCCAGTCAGCGGTGTGGACCAGCAAGGTGGCCGGCGACAGCGGTTGGCCGGCGGTCTGGTTGGTGATGGTGACCTGGTACTGCTTGGCGCGGACCTCGTCATCAAGCGGGCACCCGGCCAGGACGAATGTCAGCGGCAACGTCGCCGCCAGTGCTTTGTAGCGCAACATGACCGGCCCTCCTATTTCACGGTAACGGTGACCCGGGCCACCGGGTTAAGCCAACGGTGCAGGGTGCTGTCGATATCGCTGACCCCGCCGGTGGCGTCGGTATCCCCCAGGTTGCCGCGGTGGATATGTACATAGCCCTCAGCACTGGCGGGCACACCACTGCCGCCGGTACCCGCTTCCGGATCCAGGGGCGGGGGCACCGGCATGCCGGGCTGACCCGGGGCACCACTGCCACGGACCTCGTCGTTGGCCTCGGTGCCGGCATCGTAGGCGTTGAGGTCATAGGTATAGGTGCCCGGAACGGTCGGAATGGTCAGGCTGTTAAGGGCCAGGAAGCCGTCGTTGGTGGGCAGCAGCATCGCCACGACCGACAACTGGGTGTTGCTCGGGGCGCTGTCGGTGTTGAGGGTGGCCGTAGTGGACGCACCCGGCACCAGCAGCCCACCGGCCGGATTGGCGGCAATGGTGGCCCCGGCGCTATCGAGGGCGCTCTGCAGCGCGGAAATATCCCCGCCTTCGGCCATGGCCTGCAGCGCACTGGAGGCGGCCTCGCCGGTGGTGAACAGGGTCTGATCACTGCTGTGTGCGGCAATCAGCAACGGGGTGTAGTAGATACCACGGGTGGGATTTTCGATGGTCACGTCGAACTCGGCCGCCGGCGCCAGCATCGGTGCGGCGGCGAGTGCGACTGCGAGGATGGATCGTTTCATGGGGTGTCTCCTTTGAGGTTGTCCGTGCAGGATCAGTCTCTCTGGAGGGGGGCACCCCATTCATCACGAAAGTATCACGGTTTTCTAATGATTCAGGACGTTGGCACTCAGCATGCGGCCCGGAGCACCGAGGTCATGCTTTTAGACGTGAAACGTCCAACGTCCTACGTGAAACACTCAAAATTTCACACTCCCGAGCCAGCCCAAGGAGAACAGCCCCTTGTGCACTCTGCACTTGGGTACCTCAGGCCACTTCCTGACTGGTGATCCCGGACTGCTCCAGCAACGCATCCACCTTCGGTTCGCGTCCGCGGAAAGCCACGAAGAGTTCCATGGGCTCTTCGGAACCCCCCTTCTCCAGAATATTCTCGCGGAAGGCACGGCCAGTCTGGGGATCGAAGATGCCGTTTTCCTCGAACAGGGAAAAGGCGTCCGCTGCCAGCACCTCGGCCCACTTGTAGCTGTAGTAGCCCGCCGCATAGCCGCCGGCAAAAATGTGGCTGAAGCTGTTGGGGAAACGGTTGAAGGACGGTGGCTTGATCACCGCGACCTCGTCGCGCACCTCGTCCAGCAAGTCGAGCGGGTTGGCCGGGGTCTCCGGCTTGTACTCGGCATGCAGGCGGAAGTCGAACAGGGCGAATTCCAGCTGCCGCATCATCATCATGCCGGCCTGGAAGTTCTTGGCTGCCAACAGTTTATCGAGCAGCTCCTGGGGCAGGGGTTCGCCGGTTTCGTAATGGCTGGAGATCACACCCAGTGACTCCGGCTGCCAGCACCAGTTTTCCAGGAACTGGCTGGGCAGTTCCACCGCATCCCAGGCTACGCCATTGATGCCGGAGACATCGTGCACGTCCACCTGGGTCAGCATGTGGTGCAGGCCATGGCCGAACTCGTGGAACAGGGTGGTGACCTCGTCGTGGGTCAGCAGGGCGGGTTTGCCATCCACCGGCGGGGTGAAGTTGCAGGTCAGAAACGCCACCGGCTTTTGCAGCTTGCCGTCCAGGTGGCGCCAGCGCACTCGGCAGTCGGCCATCCAGGCCCCACCACGCTTGCCTTTGCGGGCGTAAGGGTCGAGATAGAACCAGGCGATGGCTTCACCCTCTCGCTCGATGCGGTAGACGGTGACGTCCTCATGCCAGGTTTCAGCCTTGTCTTCCTCGTGGAACTGCACCCCAAACAGGCGCTCCACCACGTCGAACATGCCCCTGATGACTTTGGGCGCCGGGAACCAGGGCCGCAGCATCTCCTGGGAGACGTCATAGCGGTGACGGCGCAGCTTCTCGGCGTAGTAGCCCACGTCCCAGGCTTCCAGTTCGTCCACACCGTGGTGCTCTTTGGCGAAGGCCTTGAGGTTGGCGAATTCCTCTTCCGCCACCGGCTTGGTGCGCCGGGCCAGGGAGTGGAGGAACTCCAGCACCTCGTCCACGGAGCGGGCCATCTTGGTGGCCAGGGACAGTTCGGCAAAGTTGTTGAAGCCCAGCAGCTGCGCCTGTTCGTAACGACGCTTGAGAATTTCGGCCATGATCGGCGTGTTGTCCCACTGGCCGCCGTAGGGGCCGACGTCGGAGGCGCGGGTGGTAAAGGCTTCATACACCTCCCGGCGCAGTTCGCGGGAGTCACAATAGGTCATCACCGGGAAGAAGCTGGGGAAGTCCAGGGTGATCACGAAGCCGTCCAGGTTCCGCTCGCGGGCGGCCTGGCGGGCGCCATCCAGGGCGGACTGCGGCAAACCGGCCAGCTCCTTCTCATCGGTGATGTGTTTGCTCCAGGCCTGGGTGGCGTCAAGGGTGTTGTCGGAGAAACGGCTGCTCAGGTCCGCCATTTCCTTGGACAGCTGGGCGTAGCGTTCCTTCTTCTCCTTCGGCAGGTCCACACCGCTGAGGTGGAAGTCGCGCAGGATGTTGTCGATCGCCTTGCGCTGGGCGGTGGTCAGCTGCGGGTACTCGTCGCTGTCGCGCAGCTTGCGGTAGGCCTCGCACAGGGCACTGTTCTGGCTGACCTCGGTGCCGTACTCGGTGAGCCGTTGCAGGCAGCGGTTGTAGATTTCCCGCAATTCCGGACTGTTGCGCACGGCATTGAGGTGGCTGACGATGGACCAGGCGTTGTTGAGCCGATCCTCCAGGGACTGCATGGGCTGCGCCAGGGTGGCCCAGGAGGGCTGGTCCTGATCGACCAGGCTCTGAATCTGCATGCGGTTATCGCTGATGATCTGGTCGATCGCCGGCTCGATGTGTTCGTTACGGATGTGTTCAAAGCGGGGGAGCAAATCGTCCGCCAGTAACGGGTTGGTCATGGCTGCCTCTTGTCCTTGTTCGTATCCGGTGCATTGCCTCACGCTGGTTGGCACGGATCACGGGTGCCGGATAGAGTGATGCACTACACGTACGTTGCAGTCGGTGTAGTATTGGCTGAGCGTTTTTTACATACAAGCTTTGAAGGATATACGTGGTGGCGGATATTCGATCTCACAAGGGGCACAGCCCCAAACTCGGTGAACGGGTCTGGCTGGACCCTTCGGCTGTGGTCATCGGCGACGTCGAACTGGGCGACGACTGTTCGGTCTGGCCCATGACGGTCATCCGCGGCGATATGCACCGCATCCGCATTGGCCGGCGCTGCAGCATCCAGGACGGCTCGGTGCTGCACATCACCCACGCCAGCGACTTCAACCCCGGCGGCTGGCCCCTGATTATCGGCGACGAGGTGACCATCGGCCACAAGGCCCTGTTGCATGGCTGCGAAGTGGGCAGCCGGGTGCTGGTGGGCATGGGGGCCATCATCATGGACGGTGCCGTGGTGGAAGACGAGGTCATCATTGCCGCCGGTGCCCTGGTACCCCCGGGCAAGCGCCTGGAATCCGGCTATCTCTACCGCGGCAGTCCGGCCAAGCAGGCGCGGGAATTGACGGAGAAGGAGAAGTCGTTTTTCAGCTATACGGCGGGGAACTACGTGAAGCTGAAGGATGAGTATTTAAATAATGTATGACGTATGACGTTGGACGTTGGACGTTGGACGTTGGACGTTGGACGTTGGCGCTCAACTTCCGGCCCGTACTGCCATGGTCAAGCATTATTTTACGTGAAACGTCCAACGTCCTACGTGAAACGCTTGAAACCAAGCCCCCAAAAAATTTCACACCCCCTATTGAAATCCCACCAAGCGCTCCTATTTTCTCCAACAGACCAGGCTATCGAGAAAAATTGGCGCCGATTGAAGTTTTCCTTCGATAACCGTGAGGTCCACACGACTTTGCATGCTTGAAAAGGAGGTGACTTCTTATGGCTAACGTAACCCGCTGGAATCCGTTTGCCGAACTGGAAGAAATGCTCGACCGCTACAGCCGGGGCAGCACGTTTCCGCGGCTGGGTAGCAGGACCGACGAAACCGGCCGGGATCTGATGCAGCGTGCCGACTGGGCGCCGGCTGTGGATATTTCCGAAGACAAGGAGGCGTTCTATATTCATGCCGAATTGCCGGGCGTGAAAAAGGACGACATCAAGGTCAACGTTCAGGACGGGGTGCTGACCCTGCAGGGCGAACGCAGGGATGAGCGCGATGTGGAGGAAGAGAAACGCCATCGCATCGAGCGCTTCTACGGCAGCTTCGCCCGCAGTTTCACGCTGCCGGAAAACGTGGACGAGGAAGGCGTCGAGGCGCAGTACAAGGACGGGGTCCTGAACCTGAAATTGAAGAAAACGGAGAAGAGCAAGCCCCGTTCCATCGACGTCAAAGTAGACTGAGAATCAACGGCCGCCCCAAGAGGCGGCCGTTTTTGCGTCTGTCGTCGGTGGTCTGACGCCGGTCGCTTTAGGACAATTCCGCGCTTTTCTTGGCGCCGAAGTTGCGCAGGGCGTCGGCATAGGCCGTGGAGCGGCGGTGTTCGCTGACGCGGTCCAGAATGGTCTCGCCGTTTTCATCCCGCGCGTTGATGTCGCGATTCTCTTCCGTGAAAAACCGCAGAAAACGCTCGAAATCCTCGGCGCGCATGGCGTGGTAGGCCTTGATCAGCACGTGATAGTCGACGTTTTCAGCCTTGTCGTAAGGCGTGATGAACAGGAAACTGCGAACGCGCTCGTCGCTCCATTCCTCGCCGATGACCTTGGGTTTATCGGGCCCGCTCACGGTACCTCCCTCGCTTGGATGATTTGGCTGGGCGCAGAGTATACCTTGTTCCGGGCGTCGGGTCAGGGGGATGCGGCCGCCCCTGACCGTGGTGAACCGGATGACGGTGACGGCTGGCCCCGGCATTCCGGCTCGTACATGAGGATCTCCACCCGGCGGTTGCGGGCGCGGTTTTCCGGTGAATCGTTGGGCACCAGCGGACGGGTTTCCGCATGGCCGGCGGCACTGACCCGCTCGGCGTCGATCTTGCGGTTGAGCACCAGCTGGTGCACCACCGAGACGGCCCGAGCGGCGGACAGATCCCAATTGGAGCGGAAGCGGGAGCTGACAATGGGCCGGTCGTCGGTATGGCCGGCCACCACGATATCGCCGTCACACCGCGCCAGTATATCCACCATCTCGTCCAGCAGCGGCTTCATGTTGGCCTTGAGGTTGGCGGAGCCAGAGGGGAAGCTGGCATCCTCGGAGAAGCGCACCACCACCTTGCGCTCATCGTAGGCGACACTCATCTCGTCATTGGCCACTTCCTGGCTGAAGCGGTCAATCAGCTCGGCCGCCATCTTCTCGATATCCGGATTGACCTCACTCTGCGCCGCCTGAGGCTCGGTCACCAGGGTCGGTTCGGAAGGTTGCGGCTGCTGCGGCTTTGCAGGTACGGCCTCGGGTTCGGCCTCTTCACTGGGCCGTGGTGCGGGCACCTTCTCGCTTTCCACCAGGGTGATCGGCGAACCGCCTACCAGCCGGTCTTCCATGGTTTTGCCCCCAAACGCCTGATACATGGACTGCACCATCAGCTTGTAGCGGTCGGCATCGATCTTGGAGAAGGACAGCAGCAGGATGAAGAACGTCAGCAGCAGGGTCATCAGGTCGGCAAAGGTCATCAGCCAGGAGGGTTGATCACCCCCTTTCTTGCGCCGGCCCGGCTGCAGGATCGTGCGCATGACTCAGGATTCCCTGGCGAGCTGCTCGCGGTGCTCCGGCGACAGGTAGGCGGTCAGCAGCTCGGTCATCACCCGCGGATTCTGGCCCTTCATGATGTTGTTCATGCTGGTGATGATCAGCGCCATGTTGCGCTGGGCATCCCGGGCCTTGAGCTGCAGCTTGTCCGCCAGGGGCAGGGCAATGAGCTGGGCGATGAAGGCGCCATAAAAGGTGGTCAGCAGGGCCACGGCCATGGCCGGACCGATGTTGGAGGGGTCGTCCATGGTATTGAGCATCTGCACCAGCCCCACCAATGTACCCAGCATTCCCAGGGCCGGCGCAGAGTCGCCAATACCCCGAAAAACCCCTTCGGCCACCTCAAAGCGCTCCAGCGTCTGCTGCATGTCCTGGAGCAGGGCGTCTTCGATGAATTCCGGTGGATGCCCGTCCACGGCCAGGTTGATGGCCTTGCGCAGGAACGGCTCGTCGGTCTCGAAATCCTCCAGCCCCAGAATGCCGTCCTTGCGTACCGTCTGCGCCAGTTCGCGCACCTGGCTGATCAGGGTCATGGGATGCGGAGTGCGGTCAACGAAAGCGGTGTGAAAGGCCAGTTTGAAGGCACCGACCAGGCTGGAAAGCCGGTGCTTGATCAGAGTGACCGCAAAGGTGCCAAACACGACGATGGCGATGCCCGGCCCGTTGACGAAGCTGCCCAGGTCGGAACCTGCGGCGATGGCGAGGCCGACCACGGTGATACCCACCACCAGGCCGATAAGGGTCAAAATATCCATGCGAAGACACAGCTGGGAATGATGATGAAAGGATAGTCAAAAAGTGGCGGTTCGTCAGATGGGGTGCTGGCGGTGAGGGATCCTGTTTTCGACGCTTTGCCCATCATGCTCGCGCAGGCGGAGAAATAGAAGAGGTTGAGCCATGGAGCCCCTCGCCCCAGCGGGGGAGAGGGGCTGTAGGTGTGCAAATCGGAGAGGCGGCTAGAGCCCCTCTTCACGCAGGCAGCGGATGACTTCAGTGGTATCCGGGCGCACGCCACGCCAGATGTGGAAGGATTCGGCGGCCTGTTCCACCAGCATGCCAAGGCCATCAATGGTGCGGGCGGCGTTGTGATCCTGCGCCCACTGGTTGAAGACCGTGGTGCCGCGGCCGTACATCATGTCGTAGGCCACGGTATCGGCCTTGACCAGGCTGTCGGCCAGGGGTGGCAGCTGGCCCTGGAGGCTGGCGCTGGTGCCATTGATGATCAGGTCGAACGCCCCTTCCAGCCCCTCGAAGGAAGACGCCTGCAGGCGGCCGGCGTCGGCGAACTGGGTGCACAGGGCTTCGGCGCGGCTGACGGTGCGGTTGGCGATCACCACTTCGGCCGGTGCGGTCTCCAGCAATGGCGCCAGCACGCCTCGCACGGCCCCGCCAGCGCCCAGAATCAGGATCCGCGCAGCAGACAGTTCCAGACCGTGGTTGACCGTCAGATCGCGCACCAGGCCCGGCCCGTCGGTGTTCTCCCCCATCAGCTGTTCCTGCTCATCCAGATACAGGGTGTTGACCGCCTCGGCCCGCTGCGCCCGGTCCGACAGACGGTCGGCCAGGGCCCAGGCTTCCTGCTTGAAGGGCACGGTCACATTGAGGCCGCTGCCGCCGCGCTTGAAGAAGCCGCGCACAGTGCCGGCGAAGTCGTCCAGCGGCGCCTGGATGGCGGTATATTCCAGGTCCTCGCCGGTCTGGGCGGCAAACAGGCTGTGGATGTGGGGTGATTTGCTGTGGCTGATGGGATGACCCACCACGGCATACAGGGCCGTCATGATTGCACGTCCTCCGCTAACCAGTCGCGAGGTTTCAGAAAATGATCGGTGAGGGCGGCTTCATCGCTGCCCGGCTCCGGCTGCCAGCCGTATTCCCAGCGCACCAGCGGCGGCATGGACATGAGGATGGATTCGGTACGGCCACCGGATTGCAGGCCAAACAGGGTGCCGCGGTCGTACACCAGGTTGAATTCCACATAGCGTCCGCGGCGGTAAAGCTGGAATTCCCGCTCACGCTCACCGTAGGGGTGGTTGCGGCGGCGCTCGACAATCGGTGCATAGGCCGGCAGGAAGCTGTCGCCCACTGCCTGCATGAAGGCGAAGGAATCCTCGAATGGCCACTCATTGAGATCGTCGAAGAACAGACCACCAATACCCCGGGCCTCATTACGGTGCTTGATGAAGAAATAATCGTCGCACCACTGCTTGAAACGCGGGTAGACCTCATCGCCGAATGGCCGGCAGGCGGCTTCGGCGGTGCGGTGCCAATGGACGCAGTCTTCGGTGAAGCCGTAATAGGGGGTCAGATCGTAGCCACCGCCAAACCACCACACTGGCGCCTCGCCGGGTTTTTCGGCGATGAAGAACCGCACGTTGGCATGCGACGTGGGGACATAGGGGTTTTCCGGGTGCAGTACCAGGGAAACGCCCATGGCTTCCCAGCTGGCGCCGGCCAGTTCCGGTCGGGCCGCTGTGGCCGAGGGGGGAAGGGTCTTGCCCTTGACGCGGGAAAAGTTGACGCCTCCCTTCTCGAAGACCTTGGCGCCCTGGATGATGCGGCTTCGACCGCCTCCGCCTTCTTCCCGGTCCCACTCGTCCTGTGCGAAGACGGCGCGACCGTCCAGTTCGGCCAGACCGTCACAAATCCGGTCCTGCAGATCCAGTAGGTAGACGCGCACCGCTTCGGCATCGGGCCCAGACATGGCTCACTCCGTAATCCTGTGATTGTGGCCCACGATGGTAGCAAGAAGGTGCCGACCGGGGAATGTTAGGAACCGCTCTTGGCAAGGGCTCCGGCCATTCCCGGCGAGCCGCAACGCAGCCAAGGCACTTCTCAGGCCCTGCAGAAGGCAGTCAGGACCTGAGCAGAGATTCCCCTACTGGCGCACCCAGGTATCGTTGCCAAGATCGAGGATCGGGCTGGGTCCGGGTTCGCCGCCCAGGGTTTCGGGGAACATGTTGTCGATGCGATTGCCGAAGTAGCGCCGGACTTCCGAGGCCGAACGCGCGGGCGGACGGTCACTCGGGTTGCAGGACGTGGAGACCAGGGGGCCGCCGAAGGCTTCACACAGGGCGACCACCGGTGGATGGGCACTGACCCGAACCGCCACGGTGTGGTGATCACCGCGAATCCAGTGAGGCGTCCAGCCCTTGGGGTCCGGCAGCAGACAGGTAACGAAACCGGGCCACAGCTGATCGAGCTGTTGGCGTTGCTCCGGCGTGAGGTTGTCCAGCAAGGGGGCGATCTGGCCGGTATTGGCCGCAACCAGAATCAGGCCCTTGCGCAGGGGTCTCTTTTTCAGGGCCAGTAGCCGAGCGACGGCTTCCGGGTTTCCGGGGTCACAGCCCAGCCCCCAAACCCCTTCGGTCGGGTAGGCCACGACGCCGCCATTACGGATGATGCGGACAATGTTATGTAAACACCAACGGTAGGGAGAATCCTTCAACATGATGACATTTTACACCAAGGCTCTGAATCAAACACCGGCCCGACGGTAGCCGCCCTCTGTCAGCTCCACGTGGCCCTCCATTTCCAGCAGCAACAGGGCCTGCATCATGCGATCGGCCGGAAGGCCGGTGCGCGAGGCCAGCTCATCGCTGTTGCTGGGCGCAAACCCGAGCGCCCTATAGACTTCTGCTTCGTCCCCGGCAAGGGACGGCTCGGCGGCCTCGGACAGTGACATCTGGGCCCCCGCCGAAAAAGCCGGAGCGGTCAGCGCGAAGCCACAGGACAGTTCTTCCAGCACGTCATCAGCGGTCTCCACCAGGCGGGCCCCTTCACGCAGCAACCGATGACAGCCCTGAACCTGCGGGTTATGAATCGAACCCGGCACAGCCAGCACTTCCCGCCCCTGCTCCAGCGCCAACCGTGCGGTGATCAGTGACCCGCTGCGCAAACCGGCCTCAATGACCACGATGCCCTGGCAAAGTCCGCTGATGATGCGGTTTCGGCGGGGAAAATGACCTGGTTTGGGTGCCGTGCCCGGAGGCATTTCCGACACCAGGCAGCCCGATTGCAGGATACGACAGGCCAGCGCCTGATGCTGACGCGGGTAGATCCGGTCCACGCCGGCACCTAATACCGCCACAGTGGCCCCACCGGCTGCCAGGGCGCCTTCATGGGCGGCGCCATCTACCCCCAGGGCCAGGCCACTGGTCACGACCCATTCGCGCTCGGCCAGATCTCCCGCGAGCTTGCGGGCGGTACGGAGGCCATCACCACTTGCCTTGCGACTGCCCACCAGAGCCACCTGCGAAGCCATCAGCGCCCCCGGATCGCCACGCACATAAAGCACAACTGGCGGACTGTGGATCTCCCGCAGTAAGGGCGGATATTCCGGGTCTTCCCATGTGACCAGCTGAATACCTTCGCGTTCCATGCATGTGGCCACCTGACGCAATCGGGCCATCACCGGGTGACGTCGATCCTGTTGCTGCCAGGCGTCAAACGCTTCCCGGGCGCGTTGGGGCAGGGTATTGCGAGCCACTGTCGCGTGCTCGGAATCCAGAAGCCGCAGTGGTGATGGAAACTGAGTGAGCCAGCGTTGCCAGAACGCCGGGCCGACGCCAGGCAGCAGTGACAGAAACAGCCACTGCCACAAACGTTCCTCTGAGGCATTAAACGCCATGGGACACCATCCTTGGTGATCATCGGGTTACAGAATTGAAAGGAAGCTTACCGCCTTGGCGAGGAGGGTCAAGGGGTGAGCAATAGTGGCGGGCTGGGCTGCATAGGGAAACCCTCTGCCGTACGGCAAATAATAAAAAAGGCGCCTCGCGGGCGCCTTCGTCAACTCGGGAGTGATGCGATCAGGGATTGCGGACCTTGTCCATCAGCGACAGGGGGCGCGTGGACTGCAGCACCAGGCCATAGCTGACTTTTTCAAAGGTGCGGAACACCATCAGCAGACCGGCACGCTCGGAGGGCAACTCCACCAGTTCACGGGTCTTGGGATCACGAACCACCTGGCCGGCCTTGTAGACCGCCAGGACATTGCCTTCCTCGAGGCCTTCACGCTCACCGCGGTTGATCACCACCACGTCGTACTGACCGATGTTGCTGACCCCATCGAGTACCGAGATCATGCGCCCCTCGATCTTGGTATCCGGAGCGCTGGGTTCGAAGGTGGTGCTGATGCTGCGGTTTTCGGTGTGCAGCAGACGGTCACCCTGGCCTACCTCTTCGCTGGTCCGGGTCAGGTCGACGGTAATCACCTCACCGTCCACCGCGGCAATGTTGCCCTTACCGATAGCTCGGGCTTCCAGGCCCAGGAACTCGTTGGTTTCCGGATCGACGTAGGTTTCACCGCGACGGTAAACGCTCATGACCTTCTGGTTGCCCACATCGCCGCGGGCATAGACGCGGTCCCCGGCGCCACTGGCAATGCGGCCGTCACGGCCTTCCAGCACGTAGGGGGCGTCTTCCAGGATGGCCTCGTCAACCACGCGGGTCTGGGTCAGGAAACCCTGAATGGCGTCCAGTGGAATGGTTGGGACCGGCGTTTCGATCGGCGTGGAGCGGACCTTCGGCGACAGTTTCACAACCCCCTTGGGCCCGGCGTTTTCAGCCACCTTGGTCACACGCGGCTTGCCATCGATATAGACCAGAGCCAACACATCCCCCGGATAGATCAGGTGCGGGTTGTCGATCTGCGGGTTGTCATGCCAGATTTCCGGCCAGTACCAGGGGTTCTTCAGGAAGCGGGCGGAAATGTCCCACAGGGTATCCCCCTTGACCACGGTGTATTTCTCCGGATGGTCAGGACGCAGCTCCGGGGCGGCAAACACCCAGCTGCTGGCCAGAAGCATCGTGGCCGTCAATGCGTACAACAGTTTCCTCATCGTATGGATCCTTGCTAGCAAATGCAGTTTCTCTGCCCTGCACCGGGGCGATCGGGCCGTCACTTGAAGACGATTATCAGACACTGACACTAACTATAGAAGACGTACCGCTTTTTGTGAGGGCGATTCATCGTTTTAATGTCACGTTTTGCTGCCGGGTCGACTTCTTTTTGGTCAGTTTGTACTCAGCATTGGGTTTGAGAGATAATAAAAATAGCATGGGTGTGATGATCCTGCGCACCCGCGAATGCGTAAAATTACCGGGTTGTGATATGGCACACGCGGCCCCATAGTGGGATACCGCTGGATAGCCACGACACCGGCAAGCAAGACGATCGAGTGACCGCTTATGATTTTGGAAATACTGGAGTTTCCCGACCCGCGCCTGCGCAAGGTGGCGGAACCTGTGGAAAAGGTCGACGATGGTATTCGAACCCTGATCGATGACATGTTCGAGACCATGTACGACGCTCCGGGCATTGGCCTGGCCGCGACCCAGGTTAACGTGCACAAACGCATCATTGTTGTCGACCTGTCCGAGGACCAGAGCGCGCCCAAGGTTTACATCAACCCGGAAATCGAAGTGCTGGACGGCGAGTATCAGGACATGCAGGAAGGCTGCCTGTCGGTGCCCGGCTTCTACGAAAACGTCTCACGCATCGACCATATCCGGGTCAAGGCGCTGGACCGCAACGGCGAAGCCTTCGAAGAAGAGCTGACCGACCTGCCGGCAGTCTGCCTGCAGCACGAGATCGACCACATCAACGGGCGCCTGTTCGTGGACCATATCAGTCCGCTCAAGCGCACCCGGATCCGCAAGAAGCTGGAGAAGCTGCACAAGCAGCAACAGAAGATGCGGGCATAACGCCGGGAACCCAACCTCCCTGGCAAGAAACCGGGCCAGCCCTAGCCGACTTTTGATAGGCTATAGGCGGTCCGGTTTTTTTGTTGCTACCGAAAGGAAAGACAACCTTGCGCATCGTCTTCGCAGGCACCCCCGATTTTGCCGCCGCTGCCCTTCAGGCGCTGATCAACAGCCCCCATGAGGTGGTGGCCGTCTACACCCAGCCCGACCGCCCCGCCGGTCGCGGCCGCAAGCCCCGGCCCAGCCCCTGCAAGGCCCTGGCCCTGGAGCATGACATTCCGGTGGAGCAGCCCACCTCCCTGCGGGGGGAAGGGGCCCTGGCCCGGCTGGAAGACTACCGACCCGATGTCATGGTGGTCGCCGCCTACGGGCTGATTCTGCCCCAGGCGGTGCTGGACCTGCCCCACTGGGGCTGCCTCAATATCCACGCCTCCCTGTTGCCCCGCTGGCGCGGAGCCGCCCCCATCCAGCGCGCGATTGCCGCCGGTGACGAGACCTCCGGCATCACCATCATGCAGATGGAGGCAGGGCTCGACACCGGCCCCATGCTGCTCAAGCGTGAAACACCGCTGGCACCCGACGAAACCGGCGGCAGCCTGCACGACCGCCTGGCCACCCTGGGAGCCGACGCCATCCTGGATGCCCTGGACGGTCTCAAGGCCGGCAGCCTCGATTACGAACCCCAGGACGACTGGCTGGCCTGCTACGCCCATAAACTGAGCAAGGCCGAAGGCCATCTGGACTGGCACCGCTCGGCGGCGGAACTGGAACGCCTGGTGCGCGCCTTCAATCCCTGGCCCATCACCTTTGCCCAGGCCGGCGACAGCACCCTGCGTATTCATCAGGCACGGCTGGAGCCGTCGAATACCGAAAAACGGCCCGGTGAGGTGGTCGCGCGCACTCCGGAAGGCGCCTGGATCCAGACCAGTGAGGGCCAGTTGGTGCTGGAGACCATTCAGCTGCCGGGCAGCCGGCCACAATCCATCCGCGATCTGATCAATGGCGGCAAACCCCTGCTGGAACCCGGACAACTGCTGACATGAGTGCCGACAACCTGGCCCAACAGGCCGTTGCCCTGCTGACGCGGGTGGCCGATCAGGGCGAATCCCTGTCCCAGATTCTGCCCCCGGTGGTCGCCGACCTCGAACCGGCCGAACGCGGCCGCCTACAGGACTGGTGTTTTGGCACCTGCCGCTGGTGGTTCCGCCTGCAGGCGGAGCTCCAACAGCGTCTGCGCCAGCCCCTGAGCGGCCGCAAGCGCCCGGCCCATATCCTGCTGTTGCTGGCACTGTACCAATTGCGTCACACCGAACGCCCGCCTCATGCCATCCTCAACGAAGCGGTGGATACCTGCCGGCAACTGCGCCTGGACCATCTGACCGGGGTGGTGAACGGTGTGCTGCGCAGCGCCCAGCGCGAGGGCGAACCCCACTTCGACCAGCCTGCCGCAGTGACCGCTCACCCGGACTGGATTGTGGACAAGCTGCGCGGCAACTGGCCGGCGGACTGGGGCAGCATCCTCGCCGCCAATAACGGCCATCCGCCCATGACGGTGCGGGTCAACGCCCGTCAGTGCGACCGCGAGACCTATCTGCAGCAATTACAGGAGGCCGGAATCGAGGCCCGGGCCTGCCGCTTTGCCCCCCAGGCCATCACCCTGGCGCAGCCGGTGGCGGTGGACCGCTTGCCCGGCTTTGCCGAGGGCCGGGTCAGTGTTCAGGATGAAGCCGCCCAGCTCTGTACCGAACTGCTTGATCTGGCTCCCGGGCAGCGGGTGCTGGATGCCTGCGCCGCGCCCGGTGGCAAGACCGCGGCAATGCTCGAACGGCAGTCGGACCTGGCCGCCGTGACCGCCCTGGACGTGGAACCGCGGCGCCTGGAACGGGTGCGGGAGAATCTGGAACGCCTGCAGCTGAAAGCCGAGGTGGTGACGGGCAACGCCCTGGATCCGGACGCCTGGTGGGACGGCCAGCCGTACGACCGCATCCTGGTGGACGCCCCCTGCAGCGCCAGCGGCGTTATCCGCCGCCATCCGGACATCAAGCTGCTGCGCCGTGCGGAAGACATCAAACCGTTGGCGGACACCCAGCTGGCCATGCTGGAAACCCTGTGGCCGCTGCTGCAACCGGGCGGTCGCCTGCTTTATGCCACCTGTTCGGTCTTCCCCCAGGAAAACCAGCGTATCGTGGAGCGTTTCCTCAAGCAGACCGGAGATGCGCGCAAGCAGCCGCTGGATGTGCCCTGGGGCCAGGATACCGGCTTCGGCCGCCAGCTCCTGCCCAGTGACGGCGGGCCCGACGGCTTTTTCTACGCCTGTCTGGAGAAGACCGAATAATTGCGCTTTTCCCCTGATAACCGGCCCTGAAATGCGTTACCCTTCTGACTTTCGCAGTGGGATCGATTGGGATGAAGATCATAATTCTCGGCGCCGGGCAGGTGGGCGGCACCCTGGCTGAAAACCTGGCCAACGAAGCCAACGACATCACCATCATCGACAGCGACAGCGAGCGTCTGCGCCAGCTGCAGGACCGTCTGGACATCCGCACCGTCCAGGGCCGCGGCTCCTACCCCAGCGTGCTGCGCAGTGCCGGCGCCGAGGATGCCGACATGCTGATCGCGGTGACCAACTCCGACGAGACCAACATGGTCGCCTGTCAGGTCGCCTTCTCCCTGTTCAAGACCCCCACCAAGATCAGCCGCGTGCGCGCCAATGCCTACCTCAGCCGCAAGGAACTGTTCGGCCCGGACGGCTTCCCGATCGACGTGCTGATCAGCCCGGAGCAGGTGGTCACCCAGCACATAACCCGCCTGATCGAATACCCCGGCGCCCTGCAGGTGCTGGACTTCTCCAAGGGCCTGGCCCGGCTGGTGGCGATCCGCGCCACACTGGGCGGACCGCTGGTGGGGCACGAGCTGTCCTACCTTCGCGAGCACATGCCCAAGATCGATACCCGGGTCGCCGCCATCTTCCGCCGCGACCGGCCCATCATTCCCCAGGGCAATACCGTGATCGAGGATGGCGACGAGGTCTTCTTCATTGCCGGCACCGACCACATCCGCTCGGTCATGAGCGAGCTGCAGCCGCTGGAAAAACCCTACAAGCGGGTGTTCATCGCCGGTGGCGGCAACATCGGTTTCCGTCTCGCCCGAACCCTGGAGAACCGCTACCAGGTCAAGCTAATCGAGCGTAACTACGACCGCTGCGTGGGCCTCTCGGAAACCCTCAACAAGACCATGGTGTTGCAGGGCAATTCCGCCAACAAAGATCTGCTGATCGAAGAGAATATCGAGAACACCGATATCTTCTGCGCCGTCACCAACGACGACGAGGCCAACATCATGGCCTCGCTGCTGGCCAAGCGTCTGGGCGTACGCAAGGTGATGACGCTGATCAACAATCCGGACTACGTGGACCTGATCCAGGGCGGTGACATCGACGTCGCCATCTCGCCCCAACAGACCACCATCGGCAGCCTGCTCACCCACGTGCGCCGCGGTGATGTAGTCAACGTACACTCCCTGCGTCGCGGGGCGGCGGAGGCCATCGAGGCCATCGCCCACGGCGACCATCGCTCCTCCAAGGTGGTCGGCCGGCGGCTGGACGAAATCGCCCTGCCGGATGGCACCACCATCGGCGCCATCGTGCGTCACAACGAAGTGCTGATTGCCCACGACCACGTCCGGGTGCAGCCGGACGACCACGTCATTCTGTTCCTGGTGGACAAGACCCGTATCCGCGATGTGGAGCGGCTGTTCCAGGTGGGGCTGACGTTCTTCTAGCCCGCATTTCTCACCAAGGGTTCGGATTTTTGCGTGTTCCTGGCGAAACAGGTGGGCCTAATGGGCCGCCGGGCGTGGCCGTAGCCCCGCCCAAGGGCCGTTGGGTCCAGATGTGAAGCCAGGGGCAGGCAAAAACCGAACAGATCCAAATTGGATTTTTCAATATTCGCCGATATCTTTTGTAGCGCATTGATATTGCTTCGCTTTTTCGTCATGGTGATCGGCCTTGGTGAAAAATGCGGGCTAGGGAAGCTCATAGCTCCGGGGCATTCCCAACCCCGGGCTCTCCAGGCGCTAACGTCAGGCGATCTGATTGTTCCGATAGGGCAAAGGATGTCCCTTGGGCTGGTGACGAAAGCGTTTGTACTCCCATTGGTATTGCGCCGGCACTTCCCTTACGCAGATCTCGACGCTGGCATTGAGGCCTTCCAGCGCGACTTCGGCGTCCTCGGAAAAAAGGCGCGGGTCAGGCGGTCGCACCACCAACTCAAACCCCTGGCCGTTCTTGAGGCGACGGGCGTAGGTCATCAACACCTGGGCGCCGGTCTTCTGGATCAGTCGCGGGACCAGCTGCATGGTGCGCGCCGGGATACCGAAGAAGGGCGCGAAGGCGCCCCCGGAGGCGCCCGGATTCTGATCCGGCAGGATGCCCACCACGCCGTTCTGGCGCAGAATCGAGAACAGCCGCATGACACCCCGGCGGTCCGTCGGCACTAGCTCGGAGCCGGCCCGACCCCGCACCTGGCGCATGTAGTCTTCCATCTCCGGCACCTTGGGGGGGCGGTAGAGGGCGGCCATGTCGAAGCGGGTGGAAAAATACAGCCCCGCCAGCTCCCAGTTGCCGATATGCGGGGCCAGCAAGATCAGCCCCCGACCACTGGCCCGCGCCCGTTCAACATACTCCAGCCCCTCGAAGTGACGAATCAATCCCAGGCATTCCTCCACCGGCTGCTCCCACATCAGGGGAATTTCCATCAGCGTCTTGCCGGTTTCCCGCATGCTCTGCTGGCCCAGCCAGGTCCGTTGCTCCGGGGTCTGGTCCGGTAGACACAGCTGCAGGTTGATCTCGGTGATGCGCCGGTAATCGCTTTTCAGCCACCAGCCGAGCCGCCCCAGAAAGCTGCCGATCTTCTGGGCCATGCGCAGCGGGAGACGGCCCAGAAGATGGAAAAACATCAGCACCAAACGACTTCGCAAACGCTGCGGGAACATAGAAGGGGTCCATGTCTTCTCAAAAAACACAGAATAATAAACCGTCTCGCTGTCGCAAGTCGCAATTTTCGTGGCGGGATTTCGAAACTCGTGACGATGGAGCGTATAATGCAGCACTTCCTGAAACCACCGGCCCGACAACGCCGGTGAAACCCATTGCCGGGACGGGGCCCAAGGGCCCGGTTCCAGACATGACTGAACGAATTCTGGGGAAACCTCGTGACTAAGCAGGCCACACCCGACGTCAAGACATTTCAGGGGCTGATTCTCGCCCTCCAGCAGTTCTGGGCCAACCACGGCTGCGTCGTCCTTCAACCGCTGGACATGGAAGTGGGTGCGGGCACCTTCCATCCCGCCACTTTCCTGCGCGCCATCGGTCCGGAAACCTGGAATGCGGCCTACGTGCAGCCCAGCCGGCGTCCCACCGACGGCCGTTACGGGGAAAACCCCAATCGCCTGCAGCACTACTACCAGTTCCAGGTGGTGCTCAAGCCGTCTCCGGACAATATCCAGGAACTCTACCTGGATTCGCTCCGGGCCCTGGGTCTGGATCCGCTGGTCCACGACATCCGTTTTGTCGAGGACAACTGGGAATCGCCCACTCTGGGCGCCTGGGGCCTGGGTTGGGAAGTCTGGCTCAACGGCATGGAGGTGACCCAGTTCACCTATTTCCAACAGGTGGGCGGTCTGGAGTGCTATCCGGTTACCGGCGAGATCACCTACGGCCTGGAACGTATCTCCATGTACCTGCAGGGCGTGGACAGTGTCTACGACCTGATCTGGACCGACGGTCCCGATGGCCCGGTCACCTATGGCGACGTGTTCCACCAGAACGAAGTGGAAATGTCCGCCTACAACTTCGAACAGGCGGATGTGGATTTCCTATTCCAGAGCTTCGATGTGCACGAGCGTGAAAGCCAGCGCCTGATCGACGAGAACCTGCCGCTGCCGGCCTACGAACAGGTCCTCAAGGCCTCCCACACGTTCAACCTGCTGGATGCGCGTCACGCGATCTCCGTCACCGAACGCCAGCGCTACATTCTGCGGGTGCGGACCCTGGCTCGCGCGGTGGCCAAGGCCTATTTCCAGCGCCGCCGGGAACTGAACTTCCCCATGGCTCCCGCCGCGCTGCGTGATGAAGTGCTGGCACAAGTGCAAGAAAACGAGAAAGGAGAGGCGTAACCATGGCGGCACAGGATTTTCTGGTCGAGATCGGCACCGAGGAGCTGCCGCCCAAGGCGCTCTCCACCCTATCGCAAGCCTTTGAAGACGGTATCCGTCAGGGTCTGGAAAATGCCGGTATCGAGTTCCAGGGGCTGGAACGCTTTGCCGCGCCCCGGCGTCTGGCGGTACGCATCACCCAGCTAGCCGGCGCCCAGCCGGACAAGCCCATCGAACGTAAGGGGCCGGCCATTAAGGCCGCGTTTGACGAAGCCGGCAATCCCACTCGGGCCCTGGAAGGCTTTGCCCGCTCCCTCGACGTGACCCCGGATCAGCTGGACACCCTGGAGACCGACAAGGGCGCCTGGGTGGTTTACCGCAGCGTGGAGAAGGGCCAGAACACCGTGGACCTGATGCCCGAGATCGTGCGTCAGTCCCTCGCCCGTCTGCCGATTCCCAAGCGCATGCGCTGGGGCGCCAACAAGGTGGAATTCGTGCGCCCGGTGCATTGGGTGGTGGTGCTGTATGGCGGCAACGTGGTGGAGTGCGAGATTCTCGGCCAGCCGGCCGGACGCGAGACCCGCGGCCACCGTTTTCATTGCCCGGAAAACCTCATTATCCCGACCCCGAGCGATTACGAGCTGGTGCTCAAGGAGCAGGGCTATGTGGTGGCCGACTTCGCCCAGCGTCGTGACATGATCCGTGAAGGCGTCGCCGCCCTGGCGCAGAACAAGGTGGACGGCCAGGCGGTGATCGACGACGACCTGCTCGACGAAGTCACCGCCCTGAACGAATGGCCGGTACCGCTGCTGGGCCGCTTTGACGAGCGTTTTTTGGAGGTGCCGCCGGAAGCCCTGATCTCCTCCATGAAGGAGCACCAGAAGTATTTCCACGTGCTCGGCAACGATGGCCGCATGCTGCCGTACTTCATCACCGTGGCCAACCTGCAAAGCCGGGATCCGGAAGCGGTCATCACCGGCAACGAGAAGGTGATTCGCCCCCGTCTGTCGGACGCCGCCTTCTTCTACGAAACCGATCGCAAGAAGCCCCTCGCAGCACGGGTCGACGCGCTCAAGCCGATCGTGTTCCAGAAACAGCTCGGCAGTATCTACGACAAGAGCCAGCGGGTTGCCGCCCTGGCGGCTCGTATCGCCGAGGCCATGGGCGCCAATTCGGACTGGGCGCGTCGTGCGGCGGAGCTGTCCAAGACCGATCTGGTCACGGAAATGGTCCTGGAGTTCCCGGAACTGCAGGGCATCATGGGTCGTTACTATGCGATTCATGACGGCGAGCCGGAAGAGGTCGCCCAGGCCCTCAACGAACAGTACCAGCCCCGCTTTGCCGGCGACGAACTGCCACAGACGGCCACCGGCAGTGCGCTCGCCCTGGCGGACCGGCTCGATTCGCTGGTCGGGCTTTTCGGGATCAACCAGCCGCCCAGCGGCACCCGCGATCCCTTCGCCTTGCGCCGAGCCGCGCTGGGGGTGCTGCGCATCATCGTGGAACGCCAGCTGGACCTGGATCTGGTCGACTGCTGCCGCTGGGCGGCCGAACAGCACAGCACGCTGAGCGCCGAGGATCCGGTGAACAGCGTGGTGGACTATGCCCTGGAACGTTTCCGCGCCGGCTATGAGGAGCAGGGCATTCCCGCCGAGGTGTTCCTGGCCGTCCACGCCCGCCGTCCGACCCGGCCGCTGGATTTCCACCGCCGCATCGAGGCCGTGGAAGCCTTCCGCCAGTTACCCGCGGCCGAGGCGCTGGCTGCGGCCAACAAGCGGGTCAGCAACATCCTAACCAAACAGGGCGGTGAGGGCATCCCCGAACAGGTCGACGCTGACCGTCTGGTGGAGCAGGCCGAGAAGGCGCTGTACGAGGCTGTCGAGTACCAGCACGGCAAGGTGGGTCCACTGTTCGTGGAAGGCCGCTACGAAGAGGCCCTGCGTTCCCTGGCGGATCTGCGCGAAACCGTCGATCGCTTCTTCGACGATGTGATGGTCATGGCCGAGGACGAGGCGGTGCGCCAGAATCGTCTGGCCTTGCTCAACCAGCTGCGCAATCTGTTCCTGCAGGTGGCGGACATCTCCCTGCTGCAATCGGCCAATTAAAGGCGGGCAGGGTCGTCCCGTGCTGGTCATACTGGATCGCGATGGCGTGATTAACCATTATCAGGAGGGCGACTATGTCTGCCATCCTGATGAATGGGTGCCGTTGCCCGGCAGTCTCCAGGCCATCGCCGATCTGACCCGGGCCGGACACCAGGTGGCCATCGCCACCAATCAGTCCGGCATTGCCCGGGGCTACTACAGCCATGCCACCCTGGCCGCCATCCATAACCGATTGAACCAATTGGTGCAGGAACTGGGTGGCGACATCGCCCACATTGCCTACTGTCCCCACCATCCCGATGCCGACTGCGACTGCCGCAAGCCCCGTACCGGTCTGCTGGAACAGATCCGCGATGCCCTTGGCCTGCCCGGTCTGACCGGCAGCTACATGGTGGGGGACAACCTCAAGGATCTGGAAGCGGGCGTGGCCATGGGTTGCCGACCGGTATTGGTGCGCACCGGCAGTGGCCGGACTACGGAAGAGAACCTGCACAACACCCGCCCTTTACCCGGCCTGACGATCTATGATGATTTGGCTGCCTTTACCCAGGATTTGCTCGTGTCCGGCAAGGGCACCTCATGAAAAAAGCCACTCCGGCGATTTACCTGCGTAGCGGGCTGTTTTACCTGTTGTTCGTCACCTTCACCATTGTGTGGTGCTCGATGCTGATCGTGGTGTTACCGCTGATGCCCCGGCACCGGCGATTTGCATTCGGCATCGGCATTTTTACCCGCACGGTGATGCGTCTGGTCAGCTTTTGCTGTGGCATCCACTGGGATGTCTGGGGGGAGGAGAACATCCCTTCCGACCCCTGTGTGCTGTATGCCAAACACCAAAGTACCTGGGAAACTTTCTTCCTGCAGACGCTGTTTTCCCCGCAATCCCAGGTCATCAAAAAGGAACTGTTGAGCGTACCCTTTTTTGGCTGGGCCTTCCGTCTTCTGGGACCCATCGCCATTGACCGGAACGACAAGCGCCGGGCCACCACCCAGGTTGTGGAAAAGGGCTCTGAGAAGCTTCAGGAGGGCTACTGGATACTGATTTTCCCGGAGGGCACGCGGGTTGATCCCGGGCACCAGAAACGCTTCACCCATGGCGGCGCCCGCCTGGCCCAGGCCGCGGGACACCCTCTGCTGCCCATTGCCCACAATGCCGGGGAGTTCTGGCCCAACAACCATTTCGTGAAATTTCCCGGCCGGATACAGCTGGTCATCGGCGCACCCATTGCCTCGGATAATCGGAGTGTCGAGGCCCTCACCGCGGCCGGAGAGGAATGGATCAACCAAACGGTCAGCGCAATTGCCGGCGGGGGACAGCTGTCTCCCGAACAGGCAGCGGAACTTACAAAACCACAAAAAATCGACCCGAATTTGGGTTAGCATTCCGGCGTCAAAACTGTATAATAGCCGGCGCTGATTCGGCGTGTAGCGCAGCTTGGTAGCGCACTTCGTTCGGGACGAAGGGGTCGCAGGTTCGAATCCTGCCACGCCGACCATTTTCCCCCTCCCGCGTTTTAAAGAATCTCTCCTTCAAAAAGCTCCTGCCAGAGAAACGAAAACAGGCAGCCGACTTTATTGTTCTAGCCCAGATACACGCCCAGCACCAAGAGCCAAATCACCAGATTGACCAGCAACACATTGGCACCCAGGGCCGGAATCAGGGCCTCGATGTTGTCGGGTGACCGACGCAGTGGTGGTTCGATGATAAACACCAGTAAGAAAGGAGCCAGGGCTAACAATGTCCAGCCTGGCCATACCCCCGTCACCACCATGGTAACCACCGGCATTACCGCAACCGCTATCAAGCCGAGATACACGTAGCGGGCCTGGGTAACACCGTACACAATCAACAGATGACGACGCCGGGCCTCGCGGTCTGCTTCGCGATCTGGAAACTGATTGAGCAACAACAACCCACTGGTCAGACAACCGGCGACGAGAGACGCGACCCAGCCACTGAGTGAAACTTCGCCGCTGAGCGCCAGTTCCGTGGCCGCTACCATACAGGGGCCAAACCCGATTCCCGGCGCCAGCAGACACAACCACGGATTGCGGTTCAGCCAGTCAGTATAGGTGAGCACGATGACCAGCCCCAATACGCCGAATAGCAGTAGGGCCGGGCCGCTCAACCAGACCAGCCACAGCCCACAGATTCCCAATACCAGTAAGGCGCCCGCCGCAAGTCGCTTGGCGTTCCGGAAATGGCGCGGTTGCCCCGGCAGAGTGCCGCTGCCACCGGAAAAAGGCGTTCGTTCGGTTTTCAGATCCAGACCGGAGCGAAAGTCGGACAGTTCATTAAGAACATTGACCGCGATATGGGCCGAGAGGGCCGCCAGGAACACCAGCACCACGCGGAGGGCGTCAAAGGAGACCGTATGCTGGGCGGCGACCGCCACCCCAAGCAGGACACACCCCGGGGTCAGCACCAGAAAGGGCTCACGCGCCACGCCGAGCAGTGCGGGAAACACGCCTTGCGGGCGACTGTAGGCAGGGGACGAATCAGGAGAAACCAAAAGAATTCACTCCTCAACAGTTGGAGGGGCCCCACGGCATCCGCAATCAAACCGCGTCCTGACAAGACCGATCCGGAACCGGTTGAAGACCTCAGGAAACAAAAAACTCTAGGAACTATAACCGGTTAGAATACAACATCGAAAGGCGGGCGGTAGGACGGCTTCAAAAAGGAAGACAAAGCCGGAATAAAAAGGCCCGACCCCCAGGGATCGAGCCTTGATCAGGCTGGTTAAACGTCCAGGTTGGTGACGGCCAGCGCGTTGGTTTGGATAAAGTCACGACGGGGCTCGACTTCATCACCCATGAGGGTCGTGAAGATCTGATCTGCGGCGATGGCATCCTCAATAGTTACCTTCATCATGCGACGGGTTTCCGGATCCATGGTGGTTTCCCACAACTGTTCCGGATTCATCTCTCCCAATCCCTTATAGCGCTGGATGGACAGGCCGCGCTGGGCTTCCTTCATCAGCCACTGCAGCGCACCGGCAAAGGTAAAGATCGGGTGCTTGCGCTCGCCACGCTGGATATAGGCACCTTCTTCGATCAATCCATCGAGCTTCTGTCCCAGTGCCGCAATCGCCTTGTAGGCAGAGGATTCGAAGAAATCATGCTTGAACACGTGCTCGTAGGGGATGCCATGAACATACATAACCACCTTCGGAAGATAGAGCTTGCGCTCTTCATCGAAGGTAACCGTAAACTCGTACTTGGTACCCGTGCGGGTATCCAGTACCAGTCGCTCACCCAGAGTTTCCACCCACTGTTCAACGGCTGCCTTATCCGCCAGTTGCTCTGGCGTCAACGTGCCATGGGCGATCAACTCTTCCAGGACCGTGGCCGGATAAACCCGTGACAGACGACTGATCACCGCCATTACACTTTGATATTCCTTCACCAATGCCTCCAGGGCGGTGTCGGTAATGGGCGGTGCGTCCGGGTTTACATAAAGCTGGGCGTTTTCCAGAGCGGTCTGCGTCAGATAGGCCTCCATGGCCTTTTCATCCTTGATGTACTGCTCCTGCTTGCCACGCTTGACCTTGTACAAAGGGGGCATGGCAATGAAGACATGACCGCCTTCAATGATTTCCCGCATCTGACGGAAGAAGAAGGTCAGAAGCAGGGTACGGATATGGGAACCATCGACGTCCGCATCCGTCATGATGACGATGCTGTGGTAACGCAGCTTGGAAGGGTCATAGTCTTCGCGCCCGATGCCGCAGCCGAGAGCTGTAATCAGGGTGCCCACTTCCACGGAGGAAAGCATCTTGTCGAAGCGCGCTTTCTCGACGTTCAGGATCTTACCCTTGAGCGGCAGGATCGCCTGGGTCTTTCGATCACGGCCCTGCTTGGCACTACCACCGGCGGAATCACCCTCCACAATGAACAGTTCGGAGAGAGCAGGGTCCTTTTCCTGACAATCGGCAAGCTTGCCGGGCAGACCGGCGACGTCCAGTGCCCCCTTACGACGGGTCATTTCCCGGGCCTTACGCGCAGCTTCCCGGGCGCGGGCGGCATCAATCATCTTGTTGACGATCGCCTTGGCCTCGTTGGGGTATTCCTGAAGATACTCGTTGAAGGCCTGATAAAGTTCCTGCTCCACGGCGGTCTTCACCTCGGAAGACACCAGCTTATCCTTGGTTTGCGAAGAGAACTTCGGGTCGGGCACCTTGACACTAATAATGGCAGTAAGGCCCTCGCGGGCGTCATCGCCGGCCGTGTTCACCTTCATCTTCTTCAGGAGGCCTTCCTGTTCGATATAGCCGTTGAGAGAACGCGTCAGTGAGGCCCGGAAGCCTGCCAGGTGGGTGCCACCGTCACGCTGAGGGATGTTATTGGTAAAACAAAAGATGCTTTCCTGGAAGGCATCATTCCACTGCATCGCCACTTCCACTGCGATGCCGTCATCACGCTCGCGATTGAAGTGGAAGACCCGGTTGATGGAGCTCTTGTTGGTATTGAGGTGCTCCACGAAGGCGCGCAAACCACCGTCGTACTGGAATACTTCGTCCTTGCCACTGCGCTCGTCAGTCAGGCGGATGCGAACACCGCTATTGAGGAAGGCCAACTCACGCAGACGTTTGGCCAGAATGTCGTAGTGGAAAACGATGTTGGTAAAAGTCTCATCCGACGGTACGAAATGCACCTCGGTACCACTGCGATCGGTCTCACCCACCACAGTCAGGGGCTTCTCCGGCACCCCGCCGTGATAGATCTGTTCGTGAACCTTGCTATCACGGCGTACCGTCAACTTCAGGGTAGAGGAGAGGGCATTGACCACTGACACCCCAACCCCGTGCAGACCACCGGAGACTTTGTAAGTGTTATCGTCGAATTTGCCGCCCGCATGGAGGACCGTCATGATAACCTCCGCCGCGCTAACACCTTCCTCCTCGTGCATATCTACCGGGATACCGCGACCATCATCCTTGACGGTGACCGACTCATCCGGGTGAATGATCACATTGATCTCACTGCAAAACCCGGCCAGTGCCTCGTCAATGGAATTATCCACCAGTTCGAAGACCATGTGGTGCAGACCTGTACCATCGTCTGTGTCCCCGATATACATCCCGGGACGCTTTCGAACGGCATCGAGACCTTTCAGGACTTTGATACTGGATGAGTTGTAATTGGTTTCAGTCATTCGAGGCTCCTGAAGCGCGGACTTTACTGTTCCGACAATTCGCCATGTTCCACGTGGAACATTTTGAGATCCGGGTGAGATGTTCCCCACAAACGGGACGGATCCGGTTTTTCAATACTGGTCACAAAGACCTGACTTCCAAGCTCGAGAAGATGATGGGCCAGCAGTCGCTGATTGCTTTCATCGAGCTCGGCGTTGATATCATCGAGTAAAAAGGCACACTTTCTGTGCGTCTGGTGTTCCAATAAACGGCCTTGTGCCAATTTTAAAAGAACCACCAGTGTTTTTTGTTGGCCCCGGGAAAGCACTTCCGCTGCGGGCTTTTGTGCGATTCGCAAACGGATATCTGCCCGATTGGGACCATATAGGGTATGGCCGACTTTCAGTTCCTGCTCGATCTGGCTTTCCACCAAATCACTCAGGGAACGTTGACGGTCCCACCCTCGGGAAAAACTCAGGGTTAACTGCGCCCCCCAGTCACATCCCGCTTGCTGCAACAACTCCTGAATGATCGGCTCCAGGGCTTCGAAGCAAGTCTGTCTTCGGGCGGTAACCGCCTCTGCTAACTCCACATAACGGGCGTTCCAAACCCGCATTAGAGCGGGTTCCATTCTACCATTTCTAAGGATTTTATTCCGTTGTATCAGCGCCTTTTGCAGCTGCTGCCAAAGCGCCGCAAAAGAATGTTCCACGTGGAACACTCCCCAATCCAGAAATTGACGCCGATTTGCGGGACTGCCCGTAACGATGTCAAAAGCGCCCGGGTCAATCACCGACACCGGTAGATGCTGAGCCAGTGAGGACAGACTCTTAACCCGTTCCCCATCCACTTTCAGCACAGTAGAACGATCCCTCACATTACGACTCATGCCGATACGATGACTGCCGCTATGGCTGTTTCTGCCATCTTGCTCCACCTTACCAGACACTGTGAGCTGATCCCTTCCATGGTTGACCACCATTTCATGTTTATGGGTTCTGAAGGACCGCCCCAGCCCCAGATAATGAATGGCTTCCAGCAAACTGGTTTTGCCACTACCGTTGGAGCCGTAAATCAGATTGATCTGAGGCGATAGGGTGAGGCGACCATCTCGAAGATTACGGAATGCTTCGGTATGGATTTCAGTGAGCGGCATAGGGAGTCAACACAATCAAACGGCGTAGTGATGCGTCAGGTAGGACAGTATAGCTGGACTTCCGCAAATCGTTTCACCCCGATTTGGATCCACCAAAACCGGGGGCCGAACCGGCGTGTTCTGAGCGGCCAACCAGCGATCCCGTTGCACCGATTGTCCACGCTTATGCTGCAGGTGTGACAACAGACGTTTTTCCCAACAAGGATAACCCACACTGTGCAATAGATAAGAGACCTCCAATTCACAGAGTTGTTCCCTCACCCTTCGACAATCCGGTTCTGTTTCGACATTGTAAAGTTCCAGCATCAATTCGGGACGACGGCTGGGCCTTGCGTACCGTCCAGCGCCAAACCGTACCATGTGCCCAAGCACCGCTGTTGCTTTACGCCAGGGCACTGGCACCGTTGGAACCCCGCGACCATAGTGCTGCTGCAACATTGCAATAATGGCCCGCGCTCCGTATACCGCTCGCCCGAGATTTGGATCAACCAGGAGAGGAAACATTTCTCTGCCACCGATCTCCAGAGCACGACTGCGAAAACGTTGTCCGCCTTTGGGGCAGGGGTAGAGCACCGCATCCAGATCCAGGTCGGTCAGTGTTTCCCTGACCAGGCGACACTCCGCACAGCCTTCGATATCGTAGAGATGAAGTGTTTGAGCGGGACGCGCTGCCAGATTCGACTGAACCCGCAATCCATACCCCAGCGAAAAAAACGACGAGGCCCAGCAACTGCCCCAATCAATAAAACTATGGATCCCCATAACTGCTAACGTCTGCTCCTGCGTCAATGGATCTGCATTGTTACTGTTCCCCGCCTGCCAGGCAACAAGCCAAACCCTTTGCGCCTCCCATAAAAAAACCCGGTGAGCATCACTCACCGGGTTTTATTTTGCCAAGGGCTCAGGATGGAAATCAGTGCAGCAAGTGCACCCGATCATCACCGAAGATATCCATATCCGGTGCCAGGATATGAACGTAGCGATCGAAATACAGGAACTGCTTGATCAGCAGCGCGAATTCCCGCGGAAAATGCAGACCATGACTTTCACCCACCCGGACCAGATCCATCAACAAGGTATTCACCTCGTCTTCGGCTTCTTCGGTTGAATGCGGCGCATATTCAGGCACCATCTGATCCATCTTGCGGTAAAGGTTGCGCAGATCGGTTGCCAACTGCTGGGTATCAATCTCTTCCCGCGTCACGCCGATACGGACCATCGCGTCCGCCATGCCTTCGAAGTTCCCCACCATGATCGCCGACATGAAATCAGACACCGCCTCCCAGGTGGTCGGACGAATGCGACCGACAATCCCGAAGTCAATGAACCCAACCCGACCGTCTTTGAGCACCATGAGGTTTCCAGCATGCACGTCAGCATGGAAAAACTCACACTGGGTGAGACTGGAAAACCAGGTGTTCATGGCAGTAATCAGAGTACGTTCAGGGTCGTCACTGTATTGGCGGATACTGTCGAGGTCGGTCAGTGGTACCCCGTACAACCGCTCCATGGTGAGGACCCGACGGCTGCTCAGACGCTGGAAGACTCGCGGCACCACAGCTTCCTGATTGTGAGTCTCCATCAGGAAACGATGGAACACTTCCAGGTTGTTAGCTTCCTGGATGAAATCGCATTCCTCCATCATCGTGCGCTGAATCTCTTCGATGATGCCAGACAGCGATGTCCATGAAATCTGCGGGGCCAGTTTTTCGATGATCTTTGCAGAAACAAAAAGGAAGTTCAGATCCGTGAGCAGAATATTCTCCACCCCGGGCTTCTGAATCTTGATTACCACATCTTCCCCGGTTACCAGTCGTGCGGCATGCACCTGGGCGATGGAGGCGGAAGCCAGCGGTTCGCGCTCCACGAACTCGAATTGCTCTGCCCAGTTCTCACCCAATTCTTCCCGAAGAATGCCTTCCATTACGGAAAAGGGCAGGGCCGGCGTCTTGTCGAGGCAATACTGGAATTCCTCGACATACTCCGGCGGGAAGAAAGTTGGGGAACTGGCAATGAACTGGCCCAGCTTGATGTAAGTGGCGCCCAGCTCTTCGAAGGTTTGACGCAAAAGCCGCGGCAGAGGCGGGCGTTTACCGCCAAGCCAGCCAAGTCCGGTCCGTGACAGCACCGCAGCGGTTTGCCCGATCCGAAAGGCACCCTTGATTCCATTCTTTAACATACTGATATTTCTACCTATTTCTTTATAGGGCAGGGGAAGCCGCGACCAGATACCCGCATTTGCCAGCAAGGATTCACTCTGTAATCTGTACACCGTATTCTCCTCCTTGAGCGCCTGGTTAACCTCTACAGACGCATCGGCATGACGACGTAAAGACTCTCCTCATCGCCCACACCCTCAATCAGGGCACTGCTGTTGGGATTGGAAAGCGTAATCTGCACCTGCTCATCGTCCAGCACGTTGAGGACATCGATCAGGTAGCCGACGTTGAAACCGATCTGCAACGCCTCGCCCTGGTAGTCCACCGCCATGGCATCTTCAGCCTGTTCCTGGTCGGGGTTGTTTGCATACACATGCAACTCCCCACTCTCCAGATGCAGCCGAACACCACGGATGTTCTCGTGGGACAGAATACCGGCCCGTTGCAGGGTACTGCGCAACGTCTTGCGATCCGCCCTTACCAGTTTGTCACCGCCCTTGGGGATAACCCGGTTGTAGTCCGGGAATTTGCCCTCGATCAGCTTGGAGGTGAAGGTATAGTTGCCCACGGTACCGCGCAGATGGCTATCGCCAAACACCAGCTCCACCGGCGATTCGCTGTCGTCCAACAGGCGCGTCAGCTCCTGGACACCCTTACGCGGCACGATGACCTGGCGCGGCTCGGTCGCCTGGGTGGCAACGGCAATCCGTGACATGGCGAGGCGGTGGCCATCGGTGGCCACCGCCCGTATCTGGTCGTCACCCACTTCCAGCAACAGCCCGTTGAGGTAATAACGCACGTCCTGCTGCGCCATCGCAAACGCGGTCGCATCCAGCAGGGTTCGCAAGTCGTGCTGCCCCAGGGCGATCCGGAAACTCTCCGGTTCGTCTTCCACGTTGGGGAAGTGCTCGGCTGGCAAGGTGGAGAGGGTAAACTGGCTCGGCCCACTCTTGAGTCGAACGCGATCGCCCTCGGTCGCCAGCTCAATGCCGGCGCCTTCACTGATGGCGCGACAGATTTCCGAGAGTTTACGCGCCGGAACGGTTACACGACCCGGCTGTTCGATGGACACTTCCGGAATCCTGGCCACCAGCTCCACTTCCATATTGGTGCCGGTCAGGGTCAGAGTGTCATCTTCGGCCGCCAACAGCACGTTGGACAGGACCGGCATCGTTTGCTTACGCTCGACCACGCCGGCGATTGCCTGGAGTGGTCCCAGCAGTGCTTCTCGACTGATGGTTAATTTCATGGTGAGGGCTTTCCGCTTTTTCGCACGTCTCAATCTATACCGCGACGGCCCGAGCAGTCTTTGGCCTGACCGACCGTAGTGAACAGTTGGGCGGGCCAGGCTGGTGTGCGTTGCACCCCTAGCTCGTCAGCAGTCGCATGAAATTCTGGTAGTCCTCTCGGATACTGGCGTCCTGTTCCTGCAGTTCATTCACTTTCTTGCAGGCGTGCAGGACCGTGGTATGGTCCCGTCCTCCGAAGGCGTCGCCAATTTCCGGCAGGCTGTGATTGGTCAACTCTTTCGCCAGCGCCATGGCCACCTGACGGGGCCTTGTCACCGACCGTGTCCGGCGTTTGGACAATAGGTCCGCCACCTTGATTTTGTAGTACTCTGCCACGGTCCGCTGGATATTGTCGATGCTCACCTGTTTCTCGTGCAGAGCCAGAAGATCCTTGAGACTCTCTCGGATGAACGGGGGGGTAATCGGCTGGCCGGTGAAATGGGAGTTGGCAATCACCAGCTTCAGGGCACCTTCCAGTTCCCGCACATTGGAGCGTATTTTCTGGGCGATGAAGAAAGCCGCTTCGCTGCTCAGCTTCACCTTGGCCTGCTCGGCCTTCTTCATTAGGATCGCCACGCGGGTTTCCAGTTCCGGCGGTTCTACCATCACCGTCAGCCCCCAACCGAAGCGGGATTTCAGCCGCTCCTCCATGTTGTCGATTTCCTTGGGGAAGCGGTCACAGGTGAGAATGATCTGCTGGCCGCCTTCTAGCAGGGCGTTGAAGGTATGGAAAAACTCTTCCTGGGAACGCTCCTTGCGCGCGAAGAACTGGATGTCATCGATCAGCAGTGCATCCACCGAACGGTAGTAGCGCTTGAATTCATTGATGGCGTTGAGCTGCAAGGCCTTGACCATATCCGCAACGAACCGTTCCGAACGCAGATAAGCCACCTTGGCATTGGGGTTGCGGCGGGCGATCTCATTACCCACCGCATGCATCAGGTGCGTCTTGCCCAGGCCTACGCCGCCATAGAGGAACAGGGGGTTGTAGGCGCCCCCGGGATTCTCGCCCACCTGCATGGAAGCCGCCCGTGCGAGCTGGTTGGACTTACCTTCCACAAAGGTATCGAAGGTGAAATTGGGGTTGAGATAGCTCTGGTGCTTGACGCTGCCCTCGACCTGGACCGGCCGTTTGCTGGTGGTCCGGTTCGCCGCTGGAATCGTTGTTCCGGTATCGGGTGTTTCCTTGGCCACCCCCTGCTCTTCTTCTGTCAGCTGGGTGCCGGCCGCTTCGGTTTCCGCGGCGGCTACCGGTTCCGGTGTTCGAGCCGGTGCAGGGGCCGGGCGGTCGGAAGCGGAGCCCACTTTCAACTGGACTCGGGGCGAGCCCTGACTGCCGGCAATCTCCTTGAGGACTTCTTGGATGCGCCCCAGGTACTTCTCGTTCACCCAGTCAAGCACAAAGCGGTTGGGAGCAAACAGCACCAGGTCATCCTGCTGGCTCTCGGACTGTAGCGGTCGTAACCAGGTATTGAACTGCTGCGACGGAAATTCATCCCGCAGCACTTCCAGACACTGATTCCAGATCTCCTGTGACACCCTGGCAACTCCCGACAGGCCTACGACCGGGCGGCCGTTCCTGTATCCTGGATTTTTGGTGGATCTCCGACCAACGCCAATCCGCCCGGGCTTTCTGTGCCCAGAGGATGATGGGGCGTGATCGAAGACTCCTATTTATTGATAGTGGCCGATGCGCAAAACGCAGAGACAGCAATCCCCACCAGCGGAGACTCGCCGGAAGCAGCTTAACGAGATTGGATGCAATGCGCCGGATCGGCTGAATGCCAGACCAATAAGGGCCTGAGTGATCGTATTCTACCCTTGCCTCCCAACGGGGAAAACCCCCTCCCGACATCATTCATAAACAGGCTGTGGATAACAAAAACGTTTTTTTTCAATAAGTTTCCTACTTAGGAACAATGTTGTTCACAAAATGCAGCCATAAAAAAACCAAAAATAGTTTTCCACAGCAGGTTGCGGACAACCCGGTAACAACCCTGTGGGGGAATCCCGGAAAACCGGCGAATAAGTCGACCGGTTTCAATTCATCCACACTCGTCCCCCGTTCACCCCCAGGAACTTCACCCGTTCCCCTCAGGATACTCCCGCTGTTGTCCCCTGGTTAGAACCCCTCAACCACGCGTTCCGGAGCAGGTTATCCACAGAAAACGCCGTCCCTAACAGTAATAACAGCAGTAAATATCTTTTAAAGAATTTCTAAAAGACCTGTTGTTTATTGTTATCGGATTGGGATTCCGCTTCCGGTGTCGAAAACCATTGAATCGGGACGCAAATTTGTCTATCATTCCGCTCCTTTCTCTGGCTAGTAAGTGACCAGCAACCTCGGGTTGCCGCGCATAGCCGGATGGAACACGAACAGCCAACGTTACGAGATCGAAGTCATGAAACGTACATTTCAACCCAGCGTCCTCAAGCGCAAGCGTGTACACGGTTTCCGTGCCCGCATGGCCACCAAGAACGGCCGCAAGGTCATTGCTCGTCGTCGCGCCAAGGGCCGTAAGCGTCTCAGCGCCTAATCAGGCGGAATGAGCGATTTGACGTTTCCCCGGCATCAGCGTCTTCTGACGGCCGGGGACTATCGCCGCGTGTTCAATGCGGTCCAGTTTCGGGTGCCCAGCCGTCATTTTCTGATCCTGGCCACACCCAACGACACGGAACACGCGCGCATCGGCCTGATCTTCGCCAAGAAGAATCTCAAGAGGGCCGTGGACCGCAACCGCATCAAGCGTTTAACGCGAGAGTCGTTCCGCCATCACAAGCAGCAACTGCCGGCGGTGGACATCGTGGTACTGGGACGGCGCGGGCTTGCCGAGCTCGACAACGCCAGCGTCTATCGAATACTGGACAAGCTTTGGCACCGGCTGGGAAAAGCTGCAAAGCAGACCGGAACGGAGCCAAACCAGTAATCCTTTCGCAGAACAAACAGGGTCTGCCATGCGGCGCTTACTTCGCCTGCTCATTCTCGGTTACCGCTACCTGATCAGCCCTGTCATGGCGCCTCATTGCCGTTTCACTCCCAGTTGTTCGGACTATGCGCTCGAAGCGGTGGAAATCCATGGTGCCTGGCGCGGCAGCATCCTGGCCGTCAAGCGCCTGCTCAGGTGCCACCCCTGGGGCCACGGCGGATACGATCCTGTTCCCGGATGCCAATGCCCCCGGCATGCCCACTCCCCTTCCCAAAAAGTAGTGCGTTAGACTATGGATATTCAGAGAACCGTGATATGGGCCGGTCTTGCGGTCGTTGCTTACCTCCTGGTGATGGCCTGGAACGAGGATTACCACCAGACGCCCGCGCCACAGACCACGCAGTCCGAACAGGCCGAAGCGCCGCAACTGTCCGGTAGCGAATCCACAGCTCCGGCCAGTGACGAATTCTCCGCCCCGGACAACGGGAGCGGCACCACGAGCAAGTCCCTGGAATCGAAGGCGCCCGAGGCTTCCCGGGATGGTGGGCTGATTACGGTGGAAACCGATGTGCTCGATCTTCAGATCAGCCGTCGGGGTGGCAATATCGTGCGGGCCGAACTCAAGCAGTACGATCGTTCCAAGGAATCCGAACAGCCGCTGGTCCTGTTGCGCGATGATGCCCAGCTGACCTACATGGTGGAGAGCGCGCTGATCGGCCGTGACGGCCCGGACGCGGCAAGTAATGGCGGGTCCCCACTGTTCGATGTGGATCAGGATGTCTACAAGTTGACCGTAGACCAGGACACCCTGACTGTTGACCTGCATCTGACCACCGATAGCGGCGTCAAGATTACCAAGCGCTACACCCTCAAGCGCGACAGCTACGAAATCAATGTCGACTACCTGCTCGACAACCAGAGCGATCAGCCCTGGAAAGGCAACCTGGCCGGCAAGATCGTGCGGGACAATTCCGCCGATCCCACCGCACAGTCTTCCTTCCGGCGCTCCTTCCTGGGCCCGGTACTCAATACGCCGGAAGACCCCTACGAGAAATACCCGCTGGATGAGCTGCAGGATACGCCCATCAAGGATCAGGCCGAAGGCGGCTGGATTGCTTTTCTGCAGCACTATTTCCTGACCGCCTGGGTGCCGCCGCAGAACCAGGTCAACCACTACCAGAGCACGCGCCGCGGTGACCTCTACGTGGTCGGCTTTGTCAGTGACGCGACCGAAGTGGCCCCGGGCCAACAGGCCACCCTGGGCGGCAAGCTCTACATCGGTCCCAAGATCATCGAACGTCTGGAAAAGGTGGCGCCCAATCTCGATCACACGGTGGATTTCGGCTGGCTGTTCTTTATCGCCTATCCATTATTCGTGGTGCTGAAGTTCTTCCATGGTCTGGTGAGCAACTGGGGTGTCGCGATCATCCTGCTGACCGTCTCGGTCAAGGCGGTATTCTTCCATCTCTCGGCCACCAGTTACCGTTCCATGGCCAACATGCGCCGGGTGGCGCCGGAACTCAGTCGCCTGCGGGAACTGTACGGGGATGACCGGCAGAAGATGTCCCAGGAGATGATGAATCTCTACAAGCGCGAGAAGATCAATCCGCTTGGGGGCTGTCTGCCGATTCTGGTGCAGATGCCGGTGTTCATCTCGCTCTACTGGGTCCTGTTCGAGAGCGTGCAACTGCGTCAGGCGCCGTTCATGCTGTGGGTTCAGGACCTCTCGGCGATGGATCCGTACTTCATCCTGCCGATCCTGATGGGGGCCAGCATGTTCCTGCAGATGCACCTCAACCCGACACCGCCGGATCCCATGCAGGCCAAGGTGATGAAGATGCTGCCGTTCATCTTCACGGTCTTCTTCCTCTGGTTCCCGGCCGGTCTGGTGCTGTACTGGCTGACCAACAACATCCTCTCGATCGCCCAGCAGTGGTACATTACCCGCAAGATCGAGAATGAGGCGGCGGCCAGGAAGGCGAAAGGCTAGCTCAACCGCATAACACGCCGGGACCGCAAGGTCCCGGTTTTCGTTGGGGAGACCGCATCCGATGCAATCCACAGGGACCATGGATACCATTGCCGCCATTGCCACCGCGCCCGGTCGCGCCGGGGTGGGCATCGTGCGGGTTTCCGGCCCCCGCTCCGGGGCCATTGCCGAGCAGGTGCTGGGCTATCGACCGCAGCCGCGGCACGCCCATTACGGCCCGTTCCTGGATGAGGAGGGCCAGCGCCTGGACGAAGGTATCGCGCTGTTTTTCCCCAATCCCCACTCCTTCACCGGCGAAGACGTGCTGGAACTGCAGGGCCATGGCGGTACCGTGATCATGGACCTGATCCTGCAGACCACCCTGCGTTTCGGTGCCCGTCTGGCCCGGCCCGGCGAGTTTTCCGAAAGGGCGTTCCTCAACGACAAGCTCGATCTGGCCCAGGCCGAAGCCATTGCCGATCTGATCGACAGCAGTTCCGAGCAGGCCGCCCGCTGTGCCGTGCGCTCCCTGCAGGGGGAGTTTTCCCGCCGGATCCACACCCTGGTGGAGGCGCTCACGCACCTGCGTATGTACGTGGAAGCGGCTATCGACTTTCCCGAAGAGGAAATCGATTTCCTCGCCGATGGCAAGGTGGCGGCGGACATCACCGCCCTGCAGCAGGACGTCGACCGTATCATCGCCGATGCCCAGCAGGGTGCCATTCTCCGCGACGGCATGACCGTGGTCATCGCCGGCCGCCCCAATGCCGGCAAGTCCAGCCTCCTCAATGCCCTGGCCGGCCGTGAAGCGGCCATCGTCACCGCCATCGAGGGCACCACCCGGGATGTGCTGCGTGAGCAGATCCATATCGACGGCATGCCGCTGCATGTGGTGGACACGGCCGGTTTGCGCGAGTCCGGGGACGAGGTGGAGCGGATCGGTATCGAACGGGCCTGGGCGGAGATCGAGCAGGCGGACCGTATCCTGCTGATGGTGGACGCCACCACCACCGAAGCCACCCACCCTCACGAGATCTGGCCGGAGTTTATCGACCGCCTGCCGGCCGACGCCCCGGTCACGGTCATCCGCAACAAGATCGACGAGAGTGGCGAAACCGCCGGACTCACCGAGAACGGCACCCCGGTCGTGCGGCTGTCCGCGAAATCCCAGGACGGTATCGACAGCCTGCGGGATCACCTCAAGGCCTGCATGGGCTTTACCGCCAGTACCGAAGGGGGCTTTCTCGCCCGTCGCCGTCACCTGGATGCCCTGGAGCGGGCCCGCGAGCTGATCAATCAGGGGGCTTCCCAGTTGACCGATTTCGGCGCCGGGGAACTGATGGCGGAGGATTTGCGTCAGGCCCAGGAGGCGTTGGGGGAAATCACCGGGCAACTGACGCCGGATGAATTGCTGGGGAAGATCTTCAGCAGCTTTTGCATTGGTAAATAACGTCGGTGGCCAAAGACAGCAGACAACCTTAGAATTTGTCGCCCGCCGGGACCATGCCCCGGCAAGCGACCGACAACCGACGACGGACCACCGACGTCTTACCCGAACGCAAAGTGATCGCTGTCCAGCTGCATCAGGGTCTTGCTCGGACTCAGCATGCTTTCCGCATGGGCCTGGGCACGTGGCAGCAGGCGTTCGAAGTAGAACTCCGAGGTTGCCAGCTTGGCGTTGTAGAACGCCTCGGACTGATCCCCGCCGTTACGCAGCTTGTCCAGCGCCACAGCACGCATGCGCGCCCACATGAAGGCCATGAAGACGTAGCCGCTGTACATCAGGAAGTCATTGCTGGCCGCGCTCACCATGTCGCGGTCCTTGCGGGCAATCAGCATCAGACGCATGGTCAGGTAGTTCCACTGGCCGGCCAGCTTCAGCAGCCGTAGCGCGTAGGGGCGCATTTCGCTGTCGGTCAGGTGTTTGCGGGCGAAGTTGCCCATGCGCAGGGTGAAATCACGCACGGCGGCCCCCTTGGTCAGCAACAGCACCTTGCGGCCCAGCAGGTCGAGGCCCTGGATGCCGGTGGTGCCTTCGTACAGGGTGGCGATACGGGTGTCGCGGACAATTTGCTCCATGCCGTGCTCACTGATGTAACCGTGCCCGCCGAACACCTGCATGCCCAGGTTGGTGGCCTCGTACCCCAACTCCGTGAGGAAGCCTTTGAGGATCGGCGTCAGGAATCCGAGCCTGTCGTCGTATTTTTCCACCTTTTTCTGGTCTTCTTCCAGGTGCCCGCAGACCATGTGGTCCGCCGCCTGGGCGGCGTAATACAGCATCGCCCGCCCCCCTTCGGCAACCGCCTTCTGGGTCAGCAGCATGCGGCGCACGTCGGCGTGATGGAGAATGCTGTCGGCCACCTGATCGGGATCCTTCTTCCCGGACAGGGCCCGCATGGAGCGGCGCTCCTGGGCATAGGCCAGTGCATTCTGATAGGACAGCTCGGCTGGACCGACCCCCTGGATGGCGGTACCGATCCGGGCCGTGTTCATGAAGGTGAACATGCACTCCAGGCCCTGGTTGGGCGGTCCAATGAGGTAGCCTTTGGCGTCGTCGAAATTCATCACACAGGTGGCCGAGGCCTTGATCCCCATCTTCTTTTCCAGCGCGCCGCAGCTGACGCCGTTGCGCTCGGCCGGCTGGCCCTGGGCGTCCGGCAGGAACTTCGGCACCACGAACAGGGAAATACCCTTGGTTCCCTTCGGAGCATCCGGTAGGCGCGCCAAAACGACGTGGATAATGTTCTCTGTGAGGTCATGATCCCCGGAGGAGATGAAGATCTTGGTGCCGTTGAGGCGGTAGCTGCCGTCGTCCTGCGGTTCAGCCTTGGTCTTGACCTGCCCCAGGTCGGTGCCGCACTGGGGTTCGGTCAGGCACATGGTGCCGGCCCAGCGCCCTTCCACCAGCGGCACCAGGTAGGTCTGCTTGATGTCGTCGTCGGCGTGCAGCAACAGGGTGTTCATGGCCCCCAGGGACAGCCCCGGATACATGCTGAAGGGCCAGTTGGCGGTGCCCATCATCTCCTGCTTGAACAGCCCCATTGAGGCCGGCAGCCCCTGACCGCCATGCTCGCTGGGATGGGACAGCCCCTGCCAGCCTCCGGCCTGGTATTGCTGATAGGCTTCCTTGTAACCCTTGGGGGTGGTGACGTCACCGTTTTCCAGCTTGCAGCCTTCGTTATCACCGCTCTGATAGAGCGGGAACAGGACTTCCTCACTGAAACGTGCGCATTCGCCCAGGATGGCGTCCATCAGATCCGGCGTCACGGTCTCTTCGGTGTTGAGACGCGCGTAATGGGCCGGATAGTCGAAGACGTCATTGAGCAGGAAACGCATGTCCTGCAGCGGTGCTTTGTAGCTAGCCATGATCGAATCACCTCGTGCATTGGTGCCATTTAGTGACCGATTGTTGAACAAAGACTGGTGGGCCGCATTGACGAAAACTGCACAACTGTCCGTCAAAAAAGACAATTGGCCGAAATGACGGTACCCGTGAAAGCCTTGTCGGATGAGGCTTCAGAGCGTGGCAGGAAAACCCAGCTGGCCGTCGAAAATATCATCAGGGTGCAGATCCACGCACAGAACGTGGTTGCCCGAGCGGGTGTAACAGACTGCAGACAGGGTGACCGTGCGCTCGGCATCCGGCAGCGCCACATAGGGCCGTGACATGTGGATCTGGTGGGGATGGTCCACGGCGTTGCGGTAGTAGTCCCGGTGAGACCAGCAGGCACCGCTCGACTGGTAAAGCGGGTTGAAGAACGGCTCGCGACGGACGCCGGCATGGCGCGAGATGATTTCCCCCTGCTGCACGCCGCGAAAATCGAGTAGAAAGCAGCGTTTGACCGCCGGCAGCTGCAGCAGTCCCTGACAGGCGTCGGCCATCGGTTCGGCCCGGGCCAGTTCATGACAGGCGGCGAGCACTTCAAACCGCAGCAGCTTGAGAAAATCCTGGTGCGCCTCGCTGCGCAGCCAGCCGGTCTGGTGATGTTGCAGCGTGAAGTGCTGCAGCTGTTGCTGGATGGTGGGCGCCTCGGCCAGACCCGGGTCGGGCTTGGCGAAGTAGAAACCCTGAAACATGTCGGCATTGGTGAGGAAGGCCAGGTCCGCTTCCTCCTCCGTTTCCACGCCTTCGATCAGAACCAGGCTGCCGCTTTCGCGCAGCAGGTTGACCAGACTCAGCAACAGCTGCCGGGCCCGGCGATGGCGGGTGCCGTTGACCAGCATGTTGCGGTCGATCTTGACGATGTGCGGGGCCAGTCGCCAGACCCGCTCGAAGTTGGAGTCGCCGGCGCCGAAATCGTCAATCGCGATGCGGAAATCCAGGGCCTTGGCCCGCTCGATGAATTCCGCCAGATGGGCATCGTTGGCCACCGGGTCCTCCACCACTTCCAGCACCAGCTGTTGCGGCATCAGGCCCAGGCCGCGCAGGTTCTGGGCAAAGCTTTCGGGGTCGAACGTTTCGTTCTGGATGCTGTACCGGTTGATATTGAGAAACAGCCAGACCGCGGGGTTATGACGGGCAAAGGTCGCAACATGCAGTTCGTTGAGCTGTTGATCCAGCGTCGCGGCCTGGCTCAGGCGTTCTGCCTCATTGAACAGTCTCGCCGGCGAGACCGTGCGGCCGGCATCACGGGCCCGGGCCAGGGCTTCATAGCCCACCACTTTCTGGTGCGTCAGGCAGACGATGGGCTGGAATGCCGAGCAGAGCTGAAAGGAGCCAAAGGACGGGGACACCCCGGGTTCCGGGGCTGCATGGTGGCGCTCGGCGATGGCATATCCTGGCATGGTTGGCGACCTGTATTCGAATGAGAGTGGGTCAAACAAGTGACACGGGTGATACGAAAACCGTGCCAAATAATTGTTGCAGTTTGATAAAAGGCCGTCGTTCGCGGTTTTGCGGGGAAGATCGCCTATACTGGCCTATTCGGTTGGTTGACCGTTTCGCACCAGCTTGGGGCGCCGGCACCGTCCTGGCGTCCGCATCAGGGCAAAAAGCCATAGGAATTTTCACCAACAGGGAGTGATCCCCCACCATGAGTCAGTGGATCGAAAACGAAGCGCTGCAGCATGAGCACAGTCAGTTTGCCTTGCTGCGGGCCCGGCGGTTTCTGCCGTTCTTCCTCACCCAGTTCGCCGGCGCCTTCAACGACAATCTCTACAAGAACGCCCTGATGCTGCTGATTGTCTATGCCGGCGCGCCCATTCTGGGAATGAATGACGCCCTGCTGCTCAACCTGGCCGCGATGTTGTTCATCCTGCCGTTTTTCCTCTTCTCCGCCTTCGCCGGGCAATGGGCCGACCGGTACGAGAAGTCCGGCATTATCCGCATGATCAAACTGGCGGAAGTGGCCATCATGGGGGCCGCTGCGCTGGGGTTGTGGTTCGAACGCTACGAGGTGCTGCTTCTGCTGCTGTTCCTGATGGGCACCCAGTCGGCGTTCTTCGGTCCGGTCAAATATGCCCTGTTGCCTCAGGCCCTGCGCAACCACGAACTGGTGGGGGGCAACGCCCTGGTGGAGATGGGGACCTTCGTTTCAATCCTGCTGGGCACCATTGTCGCCGGCCTGCTTGCCGGGCTTGACGGCGCCCGCTACTGGGTGGCCATCGCCGTGGTCCTGATGGCGGTGCTGGGTTATCTCGCCAGCCGACAGATCCCCGAATTGCCCGCGGCGGATCCCACCCTGGAGCTGCGATTCAGTCCCTGGAAGGAAACCTGGAAACTGGTCGGGCTGGCCCGGGACAACCAGGCGGTTTTCCTGTCCATCATGGCCATTTCCTGGTTCTGGTTCCTGGGGGCGGCCTATCTGACCCAGTTTCCCAAGTTCGGGGCCGAGACGCTGGGCGGGACCGAAGGCGCGGTCACGGTGCTGCTGGCAGTCTTTACCCTGGGTATTGGGGGCGGATCCCTGTTGTGTGAAAAACTCTCCCGGCACCGGGTCGAGCTGGGCATCGTACCCATCGGCGCGGCGGGCCTGTCCCTGTTCGGCATCGATTTGTACGCCTCGATCCCGGCCACGGCGCCGGATTCCCCGGTCAGTCCCTGGCGGATGCTGACCGAGCCGGTCTATCTGCGGATGCTGGCCGATCTGCTGGCCATCGGTGTATTCGGTGGCTTTTTCATCGTGCCGCTGTACGCCTATGTGCAGCAGGAAACCCCGGCCAACCGCCGTGCCCGCATCATTGCCGCCAACAACATCCTCAATGCCCTGTTCATGGTGGCCAGCGCGGTCATGGGCATGCTGTTCCTGGGGTTGATGGGCTTGAGTATTCCGGTGTTCTTCCTGGTGCTGGCGATCATGAACATCGTGGTCGCCGCTTACGTCTTCAATCAGGTGCCGGAATTCGCCCTGCGCTTCGTCATCTGGGTGCTCTCCCACACCATTTACCGGGTCCGGCACCAGAACCTCGACCGTATTCCCGATGTCGGCCCCGTCGTACTGGTCTGCAACCACGTCAGTTACATGGATGCCCTGGTGATTGCCGGGGCGGTGCGCCGTCCGGTGCGCTTCGTGATGGACGACCGTATCTTCCAGTCGCGCCTGCTCGGCTGGTTCTTCCGCCTCGCCAGGACCATTCCCATCGCGCCCCAGAAATACAAGCCCGAGGTCTACGAGCAGGCGTTCGAGTCCATCAGTCAGGCCCTGGGCGAGGGCGAGGTGGTGTGCATCTTCCCGGAGGGCCAGCTGACCACCAGTGGTGAGGTGGAAACCTTCAAGTCCGGCATCGAGACCATCGTCCAGCGCGACCCGGTCCCGGTGGTCCCCATGGCGCTGCAAGGCCTGTGGGGCAGTTTTTTCAGCCACCGTGAAGGCCCTGCCTTCAGCCGTCTGCCGCGCCGTTTCTGGTCGCGCATCGGGCTGGTGGTGGGCCAACCCTGGTCCCCCTCGGCGGTGACGGCCAAGGGATTGGAGGATGAAGTCAGGGCCCTGCGGGGCGATTGGGCCTGAGGTTGATTATCCACAAGTTGGCTTTTTGTGCTGATCAGATTCGGGTCAGCTTGTGGATAAGTCTTCGTATAACTTGCGGACAAGCTGGTAGGAACTTTGAGGGAAAGATTAAGAATCAATAAGTTATGTGTTTTATACGGCTTGTCCAAAGTTTGTGGGGATGTGGATAAAATACTTGAAAACTTTTTTAAAGAGTACTGTCTAACTTGTTGATTGGGCGTCTTTTGACCACCTGTATAGCAGGGGGTCTGTCGCTCTGTTTATTTTTTAGTCGATTGTGCTGCAAACACCGAATTGAAAAGATACAATGTCGGGCTGATTTTTCTTCGATCGAGGTTTTTCCGTGGATTATCCAAAGCGTTTCGACGTCATCGTCATCGGCGGCGGTCATGCCGGTACCGAGGCTGCCCTGGCGGCGGCCCGTATGGGCGCCGAAACACTGCTGCTGACCCATAACATCGAAACCCTGGGCCAGATGTCCTGCAACCCGGCCATCGGTGGTATCGGCAAGAGCCACCTGGTGCGGGAAATCGACGCCCTGGGCGGGGCCATGGCTCGCGCCACCGATCAGGCCGGGATTCAGTTCCGGGTCCTGAACGCGCGCAAGGGGCCGGCGGTACGGGCCACCCGTGCCCAGGCCGACCGCGCCCTGTACAAGGCAGCCATCCGGGGCATGCTGGAGAACCAGCCGAATCTCTCGATCTTCCAGCAGGGCGCGGACGACCTGATTGTGGAAAACGATCAGGTGTGTGGCGTGGTGACCCAGACCGGTATCCGTTTCTTCGCCCATTCGGTGGTCCTGACCACGGGCACCTTTCTCGGCGGCGTTATCCACATTGGCCTCAAGAATCACGCCGGTGGCCGCGCCGGGGATCCGCCCGCCCAGGCCCTGGCGCGCCGCCTGCGGGAGCTGCCCTTCAACGTCGGCCGCCTGAAGACCGGGACGCCACCGCGGATCGACGCCAAGAGCGTGGATTTCTCCGTCATGGAACAACAGCCCGGCGACGATCCGGCGCCGGTGATGTCCTTCATGGGCTCGCGCGAGGAGCACCCGCAGCAGGTGTGCTGCTACATCACCCGCACCAATGCGCGCACCCACGACATCATCCGCAGCGGCTTTGACCGTTCGCCCATGTTCGCCGGCGATATCGAGGGGGTGGGTCCGCGCTACTGCCCTTCCATCGAGGACAAGGTCAACCGCTTCGCGGACAAGGATTCGCACCAGATTTTCGTCGAGCCCGAAGGCCTCAACAACGGCGAGCTGTACCCCAACGGCATCTCCACCAGTCTGCCGTTTGACATCCAGCTGGCCGCGGTGCAGAGCATTCCCGGTTTCGAGAACGCGCACATCACGCGCCCGGGCTATGCCATCGAGTACGATTACCTGGATCCCCGCGACCTCAAGCACACGCTGGAAACCAAGTTCATCGGCAACCTGTTCTTTGCCGGCCAGATCAACGGCACCACCGGCTATGAAGAGGCCGGCGCCCAGGGCCTGCTGGCTGGGATCAACGCGGTCTTGCGTGCCCGTCGCGAAGAGGGCTGGTACCCGCGCCGAGACGAGGCCTACCTGGGCGTACTGGTGGACGATCTGGTGACCATGGGGGCCCAGGAGCCCTACCGCATGTTCACCAGCCGCGCCGAATACCGCCTGATCCTGCGCGAGGACAACGCCGACCTGCGCCTGACCGAGACCGGCCGCCAACTCGGCCTGATCGACGATGAACGCTGGGCGGCCTTCAACCACAAGCGTGACGCCATCGAGCAGGAACGGGCCCGGCTCGACAAGACCCTGGTCCAGCCCAACTCGGAGCAGGGCCAGCAGGCCAATCAGTACCTCAAGAGCCCGCTCAACAAGGCAGTCACCCTGAGCGATCTGCTGCGCCGTCCGGAAATCGACTACAGTCATCTGGTGGCGATCGCCGGCGAGGGGGCCGAGGATCCGGCCGTGGCCGAACAGGTGGAGATCCAGGTCAAGTACGAGGGCTATATCTCCCGCCAGGAGGACGAGATCGACCGTCTGCGCCGGCACGAAAACATGCCCTTGCCGCTGGACCTGGACTACGAGGCCGTCGGCGGGTTGTCCAACGAAGTCAAACAGAAGCTCATGACCGTGCGGCCGGAGACCATCGGGCAGGCCTCGCGGATTCAGGGCGTGACCCCGGCGGCGGTCTCCCAGCTGCTGATTTACCTGAAAAAGCGCGATCTGCTGCGCAAACAGTCCGCCTGATCCGGTATGGCGGACGCGACATCACGAAGCCTTTTGCATCAGGGCCTGCAAACCCTGCAGATCGCGGTTACCCCGGAGCAGGAGGAGCGTCTGCTGGCGTTCCTCGACCTGCTGGCCAAGTGGAATAAAGCCTATAATCTGACTGCCGTGCGTGATCCCCATGAGATGGTGGCGCGCCATTTGCTGGACAGTGTCAGCATTGCACCCTGGGTGACGGCCTCCCGGGTACTGGATGTGGGGGCCGGCGGTGGCCTGCCCGGGGTTCCCCTGGCGATCCTGGCGCCGGAGCGGTCGTTTGAACTGCTGGATTCCAATGGCAAGAAAACCCGGTTCCTGCTGCAATGCAAACTCGAACTGGGGCTGGACAACCTGACCGTGCACCATTGTCGTGCCGAGGACTATCAGCCCCGGGACGGCTTTGAACTCATCACATCACGGGCATTTACCGCCCTGGCCAACCTGGTGACCTGGTGCGAGCACCTACTGGCACCGGGCGGACGGTTCCTGGCCATGAAGGGTACGTTTCCGGAAGACGAAGTGGCCGACCTGTCATCAGGCTGGGCACTTCTGGAACAACACCGATTGCAGGTCCCCGGGTGTGAAGCGGACCGTCATTTACTTATGATTGGTCGGACTGACCAATGATTGCGGGCTATCTTGGAGGTGGAACATGGCGCGAATCGTCGCGGTAACCAACCAGAAAGGCGGTGTGGGTAAAACCACCACCTGTGTCAATCTGTCCGCTTCCCTGGCCGCGACCAAGCGCCGTGTGCTGCTGGTGGACATGGACCCACAGGGCAACGCCACCATGGGCAGCGGCGTCGACAAGAATGCCCTCAAGACCAGCGGTTTCGACGTGCTGACCAAGCGCCGGGACGCCGCCGACGTGGTGGTCCGGGTGGACGATGCCGGTTTCGACCTGCTGCCCGCCAACGGTGACCTGACCGCCGCCGAAGTGGAACTGATGAACGAGATCGGCCGCGAGCACCGCCTGCGCCTGGCGCTGAAGGAGCTGCGCAGCCAGTATGACTTCATCCTCATCGACTGCCCGCCCTCGCTCAATCTGCTGACGGTCAATGCCCTGGCCGCGGCCGACAGCGTGCTGATCCCCATGCAGTGTGAATACTACGCGCTGGAAGGGTTGGCGGCGCTGATGAACACCATCGAGCAGATCCAGGAAACAGTGAATCCGTCACTGGAAATCGAAGGGATTCTGCGTACCATGTACGACCCCCGGAACAGCCTGACCCTGGACGTTTCCAACCAGCTGAGCGAATTCTTCGGCGACAAGGTCTATACCGCCGTGATTCCACGCAACGTGCGCCTGGCCGAGGCCCCCAGCTATGGGTTGCCGGCCCTGAAATACGATCGCCAATCCAAGGGCGCCATTGCCTATCTGGCCCTGGCCGGCGAAATCGTCCGCCGTACCGGAGCGGGTAAGGCCGCCGCGGTGGCGGTCTAGCACCGCCGCTGCAAGTTAACATCCCCTCTCCCCTGGCGGGAGAGGGCCAGGGTGAGGGGGAGGCGCCTTTGGGCGCCCCGAGAGTGCCACCGGGTCTGCACCCCCTCACCCCAACCCCTCTCCCCAGAGGGGCGAGGGGCTAAAAGGGCAGTGATTGCCTCTACCGAATATCGAACAGGATTACTAAGAAACGATGGCCGCGAAAAAACGAGGATTAGGTGAGCGAGGACTGGGCGCCCTGCTGGCAGGCTCCCGGGTCAACCTGGAAGATGCCGAAACCAACCAGGTTGACGGCGAACTGCGCGAAATTCCGGTCGACCTGATCCAGCGTGGCCGCTATCAGCCCCGTCGCGACATGGACCCGGACGCCCTGCAGGAACTGGCCGAGTCCATTCGTCAGCAGGGTGTGATGCAACCGGTGGTGGTTCGCCCGGTGGCCGAGGGCCAGTTTGAATTGATCGCCGGGGAACGCCGCTGGCGTGCCGCGCAGCTGGCCGGCCTCGACCGGATTCCGGCGCTGATCCGCGATGTGCCTGACGAAGCGGCCATCGCCATGGCCCTGATCGAGAACATCCAGCGGGAAAACCTCAATCCCATCGAGGAAGCCGTGGCGCTGCACCGCCTGCAGGACGAATTCGGCCTCACCCAGGCCCAGGTCGCCGAAGCCGTGGGCAAGTCCCGCACCACCATCACCAACCTGTTGCGCCTGACCGGGCTCAGCAGCGAAGTCCGTATCATGCTGGAACATGGTGACCTGGAGATGGGACACGGCCGAGCCATGCTCACCCTGTCGCCAGAACTCCAGGTGCAGGCCGCCCGCCAGGTAGTGGCCAAGGCGCTGTCGGTGCGCCAGACCGAAGCCCTGGTGCGCCGCCTGCAGGAAAACAATGGCCAGCCGGCGAAAAAGGCACGCAGTGGCGCGGTGGATCCGGATATCCGTCGGCTGCAGGATGATCTGTCCGATCGCCTGGGCGCCCGGGTTGCCATCAACCATTCCCAGCGGGGCAAAGGCAAGCTGGTGATTGAGTACAGCAATCTGGATGAGCTGGACGGAATTCTCAATCACATCAAGTAACGAGCGTTGCTGAACAGGTGCGGAACACCTTTTTACATGACTTTATCGGAGTCTCTGGGTCCCGATCAAACGCTCGTTTGTCTATATCTAGTGCCCCGAGAGAGCGCTACTCACTAGCCGTGGAAAAGCGTCGCTTGCTAACGGTTTGGCTGGTGAAAAAGCGAGCAATTTTTGCCCTCCCTCATGTTGAACCCGCCCATCCGAACACATATAATCTGCCCGGCTTGCGGCCTTAGAGCGCGAAAATCGACCGATACGAGTCGATCCGACGCTCCGAAAAACGATCGTTTCAGGGCAAGATTGGCAATCAAGAAGTCATTACGGACCGGGCGCGAATGAATCAGCAACGCCAAAAAGGCATTCCGCGTCCTCCGATCATGCGGTTAATCCTGGTGCAGGGCGCGATTCTCCTGACAGTGAGCGCAGCCTGTCTCTTCATCGACCGGGTCGCCGCATATTCAGCGCTGTTGGGTGGGCTCATCTTTTTCCTGCCTAATATTTATTTTGCCCACAAGACTTTTGCCCACAGTGGCGCCCGGGCCGCGCGCCAGATCGTGAGTGCTTTTTACAAGGGGGAAGCCGTCAAGCTTCTCCTCGCCGCAGTGCTTTTCGCACTGGTCTTCAAATACGTGAGACCAATCGACGAAGCGGCGCTGTTTATCACATTCGCGGTGATGCTGATGAGCAATTGGCTCGCCCCGGTCATGCTGGGGACGCCATCACGGCGGTGACGAACACTTTAAGGGGACCTGAGAGCAAGCTATGGCAGCTGAGACGTCATCCGAATACATCAAGCACCATCTGACGAACCTGGTCTACGGCAACCATCCGGTACACGGCTGGTCATTTGCCGAAAGCGCACAGGATGCCAAGGAAATGGGCTTCTGGGCCGTCCATGTGGACACCCTGGGCTGGTCCTTGGTTCTGGGTATCGTTTTCCTCTGGCTCTTCCGGGCTGCGGCCAAGAAGGTCACCACCGGTACGCCGGGCGGTCTGCAGAATTTCGTCGAACTGATGGTTGAGTTCGTCGACAACAGCGTCAAGGAAACCTTCCACGGACGTAACAAGGTCATTGCACCGCTGGCGCTGACGATCGTCTGCTGGGTCTTTCTGATGAACCTGATGGACCTCATCCCGGTGGACTTCCTGCCGGCGCTGTTCCATGCCGCGGGCGTTGACTACATGAAGATCGTGCCGAGTACCGACGTGAACATCACGTTCGGGCTGTCGCTGTCGGTCTTTGCGCTGATTATCTACTACAGCATCAAGATCAAGGGGCTTGGAGGTTTCCTGGGGGAGCTGACACTGCACCCGTTTGAATCCAAGAACATTTTCCTCAAGATCCTGCTCATTCCCGTGAACTTCCTGCTGGAAGGCGTCAGCCTGATCGCCAAGCCGATCTCACTGGCCCTTCGTCTGTTCGGGAACATGTACGCGGGCGAGCTGCTGTTCATCCTGATCGCGCTGTTGCCGGTCTGGGCGCAGTGGGCCCTGCAGGTACCCTGGGCCATTTTCCACATCCTCGTCATAACGCTCCAGGCCTTCATCTTCATGATGCTGACCATTGTCTACCTGAGCATGGCGCACGAGGATAACCACTGATTTCGCTTTAACCCTAAACCCTTAAAACTCAACTCAACTGAAAGAAAACTGGGAGTTCACATGGAAACTGTAGTTGGCATGACCGCTATCGCTGTTGCGCTTCTGATCGGCTTTGGTGCTCTGGGCACTGCGATCGGTTTCGGCATCCTGGGTGGCAAGTTCCTGGAAGGTGCCGCGCGCCAGCCGGAAATGACTCCGATGCTGCAGGTCAAGATGTTCATCGTAGCCGGCCTGCTGGACGCCGTAACCATGATCGGTGTAGGTATCGCACTGTTCTTCACCTTCGCCAACCCGTTCGTAGGTCAGGTCGCTGGTTAATTGCGAGCACCTCGCATAACAGATTTGACTCTTATTTCGACGACAGGCGAGAGGTGACGACGTGAACATTAACCTGACGATGCTTGGTCAAGCCATCGGCTTTTTCATCTTCGTCGTCTTCTGCATGAAGTATGTATGGCCTCCGATCATGGAAGCCCTGCGGGAGCGTCAGAAGAAGATTGCCGACGGTCTGGAGGCTGCCGACCGCGCGTCACGCGACCTTGAGCTGGCCCAGGAAAAGGCTTCCCAGGAAATGCGTGAAGCCAAGCAGCAGGCTGCCGAGTTGATCGAGCAAGCCAACAAGCGTGCCAGCCAGCTTGTGGAAGAGGCGAAGGACGACGCCCGCAAAGAGGGCGAGCGTCTCAAAGCACAAGCCCAGGCGGAAATCGAGCAGGAGAGCAATCGCGCTCGCGAGGCGCTCCGTGCCGAACTTTCCACGCTTGCGATCGCCGGTGCCGAGAAGATCCTGGAAACCTCTGTAGATGCCAACGCTCACAGCGCCATGCTGGAGAAGCTGGCATCCGAACTGTAGAAGAGGTTTGACATGGCAGAGTTGACAACGCTAGCCCGGCCCTATGCCAAGGCGGCTTTCGAGTCTGCAGTCAAAGACGACCAGCTGGCGGAGTGGTCCGCCACGCTGGCGTTTCTGGCTCAGGCCACCCAAGACGAAGATCTGGTCCAGGTTCTGGATAATCCAAACCTGACCGGCGAACAGAAAGCCGACGTGGTAATCGATGTTTGCGAAGGTAAGCTGTCAGACCAGGGCAGGAATTTCATTAAAATCCTGGCTGAGAACAAGCGTTTGACCCTCTTACCTGAAATTGCCGAGCTGTTCGAGTTGTACAAGCACGAGAAGGAAGGCGCCGTCGACGTGACGATCGCATCCCCCTTCGAAGTGACTTCCGAACAGCAAGACAAGCTGGCGCAGGCATTATCCCGGAAGCTCGATCGCAACATTAACGTCACCACCGAAGTTGATCAGTCTCTTATTGGTGGTGTGGTCATCCGCGCGGGCGATACGGTCATTGACGCCTCTGTACGCGGGAAGCTTGCGAAGCTGGCCGAGGCGATAGGCGCCTAATTCCCGATTTAGGTTTGAGGACACAGGCAATGCAGCAACTGAATCCATCCGAGATCAGCGAAATTATCAAGAAGCGCATCGAGAAGCTCGATGTGTCTTCTGAAGCGCGAAACGAAGGGACGATCGTCAGTGTATCTGACGGTATCGTTCGCATTCACGGTCTCGCCGACGTTATGTACGGCGAGATGGTCGAGTTCGAAAACGGCAGCTACGGCATGGCGCTCAACCTTGAGCGTGACTCCGTGGGCGCCATCGTACTCGGCGATTACGAAGGCCTGGCGGAAGGCCAGAAGGTCAAGTGTACCGGCCGGATCCTGGAAGTCCCGGTAGGCGAGGCCCTGCTGGGTCGCGTCGTGGACGCACTGGGTAATCCGATCGACGGCCGTGGCGATATCGAAGCCGCCCGCACCGAGCCGGTCGAGAAAGTGGCGCCGGGCGTTATCGCCCGTCAGTCCGTTGACCAGCCGATCCAGACCGGTCTCAAGGCCATCGACACCATGGTGCCGATCGGTCGTGGTCAGCGTGAGCTGATCATCGGTGACCGCCAGATCGGTAAGTCCGCTGTGGCCATCGATACCATCATCAACCAGAAAGACACCGGCGTTAAGTGTATCTACGTCGCGGTGGGCCAGAAGCAGTCGTCCATTGCCAGCGTGGTTCGCAAGCTGGAAGAGCACGGCGCCATGGATCACACCATTGTCGTCAACGCCGGTGCGGCCGATCCCGCGTCCATGCAGTTCCTGGCGCCGTACGCCGGTACCTCCATGGGTGAATTCTTCCGCGACCGCGGCGAAGACGCCCTGATCGTTTTCGACGACCTGACCAAGCAGGCCTGGGCGTATCGTCAGATCTCCCTGCTGCTGCGTCGTCCGCCGGGCCGTGAAGCTTACCCGGGTGACGTTTTCTACCTGCACTCACGTCTGCTGGAGCGGGCTTCGCGGGTTAACGCCGATTACGTCGAGCAGCAGACCAACGGCGAAGTGAAAGGCAAGACCGGTTCCCTGACCGCGCTGCCGATCATCGAAACCCAGGCCGGTGACGTTTCCGCGTTCGTTCCGACCAACGTGATCTCCATCACCGACGGTCAGATCTTCCTGGAAACCAACCTGTTCAACTCCGGTATCCGTCCGGCCATGAACGCCGGTATCTCGGTATCCCGGGTTGGTGGTTCCGCCCAGACCAAGATCATGAAGAAGCTGGGTGGCGGTATCCGTCTGGCCCTGGCTCAGTACCGGGAACTGGCCGCTTTCGCCCAGTTCGCATCGGATCTGGACGAATCCACCCGGAAGCAGCTTGAGCACGGTCAGCGTGTTACCGAGCTGATGAAGCAGAACCAGTACAGCCCGCTGTCCGTGGCTGAAATGGGTACCGTGCTGTATGCCGCCAACGAAGGCTTCCTCGACGACGTGGAAGTGGAAAAAGTGGTGGCATTCGAAGCGGCGCTGTTGTCCTGGATGCGTTCTGAGCAGTCGGAGCTGTTGGCCAAGATCAACGAAAAAGGCGATTACAACGACGAAATCGCTGCCGAGCTGAAAGCTGCGATCGAGAAATTCAAGTCGACTCAGACCTGGTAACACGCCAAACCCCGGAGGCGGACGTCTTCGGGGTTTGCTTCGAGGTTTCGAGTCCCACTGAATAAGGCAGTGAAATCATGGCCGTTGGAAAAGAGATTAAAGATCAGATTTCCAGCATCAAGAATACGCAGAAAATTACCTCCGCGATGGAAATGGTCGCGGCGAGTAAGATGCGTAAAGCGCAAGAGCGGATGCAGGCAACCCGGCCTTATGCGGACAAGATCCGTAACGTCGTGGGCCATATCGCCAACGCCAATCCAGAGTACCAGCACATGTACATGGAGACGCGTGAGGCCAAGCGGGTGGGCTACATTGTGGTTTCCACCGACCGCGGCCTCTGTGGCGGCCTGAACACCAACCTGTTCAAGGCATTGGTCAAGGACATGAAGGCCTGGCACAACGAAGGTGTTGAAGTTGACCTGTGTACGATCGGTTCGAAGGGCGCAAGCTTCTTCCGCAACTACGGCGGCAACGTCGTCGGCGCTCTCTCGCAGCTGGGCGATGACCCTTCCGCGAGCAAGCTGATCGGTACCGTGAAGGTAATGCTGGACGCCTACGCAGAAGGCAATATCGACCGTCTGTTCCTGGTGAACAACCGGTTCGTCAACACCATGACCCAGGATCCTGAGGTTTCTCAGCTCCTGCCGCTGGTGGCGGAAGAATCGGACGAGTTTCAACATCACTGGGACTACATCTACGAGCCGGATGCCCGCGGGCTTCTGGACGGCCTGCTGACTCGCTTCGTCGAAGCCGAGGTCTACCAGGGTGTGGTCGAGAACCTGGCCTGCGAACAGGCTGCACGAATGATCGCCATGAAGAGTGCGACCGATAACGCCGGTGGCATCATCGATGACTTGCAACTGGTCTACAACAAGGCCCGTCAGGCGGCGATCACGCAGGAAATTTCCGAAATCGTGAGTGGTGCAGCTGCGGTTTAACCGCAGGCGTAGGCGAACCGAATATTGTATTAACGAGGAACCGAGCATGAGTAGCGGACGTATCGTTCAGATCATCGGGGCGGTTATCGACGTGGAATTTCCACGCGATTCCGTACCCAACGTGTATGACGCACTGCTGCTTGAAGGGGGGGAAACCACCCTGGAAGTTCAGCAGCAACTGGGTGATGGCATCGTACGTACGATCGCCATGGGCAGTACCGAAGGCCTCAAGCGTGGCATGAGCGCCGAGAACACCGGCAAGGCCATCTCCGTCCCGGTCGGCACCCCGACCCTGGGCCGGATCATGGACGTGCTGGGTCGCCCGATCGACGAGCAGGGCGAAATCGGCGAGGAAGAGCGCTGGGGTATCCACCGCAAGGCACCGAGCTATGCGGACCAGGCGGCCTCTGCCGACCTGCTGGAGACGGGGATCAAGGTGATCGACCTGATCTGCCCGTTCGCCAAGGGTGGTAAAGTCGGCCTCTTCGGCGGTGCCGGTGTTGGTAAGACCGTCAACATGATGGAGCTGATCAACAACATCGCCAAGGAGCACTCCGGTCTGTCCGTATTCGCCGGTGTCGGTGAGCGGACCCGGGAAGGTAACGACTTCTATTATGAAATGAAGGACTCCAACGTCCTCGACAAGGTTGCCATGGTTTACGGGCAGATGAACGAGCCCCCCGGTAACCGTCTGCGTGTGGCGCTGACCGGCCTGACCATGGCCGAGAAGTTCCGTGACGAGGGTCGTGATGTTCTGCTGTTCGTCGACAACATCTACCGTTACACCCTGGCGGGCCAGGAAGTATCGGCACTGCTGGGCCGGATGCCTTCCGCGGTAGGTTATCAGCCGACCCTGGCCGAAGAGATGGGCCAGCTTCAGGAGCGGATCACCTCCACCAAGACCGGCTCCATCACCTCCGTACAGGCGGTCTACGTACCGGCGGACGACCTGACTGACCCGTCTCCGGCAACCACCTTCTCCCACCTGGACGCGACCGTGGTACTGTCCCGGGACATCGCCGCCAAGGGTATCTACCCGGCGATCGATCCGCTGGACTCCACCTCCCGTCAGCTGGATCCGCTGGTGATCGGCCAGGAACACTACGATACGGCCCGTGGCGTGCAGACCGTTCTGCAGCGCTACAAGGAGCTCAAGGACATCATCGCCATCCTGGGTATGGACGAGCTGTCTGAAGAAGACAAGCTGACAGTAGCCCGCGCCCGTAAGATCGAGCGTTTCCTGTCACAGCCGTTCTTCGTGGCCGAGGTGTTCACCGGTGCACCGGGTAAATACGTATCGCTGAAGGACACGATTCGCAGCTTCCAGGGTATCCTGAACGGCGACTATGACGATATGCCGGAGCAGGCGTTCTACATGGTCGGCACCATCGAGGAAGCGGTCGAGAAAGCGAAAGGAATGAAGTCATAAGGCGGCGCTTAGTCCGCCTTAAAGGTTTATCATTCCTGACTGACCAAGAGGCAACTCGAGAATGGGTATGACCGTGCATTGCGACATCGTCAGCGCTGAGGAAAAGATCTTCTCCGGATTGGTGGAGATGGTGATCGCGGCCGGCAAGGAAGGTGACCTGGGTATTGCCCCGGGCCACACGCCCCTGCTGACCGCGCTCAATCCCGGCCCGGTGCGTGTCATCAAGCAGGGGGGTGAAGAAGAGGTGTACTACGTTTCCGGTGGTTACCTCGAAGTTCAGCCCAAGTTGGTGACCCTACTGGCCGATACGGCCCTGCGCGCTGACGACGTGGACGAAGCAGCTGCACTGGAAGCCAAGCGCGAGGCCGAGAAGGCCCTGGCCAACCAGACCGGCGAGTTCGAATACTCCCGGGCTGCGGCCGAGCTGGCCGAAGCCGCCGCCAAGCTTCGTACGCTGCAACAACTGCGCCGCGGCCGGTAATACAGCCGCCGCCGGCAAGCAACCGCATGACCGACAGTGGGACTCCCTGGGAGCCCGCCTGGCCGGCATGCGGTTTTTTTCGTTAGCGTTACCGGCTTCTTAAAGGACCGTCATGCGTTAACGAATTGGAACTGGTATAACAGAGGCCACGAACCGGTTCCGTTAGAATGACCGGCGTCTGTATACGCTATTTCCTGTCCCATTCACGGACGAGACTACGGATAAGACTCGCATTATGTCCCAACCCTTACACGTCGTTATCCTGGCCGCCGGTCAGGGATCCCGCATGAAATCCGCGTTGCCCAAGGTGCTGCACTGTGTGGCCGGAAAGCCCATGCTGCATCACGTCATCGACACCGCACGCGCCCTCCAGGCTGACGGTATCCATGTGGTGATCGGGCACGGTGCCGATCAGGTCCGCGAGCAAACCCCCGCCGGCGATCTGCACTGGGCGTTGCAGGCCGAGCAGCTGGGAACCGGTCACGCGGTTGCCCAGGCCCTGCCGGAGGTGCCGGACGACGCCCGGGTGCTGGTGCTCTATGGGGATGTGCCCCTGATCAGCCAGGACACTCTGGCCGACCTGATCCGCCACGTGTCCCAGCACAGCCTGGCGCTGCTGACCGCGAAGGTCGATGATCCGTCCGGATACGGGCGCATCCTGCGCGATGACAGCGGTTTCGTGCAGGCCATCGTGGAGGAAAAGGACGCCACCGAAGCGCAGAAACGCATTGGCGAGATCAACACCGGCATCCTGGCCGCCATGGGCCACCAGCTCAAGGCGTGGATGCCACGGCTGTCCAGTAACAACGCCCAGGGCGAATACTACCTGACCGATGCCATCGCCATGGCCGTGGGCGACGGTCTGGAAATCTCCGTGGCCCATCCCCGTACCGAACAGGAAGTGCAGGGTGTCAATAACCGGCTCCAGCTTTCTCAGTTGGAGCGCTGGTACCAGCGCCTTGAAGCGGAACGGCTGATGACGGCCGGTGCGACCCTGCTGGATCCCGCCCGGATCGACGTGCGGGGCGAGCTGTCCGTCGGGCATGATGTGATCATTGACGTGAACTGCGTGTTCGAAGGCCGCGTCACTCTGGCCGATAATGTCGTGGTGGGGCCCAATTGCGTCTTGCGTAACGCCCGTATCGGGGCGGGCAGTGTGATTGAGGCTAACAGCGTGATTGATGGGGCTGAGACGGAGGGGCAGAATCAAATTGGCCCCTTTGCCCGTCTGCGCCCTGGCACAGTGCTGGCCCGCAAGGCGAAAGTGGGCAACTTTGTGGAAACCAAGAAGGCGCGGATCGGAGAAGGCAGCAAGGTCAACCATCTGACCTACATCGGCGATACCACCATGGGGCGTGATGTCAACGTGGGGGCCGGGACGATCACCTGCAACTACGATGGCGTCAACAAGTTCCAGACCGAAATCGGCGATGGGGTCTTCATCGGCTCCAACAGCTCTTTGGTCGCGCCGGTCTCCCTGGGCGCAGGCAGCACCGTGGGTGCCGGGTCCACCATCACCAAGGCGGTGGAGAAGGACCAGCTCGCCGTGGCCCGCGGGCGACAGCGCAATATCGACGGCTGGGAACGGCCGCGTAAACAGGATTGAAGCAGTCAGTTAAAGAGGCGTAAGAGCATGTGTGGCATTGTAGGCGCAATCGCGCAAAGGGACGTACAGGGCATTTTGCTGGAAGGGCTGCGCCGCCTGGAGTATCGCGGCTATGATTCCGCCGGCATGGCGATTCGCACCGAGGACGGCAAGCTGCATCGCCATCGTGAGGTGGGCAAGGTCGCGGCGCTGGAAGATGCGCTCAAGCAGCAGCCGCTGCCGGGAGAGCTGGGCATCGCCCATACCCGCTGGGCCACCCACGGAGTGCCGTCTGAAGACAACGCCCACCCGCACATGTCCGGGGACCGTCTGGCGATTGTCCATAACGGTATCATCGAGAATTTTGCCCCGCTGCGCGAAGAACTGAAGACCGAGGGGTTCACCTTTGGTTCACAGACCGATACCGAGGTGGTGGCCCACCTGATCGAAAAGTATTTCCGCGAAAGCGGCGATCTGCTCAAGGCCGTGCGCGAAACCCGGGCCCGCCTGGATGGCGCCTATGCTCTGGCGGTCATGCACGCCGACGATCCGGGTCGACTGATCGTCACCCGTGAAGGCAGTCCGCTGGTGCTGGGTGTCGGGATTGGCGAAAACTTCGCGGCGTCCGATCCACTGGCGTTGCTGCCGGTCACCGACCGTTTCATCTATCTGGAAGAGGGCGATCTGGCCGAGCTCCGGCTCGATAGCGTGACTATCTGGGACCGCGAGGACAAGGCGGTCGAACGGGAGACCGTTCGCTTCGAGCATAGTGCCGATGCCGCCGAAAAAGGCGAATACCGCCACTACATGCTCAAGGAGATTCACGAGCAGCCCAAGGTTATCCAGGCCACCATGGAAGGACGGATCACCGATTCCCGCGTCCTGGAGCAGGCCCTGGGTACCGAGGCGTCGCGGTTGCTGCCGGAAATTCGTCAGGTCCAGATCGTGGCCTGTGGCACCAGTTTCCACGCAGGTATGGTGGCGCGCTACTGGATCGAGGAACTGGCGGGCATTCCCTGCAGCGTCGAAGTGGCCTCGGAGTTCCGCTACCGCAAGCATGTGATTTCCCCGGACACCCTCTTCCTGACCATTTCCCAGTCCGGCGAGACCGCTGACACCCTGGCGGCACTACGCCAGGCCAAAGAGGCCGGCTTCAAGGCCGCCCTGGCGATCTGTAACGTGGCCGGCAGTTCCCTCGTGCGGGAGTCCGACATGGTTATCATGACCCAGGCTGGTCCGGAAATCGGCGTCGCCTCCACCAAGGCCTTCACCACGCAGCTCACGGCCCTGTTACTGTTTACCCTGGCCCTCGCCCGCCATCACGGCCTCAGCAGCGAGCGCGAGAAGGCCATCGTCATGGGCCTGCGCAATCTGCCCGGCCAGGTGCAGCACATCCTGGATCTGGATGCCGAGATACAGGAGCTGTCCGAGGAGTTCGTGGAAAAACACCACAGCCTGTTCCTCGGGCGCGGCTCGCTCTACCCGGTGGCGATGGAAGGGGCGCTCAAGCTCAAGGAAATTTCATACATCCACGCCGAAGCCTACCCGGCGGGTGAGCTCAAGCATGGACCGCTGGCGCTGGTGGATAGCGAAATGCCCGTGATCACCGTGGCGCCAAACAACGAGCTGCTGGGGAAACTCAAATCCAACCTGCAGGAAGTCCGCGCCCGCGGCGGCGAACTGTTTGTCTTTGCCGACAGTACTGCCGATATCGCCCAGGAGCAGGGCATTCACGTGCTCAAGGTTCCTGAGGTCGATCCCATCCTGGCGCCGATTCTCTACACCGTGCCGCTGCAGCTGCTGTCCTACCACGTGGCGGTGCTGAAAGGCACCGACGTGGATCAGCCGCGGAATCTGGCCAAGAGTGTGACGGTGGAATAGCAGCACGCCATTCCCGTCATCCCTGCGAAGGCAGGGATCCAGAGCGGCCGGCATCAAGCACCTGGTTTTGCCCGCTCTGGATACCCGCCTACGCGGGCATGACATATGGGGGAGTACGCTGACTTATTCTCAGGGCAACAGTACAGCCCTAGCCCCGATAGCGCCCCTCGCGAATATCCTGCCAGGTGACGTTCCAGGGTGACGAGATCCAGATCCGGAAGGCCTTGAACAGATTCGGGCGCGGCCCCGCTGGCGGTACTTCTGCACCGTCGTTGATCGCAGTGCTTTCCGGCGCCTGATAGGGCGACAGGGCAGCCGGCTCAGTGCCCGCTTCCGCATTTGCTTCCGAAGAGGTGATGGGCGTGCTTCCGCTCGGGGCCGGGGTCTCCAGGAAAGACACCGATTCAATATCCAGCGGCAGTTCCAGTACGCTCTTGCCCGCCTTCAGGTGGGCGAGATTTTCCCGCAGGCCAGCCATCATCTGCTCCAACAGCGCCACCATACTCTGGGGCAGATCATCGCGGGCCAGCATCTGACGCAGTTCCCCGCCCAGGGCCCGGACCTGCTGGATCACCGAGCGCCGCGCCCCCTGCTCCTCGTGGCTGATGGTACTCAGCTGCGCCTTGAGTTTACCGCGGTCCAGGGGCAGGCGCAGATCGGGCACCTCGATACCGCGGCGCGCCAGTAATCCGCGCAGGGCCAGGGCGGTTTGTGCGACCCGTTTCAGCGTACCCACGTCGTCTTCCGCCGCGGCGAGCGGCATGTCCTCGATGGCGGTGTCGCCTGCACAGATATGTTCGATGATCGGCGTCAGGGTTTTGAACAGACGGCGAAGACGACGATCCAGTTTTTCCAGACGCAACCGGACCTCGGCGTCCGACAGGTTACGCACCTTGCGACCCAGGGACTCGATGAAGCGCGCCATGTGCGGGCTTTCCCCGCCATCACGGCTGCCCTGATCGAGCATGTTTTCCATACTGTGCTTGAGAGCCTCGATCGTGCCGGCGGCGGCTACCAGTCGTTCCAGGAAATGCCGGCGTTCCTCCAGGTAATGCAGTGCCCGGGTCGGAGGCATGTGGTTCAGGTCGTCTTGCACGCTCGCTCCTGCAGGGAAAGGGTTCGTTTAAGGAAAGTGTATAAGGGTTGTCGGCGGACTGCTCAATATTTGTTAGAGTCAGAATATTCGGGCGTCCAATTGGGTACATTCACCTATGCAGGATTTCTGGGAGTTCCTCACTCCCTATGATGTGTCCCCCCTGTCCCTGCTGGCCTATCTGGCGGCGGTTCTGGTCTACGGGCTGGGTGTCTGGCGCCTGCCTCGGGAGCAGCGACCAGGAACCTGGCGCCAGTTGGCATTCTGGTTGGGGCTGGGCCTTTGCTACGCGGTGATGAACACCCGGCTGGATTACTACGCCCAGTACATGTTCTTCGTCCATCGTGGCCAGCACCTGATCCTTCATCACCTCGGGCCCTTCCTGATCGCGCTCTCCAATCCGCTGCCGGTGCTTGCGGCGATGGGCGTGGGACGCCCGGGGCCGCGGCGTTTCCCGCGTTCACTGCTGTACGGGGTGTACCGTGTGCTGCAACACCCGCTGGTGGCGCCGGTGCTGTTTGTCGGCCTGATTTTCTTCTGGCTCTGGCCGTCGGTGCACTTTGACGCCATGCTCAGCCGCGACCTTTATTGGCTCATGAACTGGAGCATGCTGCTGGACGGGCTGCTGTTCTGGTGGCTGATTCTCGACCCGCGGGACGCCAGCCACCCGGGAACCCTGCGTCCCGGCGTGCGCATCCTGATGTTGTTGGCGGTGGTGCCGCCACAAATCGCGCTGGGCGCCTACATCACCCTGAGTGATGGCGTGCTCTACGATGTCTATGCCGTCTGCGGCCGGGCCTGGCCCATGGCGGCGGAAACCGACCAACACCTGGGCGGTCTGCTGACCTGGATTCCGGCGGCCATGATGAGCGTCATCGGCGTGCTGGTACTGTTGCCGCGCCTGATGCGCCAGGACCGCCAGCGCGCCGCAGCCCCCTGGACCGGAGAAGGAGAGACCCCGTGAAGACCTGGCCACCGCGATGGGCAGCACCGCTGATGTGCCTGCTGTTACTGACCGCCTGCGGCGAGTCGGACTTTCACGCCAAGGACATCAGTCACCTGATGCCGGAACTGGCCTTTGAATTGACCGATGAACAGGGTCGGGCGGTCGAGGCGGATGACTACCAGGGCCGGGTGCAGGTGCTGTTCTTTGGCTTCACCCACTGCCAGATGGTCTGTCCCACCACCATGGCCTATCTGGACCAGGTGCTGGCCGACCTGCCGGACGGACAGCGCGAGCAGGTGCGTGTGCTGTTTGTGGGAGTGGACCCGGCCCGCGACACCCCAGCGGCGCTGCGGCAGTTCACCGATAACTTCGGCCCCGAATTCGTCGGCCTGAGCGGTACCGAAGCGCAGCTGCGCTCCCTTGCCAAGCGTTATCGCACCACGTTCGGGTATGGCGAACCCAACGCCGAGGGGCATTACCAGGTGTCCCACAGCAACGCCATCTTCGTCTTCGACCGCCAGGGCCGTGCGCGCCTGCTGATGAAAGCCGACGAACCGCGCGAAAAGGCGGCCGAGGATCTGCGCAAACTGCTGCAAAGCCCGTCCTGATGGTAGAGGGCGCCCTCTGTCCCTGTCGGACACCCCGGTTTCTCTGTGATGAAATGCTGCGCGGGGTGGGGCAGTGGTTACGGGTGGCCGGTTACGATACCCGCCTGCCGGAAGCAGGCTGGCCGGATGAGTATTTGCTGGAGGAGGCGCAAAGGGAGGATCGTTGGCTGGTCACGGCCGATCGCGACCTGCTGGCCTTTGCGGCCGCCCCGTTTAACGTGATTTATCTGGCGGGTGAGGACCAGACCAGCCGCCTGCGCGATCTGACCCGGTTACTGGACCTGGACTGGTGCCACCACCCCTTCAGCCGCTGCAAAGCCTGCAATACCCGACTCGTCAGGGCCACGGAGGCGGACCGGGCGCGGCTCTGTCCACCCGATCATCAACTTAACGGCGATGTGCTCCTCTGTCCCCGATGCCAGCAGCTGTTCTGGGAAGGCAGCCACGTCCGGCGGATGCGCCAGCAGCTGGAGCACATGAACCACTGGCGACGTGGTGATGCAGGCGTCAGCCAGCCACCCTCAGATCGCTGACATTCAATTCACTGCGCCGGCGCTTGCGGCATCATCCCCTGTGACGGCATCTGCATCAGCTGGACACCCTCGGGGAGCTGGTAGAAGCTGTCCGGCTTGTCCACTTCTTCCGCCTTGACCAGCACCGGGCCATTCTCCTGCTTCAGGATACCGCCATAACCGGTATCGCTGAGCTGCTCCATCATGCGCTCGGTTTCCTGGGCCCCGTTCGGGTCCATCATCTTGCCGGCGCGGCTGATGGCCTTGAGGAAGCCGCGGGTGACTTCCACGACCGTGGGATCCTCGCTGAGCACCACGGTCTGCTTTTCACCGTTTACCGTCACCTCATGGACCTGCCCCTCGAAGCCCGCGACGGTCTCGGTTTTTCCGGTGCGTTCGATGCTGACATCATTGGCCTTGGTGTCTTCTTTCGAATCCGGCTGACCATAGCGCTTGCGAGCTTCACTGAGCGCCTTTCCCATTTCGCTCATATCCATGGCCATGGTCTGACCGCCCTGGTTGACCACGGAATACACCTTGTCACCGGAAACCAGCATATAACCCTGCTCGGCGGATTCGATGCGGATGTGGTTATCGTCCTGGTAGTAGACATGCATTTTGCCTTCACCCTGCATGTCGAATACACCGTAGGTATCGGCATGAACGTAAACGGTGGCAATCAGGCTGAGTAGGAAAAGGGCTGGCTTGCGCATGGTGGCGTCCTTGTGTCGTTAGCATTGTTGGCCGGCTACGCGGCGTTTTCCAACAAGGCTAGCAAGAGCTGTGGGGCAAGACCAGAGGGTTGTTGGGGTCAGGGAAGGACCTGGTAGCCATAGGAGCGGACGATGGCGGCGTAGGTGCCGTCCGCCTTCATGGCGCGCAGGGCACGGTCAAATTCCCGCACGTACTCGGGGGTTACAGTCTTGCGGGAAAACACCACGAAGGTGGGCGAGACCGATACCACCAACGGTTCGTCACTGCCGCGCTGGCGAACGGGAAAAACGTGGTCGGAGGCCTCCATCTTGCGCAGGTAGTACAGGGTCGGCATCCAGTCGCCAACGAATACGTCGGTGCGCTCGGCCATCAGCAGCTCGAGGCATTGGGTAATGGTCAGTTTCGTCTGCACGTTTTTGAAGCGGGACTCCGCCAGGACCTGCATGAAACGCTCGCCGTAGAAGTAGCCCAGCTGTTTGCCCAGCACCAGGTTTTCAATCCCGGACAGGTCCGCAGGCAGATTCAGATGTTGCTTGGAGAACAGCACATAGCGTTCTTCGACCAGCATTTCCTCGCTGAACAACCCCCATTCCTCACGTTCCGCCGAGCGCCCAGCATTGAAGGCGGCATCCGCCATGCCTTGGGAGACCTCCAGCAAAACGCGCTTCCAGGGCCGAATCTTAATCTGCGCGGTGTGGCCGGTGCGTTTCACCGCCTCGCGGATCAGATCCGCGGCCAGGCCGACCACCAGACCCTTCTGATGGTATTCAAGGGGTGGGTTTTCCAGGGTTCGAAAACGCAGGGTATGAGCCTCGACCAGGCTGCAAATCCCTCCTGTCATCAGCAAAAAAAATACAACAACTACTGCCCACCGCATGGTGTAATGCCCCGGATTCATCTTTGGCTACAACGGCCCCCAGTGTAGCTGCTCGTACTGGACCGCCGTGAGTCATCAATCGAAAAAGATTGAAAAACTCATTTTTAGCATAGCCCCGGGTTGACCAAAATCCAGCCAACCCGTAATCTGTGGATTATTCCAAGACGACTGGTCATTTATATATGGCAAGACCACGACGTAGCCAGCAAACCCGGGAAGACCTGCTTCGGGAAGGGGTGGAGCTGCTCTCGGAACAGGGCTATCACGGCACCGGGCTCAAGGAGATCCTTGACCGGGTGAAGGCGCCCAAGGGCTCCTTCTACAACTATTTCGAAAGCAAGGAAGCCTACACCGCCGAGCTGATCGAGCACTACACCGATCACTTGCTGGGCCTGATGGATCGCTACCTGGAGCAGGCGCCGGACGATCCGCCCACCGTGATCCGCAATATCTACGGCCTGATGATCGGGGAATTCGAGGCGCACGACTGTACCCAGGGTTGCCTGCTGGGCAATCTCGCGGCGGAAATCAGCGCCCATCATCCGCGCTGTCAGGCCGCACTGCGCCGCGCATTCCATGCCTGGGAGCAACGTTTTGTGCCACTGCTGGAACGGGGCCAGGCGAAAGGCCAGTTCCGTAGCGACATTCCCGCCGGGGCCCTGGCGGGGCTGTTCTGGAATGCCTGGGAAGGCGGCATTCTGCGCATGAAGATGGAAGGCTCCACGCAAAGTCTGCGAGCGACCGTGGATCTGCTGCTGGACGGCGTGCTGGCCGCGCCAGTCTGAAGCAACAGGACTGAGTAAGGGAGGGCGTGCCCCTTCTTTTTTTACACATCATTAAAAGACGACCGGTCTAAATCTGGACGAGGAACCGACATGACGACAACCACACTGAGCAGCACGCTGACCCTGCCGCGCGGCAACGCGCTCAAGAACCGGCTGGCCAAGTCCGCCATGAGCGAGCAGCTGGGCGACCGCCGCCACAACCCCACCCCGGGTCTGGCGCGGCTCTATCGTACCTGGGCCGAAGGCGGTATCGGTCTGCTGATCACCGGCAACGTCATGATTGACCGTACTGCCCTGGGCGAGCCACGCAATGTAGTGCTGGACGAGCAGAGCGATCTGGCGCCGTTCCGGCGCTGGGCCGAGGCCTCCCAGGCCAACGGCACCCAGGTGTGGATGCAGCTGAACCACCCGGGCAAGCAGATTCCCAGCTTCCTCAGCAAGGAGCCAGTGGCCCCGTCGGCGATTCCCCTGGGCAAGGGCCTGGACAAGCTGTTCGCCAAACCGCGCGCACTGGAGGAGGCGGAGATCGAGGCCATCATCGAGCGCTTTGCCGTCGCCGCCCGGCGCGCCAAGGAAGCGGGGTTTAATGGTGTGCAGATCCATGGCGCCCATGGCTATCTGGTCAGCCAGTTCCTCTCGCCCCGGCACAATCACCGCACCGACAACTGGGGAGGCAGCCCGGAAAACCGCCGCCGCTTCGTGCTGGCGGTCTATCACGCCATGCGCGAAGCGGTGGGCGAGGACTTCCCCATCGGCATCAAGCTCAACTCCGCCGATTTCATGAAGGACGGATTCAGCGAGCAGGAATCCATGGACGTGGTGCAGGCCCTGTCCGAGGCCGGCATCGACATGATCGAGATTTCCGGCGGCACCTACGAATCCCCGGCCATGACCGGCCACAAGGTCAGGGAAAGCACCCGCAAGCGTGAGGCCTATTTCCTGGAATACGCCGAGCAGGTGCGTAGCCATACCGATAAGCCGCTGATGGTCACCGGTGGTTTCCGGTCCGCGGCCGCCATGAACAGTGCGTTGAATGACAGCGCCACCGACCTGATCGGCCTGGCCCGCCCGGTAGCGGTGGAACCGGATTTCCCCAACCGCCTGCTGGCCGATGGCGACGCGCACCTGGACCTGCCCCGGCCGAGCACCGGCCTGAAAGAGCTGGACCGGGCGTTCATGCTTGATATCACCTGGTACGAATCCCAGTTGGCACGCATGGCCCGGGGCAAACAGGCCAAGCCTGGCATGAGTGCCTGGGTGACGGTGGTGAATGGGTTGGCGCAGATGGGGCTGACGGCGTTGCGGCCGCGTCGAGCCTGATTTAGCGTTTCACGTAGGAGGTTGGACGTTTCACGTAAAAAACCGCTTGACCTTGGCAGTGCGCTCGCACGCTGATTGCCAACGTCCAACGTCCAACGTCCAACGTCCAACGTCCAACGTCCAACGTCCAACGTCCAACGTCCAACCACCTACCCCCACCGGGGTAGCCCCCCTCCCCACGAAGGGGCACCCGTCTCCAATATTGACATATATCAACAGAAATCCGCTTTCGCCCCAGTACCTTAGTGCTGTACTCGGTTTTTAGAGCAGCACTTTACTGGAGAGCAGAGCCATGGCTGAGCGCTTTACCAAAAGCATGGCCAGGAACATCTATCTGGGCGGGAGCGTGTTTTTCGTCCTGCTGTTCCTCGCCTTGACTTTTGACACCCAATCCCGGGCCATGCCCACGCGCGATAACCGTGAGTTGATCACGGAAGAGGTGGCGCACGGCAAGGCCATCTGGGAGGAACACAACTGCATTGGCTGCCATTCCCTCATGGGGGAAGGGGCCTATTTCGCACCGGAACTGGGCAACGTCTTCGATCGTCGGGGAGCGGGTGACAGTCAGGTCTTCAAGAGCTATCTCAAGGCCTGGATGGGGGCGATGCCCACCGGCGTACCGGGACGGCGGCAGATGCCGCAGTTCAACCTCACTGACGAGGAAGTGAACGACCTGGCCGAGTTCCTGGAGTGGACCTCCAAGATCGACGACAACGACTGGCCGCCCAACATCGAGGGCTGAGGACACCGTCATGAAATACGAATCACAAGCGGTTGCCAAGCCGTACTTCATTTTCGCGCTCATCCTGTTCGCCGGTCAGATCCTCTTTGGCCTCGTGCTCGGCCTGCAGTACGTGGTGGGTGATTTCCTGTTTCCGGAGATCCCCTTCAACGTCGCCCGCATGGTGCACACCAACCTGCTGATCGTCTGGTTGCTGTTCGGCTTTATGGGCGCCACCTACTACCTGGTGCCGGATGAGGCCCAGACCGAGTTGCACAGCCCGCTGCTGGCCAAGATCCTTTTCTGGGTGTTTGCCGCCGCCGGTACCCTGACCATCCTCGGCTACCTGTTCGTGGACTATGCCACCCTGGCGGATGTGACCCTCAACCGCCTGCTGCCGACCATGGGCCGGGAGTTCCTGGAGCAGCCGACCATCACCAAGATCGGGATCGTCGTGGTCTGCCTGGGCTTCCTCTATAACGTCGGCATGACCGCGCTCAAGGGCCGCAAGACGGTGGTCAACATCGTCCTGATGACCGGGCTGTTCGGTCTCGCGCTGCTGTTCCTGTTTTCCTTCTACAACCCGTCCAACCTGACCCTGGACAAGTACTTCTGGTGGTTCGTGGTGCACCTGTGGGTGGAAGGCGTGTGGGAGCTGATCATGGGCGCGATCCTGGCCTACGTGCTGATCAAGCTGACCGGCGTCGACCGCGAGGTGATCGAGAAGTGGCTGTACGTGATCATCGCCATGGCCCTGATCACCGGTATCATCGGTACCGGCCACCACTTCTACTGGATCGGGCCGCCCGAGTACTGGCTGTGGCTGGGTTCCGTGTTCTCCGCCCTGGAACCGCTGCCGTTCTTCATGATGACCGTGTTCGCCTTCAACATGGTGAACCGTCGCCGGCGCAACCATCCCAACAAGGCCGCCACCCTGTGGGCCCTGGGCACCTCGGTGATGGCGTTCCTGGGCGCCGGTGTGTGGGGCTTCCTGCATACCCTGGCACCGGTGAACTTCTACACCCACGGCAGCCAGATCACCGCCGCCCACGGCCACATGGCCTTCTATGGCGCCTACGTGATGATCGTGCTGACCATCATCTCCTATGCCATGCCGCAGATGCGCGGCCGGCCGCACGGCAACAGCGAGACGGCGCAGGTGCTGGAGATGTGGGGCTTCTGGCTGATGACCGTGTCCATGGTGTTCATCACCCTGTTCCTGACCGGCGCCGGTATCCTGCAGGTGTGGCTGCAGCGCATGCCGGAAAGTGGCGACGCGCTGTCGTTCATGGTCACCCAGGACAAGATCGCGCTGTTCTACTGGATGCGCCTGGTGGCCGGCTGCTTCTTCCTGGGCGGTCTGGTGGTGTACTTCACCAGCTTCTTCGTCAAGGGTGAGGCCAAGGCGCCGGTCACCGAGGGTGCCGCAGCCTGAACCCGAGTCTGCCGGGGGTAACCCCGGCAGTTTTTCCGGATCGACCTGTTTATGACTGACCGCGCCGATACCCTGCAAACCAAGCGGTTGGTGACCCGCAGTGCCTTCTTCGGGCTGTTCCTGCTGGCGCCCGTGCTCAACCTCTTCCGCTACGACCTGACCCAGACCCGGTTCATCCTCCTCGGTCAGCCGCTGTCGTTCCATCTGGAGCTGGACTGGGTGGCCCGCAGTGGGTCCCCGGAGGTGGCGTTGCAGGTGCTGCTGTGGTTCGTACTGCCGATTGTCGTGCTGGTGCCCCTGGTGCTGTGGGTGGCCTGGAAGTGGGGGCGGATCTATTGCGGCTGGCTGTGTCCGCACTTCTCCGTGGTGGAGACCATCAACGGCCTGATGCAGCGCTGGCTGGGGTTTCCCACCCTGTGGGAGGCACGTCGCAAGGGACGCCACGGCCGTCTGGTGCACTGGAGCGGGCTGACACTGGTCGCCGCCGCCATGGGCTTTACCTGGTCGCTGGCGCTGCTGTCGTACCTGCTGCCGCCGCTGCCGCTGTATCGGGACCTTGTTGCCGGCGAACTGGCGTTCTTTCCGGGCCTCTTTCTGGGCATCGCCACCACGCTGTTCACCCTGGATTTCCTGTTCGCCCGCCATCTGTTCTGCAAGTACGGCTGTGCGTTCGGCGTCTTCCAGAGTCTGGCGTGGATGATCAACGGTCGCGCCCGGGTGGTCACGTTTGACACAAAGCGGGCGGCCCTGTGCCAGGACTGCGACCGGGCCTGCGACAAGGCCTGCCCCATGCGCCTGCCCACCCGCAGTCACAAGCGCGCCAAGTTCACCTGCACCCAGTGCCTGCAGTGCGTCAGTGCCTGTCGCGAGGTGCAGAAGGACAACCCCGACGGCAGCCTGCTGCACTGGCAGCCCGGTGAACCCGGGCGGCAGACCGTGTTGATCCCGGTGCGTGAGATCGCAGCGGAGCGCACCCGCATCCCAACCCACGAATAGCAAGGCCGTAACGATGGAAGAATGGGTCGGATACAAATGGCATGAATACATCACCCGCCAGGCGCTGGGGGAGTTTCCCGATCAGGCGGTGGAGCTGAAGACGGAGGCCCGCACCCTGGGCATCCTCTTCCGTGCCCTGGGCGGTGACCCGGCGCTCAACCTGGTGACTGCCGAACCGCGCCACTTCAAGACCCGACGGCGGTTCCTGCAGAAACTGGCCGGCACCCACCGCAAGTTTGAACTGGCCTGGCGGGACGACGAGAACCTGCGCCTGCCGGCCCGTCTGGCCCTGTTCCCCAGTCGCGCCCTCAACCGCGACCTGTACCTGTGGCTGGCGGCCCTGGCTGCCGGCGGCGCGGTGACCGACAGTGACTGGCTGGTGGGCAACCAGACCCTGGTGTGCAACCTGTTTCAGCGCTGGCCGGGCCTGGAACCCCTGTATCGGCGTCTGGTGCAGCACTGCCTGCAGTGGCGCCCACCGCTGGACAGCCTGGACAAGGCCGAGGCCTGGCGCGAAAAGGCGATTCGCCAGGCCCTGGAACAGCCCGGCAGTATCGAACAGCTGCCCCGGGCGCCGGGCGATCCCTGGCCGGTCCTGCTGTGGCTCTACCCCCTGTTGGGGCAGGGCACCAGCGACAGTCAGAGTATCGGCGACGAAGACACCGCCTCCAGTCCCGGCGGCCTGTCGAAGAAGCACCAGCGCCGGCGCGCCGAGCGGGTGGACGCCTTCGACCGCGACAGCGGCCTGATGCTGTTCCGCCTGGAAAGCCTGTTTTCCTGGACCGAATTCATCCCGGTGGACCGCGCTGGTGACGATACCGACGAGGAGGAGGCCGAAGCGGTGGCGGACGATCTCGATCTGATCTCGGTCTCCCAGGACCGCAGCGAGGCGTCCTCCGCCATCAAGTTCGATCTCGACCTGCCGGCGGAGGAAAACGACGACCTGCGCCTCGGCCCCGGCATCCACCTGGACGAGTGGGACTGGCGCCGCCAGGGCTACCGGGGAAAATACTGTTGCCTGCAGCCGATGCTCAGTCGCGAGGCGGTCCCGTCACCGCTGGCCGAGCACCTGCAACCGGCGGCCCGGCGCCTGCGTCGCCAGTTCAGCGCCCTCAAGCCGCTGCGCCAGTGGCAGCGGCGCCAGACCGATGGCGAGGAACTGGATCTGGACGCCTGTCTGGAGCGGGCGGTGCAGCAGTGCCAGGGCGCCGGCGCCTTCGACCAGAAGCTGTTCCGCCGGGTCGAGCGCAGCCAGCGCGACCTGGCCTGCCTGATTCTCGCGGACGTGTCCCTGTCCACGGACACCTACATCAACGACAGCCAGCGGGTGATCGACGTGGCCCGGGACGGGCTGCAACTGCTCAGCGAAGCACTGCAGGCCAGCCGCGATCCGTTCGCGCTGTTCGCCTTCTCGTCGCGGCGGCGCGACCACGTGCGTTTCCACCACATCAAGGGGTTTGATGAGGCCTACAGCGACACCAGCCGCGGCCGCATCCAGGCCCTGGAGCCGGGTTACTACACCCGCATGGGCGCCCCCATACGCCAGGCCATCCGCCTGCTGGCGGCGCGCCCCGAGCACCAGCGCATCCTGCTGCTGCTGACCGACGGCAAGCCCAACGACCTGGACCTGTACGAGGGCCGCTACGGCGTGGAGGATACCCGCATGGCGGTGCAGGAGGCCCACAAGGCGGGCATCACGCCGTTCTGCGTGACTATCGACGACGAGGCGGACGAGTACCTGCCGTACATCTTCGGCAGCAATCACTTCGTGGTGATCCGCGACCCGGCCCAGCTGCCGGCGCAGTTGCCGCGGCTCTACATGAACCTGACCCACTGATGGCGACCACAACCACGAGCGACCGCTACCTGCCCGGCGATATCGCCGTGTGGATTTTCATCTTCGCCGAGCTGGCGGTGTTCGCCATCCTTTTCATCGGCTTCGGCGTCACCCGCGCGCTGCAGCCCGAGCTGTTCCATGCCGGCCGTGCCCTGCTGCATCCCTGGTCCGGCCTGGCCAGCACCTTTGCCCTGATCAGCGCCAGCTACCTGGTGGCCACCTCAGTGGAGCGACTGCGCAGCGGGCAGGCCGGTACCGCGGGACGCCTGTGGCTGGCCATCGCCGTGTCCGGCATCTACAGCGTGGCCAAGCTGTGGGAGTGGGGCGATCTGTACGGGCGGGGCTACAACCTGGGGACCGATGTGTTCTTCATGTTCTATTTCTTCCTCACCTTCTTCCACTTCATGCACGTGGTGCTGGGACAGCTGGTGCTGGGGGTGCTGGCGGTGAAGGTGGGTTCCGGGGAATACCGCGCCGACAACATGAATGGCATGGAGTCGGGGGCCTGTTACTGGCACATGGTGGATCTGGTGTGGCTGGTGTTGTTTCCGTTGTTGTATGTGGTGGCGTAGGGATCCATGAATACTGCGACTTGTTGCCCCTCTCCCCTCGTGGGAGAGGGGTTGGGGAGAGGGGGCAAGGCGGCAGCCTTGGCTTTGAGCACCATGAATATCCTTGGGCGCCTGTCGGCGCCTCCCCCTCACCCTGGCCCTCTCCCGCGGAGGGGAGAGGGGATGTATGTGTTCAGCTGATCGGGAGGCTTCATGCTAAAAACCTACCTGACCCTGTTGGTTTGCACCGCCTTGCCCGTTCTCGGCTGGCAGCTGGGCTGGAACACCCAGGGCCTGCTCCTGCTCGTCCTGGCCCTGGTGTTGATCAAGGCCTTTCTGCTGGTGGACCGGTTCATGGAGCTGCGCCAGGCGCCGCGGGTCTGGCGTTGGGCGGTGCAGTTGTGGGCGCCGGTGGTGGTGGGGGTTTTGGCGGGGATACAGCTGTTTTAGGAGAGTGGGTACAGAGCAGACTTGAACATGGAGTGCGCGCTTTCCCCGTCGTCATACCCGCGCAGGCGGGTATCCAAAGCGGGTAACAGCCCAAGGTCCGGTGCATTCCTCCCTGGATCCCCGCCTGCGCGGGGATGACGGTAGGTGTGGCTTATCGTGTTTTTCTCGGACGGACGTTCGCGAGAGCCGAACAGCGGGCTTCTCCAAAGTGTTCCCTAGTGCTCCCAACGCGGAAAATCCGGCGGCTGGCGGTTCAGCGCCCGCGCCAGGGCCAGCAGTCCCCAGAGCACAAAGGCCGTGTGCAGCACGATGGCCCAGACGATTCCCCAGCTCCAGAAGTGCCCGGTATTGCCGAACAGCGTCAGCAGGATGCCTTCCCCGGTGAAGATGAAGATCGCCCCCAGCAGCGACATGTAGAGCGTGGCCTGGGCATGGGCGCGATAGACTGAACTGGCCCCGCCGGAGCGGAAATACAGCCAGGCCACCACTGCAAAACCGATGAACGGCAGCATCAGTAGGTTGATCAGGTACCAGATAACCGGGGTGACCGGGCTGGGCCCGGTTTTATTCCGGGCGACCGAAGACGGCATGGACGACCTCCATCAGGGCGTCGACCGTGGCCTGATCGTCCGACAGCGGTTCGATCATACCGGCCCGACAGGCTTCGATCGGCGACACATCCGTTTGTATGAGATAAGCAGTATGGATCAGAAGTCGCGTTGATGCCGCTTCTTCGAGGTCGTGATCCTTCAGATTGCGCAGCGCCGCTGCCAGAGTCACCAATCTCCGGGCCAGGGCTTCGTCGCAGCCGGATTCCGTGGCCACGATTCGGGCCTCGAGATCCTCCCCGGGATAGTCGAAACTCAGGGAGACAAAGCGCTGGCGGGTGCTGGGCTTCATGCCTTTGAGCAGGCTCTGGTAGCCGGGGTTGTAGGAGACCACCAGCATGAAGCCCGGTGCCGCGGTCAACAGCTCGCCGGTGCGGTCGACCGGCAGCTCGCGGCGGTCGTCCGCCAGGGGATGCAGGACCACGGTGGTGTCCTTGCGCGCCTCCACCACTTCGTCCAGATAGCAGATGGCCCCCTCGCGTACCGCCCGGGTCAGCGGGCCGTCCTGCCAGTAGGTGCCTTCCGGCCCGATCAGGTGGCGCCCCACCAGGTCCGCGGCGGTGAGATCGTCGTGACAGGCCACGGTATAGACCGGGCGCCCGAGCTGTTCGGCCATGTAACGCACGAAGCGGGTCTTGCCGCAGCCGGTGGGGCCCTTGATGAGGACCGGCAGCTTGTTGTCCCAGGCGGCGCGAAAAAGGGCCACTTCGTTACCGACGGGTTGGTAGAACGTCATATCCAGTTATTCCTGTAGGGGCGTGTATGAGGGGGCCTGATGGGTCGGGACGAAGCGCCGCACCCACTCGGGAAAGGCCTTGAAGGCGCGCGGCTGCAGTTCCCGGTCGAGCAGGGTCAGGGCCTTGAGGCAGGCGGAGACGGCCTCGTTCGCGTTGTCCGCTGCTCCAAACCAGGCGCCCACCGGGAGCGCCGGTCCCGCATCCACCACGGACAGCGCATTGCGCCCGGCCAGCGGTTTCAGCAGGCTGGCTTCGGATGCCGCGGCCTGTACGTTGTTGTGCAGCAACAGGCCCAGGGCGGCGGAAAACGAGCCGGCCCGGAACAGCTGATCCTCCCGCCAGGCTACACCCGCGGCCCGCAGGCGTTGCAAAGGGGCGTGCGAGCCCACGGGATCGTCTTTGCGGAGCACCGCCAGGTCGCGATCAGCCAGTTGGGTCAACCGATCCAGACCCAGAGGACGGCGGGTAACCCACACCGGCGTCGGCAGCTCATCGTCCCGGTTGAGGGCCACCAACAGCGGTTGGGCCTCGTGCCAGCTGACATTGCGAAAGGTCAGCTCGGGGGCTTCGGATGGGGTAACCAGCCGGGCCTCACAATGCTCTTCCGCCAGGGCACCGATTAGGGCCTTGCGGGTGGCGGGCGCAAGCGAGGGGCCGCCTTCGATGGCCAATCCGACGGACTGCCCCAGCGCCAGCGCCGGAAGGACGGTCAGTGCTGCCAGCCAAGCCAGGGTTCCGAAACAGCGGCGCCTCATACCGATCCCTTACAGACCCAGGTTGTGGGCACGGTGGGTGAAGAAGATTCCGCTGGGGCTTTTGGCAGGCAGCTTGGCCACCGGTTCCAGGGTGCGGGTGTTGTAGACCACCACCTGATCGCTGTCCCGGCAGGAGACCCACACCTCGTGGCCGCGGGCGGTGAATTCCATGTGCAGGACGGTGTCGCCGGGTTCCAGGGTGCGCAGGACCTCATGGGTTTCCATGTCGATCACCTGGATCACGTTGTTGCGCGGATGGGCGAAGTTGACCCACACCTGGCGGTTGGCGGGACTGGCCATCACGAAGACCGGCTGGCCCTGTACCGGAATGCGGTCGTTCAGTGACCAGCTCTCGGTGTCGATCACCAGTACCTGATGGTGGCCCACCGCCGGCACGAACGCCCGGTCGCCGGCCATGGCCCAGCCTTCCAGGTGGGGCATCTTGTACACCGGCAGGCGTTTCTCGCCACGGCCGTAGTCCGGCAGGATGCGGTGCACGCCCTTTTCCGGGTGCCACAGGTCCAGGCGCGCCATGCCGTCCTCGCCGAAGAGGCCGGCGATGTATTCCCGCCCGTCCGGGCTCATCAGGGCGTCGTAGGGTTTGCGGCCGATGTCCGTATAACGGGTTTCTTCCGGCTTCTGGCCGCTCATGTCCAGCATCCGGATTTCGCCGGCGTCGAACAGGCTGTAGATGAAGCGGTTGCCCGGGGCATCCACCAGACCCACGGTCTTGGAGCGGGCGGTCTGGCCGTCGGCGTCGGTATAGGTGGCCGGAATGTCCGCCACCAGGGTCAGGTCGCGGCTGTCGAACACCTTCACGCCGCCGGGTTCGTAGTTGGACACCGCCACGTAGCGCCCGTCTTGGGAGATGGCGCCGCCGATGCTGTTGCCGGACTGGATGATCCGTTCGGCGATGGTGCCGGTGAGCAGGTCAATCTTGGTCAGCCCGCCATCGCGCCCGAACACGTACCCATAGCGTTCGTCCCGGGAGAACACCACGGAGGCGTGGGAGAGGTCGCCCAGGCCCTCCACGCGCTGCAGGATGCGATGCTCGGTGTTGTCCACAATCAGCACGGAGCCGGTGGCCCGCTCGATGATCAGCCCCAGGTCGCCGGTACCGCGCAGGGTCGGTGCCGGTTGCTGCAGGCTCTGGCAGCCGGTGAGAAAAACCAGGCCGAGCAGGGCCAGCAGGAGGAGGGTGGTTCGATGCAACATGGGTCGGCTCTCTGTTCTGTCTATTCTGCGGCCGCAGCCGGCTCAAGGATGGCGCCGGAGTGGAGTTGTTCACTGATCCAGCGGATCTCGTCGTCGTTCAGCAGCGGACCCCAGGGCGGCATGGCGGTATCCGGCACCCCTTGCCGAATGATGGCGCCAATCGCTGCCACCGTGTAACGCTGCATGCGCTCGGGACGCAGCGACGGGCCCAGCCCGCCCTTGAGGGTCATGCCGTGACAGGAGCCGCAATCCTGGCGAACCAGGTTACGCAGCTCGGCTGGAGCGACGTCGTCCGCCTGTACCGTAAAGGCCCAGGACAGGCTCAGTAGCAGGGCCAGGCACCCGCTGGTTTTCCACTTCATAAACGATGGTCTCATGGTCTGTGTAACGGGGCGCCAGGCATTACCGGACCCAGGTTCCAGCATCCCGGGAAGGGGCTGCGGCCTCCTTGATTCTCGTCAATCATCTTCAGCAATTGCGGGTTAGGGCGCCTATCTCCCAAAAGAGGTATAAAGCTGAACATCGGGTCAGATATTGAGCTATGTCAATGTCTCTGTCGCTTATAAGCCCAAAGCTTTGGGGGAATAATGCACAAGGAGACCATCCATGAAGACCCCCAATCAATTGCTCCGACCACTGACGCTTGCCGTCGCCATCGCCTCCATGGTGGGCGCGTCCAGCGTTCTGGCGGCTCCCAAAAACCCCGATCCGTCGGACATGGCCTATGAAGGCACGCCCAGTTCCGTGGACCCGGCTTCGGCCAAGGTCGTCCGCAGTCCGGGCGCTCCGGATCTCACCGAAGCCGAGTTCGAAAAGGCCAAGCAGATCTTCTTCCAGCGCTGCGCCGGCTGTCACGGCGTACTGCGCAAGGGTGCCACCGGTAAGCCGCTGACCCCCGACATCACCCAGGAGAAAGGGCTCGACTACCTCAAGGCCTTCATCACCTACGGTTCCCCGGCGGGCATGCCGAACTGGGGCACCTCGGGCGAGCTCACCGAAGACGAAGTGACGCTGATGGCCAAGTACATCATGCACGAGCCGCCCGAGCCGCCCGAATTCAGCCTGCAGGATATGAAGGATTCCTGGAAGGTACTGGTGGCACCGGAGGACCGGCCCAGCAAGCAGATGAATGACCTCAACCTGGACAACCTGTTCAGCGTCACCCTGCGTGATGCCGGCCAGATCGCCCTGATCGACGGCGGTACCAAGGAGATCGTCAAGGTCATTGATACCGGCTACGCGGTCCACATCTCCCGGCTGTCCGCCTCCGGCCGCTACCTGTTCGTGATCGGACGGGATGCGCTGATCAACATGATCGACCTGTGGATGGAAGAGCCGAAAACCGTGGCCACCCTCAAGACCGGCCTGGAAGCCCGCTCTGTGGAAACGTCCAAGTACAAGGGCTACGAGGACAAGTACGCCATTGCCGGCACCTACTGGCCACCGCAGTTCGTGATCATGGACGGCCAGACCCTGGAGCCGCTCAAGATTGTTTCCACCCGGGGCATGACCGTTGATAACCAGGAATACCACCCGGAACCGCGGGTCGCTGCCATCGTGGCGTCCCACGAGAACCCGGAATTCATCGTCAACGTCAAGGAAACCGGCAAGGTCATGCTGGTGAACTACGAGAACCTGGACGCGCTCAGCATCACCACCATCGACGCTGCCCGCTTCCTGCATGACGGCGGCTGGGACAGCACCATGCGCTACTTCCTGACCGCAGCCAACAAGTCCAACAAGATCGCCGTCGTGGACTCCAGGGACCGCAACCTGGAGGCGCTGGTCGACGTCGGTCAGATCCCCCACCCGGGCCGTGGCGCCAACTTCGTCGACCCCGAGTTCGGACCGGTCTGGGCCACCAGCCACCTGGGCGGCAACTCGATCTCCCTGATCGGCACCGATCCGGAAGACCATCCGGATCAGGCCTGGAAAGTGGTGCGCACCCTGGAAGGTCAGGGCGGTGGCTCGCTGTTCATCAAGACCCATCCCAAGTCCCACAACCTCTACGTGGATACCGCGCTGAACCCGTCTGAAGAGGTCAGCCAGAGCGTGGCCGTGTTCGACATCAACGACTTTGACGCCGGCTACGAAGTCCTGCCGATCGCCAAATGGGCCGACATCGGCAAGGGCCCCATGCGCGTGGTGCAGCCGGAGTTCAACAAGGCTGGTGACGAGGTGTGGTTCTCGGTCTGGAACGGCAAGGAGGAAACCTCCGCCATCGTGGTTGTGGACGACAAGACCCGCAAGCTGAAGAAAGTGATCAAGGACGATCGGCTGGTCACACCGACCGGTAAGTTCAACGTCTACAACACCCAGCACGACGTGTATTAGCCGGTGACGACCCGGCAAGGAGATGATCTGATGCAACTGGATGATATCGATCGCAAGCTGATTGATGGCTACCAGCGCGGTCTGCCCGTGAGTCCGCGCCCGTTTCAGGACATGGCCGAACAGCTGGGCGTGTCCGAGGCGGAGGTGATCCGCCGTCTGGACGGGTTGCGGGCGCGTCAGGTCATCAGCCGGGTCGGACCGGTTTTCGAGCACAGCCGGGCAGGCGCCAGCCTGCTTGCGGCTGTCTCGGTTCCCGAGGATCAGCGGGACCTGGTGGCTGCGGTCATCAATCAGACTCCGGGCGTGAACCACAACTATGCCCGTGAGCACGAATACAACCTCTGGTTCGTCATGACCGCCCCGGACGAGGACATTCTCGAGGCGCGCCTGGACGATCTGGAACACACACTGCGCCAGCCCATCCTGCGGCTGCCGATGGTCGAGGGCTATCACATCGATCTGGCCTTCGACATTGATTGGGAGGCGGTGTCATGACGGGCATGCCGGCACAGGCGAGCCTGGTCCCCCGGGTTCCCGATACCGACGAGGGCCCGCGCTACCGCAAGCTGCGGCAGCGGCTGGAAGAGGGTCTGCCCCTGAGCCCGCGGCCCTATGCCGCCCTGGGCCGGGCCTGCGGTCTCACCGAGCAGCAGGTGATGATGGCGGTGCGCCGTTGGCAGCAGGAAGGGCTGATCAAACGTCTGGGGCTGGTGGTGCGCCACCGCAGCCTAGGCTACCGGGCCAACGCCATGGTGGTCTGGGACGTGGCCGACGACCAGGTGGCCGAGCTCGGCCGGCGCCTGGCCCGCGAGGCCTGCGTCACCCTGTGCTACCAGCGCCCGCGGCGGCTTCCGGACTGGCGCTACAACCTGTTCTGCATGATTCACGGCACCGACCGCGAGCAGGTGCGCCGCCAGCTGCAGACGCTGATCGAACGCCACCACCTGGAGCGCACCGCCCACGCGGTGCTGTTCAGCCACAAGGCCTACCGGCAGTGCGGAGGACGCTATGTCGACAGTGATCGATAAGCCCGAGCCCAGCAACGCGGTGCCGGAGCTGACCGCCACTCAGCGGGCGATCCTCAACCGCCTGCAGGACGGCCTCCCCCTGACCCGCCACCCCTACGCCGAGGTGGCCCGGGAGCTGGGCATTGGCGAGGCGGAACTGCTGGGCCATCTGGAAACCTTCCTGGCCACCGGCCTGCTGACCCGTTTCGGGCCGCTGTTCCATGCCGGGGAAATGGGCGGAGGCCTGACCCTGGCAGCCATGAGTGTGGCGCCGGAGGATTTCGATCGCGTGGCCGGGCAGGTCAACGGTTTTCCGGAGGTGGCCCACAACTACCGGCGCGAGCACCCACTCAACATGTGGTTCGTGCTGGCCACGGAGACACCGGAGGCCGTGCAGAACGTGATCGAGCGCATCCAGGCCCGGACCGGTTACCCGGTCTACAACATGCCCAAGGAGGAGGAGTTCCATGTCCACCTGCGCTTCGCCGTCTGAGCCCCTGAGCGAACTGGACCGGGCCCTGATCCTGGCCACCCAGGAAGGCCTGCCGCTGGTGGCCGATCCCTGGGCGGCACTGGGAGAACAGCTGGGGGTGTCGGCCGATGACGTGCTCTGCCGCTTCCAGCGCCTGAAGGACCGGGGCGTGCTGCGCCGCATCGCGGCGGTGCCCAACCACTACCGCCTGGGCTACCGCTTCAACGGCATGACCGTGTGGGACGTGGCCGACGTGCGGGTTCGCGAACTGGGCCAGGCGGTGGGCAACCTGCCCTTCGTCAGCCACTGCTACCGCCGCCCCCGGCATCTGCCGGACTGGCCCTACAACCTGTTTGCCATGGTGCACGGGCGCAGCCGCGAGGCGGTGGAGGAACAGGCACACGAGATCGAGCAGCTACTGGGCGGGGCGTGCCGGGCACATACGATTCTGTACAGTTCCGCCATTTTGAAGAAGACCGGCCTGCGGTTGCGGGAGCAAAAAGCGTAGGTCGGTAGCAAAGCGGGGCCGCCTGGATCGGGTACTCCCACAGTCAGACGCATAAATATCCCCTCTCCCCATCGTGGGAGCGGGCCAGGGAGAGGGGGAGGCGCCGCAAGGCGCCCCGAGGTGATGTATGTCATTTCCGCCGAGGCAGATGCCTCGGCGCCCCCTCTCCCCAACCCCTCTCCCACGGTGGGGAGAGGGGCAACAATGAGAGAGATAGCACCATGTTTCGAATCACACGCTACATAAAAAGCCTCATGCACCCCACCCCGGTGCCACCTCCGGCCAAGCCCCCGGGCCCCGTGGTGATCTGGAACCTGATCCGGCGCTGCAACCTGACCTGCAAGCACTGCTATTCCATTTCCGCCGATATCGACTTCAAGGGTGAGTTGTCCACCGACGAGGTGTTCACGGTCATGGATGATCTCAAGGCCTTCGGGGTGCCGGTGCTGATCCTCTCCGGCGGCGAGCCGCTGATGCGCCCGGACATCTTCGAGATCTCCCACCGCGCCAAGGGCATGGGCTTTTATGTAGGCCTTTCCACCAACGGCACCTTGATCAACGAGGACAACATCGACCGGATCGCCGCGGTGGGTTACGACTACGTCGGCATCAGCATCGATGGCCTGGAAGCCACCCACGACGACTTCCGCCAGAAGCAGGGTGCCTTTGCCGAATCCATGCACGCGGTGCACCTGTGCAAGCAGGCCGGGATCAAGGTGGGGCTGCGTTTCACCCTGACCCAGAACAACTTCGACGAACTGCCGCGCATGCTCGAGCTGCTCGACGAGCACGACATCGACAAGTTCTATCTCTCGCACCTGAACTACTCCGGCCGGGGCGGACGCAACAAGAAGCGCGATGCCTGGTACGACATGACCCGCGAGGCCATGACCCTGCTGTTCAACCATTGCCACGACGAGCTCCAGCGCGGGATCGAGCGCGAATACGTCACCGGCAACAACGACGCCGACGGGCCCTTCCTGCTGCAGTGGGCCGAGGAGCACTACCCGGACCAGGTGCCGGCCCTGCGCCAGCGGCTGCTGAACTGGGGCGGCAACGCCTCGGGCGTCAACATCGCCAACATCGACAACCTGGGCACGGTGCACCCGGACACCTTCTGGTGGGACCACGACCTGGGCAACGTGCGCCAGACCCCGTTCTCCCAGATCTGGCGCGACACCCAGGACCCGCTGATGGTCGGTTTTCGCCAGCACCCGCGTCCGGTCAAGGGCCGCTGCGCCGACTGCCGCTATCTGGCGATCTGCAACGGCAACACCCGGGTGCGGGCCTACAACGTCTCCCGCGACTTCTGGGAGGAGGATCCCGGCTGCTACCTCACCAACGCCGAGATCGGTGTGGCGGATGATGCCCCGCGGCGGGTGCAGGCGCCGGCCATCGAAATCCCGGTCAGTAATCTTTGAATCCCGAGCTGGAGAAACCCATGGCACCGCAAAAAAGACTGTTTGAATTCCAGCTCGCCGAGCAGCCCCTGCGTCCCGGTGAAGTGGCTATTGTCGGCGCCGGCCCCGGTGATCCCGGTCTGCTCACCCTGCGTGCGCTGATGCTGCTGCAACAGGCGGACGTGGTGGTTTACGACCGCCTGGTCTCCGCCGAAATCATGGCCCTGGCCAACCCACGGGCCGAGCGGGTCAATGTCGGCAAGGCCAGTGGTTGCCACTCGGTGCCCCAGGAGGAGACCAACGAACTGCTGGTCAACCTGTCACGGGCCGGGCAGCGGGTGGTGCGGATCAAGGGCGGCGACCCCTACATCTTCGGACGCGGTGGGGAAGAGGCGGAATACCTGGTGGACCGGGGCGTCACCTTCCAGATCGTCCCGGGCATTACCGCGGCCTCGGGGTGCTCCTCCTACTGCGGCATCCCGCTCACCCACCGGGATTACGCCCAGAGCGTCACCTTCGTCACCGGTCACCGCAAGGGCGACCAGGCCCTGGCGCTGGACTGGCAAACCCTGGCGGCTCCAGGCCAGACCCGGGTGTTCTACATGGGCCTGCAGAACGCCGGCACCATCGCCCATGAACTGATCGCCCATGGCGTTTCGCCGGACTGCCCGGCCGCCCTGGTTGAGCGGGGCACCACCGCCGATCAGCGCACCGTGACCACAACGTTGACCGGCCTGGTCGAGGCCATCGACCGTCATGGCTTCCGTCCGCCCACACTGATCGTGGTCGGTGACGTCGTGACCCTGGCCGACAAGCTTGGCCAGCCGCCTCAATTGTCCCTGACCCAGGCAGTCGGCGATGGGCTCGACTCTGCTGCCACCTATTCCTCACGCTAAACGGATTCGAACATGCTCAAACTGCGTTTTATCGCCGGCTTTCTCCTGCTGGCCGCGGGCCCGGCCCTGGCGACCCCGCAACCGGCGGCCAAACAAGCTTTCCAGACTCACTGCGCCAGCTGCCATGGTGCCGATCGTCTGGGGGGCACCGGCCCGGCCCTGCTGCCGGAGAATCTGTCGCGTCTGCGTCCGGCGGCGGCCCGCGAGGTGATCACCCACGGCCGCGCCGCCACCCAGATGCCGGCCTTCGGGGAGACCCTCGACGCGGCGACCATCGCCGCCCTGGCCAAATTCATTTACCAGGCCCCGGACGTGGCACCGCAATGGTCCTCCGAGGCGATCCGCGACAGCCATCAGGTCCCGCATCCGTTTGGCAGCCTGCCGGACCAGCCGAAGTTCGACGCGGATCCCATGAACCTGTTCCTGGTGGTGGAGAAGGGCGACCATCACGTCAGCCTGCTGGACGGCGACAAAATGGAGCGCATCACCCGTTTTCCCAGCCGCTTTGCCCTCCATGGCGGCCCCAAGTTCACCCCGGACGGGCGCTACGTGTTCTTCGGCTCCCGCGATGGCTGGATCACCAAGTACGACATCTACAACCTCGCCGTGGTGGCGGAGGTGCGGGCCGGCATCAACATGCGCAACATTGCCGTGTCCGCCGACGGCCGCTACCTCATGGCCGCCAATTACCTGCCCCATACCCTGGTGCTGTTCAACACCGACAACCTGGAGCTGCTGGAAACCTTCCCGGTTGAAAATGAACAGGGCCAAAGCTCCCGGGTGAGTGCGGTCTATGCCGCGCCGCCCCGGGGCAGCTTCGTGGCGGCGCTGAAGGATCTCAAGGAAGTGTGGGAGATCACCCCGTCACAGGAGGGCAGTCAGGTCCGCCGGCTGGCCACGGACGACTACATGGATGATTTCTTCTTCGACCCCGATTACCGCCACCTGATCGGTGCCGGCCGCGATGGCCAGAACGGCCTGGTGCTGGATCTGGACAGCGGCGAGAAAGTGGCCGAACTGCCCCTGAGCGGCATGCCCCACCTGGGTTCAGGCATCACCTGGATGTACAAAGGCCACCGGGTCATGGCCACGCCGCACCTGAAGACAGGCAAGGTCTCGATCATCGACATGACCGACTGGCGCGTCGTCAAAACCCTCAAGACCGACGGCCCCGGCTTCTTCATGCGTAGCCACGAGAACTCCCCCTACGCCTGGGTGGACGTGTTCTTCGGCCCCGGCAAGGACGAGGTGCACATCATCGACAAGCGCAGCCTGGAAATCGTCAAGACACTCAAGCCGATCCCGGGCAAGACCGCGGCGCACGTGGAGTTCGACCGCAACGGCGACAAGGCCGTGCTCAGCATCTGGGAGGACGAGGGCGCGGTGATCGTCTACGACGCCCACACCCTGGAGGAGATCAAGCGGCTGCCCATGAAGAAGCCCTCCGGCAAGTACAACGTTTGGAACAAGACCCATTACGAGGAGGGCACCAGCCACTGAGCCGGAGGCCGGTTACTTCACCACTTCGATGGTGATCCTGTTCGACATCACCGGCGGGTTATGGGGCACGTGATTGGCGTCACCCATGAGTAGCTGCAGGGTGTGTTTGCCCGGGGCCAGCTCGATGTCAGCCTGGGTCTGGCCGCCGCCGAAATGGCGGAAATGCTCGTTGGACGGGATTGGCTGATCCATCGGCGGTAACTCGTCCACGTCGATCAGCAGGTGATGATGGCCGGTATTCGCTTTCTCTACACCGGCCGGTGCCACGCCAATACCCTCGGTTCCGAAACGCACGGTCACCGGCGAACTGACGGTCTGGCCATCGAGGGGCGTGATGAAGTAGACCGACGCGTTGTCGGGGGCCGGGGTTGCCAGGGCGGATAGGGGCAGCAGAAGCAGTGCGCAGAACAGCGTGATCAGACGTTCCATGGTAAAGACTCCCTGTGTTGTGGCGGACTTTGCCAGCATACGTTCAGCCGTTCGCCAGCCACAAGCCCCGGCTCTGCACAAAAATCGTGCAAATTTTTTGTAAAACCTGATGTATATCAGGTTTGAATATTGCGGAATTGCGTTTCTCGGCCATATTGATAGGGAGTGCAATCAATTGTAGTGGAGTATGCCCATGGGCGCTTTTTTGCGACGTTTCAGTATTCGTCAGCGGCTGTTCGCCCTCCTCGGTCTGACGGTACTTGCCTTTGCCGCTGTCATCGCCAATGAGGGCGCCGGTCTTCACGAGACCCTGCAGTCCTCCCGGGCGCTGAAAACCCAGCATATTGTCGAAGCTGCCTATGGGGTGCTGGAGCATTATCATGCCCTGGAGCAGCAGGGCGAACTCGATACCGAGGAGGCCCAGAACCAGGCCAAAGCGGTGATCGAGACCCTCCGCTACGGGGACAACGACTACTTCTGGATCCACGACGAGGATCTGAAAGTGGTGATGCATCCAATGAAGCCGGCCCTCAACAACCAGGATGTGTCGGGGGTCAAGGATCCCAACGGCAAGTATCTGTTCCGGGAAATGAACAAGGTGGTCGATGCCAAGGGGGAGGGGTTTGTTGACTACCAGTGGCCCAAGCCCGGCAGCGAGGAGCCGGTTCCCAAGATCTCCTATGTGAAAGGCTTCCAGCCCTGGGGCTGGATCATCGGTTCGGGCGTCTACCTGGGTGATATCGAAGCGGAATTCTGGGAGGAAATGGGGACGTCGCTGGTGCTGATGGGCGTCGCCCTGGTTGTTCTCCTGGTGCTGGGCACCCTTGTGGCCGTCAGCATCATCCGACCGCTGCGCCAGACTGCGGATGCCATGGAGGATATTGCCTCCGGCGAGGGCGATCTGACCCGTCGCCTGAGCACCGAAGGCAATGACGAAGTGACCCGCCTGGCCCACGGCTTCAACGGTTTCGTCGGCAAACTGTCGGCCCTGATCACCGAGCTGCGCTCGCTTTCCGAACAGAATCGGGATACCGCCCAGCGGGTCAACGAGGCCATACGCCGGGCGGATGAGGTGTCCGGTCGCCAGAAACAGGAGATGGACACTGTCGCCTCGGCTGTGGAGCAGATGACCGTTTCCATCGAAGAGGTGGCGCGGGAAATCGGTGAGGCCGCCCAGGCGGCGCAGGAGGCCAACAGCGAGGCGGGCAATGGTGGCGAAGTGATGTCACGCACGGCCCAGCTGATGAACCGGCTGGCCACGGAGGTGGGTGAGGCCAGCGGGGCCATTGGCGAACTGGAGAAGGATTCCCAGGAAATCGGTTCGGTCCTGGAAGTCATCCGGGGGGTGGCCGAGCAGACCAACCTGCTGGCCCTCAATGCCGCCATCGAGGCGGCCCGGGCCGGGGAACAGGGCCGCGGGTTTGCGGTGGTGGCCGACGAGGTTCGCACCCTGGCCAGCCGTACCCGCAACTCCACTGACGAAATCGACGAGATGATCACCCGCTTCCAGGAAGCCACCCATCGGGCAGTCAAGACCATGGAAGCCAGCCGTGGTCAGACCCAGGACATGGAGGAGCAGTTGGGCAGCGCCGACGGCTCCCTGCAGTCCATCATCGGCGCGGTGGGCACCATTACCGACCGCACCCAGCACGTGGCGTCAGCCGCGGAACAGCAAACCAATACCTCCGTGGAGATCAGCCGCAGCCTGGGTCAGATCAGCCAGCTGGCGGACGAGGCCCTGGTTGAGCTGCAGCAGACCGCCCAGGATACCGAAGCGCTGGCGGAAGCAGCCGGCAAACTGGAGAGCTTGGTGGAGCAGTTCAAGACGGCTTAGACCCAGCCTTAGGGTGCCACCCTGAAGCGGCCTGCCAAAACGGGTGTTTAGGTGCCTGGCACCCTGACTATCAGTGCGCTCCAGCCGGTGCCGCCCCCTGGCCGGGCTTGAGCAGCCAGACCACCGGGATCATCAGGAAAAACAGCAGCGCCATCAGGTGGAATCCGTCGAGATAGGACAGGACCTGCGCCTGTTGGTGCACCTGTTCGCTGGCGATGGCCAGCGCCCGCTCGTGGCTGCCGACTGCGTGCTGCAGGTTCTGCAGGTGAGCGGTCCATTCCGGGTCGCCGGGGCTGGTGTGGGCCACCAGCGGAACACGGTGGTGGGCGCTGAGGCGGGACAGCAAGGTCACCAGCAGAGAAATGCCGACGCCGCCGCCCAGATTGCGCATAAAAGCGAGCATGGACGAGGCCTGGTTGTTGGCGCTGGCCGGCAGGCCGATGTAGGCAATGCCGGTGATGGGAACGAACAGAAAGGCGATCCCCGCCGCCTGCCAGGCCCGTACCGTGGCCAGGGTGAACTGATCCACCTGCAGGTTGAAGGACCCCATGTGCCAGAGCGCGCTGCCGGAGCAGATCAGGCCAAAGGTGATCAGTACACGCAGGTCGATCTTGCTCGCCAGCTTCCCCGCCACCGGCATCATTGCCATCACCGCGAAGCCCCCGAGAGAGAGGACCAGCCCGGCGTCCAGCGCCGTGTAGCCCAGCAGCGTCTGCATGTAGAGCGGCAGCATGGCGGTCGAACCAAACAGGACAAAACCCAGTACAAACATCAGCGCATTGGACAGCGCATAGTTCTTGTAGCGGTACAGTCGCAGGTCGACGATGGGATTCTTCTGGTCGAAGGTGCGCACGATGTAGGTTAGCAGTGACACCGCCATCACCACGGTGAGCAGGCGAATCTCGGTGGAATCCCACCAGTCTTCCGTCTGGCCGCGGTCGAGAACCCACTGCAGGCTGCCCAGGCCGATGGCGATTAGGGCAAAGCCCAGATAGTCCACCGGACTGCCATCGTGGTTGGCCGGCTCGTCCGGCACGAAGGTGCGGATCAGGAAGATCAGCAGCAGGCCCACCGGCAGATTGATCAGAAAGATCCAGTGCCAGCTGAACTGGTCGGTGATCCAGCCCCCCAGGGTGGGGCCGATGGCGGGTGCTGCCACCACGGCGATACCGTACATGGCGAAGGCCATGGCGCGTTTATGGGGCGGGAAGGCATCCGCAAGAATGGCCTGGGAGACCGGCTGCAGCGCGCCGCCGGCCAGTCCCTGGATGGCCCTGAAGATGATCAGGGCAGTCAAACTTGGCGCCAGGCCGCAGGCCAGCGAAGCCAGACTGAAGCCCGCCACGCAGGCAATGAAGAAGCGGGTCCGCCCGAAGTAGTCTGACAGCCAGCCGGCAATCGGCAGGGCGATGGCATTGGTCACCAGATAGGAGGTGAGGACCCAGGTGGCCTCGTCGGGGCTGGCGGCCAGACTGCCGGCGATGTGCTGCAGGGAGACGTTGGCGATGGAGATGTCCAGCACCTCCATGAACGCCGCCAGAGCCACCATGGGCGCAATCAGCCAGGGGTTGATGGCCCGCTTGTCACCACCAGCCCCAATTGCAGACGCGCTCCCGGCCATGGCTAAGTTCCTATTGGGCCTGGGTGGTGCTGTCGAGGTAGACGGTGGGGACCACGGACAGGCCCGGCGACAATGCCACACCGTCCGGCACGGATTCCAGGTCGATACGGACCGGAACCCGCTGCACCACCTTGACGAAGTTGCCGGTGGCATTTTCCGGGGGCAGCAGACCGAAACGGGCGCCGGTGCCCGGCTGAATCGAGGCGACGTGGCCCTTGAGGGGCAGATCCGGATAGGCGTCTACCGCGATCTCCACCCGATCACCCGGCTGTATCTGGCCCAGCTGGGTTTCCTTGAAATTGGCTTTCACCCAGGGTTCGCCCGATACCAGGATTTCCAGTGTGTTCTCCGGGCCCACCATGGCGCCGGTCTTGGCCTGTACCTCGCCGATCCGCCCGTCCACCGGCGCCCGAATGGTGGTCCAGTCCAGATTCAATTGGGCCTGATGCACGGCCGACTGGGCCTGGCGCAGGGCGGCCCTGGCCTCGCTGACGGCCGCTTCCATAACCGCCTTGCGCTTGTGTTCTGCGGCCACGGTGGCCTTTTTGGTTCGCGCCGCGGTCACCTGCCGCTGGGCCACGATGATGGCCGCCTGGGTGGTCTGGCGCTCAGCCTCGAGGGTGCGCAGTTGCGTGCGGGCGTCGTCCAGCAATTGTTGCGAGACCTGCTTGCGGGCGGCCAGGGTCTGATAGCGCTCGACATCCCGGTGGGCCTGCTCGATCTTGGCATCGACAGTATCCAGGCTGCGCTGCTGGCGCTTGACCTGGGCCTGGGCCACTTCGACGTTGGCAGCGGCGTCCGACTCGCGGGCCTGCAAGTCCGCCACGAATGCGGCCAGATCGGCCTGCGCTCTCTGCACCTGGGCCTCGGCGCTGGCGACCTGGGCCTGTGCCGACTCCACCGCCAGCTCAAACGGGCGCGGATCGATACGGGCCAGCACCTGGCCCTTCTTGACGGCCTGATTGTCGCTGACGTTCACCGCCACCAACTGGCCGCTGACCCGCGGTTTGAGGTAGACCACATCCTGTTCGACAAAGGCATCGTTGGTGGATTCCTTACCCAGGTGCCACCACCAGACCAGCACGGCGCCGATGGCGACCGCCGCGAAGAGGGCGAACAGGCGTTTCAGTCGGGTAGACATAGAGCCGCTTCCATAATGACAACCGATGGGAAAGTCGCTTATTATAAAACTGAACCGTACAGTTCAGTTTTTGCATTCTAACCACAACGGAAGACCTTCGACAAATGTCTTTGGACCCTCGTCGCACTGAACAGATTTTCCATGCCGCGGCTGACGTCTTCTGCCAGCAGGGCTACGCCCGCGCGTCGATGGACCGGATCGCCCGCGAGGCCGGTGTATCCAAGGCGACCCTCTATAATCATTTCGACAGCAAATCCACTCTGTTCCGAGCGGTGGTCCGACAGGCCAGCGAAGCCTTTGTGCTGGAGCTGGACGAGCTGGCGCTGGCGTCGCTGCCGCTCGAAGACGCGTTGCAGACGCTGGGGCATTACTACCTGGACTTTCTGTTGCAGGAGCGCAACCTTGCGGTCGTCAGGGCGGTATTGGCGGAGTCGCAGCTCGACCCTGACCTCGGGCGGGCTTTCCATGAGTCCGGCCCCGCGGTGGCACAGCAGGCGGTGGCGGACCTGTTTGCCCGGCGCATGGCCTCGGGTGAGCTGCCGTCCGGTGACAGCGCCGCTGCCGCCCGGTATTTCGTGGCGCTGTTGCGGGGGGACCTATTCTGGCGGGGATTGTTGCAGGTTCCGGTGAGCCAGACGGAGCGGCGCAGTCACCTGGCCGGTGCCGTACGCCAGTTTCTTTACGGTTGCGGGTCGGCTGACGACTGAATTGCGCCTGCCTTCGAGGCGCTCTGCTGCAGTTTGGCTCGAAGGTTCTGGAACAGCGTTTGTTGAAAGTCCTCATCCAGCGGATACAGGTGTCCTGCCTCGGGCAGTAACTCCAGTTCGGCATGAGGCAGGTGCTCGGCCATGTGGCGGGCGAACTGAACCGGCACGAAAGGATCCTGCTGACCCTGGTAGATCAGGGTGGGTACCTGCACATCCGCCAGATTGAACCCCCAGTTGGTCATCTCCGTTTCCAGATCCTTGGCAATGGCCCGTCCGGGGCTGTTCACACAGGCCACCTGATCCATACGGAACAGGGTGCGCAGGCGGGGATGGGCCAGCAGCGCCCGGTCGTGCTCACTCACCAGATGGTCTGCCTGTCGCAGATAGACCCGCGGTCGCAGCCGCGAGAGCGCCGCCACCACGGTCACCACCCAGCGGAACAGGCGCGGGCTGAATTCCGCCAGTACCGGACCGGGCCAGCGGGTTTTCATCAGCAGCTGCTTGGCATCGGGCAGCTCCTCGAAATGGGTGTAGCCCGAAAGCACCACCGCCAGCCGGACCCGCTGGGGCAGCCGGAAGGCGCAGGCCAGGGTGCGGGAGCCACCGCTGGACCAGCCCATGTGCACGAAATCGTCCAGCCCCAGGGCATCGGCGAGGGTCTCCACATCATCCGGATAGTCCATCAATACGCGCTGGGGCTGGAAGGTGGACTGGCCAATGCCGGGCCGGTCCATGCAGATCAGGCGAAAACCGGCAGCCAGGGCGGCGTCGTGGAAAAAGCGGCCTTCCATGCGCGAGCCGGGCATGCCGTGGGCGAAAATGATGGGCATGCCCTGGGGGTCGCCATAATCGGCATAGGACAGGATACGGCCGTCCGGAAGATTGAGGTGGACGCTGGGCCCCAGTGGCGAAGGGTTCGGTGGCAGCGGTGTTCCGGACTCGGAAGCCATGGGTGGGAGACTCTCCTGATTCTCGGTTCCTGGATAATCAAAGCATAGCCGATGGGATAACCGACCGGGACTATTCCGTTAGCGAGCTCACTATACCCCCGAAAGGGTGGATTTTCGATGGACGGCTACGGACGCGGGGCGGCGTTTTCGGTTACGCTTGCGGGCTCGACGTCACCGGGATGTAGCAGGGGCATGCCAGCGGGGCTATCCTGGGAAACCCGGTGACGCCATTATAGGCGTTGCCGCCAGCGCCGGCCTGTCGGCCCGGCGTACAGGGCCTGATAGTCAGTATAGGGACTGTGTAGTCATCATGAGTCATCGATGCGGTCGGCGATTGCCCGGCCTTACCGCTCACGGGTGGCTTTGCCTCCTGTTTCTTGTGTGCCTCGTTCAGGCTGTGCACGCCCAGCCGGACAAGGTGCTGCGCACCGCGTATGTGGAATTTCCGCCCTATACCATGATGAACGAAGCCGGCGAGCCCGACGGGCGCTTTATCGAGCTGGCCCGCACCGTGGCCAACAAAGCCGGCTACAGGCTGGAATTCCAGATGCTGCCGATCGGGCGCACCTATCTCTATCTCAAGAACGGCCGGGTGGATCTATGGCTCGGGGTCGCGGGTGTGCCGATGCTGGAAGGCCGGGTACTCGAGAGCAGGGCCACGCCGATCCGGATCAGCCTCTCCACCTGGCATTTGCCCGAGCGTCTGCCGGTGCGGCGCCTGGAGGACCTGCGGGGGCATATTGTGATTCTCATCACCGGCTATACCTATGGGGGATTGCTGGACGAACTGGCGGCGGAGAACAGTGGCGTGGTCACCACCTTCACCTCGACCCACACTTCGGCCCTGAAAATGCTGACGCGGGGGCGCGGCCATTACCTGCTCGACTATCGTGATCCGGTGGAAGACGCCATGCAGCGCAACCGCTTCCCACGGCTGGAGAGCGAGGTGCTCAAGCGGCGGCGTGGCGCGTTTGTCTTCTCCCGTCAGCATCCGCAGGCGGAGCAGCGGCAGCAGGACTTCGACAACGCGTTCTTCGAGTTGCAAGCTGAAGGGACCATCGACGTGCCTCCACAATCAGAGTAACCCTATGAAACGCTTCGGCCACCGCCGGATTCCCGGGCCCAAGAGTGTCTCTCGCTGCCGTCTTTTGGCGGTGGTGGGGATGACGTTCGTCCTGGCCGGCTGTGCCTGGCAGACCCGCTCGCAGCTAAGTCGGTACGAGCAGGCCTTCAACGGCGGGGACTACGAAGAGGCGGCGGAACTGGCCGGGGAGTTCGGGGATACTGACGTCGACACCGGCGCCAGCGACGACCTGCTCTGGACCCTGCAGCAGGCCTCCGCGCTCCAGGCCGCCGGGGCCTACCGCAAAAGCATCCGTCTGTTCGATACCACAGAAACCTTCTTTCGCATCTACGACCAGACCGCCGCCTACCAGCGCTGGATCGACCAGGTCACCGCCACCCTCACCAACGACGCCGTGCTGCCCTACGAGGGCACCCTGTATGACGCCATCATGGTCAACAGCTACAAGGCGCTGGATTTCATGGCCCTGGGGGAGTGGGGCAATGCCCGGGTGGAGCTGAACCGGGCCCGTGACCGCCAGCGCCGGGCGGTGGACAGTTTTGCCGAGGAGTTGGCGGCCGAACGCGAACGGCTGCAGCAGAAACCCTCCGGTGTCAGCGACATGTCCGAGGCCGAGTCGACGGCGCAGCAGGCCCTGGCCCGGACCCGTCAGCAACTGGCCGCCTGGTCCATCTATCCGCGCTTCGTGAATCCCTTTGCCACCTGGCTGGAGGGCTTCTTCCGTCTGGTCCGCGCCGAGGCCTCTGGAGACTATGGACGTGCTGCCGACAACCTCAAGCGGGCCGCCGGCATGGTGCCGGACAACCCGGCGGTACAATCCGATTGGGCATGGGCCGAAGATCTGGCGGACGGGCGCCGTCAGATTGACGACCTGCCGCCCACCGTGTGGGTACTGTTCGAGAACGGCCTGGGGCCGGTGAAGCGTGAAGAGCGGGTACAGGTCCCGGTGATCGTCAGCAGCGACCACCATGCCGCCATCTGGACCGGCTTTGCCTTTCCCCGCCTGGTGTTGCGGGACAAGGCCGTGGGGCGTCTGGAGGCCGAGCTGTCCGGGCAGCAGGCCGCCAGCAGCGTTCTCGCCAACATGGATGCCGTGGTCAGTACCGAATTCTCCGAGCGGTTGCCGGCGATCATGACCCGCGCGCTGATCTCTTCGGTGGCCAAGACCGTGCTGCAATACCGCCTGCAGAAGCAGGCCGGCGGCTGGGGCGGCCTGTTCGCGCTGGTCTACCAGATCATGACCACCCAGGCTGACACCCGCAGCTGGAGCAGCTTGCCAAAGACCCTGGAGCTGGCCAAACTGGAGCGCGGAGGCAGCGACAACCTGGTGCTGGAGTTGGGTCGGCGCCACGAGGTGAGCCTGCCGGAGAGTCGTTTCACTCTGGTGTGGGTGCGACTGCCCAAGATAGGGGCGGAGCCCGCGATTCGGGTGATTTCGCTGGGGGACCGGGCAAGGGAGTAGCGAACCCACCGTGCTAAAACTTACATTCCCTCTCCCCATTGGGGAGAGGGCCAGGGTGAGGGGCGCGCCGTAAGGCGCCCTATCAGGCTTGAGCGTTTGAACGAAACACCCCCTCACCCCAACCCCTCTCCCCGCAGGGGCGAGGGGCTATATTTCGAGACCTTTTTGCGCCACCCTCCATCGCGGGAGAGGTCCCAAAGGGCAGCAACGCCAGTTAACTTTGTAGGAGACCGGAAACCATGGTTAGACTTTTGCTGTTGGCCCTGACGGGCCTGTTTCTCGCCGGCTGCAGCCAGAGCCCGGTGATTCAGGTGGACCCTGCGCTGGACGGCTATGTGGACGTCGAGGACGTGCACCAGCGGGTCAACAGTGCCGGCCTGCTGGAAGTGCAGGTGACGGCCAAGAACACCACCGACAAGCCCCTGGCCATGTACTACCAGTTCGACTGGCTCGACGAGGACGGCCGCTCCGTCCCCAGCCTGCTGTCACGCAAGAATCGCATCACCGCCGACAAGAACCGCTGGTTCTCCATCAACGGCGTGGCGCCCAAGCCGGAAGTGGTCAATTTCCGCCTGTATCTGGATGAGAGGTCGCAATGAACAAGTCTTTACGCATTCTCCTGATCAGCCTGCTCGCGCTGACCCTGCTGGCCGGCTGCGCCCAGCGCAACCGCATCGTCGATCCCATTAATGACGAGGCCGACACCCCGCTGGCCCTGGACTACCGCGACTTTGAACAGGCCGCGATGGAGGCGGTGGACTCCATGCTGCGCTCCGGCGCGGTGGCCAATCCCGATGGCAGCCGCTACGTGATGGCGGTGTCGCGTATCACCAACGACACCATGCAGCGCATCGATACCGACCAACTGATCAAGAAAATCCGCATTGCCCTGCTACAGAGCGGCAAGGTGATCACCACCTCCGCGGTGACTGCCGAGGGCAGCGCTGACGAGCTGATCGAGCGGGTGCGCAAGAACCGCGAATCCGACGAATACCGCGAGGACACCCAGATCGACAAGCGTCAGCTGGTCAATCCCGACCTCAGCCTCTCCGGCAAGATCTTCCAGCGCAACCTGCGCCAGGACGAGGACACCCAGCAGGTGGAATACTACTTCCAGCTCACCCTGACCGATCTGCGCAGCGGGCTGGCGGTGTGGGAAGGGGAGACGCCGATTATCAAGCGGGGCAGTAACGATTCGGTGGCCTGGTGAATTTACGTCGGTCGCTTGTGGTCGGTTGTCAGTCGCCCGCTATAAGGCCACCGACCACTGACGGCTGACCACCCGCCGGGGACAGAATTCAATTCTGTCCCCCAACCAGCCGCAAATCCCCTGACGGCTGACCACCCGCCGGGGACAGAATTCAATTCTGTCCCCCAACCAGCCGCAAATCCCCATACCACGCCGTCGCCCGCTCCCGGGTATTATCCCCATCCGACATCACCGCAATCCCCACAATCGGCGGCGGCGCCGTGCCGAAGACCCGTCGATAGTCCGCGACAATGTCCCGCTTCAGTTCCATCCAATCGCCCACGTTTTTATTGCCGGAATTGACGGCGATCATGCGGGTATCTTCGGTAAACGGGTTGGGAACACTCTCGCCTTGGGGCAGTGAGCTGGCCCAGATGTAGTTGAGGGCGGTGCCGGGCAGGCTGTCGCCGTAGAGAGTTTCCACCGCCGCGCGCTTGGTCCGCTCCCACCAGCTGGCCTTGTCCGGCTGGAATTCGAAGGCGACATAGATTCGTGCCGGGTAGTCGTCCCCGGATTTCCTGCGGGCATTGCCTTTCTCGAAGATGTTGCTCACCTTCCAGCGCCAATGCAGCCACAGGTGATCGCCGGGACTGATCCGTTGCCGCCAGATCAGCCCTGAAGCACTGTCATCGACCGTTGCCTTAAGCACCCGCTGCCCTTCCTCGTTGACCAGGGCGTAGCGGGTATGGTGATCGATATTGGGAAACGTCAGCGCCTCCCAGCCACTGCCCTCCAGCATTTCCAGCGCGGAAAACGCCGGTGGTTGAACCCCGGTCTCCGCCACAGCTGAACCAGTCACCAGAGCCAGAACCACCCCCCAAAAGCGTCCGACGACAGACGTCCGACGACCGACAATTAAAACCTTCCTCCTCACACTCGACCTCCCGCCAAGCTCAAACAGCGCACCTTGCTTCCACGAAAAACACCACATATAGTGATCATAACTCTGGTATGACACCAAATATAGCCTGATTCTTGATCAGGTCACCCGGTGCCATCGCAAGAGGGAATCCGGTGCGAATCCGGAACTGACGCGCAGCGGTGTTGGGGAACGAAACGGACAAGGTGCATTGCACCAGACACTGTGACTGAAAGTCACGGGAAGTCGTCCGGAGTAGGCTTTTTCGACGTCGAACGTCCGACGTTTGACGCCAGGCCCCTAAGTCCGAAGACCTGCCAGAGGGCCGAGCCAAAGGGCTTGGTTTCACTGTGCCTTCGCGATTTGGGGCTTTCAGTGGTAGCAAACGGCTATTGCTGTCTTCTCGTGCGTCCCTCGTGCACCGCCGTTGTCTGCCCCTGTTCGCGAAGCATGTCATAACGCGGACAGGAGAACACCATGAGCATTCCCGCTGAGGCTGCAGCCTCAAACCGCCCGACGACACTGCGCGTGATCAAGCGCGATGGCCAGCTGGTCGAGTTCCAGGCCAACAAGATCCAGATCGCCATGACCAGGGCCTTCCTCGCCGTGGAAGGGGAGCAGGCCGCCGGTTCGGCCCGCATCCACGATGCCGTGATGCGCCTCACCGGGCAGGTCACCCGCGCCCTCAACCGCCGCCTCGAAGCGGGCGGCACCGTGCATATCGAGGACATCCAGGATCAGGTGGAACTGGCCCTGATGCGGGCCGAAGAGCAGCAGGTGGCCCGGGCCTATGTCCTCTACCGCGAGGAACATGCCCGCCAGCGGGCCCGGGAGACGCCGGTGGAGGCCCATCCCACCCTGCGGGTGAGCCGCTACGACGGCCAGCAGGCGCCGCTGGATCTGGGGCTGATGAAGCAGCAGGTGAACGCGGCATGCGAGGACCAGGAAGACGTGGATGCCGACAGCCTGGTCGAGGACACCCTCAAGAATCTCTACGACGGGATCGACGAGCAGGACGTGCTCAACGGTCTGGTGATGACCGCCCGGGGACGCATCGAACGGGAACCCGCGTACAACGCCGTGACCGCCCGGCTGTTGCTGGAAAAGCTCCGTCACGAAGCGGCCCATACCCTGGGCCTGGAGCCCCAGACCCCGCTGGCGAACCAGTACCCCCGGGCGCTGACCGCCGCCATTGGCTTCGGCATCGAGCATGAGCTGCTCGATCCGGCCCTGCAACAATTCGACCTGGAACGCCTGGGCGCGGCCCTCCAGCCCGAGCGGGATGGCCAGTTCGGGTTCCTCGGCCTGCAGACCCTGTACGACCGCTACTTCCTGCACCGGGATGGCCGCCGCTTCGAACTGCCCCAGGTGCTGTTCATGCGCGTGGCCATGGGCCTGGCCCTGCGCGAGGACGATCCCGACCGCCGCGCCATCGAATTCTACGAGCTGCTGTCGTCGTTCGACTACATGGCCTCCACGCCCACCCTGTTCAACAGCGGCACGCTGCACTCGCAGCTATCCTCCTGCTACCTGACCACGGTGCCCGATGATCTGGAAGGCATCTACGGGGCCATCCGCGACAACGCCATGCTCTCCAAGTGGGCCGGCGGCCTGGGCAACGACTGGACCCCGGTCCGGGCCCTGGGCGCCCACATCAAGGGCACCAACGGCCACAGCCAGGGGGTGGTGCCGTTTCTCAAGGTGGCCAACGACACCGCGGTGGCCGTCAACCAGGGCGGCAAGCGCAAGGGGGCAGTGTGCGCCTACCTGGAGACCTGGCACCTGGACATCGAGGAATTCCTGGAGCTGCGCAAGAACACCGGCGACGAGCGCCGCCGCACCCATGACATGAACACCGCCAACTGGATCCCCGACCTGTTCATGGAGCGGGCCCGGGCCGATGCTGCGTGGACCCTGTTTTCCCCGAGCGACGTGGCGGACCTGCACGATCTTTACGGCCAGGATTTCCGCGCACGCTACGAAGCTTACGAGGCCATGGCCGCGCGGGGCGAGATCACCCTGTTCAAGACCGTCTCTGCCAAGCAGCTCTGGCGCAAGATGTTGACGCTGCTTTTCGAGACCGGCCACCCTTGGATCACCTTCAAGGATACGGCCAACCTGCGTTCTCCCCAGCAGCACACCGGCGTGGTCCATTCCTCCAATCTCTGTACCGAGATCACCCTCAACACCAGTGATGAGGAAATCGCCGTGTGCAACCTGGGGTCAGTCAACCTGGCCGCTCACATCGTGGACGGCGAGCTGGACGTGGCGCGGATGGAAAGGACCGTGACCACGGCAGTGCGGATGCTGGATAACGTCATCGACATCAATTACTACGCCGTGCCCCAGGCCGAAGCCAGCAACGCCAAACACCGCCCGGTGGGCCTGGGGCTGATGGGCTTTCAGGACGCGCTTTACCGCCTCAACCTGGCCTACGCCAGCCCCGAAGCGGTGGACTTTGCCGACCGCAGCATGGAGCTGCTCAGCTATTACGCCATCAGTGCCTCGGCCCGGCTGGCGGCGGAGCGCGGGACCTACGAAAGCTACGAAGGCTCCCTGTGGAGCCAGGGCATCCTGCCGATCGATTCCCTGGCGCGGCTGGCGGAGTGCCGTGCCGAGGGCGACCTGTCGGTCGACACCGAGACGCGCCTGGACTGGCAGCCGGTCCGCGAACAGGTGGCCCGTCACGGCATGCGCAATTCCAACCTCATGGCCGTCGCCCCCACGGCCACCATCGCCAACATCGTTGGCGTTTCCCAGTCCATCGAGCCCACCTACCAGAACCTGTTCGTCAAATCGAACCTCTCCGGCGAGTTCACCGTCATCAACCCCTACCTGGTGGCGGACCTCAAGGCCCGGGGCCTCTGGGATGCGGTGATGGTCAACGACCTCAAGTACTACGACGGCTCGGTGCAGCAGATCGAACGCATCCCCGATGACCTCAAGGCCCGCTACGCCACCGCCTTCGAAATCGACGCCCGCTGGCTGGTGGAAGCCGCCGCCCGCCGCCAGAAATGGCTCGACCAGGCCCAGAGCCTCAACCTCTACATGCCGGAACCGTCGGGCAAAAAGCTCGATGCGCTCTACCAGCTGGCGTGGGAGCGGGGGCTGAAGACCACCTATTACCTGCGCTCGCTGGGCGCCACCGGGGCGGAGAAGACCGCGCCCATGTCGGCGCCGCAGCCGCAGGTGTGTGCGATTGATGAGCCGGATTGTGAGGCGTGTCAGTAGAGCGTTTCACGTAAGACGTTGGACGTTTCACGTTGTTTTTCCCCTCTCCCGAAGCGGCAGAGGGGCTCCAACGCCGAAGCGTCGTGCATCCACAACGTCCAACGTGAAACGTCCTACGTCCAACACTCAATTCGCCGGGGACAGAATTCAATTCTGTCCCCTCCACCTGAGGTAAACCCAATGCTCGAATGGGAAGACGAAACAACAAAGCCGGGGACAGAATGGAATTCTGTCCCCTCGAACGCGATCAACGTCGACGACAAACGCGTCGTCAACGGCGAAACCGACATCAACCAGCTGGCGCCGTTCAAGTACCCCTGGGCCTGGGAGTACTTCATGAACGCCAACAAGAACCACTGGACCCCCCTGGATATCAACATGGCCCAGGACGTCCACGATTATTACCACCGCCTCAACGACGCCGAGCGGCACCTGTACGAGAACGTGCTGGCCTATCTCACCACCTCCGACATCCTCGCCATGCGCAACATCGGCCTGGCGGTGATGGAGAAGATGTCGGCGCCGGAGCTGCAGATCTATCAGGCGCGGCAGGTCTACGAGGAGGCCATGCACACCTGGGCCTACCAGCACTGCATCGAAACCCTGAACCTGGATCAGCAGGAGATCTACAACCGCTACCGGGTGGTGCCGCAGATCCATGGCAAGATCCAGCTGGCCAATCGCCGTCTGGACGCGGCCATGCGCCCGGACATCAACCTGCGTAACCGGGACGATCTGGAAGCGTTCGTCATGTCCTACCTGTTCTTTGCCGCCGTGTTCGAGGGGGCCTGGTTCTACAACGGCTTCAGCCCCATCTTCGCCCTCCAGCGGCGCGGCCTGATGCGCGGCACCGGGGAGCAGCTGCAGTACATCTTGCGGGACGAGGCCATGCATTTTTCTTTCGGCCTCAAGGTGGTCAATCAGATCCTGGAGGAGGAAAACCTCACCCTGGACCCCCGGGCGGTGCGGGCGATGTGGGAGGAGTCGGATGCCGCCGAGCGCGCCTACGCCGACTACATCCTGCGCGACCCGATCCTGGGTTATTCGGCGGACTACCACCACGAGCAGTTCCGCTTCGTGGCCAACCGCCGTGCCCGCACCGTGGGCCTGGAGGAACCGTTCCCGGGGGCGCGCAATGTCTCCCCCTGGCTGGATGAGCAGGCGACCCTACGCAAGGAGAAGAACTTTTTTGAGACGCGGGTGATTGAGTATCAGACGGGGGCGTCTTTGGAGTGGTGAGCGGATGGTTGGATGTCGGACGTTCGACGTCCGACGCTAACGTTCAACTCCGAACCCAGACCCGCCACATACCGTCGCCAGCCCCCATACGCTGTAATATCCGTAGCCCCTTCCGCACCCACCGGCTCGCAGATAAACCCGCACAGCCAGCGCCCGTCCGCCATCTCGACCTTGCCAATTCCCAGCGGCTGGGGAATACCGGCGACAAAGGAGCCGAACCGGTCCGCCGGCAGGCGCCAGATTTCCACCGGCAGTGCATGTCCCTGATCCGTGTCGCGAATCAGGCCCGGACGCTCCGGCGGGCCGCCGGCCAGGGCGAGCATGCGGTAGGCCGGGGCGGTTTCGGTTTGCGCAACCAGGATGCCGCCCCGATCGGTCAGCTGGTGGTTGAGGGGCAGACCCTCCAGGTGGGCGCCGCAGACCACCACGTCTATGGTGCCAGCCGTTCCGTCCAGGGCCTCGGCCTCCAGCGGTTCGTCCAGCGCACCGACGGTGTCGGCGGTGCGGGCATGGAGCTGGCAGGCCAGAGCCAGGAGGGCCTCGTCCTGGAACGCCGGGGCGAACAGCGTGCATCCCCAGGGCAGACCGTTGTCGAGGTGGCCGGCGGGTACCGCCACAGCGGCATAGTCGAGCAGGTTCATGAAGTTGGTGTAGGTACCCAGGCGGCTGTTGCGGCCGATGGGGTCGGCTTCGATCTCGTCAAGGGTATAGATGGTCGGCGTGGTCGGCGTGACCATCAGGTCCACTTCCTGCCAACACTGGTCAGCCCGCATTTTCAGGGCCTGCAGCCGGTAACGGGCATAGAAGGCATCGGCCGCGTCGCCACGCTTGCCGGCAGCGATGATACTGCGGGTGACCGGCAGCAGGGCTTCGGGATTCTTGTCGATCAGGGTGCGGGTGGCCAGATAGCGCTCGCTGACCCAGGGGCCCTCGTACAGCAACCGGGCCGATTCCAGGAACGGCTTGAAGTCCACTTCCACCGGCACGCCGCCCAGAGCCTGCAAGTGCGCCAGCGTGGCGTCGAAGCGGGCCTCCGCCGCGCTATCGCCGTCGAAGTCCAGCTGGCTGCGCCGGGGCAGGCCAAAGCGGAAACGGGTGGGCCAGGGCCTGCGGCCCGCCGGTAGCGGGCGTTGCCAGGGGTCCCGTGGGTCCCGGGTATCGGCGACGGTGAGCACCCGCTGGGCCTGGGCGCTGTCCCGCGCGAAGATGGAAACACAGTCCAGCGACTGACAGGCCGGTACGACACCGCGCACACTGAGGCGGCCCAGCGAGGGCTTGAGGCCGACGATATGATTGAACGCCGCCGGCACCCGGCCAGAGCCGGCGGTGTCGGTGCCGAGGGCGAAGCTGACCAGGCCCAGGGCCACCGCCACGGCAGAACCGGAAGAGGACCCGCCGGCGATGTACTCGGGATTGACGCTGTTGTGACACGGCCCCCAGGGGTCGGGCGAGCGGGTGCCCACCAGCCCGGTGGCAAACTGGTCGAGATTGGTCTTGCCCAGGGGAATAGCCCCCGCCTTGATCAGCTGTTCCACCACGAAAGCGTGCCGTGAAGGCGTGTAGGCGAAGGCTTCACAGGCTGCGGTGGTGCGAATGTTCGCCAGGTCGATATTGTCCTTGATGGCAAAAGGGATGCCGTACAGCGGCAGCGACGTCGGATCGGTCTGTTCCAGATGCGCCAGGTACGGCTCGAGTTCGGCGTCGCTGAGACGATGAATCCAGATATTGCGGTCGGTGAAGGCCTCGCACCGGGCGCGCAGTTGGTGCAGCAGGGCGCGCGGGGTGAGGCGTCCCTCCCGGTAGGCGCTCTGCAGGGAGGGAATATCCAGGGGCGGAATGGGTGTTGTCATGATGTCCTCACGCGGCCTGGCGTCGGGCGGTTTCGTTTACCGACGCTTCGATGTTGTCGTACAGCCCCGGGTCAAGTTCGCCGATGGGCAGGTCGTAGGTGATGGTGGCGCCATAGGCCTGCGGGTCATGGGGATCGTTGCGGACCTTGTCGAACACCAGCAATCGGGTGCCCAGGTAGAAGCCCTCGGTGAGGTCGTGGGTCACCATGAAGATGGTGGTGCCGGTATCGCGCCAGAGTTTGAGCAGCAGGTCGTGCATGTCCTTGCGGATACCCGGATCAAGAGCGCCGAAGGGTTCGTCCAGCAACAGGACCCGCGGACGCATGATCAGGGACTGGGCAATGGCGAGGCGCTGCTGCATCCCGCCGGACAGTTCATGGGGCCACTTGTTGGAAGCCGGCGTCAGGCCCACGGCGTCGAGCATGTGGTCCACTTGCTCCAGGGCCTCCCGACGAGCGGCGCCGAACAGCCGGCCCAGCAATGGTTTACGTTCCAGCTCCAGGCCCAGCAGAACATTCTCCCGCACGCTCAGGTGAGGGAAGACGGAATAGCGCTGGAAGACGATGCCACGATTGCGATCCGGCTCCGGCGGAAAATCTTCCCCCTGTAGATGGAGCACGCCCCGGGTGGGGGATTCCTGGCCCAGCAGCATTTTCAGGAAGGTGGACTTGCCGCAGCCGGAGGCGCCCACCAGAGTGCAGAACTCACCCTGACGTACGTCCAGGTTGAGGTTTTCCAGCACCACCTGGCTGCCGTATTCCTTCCACAGATTCTTGACGGTAATGAAGCTCATCAGTGGCCTCCTGCGTTGTACCAGGGGAAGAGACTGCGGTTGGTCAGCCGCAGCAGTTGGTCGATGACGATGGCCAGCAGGGTGATCCAGAGGACGTAGGGCAGGATGACGTCCATCGCCAGGTAGCGGCGGACCAGGAAGATCCGGTAACCCAGGCCCTCGGTAGAGGCAATCGCCTCGGCCGCGATCAGGAACAGCCAGGCCGGCCCCAGACTCAGACGGACGGCGTCGATCAGCCGCGGCAGTACCTGCGGCAGGACCATGCGTGTCACCACCTGCCAGGAGTTGGCGCCCAGGGTCTGGATCTTGGTGAACTGTTCGCCCGGCAGCTCCCGCACCCGCTGGGCGACGTCCCGCATCATGATGGGCGCGGTGCCGATGACGATCAGCATGACCTTCGACAGTTCCCCGAGTCCGAAGACGATGAACAGAATGGGCAGAATCGCCAGGGGTGGCACCATCGACAGCGCCGATACCAGGGGCGCCAGATTGGCCCGAACCAGCGGCAGTGTGCCGTTGAGCACACCGATGATCAGCGCCAGCGAGGCGGCGACGGCCACACCCAGGCCCAGGCGTTCGAGGCTGGCGGCGGTATCCACCCAAAGTAGGTAGTCCCCGGAGCGGCGGTCTTCCTGGAAGGCCATGCGGTCTACCGCAGCAGTCATTTTCTCGAGGCCGGGCAGCAGCTTGTCGTTGGGGTTGGCTTCCAGGCGCTGCTGGGAGGCCAGACCGTAGGCCAGGATCAGCAGTAGAAAGGGAATCAGGGCCAGTGCGGTGGCGGAAACGCGCCCCGGGACACGGTTGATTACGCGCATGGGCCTCTCCTCGCCCCGTTCCGGGGATCTGATAGGGGCATCCGGGCGGGATGCAATTGAGATCGTGACATGGCCTTTCTCCTCGGGTACTCCAACACGGCGATGGCATCGTGGCCGATCGAATCTCCCGGGCTTTTGTCCCGCCGTGTAACCTCCCAGAGGTCGGTGACTCTCGGACCAGTCGTTCCACCTTTTCGAGCCGGTGAAACCGGAACCCTAGTCACCCATTGGATTGTTCGGAAAACCGTTTGCGGCCTTCCGGGAACAGGCTGGCCTGATCCCATCGCTTGTATCGCGGACCCGTATCGGGTCCTGTCACGGGAGGTTTGCAGGGGGCGTGCCAGATTGTCGTAAACGCCTGCCGGTCGCGTGCTGAGGCGCTGTCAGGCCCATTGTGAATCTTTCAGGTGCACCGGCCTGGCGCCGGCTGCCCTCATTTGGGGCATCCCCCCGGTTGCTCCAGGAGTCTTCGCAGGGCCTGGAAAATCTGAGTCGTGGACTGGGGTTGGCGCCCCGGTCCGCCACCCACGTGCCCCCAATCCGACTCGATGACCTGGAAATGGGCGCCGGGTATGAGTGCCGCGTCCGTGCGGGCATCCTCCACCGTGAAGTACAGATCGGAGCGGCTGGGCATCAGGGTGGCGGGCATGGTCAGTCGTGCCAGGGCGGCGGGCAGATCGCCGGCATGATCGGTCCCTGTACTGATGTCACCCTGTTGCCAGGTGTCGAGCACTGTTAGCAGGTCGTTGGCGTCCTGGGCCAGGTGGTCGTTCTCCCAGAACTGCAGCAGGGCCTCGATCGTGTCGAAACCCAGCTGGCGGTAATCACCGTTGCGGAAGAAACCGTGGCCGTAGGCCCAACCGGCATAAACCCGGCCAAAGGCTCGCAGGCCGCGTTCGGGAGGGGTGCGGTAATGGCCGCTGGCAAAGGCCGGGTCGCAGGTCAGGGCCGCCTTGACGCCCTCCAGAAAGACGGCGTTATGCACGCTGCAGCGGGCGGTACTGCACACCGCCATCAGCCGCCGCACGCGCTGTGGAAACAGCGTGCCCCATTGCAGGGCCTGCATGCCTCCCATGGACCACCCCATGACCAGGGCCAAGGCGGCGCCGGGAAAGAGCCGGTCCAGCAGCCGGGCCTGGGCGTTGACATTGTCCGCCAGACTGATGCGGGGAAAACCGGGACCGCCCGCTGCACCGGGTGTATTGCTGGGCGATGACGATTCGCCCGCCCCCAGCATGGCCGGAATGAGGATGCAGTAGCGAGCCGGATCCAGCGGGCTCTCACCCCCCACCCAGGGATGGTTGCCCGCCCGTGCACCACCGTAGTACGTGGGCAGCAGCACCAGGTTGTCTTTTGGTGCATTCAGCTGGCCGATCCGGTGGTAGGCCACCCTGGCACTGTGCAGGATTTCGCCGCTGGTGAGGGTCAGGTCACCGATCTCCAATTCATCTTCAACCCAATGATATGCGGTCATTTTTTGCGCCCCGTCGTTCTTTCTCGTGAGTCGGTCGCCGTACTTTTACATACACGCTGGCATGTAAGTTGAATGAATAATCCATGCCAACTATTACCCGATCATCCAAAGCGGCCTCCCACGGGGCCGTGCAGCCGAAGGAATACCAGCATGTCCGATCTGAAAACGACCCAGGCCCTGAAACAGCGCCTGACCGAGAAAGGCGTGAAATACGCCATGGCCAGTTATGTCGACATTCACGGGGTGAGCAAGGGCAAGTTTGTCCCGGTCAGCCACCTGGATCAGATGATGGAGGGGTCGGAACTCTACACCGGGGCCGCCCTCGACGGGGTGCCCCAGGATATTTCCGACGATGAGGTCGCGGCAATGCCGGATCCGGCCAGCGTCGCGGTCTGCCCCTGGAACCGCCAGCTGGCCTGGTTTGCCAGTGACCTGCACCTCAATGGCGTGCCGTTCGAGGCCTGCTCGCGCAACATTCTCAAACGTCAGACCGAAGCGGCCGCCGCCATGGGCTACACCTTCAACCTGGGGGTGGAGACCGAGTTTTTCGTGTTCCGGGAAACCGAGGATGGCGGCTTCACCCCCTTCAGCGACCGTGACAGTGCGGAAAAGCCCTGTTACGACCCCCGCACCCTGATGGACAACCTGCCGATCATGGACGAGCTGGTGGAGGCCATGAATGAACTGGGCTGGGATGTGTATTCCTTCGACCACGAGGATGCCAATGGCCAGTTTGAAACCGACTTCCACTACGCCGATGCCCTGACCATGGCGGACCGCTTCGTGTTCTTCCGCATGATGGCCAACGAGATCGCTCGCAAGCATGGCGCTTTCGCCAGCTTCATGCCCAAGCCCTTTGCCGACCGCACGGGCAGCGGTGCCCACTACAACATGTCCCTGGCGGACGCCAAGACCGGCCGCAATCTGTTCGAACCTGAAGGCGACGACCCGCACAACTGCGGCATCAGCCAGCTGGCCTATCATTTCATCGGCGGTGTCCTGCGCCACGCCGGCGCCATCAGCGCGGTGATCGCCCCCACGGTCAACAGCTACAAGCGCCTGGTCCGCCAGGGCAGCATGTCCGGCAGCACCTGGGCGCCGGTGTTCATGTGTTACGGCTCCAACAACCGCACCAACATGATCCGCATCCCCGGCGCCGGTGGACGCATCGAATGCCGCGCCGCCGACATCGCCTGTAACCCTTACCTGGGCGGGGCACTGATGCTGGCGGCCGGCCTCGAGGGCATCCGCGAAAAGATCGACCCGGGCACGCCCCATCACGAGAACATGTACAACTACTCGGATAAGGAGATTGCCGAGAAAGGCATCGACTACCTGCCGCGCAACCTGGGGGATGCCATCGAGGCTTTCGAGGCGGATCCGCTGGCACAGGAGGTGTTCGGTGACGCCATGTTCAAGAGCTTTGTGGACTTCAAGAAGGCGGAGTGGGAGAGCTACCACAATGCCATTTCGCAGTGGGAGATTGAGCGGTATTTGAAGTTGTTCTGATTGGAGTGTTGGACGTCCGGTTCCCTCAAACACCTGCAAGCCGCCCTGGATCCCCGCCTTCGCGGGGATGACGGGGGTGGCGGGGATGACGGGGGTGGCGGGGATCCAGACACTCCCCCTCCAATCGCCTAAGCTTTCAACCCTCAGCCAAAAGCTCCCAAAGGTCTGCCCATTGCGGATTAAAGCGCTCAATCAAATTGATCTTCCACTGTCGTCGCCATTTCTTGATCCGTTTTTCCCTGAGAATGGCTTCTTCCATGTTTTCGTGTCGCTCGAAATAAACCAGACGGGTGACGTCATGCCGATGGGTAAAGCCGGGTACCAGATGAGTGCGATGTTGCCAGATTCGTTGGATCGGGCTGCTGGTGACGCCGGTGTAGAGGGTGCCGTTGCGTTGGTTGGACAGGATATAAACGGTTGGATATTTCATGGCTTTGGCTCCTTCCCTGGAACAATTGGGGGATGCTATATCTGTGCTGAGTCCAATGGAAGGTATGGAAGTCCCTGGATTCCCGCCTTCGCGGGAATGACAGAGGGGACGGGAATGACAGAGAGGGGGGAATGACAGAAAGGGGAATGACAGAAAGGGGAATGACAGAGAGGCGGGACTAATCACGTCATTCCCGCGACGGCGGGAATCCAGAGAAGCCTCCTCTGGTCTCAGATGCCGCCACCCTCCAACATCTGCCAAAACCGCCGCTTAAAAAAGGCGGCCTCCTTCTTCAGCGAAAACAGCCGCGGCGCAAACAGCCACGTCTGGGTAATCCCCATCAGATAGGTGTAACACAGCAACCCCAACTCCTTGGGCGTTTCCTGCCGGGGTAGCTGGCCATTGGCCTGGGCGCGTTCCACCAGTGACTCGAACATGCGTATGATCGACTTGGTCAGCCGCCGCTCCCGCTTCAGGGTGCGCGCCATGGCGTCGGTCAGCTCGGTCTTGTTCAACAGAATCTCGAAGGATTGGCGGTAGCGACGGTCTTCGGTCAGCAGGCCCAGCCAGCGGTCGAGGAAATGTTCGATGCCGGCCACGGGATCGTCATGGCCCTCGCATCGGGTCACCAGCGCTTCCAGGGGCTCCTGGGAGTAGGCCAGCACCGCTTCGTAAAGCTCGTCCTTGTTCCTGAAATGCCAGTAAATCGGCCCGCGACTGAAGCCGGCCTCATCGGCAATGCGTTTGAGGGTGGTCAGGGAGTAGCCGTCACGGCTGAACAGGTTGAGAGCGGCGTCGAGCACCGTCTGGCGGGTTTTTTCGGCGTCTTCCTTGGTACGGCGCATGGTTAGGGGGAGGCCTTTGCGACTTGGGTTCAGTGGCGAGTTTAGGGAGGATGCGTCAGGTTGTCATGAGTCTGCTTGTGGTCAATACCTCAGCGTCATTTCCGCGAAGGCGCACTGTTGTCTGGGACGCTACCCCCGTCATCCCCGCGAAGGCGGGGATCCAGGGCGTTTTGCATCCAAGGTTGCGTATTGGCCGCCCTGGACCCCCGCCTGCGCGGGGGTGACGGCCAGAGACAACCGGCGTAGGCTGGCCCACCACCTGGCCCCCCGCCTGCGCGGGGGTGACGGTAGCATTAAGTCGCCTATGGGGTAAGGCGGCGTTAGAGCTCGTCGTCCGCCGCCATCTGCATGTAGTCGTCATTGAAGCGCAGCTTGACGTTGCCCTTGTCCCCCAGGATATCGCCATTGGGGAACTCGATCCCGACAAAATCCGGGCTCATCGCGCCCTGGCCCAGCAGACCGTGCTTGAAGGAGAACTGGCGGACGCTGTCCATGGCCTCGTGAGCCTGGTCGCTATTGATAAACTCCACCGACATGGAAGGCTCCCAGAACATCTTCATACCCGCCAGCTGTTCCTCGTAGCCTGCCTGATCGGTGCCGGAGAGCTTGCCCAGGTAGGCGCGGGCTTCTTCACCCTGCTTGCTGTCGGACTCGAGGATGCTCATGGTCTCGTACCAGGCGCCCACCAGGGCCTTGCCCAGCTTGGGATTGTCCTTGAGAGTCTGGGTGTTGACCACGGTCAGGTCCTTGATATGGCCGGGAATCTGGCTGGAATCAAACAGCGCCTTGGCCCCCGGGGTGGCCTTCACCTCGTTGAGCAGCGGGTTCCAGGTCACGACGGTACGCACATCGTCGGTCTGGAAGGCCGAGACCATGTCCGCGTCGGAGGTGTTGACCACGGTCACATCGCGCTCCTGCAGCCCCACGGATTCCAGGGCGCGGGCGAGCAGGTAGTGAGAGACCGAGAGTTCCACCAGGTTGATGGTGGTGCCTTCCAGATCGGCCACGGATTCGGCGTCCTTGGAGACGATGCCGTCGTTGCCGTTGGAGTAGTCGCCCACGATCAGCGCGGTGGTATCGACGCCGGAAGCGGAGGGGATGGACAGGGCGTCCATGCTGGTGGCCACCACGCCGTCGAACTGGCCGGCTGTGTACTGGTTGATGGACTCGATGTAGTCGTTGACCTGCACGATATCCACCTCGATGCCGTACTTGTCGGCCCACTTTTTCATGATGCCCTCGTCCTCGGCATACTGCCAGGGCACCCAGCCGGCGTAGATGGTCCAGGCGATGCTGAACGAGTCTTTCTCTTCCGCCTGGGCGCTAAAGCTGAAACTGGCGGCGATCAGACCGGCACCCAGGCCGGTGGCGAGACGTTTGAGGAAGTGACGTTTTGACATGGTTTTCTCCTGATTGACTGCTTGGCAGTTATGAATCCTGTTGAATGACGACCACCGGCATTCCGGGTTGGACCGGCTGGCCGGGGTCACGGCGGATTTCGTGGACGGTGCCGGCGACCGGGCTGAGCAGTTCGATTTCCATCTTCATGGACTCGATCACTGCCACCGGCTGCTGGGCCTCGATGCGATCGCCCGGCTTTACCAGGTTCTCCCAGAGGTTGCCGGCGACGTGGCTCTCCACGGCATGGCAGCCCTCGGGAAGGTTGTCGGTGTCGTCCTCGCCGGTGTCCTCGATCGGGGTTTCGGTACTGAAGTTGATCTGCCCGCTCTCGATCCAGCGCTGCAGCTCCTCGTCGAAGGCCTGCTGGCGATGACGGGTAAAGGTTTCGATCCCGTCGGCGTTGTCGTCGAGGAAGGTTTCGTAGTCCCGCAGATTGAAGCGGGTCTCCTCGATCTGGATCGGGTAGTCGCCATTGGGGAAGTCGCGGCGGATCTGTTGCAGCTCGTCCGCGCTCACCTCGTAGAAACGCACCTGATCGAAAAAGCGCAGGAGCCAGGGCTTGCCCGGTTCGAAGTACGCCGAGGTACGGTAGCGGTTCCACATCTGCAGGGTGCGACCGACAAACTGGTAGCCGCCGGGGCCCTCCATGCCGTAGATACACAGGTAGGCGCCACCGATGCCCACGGAGTTCTCCGCGGTCCAGGTGCGGGCCGGGTTGTATTTGGTGGTGACCAGGCGATGACGTGGATCCAGCGGAGTGGCCACCGGTGCGCCGAGATAGACGTCCCCCAGCCCCATGACCAGGTAGCTGGCCTCGAAGACGGTCTGCTTGACCGCGTCGATACTGTCCAGGCCGTTGATGCGACGGATGAATTCCAGATTGCTGGGACACCAGGGCGCGTCCTTGCGCACCGACTGCATGTACTTGGCGATGGCCTGGTGACAGGCCTCATCGTCCCAGGACAGCGGCAGGTGAACGATGCGGGCGGGAACATCCCATTCCGGTTGCTGTTCCAGGGTCTGCTCCCCGTCGATCAGCCGCTGCAGCAGTTCGGTCTGGCTGAGTTTCTGGCTGTCGTAATGCACCTGCAGGGAGCGGATGCCCGGGGTCAGTTCCAGTACCGCATCCAGGGCCTGGTCGCGCAACCACATCATCAGGGCATGGGCGCGGAAACGCAGGCGGATGTCCAGTTCCATGGGGCCGTATTCCACCAGGATGTAGTTGTCCCCGGCAGCGCGGTAGACAACACCGGTGTCGTGCTCCTGCATGGTCAATTCGCCGATGATCGGGGTAGCCGGCCGGGTGGGGGTGACCACCACGGTCTGTTCACGCAGGGATGTGATCTCCGCGTCCTGGGCCCGACGCAGGGCCACGGCCTGTTCCTGGTCGACCGGAATGAAGCGGACCTTGTCGCCGGCCTTGAGCTGGCCCAGCTTCCACAGGTCCGCGCTGATCACGGTCACCGGGCAGACGAAGCCGCCCAGGCTGGGGCCGTCGGGGCCGAGGATCACCGGCATATCGCCGGTGAAGTCCACGGTGCCCACGGCGTAGGCGTTGTCGTGGATGTTGGACGGGTGCATGCCCGCCTCGCCGCCATCACTGCGGGCCCATTCCGGTTTCGGGCCGATCAGGCGGATGCCGGTGCGGCTGGAGTTGTAGTGAATCTCCCACTCGGCGTCGAAGAAGGTGTCGATATCGTCTTCGGTAAAGTAGTCCGGTGCCCCGTGGGGCCCATAGGTCACGTGCAGATCCCAGGTGGCGCCGATGCGCGGGCGCAGGGCCGGGTCCAGCGGTTGCGCCGGGGCGGGCGGGGTGTGAGCCAGTTTGAGCACATCCCCGGCGCGCAGGGCGCGGCCACAATGGCCACCGAACTGGCCCAGGGTGAAGGTGCTGGCGGAGTTCAGGTATTTCGGGCAGTCCACACCGCCGCGCACCAGCAGGTAGCTGCGGGCACCGTCGCCGATGACCGTGCCCAGGGTCAGGGTACTGCCGGCAGGTACCTCCACCGGTTCCCACAGGGCCAGGGGCTGGTCGTCCAGCCGGGCGTCGATGGCGGCGCCGGTGAGGACGATCTGGGTCGTCCGGTTGAAAACCAGGGTCGGGCCCTTGAGGGTGATTTCCAGGCCGGTCGCACCTTCCGGGTTGTCCAGCAGACGGTTACCCAGGCGGAAGGAGAGACAGTCGAAAGGACCCGAGGGCGGCACGCCCACTCCCCAGTAGCCGACGCGCCCGGGGTAATCCTGCAGGGTGGTCAGGGTGCCGCCGCTGATGACATCCAGGGTTGCCGGCTGGTAGTCGAATTCATTCAGTGTGCGGGTGAACAGGCGGGCATCGCGGAACCGGGCGTCTGCCAGCACCTTGGTCACGTAGTCGCGGTTGGTCTCGATGCCGTACAGCTCGGTGGCTTCCAGTATCTGGATCAGCCGTGCACGGGCCGCTTCACGGTCGGCGCTGTGGACGATGACCTTGGCCAGCATGGGATCGAACAGGGGGGAGACTTCGGTGCCCGGCTGCAGCCAGTGGTCGATGCGCACATCCCCTGCTTCAGGCCAGAGCACGTGGGTGAGCAGGCCGGCGCTTGGCTGGAAATCCTTGTGGGGATCCTCGGCATAGAGGCGGGCCTGTATGGCATGGCCTCGGGGCGCGAGTCGGGCGGCCTGCGCAGCGAGATTGTCGAGTTCGCCGGCGCCCAGCTCGAGCATCCAGCGCACGATATCGACCCCGAACACGGCTTCGGTCACGCCGTGTTCCACCTGCAGGCGGGTGTTCACCTCCAGGAAATAGAAGGCTTCGGTGTCCGGGTCGTAGATGAACTCCACGGTACCGGCACTGCGGTAGGCCATGGACTCGCCCAGTTTGCGGGCGGTGTCGTGCATGGCCTGGCGGACGGGTTCGCTCAGGCCCGGGGCCGGGGCTTCCTCGATCACCTTCTGGTTGCGGCGCTGGGCGGAGCAGTCCCGCTCGCCCAGGGCAACCACCTGACCGTCGCCATCGCCGAACAGCTGCACCTCCACATGACGGGCGTTTTCCACGAACTTTTCCAGGAAGACGCCATCGTTGCTGAAGTTGTTCTGGCTCAGGCGCTGCACCGAGGCGAATGTGTTGCGCAGTTCGTCCGCGTTGTAACAGCGGGCCATGCCGATCCCGCCGCCGCCGGCGGTGCTCTTGAGCATCACCGGATAGCCGATCCGTTCGGCTTCGGCCAGGGCCTTTTCCAGGCCGCTCAGGAGGGAAGAGCCCGGCAGCAGCGGCACACCGGCCTCTTCGGCCAGCAGGCGGGCGGTGTGCTTGAGGCCGAAGGCCTCCATGTGCTCCGGTCGCGGGCCCAGGAAGACCACGCCTTCGGCTTCACAGGCGCGGGCAAAGTCCGGGTTTTCGCTGAGAAAGCCATAACCGGGATGCACCGCCTCGGCGCCGGATTCGCGCAGGATATCGAACAGTCGGTCCTGGTTGAGGTAAGTGGCCGCAGCCGATCCTTCGCCCAGGCAATAGGCTTCGTCGGCCTGGCGCACGTGCAGCGAATCGGCGTCCGCTTCGGCATACACCGCCACGGACCGGATGCCCATCTCCCGCAGGGTGCGGATGATGCGACAGCCAATGGCGCCGCGGTTGGCGATAAGTACCTTGTTAAACATGACGGTCCTCCCGTGAATCTGAAACCGTCATTCCCGCGAAGGCGGGAATCCACGTTGCGTGAACCCCGGTGCCGCGCCGCTCTGGATCCCCGCCTGCGCGGGGATGACATAGGGGGAGGCAGGACCGATGGACGGAGGCTGCGGTCTTCTTCTCCGTCATTCCCGCGAAGGCGGGAATCCATGGAGCGTGAACTCCGGTGCCGGACCGCTCTGGGTCCCCGCCTGCGCGGGGATGACGAAGGTCGAAATGGGGGAGACGGAGGTCGAAATGGGGGTGGCGTAAGGCTGTTGCGGTTTGCTTACACGTCATTCCCGCGAAGGCGGGAATCCATGGGGCGCGAACCCCGGTGCCGGCCCGCTCTGGATCCCCGCCTGCGCGGGGATGACATAGGGGGAGGCAGGACCGATGGACGGAGGCTGCGGTCTTCTTCTCCGTCATTCCCGCGAAGGCGGGAATCCATGGGGCGTGAACTCCGGTGCCGGCCCGCTCTGGGTCCCCGCCTGCGCGGGGGTGACGTAGGGGGAGGCGGGGGTGACGGAGGAAGAGGCGGAGGTGACGGAGCAAGAGACCGGTGTGACTATGCATCAATCTGTCCCCCGCGCTTTTCAGCGTCCGACGTCCGACCTCCGACGTCCGACCTCTCTCCATCCCACACCAGAATCTCAATCGGTGTCGGGTTATAGGCATTACAGGGGTTATTCAGCTGCGGACAGTTGGAAATCATCACCAGCACATCCATCGCCGCCTTCAGCTCCACGTATTTGCCGGCATCGGAGATGCCGTCGGCAAAGGTCAGGCCGCCTTCCGCGGTGACCGGCACGTTCATGAAGAAGTTGATGTTGTGGGTGATGTCGCGCTTGGTCATGCCCAGTTCATCGTGTTTGGTTACCGCCACCAGCCAGCTGTCGCGGCAGGCGTGCATGCACTTTTTCTCGAGGGCGTAGCGGGTGGTATTGCTCTCCGCGGCACAGGCGCCGCCCAGGGTGTCGTGCCGGCCGCAGGTGTCGGCGGTGATCTCCAGCATCAGGTTGCCCTCGCTGGAGAGTAGCCGGGAGCCGGCGGTGAGGTAGACGTTGCCCTGTTCGCGAATGGTGTCGACCACGCTGTAGCGCTCAGTGGGATTGTGGGCGTTGTAAAACAGGGTGTCGGCGGCCTGGTTGCCTTCCAGGTCGTGAATGCGGACGCTCTGGCCGGCCTTGACCACCTTGAGGAAGTACTCGCCGGCGGGCACGGTCTCGCGGAATACGGCGGTTTCCGGGTGCAGAGGGCTTTCTTTGATCATGGCGGGTCCTCCTACTGCATCAGGTGGTACAGGGCGTTGTTGGCGAAGGCGCGCGTGGCCTCCGGGCTCGAGGTCTTGCAGGGATCGGCATCGGACACGGGCGCGGCTCGGAACAGCTGATAGCGCAGGCGGCCCACGGGGTACTCGTCGGCCGGGTTCATCGGATGCGGGCAGGTGTGCAGGATCACCAGGGTGTCCATCTCGAAGCGCAGGTCCACGGCCGCACCGGGATGGGAATAGTCGCTCACATACGACAGATTGCCGGCCTCGTCGGTAACCACCTTGCTGAACCAGTTGAGGTTGGCGGTCAGATCCTTCTTGCCGAGACCGTACTTGGCCAGCTCGTTGAGGAAACTGTCGAAACCGTTGCGGTGATAGCGGTTGTGCGCTTCCTGATAGGTCTTGCGGCCCCACCGCTGCTCGACTTTCCGGGCGTCGCAGGTGCCACACACGGTGTCGTGCCAGCCCAGGTCGTCACGGGTGATGGAGGCGAACGTCCGGCCCATGTCCGAGAACAGGACGTGCCCCCGGGTCAGGTGAAAGGTGTGCTGGTTCTTGAGGGTGTCCGGCATGTTGTAGCGTTCCAGCGGGTTGGCCGGGTTGTACAACAGCATGCCGACATTGGCGCCGCCATCCTCGTCGATCAGACGCAACACGTGACCGCGTTTGATGACCAGGGACCAGTGGGCGCCACCGGGGATCAGATCGTCGTAGAGGGGTGCTGCGGACTGCAACATGGCCTTTTCCTCCTCAGGGTCGGTTTCCAAAAACACGAGAGTCGTCAGTGGTCGATCGATCTCCCGGGCTTTTGTCCCGCCGTGTAGCCTCTCGAAAGCCGGTGAAGGCTTCCGCTGGAAAAGGCCGTCAACTCTCGGACCAGTCATCCGCCGCAGCGGACCGGAACCCTAGTTGACCATTTGGCAAATTGTGGCGCTTCGATGGTGGCCTCAGCCACTGACTCCTCGCTGCGTATCAGACGTTTTGCAACCGCTGTGCCAGCTTCTAAGCCCCTGATTTCAATAGGGCGGGAACCAGCCTTGGGCAAGGCGTGCCTGAAGAGGGGGCGTGATGCACAGGTTTGGTGCATTTGGAGGCGTGGTTTTGAACCCTCTCCCGGCCTGAACGCCGCCGCTGGATGCCCAGCACGGCCAGTGCCACGCTGAATAGTCCCAGCGTCCCGGGTTCAGGTACGGTGGCGCTGGTCTGGAAGTAGAGGTCATCCAGCACGCCGGCATGGTGGTTGGAATGAATCGTGATGCGGTTCACCGCCAGGTTGGTCAGTTCGAAGGCCCGCCAGGTGCCGTCCGGGTTATCGAACTGGGTTTCGGCGAGCTTTTGGGCGCCGCGGAACGCCGTGATAGTCCAGTGCGAGCTTTCGCGCCAGCCGACCCAGCCACCAATATTTCCGATCAGGTCATCGAAAGTCAGCGTTAGCGTATCGGTGATTTCGGGGTAGGTGGTATTGAAGGCTGCGAAATGCTCGCCACTGCGTGCGTTGACCCCAAAACCGCCCGCTTCGTTAAGCACTTCCCACCCGCCGCTAAAATGAACTGCCTGGGCGGCATACTGGTTGGTTAAAGGTGTTCCCAATCCTGAACTGAAACTCTGTGTTTGCGGACCGAGCTCTTCGAAGGTGATCTGCGTGGCCAGTGCGGGGGTGCTGAGGGCAATAGCAAGCCCAATCGCTCCTCCCTGAACGATTTTCTTCATGTTTGTGTCCCTGAAACATTAGTTTTTTGTAATTGTTCGGAAACGTTTTACTCATTCCAGGGGTAGTTGTCAAAACAGGTCAATAGGGGGAAGGGCTCACAGGGGCATGTGCGGGTGTGTTTTAGGATATAAAACCAACAGGCTGAGCCCGGCAATCATGGTCTGGACTCACCCCGCGGCCGGCGGAATCCGATCAGAATCCGGGTCGCGCACGCGGGCTTGTTCGGCAACGGCGGCCTCATCCAGCGGTGGTTCTCCGGGAACGGCATCGCGGACCTGGTTGCGGCCTTCGCTCTTGGCCACGTACAGCCGGCGGTCGGCTTCCTTGAGCAGGGTATCCAGTTCAGGCGCCTCGCTGCTGTCCGCCAGGCCGATACTCAGGGTGACCTTGAGAGGTTCGCCCTGGTAATCAAAGGGGTACTCCTCGACGGCGCGGCGGATGCGTTCGGCCATATTCAGGCCTTCCTCGCGGTTGGTATCCAGCAGCAGCACCAGGAATTCCTCCCCGCCCCAGCGCGAGACCACGTCGGACTTGCGACAGGTGCTGGAGAATATGTCGGAGAGGGTCTTGAGCACGTGGTCGCCGGCGTCGTGACCGTAGGTGTCGTTAAGGCGCTTGAACAGGTCAACGTCGATCAGCAGCACGCAGAAGGTGGTATTGATGACCTGCAGGCGATCCATGGCCAGCTCCAGCTGACGGTGCCCTTCGCGGCGGTTGACCAGATTGGTGAGGCCGTCGTAGCGGGCGGCATGGTCCAGCTCACTGACCAGGCCCACCAGCTGGCGGCGGGCGCGGCGGCGGCTCAGATCGAGGATGCAGCAGAACACCACTTCAAACGCCAGGGTCAGGATGAACATGATCTGGAAATTGAGCGAGTACTCGTGCTGGATATTGATCGGGCCCCAGGGGGTGAGGCCCAGAATTACCAGGCCCAGTCCGCAGAAGGAGACAATGGTCGCGGCCCAGAAGCGGACAATGTAGAAGATCAGCGGTGGGTAGACATACAGCCAGAGGGCAGCAGCGCCCTGTTCCAGGCCCGAAATCGTGATGTAGAAGAAAAGCAGAAAGATGGTGGCGATAAAGCCCCAGCGAAACAGCTCAAGGTGGCCGCGTCGCAGATACCAGAGCAGGTTCGCCCCCAGCAGCAGGCCCGAGGCCCAAAGGCAGAATGCGGGTACCAGCGTACCGGCCAGAATGTGTTTGACCCCAAAGGCCCCGGTGATTGCGATGGCAATGATTGAGCACCAGGCAATCAGTTTTTCCGGGGGAAAGTCTTTTTGCAGCGGTTTCCGGGCCAATGAAGGAGCGCCTGAATTCTGCACCATCGGCATCTCTGCGATTGACTGTGATGTCCCCAGTTTAAATGACTTTTGCAGCAATGCTGTGGCCCAATTGTCAAATGACATTAATCAAGTGGCCATGGCAGCGATTGTCCATCGGAATGTGTTCGGGATCATGGTTCTGGCGTGGCCCCTGCCGCAGGGCAACACTCGGTTACAAAAACCGCGCCTTGAAATTAGCAGCACTAAAACCAGCGCTCTAGACTAGACTCAAACCTGAACAAAATGGACAGGGTGAGGGAGGATTTCACTATTCGCCGTTGGATTGCCCGACTGGTCAGCATACCTGCTTTGGTCGTTTTACTGGCCCTGACCGTTGCAGTGGGCAGCCTGTCGCCGGTTGTCACCCAACTGGCCGACGGCGCCTGGCTGCAGGATTTGGTCTGGCCCCAGCTGTCAGCTGTGAACCAGCTGGACCGCGAGTTGCTCGGCTGGGTGCAGTCCTGGCGCGATCCCGACCTCGCCCGGATGATCGGTGACGGCCATGGGCTGGTACAGGCTCTTGGTGCCACGTCGCTTGCCGTTCCCCTCTGGAGCTATGGGGTCACAGCCGGCCTGGTGGTGTTGATTGCGTTCTATCTGCTCTGGGCGGTGCCGCGCCTTCATCCCGGTACCGGCCTGGTGGCCTCGGTCGCCCTGGGGCTGGTGCTGACCCTGGCGCAGGCATTGCTGCAGCAGTACCTGGACCTCTGGATTGGCGCTGGCGCGCCGCTGCTGTTGTTGCTGGCCGGGCATGGATTGTTGTTGTTCTGGTTGGGTAACCATCAGCAGATCCAGATGCTCAAATCCCGTTTGCAGGCCAGTCGCCTGCGCCTGACCGATCACTACCTGGCCGATGACAACCTGGAAGACGCCGCCGCAGAACTGGCTGGTACCACTGCCGATGCGGCCGCTCTGGAGCGGCGTTACCAGCTGGGCCTCGCGCTTGAGCGGCGGCGCCAGTTCGATCAGGCCCGCACCCAGTACCAGACCATTCTCGACGCCCGACGCAACTATCGTGACGTGCCTGACCGTCTGGCCGCACTGGAAAAGGTGCAGGCCCCGGTCACCGATGGCGCCACCCAGATGCTTGACCCCACCCGCACCATGAACGCTGCGGACGTTGGGCTGAGCCGGCCGCAGTTCGGACGTTATGTGGTGGAACGGGAGATCGGTCGCGGCGCCATGGGCATCGTGTATTTGGCCCACGATCCGGCCATCGCCCGGCCAGTGGCGGTCAAGACCCTCAGTTACAGCGAATTCCAGGGTGAAAAACGCAAGGAGATGAAGGCCCGCTTCTTCCGTGAGGCCGAAGCGGCGGGACGACTCAGCCATCCGAACATTGTTACCGTCTATGACGTGGGCGAGGAACGTGACCTGGCCTTCATCGCCATGGACTTCGTACCTGGCCAGGGGCTGGCGGCCTTTACCGATACGGATAAACTGCTGCCGGTGGCGCAGGTTTTCCATCTGATGGCGCAGGTCGCAGAAGCCCTGCATTATGCCCATGGCGAGGGTGTGGTCCACCGCGACATTAAGCCTGCCAATATCCTCTACGATCCGGACAGCAACCGGCTCAAGATCACCGACTTCGGTATCGCCAAGGTGTCCGATGCGTCCCTGACCCGCACCGGCCGGATTCTCGGCAGCCCCATGTACATGTCGCCGGAACAGCTGAAGGGGCGCAAGGTCACCGGAGCGTCGGACATCTACAGCCTGGGCGTGACACTCTACCGCCTGCTCACCGGTGTCATGCCGTTCGAGGGCGAGACCCTGGCGGAACTAACCCAGCGCATCCTCAACAGCAAACCGCGCAGTGTCCGCGACCATCGCCCGGAATTGCCCCCCAGTGCGGTTCGCATCGTCAACAAGGCGCTGCAGAAGGATCCGCAGAAACGCTACAAAACCGCGGCGGAAATGGCCGAGCAGCTTGACCGGGCGCGGACCCGTGAATTTGGCAAGGAGACCACATGTTGACCTACCGCATGGCGGGCATGTCCCATCGCGGCACTGTGCGTCGCCAGAACGAGGATGCCATTCATCAGTGGCTGTCGGGGGCGGCTGATCAGGCCATGGCCCTGCTTGCCGACGGGATGGGCGGCCAGGCCGGCGGTATCGAGGCCAGCCGGCTGGCCATAGCCACCGTGCGCGACCTGCTGGAGCAGGACGGCTCCCACAGCAAAACGGACTTCGGTCTGGGCGCGGCCGTGGAGGAGGCCAACCGGGTCATTCGTCGCGCCCGGGCTGCAGAACCCGAACACCACCGCATGGGCACGACCCTGGTGGCCGCCGTGTGCGCGGATGAGCGACTCTACCTGGCCAATATCGGGGATTCCCGCTGCTATCGGTTTGATGGCGAGGGCTGGCATTGCCTCACCCGGGACCACTCCCTGGTGCAGCAGATGGTGGAGGAGGGCGCCATGACGCCTGCCGAAGCCGAGCGCGCGCCCATGCGCAATATCCTCACCCGCGCCCTGGGCACCGAACCGCTGGCCCAGGCGGATTGCTGGCAACTGCCGCTGGCAGCGGGGCAACGGCTTCTGCTGTGTTCCGATGGCCTCAACGAATCGGTCCCCGAGGAGGAATGGCAGGCCCTGCTGGCGCAAGGCAACGACGCGGACCAGCAACTGGAGCGGTTGCAGACCCTGGCGCTGGAGCGGGGGGCGCCGGACAATATTTCCGTGATCCTGATCGATGTGGAGACAAAGCATGGCTAAATTGGCGCAACTGGTGGACGACGTCGTGGCCACCAACTTTCCCCTGGAGGGAAGCGAAGTGCGGATCGGCCGCCGACCGGACAACGATATCCAGATCAACGAAAGCGCGGTGAGCGGTTACCACGCCCATATCGAGATTGCCGAAAACACCGATCTGGGTGGGGTCATGGATTATTTTCTGGTGGACGACGACAGCAAGAACGGGACCTTCATCAACGATGTGCGGGTCAACGGTCGCCAGCGACTGACCAATGGGGATATCGTGCGCATCGCCTTCAACCGCTTCCAGTTTATCGACGAGTCGGAGCTGGGCCTGGAGGAAACCGCCTACATCCTAGAGGAATAAAGGCTCACCGGTAGTAGTCGATCAGTTCCTGCAAGCGGCCGCTCTGGCGCATGGCGTCGAGATCGCGGTTGAAGGCCTCCACGCGTTCCTGCCACTGCGGGCCGAACTTGATGCGGAAGGCGGTCCGTGGGAAATCCAGATCATAGAGCAGGACGTTGCCTTCTTCATGATGCTCCCGGATCAGCCACCGGGCCACGCGAACGTCAAGAATGCCCCCACCGATATCGTAGCCATGCAGCACCCGGCTGAGCACCTCCTGCTCGTGCTGGACATCCAGGCGCTGGAGCTTACCGGCCGCGACCTGGTCATCCAGCTTCGGATAGCTGAATCCCAGCTGCGTCACCACCGTCATGTCGGTCAGATCGGCCACCCGCGATACGTTCAGGGGCCGGTCGGCACGGCGGATCAGGACATCGTGGGTCCAGACGATGGGCTTTGAAAAGAGAAACCGCTGCGGATTCCGGGTCCACTCGATGGCGTGGGGCGAGGCGTGGATATGGCCGGTCAGGAGAAAATTCTCCACCCGCTTTGAAGGTATCTCCGTCACTTCGAGCCGAAGGCCTTCGTGATCGGCAAAGGCTTTAACCACGTCGAACAGCAGCCCGCGGTGATCGTCCACCGACTGCTCCAGGGTATAGGGCGGGTAACCGCCCGGCGCGATATTGAATTTCAGGGGCGCCGGCTGGGCCAGGAGCACGGCGGGAACCCACAGCAATAGCCATAACCAAAGTGCCCTGCCGGACTTCGTTGTTGCCACAAGGTCCCCTCGTCGCCGCTTCAAAACACGTTTTACGGTGGTTTACGCCTATCCTACGCGATAAGGTTATCACCTCAAGAAGATGTTGAAAGAAACAGTGTATGGACGGTATCGAACAGTTCACACGCCATTTTCTGGCGGTGTATTTCCTGATGATCGGACTCTATTACTCCAGCCGCAGTTACGCCCTCAGTGAACGTATGGGGTTTACCCATATTCATTATGGGCGACGCTGGGGCGCGACCTGGTGGTATCGCCATCTGTTCAACCTCTTCCGTGCCGGCATTCTGCTGGTTTGTGTCCTGCGGGTGCCCTTCGATGTGGACCAGTGGCTGGGCGTCATTGGCTGGCTCTACCATCCGCTGGTCCTGGCCGTTGGCGTGTTGCTGTTGCTACTGGCCTACGTGGTGATTATTTACGTACAGGCTTACATGCATCAGGACTGGCGTTCCGGCATCGATCCGGACGGCGGGCGAACGCTGGTAACGACAGGCCCGTTCGCCCGTTCCCGCAATCCGCTGTTCCTGGGCATCCTGACCGGCCAGCTGGGCTTCTTCCTGGCATTGCCGAGTCTGTTTGCGCTGATCTGCCTGCTGGTCGGGGCCACCGTCATCGTGCTGCAGGCCCGGGCCGAAGAGAAGGCCCTGCGGCGCGAGTTCGGGGAACCCTACGAGGCCTATTGCCGACAGGTCGCGCGCTGGCTGTGACCGGGCCGGCCACCGCAGGGCAGTTCAGAGGTTGACGAAAATCTGATAGGTTTAACGAAAACGAAAAACCCTCACTCATCCAAAGACAGGGAAAGCTCATGACTCAGCTAATCATTCTCCTGGTAGCCCTTGCCGGGCTGCTGATCGTAATGCGTCGCGAGGCCGGTGCCATGGCGGCGCTTGGTGTCATGGCCGTGGCAGCCGTGGTGAGTTTCTTCGCCGGCGCGGGGATTCTCGGCCTGATTTTCCTCATCGGTGCCGGTGTGACCGCGGCCGCCGGTCTGCCCGGCTTCCGTCAGCAGTGGCTGACACCCAAGGCCTTCGACCTGTTCAAGAAGGTGGCCCCCAAGGTCTCCGAGACCGAAAAGGTGGCCCTGGACGCCGGGACCGTGGGCTGGGACGGCGAACTGTTCACCGGCCGTCCGGACTGGAACCGCCTGCTGGACAAGCCCACCGGAGCCCTGCCGGCCGAAGAGCAGGCGTTCATCGACAACCAGTGCTCCGTGGCCGTAGGCATGTGCAACGCCTGGGACGTGGCCTTCGAGCGTGCGGATCTGCCACCGGAGCTGTGGGATTTCCTGAAGAAGGAAAAGTTCTTCGGCATGATCATCCCCAAGGAATACGGCGGCCTCGGCTTTTCCGCCAAGGCCCAGTCCCTGGTGCTGCAGAAGCTGGCGGTGAACGAGTCGCTGATGGTCACCGTGGGCGTGCCCAACTCCCTCGGCCCGGGCGAACTGCTGCTGAAATACGGCACCGATGAGCAGAAGAACTATTACCTGCCGCGCCTGGCGGACGGTCGCGAGATTCCCTGTTTCGGCCTGACCGGCCCGCGCGCCGGCTCCGACGCCACCTCGCTGCCGGACGCCGGTATCGTCTGCAAGCAGAAGGTGGACGGCAAGGAAACCCTGGGCGTTCGCGTCAACTTCGAGAAGCGCTGGATCACCCTGGCGCCGGTGGCCACCGTGGTCGGCCTGGCGTTCAAGATGTTCGACCCGGACGGCCTGCTGGGTGACCAGAAGGAACTGGGCATCACCTGTGCCCTGATTCCCCGCGACACCAAGGGGATGGAAATCGGCCGCCGCCACGCGCCGATCGGCAGCCCGTTCATGAACGGGCCGATCAAGGGCAAGGATGTCTTCATCCCGCTGGACTGGATCATCGGTGGTCAGGACATGATCGGTCAGGGCTGGCGCATGCTGGTGGAGTGCCTCTCGGTGGGGCGCTGCATCACGCTGCCTTCCGGCGCCAGTGGCATAGGCCGCTATGTGACCGGCCTGGCGGGCGGCTTTACCCGTGTCCGTCGCCAGTTCAATACGCCGGTCGCCGATATGGAAGGGGTCCAGGAGCCCCTGGCGCGAATCGCGGCCAAGGCCTACATCGCCCAGGCCACCGTGCTCAATACCGCGAACATGATCGACAATGGCGAGAAGCCGGCCGTGCCGTCGGCCATCCTCAAGAGCAACCTCACCGAGTTCCAGCGTGACATGCTGGCGGACGGTATGGATGTGCACGGTGGCAAGACCGTCACCCTGGGGCCGAAGAACTATATGGGCCTGAGCTTCGCCGGATCGGCCGTCTCCATCACGGTGGAGGGCGCCAATATCATGACCCGGAACCTGATGATCTTCGGTCAGGGGGCCATCCGCTGTCATCCCTTCGTGCTCAAGGAGCTCGCGGCCAAGGACGCCGATGACCAGACCGCCTTCGACCAGGCCTTCTTCGGCCACGCCGGGCTGGTGTTCGGCAATGCGGCCCGAGCCTTCACCCAGGCGCTGGGGATCGGTCGCGGCTCGGTACCGTTCGACAATGTCGCCGCACCCTATGCCCAGGCGGTCAATCGCTTCAGCGCGGCCTTCGGGCTCTGTGCCGATGCGGCCATGACGACCCTGGGCTCGCAGCTGAAGATGCGTGAACTGCTGTCCGCGCGGCTGGGCGATGTGCTGTCCAACCTCTACCTGACCTCCATGGTGCTCAAGCAGTGGCAGGAAAACCGTGCCGTGCCGGGCGAGGAAGAGCTGCTGCACTACAGCTGCCGCTTCCTGCTGAATCGCGCGGAAAACGCGCTCTGCGAGCTGCTGGACAACCTGCCGAATCGTCCGGTGGCGTGGGCCCTGAAGGCCATCACGATGCCGCTGGGCCGTCGCTGGGCGGCGCCCAGGGACGAATGGACCCACCGCGTTGCGCGGGCCATCTCCACCGATTCCCCGCTGCGCGCCAAGCTGATCGCCAACACCTGGGACACCCAGGAAAAAGGCCAGGAGTTTAACCCGCTGGCCCGCTACAACGACCTGCTGGCGGACTGGGAAAAGGCCAACAAGATCTACAAGACCGTGGACAAGGCCTACGCCAAGGGCGAGTTGCCATCCGAAGCACTCCATCCCGAGCAGCGGTTCGACGCCGCGGAGAAAGCGGAACTCCTCTCCAAGGAAGACGCTGCCTTCATGCGTGACTACGAGGCCAAGGTGCTGGAAATGCTCCATGTGGACGACTTCCCCATGGACTATCTGGCCCACCAGAAGACCACCAAGGCTGCGCCCAAGAAAAAGGCCAGCTGATTCTGGTCTCCTGGTGAAGATAATAAACCGCTCCCTCGGGGGCGGTTTTTTGGTTCATCACGGATTGAAGTGAATGCTGCCAGCGGTTCAGGAGCGCGACCGGCTGGAGCGCAACCCGTCATACCCGCGAAGGCGGGTATCCAGAGCGGCAAACCGCCAATCTGGAAGCCATACGCCCTGGATCCCCGCCTTCGCGGGGATGACGGGGTATGTTTGGCTTCGGTGGAAGGCATCCGAAGGCGTGTTTCACGCTGAAGTGCGAAAAACTTTTTTGAACGGTCCAAATATCTGGACTTTCGCAGCGGCAAGGGTGGTTTCCTACGCCGCGATGCCAGGCCGTCCCTGGCCTGGCATCGCTACCGCGACATCCCTGTCGCTGCTACAGAAATCAACCTTGCTGCTGCTGACGGCTCGGCTTAGCGTCTTTTCCAACGTCCAACGTCCAACGTCCAACGTCCAACGTCCAACGTCCAACGTCCAACGTCCAACGTCCAACGTCCGCTACTCATACCTCCCAATTATCGCCTGTAGCTCCCCTGAAGCCTTCATCGCTTCCAGTGCTTCGTTAAAGTCTTTCACCAGTGCCTTGTAACGGGGCGCGAACATGATGCTGAACGCCACATGGCTGATGGGTTCGTCATCCACATAGACCCGGTCCTGAATCCCTTCCTGTTTCATGATCCAGAGACCGACCTGTCGTTCCGCGATCAGCAGGTTGAAGCGCTCACCGGCCAGCAGGTGTTTGAACATCATGCGTTCGTGCTGGACGTCGAAACGCTGGAGCTTGCCACTCCTGAATAAAGGTTCCAGTTCCGGGTAGTTGTAACCCAGGTGGGTCAGCAATGTGCGGCCTTCGAGGCTGTCCCGGCGGTAGTGGAAGGGGGCTTCCCGGGGGCTGAAAAAAACCTCCTGGGTATAGACGATCGGGTCTGTGAAGAGGAAACGGTCGGGGTTGCGGGTCCACTGTCTGGCCCGGGGCGTGGCATCCAGGTGGCCTTCGAGAATCATCCGGTTGACGCGCTTGCGGGGAACCTCCTCGGGCTGAATGCGGTAGCCAAGGTCCTGAAGGATGTGGCGGGCCGTGTCCCACATGATCCCCCTGACCGTGCCGTCCTCCTCCACGATGGTGTAAGGCGGATAGCCGTTGGGCGAAATGTTGAAACGCAGCACTGGCGTATCGTCAGACGAACCGGCATGGCCAGCCATAGCGGCGCCGAAGCCCAACACGGCCAGCACCCACCACAGCCTGGAACGAAAAAGCCGCATCATACCCTCCACACTTGGTATCCAGGAGCTTTTACACCGGTTTAACCACGTCTTCACAATAAAGACTATAGTTAAAGTAGACGTATATTAGGGTTTTTTTTGATCAATATTGGGCCGGAAACGCCATGCCTCAGCAACAATCTAACGAAAAACCCATATCCCATCCTATCGATGAACAGACCTTGTCTGCGCAGCGCTTGCGCATCCGCCGTCTGGGCATGTCGGTGTTGTCGCTGCTGGTCACGTTCACCATCGTGGTGTTCTGCTGGTACCAGGACATGATTCCCGGCTCGGTGGTCGTGGTGTATGCCCTGTTGGCGCTCCTCCTCAATGCCGGGTTCTATGGCATGTTCAAGACCCACTTGAACCTGCGATTCCGTGAACCCAGCCTGACCGCACCCCAGATGGTATTGTCGTTATTGCCGCCCCTCTTCGTAATGTATTTCCTGGAGCCGGGTCAGGCCCGGGCCATCTTTATGCTGATCGCCGTCGTGCCCGGGCTGTATGGCATCCTCGCCCTGCGCACGGGTGCTTTTGCGGTGGTGGCCAGTCTTTTTTTCGGCCTCTATGCGGCCCTGGTGACAGTGCTGTGGCTCTTCAAGCCCGAGGTACTCAACGGGCCGCTGGAATGGTTGCAGCTGGTGGCGTTTGCGCTGGTGTTGGCAGAGCTGGCCGTGATCGGGGGCTATATCAGCGGCCTGCGGGACAAGCTACGCGAGCGTAATGATGAGTTGCAGGAGGCCTTGCAGCGCATCAGCGAGCTGGCCAGCCGGGACGAACTGACCGGCACATTCAACCGGCGTTACCTGTTGCAGGCGCTGGATCGGGAAACCAACCGGTTCAACCGTGCCAGCGGTCCTTTCAGCCTCTGTATTCTGGATATCGACTATTTCAAGTCCGTGAACGATACTTACGGCCACCAGGCCGGCGACGCGGTGTTGCGGCAAATGGCCCATACCGTGTCCGAGGGACTGCGCAACATCGACTGCTTTGGGCGTTATGGTGGTGAGGAGTTTTTGCTGGTGCTCCCCCAGACCCCGCTGGAAGGGGCCCTGATCAAGGCGGAACGGGTGCGCCGGGCGATAGCCGGAATGACGGTCAAAGAACTGCCCGGGGGCTTCCAGGTCACCGTGTCGATCGGTGTCTCCCAGTTTCGGCCGGGCGAAGCCGTGGACGATACCATCGCCCGCGCCGATCAGGGCCTGTATCTGGCCAAGGAGCGGGGGCGTAATCAGGTGGTGGCGGAAGACGATCCAGCCCTGGAAGATTCACAACTGTCCTCTTCACCCGCTATATCGGATTAGTCCTTTTTTCCGACATCCGACGCCAGGTCATTCCTCGCTCTTGGGCTGAATTCCCAGCGAACTGAGCACCTTGGGATGCGGGAACCCGTCGGCAATCCAGCCTTTCTGCGCCTGATAGGACCGGATGGCGCTGCGCGTTCCGGGACCGAGGATGCCGTCCACCGGACCGGGATCGAAGCCCGCCGCCTGCAGTTGTTCCTGCAGCTGGGTGACGGTAGCGCGGCTCAGGCGCGGCGTGTCCGTGGGCGGCGGGTGCTTGAGGCGGCCGGCACCGGCAATGCGGTCGGCCAGAACGCCCACGGAAAGGGCGTAGAATTCCGACTGGTTCCAGCCCATGATGACGTGGAAATTGCGGTAGACCAGGAAGGCCGGGCCCTTGTGGCCCGCCGGCACCAGCAGTTCCGCCTTCACGTCGGCTTGGGGCAGGGGCCCGCCAAATACCGTTTTCACGCCTTTTTCGCGCCAGAACGACAGCGGTTTGGGATCGCCCAGCCCCGCCAATTCATAGGCAAAACCCTCCGGCAGTACAACCTCCCGTCCCCAGCGCAGTTCCGGCTGCCAGCCCAGGCCTTTCAGGAAATAACCGGCCGAGGTCAGCGCGTCCGGCAGGCTGCCCCACAGATCACGGCGGCCGTCGTTGTCGGCATCGTGGGCATAGCGCAGGTAGACCGAGGGCATGAACTGCATATGGCCCAGGGCGCCGGCCCAGGAGCCAACCATCTTTTCGGCGCTGACATCACCACGATCGACGATGCGCAGGGCGTTGAGCAGTTCCCGGGAAAAGAAGTCGGAGCGGCGCTGGTCACAGGCCAGGGTGGCCAGGGAATCCATCACCGGCAGCTTGCCGAAATAGCGTCCGAAGTTGGTTTCCAGCCCCCAGAACGCCAGCAGGTAGCGGCCGGGGACGCCGGTCTTGCGGGTGATCTCCCGCAGCAGGTCGGCATGCTCCTTCATCAGCTCGCGGCCTTTCATGACCCGGTTTTCGGTGACCCGCGCGTTGAAGTAGCCGGCGAAGGTCTGCACGAACTCCGGCTGGCGGCGATCATAGGTGATGATCTTGGGGTTGAACTGCACCTTGCCGAGCACGTTTTCCACGACCGGCTCTGACAGGCCTGCCTCCCGGGCCTGGGTCTGCAGCCGGCCCACACACTGGGCAAACTCATCGTCCGTGAGTGGCTGTTCCTGCGTGGCGGCCTGCAGGGTAGCGAGAGGCAAGAGTCCGAGCAGGGCGCCGGTGATGAATCCTTTTATCCGCATGGGGGTTCCTTCAAGGGCTGGGGTCAGTCGCCTAACCCGAGACGCTGCTGAAGCCAGGTGCCGATATCGCGCACCTCTTCCAGACAGACGCCATGTTCAACATCGTAGGTGCGATATTGCACCGGATAACCGGCCGCTTCCAGTGTTTCCACCGCCTGTCGGCCGAGGAATTCCGGCACCATGGGGTCCTGGCGCCCGTGACAGGCCAGAATGGGCAGATCGCGGTTGGCGTCGGCGGCCCGGTCGAGGGGATTGACGGCCAGATAGGTGGACAGGGTCAGCAGGCCGGCCAGGCGGTCGGGATAGGTCAGCGCCGTCAGGTAGGCTACGGCTCCGCCCTGGGAGAAGCCGGCCAGGATGATCCGCTCGGCGGGAATGCCTCGCTCAATCTCCTGGTCTATGAGCGCCCGCACCGCATCGGCGGACGACTGAAGCTGATCCGTATCCAGGTGCCGTTCCAGGTCCATGGCCTTGATGTCGTACCAGGCGGGCATCACCATGCCGCCATTGACGGTCACCGGGATCTTGGGCGCGTGGGGAAAGATAAAACGGATACGGGCACTGTCCGGCAGGCGCAGTTCCGGCACAATGGGATCAAAATCATGCCCGTCCGCACCCAACCCGTGCAGCCAGATGACACTGGCGTCGACAGGCTGGCCGGTTTCGCGTTCCAGATAGGGCAGTAGTGACATCAGGGGACTCCTTGCCGGTCGGTATGGCGTTATGGTGGGGTGAGGCTGGCGAGGGTGCAAGCCCCGTGAAAGCCAATTAATGATTCCTGACGTATGGCCTTCAGTTGGGTAGGTTGGGCTGACGAAGGAAGCCCAACACACCGGTTGAAGATGATTACCTCTATCAGTGGCATACCATTTTCATCGGGCTGGTGTGCCGGAAGGGTGTTGGCCGCTGCTCTTCCACCGCGATAGAGTGGCATCCCTGCCGCGCTATCGCTAGCCGGGCGTCCTTGCCCTGGTTCCAGAGCAACGGCCAACACCCTTCTCGAACCTTGGGGTAGACGCAGAAGCCCAACACCCTGCTTGACGCTGAGCCTGTTGGGCTTCCTTCGTCAGCCCAACCTACTTGGCTGCTATCGCTCGGAGATAACGCCGACATCCCCTCTCCCCATCGTGGGAGAGGGCCAGGGAGAGGGGGAGGCGCCGAGAGGCGCTATGCCGCAACTTTTGGGGAGTTCCCATGGCCGCAGAATCCAACATCGTCTGGCTTGGCACCACCGCCAGCCTCCTGGCCGGCGCGGCGACCGGTTTGGGGGCCGCGGGGGTGGCGTTTATCCGCACGCTGTCCGAGCGGGCCGAGGACATGCTGCTCAGCGCCGCCGCCGGCATCATGCTGGCGGCCGCCTTCTTTTCCCTGCTGCTGCCGGGGCTGGAGTACGGGCGCGAGCTCATCCCCAACGAGAGCCTGGCGGTGCTGGTGGTCATCCTGGGCCTCTTGCTCGGGGCGGCTACCCTTTTTTGGATTCACCGTCATGCCCCCCACGAACACTTCATCCTCGGCCACGAAGGCCCAGACCTGCCCAAGCTGCGCCGCATCTGGCTGTTCATCATCGCCATCACCCTGCACAACTTTCCCGAGGGCATGGCGGTAGGGGTGGGCTTCGCTGGCGGCAATATCGAGAACGGCCGCAGCCTGGCCATCGGCATCGGCCTGCAGAACATTCCCGAGGGCCTGGCGGTGGCCGCCTCGATGATGGCGATCAACTACAGCCGCTGGCAGGCCTTCGGCGTGGGGTTTCTCACCGGCCTGGTGGAACCGGTGGGCGGCCTCTTCGGCAGCACCCTGGTGTGGCTGGCCGAACCGCTGATGCCGGTGACCCTGGGTTTCGCTGCCGGGGCCATGCTGTTTATCATCAGTGACGAGATCATTCCCGAGACCCATCGCGGCGCCTACAAGACCGTCGCCACCTTTGCCCTGCTGATCGGCTTTGTGGTGATGATGTTCCTCGACGCCACGCTGGGCTAACTGCCACCAACCAATGGACGCCAAGCATGAACCAACAGACCCGCATCGAGATCGAAGCAGCAGCCTTCCGCCGTCTGCTGCAGCACCTGGACAACCGCAAGGATGTGCAGAACATCGACCTGATGAACCTCGCCGGCTTCTGCCGCAACTGCCTGGCCAAGTGGTACCGGGCCGAGGCGGAGGAGCGGGGTGAGGAAATGGACTACGACCGAGCCCGGGAAGCCGTCTACGGCATGCCTTATGCGGAATGGAAGAGCCGTTACCAGAAGGAAGCCACCCCGGAACAACAGGCCCGCTTTGAAAAACAGCGCGGCGACTGATTACAATGGTTAGGCCCCTATCATGTACTGGGCGCTTTGTAAATGATGAGTTTTACAGCTTTCTTCTCACCGTGCAGGTTGCGTTATTCTGAGCTGTCGTAGGTAAGAATAATAATCCGGAGTGCTGTTTTGCGAGGCTGGAAATGATCCGTCGCAAAAAAGTAACGACTCCAGGACGGAGCGCGGGAAATGACGGTAAAAAAAGTAATCCTGATTGATGACCACAGCCTGGTGCGCGCCGGACTCAAAGCGGTGATTGAAAACCTTGATGGCTACCGGGTCGTGGCCGAGGGCGATGACGGTGATCAGGTTCTCGACTTGGTGCTGGAACATCAGCCGGACGTGCTAATACTGGATCTTGAGATGCGTAAAGTGTCGGGCCTGGATGCCCTGCTGCAACTGCAGCAGCATGATCCCAAGCTGCCGGTCATCATTCTCTCCATGCACGACAATGCCGATTTTGTTGTTGAGGCGCTGGAGCGCGGCGCGTCCGGCTATCTGCTCAAGAACGCGGCCCAGGTGGAACTGGAACTGGCGCTGCAAGTGGTCCTTGAGGGGCAGCTCTATCTCAGCCCTCGTATTTCCCGGGATGTTATCGGCCAGCTGTTTGCGGCCAGTCGCACGGTTCCCAATCAGAAAGAAAAAGATCCCCTGACACCCCGTCAACGGGAGATCCTGCGTCTGCTCGCCGAGGGGCGAAGCACCAAGGAAATCGCCTACCATCTTGATCTCAGCGTAAAAACCGTTGAGTCCCATCGTTCACAGATCATGGACCGGCTGGGTATTCGTGACATTGCCGGACTGATCCATTACGCGCTGAAAACCGGCATGATCGAACTGGACGGCTCGAAATCGTAATCTCCCCAAAAAGGGGTAGGGGCGGCCCTACTTTCCCCCAGACCTAAGTAGTTTCCCTTAGGGTATTGGAGCATATCGCTCTCAGGACTTCCCCGATTCGCCTCTTGATCACTCTTCATACAATGGGCCCTGTTACCCGATCTAACTGGAGAGTGTTTCCATGCCGTTGCCGTTGGTTCTGCAAATTGGCTGTATCGCCGGCCTGACCGCCACCGCCCTGATGGGCTGGAGTTGGTTGGCGCTGGTGATGGGTGCCCTCGCGGTATTGGTGACCACCTGGCAGCGTTCGGCGCTGATTGCCCGGATGAAAGCCGAGGCCGAGGCACAGGTACGCGAAGCCCTGGAGACCGCCGACCCGGTGGCGGACGACCAGGCTTTGCCGGGCCTGCTGGAGGAATTGATTCCCGCCTGGAGCCATAGTTTGCAACAGGTTCGCCAGCTGGCAGACGAGAATATCGGCCAGCTGATTGGTCAGTTCAACGATCTCATTGCCCAGCTTGAAAGCGGTCTGTCCGAGGCCAACCGCGTGGCGGGAGACGGCGGTGAACATACTGTGGTCGGTTTGCTGCGCGAGACCCGCCACCGTCTGGAAGCGGTTGGCCACGAATTCGAACGCAGCAGTGAAGAAAAGCGGCACCTGATCGGCACTATTGAATCCCTGGAAGCCCACACCGGCGAGCTGCAGAAGATGACCGTGTCGGTCCGCAGCATCGCCGATCAGACCAACCTGCTGGCCCTGAACGCGGCCATCGAAGCCGCCCGTGCCGGCGAGGCGGGGCGCGGGTTTGCCGTGGTCGCCGACGAAGTGCGCAAGCTCTCCCAGAACTCCGGTGAAACCGGGGCCGAGATGTCCAGCAAGGCCGACAACATCAGCGAGGCCATGCAGCAGACCACCGAGGCCGCCACCCAGTTGAACGAGACCGACAGCGGCAACCTGAGCACGCTGCGCGAGACCATCGATTCGGTCTTCCGGGATTTCGAGCAGGCGGTCAACAACCTGACCGAATCGTCCGGCGTCATTGAGCAGAACGCCCGGGACGTCAAGCAGACCATCCAGGGCATCGTCATGAGCCTGCAGTTTCAGGACCGCATCGAGCAGATCCTCGACCACGTCCAGGCCGACCTGGAGCGCCTCCACACCCAGCTACGCGAAGCGCCGGCGCCGATCGAGCGGGAAGCCTGGCTGCGGCGATTCCACGACAGCTTTACCACCCGCGAAGAACTGGGCGCCCAGGCGCATGTTCTCCCGGACAACGACGACACCCTGACTTTTTTCTGAAGATCCAAAGGCGGAGACATCAGCCATGGCCAAGACCATTTTCATCGTCGACGACTCGGCCTCCATGCGCCAGCTGGTCAGCATGACGCTCAAGGAGGCGGGCTATCAGGTCCACGAAGCCTTCGATGGCGAGGACGCTCTCAACAAGCTCAAGGGTCAGCGGGTCAATCTGGTGATCAGCGACGTCAACATGCCACGCATGGACGGGCTCACCCTTCTCAAATCGCTCAAGCAGGATGCGCGCCACAAGTTCACCCCGGTGTTGATGCTCACCACCGAGAGCGAGCAGTCCAAGAAGGCGGAAGGCCAGGCCGCCGGTGCCAAGGCCTGGATGGTCAAGCCCTTCAATCCCAGCCAGCTGCTGGCTGCGGTTGAAAAGCTGACCCTGTAGCAGGAGGCCCGGGATGCAGATTCAAACCGACAACGAGCAGGGGGCAGCCCGCTTCCAGCTGGGTGATTCCCTGTGCATCTTCGATGTGGCGGCCCTGCACGAGCAGTTGCTGCGGGAATTTCCCGAAGTGACCGAGTGGCAGTGGGATCTGAGTGGCATCGAGGAGTGCGATTCGGCCGGGCTGCAGTGGTTGCTGATGATCAAGGACTGGGCGCGCCGCGAACAGCGCACCTGCGAGTTCGAATCGCCATCCGATGCACTCATGGAGATGATTGATCTCTATCGTGTGCACGGCGCCATGGGCCTGACCACGGTGATGCCCGCCGATGAACCTGCCTCTGGCCGGAGATAACCGATGCTCAACGATCAACAGTGGCAGCAATTGCTGGAAGGCTTTATCGCCGAAAGTGCCGACCTGATCCAGCGCAGCGAGGAAAGTCTGGCGGCTCTGGAAGGTGACCTCCATGACAACGAGGCGATCAACGAGCTGTTCCGGGCTGTGCACACCCTCAAGGGGTCCGCCGGCCTGCTGGGGCTGGAAACGGTGGTGGCCTTTACCCATGAATTTGAAAATGTGCTCATGGGCGTGCGTGATGGCGAGGTGGTCCTGCAGCCGGCCCTGATCAAACTGGCCTTCAAGTGTCTGGATTACCTCGCCGCGCTGATGGAGCAGGTCAGTCAGGGTAACCTCGAAAGCGCCGAGCCGGAGCGTGCGGAAACCCTTAAGCAGCAGCTGCGGGCGTTCCAGGCGCCATCGTCGGCAACCGCATCGCCGGCACAGGTGGAGACAGCCGCTTACCTGGATGACATCCACCAGGCGGCCGACAGCCGCTGGCACATTTCCCTGCGCTTTCCCGCCAATCTGTTCGAGCTCGGCTTCGACCCGGCCTCGTTCCTGAAGTATCTGGACCGTCTCGGTCAGGTGGCGGACGTGTTCATGCTCACCGACGCCTTCCCGGAAACCCTGGGAGAGTATGAACCCGAGTCATGCTATTTCGGTCTGGAGATCCAGCTGGTGACCAGCGCCGGTAAGGCCGAAATCGAGCAGGCCTTTGAGTTCATTCTCGACGTGGCCCAGATCGAGATCCTGCCGCCGGACAGCAAGCTGGAGGACTATCTCCAACTGATCCGCGAGCTGCCCGAAGCGGATCAGCGTCTGGGTGAAATCCTGGTTCAGTGTGGTGCCATGACCCCGCGGGAAGTGGCGCAGGCCCTGGGCGTGCAAGCTTCCAGCCGGGGCGGAAAAAAGATCGGCGAGGTTATTGTCGAGCAGGGCTCGGCGCCGGCGGAAGCGGTTAATGAGGCGCTCGCCAAGCAGCGCCGCAAACCCGCCGATACCCAGTTCCTGCGCATCGGCGCCGACAAACTCGACACCCTGATCAATCAGGTGGGTGAACTGGTGATCGCAGCTGCCGGCGCCAAGTTGCTGGCCGCCCAGCGCAGCGATCCGGAACTGACCGAAATGGCCGAAGGGATCCATCACCACGTGGAGATGATCCGTGAATCGGCCCTGCAGCTGCGCATGGTGGAGATCGGCGAGACCTTCAACCGGTTCCATCGTGTGGTGCGCGAAACCGCCGAAGCCCTGAACAAGGACATCCGCCTGGAAATCCAGGGCGCCGACACCGAGCTGGACAAAACTCTGGTGGACAAGATCCACGATCCCCTGGTCCACCTGGTGCGCAACGCCATGGACCATGGTATCGAATCACCCGATGAGCGCGTCGCGGCCGGCAAACCGGCGCAGGGGCGGGTGGCGCTCAATGCCTACTACGAATCGGGAATGATCGTGATCGAAGTCACCGACGACGGTCGCGGCATCGATGTCGACCGGGTCTGGAGCAAGGCCGTGGCCGCGGGGGTGGTGAACGAAGGTGACGAGATGGATGAGCAGGACAAGCTCAAGCTGATCTTCCATCCCGGCCTGTCCACCGCCAACAGCGTGTCCAACCTGTCCGGCCGTGGTGTAGGCATGGACTCGGTGCGCCAGGACATCGACGCCCTGCGCGGTTCCATCGACATCGACAACCGTCCCGGTGAGGGCTGTCGCCTGCGTATCCGCCTGCCGCTGACCCTGGCGATTATCGACGGGTTTCTGGTGAGCGTGGCGGAGCAGTATTTCGTGATTCCCACGGACTGGGTGGTGGAGTGTGTGGAGGCCCCGCAGGCGGTGCCCTCCAAGGCTCACGAAGGCTATATGGAGCTGCGTGGCCAGCCCCTGCCCTACATCACCCTGCGGGAAAAATTCGTGATCGCCGGCCAGCAGCCGCGCCGCCAGAGCATGGTCGTGGTCAGCCACGGTCAGGACCGGGCGGGCCTGCTGGTGGATGCCCTGCATGGGGAAATCCAGACCGTGATCAAACCTCTGGGTTCGCTGTTCGAGCACCTCTCCGGAGTGTCCGGCGGCACCATACTCGGGTCCGGGCGTGTCGCCCTGACCCTCGATGTGCCCGGCCTGATGGCCTCGGTGCATCAATCCGAAAACGCGACGGTGCATTGAGCCGTAGCCCCGCGCGGTTGATCTGAAACCACGTCCCGGTAGTGGACCCCTGATTGCTTTAACGAGGAGCAGACGTCATGTCTCTGTCCAATCTCAAACTCAGCCACCGACTCGCCCTGGCTTTTCTGGTGCCCGTGGTGTTCATGATCGTCAACGGTTTTCTCGCCGTGGGGGATATCAAAGAGACCAACTACGGCCTGGAAACGGTCTATCAGGACCGCATGGTGCCCCTGGAAAAACTCAAGCACATTTCCGATGCCTATGCCGTGAACGTGGTGGACGCGGTCAACAAGGCCAATGCCGGCCTGTTGAGCGCCGGTGAGGCGCTGCTGTCCGTGCGCAAGGCCAAGGCGACCATCAAGGAGAACTGGCAGGCGTACCTGGCCACCGATGTGACCGACGAAGAGCTGCGCATGGCCCATGAAGCCGAAGCCCTGTTCGCGCCCGCCGATGCGCAAATCAATCGTCTGGAAGCGTTCCTGGAAACCCGCAGCGGCAATGTGGCCGACCAGCTGAACGGTTTTGACGGCCCGCTCTATGCCGCCATCGATCCGATTGGCGATAAGATCAACGAGCTGGACACGCTGCAATTGCGCGTCTCCAAAGCGGAATACGAGAGCGCGAAGGATCGGCTGCAAAACACCATTGTCATGACCATTATCCTCGTCGGTGTGGCCCTGGCGGCGACCGCTGCTGCCGGCTATGGCGTCACCCGCAGCATCAAGACCCCGCTCTACCGTGTCATCGGCTATGCCCGCAAGCTGGCGGAAGGCGACATGCGCGAGCAGATCACCGTGGACCGCCGCGACGAAGCGGGCGAGCTGCTGGAGGCCATGCGCCTGATGAGCGACAAGCTCACCCGCGTGATCCAGGACGTGCGCGCCTCCACCAGCAACCTGTCCGCGGCAGCGGAGCAAGTGTCGTCCACCTCCCAAAGCCTCAGCGAGTCCGCCACCGAGCAGGCATCCAGCGTCGAGGAAACCACCGCATCCGTGGAGCAGATGGCCGCGTCCATATCCCAGAACACCGAAAACGCCAAGCTCACCAACGGCATCTCCACCCAGGCGGCCGAGGATGCCCGTCGCGGCGGCAAGGCGGTCAAGGACACCGTCGAGGCCATGAAGTCGATTGCCGAGAAGATCAGCATCATCGACGACATCGCCTACCAGACCAACCTGCTGGCGCTCAACGCGGCCATCGAGGCAGCCCGCGCCGGCGAGCACGGCAAGGGCTTCGCCGTCGTGGCAGCGGAAGTGCGCAAGCTGGCCGAGCGCAGTCAGGTGGCGGCCCAGGAAATTGGCGAAGTGGCCTCCGGCAGCGTCGGCCTGGCCGAAGAAGCCGGCCAGATGCTGGAGCAGCTGGTGCCCAACATCCAGCGCACCTCCGATCTGGTGCAGGAAATCACGGCCGCTTCCGAGGAGCAGTCCACCGGTGTCAACCAGATCAATACCGCTGCCACCCAGTTGAGCGCGGTCACCCAGCGCAACGCGTCCGGCGCCGAGGAGCTGGCGGCCACCGCCGAGGAAATGAACGCCCAGTCCGACCAGCTGGTGGCCACCATGAGCTTCTTCCAGGTGAACGACAACCTGCAGGAACTCTCACCGCAGGTTCGTAACTCCAGCCCGGTGAGCTGGGACGCATCGGGCCCGGCGAAGGAAGGCAACGATCAGTTCGTGGAATACAGTCGTTGAGGTAAATGATGGCGAGCCAATTGCAACGCATTGACCGGGTCTCTGACGAGACCCTCAGCGAGGAGGCGGACCAGTACCTGGCCTTCCGCACCCGGGAGGAGCGCTTCGCGCTCCCCATCGGCCTGGTCCGGGAAATCATCGAATACGGCACCCTGACCCCGGTGCCGATGATGCCGGAGTTCATCCGTGGCGTAATCAACCTGCGCGGCCACGTGGTTCCGGTCATCGACCTGGCCAGCCGCTTCGGCATGGGCGTCACCGAGCCGGGCAAGCGCACCTGCATCATCATCATGGAAGTTGAGGAAGGGGATACCACCCTGATACTCGGCCTGGTGGTGGACGCGGTGGATTCCGTCTTCGATCTGGATCCGGGCGACATCGAACCCCCGCCGCGCTTCGGCGCCGGCATCCGTGCCGATTTCATTGCCGGTATGGTGAAAAGCGAGGCCGGCTTCGTGGTGTTGCTCGACGTGGGGCACGTGCTCTCGACTGAGGACATGAAGCGCCTGGCCGAGTCCAGTCATTTGGGCGAGCGGCTGCTGACTTCGGAAGCGGATAGCACAGCATCACGATGAGCCAGGAACATCTTGCCCGGAAGGCCGGGCCTCTACTTGGAGCCCAGCAACGTTTGGACGCCATTCGTCATGCCGATCTGATCAGCCTGAATGCCTTCGAGTCGCTGCGCAAACTGATGCAGCAGGCTTCCGGGATTGTCCTGGCGGATCACAAGAAACACCTGGTGGCGACCCGCCTCGCGACCCGCTTGCGGACCCTGGGGCTGGCCGACTACGACGCCTACGTGCGCCACCTCCGCCAGCACCCGGAAGAGCGGCAGGTCTGTATCGATCTGCTGACCACCAATGAAACCCGCTTCTTCCGCGAACCCCGGCATTTCGAATGGCTGGAACGGTTGGTCCGGAACACGCAGCCCCGTGGTTTCCGAGTTTGGAGCGCCGCCTGCTCGTCGGGGGAAGAGCCGTACACCATCGCCATGGTGCTGGCCCATACCCGTTCGCAGATGGACTGGGAGGTGCTGGGTACCGACCTGTCCCGGCGGGTGCTGGACAGGGCACGGGCCGGGGTGTACCTGGAAAGCGATGCCGAGGGCATACCGCGGGAATGGCTGGTGCGTTTCTGTCTCAAGGGGGTGGGGGAGCGCTCCGGGCATTTCCAGATCAAGCCCCAGTTGCGCAAGGTCGTGAAGTTCCAGCCCATGAATCTGAACGAAACCCTGCCCGCGGATCTGGGCCTGTTTGACGTGGTGTTCCTGCGCAACGTGCTGATCTATTTCGATCGCGACGCCAAGGAGCGCATCGTCCGCCGGATTCTCGAGCATATCCCCCAGGGCGGCTATCTCCTGATCGGCCATTCCGAGAGCCTGCACGGTTATAACCTGCCGCTGAAGACTCTGATGCCTTCGGTGTATCAGAAACTGTGACCGATTTTTTAGTACAAGAAACCCACCGCAAGCAGAGGCCTCGACATGCCAGAGATGCCTAATCCCCGTGTTTTTATCATCGACGATTCGGCCCTGGTTCGGCAGGTGTTGACCGACGCCTTGCGTAGTGAAGGTATCACGGTGATTGGCAGTGCCGCCGATCCCCTGTTTGCGGAGCGAAAAATGGCCGTGGACTGGCCCGACGTGATCCTGCTGGATATGGAAATGCCGCGGATGGACGGGTTGACCTTTCTGCGTAAGCTAATGGCGGAGCGACCCACGCCGGTGGTGGTGTGCTCCACGCTGACCGAAAAAGGCGCCCAACTGACCCTGGATGCCATGGCGGCCGGGGCCGTCAGTGTGTTCGCCAAGGCCAGCCAGAATGTTCGCGATGGTTTACAGCAGATGCAGAAAGACCTGGCTCGGGCGGTGCGTGTCGCCGGCAAGGCCAGTCCCACCACCTGCCGGGCCCTGCAACAGCAGCTGGGCCCGCAGCCCATCCGGACCGGGAATCCCGTGGCGGTGACCTACCGCACCACCGACCGCATCGTCGCGCTTGGAAGCTCCACCGGCGGCACCCAGGCCCTGGAAACCGTGCTCTCGGTGCTGCCTCCGGATGCGCCCGGTATCGTGATCGTGCAGCACATGCCGGAGACCTTCACCGCCGCGTTCGCAGCCCGTCTCAACGCATTGAGCCAGATCGAAGTGCGCGAGGCCCGGGATGGGGACCGGGTGCATGCTGGCCTTGCGTTGATCGCGCCCGGCGGTCGCCATATGCAACTGGTGCGCAGTGGTGCCCAGTATCGCGTGAAAGTCAGCGACGGGCCCCACGTTAACCGGCACAAACCGTCCGTGGACGTGCTCTTTCGCAGTGTGGCCCAGGCGGCGGGGGAGAGTGCTGTTGGCATCATCATGACCGGGATGGGCGATGATGGCGCCCGGGGCCTGCTGGCCATGCGCGAAGCCGGGGCGCAAACCTTTGCCCAGAACGAGAAAACCTGCATCGTCTACGGCATGCCCCGCGAAGCGGTGCGACTCGGGGCGGCGCAGCAGGTGGTGCCGCTCAATCGGATTCCCGAGGCGGTTCTCGCGGCCCATCGCAGTCGAACTGCGGCTGCAGTCACTTCATTGGCACGTTAAAAGGGGCGGGAGCTAAGCTCCCCCCAAGCAGTAAAAAGGCGCCCGCCCTCCATGCAAAAATCGGCTATCTAACAGGCTGATTTTAAAGTCTTTAGCGTCCCGACTGAAATGCTTGAGAAGCAAAATTTATCAGCATGATTAGTTAGGCTACATGAAAAACATGCCATGAAGGTCCATAGTGAAAACGGTCTGACTACGAATTCATGTATTGATCTGGATGGATCAGCTACACGTATGCCGCTTAGGGATGAAAGCGACTCCAACAAGACAGGATGAGTCCCTTTCAGGTGCTCGTTTGAATCAGGGGCTCAAAGTGCCGGAATACTTCAGGAAATACGGGCCCATCACATGGGCCGTGATCTATTTGCTGGTGGCCGTTCTCTTGGGGGTGGGTACCGAGTGGGCGACTTATGGGCTGCGCGGTGGTGGCGAGTACACCCTCCTGAATGCCCTGGACCTGATTATCTATGTCGCCATCACTGCGGCCATTTTTCTGCGCCTGCTGCAGGCGCTCAAGCGCCATATGGATGCCACCCGGTATCTGTTGGCGCAAACGGAGCGCACCTACAAGGAACTGTTTGCCAATCACCCCCATCCCATGTGGATTTTCGAGCCCGAGAATGGCGACATCCTCGAGGCCAATGAAGCGGCGGTCAAACGCTATCGCTGGAGCCATGAGGACTTCCGACAGCTGAATCTGGGTGACGTGCAGCCGCCGGAGAATATACCCGCCCTGAAAGCCAGTCTGGCTGGACCGGAGCGCTCCAGCGATCACCTCATCGTCGGCATTTTTCAGCACTGGGACCGCGACCACCGGCGTTTCTGGGTGGAAATCGCCACCAATACCATTCTGCATGAAGGCAAACAGGCCCGCATGGCCACTTTGGTGGATGTGACCGCGACGGTGGAAGCCAACCGCCAGCTTAAACAGGCAGTGCATCGGCTGGAGGAGGCGAAAAAACTCGGACGCCTGGGTTTCTGGGAGTGGGAGCCGGGATCGCAAATGCTGCTGCTGTCCGAGGGCATGCGAATCATCCTGGGGCTGCCCCGGGATCTGCCGGACAAGGTGGACCAGCATTACCTGCTGGACTTTATTCATCCCGATGACCGCGCAGACTGGCTGGCGTCCAGGGCCGCAGACAGCGATGAGAACGAGGTCCAGCTCTGGCGGGGCCGTGCCCCGGACGGGCGGGTTCGTCATCTGCGCCAGCGCACCCGGAGCTTTGTCGAAGACGGCCGGCAGCGGGTCATGGGTAGCGTGATCGACGAGACCGATCGGGTCAAGCAGACGCGGGCCCTGCGTGATCGCGAGCAACAGTATCGTACCCTGGTGGAGCAGCTGCCCTGCTCAGTGGTGTTGCACGGCCCGGAGGGACTGGTCTTCGCCAATGCTGCCTTCAGGGACATGCTGAATCTGGATGAGGGGCAATCCCTGCTCCATACCGACATCCGGCATTTTGCCCCCAATGCGGAACAAAGGGCCATTCTGGATGACTTGTTGCAGGTTGATGTGGGGGAAGGACGTGGGCCGGACGCTGTCAGGGAGGTCCAGCTTTCCCACCAGAGCGGTGAATTGCTGGTGGTGGCTGCGGTCTCACGACGCATTCGCCTGCACGATACGTCGCTGGTGCAATTGGTCCTCTGGGATGTGACCGAGGAGCGTCGCATGCGTAGCGAACTGCATCGCGCCAATCTGCGCCTGACCCATCTGACGTCGCAGTCCCTGCGCGTGTTGGAGAACGAGCGCAATATGCTGTCGCGGGAGCTGCACGATGATATCGGACAGTTGCTCAGCGCCATCAAGGTCAATGCCGGGGCCATCGAACGCTGTCTGTCGTCAAACCCGTCGGTGGAGAAAAAACTGCTTCAGATCAACGACATCGTGGCCGAAGCCATCGGCAAGGTCCGTGATATGTCGCGCATGTTGCGTCCGCCACAACTGGATCAGTTGGGGCTGAAGGCCGCGGTGGTCTGGCAGGTGGAGCGCATCCTGGATGGCAGCGAGATTGAATACCGCATCGAAGCACCTCACGGCTTTCAGGATCTGCACGACGATATTGCCGTGGCCGCCTTCCGCATCATCCAGGAAAGCGTCACCAACGTTGTTCGCCATGCCAGCGCACAGGTTCTGACCATTGATCTTGCCCCCACCCCCGAAGGGCATGCCCTGCGCATCACGATCCTTGACGATGGCTGCGGGTTTGATCTGCAGGCCGTGGATGAAAGCCTGGGGCTGGTCAATATGCGTGAGCGCGCCGAGCTGGCGGGTGGCCATTTGGCCATCCGGTCGACGCCGGGGATGGGTACGGAAGTCCAGGTCGTGCTGCCCATCATCAAAAAACAAGAAACGGAAGTATGGGAAGGAAGCAAACATGACGCATCATCGCGTGTTGCTGATCGATGATCATCGGCTTGTGCGGGCCGGACTGCGCGCACTGATTGACACCCTGCCGGCCTATCAGGTGGTTGGCGAAGGGCAGGATGGTGATCAGGTACCTGCGTTGGTGGAAGAGTTTGATCCGGATGTTCTGGTGATGGACATCGCCATGAAGCGGATGTCCGGCCTGAGTGCCCTCAGAAACCTTCGCCAGACCCATGCCGAGCTGCCGGTTATCATGCTGTCCATGTACGACTCACCGGACTTCGTGGTGGAAGCCATGCAGGAGGGCGCCTCCGGCTACCTACTCAAGGACTCGGCGGAAGCCGAGCTGGAACTGGCGTTGCAGGCGGTTCTCGATGATCAGTTCTACCTGAGTCCACGGGTGTCGCGGGAGGTGATTCGGTATTCCATGCGCGAAACCCGGCAGGCGGCAGAGGCCCCGGCCCTGACTCCGCGTCAGGAGCAGATCCTTACGCTCCTGGCGCGTGGCAAGGCCACCAAGGAAATTGCTTTTGAGCTCGATGTCAGTGTCAAAACCGTGGAGACGCACCGGCTGCGGCTGATGGAACGCCTGGGTATTCGCGATATACCGGGGCTGGTGCGCTATGCCATCCGCCAGGGCCTGGTGGCCATTGAAGATGATGGTGCCGGGGCGAGCAGCTAGCTGGGGCGCTAGGGAATTTCCTGACAGCCCTTCGGGTATTGACCGATGGCACCTGACACTGGTGCTTGCCTATAAATGGATGCCAGATTCAAAGGAGTGTCTGGCGTCATGGGTTCATACAGGTCTGATAAAACAGTCGGGCGATCGCGCAAGGTCTTGGGAAAGGGGCTGGCTGCACCACTAATCCTGCTGGCAGCGGTTCTGGGCTTAGCCTGGGTCTTCTCGGCATCACTGGAGTTGACGGCGACGGCCCTGCTCTGGGTAGTCCTGATGGCCGCGGTGTTTGCGGGATGGGGCAGACAGCCGGGCCTGAGGCTGCAGTGGCAAACGTCAGGAACCGGCGAATCGGGCGCCGGCGCGGCATTGGTGACGAACGCCCCGGTATGCAGCGAACCGACCGGCGAGCCTCGGGGCCCGTTGGCCGCTACCCTGGCGCCGCGACCGCCGGTCCTCAATGGCCATTCCATTGGCGTGGTTGAGTACCGGGCCGAACACGGGCTCTGGATCCTTTCTCCCCAGGCCGCTGTGATTCTTGGCATCGAGCCGGCACGCACGAGCAGTGTCATCCACACCACCACCCCCGCTTTACTGCAACGCATGAGCGAGGCCTCTACCCGTCAGCTCAGACACATGCTGGCAGAACTCGCTGATGATCCCCGCCTGGCCAGTGCGGCCCTGGACATTACGGACGCAGCCGGTGGCTGGGGCGGTATCGTTCTGGAGCTGGAGCCGGCAGTGGAAGCCGGAACCGTATCACCCCGCTGGTTTGGCAGTGTTCGGGCACAAGGCCCGGAGGCCGGTTTCCCTCTGGCACTGGGTGACACCCCCGATGCCGTGCATGCCTTTCTGAACGCTACACCGTTTCCTCTCACCGTGGTGGGCCGCAGTGGCCGTCTGATCGCAAAAAACCGGGCGTTCCGCGAGTGGAGCCGCGGAGAGCAATCCCAGGGCCCGTCCCTGGTCGGCGCGCCCTATGCCCAGGCGCTGCAAGCCCGGGGGTTTGGTGAGGAGGAGACCGGACGGCTGCTGGAGGCACTCAGGCGGGAACAGGTCGCTGGTTATCACAGTGGCCTGTATATGCGTCAGACGCCGAGCGGCTATGAAATCGTGCAGATCACGGCGGTGGAAACGGCCATCGGGCAAAGCATCAAATGGCTGATTACCCATCATGTTCAAGCGCGCAAGGGGGTGGAGTGGGATAACCGCCAGGGCGTGCGTCCGGAGTATCGGTTCCGCCAGGTGATCTCGTCCGAAGCGCCCTTCGAGTGGGTCATGTCCGGCCCCTATACGCGCTGTTCCGATAATTTCCTCTCCATGTTCGGTTGCGAACCGGGTGAGATCACCAATTTCGATGTCTGGTGGCTGGACAGGGTGGATCCGGCAGATCGCCCTGTGGTGCAGAAAGCTCTGGAGCAATCTGCCACTCAGGCCCAAGCCATTGATGTGGAAATCCGCATGCACGATGGCGACAACCGGATGGCCTGGTTCCGTTGCCGGGCCTCCATGGAAAACAATCCCCGGCGCCTCGTGGGCACCTTTGTCAGTGTGCAGCGGGAGCATGAGTTACTGGAGCGGGTGGAGGAAAAGGAGAAGATCCTGAATGAGTTCGCCGAAAATATTCCGGAAGTCCTGTTCTGTCATGAACTGACCCCCAGCGATCGCCTGACCTTTGTCAGCCCGGCCTACGAGACAATCTGGGGGCGGTCGCGGGAGGAACTCTATGAAAATCCTCTGGCTTGGCTGGATGCTGTCGTGCCCGAAGACCGGGAAGAAGCGCTGGCCCGAAGCCAGCAGGTGCTTGAAGCGACGGGTCCGGTGGATATCAACTACCGCATCCGTACACCAGTGGGAGAGCTGAAATGGATCCACAGCCGCGTATTGTGCGTGCGCGATGGCAACGGCCAGCCCGTGCGAAGGATAGGGGTGGCCCGCGACGACAGTGAAAAGCAGCGGGTGCATCAACAACTCTTTGAGGCAGCTCACCAGGATACGCTGACGCAACTGCCCAACCGCCTCGCCTTCAGCCATCGCATCGCCGAGTTGATGAGCCCGCCAGATGGCAGCGAACCCCAGCCCTTTTCTATCGCCTTCATCGACCTGGATCGTTTCAAGACTGTCAACGATACCCTGGGACACTCCTGTGGTGACGAGTTACTGAATAAGGCCGCGCAGCGTCTGGACAAGGTTGTACAGGACGAGGGCATGGTGGCCCGGATTGGTGGCGATGAATTTGCCATGCTGCTTCCCCAGTGCAGTGCTGTCGTCGATGCCTGCTGCATCACGGAAAAGGTTGAGCGTGCCTTCCGCCTGCCCATCCGGGTGGATGGGGAGCCGATCGTCACCACGGCCTCTATCGGTGTGGCCTTCTTCCCTCGGGACGGGGACGATCCGGGGGCGCTGCTGCGCGCGGCGGACATGGCCATGTACCGAGCCAAACAGTTGGGGCGGAACCGGGTGGAGTTTTACGTCCCGGACTCAGAGCGGGCCAAGCGTTCCCACCTGCGTCTGGAATCCGATCTGCGTGATGCATTGGAAAGGCGGGAATTCTGCCTGTTCCTGCAGGCCCAGTATGACACGGCCAGCCAGCGAATCGTGGGCGCGGAAGTCCTGCTACGCTGGGATCATCCGCAACACGGGCTGGTCTCTCCGGCGGACTTTATCCCGCTGCTGGAGGATACCGGCCTGATTGTGACCGTGGGGCAATGGATACTGCGCGAGGCTTGCCGTCTCGCAGCCCACTGGCGAGAGGCCCTGGACCAGCCGGATTTCCGCATTGCCGTCAACATTTCCCCGCGGCAGCTGATTGAAAGCGATTTCTACCGTCTGGTCCGCAACGCGTTGGCCGCAGCGCGCCTGCCCGGCCGCTGTCTGGAACTGGAAATCACCGAGTCCTCCCTGATGGTTGACCCCAAGGCCACCGAGCGGCTGCTGCTGCGGATCCGCGAACTCGGGGTGCGGCTGGCGGTGGATGACTTTGGCACCGGTTACTCCAACTTCGCGTATCTGCGCCAGTTCGTTCCCAGCACCCTCAAGATTGATCGGTCGTTCATTCGCGATTGCGACACCCAGGAAAAGGCCCTGCAGCTGGTTAAAAGCATCATCGGTATGGCCAAGGTGCTGGACATGGAAGTCGTGGCCGAGGGGGTAGAACGTGAGGAACAGCTGTTCGCGCTGGCCGAAGCGGAATGCGATCTGGTGCAGGGCTTTCTGCTCGCCCGGCCGATCTCCGTGAACGACTTTACGACCCTCTTGACCCGGGATGTGGAAGAGGCCGAGGCGCTGTTCGCTGTCAGGGAATACCGCAAGGGACGGCTTCGGAGTGTCAGGAAACGGAGCACTTGAAGTCGGGAATTGCATGATGGGCGCCTGCCACGGGCGCTCTAGACTGAATGGATACACGGGATGACCCACATGAGGACTGTCTCATGAAAGAGACCCAGGCACCGGAAGCCCTGCTGCTGGGCGCCGCCTTGATAACAAGCCTGTCAGGCAATCCGCTGGTGACACAGTGCATTCTCGCCCTGACCCTGGCGGTGCTCCTGTTGCGAATGGTGTTTGGTTTCCGCCGCCGTCGCGCGGATGAGACGAACGAAGGCGCCGCTTCCGCCGCGGAGACGGTCCCGCCGCCAGCTGATGAGCTGCGCCCCCTGATGAGGGACCTGCTGCCAGCCTGGGCCGAAAGCCTCGGTCAGGTGCGTGATCTGGCGTCGTCCAATATCGGTTCGCTGGTGGAGCAATTCGACGCCCTGATCGCCCAGCTTGAAAACAGCCTGTCCGAAGCCAGCCGTCTGGCGGGCGACCAGGATGATCACGGCGTGATTGCACTCTTGCGTGATACCCGCCAGCAGCTGGAGGCGGTCAGTGAGGAATTCCAGCGTGGCCACCAGGAAAAGGCCCGCCTGATCGACACCATCGGCAGTCTTGAGGGCTTCACCGATGAGCTGCAGCAGATGGCCGCCTCGGTCCGCACCATCGCCGACCAGACCAACCTGCTGGCGCTCAATGCCGCCATCGAGGCCGCCCGAGCCGGCGAAGCCGGGCGCGGCTTTGCGGTGGTGGCCGACGAGGTCCGCAGCCTGTCCCGGTCGTCCGGGGATACCGGTGTCAGGATGTCGGAGAAGGCGGACAACATCGGTCATGCCATGCGTGAGACATCGGGGGCCGCCAGCACCCTGTGGACGACCGACGAAGCCAATCTCACCGCATTGCGGGAAACCATCGGGTCAGTCTTCGAGCAGTTCGAAGGGGCAGTGCAGGGGCTGGCAGAGTCATCCGAGCACATGGAGCACAATGCCCGCGACGTCCAGCACACCATTCAGGGCATTGTCATGAATCTCCAGTTCCAGGACCGCATCGAACAGATTCTGGAACACGTGCAATCCGATCTGGAGCGGTTGCAGTCACAGCTTCGTGACGATCAGCCCGTGACCGATCGCGAACAGTGGCTGCAACGCTTCCGGGCCAGCTTTACCACCCGTGAGGAACGGGAAGGCAGCCGGTCTGCCACTCGCGCCAGCGAAGACTCCCTGACCTTTTTCTAGCCGTGACTGAGAGGTATCCCCATGGCCAAAACCGTCTGTATCGTCGATGACTCCTCCTCCATGCGCCAACTGGTGCGGATGACCCTCAAGGAAGCGGGCTATGACATTCTCGAGGCCTTTGACGGGGAAGATGCCGTGGGCAAGCTGCGGGGCAAGCGGGTCAACCTGATCATCAGCGACGTCAACATGCCGCGTATGGACGGCATCACCCTTCTCAAGACCCTCAAACAGGACAGCACCCACCGCTTTACCCCGGTGCTGATGCTGACCACCGAGAGCGAACAGTCCAAAAAGGCTGAAGGGCAGGCAGCCGGCGCCAAGGCCTGGATGGTGAAGCCGTTCCAGCCGGCGCAACTGCTGTCGGCGGTGGAGAAACTGACACTGTAGGGAGTCTGGGGTATGCACCTGGAACTGATGGGCAACACGGCCCGCTTCGTGCTCGAAGATTCACTGTGCGTTCACGATATTGAAACCCTGCACGCCTGGTTCACTGCCAACCGGGTGCCCGCGGAGGTATGGGAATGGGATCTGTCCCAGGTCACCCACTGTGATTCTGCGGGGCTGCAGTGGCTGCTTATGGTGCGTCAATGGGCGCAGGATCAGGGCATCGGCTGCCGATTCGAGCCGCTCTCCGCCAGTGTGATGGAACGGATCGACGACTACCGGGTGCAAGGCATGCTGGGTCTGGCCACATTATTGCCGGCCAGTCCCGACAGGGAGGACGGTCATGCTCAGCGATGAACAGTGGCAGGAGCTGCTGGTGGGGTTCCTGGCCGAAGGCGGCGATCTGCTGCAACGCATCGAGGATACCCTGGGCCAGCTGGACGACTCCCCGGGCGACACCGAAGCCATCAACGAGCTGTTCCGGGCGGTGCATACCCTCAAGGGCTCCGCCGGACTGCTGGGCCTGACTCGGGTGGTCGCGTTCACCCACGATTTCGAAAACGTGCTGATGGGCGTCCGTGACGGCAGCATCACACTGGATGGGGCATTGCGCAGTCTCGCCTATAAGTGCATGGATCATCTTGCCCTGCTGATCGAAGCGGTCGCCGAAGGCACCATGGACGATCCCCGACCCGAGCGTGCCCAGGCACTGGGGGAAGCCCTCAAGGCCTACCTGCCCGCCACCACCGCAACGGCGTCTTCGCCCGCCCCTTCGCCGGCGGTGGAACGCATGCAGCGCAGCAGCGACAGTCACGACTGCTGGCACCTCTCCCTGCGATTCCCCCGGGACTTCTTCCGCATGGGGTTCGACCCGGCCTCTTTCCTCAAATACCTCGGGCGCCTGGGGGAGGTCCGTGATGTCCTGATGCTCACGGACAGTTTTCCGGACCGCCTGGAAGACTATGATCCCGAAGCCTGTTACCTCGGCCTGGAGGTGGAGCTGCAAAGCGCCGCCGACAAGGCCGAAATCGCCGATGTGTTCGAGTTCGTCCGGGACGTGGCCGAGCTTCATATCCTCCCGCCGCAAAGCCGCATCGACGACTACGTCCGTCTTATCCGCGCATTGCCGGAAACCGACGAACGCCTGGGCCAGATTCTGGTGCAGCAGGGGGTGGTCACCGCTCATGAGCTGGAACAGGCCCTGGGGCTGCAGTCGTCCTCACCGCAGGCGAAAAAACTGGGTGAGTGCTTTGTGGAGCAGGCCGCGGCAGCGCCGGAAGTGGTGCAGGCAGCCCTGGACAAGCAAAAGCGGCGCAAGCCTGCGGAACAGGCCTTCCTGCGTATCCCGGCCGGCAAGCTCGATACCCTGATCAACCAGGTGGGGGAGCTGGTCATTGCCGCTGCCGGTGCGCAATTGCTGGCCGGTGAACGCAGCGATCCCGAGTTGAGCGAGCGCATCGACACGGTACACCAGCACGTGGAAATGATCCGTGAATCCGCGCTGCAGTTGCGGATGGTGGAAATCGGCGAGACCTTCAACCGCTTTCACCGTGTCGTGCGGGAAACCTCGGAGTCCCTGGGCAAGCGCATCCGCCTGGAGATCCAGGGGGCCGACACCGAACTGGACAAGACCCTGGTGGACAAGATTCACGATCCCCTGGTGCATCTGGTGCGCAACGCCATCGACCACGGCATCGAACCGGAAGCCGAGCGTCTGGCGTGCGAAAAGCCGGCGGAGGGGCGGGTGTCGCTGAATGCCTATTACGAGTCCGGTGTGATTGTGATCGAGGTGAGTGACGACGGTCGCGGCATCAACGTCGACAAGGTGCGGCGCAAAGCGCTTGAGTCCGGTGTCATTCAGGAAGACGACACCCTGGACGAGCAGGAATTGCTGCAGTTGATCTTTCATCCCGGCCTGTCCACCGCGGGTGAGGTGTCCAATATCTCGGGCCGGGGCGTGGGCATGGACTCGGTACGCCAGGATATCGATGCCCTGCGCGGCAGTGTCGAAATCGACAACCACCCGGGCGCGGGTTGCTGCCTGCGTATCCGTCTGCCCCTGACCCTGGCGATTATCGACGGCTTCCTGGTGAGCGTGGGCGATCAGTACTTCGTCATTCCGAGCGACTGGGTGGTGGAGTGCGTGGAAGCCCCAATGGCCCGTCAGGACCACGAGCAGGGCGTTATGGCATTACGGGGCAAACCGCTGCCTTACGTCACCCTGCGGGAAAAATTTGCCATTGCGGGGGCGTGTGTCCGTCGTCAGAGCCTCGTTGTTTGCAGTCATGGTCAAGAAAAGGCCGGGCTGTTGGTGGATACCCTGCATGGCGAGATCCAGACGGTTATCAAGCCGCTGGGCGCCCTGTTCGATCACCTGCCGGGTGTCGCCGGCGGCACCATCCTCGGGTCGGGGCGTGTGGCCCTGACCCTGGATGTCCCAAGCCTGATGGCATCGATACGCACACACTCCCACACGACGGTGTCGATCCATTGAAACCCAGATTCAAACCGGTTCTATTGAGGAAAAAACAATGAGTTGGTTCAACAACCTTAAGCTGCAGACGCGCCTGATCCTGGCGTTTTTGCTGACCGCTGTGATCACTGCGATCGTGGGGTTCGTCGGTCTGACGAACCTGGCCGACGTCAATACCATGACCCGGTCCATCTATCAGGAAGACCTTCTGGGCATCGACAGGGCCAAGGAGGCGAATTACCAGCTCATGTATATCGCCCGCAATAACCGCAACCTGGCCCTGGCCAATAGCGAAAGTCGCAAGCGGGAAGTGATTGAGCGTATGCGGGAAGGTATGGCGGATCTGGAAGCGGTGATCGACGAGGCCCGAACCCATTTTGTGAGCGCGGAGGCCAAGGCCATGTTCGAGCGTGTGGATGCGATCATGCCCGAATTCCGTGCCGGAACCCAGCGCCTGATCCAGATCGCTGGGAACGAACCCCTGGGCCAGAGCCAGGTCTCGGAAGCCTACTTGTTCGGGGAGTACAACGATATCGCCACCCGCCTCGGGGACACGTTGCGTGATATCGCGCTCTACAAGGCGGAAAGCGCCCGCAAGATGGCGGAAACCACCCAGGGTGTGTATCAGAACAGCAAACTTGTGACCCAGGCTTCGATCGGCGGGGGCGTGGTGTTGTCCCTGCTGCTGGGCTTCGTCATCGCCCGCAAGATCACCCGTCAGCTGGGTGGTGAGCCCGACTACGCGGTGGAGGTGACCCGCCGCATCGCCCAGGGGGATCTGACCCTGGACGTGGTGACCGATACCGGCAATCGCGATTCCCTGCTGGCCGCCCTGCGGCAAATGTCCGAGCGTCTGTCCTCCATCATCGGCGATGTGCGGGCCTCCTCGGAGTCCCTGAGTGCGGCTTCGACGCAGGTGTCCAACACCTCCCAGTCTCTCAGTCAGGCGACCACGGAGCAGGCGGCCAGCGTGGAGCAGACGACCGCCTCGGTGGAGGAGATGTCGGCGTCCATCGCCCAGAACACGGAAAACGCCAAGATGACCGACGGCATCTCCACCCAGGCGGCGGAGGAGGCCCGTCGCGGCGGGAAAGCAGTCTCAGAGACAGTCACCGCCATGAAATCGATTGCCGAGAAGATCAGCATCATCGACGACATCGCCTACCAGACCAATCTGCTGGCCCTCAACGCGGCCATCGAGGCCGCCCGGGCCGGTGAGCACGGCAAGGGCTTTGCAGTGGTGGCCGCGGAAGTGCGTAAGCTGGCCGAACGCAGCCAGGTCGCGGCCCAGGAAATTGGCGAAGTGGCCTCCGGCAGCGTGTCCGTGGCCGAGGATGCCGGGCGGCTGTTGGAGCAGCTGGTACCCAATATCCAGAAAACCTCGGATCTGGTGCAGGAGATCAGTGCCGCTTCCGAAGAGCAGGCCACCGGCGTCAATCAAATCAACACCGCCATGACCCAGCTGACCAGCGTCACCCAGCAAAACGCCTCGGGCTCCGAAGAGTTGGCGGCGACCGCCGAAGAGATGAGTTCCCAGGCGGAGCAGCTGGTTTCCACCATGAGCTTTTTCAAGGTGAATGAGGGCAATGGCAAATCCCTGGCGACCCCGAAGATGGCGGCTAATTCGGGCGCTGAATGGCGCGCGTCGGCCTATGGGAGCGAGGAGAATGCGAGCGGTGACTTTGTCGAGTATTCGCGCTGAGGTGTACCGTGGCACAGGATCTGATACGGCTCGATGACCATCATGGCGCAGCAGCGCAAGGGACGGCCGGCCAGTACCTTTCTTTCCATACCAAGGGCGAGCGATTCGCCCTGCCCATCGCTCAGGTGCGGGAAATCATTGAGTACCCGAGGGTCACCCCTGTGCCCATGGTTCCCGATCACATCCTGGGCATCATCAATCTGCGCGGCCAGGGCGTTCCCGTGATCGATCTGGCCTGTCGTTTTGGCCGGGGGGCGACCGCGATTGGCAAGCGAACCTGCATCATTGTGCTGGACCTGCCGACGTCGATGGGGGCGTTGCGGCTCGGTCTGGCGGTGGACGCGGTGGATGCGGTATTCCAGCTGGACGCGGCGGACGTGGAGCCCGCCCCGCAGCTCGGTGCGGGCATGCGGACCGACTTTCTGGCGGGAATGTTACGGGGAGAGCAAGGGTTCACGCTACTTTTGGCCCTGGCGCAGCTGCTGTCGGTGGCGGAACTCCAGCAACTGAAACATACCCCAGAGGACTGGCCATCGGATGACGAATGAAGCCGACATGACAGCACAGACTCCGAACACGCCTGAGGCACAGGCGTCCGGGCGCGAGCGTAGCGAGCAGTACCTGGTTTTTTTTGCCGCCGATGAAGCCTTTGCACTGCCCATCCATCGTGTCCGGGAAATCGTACAGCAGGGCGTCATCACGCCGGTCCCCATGATGCCGGCGTTCGTTCGGGGCGTCATGAATCTGCGCGGGCACGTGGTCCCGGTGATCGATCTGGCCGCGCGTTTTGGTCAGGGCCTGGTCAGGCCCTCCAAGCGCACCTGCACGATGTTGCTGGAACTGGAGCAGGACGACCGCACGATGCTGATGGGACTGATGGTGGATGCCGTGGATTCGGTGGTCGAACTCGCAGATGCCGACATTGAAGCCCCTCCTACCTTCGGTACCGGGTTCCGGACCGACTTTCTCAGCGGAATGGTCAAACGGGAGACCGGCTTCACGCTGCTGGTGAACCTCAACACTGTGCTGTCGCTGGGGGATATGAAGCGCCTTTCCGTGGCGGCGCTGGAAGGCGCCCGGGCGCTGCCTGAGTTGGCCCAGCGGGTCAACGAGACCGGCGATACTGAATAGGAGTTATTCATGCCACAGACCAAAGCGCCGCGGGTGTTTATCGTCGATGATTCCGCACTGGTGCGGCAGGTGCTCAGTGAAGGCCTGCGTCAGGAAGGGATTGACGTGATCGGGGTGGCGGCTGACCCGGTGTTCGCCCTGAGCAAGATGAAGCACGACTGGCCGGACGTCATCGTGCTGGACATGGAAATGCCGCGCATGGACGGCCTGACGTTCCTGCGCAAGTTGATGGCCGAACATCCCACGCCGGTGGTGGTCTGTTCTACCCTGACCGAGAAGGGTGCCCAGTTGACCCTGGATGCCATGGCCGCCGGGGCCGTGAGCGTTTTCACCAAGGTCAGCCAGGGGGTTCGCGAGGGGCTGCAGCGCATGCAGAAGGATTTGGCGCGCGCGGTCCGGGAAGCGAGTCATGCCAGGCCCATGACCCAATCTGCCCTGGAGAAGAAAGTGGAAGTCCCGCGTACCCCCACAGCCAGCCTCACCACCAGTTACCGAACCACCGACCGCATCGTCGCCCTCGGCACTTCCACCGGTGGCACCCAGGCGCTGGAAGCGGTGCTCTCCGCCTTGCCCCCGGATGCGCCGGGCATTGTGACGGTCCAGCACATGCCGGAGAAATTCACGGCGGCCTTTGCCAAGCGCCTCAACAGCCTCTGCCAGATCGAGGTCCGCGAGGCGCAGGATGGCGACCGCGTCCGCGATGGCCTGGCCCTGATCGCCCCCGGCGGCCTGCACATGCAGCTGGTGCGCAGCGGCGCCCAGTACCGCGTCCGGGTGGCCGACGGCCCGGCCGTGAGCCGCCACAAACCGTCCGTGGATGTCCTGTTCCGCAGTGCCGCCCAGGTGGCGGGTCGCAATGCCACCGGCATCATCATGACCGGCATGGGCGACGATGGCGCCCGCGGTCTGTTGGCCATGCGCGAAGCCGGGGCTTACACAGTGGCCCAGGACGAACAGTCCTGCATCGTGTTCGGCATGCCGCGGGAGGCAATCAAGTTGGGGGCGGCGATGGAGGTGCTGCCACTGGGGCAGGTGGCGCGGGCGATCATGACCACGCCGGCGGCGGTGTTGCGGCGGGCTGGCGCTGGAGGGTGAAGCGGGGATGGGACAGAATTGAATTCTGTCCCCCTTGTATATTGTCAGACGTCAGACGTCAGACGTCCGACGCTCACGCCCCTGCTCACTGCGCTCGGCCTGGCGCCGGCGGGCTGCCTGTTTTTCGCGGCGGCGCTGTTCGATGATCTCGGCCGCCTCGCCGCCGACGTGCTCCTCACCGCGCTCGCGCGCGAGGCGGATCTGCTTTTCCCGCTCGGCGAAGCGGGCCTTCTGTTCCTCGGTCAGTGAGTCGTAGCACTTGGGGCAGCTCACGCCCTGCTGGTACTTCTTGCTGCGCTTGTCTTCATCGGTTATCGGCCGACGGCAGGCGTGGCACTGGTCGTAGTCACCGCGTTCCAGGTTCTGGTTGACGGTCACGCGGTCATCGAACACGAAGCACTCGCCGTCCCACAGGCTTTCCTCCTCGGGCACCTGCTCGAAATAGTTCAGGATGCCGCCCTTGAGGTGGTAGACCTCGTCGAACCCTTTCTCCTTCAAAAAGGCGGTGGACTTCTCGCAGCGAATGCCGCCGGTGCAGAACATGGCCACCTTCTTGTGCTTGCCTGGATCGAGGTTCTTCTCCACGTATTCCGGGAACTCGCGGAAGGTGTCGGTGGCCGGATTGACGGCGTTCTTGAAGGTGCCGATTTCCACCTCGTACTGGTTGCGGGTGTCGATCAGCAGCACTTCGGGATCGGAGATGAGGGCGTTCCATTCTTTCGGATCGACGTAGGTGCCCACGGTGCGGCGCGGGTCGATATCTTCCACGCCCAGGGTGACGATTTCCTTCTTGAGCTTGACCTTGGTGCGCTTGAACGGCTGCTCGTCGTTGAAGGATTCCTTGTAGTCGATGCCGTCGAAACGGCTGTCGCTGGCCAGCCAGGCCTTGAGGGCATCGATACCTTCGCGGGGACCGGCCACGGTGCCGTTGATGCCCTCCCGGGCCAGCAGCAGGGTGCCGCGGACGTCATTTTCCTGCAGCAGATCGAGCAACGGCTGGCGAAGCTCGCTATAGTTTTCCAGCACCGTAAACTTGTACAGTGCACACACAACAACTTGGGACATGCAGTGTTACCTCTTTGCGGACCGGAGCGTAAATCCGGAGCAGTTTTCGAATGCGGGCGAATTTTAATCAATTTTGGGCCGCAGGGACAGGAGGTGCAAAAAGCTGCGTCTTTGTAGCCCCTCTCCCCATCGTGGGAGAGGGGATTTACGGCGCTGAAATGGGGGGAATTCGGTCCTTCTCGAGTTCAAGTAAAGAGGAATAGCATCTCGTGAAACGCATACTCATCAGCGCCTGCCTACGCGGCGAAGCGGTCCGCTATGACGGCCGTGGTGCCCTGCAGGAACACCCGCTGCTGCGGCAATGGGAGGCCGAAGGGCGCCTGGTGCGCATCTGCCCGGAGATGGCTGGCGGCCTGCCCACGCCGCGGCCGCCTGCAGAGGTGGAGGGTGCCGACGGGCGCCGGGTGCTGGCGGGCGAGGCGCGGGTGATAACCCGCGACGGGGAGGATGTGACGGGGGCTTTCCGCGCCGGCGCCGAGGCTGCCCTCGAGCTGGCCCGGCGCCGCAACTGTGTTGTGGCCATCCTCACCGAGAAAAGCCCCTCCTGCGGTAGCAGCGAAACCTATGACGGCTCTTTCCAGGGCCGGCGTGTAGCTGGGGAAGGGGTGACGGCGGCCCTGCTGCGCCAGCATGGGATCAGGGTATTCAATCAGCATCAGCTGGAAGAGGTCGCCCACGCGCTGGCGGCGATGGATCAGGAGTAGAGCGACACGCCATGACTCAACCACGCATTGCGATTTTCGGCGCCGGCAGCATCGGCTGTTACCTGGGCGGGCGCCTGCTGGCGACCGGGGCGGAAGTGGCGATGATCGGCCGCCCGCGCCTGCAGGAGACCATTCACCGTCATGGCCTGACCGCCACCGACTATCAGGGCTACCGGGTTGAGTGGGCACCCGCGCAGTGCCGTTACCACACCGATCCGGCAGAAGCAGCCGGCGCCGATCTGGCGTTGCTGACGGTCAAGTCCGCCGCCACCGAGGACGCGGGGCGCCAGCTGGCCCGGGTCCTGAAGCCGGGAGCCGTGGTGGTGTGCTTTCAGAACGGTGTCAGCAACGCCGACCGCCTACAGCCGCTGCTACCGGAACAGACCGTGCTCCCGGGTATGGTACCTTTCAATGTTCTGCAGCAGTCGCCTGGCCATTTCCACCAGGGCACCGAAGGGCACCTGATGGTGCAGCAACACCCGGCGCTGGATGCCGCCTCGGGTCTGTTCGAACATGCCGGCCTGCCGCTGGAGCAGCGTTCGGACATGCTCTCGGTGCTGTGGTCCAAGCTGATTCTCAACCTCAACAATCCAATCAACGCCCTGTCGGGCATCCCGCTCAAGGAAGAACTGGAACAGCGGGATTATCGCCGCTGCCTGGCCCTGGCCCAGAGCGAGACGCTTTACCTGCTGCGTCAGGCCGACATCAAGACCGTACGGGTCACCAGTCTGCCCACGCCCCTGATTCCCTGGCTCCTGCGACTGCCGGACGCCATCTTCACCCGCCTGGCGCAGCAGATGCTGGCTATCGACCCCATCGCCCGTTCCTCCATGTGGGAAGACCTCCAGGCGGGTCGGCCCACCGAGATCGAGTACATCAACGGCGAGGTGGTGGCCCTGGCGCGGCGCCTGAACCTGCGGGCTCCGGTCAACCAGGCCCTGATCAATCTGATCCATGACACCGAACGGGGGGAAGTTGGTAATCCCTGGTCCGGCACGGATCTACTACGCTTACTGAAGACCCAGCAAAAATAGGCTATCAGAGCAATTGCCAACACCCTTCCGGCACCCAGGCCTCAGGCATTCCGCTCTGGCCCCATGCGCCTTTGCAGCAATGAGGTTGTCCTGAAGTCTCTAAAGTTTGCCAAAAGGCTGGCGATAACTGCCGGGTCCACCTAAACATTAGTAGGCACATTCATGTCCCTGCGGTCATGGTTTCACCATAGGAGGTTGTCGTGGCATTTCTCGGTGGTTTGGAGCGCCGGATCGGTGTCGCCGGTAAGGTATTGGCGGCTCCCCTTTTGATCCTGCTGTTGTTCGCATTGGTCATCGTGATGACCGTGCGCGAGTTTTCATCGCTGAACGACCGCATGAACCTGGTCACCCGGGACCTGGCGCCGGACACCGCCATTGCCACCGATATGCTGGTCAGCCTCTACCGCATGCGGTTGCGGGCGGAGGAATACACCGATACTGGCGAGCCGGCGGTGCTCGATGAGTACCGCGAGCTGAAAAGCGATTTTCTGGGTTGGATCAAGAAGGCGCAAAACACCTTCGAAGAAGCCGACACGAAGCCGCTGATTGCCAAGATCGAAAAGGCTGCTGGCGAATACACCCGCGTCTTCGAGCAGGAACTGGTACCGGCCAGGCAAAAGGCCGGGAAGGTCATTCGCGAACAGCTTCAGGTGCAGGGTCCCAAGGCCTCGCAATTGCTGGAGGCGGCCCGCAACCAGGCCTACCTGATCGATGCCTACAGCAACCTCTCCACCGATATTGACGAGATCAAGACTGAAACATTGACCGTGCGCATGCTGACTCAGCAGTACCTGGCCGAGGGTTCCGCCGAAGCCAGGCAGCAGGTGGTGGAAGCCCTGGACGATGTCACCTCCCATATCGACCGGCTGGATCTGACAGAAGCAAGTCCCTCCCTCAAACGGGAGCTTGGCAGTGCGCTGGACATGGTGAAGCAATACCGCACCGCGGTGGATGCACTGATCGAACAGCAGTCCCGGGTCAACCAGGTCAAGCGCGAGCAGCTGGACACTATCGGCCCGCAGATCGCCGCCCTGGCGCGTGAGCTGGAAGACAGTGTCTTTGGCTATCTGGAAACCATTGCCGATAAGGCGGACGAGCAGACCACCACGGCCATGAATATCACCCTGACCGCCTTTGGCGTGTCGGTGCTGGTGGGGCTGCTGATCGCCCTGTTGATTACGCGGATGGTCAGCCGCTCCGTGCGTACCGCCCGCTCACAGATGCTGGGGTACCTGGAGGCCATTTCCCAGCGCCACGGCGAGCTGTCCACCCGCCTCTCCCGGGGCCGGCCTGATGAAATCGGCGACTTTATCGACGCAGTCAATCAGTTCCTGGAGACCCTGGAGTCGATCATCTCCCGGGTGATGACATCGGCCGGGCGTCTGGAGACGGAGTCCCAGCAACTGGCGGAAGTCACCAGCCGCACGGAAGACAACTCCAATCGTCAGCGCGAGCGGATTGAGCAGGTGTCCGTGGCCATGCAGGAGATGGTTTCCACCTCCCAGGACATTGCCAAGAACACCAACGATACCGCCTCGGAGACCAGCCAGGCTTCGGACACGGCGGAGAATGGCCGGGCCATCGTGCAGAAGACCATCGACGCGGTGGCCGATCTGGTGGAGCAGATCAACAACGGTGCGCAGCAGGTGGGAAGCCTGCGTGACCAGTCCGAGGATATCGGGCGGGTGTTGGACGTGATCCGCAATGTTGCCGAGCAGACCAACCTGCTGGCGCTGAATGCGGCGATCGAAGCCGCCCGTGCCGGGGATGCCGGACGAGGCTTTGCGGTGGTGGCGGACGAGGTCCGGGGCCTGGCCCAGCGGGTGCAGGATTCCACCGGTGAGATCGAAAATATCGTCAGCAACCTGCAACAGGGCGCGGCCGAGGCGGTCAAAGGAATGGAAACGTCCCAGCGCGTGGCGGACGACACCCGCACCGAAGCCGCCTCCGCCGGTGACGCACTGGAACATATTCGCGCTGCGGTAGTGCGTATTTCCGATATGACCACGCAGGTGGCCAGCTCCACGGAACAGCAACGGGCCACAGCGGAAGACACCACCCGCAACGTGACGGACACCAGTGAGGCCATCGAAAAGCTGGCCGAGGATATCCAGCGGGTCAGCGGCGCCAGCCATTCGCTGGCGGAAATGAGTCAGGAGCTGGCGGAGATCGTCAGCCAGTTCCGCAGTACCGGTTAAAGGTCGTCGGGGCCTGTCTGTCCGGTGCTGGGGTACGAGAGAATCATCACGTCATGTTGCCCATGCCCACACAACCGCTGCGAGCGCTGCTCACCCTGGCTGCGCTCCTCTGGACACTGGCAGCACCAGCCCGTGAGCTGGTGCTGGTGGGGCCGCCCTGGCCGCCCTACCTGGATCCCGAGCGCGACAACCAGGGGTTTGCCAACGAGATCGTGCTGGCGGCGTTGCAGGCCGCCGGCTACCCGGACATCAAGGTCAAGCTGGAGCCCTGGCGCCGGGTCCTGTGGGACGCCCAGAACAGTGTGGCGGATGGCCTGATTGGTATCTGGTACGCCCCCGAGCGGGAAAAACTGGCCCTCTTCTCCGAGCCCTACTTTGTCAGCCCCATCATGGCGATACTTCCCGCCGACACTACCCTGCAGCCGCGCAGTCCGAAACAGCTGGCCGGCCTTCGCGTGGCTCACAGGGAAGGGGCCCGCTTCGGTGCGGTGTTCGACGATGCCCGGGAATTCGAGCATGTGCCGGTTAGCACCACCGCCAATGTCCTCAACATGGTGGCCCGGGGCCGGGTGGATGCCGGCGTCGAGGATGGTCTGATCGCCGAGGCCTTTCTGCGGGCCGAGCCAGAGGCGCGCAAGCGCCTGCGGTTATCGGAGCACACCTTGCTGAGCCAGCCGCTGCATTTCGGCGTGATTCGCGGACGCCCTCACGCGGCGCAGCTGGTGGAAGACTTCAATCGCGGACTGCACCTGATCCTCGACAACGGTGTCTACCGCGACATTCTGCGGGAGCATGGGCTGCTGCGGTTTATCGATCCGGAGCGGCTGGCGAACCTGTCCTGCGCGGATTTGCTGATTTGCCAGCCGGAACCTGCGCGGCCCTGAAGATAGCAGCCACACAAAGGGTGTGGCAGAAACAAGACTCAGTGGCGTATGCCCCGACGTTTGAGAAGGGTGTTGGTGGTTGCTCTGGAACCAGGGCAGGGTCGCCCGGCTAGCGATAGCGCGGTATTAGCGTCTGCATCCCCTCTCCCCCGGAGGGGCGAGGGGCTTTATGCCGCGTTCATGAGCTTCTGCGAGCGTTCACCCCAATACGTGATGAATAGAAAAAGCCGGATCAACGCTGACGCGCGATCCGGCAAGTCCGTCAAACTGCCTAAAGCCGGTTAACGGAGGTCGTCCCAGGGGCCTCGCGGCCAGGTTTTCTCGCCCCAGTCGATCAGGTCATTGATGGCGCGGTTGGACACGCCGATCTCGCGCAGCTTGGGAATCACCCGGTAGGTGTTGCGTCCCTGGTAGGGACCCAGATCAAAGGAGCATCGACTGCCGCAGGGGGAGAAATTGGTGCTGTCGCGCGGCTGCACCTTGCGGTTGTGGTTAGCCTTGGCCCAATCTTCGGCGGTAGCGTTGTTGGCGTCTTCCACAAAATCCTCGACCATGGCTTGCGCCAGGCGGCCCCAGAGTGGCTGGCCGACACTCGACTGCGTGTCCGTGTTGGTGGTGCGCCGTGCGGTGCCGTAATAGACGTAGGGTTGGGCGGTGCGCAGGTCCAGGCCCGCTTCCACGCCATAGCGGCCGTTGGTCTGCTGCTGGCGCTGCTTGATCATGGTGGCCCAGAAGCGATAGCCCTGGTCGATACCCGAATAGCGCTGCAGCAGTTCCACGTGGCTGTACGTGTAGGCAAAGTGAGACGGTACGCTGCGCCGGTAGCCCGGGTTCAGGATCATGTTGAGGTGGTACCAGGCATTGCTTTCGAAAATGCCCAGCATCTCGCTCTGGTTGAAGAACTTGCGCCCGCCGCCGGTGCCGATGAAGTGCGGGGCGCGGTCAAAGATATTACGCCCGTCGGCGACCCAGCCCCGGGGTTCGCTGGCATCGATGCAGCGGCCGTCGGAGCAGATCGGCGCCGTCAGCTTGCTGCCTTCCGCCTCCAGCCCCTTCTCATGCATGATTTCCCACATCTTCACCGCGGACCAGGCGGTCAGGCCGCGCTTGGCGATTTCGACCATCTCCAGGGCGCCGCGCGAATCCTCGATATCGCTGCAGCTGCCCCAGTTGACCGAGGGCACCGGCAGGCTGATGGCTTCGAGCACGTCGCCATCAACGGAGCGCATGGCGTCGCCGGTGGGGCAGTCGCGATGGCTGTTCTGCAGCCAGCGCTTGATGTTGTAGGCCAGTGCGCCGACAGAGGAAGGGGTGGGATTGGCTTCGGCGTCCTGGTAGATCTTCCGGTAGTAGGGCATGCCTACGTCGCGGCCCCGGTAATCCTCGCGGATGTCCGAATCGGAGATGTCGAAGGCGTCGTCCGGGTGGATGAGCGGCAGCCACTGATTCCACTCCGGCATCGGGATATTGATGGGCAGTTCCCGGAAATTCAGGGTGGCGTAGCGATCGACCACATCGCGCACGGCATCCAGGGAGTTGCCGCTGGGGAACAGGTAGGGGGCCATGTCCCGGTCGCGGTCGAGCACCGCGTCGATACCGGCACCGGCGGCCCATTCACGCACCGGCTTGTTGTCCAGGCCGGGTCCTGGCTGGTAGGGCGGATTCCAGGGGCGGGCCTGTTCCACCACGGGGATGTCCAGGGAGCGGATATAGGAGGCGATCTTTTCCCCCTCATCCTGACTCAGGCCGTGGAACTGGGCACGCTTGATAATGGAATAGTTGGAGAAATTGAAATACTTTAGGTCACCGCCGTCCGAGGCATGGCAATTGGCGCAGGAGGCGTGAATCTGGCCGTCCAGTTCCCCATGCCCGCTACCGCGCCCATCCAGAAGGTCCACGCCGGGATCATATAGCCGGTCACGCTGGTGCCACAGGGCTTCTCCCTCGGCAATGGCCGCGGCGCCGCTTTGCGGGGCCGTCCAGTTGGCCGGGTCGTCCATGACGAAGTCGGTCTCGTTCAGCACCTTGCGGTTCAGGCTGCCGTTCTCCAGCAGGTTCAGTGCGATGATGCGGAAGCCGAGGCTGGGGGCTTCGGCGTCCCGATGCTCGAAGGTGAGGGTATTGGTGCCCGCTTTCAGGCCCTGCACCGGCACGGTCATGCGAACGGTGCGGAAACCGCCGCCAATGCCGCCGTAATCCGCCTCACCGCCGATGATCTTGATCTGCTGATTGCCGTAGACACGACCGTGGTCGACGAAGTGCTTGAGCGGGATGGCCTCGCCGCCGTTGACGCGCACCGATGCCTTGACCTTGCCGGTGTCCTTGTCCAGCCGGATATCGTGGTAGCCACAGGCGTTGCAACGCAGGTAGAGGTGCGTGATGTTGGACGGATCATTGATCTCGAAGGAGACCTGCTGCGTGGTACCCGCCGGCCCCAGTACCTCGATCGGGAGCCGCACGGCCCCTTCGGCACCGCTGTCCGTCCCGCTGTCGTCACTGCCCGAATCGCTGCCACTGTCGTTCACGGCCCAGAGGGTGGTGCTGCCCTGTTGCAGCACCAGGGTGCCATCGTCGCTCAGTATCAGTGCGTCCGCGCCGGAGCCGGCCGTGTCGCTGGCCCAGACCGGCTGGCCTGCATCGGTATACAGCACCAGGTTACCGTCGCTCTGGAGGACGAGAACGGTGCCGCCCTGGCCCTGGGTGCCGGAGGCCCAGACCGCATCCATGGTGACGGTGTCGCGCAGGACCAGGTTGCCATCGCCCTGCAGGTAGAGGCGGTAATCGCCATTGCGGGACTGCAGCCACTGGTTGGTGGTCAGGCCCTCGCCAACACCCGCGCGGCGGGTCTTGTGCGCCGAATCGGTCAGGCCGCCATCACCACCACTGGTACCTTCGGTGTATTCAATATGCAGCAGCGCCGCCCGGTTGCTGGCGCCTTCATAGGATTCAGCGGTTCGTTCACCACTGCCGCTGATGATCAGAGCCAGGGCATTGCCGCTGTTCCAGCCGGAGCGATTGACGATTTCCTGAATCACCGACGCGATGTCGGGGGTGCGCTCGCTGGCGGTAGCTGCTCCGACCGAGTCCCAGGCCCCGGGCTGCCAGTAAGTGCTGGCGGCGGTGCGCGGGCGGGTTGAGAGGTTATAGTCTGCCGTGCTGAAGCCGGCGGCATTGTCGGTGTTTTCGCCGCGCAGGGTCAGCTCGGTGGCCTCGCTATTGGTCTCGTCGGTTGTGAACTGGACCCAGGCGCGGGTGATGGTGGCGCCCTGGGGTACCCCGACGCCGGTGAAGCGCAGCCCCACCAGCTGGTCTTCGCCGCGGTCGTGGATGAGTTCGAGGTCCGAGCTGTCCACATACATGTTGCCGCCGGCGCGTTCTTCCACGTCATCCAGCCCCTGGCCGATACGGATATCCACACGATTGCCCGCCGTCGGGGTGCCCAGGTCGGTCAGCTGCCGGGCGAAATTCTGCAGATGGCCCAGGAACTCGTCGTAGATGGCGTAACCGTTGTCGGGTTCGTACAGGTAGCCCTGGCCGTCAGTGACATCACGGAAGTCCTGGATATTGGCGTTGGCGTCATCGGCGATCATGAAACGGGCCTTGTCGCGGGTACCCACGATAAGGGTGTATTTGTCGTCCTTGGTGCCGGTGGCTTCGCCATAGTAGGCCTTGTTGCGCAGCAGGTTGCGCCAGTAGTCGCGGTGGCCAGCGTCCACTGCCGCCAGGACCGCCGTCTCGATCCGGTCGTCGTTGCCGTTACCGGTCACCAGCCACGCATCCACACCCACCTCGGCGAAGGCGTTGAGCCAGAGCGGCGCGGTTTCACCCAGGGTGTAGTCGGAGTCGATGTCGATGGTGTTGTCCCAGTCGAGGACGAGGGTGCCGTCCAGGCTCTTGATGGTCTGGAGGGTGTCGATCATGGCCTGGTTGTCGCCCGAGCTGCCCGAATCACCGCTTCCGTCGGTATTGGCATTGCCGTTGACAGACCAGACCGGAGCGCCGTTCTGGTAGACCACCAGAGCGCCGCTGTTTTCCAGCACCAGCTCAGCCTCGCCGGCACCTGCGGTATTGGAGGCCCAGACAGGGTCGGCGTTCTCGGTATAGAGCACCAGATTGCCGTCGCTGTTGAGGGTCAGCATCGCACCGCCGTCACCGTTGGTGCCCGAGGCCCAGAGGGCGCTCATGGTGGCGGTGTCGCGCAGGACCAGGTTGCCGTCGCCCTGGAGATACAGCCGGTATTCGCCATTGGCGGATTCCAGCCATTCGTTCTGCAGCAGGCCTTCCTGGACCGTCATGCGGTCGGCGCGATGGGCGGAGCCGTCGGGGATGGGGGCGTCGCCGCCGTTGTCGCCGCTGGCGGTACCGGGGCGCACGGTCAGGGCAATCAGCGCGTCTTTGGCATTGGGGCCGCCGGGGCCGTGGGTTTTCTTCGAGCCGGTGGCGCCGTCTTCATCAAGCACTTGGCCGTAGACATAGCCGGCCTCGTCGACACCGGCGATCCACTGGAACATTTCGGTGTCGTCCGGGGCACGGAAGTCATCGCGGTCAGTGGTGTCATCGAAGGCCATGGATAGCAGCAGCATATCGCCGGCGCGGCCGTCGACGGAAGGGAACAGGCTGTCGCTGTTGTGGTCATCGGATTCGGTGGCCACGTCGCGAATCGGGTTGCGGGTATCGGCGCCACGCAGGGCCGTCAGGATCGCCCAGCCGGCCTTGTCGCCGCGCAGGTTGAGGGCGTAGCGGCGGGGGTCGCCGCTGCGGACTTCACGGTAGAACACTACCGTGGCCAGATCACGGCCACGGCCACCGTCGAAGCGCAGGCAGTAGTCGCCATCTGGCTCGATGCACTGGGGAATCTCGAAGCAGTCGTCCTGGCCGTTGGTGCTCTTGAAGCAGGAGGCGCCGGCGGTCCAGCCATCGAGGTGGATGGGCAGCAGATCGTCGGTGCGGCTGACGAAGAGCATCAGCAGATCGCCATCGCGGGCGCTGCCGGGCACGTCGAGGTCGAGTCGGCCGTCATTGTCGTAGTCGGAGGTGGAGCCCACATGGTTCAGATCGCCGCCGGAGGCACCGCCACTGTCGCCGCCGGAATCGCCAGCGCCTTCGCTGTACTCGATGTGTAAGAGGGCCGCGTCCGAGGCCGAGCCTTCATAGGATTCGGCGGTCCGCTCGCCGCTGCCGTTGATGATCAGGGCCAGCGGGTTGCCGGCCCGCCAGCCGTCCCGGCTGACGATCTCCTGGATGACCGGGGCGATGTCGGGCGTGCGCTGGTCGCGGGTGGCAGCGCCGCTGTCGTTCCAGGCCGCGGGCTGCCAGTAGGTGGCGGCCGCGGTCTGGCGGCGAACACTGACATTGTTGTCGGCATCGCTGAAGGGCGAGGCGCTGTCGGTGTCTTCGCCGCGAAGGGTCAGCGAGGTGGCCTCACTGTTGGTTTCGTCCGCGGTGAACTGGACCCAGGCGCGGGTAATGGTGGCGCCCTGGGGCACTTCGATCCCGGTGAAGCGCAGGCCGACGGTCTGGTCCCCGTTATTGTCGTACACCAGCTCGATGTCCGAGCTGTCGGTGTACATGTTGCCACCGGCGCGCTCTTCAACATCGTCCATGCCGCTGCTGATGCGCTTTTCCAGGGTGCGCACGGTGCCAGTACTGCCGGGCTGTACCGAAACCGTGACGTCAGGGCTGTCGATCGCGTCGCCGTTGGTGTCACGGCTGCGCACCATCAGCCTGTGCTCACCGGCGGCCAGGCCGTCCACGGTGAAGGTGTAGGGGGCGTCGGTGTCCAGGCTGTGGTAGCTGCCATCAATCCACAGGCGTGTCGCGCCGATCCCTTCCGGATCGAACGCCTCGGCCGTGACCTGAAACGGCTCCCCCGGGGTGAGCGTGGTGCCATCGGCGGGGGCGGTGATGCGGGTGTAAGACGGGGCGATGGCGCCGACGGAAAGGGTGATGGGGGCGCTGTCCAGGGCGTTGCCGTCACGATCCTTGGTTCGCACCATGAGTTCGTGCTCGCCCTCGGTCAGGTTCTTCACCGTAAAGTCGAAGGGAGCTGTGCGATCGATGCTGTAGTAGGTGTTGTCGATCCACAGTCGGGCCACGTTGAGGCCGTCCGGATCCTGGGCGTCGACCTTGACGCTGATGGTCGACCCGGGGGCAAAACCGCTGCCGTCCTGGGGTGTGGTGATGCGGGTGTAGGTATCAGCGGCGAAGGTCTGTGTGCTCGTCAGCAACAGCCCGCCGACCAGGTAGAGCGGTTTGCAGGCTTTCATGGATCCATCCGTTGGTCTTTTATTGGCGTTGGCGGATTCGACCAGTTGCCTGCAATCGCTGCATGAACTTACTGATGAAAGGGCCAAAAAGTTGGTCTGATCGGACAATCAGTTGAGACCTGTGTCGCTAAAGGCGCGCCATTGGCGGCAAAAAGCGATTACGCCAACATCGCACACCGGGCTTCATGCATCAGCCGCTCCGCCAGGAAACGGGTGGCCGGCCCGGCCAGATCCCGATCGGCAAATACCAGGAACAGCTCGGCAAAGCGTTCGCTGGGTGCCCGTGTGGGCAGCGGCTGCAGGCGCCCGTGGTCCAGTGCCTCCTGCACCAGCATTTGCGGCATCCAGGCAAAACCATGCCCGGCCTCCAGGGCCTGGATCGAGGTGGTCAGTTGGGTCACGGTGGTGCGGTAACGGGCATCGATACGCAGCGTGGTGCGGCGACGGTAGAGGCCGGAGTCGCGTATCACCAGCTGGCGGTAGTGGTTGAGATCCTGCTCGGTGACCGGGCGGCCCAGGTGATGCAGCGGATGGTCCGGCGATGCCACCGGCAGCATGGTCATGCGCAGGATGGGTTCGCCAAGAAAACCGGGCGGTACATGGCTGGTAATGGCCAGATCCACGTCCCGGCGCACCAGCATGTCTTCGGTGCCGCTCAGCACGTGCTCGTACAGCTCCACCCGGGTGTCCGGGTAGGCCTCGTTGAGCGCGCCCAGGGCGGCCAGGGTATAGCAGGTGGGAAAGATGATTTCGGTGGTCAGGCGCAGCTCCGCCTCCTGGCCGGCCCCCAGGCTGTGGGCCAGGCGCCCCAGGGTGTCCGCCTCGGTGAGCACGTTGCGGGCGCGGCGCACCAGCACGGTCCCGGCATCGGTCAGTACGGCACGGCGCCCCCGCTTCTCCAGCAGCTTCACTTCCAGGGCCTGCTCCAGTTTCTGGATGGCGTAGGTGAGGGTGGACGTGCTCTTGTCCAGGTGTTCCGCCGCCGCGGCATAGGTGCCGTGGTCGGCGATGGCGATCAGGGTGCGCCATTGTTCCAGCGTCGGCTCAATCATTCGAATTTATCGTCAAATTGGCGGCATTTTATCCCGTTGTTGATCGACAGCATAAAACAAAAAATAGAGTCATCGCTAACCGAATGAGGAGCAACGCCATGACCACCCTTTTGCAGATTAACAGCAGCCTGTTTGCCAACGACGGTCAATCCACCCGCCTGAGCGATCATTACGTGGACCACTGGCGTCAGGTCAATCCGGAAGGTCATGTCCGGGTCCGTGATCTGGCCGCCGAGCCGGTACCACATCTGGACGGTGAGCGCTTCCAGGCGCTGGTGACTCCGGTGGAAGAGCGGACTGAGGCCCAGCGCGCGGTGGTGGCGTTCTCCGACGCCCTGATCAACGAATGGCGCGAGGCCGATGAGGTGGTCATCGGGTTGCCGCTGTACAACCTCGGCCTGCCATCCACGCTGAAGGCCTATTTCGACCACATTGCCCGCTCCGGCGAAACTTTCCGCTATACCGCCAACGGGCCGGAAGGGCTGCTGAAGGACCGGCCGGTGCGCGTCCTCGCCGCCCGGGGCGGGCAATATCGCGGCACACCGCTGGACACCCAGACCGGCCACGTCAGCCATTTTCTCGGCCTGCTGGGTATCCGGGACGTACAATTTGTCTATGCCGAAGGCCTGGCCATCGGCGAGGATCACAAGGCCGAAGCCCTCCAAAAGGCCCAGCAGGCCATCCGGCAGCTGGTGGCGTAATCCGTAGGTTGGGCTGACGCAGGAAGCCCAACAAAAAATCGCCGGGCGCCATCCCGTTGGGCTTCCTTCGTCAGCCCAACCTACGACAGAAGGGAGGTCACCATGACCTATCGCCAGATCACCCAACTCATCCCCAGCCGTCCCGCCTCGGATGGCGCCGGCGTCAAGCTGCTGCGTAACCTGGGCCAGACCCAGGCCGTGCGGCTGGATCCGTTCCTGATGCTGGATGAATTCCGCTCCGACCAGCCGGAGGACTACCTGGCCGGCTTCCCGCCGCACCCGCACCGCGGCTTCGAGACGGTCACCTACATGCTTGCTGGCGCCATGCGCCACGAGGATTCCCTCGGCAACCGCGGCCATCTTCGGGCCGGCGATGTGCAGTGGATGACGGCGGGCGCCGGGATCATCCATGCGGAAATGCCGGAGCAGGAAAACGGCCTGATGCACGGTTTCCAGCTGTGGATCAACCTGCCGGCCCGCGAGAAGATGGCCACGCCCCAATATCGCGACATACCGGCGGCGCAGATTCCCGTGGTGGCGCTGCAAGGCGGGGAAGTCCGGGTGATCGCCGGTGACCTGACCCTGGCGGGGCAGCCGGTGCGCGGTGCCGTCAGCGGTATCAGCCGCCAGCCACTCTATCTGGACGTGGCCCTGGAGGCCGGGGCCACCTTCGGCACCTCGCTTCCGGCAACGCACAACGTGCTGGTGTATGTCTTCGAAGGGGAGGTCATTCTCGGCGGGCGGACCGTCGCCAGCGGCCACTCGGCGGTGTTGGGCGAGGGCGATGGCGTTCACGTCGAGGCCGGTACTGCCGGTGGGCGCTTCCTGTTACTGGCGGCGGAACCAATCGGGGAACCGATTGCCCAGTATGGGCCCTTCGTCATGAACAACCCGGCGGAGATCGAGCAGGCGCTGGAGGATTACCGCCACGGCCGCCTCGCGCATCAGCCGGAAGTGCACTGAAAACGGTACAGCGTTACAAACCGATGCAAATTTAACCGATTTGTGGGGCGCCACGATAGTTCGCTTAACTATACTCACCAGTATCCGCTGAACAAGTCCCTCTGCCTGAACCCGGGCAGGGAAAAAGAACGCGACGACAGACGGGCTGGACGTGACCCCGCTAATCTATTGTATAAAAACCCACGGCTTACGGCCGTGGGGGCTCTACGTCTTGCTGGGCCTGGCGCTGGCATGCTGCTCCATGGTGGCCAGTGCCGATTCGGCGGTGCGCCTGAACGACGGCACCGAGAAGCTGGTACTCAGCGCCCAGTCCCGCTTTCTGGAAGAGACCGGCGATCAGTATCCGGTGGAGGACGTCCTTTCCGGCAAATGGGACGATCGTTTCTTCGAAAGTGACAAGGACCGGGCCAACTTTGGCTTCGAGGGCGGTGTCTACTGGCTGCATACCCGTCTGGTCTACCAACCGTACCGCGACAAGGGCCCCCGGGAGTGGTGGATCAAGGCCGATTATCCGCCCCTGGACAAGGTGGACGTCTATATCCGGCAGGCCGATGGCAGTCTGGAGACCCTGGAACTGGGTGACGACCGGCCCGGCAGCAACAACGCCATTCCCTCCCCCTACGCCACCTTCCGTGTCACCACCCCGCCGGACAAGCCGGTGGACCTCTATATCCGCGTGGACACGGACAGCTCTCGCCAGCTGGGTTTCGTGCTCTATTCGGAGAGCGGTTTCAGTCAGGCCATGCAGGTCCAGGGCATTCTCTTCGGCGGGTTCTACGGGATCATGCTGATCATGGTCCTCTACAATCTGTTCATCTACTTATCGATCCGTGACCGGGCCTACCTCTATTACGTGCTCGGCATCCTCTGTTTTCTGGCTGCCCAGGCCTGTCTCGATGGCTTGCCCTGGCGCTTCCAGCTCTATGACGACCCGCAATGGTACGACCGCGACCTGCCGGTGATGATGAACTTCACCTGGATCTGGCTGATGCAGTTCTCCCGCCACTTCCTGCAGACCCGGGTGACGGCACCGTTCCTGGATAAGGTCATGCGCTTTCTGGCCATTGCCGCCTTCTGGGCGATGGGCCTGAGTCTGGTGGTCGACTATACCGCCTCCATCGGCGTCGCCATTCGCATTACGGTGCTTTACGCGCTAATTCTTGGTGTGATCGGGGTGGTGTTGTGGCGCTCCGGCAACCGCCTGGCCCGTTACTACACCCTGGCCTGGTTTTGCTACATGACCGGGGTCCTGCTCTACATCATCTATGTGTTCGGGGCCACGGAATACAACGTCGTGGTCAACAACGGCATCCGGCTCGGGGCTTTCGGCAACGTCCTGCTGCTGAGCCTGGCCCTGGCGGATCGCATCAACATGCAAAAGCGTGAGACCGACTACGCACGACGCCGAGCGCTACTGGCCAAGCAGGATGCCCAAGCGGCCAACGAACGGGCCCAGGAGCACCTGCGCCGCTTCCGCCAGCTCTATGACAACGCCGCCGAGGGCATCTTCCAGTGTTCCCTGGATGGCCACTTTCTCAGTGCCAACCCCTCCCTGGCCCAGACCTTTGGCTACGCGACGCCGGAGGAACTGGTGGAGAGCGTCGACAACATCGCTCAGGATTGCTACGTCAATCCGGAGGACCGCTTTCTGTTTGAAAAGGAGCTGATGACCCAGCGCCGGGTGGTGGAATGGGAGGCCCAGTATGTACGCAAGGACGGTTCGCGCTTCTGGGGTGTGAGCTCGGCGCACCTGGCCTACGATGCCGACGGCAATCCGGCGTACCTGGAAGGCTCGCTGATCGACATTACCGAGCGCAAGGAGAAGGAAAAGGCCCAGCGCGAACGGGAGGCCGCCCAGGCCTCGGCCCAGGCCAAGAGCGATTTCCTGGCCAACATGTCCCACGAGATCCGCACGCCCATGAATGCCATCATCGGCTTTGCCGAGCTGGCCCAGCGCACCGATCTCAACCCCAAGCAGCGCGGCTACGTGGAGAAGATCGAGCACGCCTCCCGGGCTTTGCTGGGCATCATCAACGACATTCTCGACTTCTCCAAGATCGAGGCCGGCAAGCTGGACCTGGAGCGGACCGAGTTCAACCTTCACGATGTCATTAACGACATCATGGACATGCTGGCCCACAAGACCGCGGAAAAGAATCTGGAGCTCTCCGTGAACCTGGCCAAGGGCACGCCAACGGCCCTGATCGGCGACCCCTTGCGGTTGGGCCAGATCCTGATCAATCTCACCAACAACGCCATCAAGTTCACCGAGAGCGGCGAGATCCAGTTGCGCATCAGCGAACAGCAGACCCTGGACGGGCGCAGCGCGCTGCATTTCGCCGTGACCGATACCGGCATCGGCATCAGCCGCGAGCAGCTGGGCAAGCTGTTTACGCCCTTCACCCAGGCGGACGGCTCCACCACCCGCAAGTTCGGCGGCACCGGCCTGGGCCTGTCCATCAGCAAGCAGCTGGTGGAAATGATGGGCGGCGAGATCTGGGCCGAAAGCCGGGAAGGGCACGGCAGCACCTTCCAGTTCACGGCCTGGTTCGACCTGCAGTCGGACTACGAAACCAAGAACATCTATGCCAGCAAGGAACTCAAGGACTTGCGGGTGCTGCTACTGGACGACCGCGACGCCGGCCAGGAAGCCCTGATGGAGATCCTCACCAGCTTCGAGTGCCAGCCCACCCTGATGCAGCCCGACTACCGCCTGCTGGAGCGCCTGCAAAGCGAGGTCAAGACGCCGGAATACGACCTGGTCATGGTCGACCGCCATCTGGCGGCCATGCGCACCATCGACGCGGCCCTCGCCGTGCGCCAGGTGACGGCCCTGGCCGAGGTGCCGATCGTGGTGATGGCCCTGCCCAACGAGGAACACCTGATGGAGGAGGCGACCTCCTGCGGTTTCTATCCCCTGGTCAAGCCGGTGACGCCGTCGGTGATCCTCGACTCCATCCAGGAGATCTTCGGTTATACCGGGCCGCGCACCTCGCGCCGGTTCACCGTGGACGAGCGTCCGGACATCCACCAGATCCTCAAGAACCGCCATGTGTTGCTGGTGGAGGATACCCCCTTCAACCAGGAAATCGCCCGGGAATTCCTGCGCCAGGTGGATATTGCGGTGACGGTGGCGGAAAACGGCGTGGAAGCCGTGGAAATGATGGAAAAACAGGCCTTCGACGCGGTGCTGATGGATTGTCAGATGCCGGTGATGGACGGTTTCGAGGCCACCCGGCGCATCCGTCACCAGCTGCGTCTGCCCGACCTGCCGGTGATCGCCATGACCGCCAACGCCATGAAAGGGGATCGGGAGAAATGCCTGGAGTCGGGCATGAACGATTACCTGAGCAAGCCGGTGGCCCAGGACGACCTCTACCAGACCCTCGCCCACTGGATTGGTCAGGCCGAAGGCCTGGGAGAAGGGGACGTGGAGGAGAAAGAAATACCCGCCGAGCCCGCCGCAGAGGAGCCGGCTACCGTGCAGTTTGAGCGGGGCCGGGCCCTGGCCCAGCTGGGGGGCAACGAAAAGCTCCTGGACGAGCTGCTGGAACGCTTCCGCCAGGAACAGGGGCAGGCAGTGGACCAGATCCTCGAGGCGCTGGATCGCAACGATCGTGAGGAGGCCCACCGGCTGGCCCATACCCTCAAGGGCGTGGCCGCCTCCCTGGGCGTGCAGGGCCTGAGCCAGCGCGCCGAGGCGGTGGAGGAGGCCCTGGCCGGTGGCGCCGTCATGACCCAGGTGGAGCGTCTGCTGTGCCACCTGGATACCGCCCATCAGCAGTTACTGTCGCAACTTGAAACGTTACACGAGGAGAGCTTATGACCATGCCCATGAAACAGTCGGACATGGATCGGCCCGAGGAGGGTGGTCACCCCGGGCCGAGCGCCGAGGAAACCCAGGCCATGAAACTGCTCTACGGCACCTACGCGGACGTGCTGTTCGTGCTGCTGCCGTTTGCCGTGGTGGCCCTGTTCAAGGCCTGGAACGAGGGCTTTGAGGCGGTGCTGCTGGGATATGACCTGGCCATGGCGGCCGGGGTCCTGGGTGGCCTGGCGGTGGTGAAATTCATTATGGGGCTGTTGATCGACCCCGACATGCTGCGCCACAAGGAACGCATCGTCTTCCTGATTGCCGGTACGGTATTCCTGATCATGGTGCCGGGCCTGCTGTTCAGCGTCCTGATCATGCTGTCTGATCCGGTCCCGGAATGGGTGATGTTCGTGCAGCCGCTGCTGGTGGTGTTGGGTATCAGCGCCTATTCCGGCGCGGTGGCCTCCACCAACGCCATGCACGAAAGGCGCCGTTCCGCCGGTGCGGATGAGGACTTCCCACAGTCGTGAAGATTGCATTAGACAGAGTCGCCCGACTTCGATAATTTCGGAAGGGAAACGCTTATCGATTTCGCCTGCCCGCTTTGTCGGGTGAGGCCCATTCAGTGTTTCCTCAACGGGCCCCGGCGCCCGAGGAAAGAAAAGACCGATGTCTGGTCCCCAGAAGGAGGAGCCACGCATGCTCGGCGAGAATCACAGCATTCATCACGAATTTCCCCATTGGCGTGAACTCACCGATGAACTGGCCCGGGATGATCTGGATTTCCGGGAGATGGTGAACGAGCACGACAAACTGGACAAGACCATACGCGGCCTCGAAGAACGCGAGGGGCCCATCAGCGATACCGAAATCGAGCGCATGAAAAAGCGCCGGCTCCAGCTCAAGGATGAGGTCTACCGCATCCTCCTCAACAAGGCGAACGGCGAGGCCTGAGGCCGTATCGGCAGCCCCCAATTCTGTCACCCATACAACCGGCACGGTCCTCCCGGGGCTGTGCCGGCCAGCTACAGCTGCAGACGATCCCTGTCGTCGAACAGTCCACGCACGCCCAGCGCGATCGCAATCAGCGCGCCCATACCGGCGCTGGCGGCGATCAGCAGGAAGATCAGGATCTGGTATTTCACCGCCAGGGCCGGCGGCGAACCGGCCAGGATCTGCCCGGTCATCATCCCCGGCAGGGCGACGATCCCGGCGGCGGACATGGCATTGATGGTAGGGATCAGCGCTGCCCTGAGGGCGCTCGCCCGGGGTCCGCTGATGGCCTGCCAGGCGGTCGCGCCCAGCATCAAGCGGCCTTCCACTTCCGCCCGACGATGGCGCGCCCCTTCCCGTAACCGCTCCAGACCCAGCGTCACACTGTTCAGCGAATTACCCAGAATCATGCCGAGCAGGGGAATGGCGTACTGGGGGTGATACCAGGGGTCAAAGCGGATCAGTGCCACCAGGGCGAAAGCGGCTACGCCGAATGACGACACGAACAGCGACAGGGTGGCCACCGGAAACGCCCGACGATGCGGATGCTCCGTGTTCAGCCGGCTGTGCACCTCGCGTCCCGCCAGCAGCACCATCAGCAATCCCAGGCCGCCGACCACCCAGGGATTGACGGTGGCAAATACTGCTTCCAGCACCAGGGCCACCAACGCCAGCTGCAGGATCAGCCGGACCATGGCGATCAGCAGGCTGCGGCTCAGGGTGCGTGAATCACGCCAGGTGATCAGGGCGAGCGCGATCACCAGGGTGGCGGCAACGCCCAGTTCCACCAGGCCGATGGGTTGTACGGTGGATGTCTGCATGTTTATCCGGCCTCAAGCGTTTGTCCGGTTTCAATCCGCCCGTCCCGAATCTGCCAGAACGCATTGCCCACCCGTCTGGCCTGGGCCGGGTCGTGCGACACCCAGATCACGGCCTTGCCGGTTTCCTGCAAAAAACGCTGGATCAGCGCCTCCACCTGACCGGCGCTGGCGGCGTCCAGATGGGCCGTGGGTTCGTCCAGCAACAGCACGGACGGCGTCAGGGCCAGTGCCCTGAGAATACCCAGGCGCTGGCGCTGGCCGGTGGACAGCTCCTGGACTGGTTGGCTCATGACGGCGGGTGCCAGCCCCACCGCCTGCAGGTCGTCATCCCCTGGCTGGACTGGAAAATGCGCGGCAACAGCCGCTTCCCACCAGGCCGGCTCCTGCGGAACCAACATCACCTGACGCCGCCACTGGGCCGGGGCCATGGCGTCCGCGCCTGTGTCCCAGAGCGTCGCCCGGCCCTGGTGGGGAATCAGGTCGACCAGGGCGTACAGAAAACGTGACTTGCCAGTCCCACTGGGCCCGCTCAGCACAATGCAGTCGCCGGCAGAGACAAGACCGGAAAAGGCGGCCAGGGGCGGGACGGCGAAATCGGTGAGAGTCAGCACTTCAGACCTGTCGCATGTGGGTAATCAGGCTTCAAGGTAACTGAGCCCGGAGCGTTTTTCGAGCCGCTAGTGTGCTGTTGGCGGGCTTGATGGTTGCATATGGCATGCAATATGAGCATAAAAAGCAACAAAATGTTATTTAGGAGCAAAAATGCTGCAAATATTGGCTACACTCCATCGCCCATTTTTATGTGCGTACGACCTAGGCGGACTCCATGCGCAAGAATTTACCGATTACCGACCGGGAGCGACGTTTCCCGTCGGATCAAAAACTGATTTCTTCAACCGATCTCAAAGGCAAAATCCAGCATTGCAATGATGCGTTTTGTGAAGTGAGCGGGTTTTCCCGGGAAGAACTGCTCGGAAAGCCTCACAACATCGTTCGCCATCCCGATATGCCACCGGCCGTTTACGCCAACATGTGGGAATACCTCAAGGCAGGGCGGCCGTGGATGGGGCTGGTTAAGAACCGCTGCAAGAACGGTGATTACTACTGGGTCAGTGCCTATGTTACCCCCATCACGGAGCACGGGCGGGTGGTGGGGTACGAATCCGTGCGCTCCTGTCCGGCGCGGGAAGATATCGAGCGCGCAACTGCGGTCTATGCGCGTCTTCGGCAGGGGAAGCCGGTGGTTCCGCTGGCGGCGCGCCTCTCTTGGCCCGGCCTGTTTGCCGCTGTGGTGCTTGTGCTGGCGGCAGCCCTGTTTATGGTTGACCTTTTTGCCCTCTCTGAAATCGCCCTGTTCGGGGGCTTTGTCGGCTATGTAGGCTGGTCGCAGTTGGCCCAGCGGGCGATGCAGCGCCGGCTGATCGGCCTGTTTGGAAGTGCGTTCACCGATGCCCTGGCAGCCAGAACCTATACCGGTGAATCACTCGGGCTGGGGCGCATCAAGGTGGGCGTCCTGAGCCAAAAGGCGCATTTGCAAACGGTACTTGAGCGGCTGCAGGAATCGGCCGAGACGGTCAGCCGGGAAGCCCGCTTCGGTCTGGAGCTGGCGAATGACACTCAGGCGGCGTTGGGGCGGCAGGAAGGGGAGACCGGCCAGGTCGCATCGGCTGTGCATGAAATGTCGGCCTCCATCGCCGAAGTGGCCTCCCATATTCAGCAGACTTCCGACCACTCCTCCCGCTCTCACAACCTGGCGCAGAACGGGCATCAGGTCATGGAAGAAACCCGTGAGACCATCGAGTCACTGAAGACGACTGTTTATGCCATCAGCCGATCGGTTGAAGAAGTCTCCGCGCAGGCGAACCGCATCGCCAGCACAGCGGCCATGATCGACGGCATTGCCGACCAGACCAACCTCCTGGCCCTGAATGCGGCCATCGAGGCGGCCCGGGCCGGCGAGCACGGGCGAGGCTTTGCGGTGGTGGCCGATGAGGTACGCGGGCTGGCACAGCGGACTCAACAGTCCACCCGGGAAATCCACGAGATCGTCCAGTCGCTTCTGGATCAATCCTCCGAGTCGGTCGAGGTGGCGGCCAGTGGTCGGGAAGCGGCCGATCGTGGCGTGGCCAAGGTGGCCGAGGCGGACAGCGCCTTGTGGGAAATCGCGGATTCGGTCGGCCATATCGCGGAAATGGCGCTGCAAATGGCCGCGTCGACGGAAGAGCAGAGCCAGGTGTCGAGCCAGATCAGCGAACAGATCGAGAGTATTGCGTCACTGGCACAATCCAATCTCGGCAAAGGACAGGAATCAACGCAGCGTATTGGGGCCTGTGAACGGATTGCCCGGGATTTGCACGAGTTGGTGGTTCGTTTCGGTTAGTGGGGGGGCGAGTGCCTTGCCCGGGGCTGGCAGCGGATAGTGGTGTCTTGAGCGTGTGACGAGCGAAGGGCGGGGGTGTGTTTAGGACGGTTCGGAGGGGGCTGACCGGTCCTGGGAGGTTTTTATAGGCTCCTCTTCATGGTCCGCCGGCATGCTCCTTTTTCCCAAGCTGACATTGTCGAGCTTTTTGGATGCGCGGGCCTGTAACAGTTGGGCAAACTCCAACAACAAATCCTTGTCGGCCTCAAGCAGGGCAATGAAGGTGGCATTCAGGGCGATCTGGCGGTGATCGGTGGGATGGGATTCAGACACAGAGAACACTTCTGCAAGCGTATAACCCAGGGCTTGCGAAATGCGGTACAGCAAATCCAGGCTGGGTTTTCCCAGGCCTCTTTCGATTCGGGACAGGTTGCCGACATAGGTGCCCGCTTTATCGGCAAGCTGGGCCAATGTCATGCTGCGTTTCTCGCGCAGCGCCCGTAATGTCGAACCGAGTTCACTCATCGCAATCCATTCCTGTCGCAAAAGACTATATGAAAAATTAACAATAAAAACAAAGTGCGTTGATTGAATTGATTTTTGGTAACAAATGCTTTAAAAGCATTTTTCCGTTATTTTGGTGTTTTTATAGTGATATTGGTTCGAAATCAGAGGTTGAGGGGCGGTGGCTAAAGGAGACTTTGATCAGTCGCAGAATACTCTGCACTGGAAAGACAACGACGGACTGCCGGTTCTGCTCTCGCCCGTTGTTTCGCCTCACAGCCAGCGGGTTCATTCGTTCGAGCTTCACCATCTTCCCAAAGCACAGGGTGGGCTGTCGACTGCGACACATTACGACCTGGACTGGGGACTGGTGAAAGCCGCCGTCCGCACTGCCACAGAGTTGCAGTCCCAGGATGCCGAGGCGCCCCCGGTGACCGCCAGGCTGAGTCCCGAAACTCTGGTGGACAAGCTGTTCCCGGATACATTTCGCCAATTGCTGGACGAGCACGGACTTTCGCCCGATCAGGTACAGCTGGCTGTCACCGAGCAAAGCCTGCTGGATCACACCGTGCCTCCGGCCTCGCTGCACCAGCTGAGCGACTCCGGCGTGCAGTTGATCCTTGACGACTACCTGTCCCTTTCCTCCAATCTCCACGTCATTCAGAACCGCAATATTGGCGTGGTGAAGCTGGGCGAACCGGTGACGGCCAAACTGCATCGTTCGGAAATCGCACAGCGCTTTGTGCGGGGGTTGGTGACCCTGACGGCGTCGGTGGGCAAGACGCTGGTGGTCAAAGGCGTCGAGAACCAACGGCAATTAGGCTTTCTGGAAGCTTGCGGCTGTCGGCATTTCCAGGGCGATTACCTGTCCAGCCCCCTGCCGCCAGAGAAGGTTCCGCAATACCTGCATCAGGTGGCGCGATCCGGTTTGCCGAGGCCGTAACGGACCAACTGCGCGGCTGGATCAGGGCTGTCGCGGGCCCGGCAGCAGGTTGCCGAACTCCTCGAAATACTGACTGGTGGGATCGGTTTTCAGATGGGAAATCAGGTGCCCCCAGGCGCCGGAGCGTTCCAGGTACTGGAAATAGCGGTCGTGCAAAAGGCGCGACTCCCAGGCCTCGATCAACATGAAGCGGGTCGGGTCTTCCGGGCTGTTGAAGATCTCCACGCCCATGCAGCCCTCCACCTGAGGCAGCGTTTCCCGGGTCCTGAGCATCAGGGTGTGAAAGGAGGCCAGTTTGTCTTCCTTCACCTCAAAATGGATGACCAGTCGCAAGCTCATAGTGTGCCTTTTGTTTTTGCCTGTACCCTAATGACATGTACCGGCGTTATCGGCCGGTTTTCCCCAGTCTTTCTGTTGTACGCGATCCATGGACTGCGGTCCATGGCTAACGGGGACGGAGCCTCCCGCGCACCAGGAAGCAGCCCAACCCTGTCGCGACCGGGATATGCCGGACCGTGCTTGCAGGTGGAAAACCGGTCGGATTCACCGGTATAAAGCAGGAAACCTCCCTTCCCGGCGCCCCGCGCCTTGCCAGGGACCCGGAGCAGGGCTCTGACATACGACGCACTCATGTTAAGCAACACCAGGCAGAGGATCCGCGCATGACCGAACCCAACCCCGTAACGATCGAAGTGGCGCAGACGCCGGAGCAGTACCGCAGCGCCGGCCAGCTGTTTCGGGAATACGTGCAGTTTCTGGGGCTGGATATCGCCTATCAGGGCTTCGAGGAGGAACTGGCGGACCTGCCCGCCATGTACGGCCGGCCATCCGGTGCTCTGGTGCTGGCACGGCTGTATGGCGAATACGCCGGCGCTGTGGGGTTACGCACCCACGAGCCGGGCGTGGCGGAGATGAAGCGGATGTTCGTCAGGGCTTCTGCCCGGGGGCAGCGGGTGGGGGAGGCCCTGACCGCGGCGCTCATCGATCAGGCCCGGGGGTTGGGATTCCACGCCATCGTCCTCGATAGCGTCGCCTCCCTCAAGCCGGCGCTGGCACTCTATCGGCGTTTCGGCTTCCGGGACATCGCCCCCTATTGCTACAACCCCTTCGAGGATGCCGTCTTCATGCGGCTGGAGCTGACCTGAGTTAACGCTGACCGTGTAGCGAATCTGCGCAGGTATGCTTAACTTTAGTAGGTTGATAACAAAAGAAGTCGAGAATTGTGGGCTCAATGACGGTCGCTATGGACAATCTGCAAAAGGTCGCACCGGGGGCGCTGGTGGTGGGCAAGCCGCTGCCGTGGGCGGTGTATGACGAAAACGGCGGCCTGCTATTGCGGCAGGGATTCGTGATCCAGACCGAAGGCCAGCTGGAAAAACTCTACGAACGCGGCCTGTTCCAGTCTCCGCTGTCGGCGACCAAGAAAAAGATCGAGGAAGACCGGGAGGAAGGTCGCAGGGTCAGTCCCTTCGCCGAGTATGCGCCGTTGCTGTCAGACCTGGAGCTGGGTCTGGAGGCCGTGATGCAACAGAAACCTCATGCCAAGGAACGCATCCTGGGGCTGGCCCGGCGCATCAACGAGATGTGCAAGAGCGACCCGGATGCCAGCATCGCGCTGGTCCATATCTACGCTGTGGAGCCCACCGCTTACGAGCAGACCCTCTTCTACGCCATTCTTTGCCGCTTTATTGCCCGGCATATGCGGTTCGATCGTGAACAGGCCATGATCCTCATGGCGGCTGCGCTTACGGCCAACCTGGCACTGCTGCCCCATCAGGACAAGCTCAACAACTCCACCAAGAAGCTCAGTGAGGCCCAGCGGGCGGTGATCAACAAGCATCCGCTGCTCAGCGTGATTGCCCTGGACCAGGCCGGTGTTCAGAACAAGCGTTTCCTGCGGGTGATTGCCCAGCACCACGAACGTTTCGACGGCAGCGGTTATCCCAAAGGCCTCTCGGGGGACGACATACTGCCCGAAGCCAAGGCCCTGGCACTGGCGGAACGCTATACCGCCATGGTCACACGGCGTGCTTACCGGGATCGTTTCCGTAGCGATCACGCTCGACAGGACATCCTGACTTCCGTTGCCGAAGATCCGGACCAATCCGTCTACCAGGCCCTGTTCCGGGCCCTGGGCGATTACCCGCCGGGCATTCTGGTGCAGCTGCGCAACGGCGAAACCGCGGTAGTCACGCGGCGTGCCAAGGGGGACGGTATGCCGGAAACCATGGCGGTGGTGAGTGCCTCGGGCAACGCCTATATGGGGGGCATCCGGCGCAATGCCGAGGATGAAGACTTTGCCATCGAGGAAGTGGTTGTGCCCAAGTACCTGCCGGCCCTGAACCTGTCCCAGCTCTGGGGCTACGGCTGAGTGCCGGCCAGATCCCGGAGGTCTGCCAGCAGCCGGTCCACCTGTGCTGTCGAGGTTGACCAGGAGCACATCAGCCGCGCGCAACCGCCAATAAACGTATAGAAGTGCCAGCCCCGGTCGCGCAAGGCCTGCTGCAGCGATTCAGACATATCCACGAAAACACCGTTGGCCTGGCACGGCCAGCGCAGCTTGACGCCCGGAATGTCGCTTAGACCCTCGGCCAGTCGTCGGGCGCAGTTGTTGGCATGGCGGGCGTTGCGCAGCCAGGTCTGATTCCTGAGGAGTCCGCACCAGGGTGCGGAGATGAAGCGCATCTTTGAGGCCAGTTGCCCGGCCTGCTTGCACCGCCATTCAAAATCCTCCGCCAGCGCGTGGTTGAAGAACACCACGGCCTCCCCCAGAGCCAGACCGTTCTTGGTGCCGGAGAAGCACAGCACATCCACCCCGCTGCGCCAGGTCACGTCCGCCGGGGACACCCCGAGGGCCGCCACGGCATTGGCGAAGCGGGCGCCGTCCATGTGAATATGCAGGCGGTGGCGATCGGCCACGGTCCGAATGGCCCGCAGTTCTTCCACACTGTAGAGCGTACCCACCTCCGTGGCCTGGGTGAGGCTGATCGCCCGGGGCTTGGGGTAGTGGATATCGGTGCGGCGGGTGACGAGGTTTTCGATGCTTTCCGGGGTCAGTTTGCCGTTCTCGCCGCTGCCCAGCAGCAGTTTGGCGCCGTTGGAGGCGTATTCCGGGCCGCCGCATTCATCGGTTTCCACGTGGGCCAGTTCGTGGCAGATGACGCTGTGAAAAGACTGGCCCATGGAGGCCAGTGCCAGGGAATTGGCCGCGGTGCCGTTGAACACGAAGAAGACCTCGCAATCGGTCTCGAAGAGCGCCCGCAGCCCGTCCGCCGCCTGCTGGGTCCAGCGGTCCTCGCCGTAGGCCGGTTCGTCCCGCTCGTTGGCCTCGGCCATGGCCGTCCAGGCTTCCGGGCAGATGCCACTGTAGTTGTCGCTGGCGAACTGTTCGTCGTTTCTCACGCTGAAGCTCCGGCCGGGAAGTGAACCACTCTGGCATAAAAGCACGTCTGCCCCTATCCGCCGATGGTAGCAAATGCCCCGGGGCCCGGGGATAGTCGTAAAGTGTGAAGGTTGTATCAGATGATCCCCGCCGCGGCAATTCGGTTCACCCTATACACAAGCCGCCAGCCAGACCGCTTGATTGCATGCAGACGGCAGGACATGATTGGAGTGATAGGGCGCCTGATGCCGCTCGTCCAGGATCAAGGTAGAGCATGTTGTGAAAGGTCTACTCGACAGTAACGATTACGGCGAATTGCGAGACACCATCAATTACCTGGGTATTGCTGCCTTTGTTATCGATGTTGAGGCCGACGGTGTTTTCCGGGTGGCCGCCATCAACGATCGCCACGAGCAGCAAACGGGCATGCGCCATGATCTGATGGCCGGTCGCCGGATTGAAGAGGTGCTGCCCGCGGATACGGCCGAACGGGTGACGGCCAACTACCGGCGCTGCATTGAACAGCGCTCGGCCATCGATTATCAGGAAGAGCTGGAACTGCCCGTGGGTAAGACATATTGGCGAACCACACTGGTGCCGCTGATGGATGCATCGGGCCGAATCTTCCGCCTCTTCGGCACCGCCTTTGAAGTGAGCCGGAGTGTTCATCTGGAGCTTGAAACCCGTTATCAATCCACCCTGTTGAGCGCTTACCTGAACGAATCTCCGGAAGGCATTCTGGTTGTGGATGCCGAAAACAACATGAAGACATGGAATCAGCGATTCCTGGAAATGTGGGATATTCCTGCGGAAGTGATGGAAGGTCGCAGCGGCGGGGAAGCGCTGGAAGTTGCCCGGCAACGGGTGGAGGCCCCCGAGGATTTTATCGACCGTATTCTGAGCCTTTACCAAAACCTTGATGAAAAAGAGCGGGGGTATCGCATTCGCATGCGGGACGGCCGCATCCTCGAGCGGTATTCGCAGGGACTACGGGATCCGGAAGGGCGCTACTGGGGACGCATCTGGTTCTACCACGACATCACCGAGCACGAGTTGGTCACCCAGGCGTTGCTGCGACTCTCCCGTACCGATCCGCTCACCGAAACCCTCAACCGCCGGGCCTTCATGACCGCACTGGACGAGGAATTTCATCGGGCACGCCGCTACAAGCACGACCTGACCGTGATGATGCTCGATCTTGACCACTTCAAGAAGGTCAACGACCAGTACGGCCATGAAGGTGGGGACAAGGCGCTCAAGGTGTTTGCGGAGACCGTCCGGCCGTTGCTGCGCGATTCGGATTGCCTGGCGCGCCTGGGCGGCGAGGAGTTTGCCATCATGCTGCCGGAGACCGATCTCGCCGAGGGGCGGAAGATCGCCGAGCGGGTGGGAAAGGCAACTGCCCGGGCTTCGATCCAATGCCGGCGCGGCGTATTCGGGATCACAGTCAGTATTGGCCTTGCGGGGATGCAGGCAGGTGATTCAACCACGGAAGATCTGCTCAGTCGCGCCGACAAGGCCCTCTACAGGGCCAAAACCGGCGGACGTGATCGGGTCGAACAGGCCTGAGCCGGCAGGTAGCAGCCAGCGCATTCATCGGTGCGGCTGTTGATGATCGGATTGGCTGTAGGCCACCTGGGCATAGTTAACGGCAGCCACCAGCATAATGCCGCCTACCATATTGCCCAGCAAGGTGGGCACAAAGAAGTCCCCGAGCCAGGTCGGGAAGTCCTGCATCCCCATGAAGACCGCATAAAGCGCCGGTACCGAGCCGGCGATGATATGGGGAAAATGGGCCAGGCCGATCACATAGGTGACGATGATGATCACCCCGACCCGGGCGGATTCGGCAAACGGCATAAGCCAGAGCATCAGTGCGATCAGCCAGCCGGCAAAGATGGCCCGCAGGAACATCGTGCCGAAGTCAGACTGGAACTGGCGCAATGCAAGGACCTCCAGGGCCTGATCGGTTGACGACCCGAGCACGTCGAAGGCGCTGAGGGTGAGCGCGAAAATCGCCGTCCCGACCAGATTGCAGACCAGCACCACCAGCCACAGGTTGAGGGTGCGCCGGACGCTCCCGAGATTGCGTACACGCAGGACCTCCAGCACCGGAGTCAGGGTGTTTTCGGTAAACAGCTGCTGCCGTCCGAGAATCACGAACAGAAAACCAATGGAATAGCCCAGGCTGCTGACGATGGGGCGCCAGGGGCTCTCCGGCGTGTAACTGTACAGCAGGGCCTGGGAGACCAGGGAAAAGCCCATCGACAGGCCGGCCGCGAGGGCCGACCAGCCCAGCCCGAGCAGAGGTCGCCCAAGTTCCGAGACCGCTTCCCGCCGGATCGCCTCAAAAACCACCGCGGCGCTGGGCGCCTCGCGACGGGCGGCGTCTCGCCTTTCCCCGGAGTCCAGGGTTTTCTCGTTCCGGTTATCCATGTTTCGTGGCCTGTTCCGTTCCCTGGAGCCCATGGTGGTCTACCCGCCCGGTCGTCTGTCAATCACCGGGTCCCTGTCAGGGGCGGGGTTCGTTGGTCGGGTGGCTGGCCTGCTGGGGCGTCCGGGCCTCCAGAATCAGCACCTCGGAAGGCACGCCGAAGGGAGTGACGGTCCGGTGGCAGCGTTCGATCCAGAAATCCGGATCGACAAAATCCGTAAGCCGTACCGGGCGGCAGCCACCGACAATGGCCGGGTGCAGCCGGAACAGCTGTTTCCAGACGGCGGTCACCAGTCTGGAGGGCAGGGTGATACCTGGTGTCAGACTGGCGATACAGAACAGTCCGCCGGGGGCCAGTATGCGGTGGGCCTCGGCGAAGGCCAGTTCGATGTTGGCCTCGGACAGGAGGTCGAGTACGTAGGTGGCGATCACCCGGTCGACGCTGGCATTGTCCGGGGGCAGATGCAGATTGCCACCGGAATGCTCCACCGTGATCCGCGTGCCGAAGGGTTCCAGCCGTTCACTGGCCACTTCCACCATCACCGGACTGATATCAACACCGTGATAGCGGGCGGAGGCGGGGAGTTTTTCCTGCAGCAACCGTTCGGCCACCCTGCCGGTGCCGCACCCCAACTCGAACACCTGGCCGGCATGGCCAAAGTCCCCTTCCTCCACCAGGACGTCCAGGGCAGGATTCTCGTAAAAGCCCTGACTGTCGAGCTTCTTGCCCAGCCAGTTGTAGTAGGTTTGGGCCTGCTGCGGGGTCAGGGTCTCACGGTTTTGCTGCATGATGCCTCCTTGCCAGCCGGAACGATCCCGGTTACTAGAGGAAGTTGAGGTAATAGCCCACCACCGTCGAGGTGTACTGGTAGCGCCAGCCGCCAATCGGTGAATGCCTGAACTGCCAGTATTTCACCTCTTCCGGGTCATCCGCCAGGTTGTACTGCACCCGTACGATGGCTTTTTCATCGCTGCTCAGGCTCAACAGCGGCTTGCTCACAGACAGACGGTGAATATGGATGGCATCGAGTGACGCCTCCTGTGTCAGTTTGCGAACCGCTTCGGGGTTTGTGCGATCGAGATTGGCCAGCGCTTCCCCGGTTCTGCCGCCAAGTTCACTCATCAATTCGGTTTTGACCGCTTCGCGCAGGGCCGGATCGTCACTTTCACCCAGCGTGGCGAGCCGGAGACCCACCAGGGCGACCACAACGATCAGGGCAATGACAGCGTTGATGCCAGTGAACTGGAACTTCATTTCGGCCATGGATGATCCACCTTTCCGGAATCTGTGATTAACGGCGAGTCAGTCTGTATCGGCGCTTCGAGCGTGCGACAACATCAGAATGATTGCTTGTGCTAATCAGTGTAGTCGCTTTGGTAACCGGCGGGGTTCAGGCGAACCACTTGTACATGACCAGGGCATCCACGAAGCCCTGTTGGGGATGGTTGAAAGCGCCCGGCAGACGGCCGACGGTCTCGAACCCCAGTTTCTGCCAGAGCCTTACCGCCCCGGTGTTGCTGGCTGCCACGAAATTGAACTGCATGGCCCGGTAGCCCATGGCGCGGGCCAGCTCCTGGGAGTGCTCGCACATGGCAGTGGCCAGGCCGCGTCCGCGGGCGGCCGAGGCCACCATATAGCCGCAATTGCACACGTGGGCGCCGGGGCCGGCGTGGTTGGTCTTGATGTAATAGGTGCCGAGGATCTGGCCGTCGTCTTCGGCCACGAAGGTTCGGGCCGGCAATGCCATCCACAGCCGAAAGGCCTGGGTTCGGTCCGTCTCGGGGGGATAGGCGTAGGTATCGCCCGCAACCACCACCTCGTGAAAGATGGGCCAGATCGCCTCAAAGTCGTCCGCTGTCGCCTCTCGAATCTGCATTTTTGAATCCGGTTTTCCGATGATCGCCAGGGGGTTGCGACAGTATAGCGAAATCACTGTGGTTCGATTTGATGTTCGTCAATGACAAATCAAATAAAAATCATTATCATTCCGATCACGATAACGAACCACGCCGATAATCACAGGAGAAATTGCATGCCCGCAACGATTGCAACCATGACCCGAACGGCCGTCCTGGCCGCTGGCCTGACCGCCCTGTCCACCGCTCAGGCCGCCGAATACCCGATCGGCCAGCCGCAGCAGGCAAACGGTATGGAGGTCGGTGCCGTCTATCTGCAGCCGGTGATCATGGAACCGGCCGGCAAGCTGCCCGCCAAGCAGGCCGACGTCCACCTGGAAGCGGACATCATGGCCCTCGAGGACAACCCCAACGGCTTCGCCCCGGGCGCCTGGATTCCCTACCTGACCGTGGACTACAAGCTCACGAAAAAGGGCAGCGACGAGGTCATGGCGGGCACCTTCATGCCGATGATCGCCAGCGACGGAACCCACTACGGCGCCAACGTCAAGCTGGCCGGTCCGGGCAAGTATCACCTGGAATACACCATTCATGCGCCGAACATGCAGGGTCAGCCGTTCATGCGTCATGTGGACCGCGACACCGGCGTGGGCGCCTGGTTTGAGCCGTTCACCCTGGAATACGACTTCGTCTATGCCGGTATCGGCAAGAAAGGCGGCTACTGATCTCTGTGCCGGGGCACCGCACCGGTGTCCCGGTTTCCTTCGAAGGAGAACCCCATGACCGCACCCCTGCGTCGCGCTCTTGGCGCCCTGTTCATTCTGGCCCTGGCTCTGCCGGCGTGGGCCGGCCTGCCCAACTACGACCTGCAGCTCAAGGACGGCGAGCTGTCGCCCCAGCCCCTGCATGTGAAGGCCGGGGAGCGCTTCAAGATCTCACTGCACAATGCCGGGAGCGGCCCGGCGGAATTCGAAAGTGACGACCTGCGTCTGGAGAAAGTCCTGTCCCCCGGCGCCCGTTCGTTCGTGGTGGTCTACCCGTTGAAGCCGGGGGAATACGACATCTTCGACGAATTCCACCTGCCCGAGTCCAAGGGACGCATCATCGCCGAGTAACTTTCAGGAGCCCCGCATGAGCCGTGTCATCGCCACTGACGTCACCCCCGTCTCCCAGCGCCGCAGTTGGCTGGCCAGCCTCGGTCAGTGGATGCGGGGCCACCGACGGGCGATCCAGGGCATCCAGTGGGCGGTGGTCCTGTTCTATGCGGTGCTGATCATCCTCCCGGCGGTGCAGCCCCTGCCACCGCATACGGCGCATATCTGGGACGACATCACGCTGTTCGCCCAGTTCCTGTTCTGGGGTATCTGGTGGCCCTTCGTGCTGTTGAGCATGGTGGTGATGGGGCGCACCTGGTGTGGCGTCTTCTGTCCGGAAGGCACCCTGAGCGAATGGGCCAGCCGCCATGGCCGCGGCGGTGCCATTCCCCGCTGGGTTCGCTGGGGCGGCTGGCCGTTCGTGGCCTTTGTGGGCACCACCGTGTATGGCCAGATGCTCAGTGTCTACCAGTATCCCCAGGCCACGCTGCTGATCCTGGGGGGCTCCACCGTGGGGGCGCTCATTATCGGCTACCTTTACGGCCGCAACGTGCGGGTCTGGTGCCGTTACCTGTGCCCGGTCAACGGCGTGTTCGGGTTGCTGGCCAAGCTGGCACCGGTGCATTTTCGCGCCGACCCGCAGCAGTGGCAGGCGAGCCGTGAGCGCGGGGACCGTCCGGAGGCGGTCAACTGTCCCACCCTGCTGAACCTGCGGGATCTGCAAAGCGCCAGCAGCTGCCACGCCTGCGGCCGCTGCGAAGGCCATCGGGACGCCATTGCCCTGACACCCCGGGCCCCCAACAGCGAGATTCTGGAAGAAAGCGGCCACCGCGCCAGCGCCGCCGAACTGGTGCTGATCACCTTCGGCCTCGGCGGCATCGCGGTGGGTGCCTTCCACTGGTCCGCCAGCCCCTGGTTCATCACCCTCAAACAGTGGTTGGCCACCTGGCTGGTGGAGCACGACTGGTTCTGGCCGCTGCAGACGCACACGCCCTGGTGGGTCTTCACCAACTATCCCGGGCAGAACGATGTCTTCAATCTGCTCGACGGCACCCTGCTGCTCGCTTACATCGGCGTCACCGGCCTGGTCATGGGCACGCTGCTGACCCTGTTGCTGCAGGGCGCGCGCCGGGCCCTGGGGCCGCAACCGCGGCAGACGCTTTATCACCTGTCCCACGGCCTGATTCCGGTGGTGGCCTGCGGCGTGTTCCTGGGGCTGTCCGCGCTGACCGTTTCCATGCTGCGGGCCGAGCAGGTGCCGCTGTTCTGGGTAACACCGTTGCGCGCGATGCTGCTGGGGGGCGCGGGGCTCTGGTCGCTGTGGCTGCTGTGGCGTATCGGCGGGCAGTACAGTGCGCAGCCGGGGCGTCGAATGCTGGCGTTCGCGATGTCCGGCGGTGCGGTCGCGCTGGTGGTCTTTGCCTGGTGGCTGTTGTTCTGGGGCTGGTAGGCAGGCGGTAGGTTGGGCTGAGCCTGTGAAGCCCAACATCTTGCAAATAGGGTAGACTTTTGGGCTTCCTTCGTCAGCCCAACCTACGGTGTTGGTGGCCCCGGTGCCTGGTTACTCCAGGTTCGAGGTGCAGTAAGGACACCGCACGGCCTGGATATGCACCTGGGAAAAGCAGAACGGGCACTCCTTGTGGACCACCTGCTCCCGGTGACTCTCGCGTTCCCGGATCCGGTTGATCCCCTTGACCAGAAAGAACGCAATCCAGGAGACAATCGCGAAGCTGAACAGGCTGTTGAGAAAGAGCCCGTAGCTGAGGGTCACCGCACCGTCCCGGTTGGCCATCTCCAGCGTTGCGTATGGGGCGCCCGCCTTGCCCTCCTTGAGCACCACGAACAGGTCCGCCAGATCCACGCCACTGGTAAACAGGCCCAGGCTAGGGGCGATGACATTGGCCACCAGGCTGCTGGCAATGGTCGCGAAGGCGCCCCCCACGACAATGCCCACAGCCATATCGAGCACATTGCCCTTGAGCGCAAACGCCTTGTATTCCTGTAAGATCTTTTTCATTGCCGCTCCTGCCGCATATCCGACATGTTGGGTTTCGCAAGCTCAGCCTAACCTATGGTGTTACCGGAACCTCATGCCCGAGACGCCCGAGCATGAACTGATCACGGATGTGTGCCTGCCACTTCGCTAGCGATCGCCCATGGCACCCAGTCGGTTCAGGTAGCCCTGGAGCTCGGCTTCGCTCATGTCGACATATTCCAGCACGCGCCCGTAGAGCATGGCGGTCGGCACATTACGACCGCCCCGCTCGCGCTGGGTTTCGTGCAGGACGTGGAGGATGATGCGCTCGATGCGGGTCAGGCCGTCGCGGGCGTCGGGGATCAGGTCAAGGTCGTGCTTGGGGGACATGGTGGCGGCTCCTTGATGGGGACGGCGCTTATTGCTGAATGGGGGCGAACATTCCGTCCAGCAGCCCCTGCAAATCCAGCGGACTCAGTTCGATTTCCAGCCCGCGTCTCCCGGCACTGACATGGATGGTCTCAAACTCCCGGGCGGACTCGTCGATGACGGTTTTCAGGCGTTTTTTCTGCCCCAGGGGGCTCACCCCGCCCAGCACATAGCCGGTGCTCCGTTCCACCTCCGCCGGACTGGCCATGACCGCCTTCTTGGCCCCCACCGCCTTGGCGATCTGCTTCATGCTCAGCTGCGCGGACACCGGCACAATGCCGACCACCAGTGCCTTTTTGTCGACCTCCACCACCAGGGTCTTGAAAACCTGTTCCGGTGACAACCCCAGTTTCTCGGCGGCCTCCAGGCCGTAGGATTCGCTGTTGGCGTCATGGGTATACTCGTGGACCTGATGGGCGATCTTTTTCTGGCGGACCAGGTTGATGGCAGGTGTCATGGGGCAATCGGGCTCGTTACTGAATGGGCGGAAACGGTTTTATTCTGCCTCGTGATGCGGATCGCTGCCAGTGTGCCCTCCATGGCTGAGAACGCGGAGCGCTGCAACCGCGTAACCCACGCGCTTGCACTTCTTCGACTACACTCAGTAGTCATTGACTGATTCCATGCCACTACTGTTCACGGGTTGAGTGTGATCCTATCTCCCGCCTCGCGTTTTGCTTTCGTGGCCCTGTTCTGGTGTGTGTGGCACCTGGGGCATGCGGATACCAGGCCGGTCACGGTGACCGACGCGTCGCCCATTCAGGCGCACTTCCAGTATGTGAAAGATCCCGACAGTCAGGCCGATCTGCAGCAGATCCTACAGCGGCCCGATGACGAGTGGCAGACGGAGCCCACTGGCAATGCCACCATGGGCATCACCGACGCCGCTTACTGGTTGCGCTTCGCGGTCGTGAACCCGACCGACCAGCATATCAAGCTCATCGCGGAACTGGCCTACGCCCAGCTGGACGACGTGACCTTCTACCTTATTTCAGACGGCCGCCTGCAACGGGAACTCACGCTGGGCGATACGCACCCCTTCTACCCCCGCGACGTTGATCACCCCCACATGGCGCTGCGCTTCAGCCTGGCCCCGGGTGAGACCAAAACCCTCTATGCCCGAGTTCAGACCGACGGCTCCATGATCCTGCCACTGCGCATCTGGCGCGAACAGGCGTTCTTTGAGGACGCGGCCCGGGAACAGAAGCTGCACTTCCTGTACTACGGGGGCATCATCGTCATCATCCTGATCAACCTGGCGGTGTTTTTGACCCTGCGGGAAAAACTGTACCTGTACTACGCCATTGCCATTTCAGGCTACCTGCTGTTCTTCAGCTCCATACACGGTTACAGCTTCCAGCATTTTTACCCGCAGTCCCCGGCCGTGCATGGTCGCGTGCTGTTGTTGTCGATGCCGCTTCTGGCGCTGTTCTCGCTGCTGTTCTGCCGGGAATTCCTGAAAATCAAAGGCAACAGTCCCAAGCTGGATATCGCCATGCGGGCGATGATCGGATTCGAAATCCTCAATCTCATCGCCGCCGCCACCTTGAGCTACAACGTGGCGATCAAGCTCTCCACCTATTCATCACTGTTCTTTTTCTCGCTGCTGCTGGTCGCCGGCCCCATACGCTGGGCGGCCGGAGTGCGTGCCGCGAAGTTTTTCACCGTGGCCTGGTCGCCCCTGACCATCGGCGTGCTGGCGACCGCCGGGCGTGCTATGGGATTCCTGCCGGAGCACTTTCTCACCGAGTACGCCATGCAGATCGGCTCCGGCCTGGAAGCCTTCATCCTGACCCTGGCCCTGGCGGATCGCCTCTACCGGGAACGGGAAGACAAGATCCAGGCCCAGGCGGAGAGCCTGCGCAAGGAAAAGGCCCAACATGAAGCCCACAACCGGCTGACGGATGCCATGATGCATGATCCGGTTACGCAGCTGCCCAACCGTAACCGCTTCGAATGGATGGTGAACCGGCGTTTCCAGCGTGACCCTGAGGGGCAGTACATGGTGGGCGTGACCCGGGTGACGCGGCTCGATGAGATCAACCGGACCCTGGGCCTGACCCGCAGTGAAATGCTGCTCCAGCGCCTGGCCGAACAGATGAGCGCGCTGGCGCACCGGCTGCCCTATGTCCATAAAGTCCGGGATGACAACGGGCGGGAAGAATGTGTTTACCAGCTGGCCGGTGACTGTTTCGGTATTCTAGTGGATGTGAGCAAGGTGAATGATGAGTTCAAGGAACTGAACAGGGCACTGGAACAGCTCTCGCAGGCCATGCCGCTGGATAACCTGGCCATCGAGCTGCACCCGAAGTTCGGTGCGGCGATCTACCCCACCCACGGGGACAACGCGGCCCTGCTCATCCGTAATGCCCACGTGGGTATGGAGTCGGTGCCGGCTGGCAAGGTGCATGTGGGCTTCTATTCGCCCGACTATGACATCTACAGCGAAAGTCGCCTGACCCTGATGTCGGATCTCAGGGAGGCACTGAACAACGACCAGACGGAACTGTATTACCAGCCCAAGATCAGCCTGGTTACGGGTGACGTGGTGGGGGTGGAAGCCCTGATCCGCTGGCATCATCCGGAACGGGGCTGGGTGACGCCGGTGGAATTCATCCCCCTGGCAGAGGAAACCGGCGTGATCGCCCAGCTCACCCGCTGGGCTTTCGAACGCAGCATGCGGGATCTGGCCCAACTGCTTTCAGAGCAGCCGCATCTGGAAGTATCGATCAACATTTCCGCCCGGGATCTGGCTTCCGGCAGTCTGGGGCATCACATCCAACAGCTATTGGCCCAGCACGGGATCGCCGCCGAGCGTATTACGCTGGAACTGACCGAAACCGCCGCCATGGAAGATCCCAGGCAGGGCCTGAAAGCCCTGCACAAACTGGCGGACATCGGGCTGAGGGTGGCCATCGACGATTTCGGCAGCGGCTATTCCTCACTGTCCTACCTCAAGCAACTGCCGGCCACTGAAATCAAGCTGGACCGCTCGCTGGTAATGGATGTGTGTGCCAGCGAGAGTTCCCGGATGATTGTCGAAACCGCCATCAACATGGTCCACGGTCTGGATTACCAACTGGTGGCGGAGGGTGTGGAAGACGAAGCCACAGCGCGGCTGCTGAAAGCGCTGGGGTGCGACAGGATCCAGGGATTCTGGCTCTGTCGCCCCTTGCCGGCCGATCAGCTACCCCAATGGCTGGCCACGTACCGGGCCGTGATCTAATCACCGGCTGCTGACTCTTCCTTGCCCGCCGCAGTCGCCTTCATCGGTCCTTCGTTCACCAGCAGGACTTCCACCCGACGATTCGCGGCACGCCCTTCCGGAGTGTCATTGGAGGCCACCGGCTGCTCGGCGCCGTGCCCCACCGTCGTGATGCGCTTGGGATTGACGCCACCCACATCGCTCAGGAACCGGCTGACTTTCTCTGCCCGTTCCTCGGACAGCTGTCGGTTCTTGGCGACACTGCCTACATTGTCGGTGTGGCCCGACACCACCACGAGTGCATCGGGGAATTTCTTCACCGCTTCCGTGATTTTGTTCAGCAGTGGGAAATTGGCCGACTGAAGTTCGCTCTGACCGGATGGGAATTGAAAGCCCTGGGCTCGGATCAACACATCGTCGCCGCGGCGATAAACTTCCGCATCCTGAGGATCAAACAGGTTCTGCACGAAGGCGAAGCGCGCCGCGGTCTCCTCCCGCTTCATGCGTTCGCTGGAGGATTCCGCCATGACCTTGGAGAGCTGCGCCTCCTTCGACTGCTGTAATGCCATGATCTGATCCTCTTTCTCGGCCAGCGAAGCCTCCAGAAGCTGATTGCGATTCACCAGCATGCGGACTTCGGATTGCAGCTGTTCCACCGTGCGCTTGTAGGGACGGGTGAAGGTGGGTTTTTGATCCAACGGCGAGACCACTTCCGCTAGCTGCCCCTGATACCACAAGACGGTATCTTCGGGCTCGAAGTCCGCCTGCTCGAACTGGGTGATCAAGTCGGCGATTTGCGTGGCCCGCTGGGCGGCCGCAGTGGCGCGGGCGGCATGGGACTTGGCCCTCTCGATATCACTGCGGTCCGCTGCCAGGACATCACGGGCCAGGCGGAGTTCCTCCCGGGCCGTTTTCATGGTCTTGGGGGCCAGATCTTCGACATCATTCTCCTCGGCACGGGAGATGACTTCTTCCGCCTGATCCACGACCTCACGCTGCAGAGCCAGCAATTCCAGACTGCGGTAGTCCTCCTCCAGGGCCCGCCGGCCCGTTCGGGCAGCAGTGGTGTTGCCCTGCTCGATGGCGCGGCTCAGGTTCTTGAGGGTCTTGTCGTTCTCACTGAACCGATTGGCCAGGATCTTGTGGGCGTTGGCCTCTACGGCGCGCTGGCGGGCATCCAGAACGTCCTCAAGGATATCCCTGGACCGGGCCGCGGTCTCCTGGGCCCGGGATAGATCCTGCAGGCCCTGTTGAGCCAAGGGGCTGGCTTCGGGATCGTCGTTTTGCGCCAGCTTGATGCTGCGTTCGAATCGTTGCTGGGCCTGGCTGAAATCACCGGGTGCAAGCAGATCAAGGTTATCCTTGCGGGCCGCGATGATGGCGGATTCCAATTGCCAGACGCTGGGGTAGCGCTCGGAAATTGCTTCGTTGGAAAGCGGTTGCTGGCCTGCACAGCCGGCCAGGGCCAGCAGCAGGAGAAAGGTCAAGGCAGGAGCTAGCGGTTTCATGGCTACATTCCTTTGCTTGTTCTGTATCGCGCCATAAAACAGGATTGGCGATGTTTGGGGTGCATCGCAGATTGCGCTGGGAATGCGCTAACTTCCTATGCTCCAGGATCCCACCTTCGCGGGAGGCCGAGCAGCCAAGCGTGCCCAGGCATCCACAGACTCCTCTTGGTTCATCGGGGATGAACTTATTTCCAGTATAGGGTTACGACGTATCACTGCCGCCGGTTTACTTAAACGATTTCGCTCTAAACACCATTCCAGCCCAAGCCGGACGTTGTAAGGCGCGGGCACTGTTGGCGATCAGTGAGAGGAATGGGGTGGGGTATCGTCGCCAAAATACTCCTGCATCCAGTTGAACAGGGTACCGGTCTTAACGTCGGAGAGGGGCATGCGCTGGAATTCGTCGCCCACCTCCTGCTCCAGGGTGATGAACTGGTACAGCAGGACTCCCGGTTCCTGGTCGTGCAGGATCAGCAGGATGCGGCGGCGGGTGCGGAGGCAGTCGATATTGATGGCATCGGCCGGAATACCACTGTCGCGCATGGCCCGGCGTACGCCGATCACCGGATTGATATGCTGGTGGGCCTGCTGGATCAGGGCATGGGCCTCGCCAGCCATGTCGGACAGGGATTTGAGCGGGTCTTCGGACATTCGGGGCTCCTTGTGGGTCACCAGGCGGGACACTAGCAGCGTAGCAGAGAGGTTCGCAGGAGGGCGCCGAATTTTTTAGGACAAAAAAAGAGCCCCGGCGGGGCGGGGCTCTCTTCGTTGCGTCGGCTGGGCTGATTAAGAAGCCTTGCGACGCTGTGCAACGCCGGCACCGACCAGACCAAGGCCGAACAGTGCCAGAGTGCTGGGCTCCGGAACGGCAGATACGTCGGTAACACCGGCTACGAAGTCGTTGTAATCGGCGTTGTCACCACCTTCCATGGCAACCACCAAATCAGAACCGAACAGGCCTTCCTGAGAGGTGCCTGTGGTGTCATAGATCAGAGCCTGATCGCCGTCTTCATTCATGTCCGGATCGGAGTAGATGGTCTTGTCACCCTTCTCCAGATAGAAACCGAACATGGAGCCGATATCGGCAGTGGTACCCGTGGTCTGGTTGGTTGCCGTGCCTGCACTCAGGTCAAAGGCAACCGTGGTACCTGTGAGCGCTGCATGCTCACCGTTAAAGACTTCCAGCATGTCCTTGCTGTCTTTGCCATAGATACCGAAACCATCCTGCGATTCGGTATCCGCTGCTTTCAGCAGCAGCGTGAAGTTGGCGTCGTCCTGATTGTTATCGACGTCGGTCAGCTGCGCCAGGGCAGCACCGGTGTCGAAGTAAGTGTCCTCGGGGACATCGGCGAAGGCTTGGTCGCCGCTATCGTTTTCCAGGTCCGCGAGGTCTACGGGTGTAGCATGGAGCGCTCCTGCTGCGATGAAAAATGCAGATCCAGCGAGTAGCTTCTTCAATTCCATTGTTGAACTCCTTGCTTACTCTCTTTTTGGTTAGTGTCAGTGGTTTTGCCACTCACCCAGGGAAGGAGCATGTGCTGTGCCAATATAAAAAGATCATGTAAAACAGCGGGTTATATTTTTCAGGTAATAGGGTGCGTTTAGCGGTTTGACTCATTATCAAGTTATTACAAGGGGTTAAGCTGATGGGCCCGTTTTTCAGATTCAACGATCAGGTTGTCACGAATTTATAAATAGCAAATAAACGTAATATATCCGTTGGCTCGCTTAATAGTCCGGTCAGGGGCGTAGCAGGTCCAAAATTGACTGTTAAAAAAGCTGACAAGTCGCTGTTTTTAATGAAGTGCCTGTAATTCATTGGTTTGGCTATTTAAAAGGCATTAGAGCCGGGTAGGGCAGGCTTTTAAAGGAGATTGTGGGGGTTAATTTAAATATTAAAAACTCGAAAACAGATACATAAACATTGGCTAATAGAATAAATAATAGTGTCCTATGTTTAAAGGCGCTTTATTTTGATCTGGTTGATATGCCAGGCTCAGCATTGCCTTCACGGCAGGAGACGCCGAGTCAGGTTATCCGGGCGATCATCCACCACCACATTATCCTCAATCCGAATCCCCCCACAGCCCTGTAGTTCTCGGATCAGGCTGTCATTTAAATAGTCCCCCAAACCACGCTCGCGCGCGTCCTGCAGCAATGACGGAATGAAGTAGAGCCCCGGCTCGATGGTCACCACCATGCCGGTTTCCAGGGTGTGGGTCAGGCGCAGGGCCGGGTGGCATTCCGGCGGGGGTGTGGGTTGGCCGCCGACGTCGTGGACCTGCACCCCGAGAAAGTGGCCCAGACCGTGGGGGAAGAAGGTGCGGGTGAGGCCGCTTTCGACCATGTCGCCATCTTCCATGCCTTTTACCAGTTCGCTGGCGCCGAGCAGGGCGGCGATGCCAAGGTGGGCCTTATCCTGCAGTTCGACGAAGTCGACGCCGGGCTGGGCGGCCTTGCACAGGCGTTGCTGCAACTGTTCCACCCCCTGGATCAGGGCCTGGAAGTGGTTTTCGCCCGGGGCCGCGTAGGTGCGGGTGATGTCGGAGCAGTAGCCCTGGTAGCGGTAGCCGGCGTCGATCAGCAGCGCGCGGTGCTTGTGCGGTGCCCGGGTGTTGTAGTGCTGGTAGTGCAGGGTGCCGGCATGTTCGTTGAGGCCGATGATGCTGTGGTAGGGCGCCTCGGCCTCGCGCTGGGCGGTGGCCTGCTGGTAGGCCAGGTTGATCTCGAACTCACTGGCCCCGGCATAAAAAGCGTCCCGGGCGGCGGTGTGGCCCTGGGCAGCAAGGGCATTGGCTTCGCGCAGACAGGCGATCTCGTAGTCGCTCTTGTGGATGCGTAGGCGGTCGAGGGCCCGCCACAGGGCAGGCAGGTTGTGCTGGCCGGGGACACGGCCGATCAGGGCCGGATCGCCCAGCACCGCCAGATGCTCGGCCTCGACCGCTGGCGGCTGGGCCTGCGGGTGTTTCTCGATTTGGAACAGCAGGGCGCGGATGCCCTCGGGCAGCTCGGGCGGAGCATGCCAGAAGTCGGTGGGACTGTAGACATAGAGCACCGGACGCTGATCCGGACGAATCAGCAGCCAGCTGTGCTCCAGGCCGGCCAGCCCGGTCCAGTGCAGGAAGGGTCCGAAGCCGTGGTGGGGGTAGCTCTGATCGTCACCGAAACGCAGGGGGCCGGCGCCGGAGCTGATCAGCAGGGCATCGAAGCCCTGTTCGGTCAGCACCTGGGCGTATTCGGCCTGCAGGCAGTCGATGTGCTGGTGGTAGAGGTTGTCCCAGTCAGGCTGTGGCATGGTCTCGGGTCCATTGTGTCCAGAGGTTGCGGATGTCCGGCGAGCGCGGCTCGCGCAGACGGATGAGGCGGATTTCCAGGGGGACGTCCCAGCGCTCGTCGCCGGCCCGCACCAGCTTGCCGTATTCCCCGCTCTTGCCGATCACCCGGTCGGGCAGCCAGCCCATGCCGAAGCCCTGCTTGACCAGGGCTTTCACGTTGGCGGACTGGTTGTTCTCATTCAGGGGCAGCAGGTGGGGCTGGGGCTTCATCCGCTCCAGATGGGCGAGAATGGCCGGGGCCATGAAACCGCGGGGGTGGTAGGCGATGTTGGGCACCGGCTGCTCGCTGGTGCCGGGCAGGCGGAAGCGCGGCTGGCCGTTTTTCTGGGCCCGGCTCATGGGGATCAGGGTTTCTTCCCCCAGTTGCACCCAGTCGAAGGTGCCGGAATCGAGACGATGGCCGAAGGGCAGATGGCGGTGCCAGTAGCAGAGCACCAAGTCGCACTCGCCGTTTTCCAGGGCATCGAGAAAGTCTTCGCCAATCCAGTTGGTGGCATTGAGGTTGAGCTGCAGTCGGTCCTCCAGCGCCTGCTCGTCCACCCAGTCCCGGTAGAAATGGGAAAACAGCCCCTGGGTGGCGCCCACGCTGATCCGCGTGGCCGCCTCGGCTTCCAGCGCGGTGATGCGGTCGCGGGTGTCGCGCAGGTCCCGGGTCATGCGCTCACACATTTCCAGGAACAGCCGCCCCGCCGGGGTGAGGGACAGGGGGAAGGTCTGGCGGTCGATCAGGGTGGTGCCCATGGCTTCTTCCAGCAGCTTGATGCGGCGGCTGAACGTGGGTTGGCTGACGTGCTGCTGTTCGGCAGCACGGGAAAAATGCTGCGTCCTTGCCAGGGCGATGAAGTCTTCCAGCCAGCGTAGTTCCATGAGGGCTCTTTGAGCTGATCAGTTCAAAGGGTCAGGATAGCTGAAAACCGCCGCTGGGGTTGAGGGAATGAACGTTTGACGCCAGACGCATCAGAGCCTCCCCTCTTCCACCGCGTGACAGGCGACCTGGGTGCCATCGTCCGTGGCTATCAACGCCGGCACCTCACGCTTGCAACGTTCGTTGGCATAGGGGCAGCGTTCGTGGAAGACGCAGCCGGTAGGCAGGTTCACCGGTGTGGAGACTTCGCCGTGCAGGCGGATGTGGTTGGGGCGGTCGTCTTCCAGTCGCGGGATGGCGGACAGCAGCGCCTGGGTGTAGGGGTGGCGCGGGTTGTCGAACAGCGTTTTGGTGTCGGCCAGCTCGCAGACGGTGCCCAGGTACATCACCGCCACCCGGGTGCCGAAGTGTTCCACCACCGCCAGGTCGTGGGTGATGAACAGGTAGGTGAGGCCACGGGCTTCCTGAGCATCCATCAGCAGATTGAGCACCTGGGCCTGAATGGAGACGTCCAGGGCCGAGATGGGCTCGTCGGCGACGATGAATTCCGGATCCACCGCCAGGGCACGGGCGATGGAGATGCGCTGGCGCTGGCCGCCGGAGAATTCGTGGGCGTAGCGCTTGCCCCAGTCGGTGTCGATGCCCACCGAATGCATCACCTCGTGCACCTGGTCGCGGATCTTCTGTTTGTCCCAGTCCGGGTGGTGGAAGCGTACCGGTTCCTCCAGGGTCTGCTGGATGGTCATGCGCGGGTTGAGCGAGGCGTAGGGGTTCTGGAAGATCATCTGCATCTTGCGGCGGTAGGGCAGCACATCCCGGGGCGCCATGTTGTCGATGCGCTGGCCGGCGTAGCGGATCTCGCCCTCGCTTGGGGAGAGCAGGCCCATGACCGTGCGCGCCACGGTGGACTTGCCACAGCCCGATTCGCCCACCACGCAGAGCGCCTCACCCTTGTGGACCTCCAGATCGACGCCGTTGATGGCGTGCACGTGTTCCTGATGGCGCACCAGCTTGCCGCCGCGGAAACGCAGCTGCTCCAGGAAGTTGCCGGAGAGGTCGAAGCGCTTGTGCAGGCCGCGAATCTGCACCAGGGGATCGTTCACTGCGGTCATGCGTCCACCATTCGTTGTTCGTCTTCAATCAGTTCCCGCACCATGTGGCAGGCCACTTCCACGTTGCCGGAGCGGGTGATGCCGGGCACTTCGTGCCTGCACTGCTCTTTGGCGAACTCGCAGCGCGGGTGGAAGGGACAGCCCGTGGGAATCCGGGCCAGCGACGGCATGGAACCGGGGATCTGGTACAGCCGCTCGCCCGGTTCCCCCATCTGCGGCAGGGCATTCATCAGGCCCTGGGTGTAGGGGTGCTGGGCGTCGTTGATGATTTCCTTGGTCGGGCCTTCCTCGATGATGCGTCCGGCGTACATCACCAGCATGCGCTGGGTCACCTGGGAGACCACCCCGAGATCGTGGGTGATCAGCATCAGGGCGACGTTGTGCTGCTCGCACAGTTCCAGCAGCAGGGCCATGATCTCCGCTTGGATGGTCACGTCCAGGGCCGTGGTGGGCTCGTCGGCGATGATGATGGCCGGGTCCAGCAGCAGGGCGATGGCGATGATCACCCGCTGGCGCATGCCGCCGGAGAGTTCGTGGGGGTACTGGTCCAGGCGCTTGTCCGGAGAGGGGATCGACACCTGTTTCAGGCGGTCCAGGGCAATACGCCGGGCCTCGCGGTTGCTCACCCGGCGGTGGGCCTTGATCGCCTCCACCATCTGGGTGCCGATGGTGAGCACCGGATTGAGGGTCATCATCGGGTCCTGGAAGATCATGGCGATGCGGTTGCCGCGGTAGTGCCGCAATTGGCGCTCGCTCAGGCCCACCAGTTCCTTGCCCTCGAACTTCACCGAGCCGCCGGCGATGTAACCGGGACGGGCGATCAGGTTGAGGATGGAGAAGGCCGCCACGGACTTGCCGGCGCCGGATTCCCCCACCAGCCCCAGGCGCTCGCCCGGTTCCAGGGAAAAGCTGATGTTGCGCAGGGCCTGCAGGTCGCCGCCGCGCACCGCAAACCGCACATCCAGGTCTTTAACGTCCAACAAAGCCATGACTTACCCCTTGTACAGCCTGGGATTCAACACATCGCGCAGCCAATCCCCCAGCAGGTTGATGACCAGCACCAGGACGACCAGCACCAGACCGGGGATCAGGGTGATCCACCAGGACCCGCTCTGGATGTAGTCGAAGCCGGACTTGATCAGCGAGCCCAGGGACGGCTGCGTCTCCGGCATGCCCAGCCCCAGGAACGACAGCGCCGCCTCGGAGATGATGGCGTTGGCGATCTGGACCGTAGCGATGACGAAGATCGGCGACAGGGTGTTGGGCAGGATGTGGCGGAACATGATGCGCCGGTTGCGGAAGCCCATCACCCGGGCCGCCTCGACGTATTCCTTTTTCTTCTCCGCCAGCACCGAGGCGCGTACCGTCCGCGCGATTTGCGGCCACTCCGCCACGCCGATGATCAGGATCAGCATGTAGATGGCGATCTCCCCGAACATCAGGTTGCCGAAGCTGGCCTTGAAGATGGCGCCGACGATGATCGCCACCATCAGGGTGGAGAAAGACAGCTGCACGTCGGCGATGCGCATCAGGATCGAGTCCACCCGGCCGCCCAGGTAACCGGCCAGTAGGCCGAACAGGATGCCCAGGGCCGATTGCAGGATCACCGCGCCAAAGCCGATCAGCAGCGAGACCCGGGTACCGTAGAGAATGGTGGAGAGCAGATCGCGGCCCTGGGAGTCGGTGCCCAGGGGAAACTGCGGGTCGCTGCCGTCCAGCCAGGCCGGGGGCAGTTCCGAGTTCATGATGTTGATGGTGGCCAGATCGTAGGGATCGGTCGGGGCCAGCCAGGGCGCGAAAATCGCTGCCAGGACGATCGCCAGGAACACCAGGAAGCTGGCGATGGCCACCTTGTCACGCTTGAAGCTGTACCAGAGGTAGGACTCGCGAAAGCGGGACCAGCGGGATGCGGCTACTGCGGTCATGCGGGCTTACCTGTGAGTTTGACGGTGGGGTTGACCAGGCCATAGACCAGATCGACCACGGTGTTGGTGACCACGAAGATCAGACCCACCACCATCAGGTAGGCCACGATCAACGGGATGTCGCTGCGGGTGATCGCCTCCAGGAACATCAGACCCACGCCCGGCCACTGGAAGACGGTCTCCGTGAGGATGGTGTAGGCGACCATGATGCCTAGCTGCACGCCGCCTACGGTGATGACCGGCAGCATGGTGTTCTTGAAGGCGTGCAGGAAATTGACCCGGTAGGGGGCGATGCCCTTGGCGCGGGCGTAGCGGATGTAGTCGCTCTGCAGCACTTCCATCATCTCCGCCCGGATCAGGCGAATAAACAGCGGCAGCATGATCGAGGCCAGGGAAATCGCCGGCAGGGCCAGGTGCATCAGCCCGGAGTAGGTGAAGAAGTTGGAGTCCCAGGAGCCGAACAGCGGCGTCAGCGCCTCGCCGCGGCCGTAGGAGGGCATGCCGCCCTCGGTGGACAGGGCCTCATTGAGCCACTGCCCCCAGCCGGTGTCGGCCGGGAACCAGTCGACGGTGACGCCGATGGAGAACAGCTGGATCAGCACGATGGCGGTGAGGAACACGGGAATGGAGATCCCCACGGTGCTCACCCCCATGAAGAATTTCGATAGCCAGGCCTGGGGCCGGATGGCGGCGTAGACGCCGATGGGCACGGAGAGGAAGCCGATCATCAGGCTGGCGGCGATGACCAGTTCCAGGGTGGCCGGCAGGTGTTCCAGGATCACGTCCAGGGTCGGTTCGCTGTAGAAGTAGGAATTGCCCAAATCGCCCTGCACGGCGTTCTTGGCGAAGCGCCAGTACTGCACCAGGAAGGGATCGTTCAGCCCCATCTCCTCGCGCAGCTGCACCCGCTCCGCCTCGGACACGGACTGCCCCACCATCTGCCGCAACGGGTCGCCGAGACCGTCCTGTATGGCAAAACTGATGACGCTGATGATGAACATCACCAGGATGGCCTGGGAGATGCGTTGGACCAGGAAAGCTAGCATCTTGGTTTTCCAGTGATTGCACTTGGTTTGTGTGTGACTCCGTGCCCGGGGGTGGCAGGCCGGGGAGCGTTCTCCGCCGGCCCAGACAGCACGTCCCTGTGCTGGCTGGGCCTCCGCAGCGTCCCTGCTGCTGCTCCGAACGCTCCCCGGCCTGCCACCCCTCAAGCTTCGGAGTGGGATTCATGGTCGCCCGCGGCGACTGGCTTCGACCTTTATGGGGTCAGCGATGGGTAGGCTTTCGTAACAGCGACAGGATGTCGCGGTAGCCCAGCCAGCACAGGGAGGTGCTGTCTGGGCGGGTGGAGAAAGCCTACCCATCGCTGGCCCTGCACCCAGACCGCAGTCTAGTGTAGTGCATCACCCTAATGGGCACTTATAGAGCCCCGTACAGCCACGAGCGCAAGGCGGCCCTCGCCGGGAATGGCCGCAGCCCTTGCCAAGAGGGCCAACGCGGCGATCGTGGCTGTACGGGGCTCCCTTCGGGCGAGCACCCCAGGGGCCATCTGCGGTGTTGCGCTTGCTTGACGTAGCGCCACTACGCCGGCGCAACCGCGCCTTGCAGCTGACCCCTGGGGTGCTCGCTATAAGTGCCCATTAGGGTGACGCACTACACTCAGCACAAAGCCAGCAGCATCATACGTCCAACCTCAGACGTCCGACGCTTTCAACCCCTACTCCTCGACCACCAGGTCGCCGATATAAGGGAAGTTCATCACGTTCACAATCGGCTCGATGTGAACCCCTTTCTGCGCCGCCCAGGCCAGATTCTGCCAGTGCAGCGGGATGAACGCGGCATCGTCGTAAAGTCGCTTCTCCACCTCCTGCAGCAGCGCGGTGCGCTTCTCGGGATCGGTTTCGCTGTTGGCCTTCTCCACCAGCGCGTCGATCTCAGGGTTGCAGTAGGCGCCGGCGTTGTACTGGCCGTTGCCGCTCTTCTCGTCCTGGCACATGGTCAGGAATTCATAGAAGTTGGCGCTGTCCTCGGTGTCCGCGTGCCAGCCGATCAGCATCATGTCCGCCGCGCGGGCATCGTACTCCGGCCAGTACTGGGCCTTGGGCAGGGTCTTCAGATCCACCTTGATGTTGATGCGCGCCAGCATCGCCGCCACCGCCTGGGCGATCTTGTCATCGTTCACGTAGCGGTTGTTGGGCGCCATCATGGTGATGGTGAAACCGTCCTCGTAACCGGCTTCCTTCATCAGCTGCTTGGCCTTGGCCACGTCGAAGCGCGGCTTGAGGGTGTCGTTATGGCCCTGATAGCCGGCCGGCGACAGCTGCGCCGCCGGGGTGGCGAAGCCCTTCATGATCTTGGCGGCAATGCCTTCCTGGTTGATGGCGTAGGCGATGGCCTGGCGGACCTTCGGATTCTTGAAGGCTTCCACCCGGTCCTCGTTCATGTGGAAGAGGATGACCCGGGTGCCCGGCATGGTGACCAGGTTGGTCTTGGGGTTCTTCTCCACACGCTTGAGATCGGTCGGCGGCACCGGCGCGATGAAGTCGACACCGCCGGAGAGCAGCGCGGAAACGCGGGTGTTGTTCTCCTTGATCGGGGTCAGGATCACCTTGTCGACGTTGCCGGGGGAGTCTTTATCCCAGTAATCGTCAAAACGCTCGAACTCGACCCGCACGCCCTGCTGGCGTTCGGTCACCTGATAGGGGCCGGTGCCGGACTGGTGGCGGGAGGCGAAGGTGTTGCCGTTCTTGGAGATGGCATCTTTGGGGTCGCCGTTCTTGTCTTCACCGCTGTAGAACTTCTTGTCCAGGGGGAAGATGTAGGTGGCGGCGTTGAGCACCAGCGGATACGGCTCCTTGGTGATCAGGTCGAAGGTGTAGTCGTCGACGATTTTCAGCTCGGAGAACGGCTTGAAGATGGCCTTGAAGTCCGGGCTCTGCTTGAGGCGGTTGAAGGTGAACTGAACGTCTTCGGCGGTCAGTTCGTTGCCGGAATGGAACTTCACGCCCTTGCGCAGATGAAAGCGCATGGTGTTGTCGTCGATGCGCTCCCAGCTTTTGGCCAGACGCGGTTCGAAGTCGAGATCCTTGGTCCAGCGCAGCAGTGGATCGAAGGTCATGTGGGAAAGCTGCAGAATACCGCCGGACAGCTGTTAGTGAATATCGAGGGTCACCGGATCGGAGTCATAGGCCACCTTCAGTTCGGTGGCATGAAGCGGGGCAGTGGCGGCCAGCGCCAGGCAACTGGCGACCGCGGCAAGCAGTTTTTTCATGGCTAGTCCCGTCGTTTATTGGAAAGTCTGGTTATTATTCGAGGCCGCCCGGGCGCCTTTGGGCCCAGTTGGCACTGTTGCCAAAGCTAGCGGGCAGGGACTATAGCGGCAATCGAAATTGCGACTGGTGGTTATGCACCAGATGCATGGCGCGGTGGTGACCGGGGCTGCGATGGCAGCAATCGGTCCGGTAGTTGCCAAAGCGACTCGAGCGGTGACGGGGCCTGCAGTAGGATACGGCTCTTAATGTGCCGCGAAGGAAGTGCCTGTGTCGTTTTCTGCCTGGTTGTCCGTTGCCTTGCTCTGCAGCCTGGGGGCCATGTCCCCTGGGCCGTCCCTGGCCATCGTCCTGCGTTACACCGTGCAGGGGTCGCGGGGGCAGGGTATGGCGACTGCCCTGGCGCACGGTTTGGGGATCGGCCTTTATGCGTTCGGCGTATTGGTGGGTCTGGGAGCGCTGTTCAAGGCCTGGCCGGCGGTGGAAATGGTGCTCTCCCTCGCCGGCGCCCTGTACCTGGGGTGGCTGGGCCTCAAGGCGATCGCGGCGGCCACGCCCGGCGCCTTCAACGGCGATCGGGGCGACAACGTCGCGGCCACCCGTCACCCGGTCCGCGACGGTTTCATGGTGGCTTTCCTCAACCCCAAGGTGGCGGTTTTCTTCATCGCCCTGTTCGCCCCCTTCGTGGGTCAGGCGGGGGCTGGAGCCTACCCGCTGCTGCTGGCCGCCACCGCCTGGGTCATCGACACCGGCTGGTACCTACTGGTGGCCCTGGTCTTGTCATCTTCGGCCATTCTGCCGTGGTTGCAGCGTCACAGTCATTGGGTGGACCGGGTCTCCGGCCTTGTGTTGCTTGCGGTGGCTGGTGGTGTCGTCTGGCAGGTGCTGTGAAGTTTGGGCGACCTGGCCATTAATTTGTAACGTCCCATTAACTTGTGCTGCCTACCCTGGCCTCTCTTTTTGTGCACACCTGTACTTAAGTCACGAGGGGCAGTCGAGATGACCGAGTTTAACCGCCGCAAGTTTTTGCTGGGCCTGGCCGCCACCACGGCCGCGCCCTACCTGTTGAGCAAGGGCCGCAAGGCCGAGGCCTCATCCACCAGCTGGCAGGGCGCCTATGTCCAGTCGCGGATCAGCCACCGGGATCTGGTGCAGGACGAGGGGCAGGTCTTTGACCTGTCGGTGGCCTCCGGGGACCCGGTGCCCACGGGGGTGATTCTCTGGACCCATCTCCGCCCCGAGCGCATCCAGAGCGGTGAGCCGCTGTATTTCCAGGTGGCGCTGGACGCCGATTTCCAGCAGCTGGTGGTGGAAGGGCAGGTGGCCGCACGCCATATCGGCCCGGCCTCCGACCACACCGTCAAGGTGGATCTGGAAGGCGATCTGGCCCCTGACCTGCGTTACTACTACCGCTTTATTTACGGCAACGTGGCCTCACGTACCGGTCGCTGCCGAACCACGCCGGCCAGCGGCGCCTATCCGTACAGCCTGAAACTGGCCATGATCACCTGTCAGGACTACACCAACGGCTATTACGGCGCCTTCGACCACGTTGCCGCGGATGACAGCATCGATTACGTCGTTCACCTGGGGGATTTCATCTACGAGAGTGTGGGCGATCCGCGCTTTCAGGACCTGCCCTATGAGGACCGCCTCATCACGCTGCCCAGCGGCCAGCCGTTGGCCTTTGATCTGCAAGACTACCGTCACCTGTATCGCACCTACCGCAGCGATCGCTCCCTGCAACGCGCCATGGAGCAGCACACCTGGATCATGACCACCGACGATCATGAAACCTGCAACGACTGTTACTGGGACTACCAGCAGGACACCCTGGGCTGCCCGGACCACCCCTACACCACCGACGCGGCCTACAGCGGCAACCTGGACCTGCGCCGCCAGCTCAAACTGGACAGCCAGCGGGCCTGGGCGGAATACGCGCCGGCGCGTATCACCGTGAATGAGTCCGCCACCCATCCGTTCGAATACAGCCGCATCTACCGGGATTTCCGTTTCGGCAATCTGGTCAATCTCTACATGCTCGACACCCGCACCTACCGCACCGCCCACCCCTGTGGGGAAGGCGATGTGATGGAACGCTATGTGCCGTTTGGCTGCTCTACCCTGGACAAACCCGGCCAGAGCATGATGGGCGAGCAGCAGCGCGAATGGCTGATCAACAGCATGAGCGCATCGAATACCCGCTGGAACGTCCTGGGCAACCAGACCTTTATGGGCCGCCTGGGCATCGACCTGGGAGACCAGTACAAACTGCCGTTCAACGTGGACGCCTGGGACGGTTATACCGCCGAGCGCGACCTGCTGCTGAACGAGATCCAGGCCAATCATGTCGACAACTTCGTCGTCCTGACCGGCGACCTGCATTCCTACATCGCCTCCCAGGTGAAGAAGGACTACAGCGATCTGGCATTCTGGCATTTCGATAATCAGGTCGGGGTGGAGTTCATGACGCCTTCGATCACATCGGCCGGCCTGTTTGACATGCTGAACGCCCAGACGCCGGACCCGGAGATCAATAACTTCCTCCTGGACGCTCTCGGCGCCGGCACCGTGCGCACGACCAATCCGCATATCCGCTTCTTCAACTCGCGCCTGCACGGTTACTCCACCATCGAGTTCCGTGACAGTTACTGCGAGTGGATCGCCTATGCCGTGAGCAAGGACAGCAATGCGGAGATGCCCGAGCGCAAGGCGCTGGGCCGCTTCCGCAAGTACGAAAGCTGGCCGTTCCTGGCGCGCCAGAGCGTGTGGGGCTACTGACTAGGCTGGCGCCAGCGACTTCTCATCCAGCTCCGCCCGCACCGCCCGGGCCGAGGCCACCATGACCTTGAGCGCCGCTTCCACCTCCGCCCATTGCCGGGTCTTGAGGCCGCAGTCCGGATTGACCCAGAGCCGCTCGGCGGGGATGTGGTCGAGGCTGATGCGCAGCAGGTCCTTGATATGGTCCGCCTCGGGCACCGCCGGGCTGTGGACGTCGAAGACGCCGGGGCCCATGTCCTTGCGGTAGGGAAACCGCTCCAGCATGTCCAGCAGGGCGCCACGGGAGCGGGAGCACTCCAGGGTGATGACGTCCGCGTCCATGGCTTCCACCGCCTCCAGGATGTCGCCGAAGGAGGCATAGCACATGTGGGTGTGGATCTGGGTGGTGGGCTTGACCCGGGCGCAGGTGAGCCGGAAGGCCTTCACGGCCCAGTCCAGGTAGTCCGGCCAGCGTTTTTTGACCAGGGGCATGCCCTCGCGCAGGGCCGGTTCGTCGATCTGGATGAGGCGGATGCCGGCCTGTTCCAGGTCCTGCACCTCTGCCTGCAGCGCCAGGGCGATCTGGAAGGCGACGTCCGCCCGGGGGATGTCCTCGCGCACGAAGGACCAGTTGAGAATCGTTACCGGGCCGGTGAGCATGCCCTTGACCGGCTTGTCCGTCAGCGCCTGGGCGCGCTGGGCCCAGTCCACGGTGATGGGGCCGGGGCGGCTGACATCGTCGACGATCAGCGGCGGCTTCACCCCCCGGGAACCGTAGCTCTGCACCCAGCCGTGGCGGGTGAAGAGGATGCCGTCGAGCTGTTCGCCGAAATACTCCACCATGTCATTGCGCTCGGCTTCGCCATGCACCAGCACGTCCAGGCCGAGGGCTTCCTGCCGGCGAATCGTCTCTTCCAGCTGTCGCTGCAATTTCTCGTCATAGGCCCGCGGTGACAGGCGGCCCTGTTTGAAATCGCGTCGCCACTGGCGGATCTCCCGGGTCTGGGGAAAGGAGCCGATGGTGGTGGTCGGTAGCAGCGGAATGTCCAGGGTGCGCTGCTGTTGGGGCTTGCGCTGGGCAAAGGGCTCGGCGCGGGTGAAGTCCGCCGCTTCCAGAGCCCGGACCCGGCGCTGCAGGGCGCTGGCCGGGGTGGCGGCTGGAGGCGTGTCGGTAGCGGTATCGGCATGGCTGGCGCGGTGTTTGAGGGCGGCCAGTTCGTCGAGCTTCTGGCGGGCAAAGGCCAGCTTGCCGCGATAGGCGTCAGGCAGGTCCTCTTCCAGCGCCAGGTCGAGCGGTACGTGCCAGAGCGGGGCCGAGGTGCCCAGCCACAGGCGTTCGGGCTCGATCGCTGGCAGTTCGTGGAGCCAGGCGGCCTTGGCGGCCAGATCCGCGGCCCAGACGTTGCGGCCGTTGATGAGGCCCAGGGACAGCACCTTATTGCTGCCCAGATCCTCGGCGATGCGGCGGGCCTGTTCCGGCGCACGTACCGCGTCCACATGGAGACCGGCCACCGGCAGGCGATTGAACGTGGCCAGAGGCACCTGCACCTCACCGTAGTAGACCGCCAGCAACAGCTTCAGATCACTGCGCTTGAGGTCGTGATAGGTGGGTTCAATGGCGTTGAGCCAGGCCTGGGGCAGCTCCAGGGCAAAGGCCGGCTCGTCGATCTGCACCCAGTCCACGCCCTGGGCCTGCAGCCGGTTGAGGACCTCCCGGTAGACCGGAATCAGCCGGGGCAGGAGGTCCAGCCGGTCAAACGGTTCGGTGGTGCGGCTCAGCCACAGCCAGGTCAGGGGGCCGGGAATAACGGCCTTGACCGGATGGCCCAATGCCCGGGCTTCGGCCACCTGGTCGAACAGCGCGTGCCAGCGCAGCTCAAAACGCTGGTCGGGGGCCAGTTCCGGGACCAGGTAATGGTAGTTGGAGTCGAACCATTTGGTCAGGGCCAGGGCCGGCACCTGGTAGCCGTCCCGGTCGATACCGCGGGCGGCACGGAACAGCGTTTCAAGTTGGTAGTCGGGTTCGCGGACGTGGCGCTCGGGCAGGGCGCCGAGGGTGGCGCTCCAGGTCAGGATGTGGTCGAACCAGGCGAAGTCACCCACGGTGACAAGGTCCAGGCCCGCCTCGGCCTGGGCCTGCCAGCTGTCGGCCCGCAGCCGGCGTCCAACCGCCTCCAGGCCGTTCTCATCGAGCTTGCCCGCCCAGTAGTCTTCCAGGGCGAACTTGTATTCACGGCGCGGGCCCAGACGGGGGTATCCCAGGGTGTGCAGTGTCATGCGGTGTCCTCGCAAAAAGTCGGTTGATGCAACGCCGTCTATTGTTGGGAGGGACGCGACATGAAACAATCTCATTGTTTTCAATCAAAACATGAGAATTACTCAAGTGACCCGTCTCAACCTGGAAATACGCCATCTGCGCACCCTGCGGGCCCTGCAGGACACCGGCTCGCTGGTCGAGGCCGCCCAGGTCCTGTGCGTGACCCAGTCGGCCCTGTCCCATCAGCTCAAGGAGCTGGAGCAGCGCCTGGAAACGCCCCTGTTCCTGCGCAAGAGCCGGCCCCTGCGTCTGACCCAGGCCGGCCAGCGGATACTGGCCCTGGCGGACGAGGTGCTGCCGCGTATGGCAGAGGCCGAGCGGGATCTGCTGCGGCTCAAGGAGGGCCACAGCGGCCGGCTGCACCTGGTGCTGGAGTGCCACAGCTGCTTCAACTGGCTGATGCCGGCCCTCAACCACTATCGGGAGCAGTGGCCGGAGGTCAGTCTGGACCTTTCCACCGGGTTCCACTTCGATGCGCTGCCGGCGCTTGCCCGGGGGGATGTGGATCTGGTGATCACGGCGGATCCGGAGCCGGATCGGGCGCTCGTCTATCTGCCGCTGTTCCGCTACGAGTCACGCCTGGTACTGCCCCGGGAGCATACGCTGCTGGAGCGGCCCACCATCCAGCCGCACGACCTCGCCGATCAGACCCTGATCAGCTACCCGGTCGGGCGCGACAAGCTGGATGTCTGGAAGCAGTTCATGCAGCCGGCCGGCCAGTGGTTTGCCCAGGTCCGGGAAACGGAACTCACGCTGATGATGCTGCAACTGGTGGCCAGCGGCCGCGGGCTGGCGGTGCTGCCCAACTGGGCGGTGGCGGAGTTTTCCGATCAGCAGCTGGTGGCCACCCGCAGCCTTGGGGCGCAGGGCGTCTGGACCACACTGTATGCCGCCGTGCGCGCCGATATGGCGGCCATGCCCTATGTCGAGGGCTTTACGGAGCTGGCCCGGGATGTGTGCTTTCGTACGCTGCGGGGAATTACGGCCGCGCCGCAAAGTGTGAAGGGGTAATCAACTTTTGTCGGACAATGCCCGCGCTCTGGCCTAAACTGATCAAAAAACAACAACCCGTTGCATTCGATGGAGCGGGACAGGGGGCAAAACGAGGGAGCAACAATGACGGACGCGGAACAGCCGATCAGTTGGGTGACCGGTAGTGCCAGCGGACTCGGCCGGGCGCTGACCGGCGCACTGCTGGCACGGGGGCATCGGGTGGTGGCCACCGACATCAACATGGTGGGGCTGGAGCGGGCGGCCCAGGCGGACCACTGGCCCGTCGAGCGCTGTTACCTGGCGCCCCTGGATGTACGTAGCGCAGAGCAATGGCAGGTGTTGCTCGGGCAGGTCCAGAGCATCTGGGGCCTGCCGCGGGCCTTATTCAACTCCGCCGGCTATCTCCTGCCCGGACACATGCTCGATAGCGACGACGAACAGCTTGACCGGCATCTGGATATCAACCTCAAGGGAACCATGCACGGCTGTCGGGTACTGGGCCGTGCCATGCGCGAAGCGGGGCAGGGCCAGCTGATCAATATCGCCTCGCTGGCGGGCGTGGCCCCCATTCCAGGCATCGGGTTTTACAGCGCCTCGAAGTTTGCGGTGCGTGGTTTTTCCCTGGCGCTGGCCCAGGAACTGGCGCCAGCGGGGGTGCAGGTGTCGGTGGTGTGTCCGGATGCCATTGAAACACCCATGCTCAAACTGCAGGAGACCTGGGACGAGGCCGCGCTAACCTTCTCCGGCGGACAGGTACTGACGACCGAGCAGGTCACCCGGGCGTTACTCCGGCTGCTGGATAAACCCCGGATGGAAGTGTTGCTCCCCCGCAGCCGCGGCTGGCTGGCCAAGCTCGGTAACTGTTTCCCGGCGTTGCAGGGTTATTTGGCGGCGCGTCTCCGGCGCAAGGGGCTGGCGGCCCAGCGGGCCCGGCGTGAGATGGGATAGACCGGCGGCTGGCGGTTAGCCGGGCGGTGGTGACGCTGCGGGCTTGTCGGCCGGCGCCGGACGATCCACACCCGCGCCGTGATCGGCAATGGCTTCGGCGTTGAGGCCGTAACGGTCGAGCAGGGCATCGTATTGCGGGGTCGTCTTGAAGTGGCGCAGTGCCTCGCTGAAGCGGCGGGCAAGCGGTTCCAGTTCCGGTTTGCGGCTGAAAGCCAGGTAATTGGCTTCGCCATGACAGAGCAGCAGGTGCCAGGTGACGGCGATGTCGTCCCGCAATCCCATCTCCTCCAGGGTGTGCGTGCCCACCACGGTGTTGGCAATGACCAGGCTGACTCGCCCCAGCATCAGTTTCTTGAAGTTGCTTTCCAGGCTTTTGTTGTCTTCGCGGATGACCCCGGCGCTGTCGATGGCCGGGCAGTATTCATAGCCGGCCATGGTGCCCACCTTGCGTCCCTGCACATCTGTCAGGGATTGTGGCGGCGGGGTGCCTTTGCGGTAGAAGAAGGTCGTGGGGGCCTGGGAGATCGGGGTTTCCGGGAAGGTCATGAAGTCTTCCCGCGCCGGCGTGTGGCTGACATCCAGAATGGCGTCCGCGCGCTTCTCCTGGATCATGAACAGGCAACGTTTCCAGGGGCAGAAGACCAGTTCGACGGGTTGGTCCATCTGCTGGAACACCGCCTGCACCACCTCCCAGTCAACGCCCTTAAGGTGGCCGTCGCTTGCATACACGTAGGGGGGCCAGCTTTCCGTCACGATGCGCAAGGGGGGCGCCGCGGCAACCGTGCCGCCCCACCAGAGAACAATCGCAATGCAGGCTGCCACGATTCGGGACAGCATGGTCATAATAGCGACAACATCCTTACGCCTTGGTAAAAGGATCCTGCTGATAGTTTATACCTTAAACTGACTGACCTGTTCGCGCAGATTGTCGGCCATCTGCTGCAGGCGATCGCTGGCGGATTCGGTTTCGCCGGTATCGCGCGCGGCCTGCTCGGCAATTTCCACGATGCGGGTGAGACTGCGGTTGATGTCCTCGGTCACGGCGGTCTGCTCTTCCGCGGCGCTGGCAATCTGGGTATTCATTTCGTTGATGGTGGTCAGGGCCTCGGCCACCTCGTGCAGGGCCACTTCCGCCTCGTTGGCCTGGGTCACCGTGGTCTCGCCGTTGGCCTTGCTCTCCTGCATGGTGTTCACCGCCCGCTGAGTGCCTTTCTGCAGTCGCTCGATCATGTTGTGGATCTCTTCCGTGCTGCTCTGGGTGCGGCTGGCCAGGGTGCGCACCTCATCGGCCACCACCGCAAACCCACGTCCCGCCTCACCGGCCCGGGCCGCCTCGATGGCGGCGTTGAGGGCCAGCAGGTTGGTCTGTTCGGCGATGCCGCGGATCACGTCCAGCACCGAGGTGATATCACCCACGTCCTTTTCCAGGTCATTGATGACCCCGGCGCCGCTTTCGATCTCCGACGCCAGGTGCCGGATGGCATCGATGGCGCGGTTGACGATGGCCTGCGCTTCCTGGCCGCGCTCGTCCGCGCGCTGGGCGGCATCGGCGGCGTTGTTGGCGCTTTCGGTCACTTCCTGGGCGGTGCTGCTCATCTCGTTCATGGCCGTGGCCACCTGATCGGTCTCCGCCCGCTGGTTGTTGACGCCGGTGCTGGTGCGCGCGGCCATTTCCTGCATGCCGCCGACAGCCCCGTTGATGTCGTCCACCGAGCCGATGATCTGGCGCACCAGGACCTGGATCTTCTCCACGAACTGGTTGAAGGTTCCGGCCAGGGCGCCGATCTCGTCGTCTCGGCGGGCGGACAGGCGCCGGGTCAGGTCGCCTTCACCCTGGGCGATATCGTTGAGCGCGGTGGTGACCTCACGGATCGGGCGGGTGACCAGGCTGCGCAGGAGCAGGCTGACCGCGCCGATCAGGATCACCACCAGGATGATGGTCTGGAAAATCTGGCGTTGCAGGCTGGCCGCCTGCAGTTCCCGGATGGCCGTGTCGTCAGCCACCACCTGCACACGCCCCACCTTATTTTTCTCGCCGTTGTTGTCGTAGACCAACGGTTCGTCCCGGGTGGGCGCCTGGGTTTCCGGCGGCACCTTGGCTTCCACCACGTCACCGGCCTCGTTCTGGGTACGCCCCACCAGCAGCTTGCCCTTGTCGTCATAGATGAAGATGCCGGCCATGGCATCGGCCACTACCTCGGAAGCAACGATCCGCTGGGTCTGGGCGGTCTCGTAGTTCCACAGGGTAATGGGAATACTGCGCTGCAATCGCTCCACCACCGCCTCGGTCTGCTTCAGAAGCTGGCCTTCGAGGGCGCTCTGCGTGGCGTTGTAGTTGTACCAGCCGAAGCCGGCCAGCAGGATGACGACCACCGCGCTGGTAATGACGTTGAAACGAAGACTGATGGTGTTTTTCATGGCTGCACCGTTACCCCAGGAATGCCTTTTTGCCGCTGGATAGCAGGCTTATCAATGTAGTCGCTTATTGCCAGTCTTCCAGGCCATAACGCTCAAGGATGGCATCAAGCTTGCCGCTCTTGCGCAATTCGCGGGTGCCCTTGTCCACCAGGTCGACGTAGGTCTGGCTGCTGTCCTTGGCCGGTGAACAGGCAATGTACATGGGCACCGGATCGCCCAGCGCACCGGCCGATACCAGCTTGCCCTGATAGCCCATATCCTTGAGCTTGGCGCGCATCACCGACGGCGATTCGGCCGTGGCATCAATCCGGCCTCCGGCCACTTTCTTGATGTTCTGCTCCAGCGCATTGTTGGCCTTGATGTACTGGGCCTGGCCGGGATGGGCCTTGAAATACCCATCGAATTCGTCGCCGTAGGCGTAACCGCCGATCAGGCCAACGGTTTTGCCCGCCAGGCTGTCGGTGCCGGTGTATTTCCAGTCATTACCGGCAGCCACCCATAGATGGGTTTCGTCCAGTCCCCAGTTTTCTTGAGGGAAGACGAAGTCCGGGGCATCGTCGTTGTAGGCGCCGACCACGCAGTCGTAGTCACCGGCGCGCACCGATTTCACCGCCCGTTCCCAGGGCATCAGGCCGTAATCGACCTGGTGACCGGCGGGCTCGAAAATCGCCTTGGCCAACTCGATCATGTAGCCGGGCTTGTCGCTTCCCGGTTCCCCGTTCATGGGGTACCAGGAGTCCGCGCGAATGGTGATCGTATCGGCGCTAACGGAGATGGCCCCTGCCCCCAGGGTGAGGGTCAGTAAGAGTGCTGGGACGATTGAGCGTTGCATAGGATGTCCTCGCCAGGTGATAGGTCTTTGTGAAGCACCAGTCCATCTCTTTTCGGACTACCGCGTGGGCCTCATTCCCTGGCACCAGTTGCCCGCGAACACAGCAAACATTCGCCAAAAAATGTGTCGCAGTACTCATTAACTCTAGACAGCGTGGCGGGATTTTCCAGTAGTAAGCGAGGGGCAAAAAATGACGCCTCCGCCACTTCAGAGTGGGGGAGGCGCTACGATTCCATAGAGGGCAAATGATCAGTTGGCGAGAACAAAGCGGATTTGCTGACGCTCCTGGTCGACGGTGTCGAAACGCACCGTGACCTCCTGATCCAGCTGAAAGGTCTGTGACTTGCTGGACAGGCGCAGGGTCACCGGATCAAAACTGTATTTCTCGGGCATGTCCTTGGTGCTGACGAAGCCTTCGATGCCGGTTTCCGCCAGCCGCACCTGGAAGCCTGCCGGCAGGATGTGCACGATCTGCGCCTCCAGATCCTGGTCGGCCAGTTGCGGTGCGAACTGCCGCTTGAGCCACTGTTCCACTTCGTTGACCGCCATGCGCAGCTGCACCTGACCCTGCTGCAGCTGCACCAGCTGCTGCTCGTCCAGTTTGGGGTAGGGCTTGTCTTCCAGCGCGTGCTTGATCAGCCGGTGCACGTAGAAGTCGGTGTACTTGCGCAGCGGCGAGGTGAAGGTGGTGTAGGCTTCCAGCCCCATGCCGTGGTGCGGCGCCGCCGTAGGCGCCAGCTCGGCCCGTTCCAGCTGGCGCATGATGATGGAACGCACCGGCACCTCCGGGCTGGCTTCGGAGCGCACGATGCGGGCGAAGCCGGCCGGGGTGGTGGGGTCGTGTTCGTTGAGTTCGGCGCCGTGATCGTCCAGCAGGGTACGGATGTTGTCGTGTTTCTCCGCCCGGATGCCGCGATGGACGATGAACAGGGCCGGTTCGTTGCGCTGGATGAGGAAATCCGCGGCACAGCGGTTGGCCGCCACCATGCATTCCTCGATCAGCTTGTGGGCCGGCGTGGGCCAGACCTTGTCGATGGCCCGCACCTTGAGGTTCTCGTCCAGTCGCAGGCGGTAATCCGGCCGGTCGGCGTTGACCAGGGCATGCTCCTGGCGCCACTGGCGCAGGTGGCGGCTCGCTTCCCCGAGATGGTGAAGACTGTTGAGCACCGCCTCGGGCTGGGCTTTCATCTCCGCATCCACCTGCCCCTCCAGGAAGGGGGCAACCGCCTCATAGCTGAGCTTGGCCCTGGATTCGATCAGCGCCTCGTACAGCTCGTAGTTGCCGAGGCTGCCATCCTTGTGCACGTCGAACTCGCAGACCAGGGCCAGGCGCGGCTTCTGCGGCTGCAGCGATGCCAGCTGCTGGCTCAGGGCCTCCGGCAGCATGGGACGGGACTGCCCCGGGAAATAGCCGGCGGAGACGCGTTCGCGGGCCGACTGTTCCGTGGGACCATCCACCGGCAGCAGGGCGGTGGGATCGGCGATGGCGACCGTTACCCGCCAGCCGTTGTCCGCGGGCTCGGCGTAGACCGCATCGTCCATGTCCTGGGTGCTGGGCGCGTCGATGGTGACCAGCGGACGTTCGCGCAGATCCCGGCGCCCTTCCCCCAGCTTTTCGATGTCGCTTTCGGAGCACGCCCCTACCTCGTCCAGCACCGCCTGGGGCCATTCGTCCGCCAGTTCGTGCTTGGCCAGGGTGTAGGTACGCTCAATGCCCGGTTCCTCGGGTGAGCCAATCACCGAAACCACTTCCGCCTGGGCATTGCCGCTCTTGAACGGGTGGCGGGTGACTCGGCAGCGAATCAGGTCGCCGGTTTTGGCTTCACCGCGCTGCTTGGGTGGCAGGAACAGCCAGCGCCCCATGGTGGGCAGGTCGGGCACCGCAAAATGCCCCTTGCCTCGGACCTGGTAGCGCCCGACAAAGGTCTTCAGCGCGCTGTCCAGCAGGCGCTCGACTTCGGCAAAGCTTTTGCCGTCGGCGCCCTTGACCAGGTTGATTTCGATACGGTCTCCCGGGAAGACACGCTCGGCCTGTTCCTGTGGCAGATAAATGTCACGGCCATCGTCCAGGGTGACAAACCCGAAACGGTTGGAAACCAGTTTGACCGTGCCTTTATGGAGGTCCTTGTGGGACTTGATGTCCTTTTTCAGCTGCTTGAGCTGACTTAGTGCGTCGGAGTTCAGCATGTCTCGGGCGGGGCTGGTAAATGAAGCCTGGGATTATACGGGAAGCGGCCGGTCCCTGAATACGGCCAGGGATGTTTCAGGGGCCACGTTCTGTACCGTACCCGGGAATGGCCCCTATCAGAGCCACTGTCGTTCAAGGCTACAGGGTTACCAGCCGTAGCGAAACAGCGGATTGACCGCAAACATCACCGCCAGATAGAGCAGGGTCATCAGAACGCTACTGACGAACGCCCGGGTCCCCCAGCGCAGACTCCGGGCCAGGTCGCGGCGATACAGGAGCCACAGGGCATACAGCGCCATGGCAGAGATCAGCACGGACAGCGTCATCCAGGCGATGGCCACCAGGCGCACCTGATGGACCAGGCGGGCATGGGCCTGCGCCATGCCCGGTGGCTGGTCTTCACTGGCAATCAGTACGCCGGGAATCTCAGGTTGGGCCGGTACTTCCAGGCTGTAGCGATAAAAGGGCCAGAAGCGCCCGCAGCGCACCACCACCGGTTCCCCGGAGGCCGATACATTGACGCCTGTCGCCCCCATCAAGTGGGTGCCGCAGTCGAGGAAGGCCTGCTTGAGCTGGTCTTCACTGAGGCTGTCATAACGTTGCTGGACGCCGAACACGGCCTTGCCGGTGATCAGGAAGCTGTTGTACTCCAGCAGGCTCAGGCCGTAGCTGAGCCCGCCGTAAATGAAGAACAGCGTCAGGATGGTTCTCAGCAGGTTGTCGCGGCTGAAGGGGCGCTCCCGTGTGTTCAAGGCAGTTTCCGTTGCGGTTGGCGGTGGGACCCTTTCCGGTGCTATGCACCACACGGACTGACGCTGCCACAACCTGAGAGGCCTGTAAACTGGGTGTGCTTTTGCGGCCCTCAGGATGTGCCGGGGTGGCCTAATCGGTCTGGCGGCCATTGATCAGGATGACGCCACCTACGATCAGCAACACGCCCAGGGTCTTGGTAACTGAATAGTCCTCGTCCAGCCAGGGCAGCAGCCCAGCCAGCAGGTACACCAGCCCGTAGCTGAGGCTCAGCAGCGGATAGGCGCGGCTCAGGGGCAGACTGTGGAGCGCCGCCATCCAGCAGCCCAGGGAGGTGGCATAGGCGGCAATGCCAGCGGCCACCAGTCCCAGCGGCAGCAACTCCGCCCCAGGGTGCCACAGCAGCGCCAGCCAGTGTGCCGGTCCCGGCAGCTGCATCATGCCCCATTTCATCGCCAGCTGGGCAAAGGTCACCAGCAGGATGCTGGCGCCGGCAAACAGATAGCCGCGCATCAGCTTCCCCTCAGCAGAACAATGCCGGCCACGATGAGCGCGACCCCGAGCCAGTGCCGGCGGTCGACCGGTTCCCCGAACCACAGCGCCGAGGCCAGGGTGACCAGAACGAAGTTCAGGCTCAGCATCGGATAGGCAATACCCACGGCCATACGCTGCAGGACCAGCAGCCACAGCAACATGCCCAGCCCCAGGGAGCCGATTGCCGCCCACAGCCAGGGACTGCCCGCCAGGCGGTTGAGTGTGACTGGCTGGCCCCGCCAGGCCTCCACCGCCTGCTTCTGGAACAGCTGGCCACAGCAGGTGAACAGGCAGGCCGCGATCAGGAGCAGAAAATTCATGAGCCCCCCAGCTCCGGCGCCCGGTGGTACAGCAACAGATCGAACTTGCCCCGGGACTGGCGCTGGTCCGGCTTGGGCAGGGCGTCAATATAATCGGCGTCCTCATCCCGCAGCATCAGGGCCACGCTACCGGTGCGTCGCGCCCGCGCCAGCCAGCCGTCGAAGGACTCACGATCGACATAACGACCGGCACCCTCCGGATACGCCAGGCCATAGTCCACTTCGCCTTCGTTATCGAACAGGACGATGTTCGGTTGTTTGAGCTCCCAGGCCAGCGCGGCGGCAATACCGACATTGTTGCTGAGCAGCGTGTCCGCCTCCGCCAGCTGCGTGCGATGGGCCTCGATAAAGGCCTGCGGGAGCTTGGAGTCGACCAGCGAGCCGGGCAGTGCGGTCCAGAACAGCAGTCCCAGGGGGAGTGGGCATAGGGCGCTGAGGTACCAGCGCAGGCGGGGATTGGTGAGCTGCAGCAGGCCGAAAAAGGCCCAGCCGGCAAAGATGGCAATGGCGGCGGCGTACTCCAGGCTTTCCTGGGGGGCGTAAACCGCCTTGGCCCCCTGCCGGAACCCGATCACCACCAGGGCAATCACGAACAGCAGCCCGAACACCAGGTTGGCCCAGGCGTTGAGGGTGAAGGGGGCTCGGCTACCGGCCCGACGCAGCTCCACCAGTCCGGAACCGATCAATACGGCCAGGGGGGCGAAGATGGGCAGGATGTAGGTGGGCAGCTTGCCCTTGGCGATGCTGAAGAACAGCAGCGGAAACACTGTCCAGGCCAGCAGGTAGAGCGTGGGCCGCCGGCTGTCGGTGTCCTGCCAGAGCCGCTTGAGGGCGGCCGGGGCCAGGGCGGTCCAGGGCATCAGGCCCAGCAGCAGGACCGGCAGGTAGAACCAGAACGGCCGTTCATGCTGGGCATTGTCGCTGGCGAAGCGCTGGACATGCTCGATCCAGAAAAAATAGTGCCAGTAGTCGCTCTCCCGGGCGTGGATGGCCAGGGACCAGGGCAGGCTGACCGCCGCTGCCACCAGAATGGGGACGAGGCCAAAGCGCAGCAGTTCGAGAAAACGCTTCTGCTGGATCATGAACGGGACCACGGCGATCACCGGCACTGCCAGAGCCAGGAAGCCCTTGGTCAGAAAACCCAGGCCGCAGGCCAGGCCCAGCAGGGCATAGCCCACCAGACGCTGGCGGGCCGACACAGCGGTGACCGTGAGATAGAAACTGACCATGGCGGCGTTCAGCCACAGGGTCACCATCGCGTCCAGGGTGGCGTAGGTGCCAATGACGTAGACCAGCAGGCTGGTCAGGTACACCAGCGCCGCCGCCAGGGCCTTCTGGCGCTGCTGCCAGAGGTAGAGCGTAAACCCGTACACAAGCAGGACACTGAGCCCGGTGCAGGCAGCGGAGGCGAAACGCACGCCGAAATTGCTGTCGCCAAACAGCCACTGACCCAGGTTATTGAGCCAGTAGCCGGCCACCGGTTTCTCGAAGTACCGCAGGCCCAGCAGCCGGGGCACGATCCAGTCGCCGTTGGCCAGCATTTCCCGGCTGATTTCCGCGTAGCGGCTCTCGTCGGGAATCCACAGCGGGCGCAGGTTCAGCGGTATCAGATACAGCAGGGCGTAGAACGGCGCCAGCAGCCAGCTCTTCATATTCATCGACAGACCTCAGGATGTCGGACTTTTGCAGCCAAGCCAGCCCTCGCGGCCCGCCAGCGTGCCGCGAACGATGCGCCCGGCGGGAAGCGTGGCGGGATCCTCCGGCAGCAGCTCGCCGAGCGGCTTGAAGGCAATGCCCTGCCTGGCGGCTTCGCGCAGGAGGAGATCGAACTGGGCGGCCAGGGCGATGCCCTCGACCTCGGCATGAATGGTATAGACGTGATTGCTGCCCTGCTGCAACCGGTCGAGGATAAAACGGTTGAATTCATCCGGCTTGACCCGGGGGCCCACCACTTCGTCGTAGGTGGGTAAGTCGACCGGAATCTGCGGGGTGCCGGGGCGGTCGTTGGCCAGGCGCGGGCGAAACAGTCCCTGGCCGCGGCAGTCGCTGTTATAGCGAAAGCCGAAGGTTTCCTTGGCATCCACGGTGACCTGGTCGGCCCGCCAGCCGGCAGCCGCGGAACAGTCGACGGCGCGGCCGAGGATGTCGTTGAGCGTGTCGACTCCCAGCTGCGTCTGCCGGATCTGCTCGTCTTCGCGCCAGCGCCCGGCATTCGCCTGCCAGCCGTAGTGGTCCCAGGCGTGCAGCCCGATCTCGTGACCGCAGCCATCGGTCTCCCGCATCACCGGCCCCAGACGCTTGCCAATCGGCCGCCCGGGCCAGGCGGTGCCTGCCAGCAGGATATCCCAGCCATAGAGACTGGCGGCATTGGAGCGCAGCATCTTGAGCAGGAACCGGGGCTTGAGCAGGCGCCAGAGGTGGCGGCCCATGTTGTCCGGGCCCACGGAGAAAAAGAAACTGGCCCGGATGCCATGCCGGTTCAGCATTTCCAGCAGCTGCGGCACGCCTTCGCGGGTGCCGCGGAAGGTATCGACATCAATGCGTAGGCCGACGGTTTTCATGGGTTGTCCTGGTAAGGCTGGGTGTGTGGTTTGCGAGTTTTGGAGGCTTTCGGTTCAGGGGCTTTACCCCGTGCAAGGGGACAGAATTGAATTCTGTCCCCTCTCAGACTGGGGGAGCTCCAAAGTCTCTATAAAAAAAGGTTCTTCGCTCTTCAGTGTGAAATGCGCTTTCGAATGCTCTCCTCCGAGGCCAAACATACCCCGTCATACCCGCGAAGGCGGGTATCCAGAGCGGCAAACCGCTAATCTGGAAGCCATACGCCCTGGATCCCCGCCTTCGCGGGGATGACGGATTGGGCTGTCATGAAAGCGCAGGCGGTCGCGTTCTTGACCCTCTGGCAGCGTTCACTCCAATCCGCGATGAACCTAAAAAAACCTCTCCCACTACACCGCGATACGCCCCAACGCCTCCCGCTCCTGCCATTCCTTCCCAACGGCGCCCTGGAGGAAGAAATCCAGCGTCTTCTCAATGGTTTCGTCCATGTGGATGCCCGGCTCCCAGTCCAGCAGCCGCTTGGCATTGCGGATGCTCGGTCGGCGGTGGGAAACGTCCTGATAGCCGTCGCCGTAGTAGGCGTGGCTTTCGATCTCCACCATGCCGGCGAAGGGTGGGAACTGCTGGCGCAGCGGATGGGCCTCGAACTTGGCGCACAGGGTTTCCGCCAGTTCGCGGATGCTGGCTTCGTTGTCCGGATTGCCGATGTTGATGATCTGGCCCTCGCAGAGGTTGTCCTTGTTCTCGATGATCCGGAACAGGGCTTCGATGCCGTCGACGATGTCGGTGAAGCAGCGCTTCTGGGCGCCGCCGTCCACCAGCTTGATGGGCGTGCCTTCCACCAGGTTGAGAATCAGCTGGGTGATGGCCCGGGAACTGCCGATGCGGGCCGAATCCAGGCTGTCCAGGCGCGGGCCCATCCAGTTGAACGGACGGAACAGGGTGAAGCTGAGGCCCTCTTTCTTGCCGTAGGCCCAGATGACCCGGTCCAGCAGCTGCTTGGAGATGGAATAGATCCAGCGCTGCTTGTTGATGGGGCCAACGATCAGGCGTGAGCGGTCCTCGTCGAAATGCTCATCGTCACACATGCCGTACACCTCGGAGGTGGACGGGAAAATGATGCGCTTGTTGTACTTGACGCAGTAGCGCACGATCTTGAGGTTTTCCTCGAAGTCCAGCTCGAACACCCGCAGCGGATTGCGGGTGTACTCGATGGGCGTGGCGATGGCCACCAGCGGCAGAACGATGTCGCACTTCTTGATGTGGTACTCGATCCACTCGCTGTGGATGCTGATGTCCCCCTCCACAAAGTGGAAGTTGGGATTGCCGATGAAGCGGCTGATGGCATCGGAGCTCATGTCCATGCCGTAGATCTCGTAGCCGCCGTCTTCCAGCAGCCGCTCCGTGAGGTGGTTGCCAATAAAGCCGTTGATACCCAGCACCAGAATGCGCTTGCGCCGGCCCTGGCCGATCTGAGCCGATGCCTTGGGCCCCAGACGCATGCCTTCCACCAGCCCCTGTTCCCGGGCCAGTTGGGCACCGCGGACATAGAGGCCCTGTTGGCTCTGGCCGGCGCGGATCTCCAGTACGCCCTCACCGCAGACCACACGTAATGGATCAACGCTCAGGATGGTGCCGGGCGTGCTGTGATGCTGTTCGTCGATGATGGCGGCCTGCCAGACGACCATCTTGCGGTCACCGGCGAAGGTGAAGGCGCCCGGATAGGGCTGGGTGACCGCCCGTACCAGGTTGTACAGCTCCCGGGCCGGGCGGTTCCAGTGCAGCTCGCCATCGGCCGGTGTGCGCCGACCGTAGTAGCTGGCGCGGCTTTCGTCCTGGGGCGTGAGAGTGACCTGGCCTTCGCGGAAGGCCGGTAGCAGGTCCGCCAGTAGCTCGCCGGCCGCCGTATTGAGCTTACGGTGGAGGGTCAGGGCGGTGTCATCGCCGGAGATGGTCACCTTGCGCTGGCCGGCGATGTCGCCCGCATCCGGCTTTTCAATCATCCGGTGGAGGGTTACACCGGTCTCGCGCTCACCGTTGACCAGCACCCAGTTGGCGGGCGCGCGGCCGCGGTAGGCCGGCAGCAGCGAGCCGTGCAGGTTGAAGGCGCCACCACGGGCCGCGTCCAGCAGTTCCGGTTTGAGCAGGTCGCGGTAGTAGAACGAGAAGATGTAGTCCGGCTGCATTTCGCGGATGCGCGCCACCCACAACGGATGGTTGACGTCCTCCGGGGCGTGGATCGGCAGGTCGTGTTCAGCACACAGCTGGGCGACCGAGTCGAAGAAACGGTTTTCACCCGGGTCGTCGACGTGGGTAAACACGGCCTGGATGTTGAAGTCGGCTTCCAGGAGGGCCCGGATGCCGGTGCAACCGATATCGTGATAAGCAAAGACGACGACGTTTTTCACGGTTCTTGATCCTGCGTGGTCTGAATGTGATTGCGAGCCACCTTCTGCACGAAGTAGCGGGGACGCGCGCGGACATCGTTGTACATGCGCCCGAGGTACTCACCGAGCAGGCCCATGCCGAGGAACTGGAATCCCACGAAGATGAAAAGGATGGCGAACAGGGTGAACACCCCTTCCGCCGCCCATTCCCGGCCCAGCCAGAAGCGCATGACCAGAAGGAAGAAGGCGAACAGAAAGCCGCTGCCGGCAATCAGGGTGCCGAGGATGCTCAACAGGCGCAGGGGCGCGGTGGTCATGGTGGTGACCAGGTCGAACATCAGGTTGATCAGCTTCATGAAGCTGTACTTGGACTCGCCGTGTTCGCGTTCGGCGTGGTTCACCGGGATTTCGATGAAGTGCCGGGCAAAGCTGTTGGCGAGGATGGGAATGAAGGTGCTGCGCTCCTCACAGGCCAGCATGGCCTCGATGATCGGCCGGCGGTAGGCGCGCAGCATGCAGCCATAGTCGGTCATGGCGACGCCGGTGGCCTTTTTTACCGCGCCGTTGATGAGCCTGGAGGACAGCCTGCGGAAGAGGGTGTCCTGACGGTTCTGGCGCACCGTGCCGACCACGTCGTAGCCTTCCTCGGCGGTCGCCACCAGGCGCGGGATTTCTTCCGGCGGATTCTGCAGGTCGGCATCCAGGGTGATGATCAGATCGCCCCGGGCTTCGCTGAAGCCGGCGAAGATGGCGGCGTGCTGGCCGTAGTTGCGGTTGAGGATCACCGCCACCACATGGCTGTCGGGCTGCTCGGAAGCTGCCAGCATCAGTTCCATGGAGCGGTCGTGGCTGCCGTCGTCCACCAGGACGATCTCGTAGTCCTTGTCGAGTTGCTGGCAGGCGGCTTCGGTCCGCTGCAGCAACTCCGGCAGGCTGGCCTCCTCGTTGAAGACCGGGATAACAACGGACACCTGTTGAATGGCTTGATCGATCAGCACGTATTCAGTCCAGAATCTCTTTGATGGCGTTAACGACCCGTGCCACATCCGCTGCGGTCATGTCCGGGAACAGGGGCAGGGTGCACAGGCGCTGTGAATTCCACTCGGTGTGGGGCAGGTCGAGGTTGGGGAAGCGCTCGCGGTAGTACTTTTGCGTGTGTACCGCGCGGAAATGGATGCCGGTGCCGATCTGGCGTTCCTTCAGCGCCTGCATGAAACCGTCCCGGTCGATGCCGGCCTGCTCGGCGTCCACCCGCACGATAAAGAGGTGCCAGGCATGCTGGTGGGGGTAGTCGGGCAGGGCGAGCGGCGAGACCGGCAGGCCCTGCAGGCTTTCCCGGTACTGCCGGGCGAGCTCGGCGCGGCGGGCGTTGAGTGCGGGCAGGCGTTGGAGTTGCACCAGGGCCAGGGCGGCGTTGATGTCCGCCAGGTTGTACTTGAAACCGGGCTCCAGCACTTCCGCCTGGGGCTTGCGTCCCTGGGTCTCGCGGTCGAAGGCGTCGGCGCCGAGGCCGTGGAACTTGAGCCGGCGCACACGCTCGGCCAGGGCATCGTCGTCCGTCACTACCAGGCCGCCTTCGGCACATGTCATGTTCTTGATCGCGTGGAAGGAAAAGACCGCCGTGCCCCGCTGACCGATCGGCCGTTCCCGGTAGTGGGTGCCGGCGGCGTGGGCGGCGTCTTCGATCAGCGCCAGGCGGTGCTTGTCTGCAAGCGCTTCGATCGGATCCAGGTCGATGGGAGCGCCAGCATAGTGCACCGGCACGATCGCCTTGGTGCGGGGCGTAATCGCCGACTCGATACGATCGGCATCGGTCATCAGAGTGTCGCGATCCACATCCACGAACACCGGGGTGGCCCCCAGCAGGCAGATGAGGTTGACGGTGGAGACCCAGGTCTGGGAGGGCGTGATCACCTCATCACCGGGGCCGATACCCAGGGCCATCAGGGTCACGTGCATGCCGGCGGTGGCGGATGACACGGCGATGGCGTGCCGGCATCCCAGGGTCTCGCAAAATGCCGTTTCCAGCTCCTGGTTCCTGGGGCCGGTGGTAATCCAGCCGGAACGCAGCACATCGGTCACGGCGGCGATTTCCTCATCGCCCATGGATGGACGTGAAAAGGGCAGGAACTCTGACATACCTGTATTGGGCTCCCAGTCGGTGTGAGGGACAGCGGTGTATGGGCGAAGGACCACCGGCCCGGGCGCTTCGCTGGCGGAAAGGTGGCATCCACCGGGTGGGTGACGGCTTTCCACCGCCACGAAACGGGCCATTTCGTTCTGGTCAGTCTATGGGGCGGGCCGTCAGGAGAACGTCAGGAATTTGTCAAAAAAATATCAAGGACACGGAGTGTGACGTTCGAGTTTTTCACATCGTCACACCGCGATCTTGAGCAACACCCTGTCCTGAATTGCGACGACCGACGGACCGCCCGAACTCCGAAAGTTATTCGCACTCCGCCATTTTGGCCCGGATCTCCTTCCGCCGACCCTTGTCCGCCAGCGGCCGTTCGGGGCGGGCCGGAGCGTCCAGGGCCTTCTGGAAATAGGTCATGGCCTTGTCGCACTGGTCCTGTTCCTTGAGGTAGTCGGCGTAGAAGTAGTTGCCGTCGATGCTCTGCGGGTCGACAGCCAGGCCGGCCTTGAGCTGCTGTTCGGCCTTCTCGTCATCGCCGAAACTGATCGGCCAGCCCGGCACCTGGTAGTACAGGCTGCCCAGGGAGGTGTGGGCGGAACCGCCGGCGGCGTCGGGATTGATGGCGAGGGACTTTTCAAACGCCTGGCGGGCATCGTCCACCAGCCCCAGGGCACTCAGCCCCCCGGCGGCGCCGGCCTCGGTGCTGAGGATGATGCCTTTCCAGGCCAGGGGTTCGGCCTGCTGCGGGTAGTCCTGCGCCAGCTGGTCGGCCTTGGCGGCCAGTTCGTCAAAGGCATCCACTTTCTTGTCGTCGTCTGTCATTTCGTAATTGATATGGGCCCACTGATGCTGAATCTCCAGCAGGCGGTCCTGCATCTCGCCGGCCTGTGCGCCGAGAGCGACCGACCACAGACCACCGACGACCAGCGCTAGAATCATCCTTCTCATGATTTGACCTCCAGAAACCGTTTGATGGTGGGCAACTGCTTGCCCAGGGCGCGATCCACGATGCGCGGCAGGATGCCGTTGATGCGGACAAAGAGCTTTTCCGGCCAGCCGATGAAGGTTTGCGAGCGCTGCTCGCGCATGGCGCGGACAATGTCGTCGGCCACCTGCTCGGGCGGATCCATGTGGTTGCCCAGGGCCTTGTTGAGGTTGTTGACCGCCTCCGGGTTCATGGCGGTCAGCGTGGCCCGGGGGGCCATGTAGAGGACCTGCAGGGGGGTGTCGGCGAGCTCCCGGCGCAGCGCCTCGGCAAATCCGCGCAGGCCGAACTTGCTGGCGCAGTAGGCGGTGTAGCCGGGGAATCCGATGCTGCCGAAGGTGGAGCCGACAAACACGAACTGACCCTTCTGGCGCTGGCGGAAGCGCGGCACGAAGGTATGTGCCAGCAGCAGGGCGCTGCGCAGGTTGACCGTCAGCATGCGGTCGATGGCCTCGGGCGCCAGGGCCTCGATAGAGGCAAAATCGTTCTGGCCGGCGCAGTGCACGATGCCGTCCACCTCGGGGTTTTCCGTGGCCAGCCGTTCCAGCTGCTGGGCGCAGTCGTCCGCCCCCAGGTCGCACTGGACGATACTGACGCGGTCCGTGCCTTCACTCAGCTCCTGGCGCAGTTGCTCCAGCTTGGCCGGGTTGCGGCCCGCCAGGATCAGGCGCACGCCTTCCTGCAGCAGGCGCGGCACCAGCGCACGGCCGATGCCACCACTGGCGCCGAAAAACAGGAAGGTCTGGTCATGCAGCGGCATGGGCTTTCTCTCCTGTGGTTTGCTTCAGCGGAATCTGGTGCAGCATGTCGCCATACAGGCGGTAGACCACCTGCGCGCTGTGGATGATGGCGGCCTGGTCGTCCGGATCGGTGACGTCGTCCATCAGGTTCTGGAAGAACTTGAAGTGTTCCAGGTCCAGATTGCCGTGGGAATACAGGTAGCTGAAGGCGGTGTTGGGCAGCTGCAGGCTGTCCTGGATCTGCTTGCCCAGATCGGTCGCCAGCTCGATGCTGGTGCCTTCCAGGACCTGGACCATGCCGAAGAAGGCCATGGGGTTGCCGCGATGGATCTGGTCGTAGAGGAACGACACCATCAGCTCGATGGGCAGGTCCGGCTGGCCGTTGCGCACGGCCTCCTTGTCCACCCCGCAGGCGGCCAGGTCGTTGAGGATCCACTCGTGGTGGCCGTATTCCTCCTCAATGTATTCCACCAGGGCCTCGCGGACCTTCTCCAGCCGTTCCGGCAGGCGGCCGCCACAGGCCATCATCAGCGGCACGGTGTGCTTGACGTGGTGGTAGGCCTGGGTCAGGAAGTAGGTGTAGGCCTCTTTGCTGAATTCACCGTTCTGGATGGCGGCGATGGCCGGCGCCTGGAAAACGTGCTGGCGCTGGCTTTCGGTGGCGGTTTGCAGGGTCTGGAAGAAACTCATGACGGTTGCTCCTCGCGTAACGCGTTCAATGTGGAATGGATGTCCGCTTCGGGATAGATCCAGGCTTGATAGTGGTCTTCAACGGCCCGGCGCACGATGCGCCCGTTGGCGGTGGCAAGGCCGTTGGCGACGGAAAAGGGCATGGGCGCCAGCAACAGGCGTCCGATGCGGGCATAGTCCGGCAGGGTCGCATTGATGCTATCAATGGCGTCCTCGATATCGGAGCGGCGGTAGCCGGCGTTGGGTACGATGATGGCCACCGGCTGCGGCAGGTCGTCCCCGAACACGGCGATCTGGGCAATGGCGGGGTGGGCCTGGAATTCGCTTTCCAGCCACTCCGGGTGCACGTTGCGACCGAAGGCGGTGATGAAGTAGTTCTTCAGGCGACCGTTGATGCTGAGATAGCCGTCGCTGTCGAATTCGCCCAGGTCCCCGGTATGCAGCCAGTCTTCACCCAGCGGCGGCTCGCCGAGGTAACCGGCCATGGTGTTGCCGCGCACCAGGATTTCACCGTTATCCGCCACGCGGACCTCCAGATGCGGCAGCGGCCGGCCCACCTTGCCGGGTCGATTGGCCCCCGGCGTGTTGAGTGCCACCACGGAGCTGCATTCGGACAGGCCGTAGCCTTCATAGACCGGCAAGCCATGGCGGTGGGCAGCCTCCAGCAGGGAGGGCGCCACCTTGCCACCGCCCACGGCCACGAAACGCAGGGAATCGGGCAGGGTCTGGCCGGCTTCGGCGGCCTGCACCAGCGCCTTGAGCAGTTGCGGGATGAAAATGAGCGAATGCGGCTGCAGGCGCTTGAGGGTGTCGAGGAACCGCGCGGGGTCGAGTCCGGAGCTGCCGCCCAGGCCGAGCTCGCCCAGTGGTAACACACTCACCCGGGCGCCCCGGCTCAGGGGCAGGTAAACCCCGGCGACGTTCTCCAGCAGTGTGGCCAGAGGCAGCACGCACAGGTGGTCGTCCAGGGTGACGTCGGACAGGGCCTGGTTGAGACCGTCCACGGTGTTATCAAGATTGGCGGTCGTCAGGCAGACACCCTTGGGCGTGCCGCTGCTGCCCGAGGTGAAGGTCACCTTGCGGATCGCCGGATCGATGGGAGGCAGTGACCGGGGTTCGGGTAACCGGGCCAGGCCCAGGTCCTGGTCCAGCGATTCGATGGTTTGCCCCGGCGCAAGGGTTTCGAGCAAGGCGGGAGCGCCAATCAGCGCATCGAGACCGGCGCTTTCGATCAGGTGCGCGATCTGGCGTTCGGAAAAGAACGGGGGCACCGGCACATTGAGCAGGCCCGCCTGCCACAGGGCCAGATCCGCGACGATCCAGGCCGGGCTGTTGTCGCCAATCAGTCCCACGCGGCGTACGCCGGCCTCACCCAGCCGGTAGGCCAGATCGGACATGCGCGCATGCAACTGCGCGTAGCTCAGACGCGTTTTCATGCCTTCAAGGGCGATGGCGTCGGGCTGCAGGCGGGCGTGGGTTTGCAGCTGATCAAGCACGCTGGTCATGAAAAACCTCGCTGCCGGTTACCGGAAAAAGCATGTCCTGCGCCCCGGCCTTCTGCAGGCGATGGTGGGCTTCATCGACCGGCGCGGCCAGAACCTGTGGCGTGTGGTCGTAGTAGGAGCCCCAGCCACGGGTGCCGTTGGGCAGCCGGTTGGGATCGGCTTCGCCGAGGTTGACGGTGGCCAGCCGCAGACGCTGGAAACTGTTGCGCACATGGCGGGTACCGGTGCAGACAATCCAGCGCCATTGCCAGCGGTGCAGCAGTTCCGTGAGAACAACAAAAAGGGCACGGCCAAGCCCGTTCTCGATGCTGGCGAGATGGCCGATTTCCATGATGTCGTGGCGCGGTACGGTGAACCCCACCTGATCGGCCAGGTGGCTCTCGATCGGCCGGTCGCAGTACTGCTCCAGGAACAGCTCCGAGCCCTTGGCCGGGCGCAGGCCGACCGCCGCCTGTAGCGTGCCCGAGGCATCGCTGATGGCCACCAGCAGCGGCATGGCGATTTCCGGCCGCGCGCCATAGACCGCATAGAACCGCGTTCGTATGAAGGCTTCGATCTTCTGTCGGCCGGGGTCGTTGGGCCGATGCAGCGTCACCTCATAGGGGGTATCGCCCCGTTCGAAGGTCATGACGCGCCGGGGCGCGGATTCACGCTGTGGATCGAATTGGAGGGTGTTGGCTGTACCTGTCATCGCGGTTCTCCTGATCACAATGGTTTCCAGCCTAGGGGGCGAGTCTTAGTGAAAACTTAAGACAGCGGGCGCGGTTCTCGAATTTGGTGTTACAGATTGTTCAGGCCTGTAGCGGGCGTGTTGCAGCCATCGAGAAGGCGGTTTTTGAATACCCGCTATGCTTAAGTGATTCTTAAGGAAAACGGAGCATACTTTCCGTTTTGATCTTGCCGGAGTCGTGAGGACTGCCCATGCGCCTTTTGTTAGTTGAAGATGACCACCCTCTGGCCGAAACCATGGTCGACATGCTGCGTGAGCAGCAGATGACCGTGGACTGGGTGGATGACGGGGAGCAGGCCCAGCAGGCCATTCGCTACAACCAGTTCGATGCCGTCATCCTCGATCTCACCCTGCCGGGCCGTGATGGCCTGGAGGTGCTGCGCGACATCCGTCGCCAGGGGATTGCCACCCCGGTCATCATCCTCACGGCCCGGGCCGAGCTGGACGAACGCCTGCAGGGGCTGGACGCCGGCGCCGACGACTACCTCTCCAAACCCTTTTCCATGGCCGAGCTGCTGGCCCGTATCCGTGCGGTGACCCGCCGCGCCGGTGGTCACGCCTCCACCGCCCTGGACATCGGCCCCCTCAGCCTCGACACCGCCAGTCACGCGGTCACCCTGGAGGGCGAGTCCCTGACCCTCTCGCGCATGGAGTTCCAGATCCTGCACTACCTGATGAGCCACATGGGCCAGGTGGCCACCCGCTCCCAGCTGGAAGACCAGCTTTACGGCTGGAACCAGGGCGTGGAGAGCAATGCCCTGGAAGTGCATATTCACAATCTGCGCAAAAAACTCGGTAAATCCGCCATTCGCACCTTGCGGGGCGTGGGCTACATGCTGGATGCTTCGGGCCTGGTCGTTTCCGAATAGGTCTTTGCGCATTCATGTCGATTCGTCGAACCATCACCATCCTGGTGCTCTCGTCCGTACTTCTGGTGGCCGTGGTGGCCGCCGCCTGGAGCTATTGGGAAAGCAGTCACGAACTGGAGGAGGTCTTCGATGCCGAACTGGCGGAGATGACCCGGGTGATGCAGGGCCTGGTGCGGGATCTGGTGCAGGCCGATGCACTCGACCGGCTGCGGGAGACCCTGCAGCTGCCGCAGGGCGTGATCGATAACGGCGAGGATGAAGAGATCCTGCCCGGCGGCGTGGGGCACAAGTACGAGAAGAAGATCGCCTTCCAGGTCTGGTCGCCACAGGGCAAGCCGCTGGTGGAAGGTCCCGCCAGCCACATTGTCGCCGCCCCGCTGGAGCCGGGCTACGCCTGGATTTCCGCGCCCCGCCGGGAGCATGCCTGGCGCGTCTTTACCTTACGCGACCCGGAAACCGGTTACTGGATCCGGGCCGGTCAGCGTGGCGATATCCGCGGCGAGCTGGCGGAAGAGCTGGCGCTGGGCAACGTGGCGCCCCTGCTGATGGCCATCCCGCTGGTGCTGCTGTTTATCTGGGCTGCCATCTACTGGGGCTTCCGCCCGCTGGCACGACTGGAGCGGCCGATCCGGCGCATGGCTCCGGAAGCCATTCACGCCCTGGACGAGTCCGAGTCCCCCCAGGAAGTGCGCGGGCTGGTGCGGGCCGTCAACGGCCTGCTGTTCCGCTTGCAGGAGGCGCTGGAGCACGAGCGACAGTTCACCGCCGACGCCGCCCACGAACTGCGTACCCCCCTGGCTGCATTGCGGCTGAATCTGGAGCGCCAGGCCGGTACCGACCCCGAACGCTACAGCAACCTGTTCCAGGCGGTGGACCGCATGGTGCATCTGGTTGAGCAGATGCTGGTGCTGAGCCGGGTCGACCCGGAGCAGCCGGTGGAACTGGACCTGTGCAACCTGGAGAGCCTCGCCTCCCAGGCGCTGGCGGATCTGGTGCCGTTTGCCCTCAAGCATGATGTGGAGCCGGCCCTGGATACGGAACCGGGATTGCCACCGGTCCCTTGCAATCCGCACCTGATGACCACATTGATACGGAATCTGGTCAACAACGCCATCCAGTACAGTCCCGCCGGTACCACGGTCACCGTTTCGATCCGGCGCGAGGAGGACAGCGTACTGCTCACGGTTACCGATGCCGGCCCGGGCATTCCGCTGCCACAGCGACAGCGGGCGCTGGAGCGTTTCAGCCGTCTGGACCAGCGTCGGGGCGCGGGCGCGGGCGCCGGCCTGGGGCTGGCGATCGTCAAGCGCATCGTCGAGCTGCACAAGGGCGAACTGGGACTGGATGACCGACCGGATGGCCAGACCGGACTGATGGTCACTGTGCGCCTGCCGCTGTCGAAAGCCATTTGACTTTACCGGTGCGAATCGGTGCAATTTGCGCAATCGCCGGGCGATTCCCGGCCGAGTTTGCGAGGAGGACATCAAGTATGCCGCGTTTCAAGGCCGTGCTGGCTATCGTGCTGGGATGTTGCAGCCTGGTCAGCACCGCGCTGGCCCAGGAGGACAACCTGGACAAGTACCGCTACAAGCCCGATATCGAGGCGGTGGAAAGCAATCCACTCAGTGGACAGCAGCAGAAAGACTTCGACTGTCTCGACAAGGACGGCAACAACCTGCTCACCGAGCATGAGCTGGATGCGCTGTCCAAGTGCCTGGGCGAGAAGCGGGTGGAAGAGATGGGCCTGAACGCACGCCCGGCCATCATCATCGAGCGCCTCGACGCGGATCGGGATCGGGAGATTACGCCGCGGGAGTACAAGACCTGGAGTCAGTGAACGTTTGATAATGGGTGGGGTCTGAGTGGGAGTTAGTATTTGAGTGTCTGACGTCAGACGTACGACAGATAACCCCAACCTCAAAGGCGAGATTCCAAATGCCTAACAGCAACACCCAACCCGAACCGACCACCTACCGCGTCTCTACCAACCGCGGCAAGGCGCGCCACCGCGTGCGCTACGTGGAAGGCACGGCCACCGACCCGGACGAGTGTCGTCTATGCCAGACGCCGCTGTCGGCCGAGGCCAGCGGCCAACCTGCCACCCAGGAAGGGCCGGCGTCAGAGGATCAGTCGTAAGTGGCGAACACCCGTGTCTGGCCCGCCTCGTTGAATAGCAGCACGGCGTAACGGTCACTGCGCGGGCCTTCCATTCCCGGTGACCCCATCGGCATGCCCGGCACCGCCAGCCCTTTCGCCTCGGGCTTCTCTTCCAGCAGGCGCTGAATGTCCCTGGCCGGAACATGCCCTTCGATCACGTAGTCGCCGATAAAGGCGGTGTGGCAGCTGGCCAGATTACGGGTCAGGCCGACTTTTTCCTTGATGCTGTTAATGGTCTGGGTATCGTGTACCTCGGGCTCGAAGCCGTTTTCGCGCAGGTGGGTGATCCAGCCCTCGCAACAGCCGCACCAGGGGGTTTTGTAGACGGTGATGGGGGACTGGGCGAAGGCGCCCAGGGAGAAGGTGGCGGTGATGGCAGCCAGGGTGAGTTTTTTGAGCATGGTTGGTTCTCCAGTTAAAGCGTCGAGCGTAAGAGGCTATCTGATGTCACGTGGCCATGAGCCCCTCTCCCCTCGTGGGAGAGGGGTTGGGGAGAGGGGGCCGAGGCGAAAGCCTCGATGGTGTTTCTTGATTCAATTTCGGGCGCCTGCCGGCGCCTCCCCCTCTCCCTGGCCCTCTCCCACCAGGGGAGAGGGGATATATGACTAGGTCACCTTTAGCGTGCCTTGATACATATTCATCTGACAGCTAAACCGATAAGTCCCCGGCGTCTTCGGTGTCAGCGAGATCGACTTTGGCTTGTCCACCGGCAGCGTCTCGCTCACATCCAGGTCGTGGAAAATCACCTGCTCGGCGCAGGGGCTCGGGTCCTTGCGCAGAAAACGCAGGGTAAGCGTCTCGCCGGCTTTGGTTTCAATGTAGCCGGGGTCGTAGACGCCGTCGTTCACGGTGATATCGACGGCGCCGCCGGCGGCCTGGGTGCTCTTGGGTTTCCACAGCCAGAACCACCAGACAATAAAGACTATCAGGGCCAGGCCGATGCCATTCACGATCCAGATCATGATTGTTTCCCTTTTTGCGGCTTGAAGAAACGCAGTCGATTGGCGTTGGTCACCACGGTAACTGAGGACAGGGACATGGCGGCGCCGGCAATCACCGGGCTGAGCAGCAGGCCCCAGACCGGGTAGAGCACGCCGGCGGCCACCGGAACCCCCAGGCTGTTGTAGACGAAGGCGCCAAACAGGTTCTGCTTGATGTTGCCCAGGGTGGCCTCAGAGACGGCAATGGCGTCTGCCACGCCGTGCAGCGAGCCACGCATCAGGGTGATGGCGGCGCTCTCGATGGCGACGTCAGTGCCGGTCCCGATGGCAAAGCCAACATCCGACTCGGCCAGGGCCGGGGCGTCGTTGATGCCGTCGCCAACCATGCCCACCTTGCGCCCCTTCTGACGCAGTTCGCGCACGATGCGGGCCTTGTCCTCCGGCAGCACTTCGGCATGCACCTCATCCACCCCCACCTGATGGGCGATGGCCTCGGCGGCCGCCTGGATGTCGCCGGTCAGCATGACCACCCGCAGACCTCGATCATGCAGGCGGCGGATGGCGGCGGGCGAGTCTTCCTTGATGCGATCGGATACCCCGATCACCCCCAGCAACCGGTCGTCGGATGCCAGGAACAGAGGGGTGCCGCCGTTGGAGGCGATACGCTCGGCGGCCTCTTTCAGCGCCTCGGTCTGGATGCCCTGGGCCTGCAGCCAGGGCCGGTTGCCCAGCCGCAGGGTCTTGTCGTCCAGGCGGGCCTGCACACCCTTGCCGTTGAGAGCCTCAAAGTCGCTGACTTTGCCGGGTTCCAGGTGCTTTTCCTGCGCCGCCGCAACCACCGCCTCGGCCAGCGGGTGCTCCGAGGGTGACTCGACGCTGGCGGCCAGGCGCAGCACCTCGTCTTCGGATTCCCCCTCGGCCACGGCGATCTCGGTCACGGCCGGATGGCCTTCGGTAATGGTGCCGGTCTTGTCCAGCACGATGGTGTCGAGCTTGCTGGCGGTCTGCAGGGCCTCGCCCTGGCGGATCAGGACGCCGTTCTCGGCAGCCTTGCCCACGCCCACCATGACCGACATCGGCGTGGCCAGGCCCAAGGCACAGGGGCAGGCGATGATGAGCACGGTGGTGGCCGCCACCATCATGTGGGAGATCTGCGGTGCCGGGCCGAAGTTGTACCAGACCAGCGCGGCGATCACGGCGATGATCATGATGGTGGGCACGAACACCGCCGAGATGGAATCCGCCAGGCGGCCGATGCGGGGCTTGGCGCCCTGGGCCTTCTTGACCATCTGGATGATCTGGGACAGGGCGGTATCCTTGCCCACCCGGGTGGCGCTGTAGATCAGGGTGCCGCTCTTGTTGAGGGTGCCGGCGGACACCGTGTCGCCTTCGCCCTTGGCCACCGGCATCGGTTCCCCGGTGAGCATGGACTCGTCGATGCGGCTGCTGCCTTCGAGCACTTCGCCGTCCACCGCGATCTTCTCACCCGGCCGCACGCGGATGTGGTCGCCTTTCTGCACCTCTTCCACCGGGATGTCGTCCTCGCGGCCATCGCGAATCACCCGTGCGGTCTTGGCCCGCAGATCCAGCAGGCGGCGAATGGCCTGGGAGGTCTTGCCCCGGGCTCGGATCTCCAGGGCCTGGCCGAGGTTGATCAGACCGATGATCATGGCCGAGGCTTCAAAATACACATGCCGGGCCATTTCCGGCAGCAGGCCGGGGGCGGCCACCACCACCATGGAATAAAGCCAGGCGGTGCCGGTGCCCACGGCGATCAGGGTGTCCATGTTGGCGTTGTGGTGGGTGAAGGCCTTCCAGGCCCCCACGAAGAAGTGCTTGCCGGCGAAGGCCAGCACCCCCAGGGTGATGGCGCCCACGCCCAGCCACAGGGCCTGGTTGAGGGTGCCCGGCACCACCGTCATGGTGCCGCCAAGCAGGCCCCAGAGCATCAGCGGGACCCCCACGACCAGGCCGATGGCCATATCCCGCAGCAGTTTGCGGTAATGGGCCTGATCCGCGGCCTCCTTGGCCTCGTCGTCGAGGTCCTCGTCTTCCAGCGGAGCGGCGCCGTAGCCGGCATCCTCCACCGCCTTGACCAGGGTCTGCGGGTCCACGTCACCTTCCACCTGGGCGGTGCGGTCGGCGAAGTTCATGCTGGCCTGCTTCACGCCGGGCACGCCGCGCAGGGCCTGCTCGATACTCTGCACGCAGGAGGCGCACTTGGCGCCGGTGATGGAGAGTTGCACGCTACCGCCGTGCTCTTCCGCAGGTGGCTCGGGCTCCGCCGGTGTGCTTTCTTCCTCGCTGGCCGGCGCCGCGGCCTCGGCGGACTCCGGTTCGTTGGGGTCCAAAGGGCGGGCGTCATAGCCGGCATTGGTGACCGTCTCGGCAGCCCGCTCGGGATCGATGGTGCCGTCGATGGAGACGCGCTGGCGCTCCAGGTCCACGTTGACAGCCGTTACGCCATCCTGGGATTCCAGCGCCTGCCTGATTTTTTTGACGCAGCCCTGACAGCTGGCGCCGGAAATGGTCAGCTCGAAGTGGGGTGGGGTGTCGTCCGCGCGGTCGAGGACAGAGGCGTCATAACCGACGTCGGTAATGGTGTCGGCGGCGGTTTGGGGATTGATGCTGCCATCGATGGTGACACGTTGACGGTCCAGGTCCACCTCGACGGCAGCCACGCCGTCCAGCGGCTCCAGCGCCTGCTTGATCTTCTTGACACAGCCCTGGCAACTAGCACCGGAGATGGCCAGCTCGAAGCGGGGGGGCGCCTCGGCTTTGGGATCGAGCACGGTGGCCTCGTAGCCGGTCTGGGTGACGGTGTTGGCGGCGGTCTGCGGATCGATGTCACCCTCGATGGTCACGCGCTGGCGGTCCAGGTCCACCTCGACCGTTTCCACACCCTCCAGCGGCTCCAGTGCCTGTTTGATCTTCTTGACGCAGCCCTGGCAACTGGCGCCACTGATCGCCAGTTGCACGGTCGCGGGTTCGGTGACCGTTGCAGAATCAACCATGACATTGCTCCTTGGGGTTATCGTCCCAGTGTTCGATCAGGCGGCAGATGGTGTGGCCGTCCGGCGAGCCGTCGGGCATCTCGCGCCAGGCCTCCATGGCATCGCGCATGCGGTCGCGCAGGGCGGCCAGTTCGGCGATCTGCGACTCGACGTCCGCCAGGCGTTGCTCGAACAGTTCACGGACCATCGGGCAAGGGGAGTGATGCTCGTCCGCCTCGTTGAGAATGTTGCGGATTTCGGACAGGCCGAATCCCAATTGGCGGGCCTTGCGGGCGAAGCGCAGGCGGCGCAGGTCTTCCTCGTCGTAGATCTGGTAGCCGTTGTTCGGGTTGCGACGGGGGTTGAGTAACCCTTCCCGGGAGTAATACCGGACCGTTTCCGGATTGACCCCGGCGCCGCGGGCGATCTCGCTCACTTTCATGGGCCTGTGCCCTCCGGTTTTCTATCCTTTGACTCACTTTAAAACCTTTGAGCCACTCAAAGGTCAAGGGTTTCAGGCATTTTTTTAAGGCGAGATTGCGACCTTTGCCGTGCTGCGGGCGTGGCAGGCTTGGTATCCTTGCGCTCTTCATGATCCACAGCCAAGGAGTCTGTATGGCAATGCTGCCCCGTTTCATTCAAGCCCTGTCGGCCCTGACGGTCGTTTCACTGCTGGCCGCCTGTTCTGGCGGCGGTAACAGTGGCGGAGGCCAGGATGGACCGTCCCAGGAGGGGGTGACGATTGAACTTGCGGACGCGCCTGTGGATTCGGCCAAGTCCCTGACCATCTACGTCAGTGGCCTTTTCCTGCAGCCCCAGGGCCAGGGCACCCTCAACCAGTCCATCGAGCCCATCAAGGCCATTGATCTGCTCGAGCTCCAGGGCGGCAAGACCGAAGCGTTGATCTCCAATCTGGACCTGCCGACGGGCGGGTATGACTGGGTACGCCTGGTCCTGGATCGCGAGCAACCCCCAAAACTGGTGATGCAGGACAACAACGAGTACACCCTGAACGTGCCCGATGAGATCTACCTCAAGGCCAACCAGCCCTTTACGGTGCCCGCGAATGGCGACGTGACCTTCATCCTGGATTTCGACGTGCGCAAGTCGCTGCTGTCCGACGGTTCCGGCGGCTATCAGCTCAGGCCCGATCTGCGCCTGGTGGCGAAAGCCGATGCGGGGCGGGTGTTCGGGGGCGTCGATGTGGCGGCGTTTGAGCCGCAGCACGAGGGTTGCGATTCCAGCGGCGACCCCGACTACGCGGGTGCCCTGTACATATACGCCGGGCAGGCGGCCACCCTGGGTGAGCTGGGGACCGACAGCGAACCCTTCAGCGTGGCACCGGTCAGGCTGGCAGGAGACGACAGCCCCGATGTGGGCAGCTTTGGCTATTACTACGCCGGCTACCACCTGCCGGCCGGTGATTACACGCTCGCCTACACCTGTGATGTGGACGAGCCGGGGCAGGCGGATGACCTGACGTTCTCCAGCCCCCGCTCGATCACGGTCACTGCGGGCCAGGCGACCCAGACCGATTTCGAAGGGCTGGCCAACTAGCCCGCATTTCTAACCAAGGGTTCAAATATTCACTAATGTCTTCCGTAGCACATTGATCTTGCTTCGCTTTTTCGTCATGGTGATCGGCCTTGGTGAGAAATGCGGGCTAGCCCATTTCAGGCGAGTCGATTGTCACCTGTGGCTGACGCAGCAGGCGTTCGAAATCCTCCGCCGGCATGGGCTTGCCAATGAAGAAGCCCTGCGCCAGATCGCACTGGTGATGGCGCAGGAAATCCAGCTGCTCCTGGTTCTCGATCCCTTCCGCCGCCACCCGCACGTCCATGTTATGGGCCAGGTTGATCACCGCCCGGGTGATGACGGCGTCGTCGTGGCGTTGGGTGACGTAACTGATGAAGGAACGGTCGATCTTGAGCAGGTCCACCGGGAAATTGCGCAGGTAGGCCAGTGAGGAGTAACCCACGCCGAAATCGTCGATGGCCAGATGGATACCGTTGCTGTGCAGGCGGTTGAGCAGTTCCAGATTTTGCTCGATGTTATCGATGAAGATCTCCTCGGTCAGCTCCAGCTCCAGCCGCTCGGGGGCCACCCCGTAATAGGCCAGGGTGCTCTCGATGTAGTCCACCAGGGTGGCATCACCGAGCTCTTCGCCGGAGAGGTTGACGGCAATGCGGATATGCTCGTAGGGCGTACCCTGCCAGCGCGCCAGCTGGGAGCAGGCTTCCTTTAGCACCCAGCGGCCGATGGCCGATATCAGGCCGGTTTCCTCCGCCACCGGTATGAACTGGCCCGGAGCGACCAGGCCGCGCCGGGGATGCTGCCAACGGATAAGCGCTTCGACACTGTGAATGGCGTTGTTGTGCAGATCGAGCTGGGGCTGGAAGAACAGGACGAATTGCTCCTCGGCCAAAGCCCGGCGCAGGTCCTTGTCCAGGTCCAGCCGTTCCAGAGCCTGCCGATGCATGCCGTCGGTGTAGAAACGGTAGTTGTTGCGGCCGCTCTGTTTGACCAGGAACAGAGCGGCATCGGCGTTGCGCAGCAGGGTCTCGGCATCACGGCCGCTTTCCGGGGCCAGGGCGACGCCCAGGCTTGCGGTGATGTGGTGGGCCTGGTCCTGAATCTGGAACGGGTCGTCAAAACAGCGTTGAATCCGGTGCAGCAGGGCGATGACGTCGTCCACGTCATCGAGGTTCTCCTGATAGAGCATGAACTCGTCCCCGCTGGCATGGGCCACGGTGACACCCCGCCCGCTCAGGGTATTGAGGCGCTGGGCAACCCGCACCAGCAGTTCATCGCCGATCTTGTGGCCCAGGCTGTCGTTGATCACCTGGAAACGGTCCAGGTCGAGCTGGATCAGCGCCAGTTTCTTGCCTGCCCGCAGGCGCTGGTGCAGGGCGTGGCCGAGGTCTTCCATAAAAAAGCGCCGATTGGCCAGCCCGGTCAGCTCGTCAATGGTGGCCATGATCTCCAGGCTTTGCTCCACATGCAGCCGCTGATCGATTTCCGCCCGCAAGTCCTGCCGTGCCTTCTCCAGCTCCTGACTGTGACGCAGGATCCCCTGAATCAGCCGCACCAGCAGACTGAAGAGCAGCCCGGTCACCAGCACCGCCGAGAACAGAATCCAGGGCCAGGGCGCCCGCTGCTGTTCCAGCCACGCCCGGGTGGGGCGTACCCGGATCTGCCAGTCCAGACCGCTGACGGGCAAGGGCATGGTCGCGCTGAGGGCCGCCAGCGTGCCTTCCGGCGGGAAACGGGTATGGCCGTCCCGTCCGTCCTCAAACAGGTTGATGGCCAGGTGGTCGGAAAGGGCAGTGGGGAACAGGTGGGTCATGAAGGGTTGCAGGCGCAGACGTGCAACCACCAGGCCCTGAAATTCCGCGGCCTGGCCCACCGGCACATAAATGATCAGGCCGGGATGGCCGGAGGGCAGGTCGGTGAAGCCGGAGTAGAGCGTCTCGCCTCTTTCGGCGGCCTGCTCCAGGAGCCGCTTTTCGGGGCCCGTACCGGCGATGGCCGTGCCCGGCAGGCTTTCATTACCCTGGACCGGGACCACCCAGCGGATATGAAAATCACGGTCGACCCGCTGCAGTGATTGGTACGCGGGGAAATGGCGCAGGTGTTCACGGGCGTCCGCCCGCCAGATCGCCTCGGTCATGTTTGGCAACAGCTGCTGGCGTCGGGCCATACGCTGCAGGCTGGCAATGGTGTGTTGCAGCTCGGTGGCCACTTCCCGGCTGACCATACGGGCTTCGCTGCGCAACGTCTCCTGAATGCGGGCCTCGTCCAGGGCCCGGGCCTTGGACCAGAGCACCAGGCTGGCAAGGGCAAACAGGACAAACACGCCCCATGGTACCCATTGGGCCAGGAACAGTCGCTGGCACGAGGCAATAAGCTGGCGCATTCAGCGGTTCCCTCTCGCTGTTTGGGGTGGTCGGGCTCAGTAATATATTACGGAAAGATTACGAAGCCTGGTTCATCCAACCATCATAGTGCCGAACGATCTCCCATGGCAGCAGTTTAAGTGCCGATTCCGGCCGTCGGCAATGACAGATCTGACAGGTGCCGTCGCCGCTAGAGGAGTTGTAGGGCGCTGAGCAGGCTCAGGCCAAGGCTCAGGGAGAGGGGTGAAAAAAGGGTCGTCAGGGCGACCAGGTTGGCGGCCAGATCGGCATTGCCGCCCATGGCCCGGGCCATGATGTAGCTGACGGTGGCCGTGGGGGCGGCGAACATGGCGAACAGGGTTCCCAGGGCCGGACCCTGAAAGCCCCAGGCCAGCGCGGCGCCGGTGTAGGCCCCCGGTAGAATCACCAGTTTGAGCAGGACGGCCCAGAGGGTGAGCCGCGAGCTGTGGCGCAGGGCACCCAGGGTGATGGTGGCGCCAACACAGAGCAGGGCCAGGGGCAGGGTCATGGCCGCGAAATAGTCCAGGCTCTTGGTGAGAATGGCCGGGAGTTGCCAGCCCAGCGCGGCCACACTCACCCCCGCGAGGATGCTGAGAATCAGCGGGTTGCGAATAATCCCACGCAGCATGGAGAGCCAGGCCTGGGCGCCGGAACCGCGGCCGGCCGACAGCGCGTAGATTGACAGCAGGTTGTAGGCCAGAGTGAGCACCGCCAGCAGCATCGAGCCCATGGCCAGACCCGCCTGACCATAGAGGTTGGCGCATAACGCGATGCCGACGATGCCCAGATTGCCGCGAAAGGCCCCCTGCACAAAGGTGCCACGGTTTTCCGGTTCGGGAATGAAGGCGCCACTGAGGTGCCAGAGAATCACGAAACCGATCACCGTCACTGCCAGAGCCAGAAGCAGCTGAGCGGGCTCCACCACATCGCTGAGCTCCAGGCCGGCGAGGTTGACGAAGATGAGCGCGGGCAGGGCCAGGTTGAACACCAGCCGTGAGGCGGTATTGATAAAGGCTTCGTCGATTACGCCCTGGCGGCGCAGGACAATACCCACCACCAGTACGAGGAAAATCGGGGCGACGATCCCGAGGGCAAAGGCAAGGTGTTCAAGCAGCATGGAGGTGAGGATAACCGATCTGAGACGGCGGCAAAATGCGGCTTTGGTCGCGCTGCTTATCCGGCAGAGCGGCGTTGCATCCCCTTGATCTGCTGTTCGATCCGTTGCTGCAGCGTGAAGCCGTAGGCGCCATCGGGCAGGGGCTGCTTGATCGCGTAGGTCTGGCCGTCTTCAGTGCGGGGGTGTTGTGAGAGATCCAGCATTCGGCTCTCGCAGGGGCGTTTGTCGCCGTCCAGCACCACTTCCACCCGGGGGGTCAGTTTCATGTTGGGGTTGGTGGCCAGCACTAGGGCGACTTCCCCGGTATTGAGCTCCACCAGGCTGCCCGGCGGATAGACGCCGATCATGCGGATGAAGTGCTCCACCAGTTCGGCATCGAACTGCTGGCCGCGATAGCGGTAGAGCAAGCGCAGGGCCTCGGAGGTCGAACAGCCTGCGCGGTAGCAACGGTCGCTGGTCATGGCGTCGAAGGCGTCGACGATGGAGATGATGCGGGAGAAACGGCTGATTCGCCATTCCGGCACCGCATTGGGGTAGCCGGTGCCGTCGATGCGCTCGTGATGGGACAGGGCGGCATCCCGCACAATGGGTTCAAGCTGGTGGTGTTCGCTCAACAGGCCATGGCCGTACTCGGTGTGCCGTTTCATAACGGCCATTTCCTCAGCGTCCAGGCTGGCGGGCTTGTTGAGGATGGCATCCGGCACCTTCAGCTTGCCGATATCGTGCAGCAGGCCGCAGAGACCCAGGGTCACCAGGTCGGGCTGCTCCAGCTCCAGGCTACGGCCGAAGGCAATCGCCAGGATGGCGACCCGCACACAGTGCTCGGCGGTGTAGGCATCTTCGTGGCGGATACGGCCCAGCCAGAACATGGCATTGGGGTTGGCGAGGATGCTGCTGACGCACTCCTGCACCACGGGTCGAGCGTCCTCGACATTGGGGGACTGCTCGCTGCGGATCTGGTCCACCAGCTGATCGATGTAACCCTGGGCCTTGGTGTGGGCCGCTCTCGCCCGGGGCAGCTCTTCCACCAGCGGGCGTTCCTCGGGCAGTGGCTTGATGGGCTTGTGCAGTTCCAGTTGGAGGCGGCCCCAGTCGGCGTCGCAGTGGGAGCTGTCCACGTCCACCCAGACCCAGTGACAGTAATGGCGCAGCGTATGCAATTGGGCATCGCTATCGATGGTGAACTGCTGAAACAGGACGGGCACTTCGGTCCACGGGCGATCGAGCTGCACCACGTGCATGCCTTCGCGCAGGGCGTCCACGGAGATCTGCACCTGACGTAACGTCTTGCCCACGACCAGGGGGCGGGGCGTCTTGGGTTTATCACGCTTGGTTCGTTTCAAGGCCATCCTGGATCCGCCGCGTTACTACTGCAAACAGCATGGTGGCTATGCAGACCATTGCTTCTTTTTTATTCATCTCAACATAAAGATAACACAGCCCCGTTGCCGTGATTTCAGAAGAGCTTCCCCTTTTTGTTACATCCCTGTAAATAGCGGTTAATCATTGTACAGTTGCGAAAGATTAGAATTTCACCTAAACATAGAGAAAAACCTGCAGCAATGGATTGCGCAAGTGGTCAGTGACCGGGTCACTGGCCGAATGCTCGCACCAACGGCCTATACGGAAGCGGCAGTCCCTGGTTTTGGAAGGGAGTGCGTGGATGACGCGTGTTCAAACTCTCAAGCATCTTATCCGTTGGGGGATACGACTGGTCCCCAACCGTGTGGGGGCTTATCGCTTTTTTACCTCGTTGTCGCCCGCTGTGGTCCGGCTGCCGCCGGGTTGTCAGGTGGACAGCCTGCAACTGGGGGATATCCAGGCCTACTGGCTGGCGGATGAGCAGGCCTGCGACTCGCGGGTCATCATCTATCTGCATGGCGGCGGTTATGTGCTGGGCTCCCCCCGCACCCATCTGGCGCTGGCAGGCAGTCTGGCCCGTTACGCCCGGGCCCAGGTGCTCATGCCCGACTATCGTCTGGCCCCGGAATGGCCCTATCCGGCGGCCCTGGACGATGCCGAACTGACCTACCGTTACCTGCTGGATCACCGGGTGCCGCCGGATCGCATTGTCCTGGCGGGCGATTCGGCCGGTGGCGGTCTCGCCATGGCGCTGGCCCTGCGGCTGCGGGACGACGGTCTGCCGACGCCGGCGGCGGTGCTGGGGCTCTCCCCCTGGCTCGATGTCACCTGTTCCCTGTCGTCGACCTGGAACCAGGCCCATCGCGACCCCCTGATCACCGCTGAACGCATCCGCTTGTTTGCCCGCCAGTACGCCGGTTCCGCGGACCCGTCCTCGCCCACCATCTCACCCCTGCACGGCACCCTGGAGCGGTTGCCGCCCATGCTGATTCAGGTGGGTAGCGACGAGATCCTGTTGCCGGAATGCCGTGCGTTCGCAAGCAAGGTCCACAAGGCGGGCGGAAAGATTGATCTGGAGGTCTGGCCGGACATGTTCCACGTCTGGCACTTTGCCTCTTCGGTGTTGCCGGAGGCCAGGCTGGCGTTGCGCCGGCTGGGACGTTTCGTGCAGGCTCAGGTGCCCGTTACGAACGCGCCGGAAGCTTTATACGCCAGACCGGAATCCTGGACCTGGCGCACGGTGAAACAGGGAACCACCAGTTGAAGCGGCTGTTTCCGGCGGTCACCGTGATCGCGGGGCTGATCACCAGCTGGGCATGTCCAGGGTGGTAACCTGCAGGGATGTTTCCGGGGCGCCGGTCTGACCGATCCAGGCGGATGCGCCCAGAAAGAGACCAAAGACCAGGATTATCTTGGCAAGGGATTGAACCGGTTCCATGTTTCCTCCTCCAAAATCTGTTCAGGCGTCAACAGCCCGGCGCGCCTGCGGCCGGTCATGCGTCTTACCTGCGACTATACGAGGCGTTTGTGCTGTTGTGTCTGTCCGTACACAACGTTTTGCAAATCACCCTGTCCTGTTCAAATCGCAAATGGCATTCCGGAAACACAAAAACATCGGCTTTCCAGTGAGTTGTCATCAGGGGTCAGGTGGCGGGCTGAAGCCAGCGTCAAAAAAAGTGACGCTCCTGCGTCTGTTCGCCTCGGCGGAAGCTCCCGTAGTACGCTATCGCAACACCCCCCATTGCAAAGGAACGAACCATGCAGGTCTATCTTGCCGGTCCCGACGTGTTTCTGGCCGATGCTCGGGCCATCGGCCAGCGTAAGTGCGAGCGTTTACAGGCGGATGGCCTGCAGGGCCGTTTTCCGCTGGATGCCGAGCTGGATCTGGAGGGGCTGACGCCACGGGAGATGGGGCGTCGCATTTTCAACGCCAACCGGGAGCTGATGGACCGGTGCCAGGCCGCGCTGGTCCATCTCACGCCTTTTCGGGGGCCCAGTGCGGATGCCGGCACGGTGTTGGAGGTGGGTTACCTGTTTGCCCGTGGCGTACCGATCATTGGCTACAGTGGTGACGCCCGACCCTATGCCGCCCGGGTGGCGGGGCCTCGTCGGCACTGGGATGCGGACGATATGCGCATCGAACATTTTGACCTGCCCGACAACCTGATGATTCCCCTGGCGATCGAAGCCAGCAGCGGTGAGGTGGTCACCGCCGAGGGCCACCAGATGTCCGCAGCCGAGGCCGCGCGGGATATGGGGCTGTTCGATCGGGCGGTCAAGGCCCTGGTGCAGCGGGTCGGGCGGCGACCCGCTGACTGAAGTTGGCCTGTCAGGCGCTCTTTTCCAGGCCCAGGCGAGGGATTTCCTGGGCCGGGCAATGATCCATCACCACCCGCAGGCCAGCCTTCTCGGCCTTTTTCGCGGCTTCCGGCGCGATCACACCCAGCTGCAGCCACAGGGTGTTGGCGCCACAGCCAAGCACCCCGTCCATGATCCCATCGACCCGTTCCGGGGCCAGGAAAACATCCACCATATCCACGGTGTGGGGCAGATCCTCGAGAGAGGCCACGGCTTCCTGGCCGAGAATGGACTGGCCCGCCAGGCGCGGATTCACCGGGGTGACGTCATAGCCCTGCCCTAGCAGGTAGTTCATGACCCGGTAGCTGGGGCGGTCGGACTTGTCGCTGGCCCCAACCAATGCAATAGTGCGCACTTCTTCCAGAATGGCTTTCAGACCCTGGTCTTCGGATATTGGCATAACAATGTCCTGTGTATATCGGTTAAGGAAATCGAGCGTATTCCGCCGAAGCTTGGCCGGTGAAACCGGGGGACTTCGATCAGAGGGCTTCGATGAACAGTTTTACCATGCTTGGGGTCGGGCATTCCGAAGCGGTGCAGCATTGGAATACCAACGCCCTGATTGAATCCAACGGCAAGCGACTGCTGATCGATGCCGGTTACACCATCAAATTCGCGCTGGCGGATCAGGGGCTGTCGCTGGCCGATATTGATGCCATCTTCATCACCCATGTCCACGCTGACCACGCCTTTGGCCTGGAGCGGCTCGGGTACGAATGCCGTTTTCGATACCAGACCCGCCCCAAGCTGTTTCTCATGCCGGACCTGTATGATGAATTATGGGAGCGCACGTTGAAAGGTGTCATGGGGCAGGTCGGGGAAGGCCCGGCGAGCCTGGAGGACTTCTTTGAAGTCCGTTTCATCGAGCAACGCCGCTTCGCCTTTGAAGCGATTCGCCTGGAGGTCTTCGCCAATCGGCATACGCCGCAAAAGCCCTCCTACGGTGTGATGATCAATGACCAGCTGCTCTATTCCGGCGACACCCGCCCCATTCCGGACGTTATCGAGCAGTATCAGCCGACTCTGATTTTCCATGACTGCACCCTGTCGGACTGGAACCCGGTGCATGCGTCCGTCCGCGAACTCCGGGAGACCTATCCTTCCTGGGCCCGCGAGCGCATGCGGCTGATGAGCTACGAGGATGACTGGGCGCGCCATCAGGGCGATATCGAACGTGATTTCATGGGCTTTGCGCGCCAGGGTGAGAGGATTGACCTGGATGCACTCTGACAGCCTGGTGGAAGTCCTGGAAGTCGACCCCGTCAGTGGGCGTTACGGGGTGCTGCGGGATGCCCGGGGGCAGATTTTCGTCGGCCACTGGAAGCCGTTCAAGGATGCCGGATTCCCGTCCCTGGCTCGGGGAGCGGTTTATCGGGTCCGCATCGCTGTTGATGAGCGCGACCAGGTGACGCCGAGGGTGACCGAAGTCGCCGGTCGGGAAACGGACCCGGAACCATTGGCCTGGCCGGCGGTGCACGTCTGTGAAGGCAGGCGTTTTTCGACCGTTGAGGCCTTTCTGGCGGAAATGCGGCAGGCCGGTGAGCTAGTGATCATTCGTGACTGCGACTTTGACGTCATGGAGCACGAAGGACTGACGCTGTCGGTTCCTGTCCTCTTTGCCCAGTGCCGGTTTCACGGGGATTTTCGTCTGGTGAACTCGCGATTCGCGGGCTCCGTCGTCTTTTCCCAATGCCGGTTCGAGCGCCATTTCAGTCTCAAGGGTGCGCGGGTTGCGGACAACCTGGTTTTTCTGGGCTGTGACTATTCAGGTCCCGGTGGCGTGTCACTGCGAGGGCTGCAGGCCCGCTCGGTGTTCATGGAATACGACACCGCGGGGCCTTCCGACATGACCTGGTTGAACGACATGAACCTCAGCGGCTGCCTCTCCCTGTGTGGGGCATTTCCGGCGCCGGTGCAGATTGCCGGTATCCAGGACGAGGACTCACCCCAACGGCGCCCCTTCCTCCAGCGCATCCTGATCGGCCGTCGTGCCTACGCGAACGAAGTCCTGAGTGGTAATCGGTTTGAAGGCGGCATCGTCCTGAGTGACTACTACGTCCAGGGGGCCGTGGAGGTGACTCGTGCTGTGCTGCGCGAACTGCAGCTTTCACGGGTCAGTGCGGCGCGGCTTGCATTGATCGACTGTGAAGTGGAGCGCGATCTGGTGCTGAGGGAAACGGCCCTTGGTGATGCGGGCAGCTGCCTGCGAGTGGAGCACTCCAATATAGGGCGAGCCTTCAACATTCTGGGCGCATCCCGGCTGGGTGGGGATGTGAGTCTGGATTTCAGCACCGTGGAGAAGAGTCTGGTGTTCGAGGAGGTTGATTGGGCACCGGGTAAAGGACTCTCGAGCAGGCGCTTTCACGCCGGCGCGGTCTGGTTCGAGCCGGTGGAGCTGATTTATGGCCAGCCCCGGCGACGGCACTGGCTTCGTCCCCCCTCGCTGCGGATCCTGGCACGGGCCCGGATGATTGACGGTTGGCAGTGTGATGCGGAGCTGGCCGAAGAATACACCCTCCTCAAGCGCTGGCTAGGAGATTCCGGGCACATGGAGGAGGAAGACCATGCCCTTTTCTACATGCGTCAGGCCAAGGAACGTTCATTGTTCAAGAAGGCGCTGATGGGCGGCGTTTTCGGGTGGGGTATCCGCCTGCGTAACATACTGATCTCAAGCCTGCTGGTGGTAATGCTTTTCGCGCTGGTGCTGTGGCAGGGGTTCGGCTTCACGTTGCCGGGTGGCATCCTGTTCAGCGCACAGGCCTTTATCAGTTCCTTTTTCGGGGCCTGGGCGGACTATCCGCCGGTCGGCCTGCTCTCCCTGCTGGTGACGCTGCAGTCAGTGGTCGGCATTGTGTTTATCACCGTATTTGTAGGCGCGTATGTGCGGAAAATGCTGAGGTAAAAGGATGTGGTATCTGTGCGGTATCGGTAGCAACCTGGCGCCGGTGGAGAATGTTCCGGCAGCGCTTTGTCGTCTGGCGGATCTGGCCGGCTGGGTCTGGGCGAGTCCCGTGGTGACAACCCGTCCCCAGGGTATGGATACCTTCAATGGTTTTCTCAATGCACTGGTGTTGTTCTGGGTACCGTTATCACCGGAGGAGTTGAAAACGCGACTGAACGCTATCGAAGAGGCCCAGGGCCGCGATCGCAGCGACCCACAGCGTAAGGTCCGGGACCGGCCCATCGATATCGACATCATCGACCACGGCCCGACCCCATTCACGCTGCATCATGCGGTGGCCGAATCCTATTTCGCCCAGGTCCTGGCGTCACTCGACCAGGAAAGGCCGGAGCAGGCGCGGCAGTTGTGGATTGAGGGTCAGCCGCTAGGCCTGCAGCCGGCCACCGTCTACCGGGATGGTGGCGCCGGTTACAAAGTCGTTGTCGATCAGTGACAGCGCCATGCGCACCACCGACTCGAAGCCGCCCTCGCGCCCCAGCGGGGTCTCGGCCAGAACCGCAGCCCGTTGTTCCGCTGTGTGGGAGGGCAGGAACTGGATGGGGCCGGGCATGATGGCGTTGACGCGCACGGCCGGCGCCAGGCGCCGGGCAAAGGACAGGGTCAGATTCTGCAGTGCCGCCTTGGTGGCACAGTAGCCGGCAAAGTGCGGATTGGGCTTTTCGGCGAAGATGTCGGTGATGTTGATGACCGAGGCCCCGTGAGCCTGCTGCAGCAGCGGCGTACAGACTTCCATCAGAAAGTAGGGCGCAACGGTGTTGACCTGCAACAGGGCCTGCAGGTGCCGGGCCCGTTCGGCGGGCGTGCCGGCATCCTTCTCGAATCCCGACGCGTTGTTGATCAGCACGTCGAGCTGGCGGTGGTGCTGGTGCAGCCAGGCCCCGAAGGCGTCCAGACTTTCCGGATCATCCAGCGCCAGTGCTTTGACCTCGGCACCCCGGGCGGCCAGGGTGTCGATGTCCTCAGTGTGTGTGCGGTAAGTGGCAATGACCCGGTAACCGGCCTCCAGCAGCGCCCGACTCAGCTCGAAACCCAGGCGGCGGCCGGCACCGGTGACCAGCGCCAGGGGCGTCTCGCTCGTCCTGGTCACGACTAGCGACGAATCAGGTTAAGGAATTCCTGACGGGTCGCCTGACTTTGCCGCAGGTGGCCCAGCATCACTGAAGAGCTCATGATGGAATTCTGCTTCTCCACCCCGCGCATCATCATGCACATGTGCTGTGCCTCGATCACCACTCCCACGCCTTTGGCGTCGGTCACCGCCTGGACCGCCTCGGCGATCTGACGGGTGAGGTTTTCCTGGATCTGCAGGCGGCGGGCAAACATGTCGACGATACGGGCGAACTTGGACAGGCCCAGCACCCGGCCGTTGGGCAGGTAGGCGATGTGGCACTTGCCGATGAACGGCAGCATGTGGTGCTCGCACAGGGAATACATTTCGATGTTCTGGACCACCACCATCTCGTCGTTGGACGACTCGAAAATGGCCCCATTGACGACGCTTTCCAGATCCTGCGCGTAACCCTGGGTGAGAAACCGCATGGCCTTGGCGGCCCTCAGCGGTGTGTCGGCCAGACCTTCCCGGGAGGTGTCTTCGCCCAGACCCTCAATGATATTTCGGAAGTGGTCCGCCATGCGGTCAACTGAATCATTCATAGCCTTTCGCCTATCACGTCCTCAGACAACAGCGGTCAACGTCTTCACCAGTTCCGAAGATCAACGGCAACAATACGTTGGTGGAGTGTGCGGGCAGTCACAACCGCACAAATCGACTTACGCCAAAACGCGTATTTTGGATGAACTGAGCGGGAACGTAAATGAAGCTGACACAGTGTGACGGGCGTCTCGGTGGATTTCCATACGCGCGGAAACAGATTCCGGCAGTCGGAGGGGTCCGACGGAAAAGGCACAGCTACCCGGCGCGGGAGGAATTCCGCCTAGCTGGAGTGCTGATGCTTGATGGCGCTGACGATAGCTTCGGCTTCCGCCATTAAAACCCGGTACATCAGGCTGTTGCACTGATGTTCCTGCTGCTGAAGCTGTTGTTGCTTCAGGTCGTACAGACGGACCAGGCGTTGCTGGCTATCAGTCATGGCTACTGTTTTCATGGGACTACCCGTTTCAAAGTCGTTGGATCACATTTCCCTGTGGTCTGGAGAGTCGTCCCGGCTCTCAATCTTATTCAAGCAAGTTCTCTGCCAGCGGCAGTTTTTTGGAGACTGCTTGAACTGCACCCTGCAAACCCCTGATTTGGGTGGTTATCTGTGAGTCTAGTACAGGTTAGACAGAAAGAAACCATGAGAATTGCAATTAAAAACGTCAGGAGCTGTAAACTTTTGTTTACACCTGTCTTGCCTGCCATCGGGCCAAAGCGCCTGGCGCGGCTTCAGACGGGTCCTCGGAGGCGATGATAATTGCAATGGCAACTCTTTGCCGGGTTGTATAAAGTGGCGATTTACAATGAACGTCAGGGGTAAAGCTGAAACTCGGCAACCCCGCAAGCGGCAAATTTTTGTCGTTAAAGGCGGGGCAGCAGAGACATCTTAAAAGGCTCAGGGACGCAATGGATCACGCAACATCAATCAATGCAACGCAGCGCGGTGAGTCTCCCGCGCTGGCACACTGGCAGGAAGCCGGTAAGTGGTTTAATTACGGCGAGCAGACGATCTTCAGTCGGATCGACGGCCAGGGCGAAGCCCTGCTGCTGATCCACGGATTTCCCACCGCCTCCTGGGACTGGCACCGGCTCTGGCCCCTGGTGCTTCCCCGGCATCAGCTGCTGGCGCTCGACATGGTGGGTTTCGGCTTTTCCGACAAGCCGGCCGACTATGATTACTCGGTGATCGACCAGGCCACCTTGCACCAGGGTTGGTTGCAGACCCTCGGGGTGGAAAGAGTCCACATCATTGCCCATGACTATGGCTGCAGCGTGGCCCAGGAACTGCTGGCCCGGGAGCAGGAGGGGACGCTGGAATGCAAGATTGCCAGTGTCTGTTTTCTCAACGGCGCCCTGTTCCCGGAGATGCACCGGCCCATGCTGATTCAGAAACTGCTGGTCAGCCCGGTGGGCGGCCTGGTTAGCCGGGGCATTACCCGCCAGGTCTTCGAATTCAACCTGACCCGGATCTTCGGCCCGGACACTCGCCCCAGCCGCGAGGATCTGGAGGATTTCTGGCAGTTGCTGATCTTCAACAACGGCCGCGGCATTCTCCACCGCCTGATCCGCTACATGGAAGAACGGCGCTGCCATCGCAACCGTTGGGTCAGCGCGCTGCAGCGTGCCCGCCAGCCGCTGCAGCTCATTTCCGGGCAGGCCGATCCGGTGTCCGGCCAGCCCATGGCCGACCGTTATGCCGCCCTGCTGCCCGGAGCCGATCTGCAGAGACTGGATCACATCGGTCACTACCCGCACTTCGAAGCGCCCCGGACGGTATGGGAGCGCTATCGCGCGTTCAGAGGGTTGTAGTGCTGTTCCCGGGGAATGGGGGCGTTTCAGGCGAGAGGCGGTAGCGGTTGCTCAGGACTGGTTTCCAGTGACTGCCCATTACCGTTGCTCGCCACCAGAACCTGATTGCGACCGCGCTCCTTGGCCCGGTACAGCGCCTCGTCGGCGCGTTTGAGCCAGCCGGACCAGTTCTCTCCCTGCTGAATTTCCGCCACTCCGGCGCTGGCCGTGATGACGATGCCATCCTCGAACGGCCGGTCACGCACCGAGGTGATCAGTTCATTGGCCAGACTGCTTCCCTGGGACTCGTCGGTCTCCGGCAGCAGGACCACAAACTCCTCGCCGCCGATGCGGAACAGCAGGTCGGTGCCACGCAACCGTTTGGCCAGACGCTGGGCACTTTCGGCGAGGATATGGTCGCCCACCGCGTGGCCCCAGCGATCGTTAACCTGCTTGAAGTGGTCCAGATCCACCAGGATCAGGGTCGACTGGCGCTGATAGCGCTCGCGCATCTGGATCTGCTGGTTGAGTTGTGACATCAGTTGGGAACGGTTGAGGCACGCCGTGAGCGGATCGGTGGTGGCCATGCGGGTCAATTCGGCTTCCATGCGCCCGATCAGCAGGGCAAACACCAGAACGTAGATCAGGGTCAGCGCCAGAGAAGCGCTGATACGCCAGAAATGCGCCTCGGGAAAGACCTGGTAGGTCACCACGATCATGATGAAAAGAAAGAGCAGGCCCAGGGGGATGGCCTCCCGTGGCCGCATCAGGAAGAAACCGGCGGCAATGGCCGGATAGGCCCAGAACAGGCCGATATAGTCGTTGATGACAGTGGAGTAGATGGTGCAGACCATGGCAAACAGCGTGTAGGTTCGCCCCTGGAACAGAAAGTGGCGTCGCCACTTCAGAAACAGCAGGATCAGCCCCAGGTTGAGCGCAAACAGCGTCAGCAGCGCCACCAGAATCATGTGGCCCTGGCGGGCCTGCACCAGGATAAGCGGCAGGATCACCGCCAGTGTCCAGACATGGATATGGTAATAGATCTGGTGCCGGAAACGCCTGATGGCTTCGGCAGGTGACGTTTCGGCTGCGGGGTTGAACGTATACTTCATCCGGCTTGCGCGCTTTTGGTCATGACGCCTACAAGTTAGTCGCTTCGCCGGTAAAAAGCCATGCCTGAATGAACGGCGGGGAAACCGTTCAGCGAGGGGCTGCGGGCGCCCCTCTGACTGCTGCTTCGACATAGTCCACAAAGCTGTGGAACAGGGTGGCGTCGTCAGGGCGGATGTTGCCGAACGGGGTATTGGTGAGCAGCTCAACCTCGGCACTGCCATGAATCAGCAGCACCAGGCTGAAGGCCAGTCGCACGCGCAGCATCTGACGCGGAATATCAGGCAGTGCCCGGTGCAGCAGGGCTTCGATGCGCTCCATGTCGAGCTGGAAGTTGCGGATCAGCACCGCCGAGATCTCCGCGGTGTTGTCGGTATGCAGGTGGGCCATGAAGCGCAGGGCGTCGGGGCCCCATTCCGGCTCGCGGCTGAGGATCAGGTAGGGGGCGAACAGGGTCTTGATGAGATCGCGCAGGTCCACGCGCTCCTGGGCCTCCAGTCGGCTCAGGCCGGCATGGAAGGTGGGGCGCAGGTGATCGGAGATAAAGGCGACGATGGCTTCGATGACGCCAATGCGATTGCCGAAATGGTAGTGCGCCGCGGCGGAATTACGGGTGCCGGACTGGGCGCTGATGGTGCGCAGGGAAACCCCGTCCAGCCCTTTTTCGGCATACAGCCGCATGGCCGTCAGAAGGATCTTCTGGCGCGTGTTTTCACCCTGCCTGGCGATCTTGGTCATGGCGGCCCTGCTTCGCTTCCATGGAACAAGGCGCCATTATAGTGGTTGTGCCGGTCGGTCGCGAGAGCGTCAGACGTCTGACGTCCGACGTCCGACGACAGACCGGGACTCGGGGCCGGGGACCAGTCCCGGGCGGTGGCCCTGTTCCTGGCGCCACTTCAGGTAATCCGGCACGTAGGTGCCGAACACCCGGTCCCAGAGCGGCAGGAAACCGGCAAAGTTGCCCTTGAAACGGGCATGGTGAAAGTCGTGGTAGCCCGCGCCCTCGTATAGCGGCAGCCAGTGAAACGGGTCCCAGGGCAGGTTGTAGCCGGTATGGCCGTCCACCGCTTCCCACTGACGCAGGATGAACCAGGCCCAGACCACGTAGACATGGGCGCCCACCAGAATCGGTCCCACCATTGCCAGGCCCACGGTCATCACGAATTCCAGCCAGTGGAAATGGTTGCCGGCGAGGCCGTAGGGTTGGCGGATCTGGTGGTGAACGGCGTGAACATGGCGCAGCAGCCATTTGTTTTCATGCATCCAGCGATGCATCCAGTAGTAGAGGAAATCGTCCAGCAGTACGAAAAAGATCAGCTGACCCACAAAGACGTACCAGGGCGGAACCGCGCCGGCGTGGATGCCGGACAGGCGCAGCAGCGGCCAGGTCAGCACCAGCAGCAGTGTCAGTACCGCGGTGTTGAACCCCATCCGCGACAGGGTCTCGCGAAGCTGGCGGCGAATGTTGAAGGGACGGGGCTGGATCCGATAGGGGCGGGCCCATTCCGGATCCCACCAGGCCAGCAGCGTCCAGGCGCCGCCCACCAGCACAAAGGTGCCCATGCCGAGGGCCAGGGCCGCCACCGGAAAAAGCAGGAACAGGGGGTCGCTGTACCAGGACACGAGTGTTGCCAGCCAATCGGGCATGTGCAGTCTCCGTTCTGAATTTCACTCAGCATAGAACGGTTGGCCGGGGGCGACTTGGCGAAAACCGCCGGGGGTTTTTGCCGATAGCGACAAGTTGACCTGGCGGGTCAGCCCCACGCCACTGCGATAATGGTACCGCTGGCGCTGGACTGCTCGACGTTCAGGTGCCAGTCGAGGCGCTCACACACCAGGCGGACGATGAAAAGCCCCAGACCGCTGCCTTCGGGGAGGGTCATTTGCGTGGCCGGGACCGGCTGGATGCGGGGGATCACCGTTTCCGGCAGGCCGGCACCCTCGTCGGCGACCTGCAGGCCGCGTTCGTGCAGGCTGATCCGGATCGCGCCCCGGGTGTGGGTCAGCGCATTCTGGATCAGGTTGCGCAGCAGTATGCGCACCAGGGCCGGGTCGGCCTGCAGGGCGGTCTCCGAGGCGGCGCTTTGCAGCTGTATGCGTTGTGACTGCTCGGGGTTGGCGGCCTGGAACTCCCGCAACACGTCCGCCAGTACCTCAGCGATCATCATCGGGTAGGCTGGCGCGGGTTCACCGGAGCCGCGCGACAGTTTCAGGAGCACCCGCACATCCTCCTGCATCTCCCGGGTCGCCTGGCGGATGCGGTTCAGGGTGCGCTGGTTTTTGGGATCCGGTTGCTGGCGCTGCTCGAGAACGTCCAGGGCCCCGGATATGGCCGCCAGCGGCGTCCGCAGTTCATGGCTGGCCAGGGCCAGCAGCGACTGCTCCCGTGCCACATAGGCGCTCAGTTCGTCCAGGAAGCGATTGAAGGTCGTCGCGATTTCCCGCAGCTCGGTATCGTCGTAATCGGAAAAAATGTGGGGGAGCTGTTTCCCGGGCAGGGTCGCGCGGATCTCGTGAGTGAGGCGCCGCAGGGGCCGTACCAGCTTGCGGGCACTCAGCTGCGCCACCACGAAGCTCAGACTCACCATGCCCGCCGCGACAAAGGCCAGCGCAATCAGGAGCAGGTCTTCGCGCTTTTCATATTGGGTGATGTTCTTGGCGATGTAGAGCGTCCCCGGTGGACTCTCCAGCGTCTCGACGTTGATAAGGTGGGTTTCGCCATTGCGCTCCAGTTCACCGGTGTAGGGGGGCTGCAGGTCCTGGAACAGCGGCGACAGGGTGTGGCTGTGGCCGGCCGGTATAAAGGTCACCTGCAGATTGGCGGTCTGCCAGGTCTGGACACCGCTGCCATCCAGCTGTGATTTGAAGAAACTCTTCTGGTCCACCATGTCCACGTTGATCATGGTGTCTTCCAGATTCTCGTCGGCGAACTCCACCGCGAGCAACAGGATGAAGCTGTTGACCAGGCTCAGGATGAAGAACAGGCGGTAGATGCGGCGCGAGACGGAGACACTCAAGAGGCAGCCTCCTCCGGCGCCAGCAGACGATACCCCCGACCGTGCACTGTCTTGATCAGATCCTGATCCAGGGCAGACTGCAGGGCTTTGCGCAGGGCGTAGATGTGGGTCCGCAGGGTGTGGGTGTCCACATCCTCCACCCCCCAGATGGCGCGGTTCAGGTCAGTCCGGGACAGGTAGTTGGGGTAGGCGCGGACCAGCTGTTCCATCAAGCGGGCGGGGATGCCCGAGAGTTCCGCCACTCGCCCCGATTCCAGGGTGACTCTCAGGGTGCCGGGATCAAACTGCAGCGAGCCGGCCCGCAGGGTTTGCCGGTTGGGGGTACGACGGCGATGCAGGGCCTTGATGCGCAGCTCCAGTTCCCGCAGCTCGAAGGGCTTGACCAGGTAATCGTCACCGCCGCGACTGAAGCCGGCTTCCTTGTCGTCCAGGCTGTCCAGGGCCGTCATGAAGATGATCGGCGTGTTGCAGCGAAGATCGCGCCGGATCCGGTCGCACAGCTCATAGCCCGACAGCCCCGGCAGCATGACATCCAGCACGATCACGTCGTAACTGTTGGTGGACACCAGATGCAGGGCCGTCAGGCCGTCCGCGGCAAAATCCAGCGCATAGCGCTCGTCGTCGAAGAACTCGAACAGGTTCTCCGCCAGGGCAATCTTGTCCTCGACGATCAGGACCCGGATCGCCGATCCGTTGGCCTCGTTGTCAGTTTGCGGCATGGCTGTAGGCATCCTTGTTCCGCAGGGCTCTCAGGCTGGGACTGAAATATAACAGGGCATAGCGATGGCTGAGAAAGAGTACCTCGCTCGGTACGCTCAGCATATGCCGGATTTCGCCGGCCTGCCGCTTCCGGACGGCCAGATAAACGGCGCTCTCCCCGGGCGCCTGCAGTCGCTGGCGGATGCCCTCGACCGTCGCGGCCTGTGCGTGTCCCCGGGAATAGTAGCGTGCCGAAAAGGGCACCTCGTCCAGATACAGCAAGGGAATCCCCGTGCCGGTGCTGTTATCACGGTACACCTGAACCAGGCGTTTCTCTGTGTTCAGCTGTTCCGGATGCCAGGCCACGTAGCCGCTGGCGATGTTGGCCAGCACGGGCACAATCAGTGCGACAGCCGTGAGTCCCCACAGTTTCCGCGGTTTCGGTGCCATCGGGCCGCTGTGGATCACCCGTGCCATCAGCAGCGCCGTGAAAGGCAGTGCCGGCAGCAGGTAGGTCCACAACGTATTGCCGGCAAAGGTGAAGAACACCCCGGGGGCCAGAGCGGCCAAAAGCTCGAAGCGAAGGGCCTGGTCGGCGAGTGCCCGTCCCAGCGCCTGACGTTTCCGGGGGCGGAACAACGCAATCAGCAGGGCGCCGAGTGCCAACAGGCCCCAGGGAAAGGTGGCCCAGGTCCAGAAGACCCAGATCATGCCGTGGGGATAGCGGTGTGCACTGCCATAGAGGTCCCCGTTCCAGCCCGGATCGAGGAAACGCATCAGGTGTTCCCCGATGATGAAGTAAGACAGGAAACCGGGCGTCTTCAGTTCTGCGGCCACATACCAGGGCAGAACCAGCAGCCCCACCAGCAGGCTCCCGCGCGCCCAGGGCAGGGCGTGAAGGAGCCAGTGCCATTGCCGCTGCCAGGCCGTCCAGCCCAGCAAGGGCAGGCCGACCAGAACCAGGGCAAGCGGCCCCTTGGCCAGCAGGCCGATGGCCAGGCCCAGAAAGAACAGCCAGCGCCAGGCGGGCCGGTCATGGTCGAGCACTCGCAGAAACGCCACCAGGCTCAGGGTGGTGCCCAGGGTCAGGAAGGGATCGGTCATGACGGCCCCGGCACTTACATACGCCAGGGCCATGGTGGTAAAGATCAGGCCGGCGACCAGGGCGTGACGTTTACCCCCGGTCGCGCGGCCCTGGTGAAAGATAAGGGCGAGGATGGCCAGCGTGCAAAGCCAGGAGGGCAGCCGGGCCGCAAAGTCATTGAATCCCAGTACCCGAAAGGACGCCGCCTCGGCCCAGAAAGACAGCGGTGGTTTGCCCCAGAACGGCACGCCGTCCTTGAACCAGGGCGTGATCCAGTCGCCGGACACGGCCATGACCCGGGCGATCTCGGCGTACCGGGGTTCCGTGGTATCGGCCATGGGCAGGCCGATCATGGCGAAAAGGCGACTGAAGACAACGGCGGCGAGCACCGCCCAAAGCACGTTAACGGACTTTGGCATGCAGCGGTGCCTCATCGGCCGGGATCGGCTGGGGCGCGGGCATAGACTGAGCTGAGGCGGTGATATCCCGCACCAGATACGTCGGTCGCTGCTTGGACTCCAGGTACGTCTTGCCCACGTATTCGCCCACGATACCGATGGCCAGGAGCTGGATGCCACCGAGAAAAGTCAGCATGGCCATGAGAGAGGGATAGCCCTGCACCTCACTGCCCAGCAGCAGGGCCTTGCAGACAATCCACAGACCGAACGCGCCGCCGAGGAGCGAGGCCACGAGACCGGCCAGCATCGCCAGGCGCAAGGGAGAGATGGAAAAGGAGGTGATGCCATCGAGCGCCAGCTGCATCAGGCCCAGATAATCCCACTTACTGGCCCCGGCTGCCCGCGGATCGCGATCGTAGCTCAGAACCACGGTCGGCAGTCCAATCCAGGCAAACAGCCCCTTCATGTAGCGATTGCGTTCGGGCAGTTGCCGCATGGCATCGACCGCGCGCCGGCTCAAGAGGCGGAAGTCGCCGGTATCGTTGGGAATGTCCACATGACTCAGGCGTCGCAACAGGCGGTAGTAAACGTGCGCGGAAAGGCGTTTGAGCGCTGATTCCCCTGCTCGGGACCGCCGCTGCATCAGCACCACATCGATACCTGCCTGCCACTGTTCGACCATCTGCGGAATCAACTCGGGCGGGTCCTGCAGATCGGCGTCGAGAACGACCACGGCATCGTAGTCTGCCAGATCCAGGCCGGCTGTCAGGGCTGCTTCCTTACCAAAGTTACGGCTCAGGCGCACCAGTCGTACAAACGGATAGCGGGAGCGCGCCTTGATCAGGAATTCGGCACTACCATCCTGGCTGCCATCGTCCACAAACAGCGCTTCGGCCCGCAGGTCGAGTTGGCTGAATACGACTTGCAGGCGCTCCAGCGTCTGTGGCAATACCGCCCGTTCGTTGAAGACCGGAATGATGACGCCGAGCGAACGTGGCCGGGCCTCAGGCACTCTCTGATGCAGGGAAACGGTCATGGAATACAAACCTCTTGTACAACCCGTAGTTGAGGACGGCAACCGCAGCGGTGGTCAGGCCCTGGGCCCAGGGGGAGAGCAGGCCCAGGGTCTGATGGAGCAGTGCAAAGCACAGCAGATTGGCCAGCCAGCCCAGGGCCACGCAGAGGCCATAGCTGGGCAGGGCCTGACGGTGTGGCTGTGATGAGCGGAACACGACCTGGCGCTGCAACAGGTAGTTGGCCAAAGCGCCGGCGAATGCGCCCCATCCCGTGGCGGCCACGGCCGGCATGCCGAAGCCGATCAGCAATCCCATCAGTCCCCAATGCAGCAAGGTTGCCGCCCCGCCCGAAAGCAGGAAGCGCAGTGGCTGGAACACAGCAGTGGTTAATCTCAAGGCACGCGAATTCTTTTTGGCGGAACAGGTGAACCGGCGGTTTTCGTCGGTTTCCGAAGAGGGCATTGTGGCGCAGGGGCAGTCAGGAGAAAGTCAGGGAAATGTCAAAAAAAGATCAAGCCGAGCGCCGTATCCGGCCCTCGCCAAACGTCACATTGGCGTAGCCCGGCCCCTTCGCTAGAATCGAAGCCAGTTTTCATTGCGGCTCTGAGGCGGGCGATGGCCGGCCAGGGGCAGGAAGGAGATCATCCATGCTGCGAGCATTTCGGGCCGAAAGAGGCCGACTCAGGCAGTCCAGGGACATCCAGCCCGGGGACGATGCCGGCCTGCGCGAGGCCATCTGGCTGGACCTGACCGAGCCCAGTGAGGAAGAGCGAGGCGAGATCCAGCAGTTCTTCCAGACAGAGCTGCCGGAAACCGACGATGTGGAGGAGATCGAGTCCTCCGCCCGCTATTTCGTCGACCAGAACGGCGTTCACGTGCATTCCCTGCATCTTTACTACGCGGAGGGCCGCCACCGGACCACCACGGTTGCCTTCCTGCTTCAGCGGGACCGTCTGATTACCCTGCGCGACACCGAACTGCCGGATTTCCGGCTGTTCCGTATGCGCGCCCGGCAAGGCTTTCTGGAGGCGGGCTCGGCGGAGGAGGTGCTGCTGGAGATCATGGAGCAGAAGGTCGAGAATCTTGCCGATACCCTGGAGGATATCCACCGCCGTCTGGAAGAGGTCAGTCACCTGGTGCTGGAGGATCCGGACGCGGAGCTGGAAGACGCCATCGATGAGCTGGCCAAGCTGGAAGACAGCAACGGCAAGGTGCGCCTGTGCCTGATGGATACCCAGCGGGCCCTGAGCTTTACCGCCCGGCAGGTGCGCAAGAAGGACAACCTGCACAGTGACACCCTGGAGGTGTTCCGGGACGTGGACACCCTGCTGTCCCACACCACCTTCCTGTTCGACAAGATCAACTTCCTCATGGATGCGGCCCAGGGCTTTATCAACATCGAGCAGAATCAGATCATCAAGATCTTCTCCATCTCCGCCGTGATCTTCCTGCCGCCGACCCTGGTGGCCAGCATTTACGGTATGAACTTCCATGTCATGCCCGAGCTGGACTGGACCTTCGGCTATCCCATGGCGATTGGCCTGATGATTCTGTCCGGCATCGCCCCCTATGCCTATTTCAAACGCAAGGGGTGGTTGTAGCTTGGCTGTCCGGAACCTCTCAGTACGCGCGGGTGCCGCCGCGCGGCGTCACCTGGAAGAGCATGGCCTGTCGCCGGCGGACGTGGGCATCCTGCCCGGTGCGGCCGGGGGGCCCAAGGCGCTGGGCATACAGGGCCTCGATCTGGCGGTGTTCGGGGAGTTCCTGCCCCGGGCGCCACGGGTACGCTCCCTGGTGGGGGCGTCCATTGGCAGCTGGCGGTTTGCCGCGGTGGCCCAGTCGGACCCGGTGGCGGGGCTGCGGCGCCTGGGCGAGCTGTACCTGGCCCAGCGCTTCGAAAAGGGCGTGACTCCCACCACCGTCAGTGAGCGCAGCGTGCGGATGCTGGAGGCGCTGATTGACGGGCAGGCCGAGGCGATTCTCGCCAACCCGGACTATCGCCTCAATGTGGTGATCAACCGCAGCCGCGGGCTGCTGGCCTCGGACGAACGCTGGAAGCTGCTGATGGGCCTGTCCGCCGCCATCGGCCGCAACCTGATCAGCCGTAAATGGCTGGGCGGCGCCTTCGAACGGGTGATCGCCCACGACCCGCGTCAGCCTCCGCCCTTCGGCGCTTTCAGCGACATGCCGGCGGAATACGTGACCCTGACGCCGGGCAACCTGGAAACCGTGCTGCTGGCCTCCGGGTCCATTCCCATGGTAATGGACGCCGTACGCGATGTCCCGGGCCTGCCCCCGGGCGCCTATCGCGATGGCGGTATGACCGACTACCATCTCGACCTGCCCTTCGAGGGCGACGGCATCATCCTCTACCCCCACTTCACCGACCGGGTCATCCCTGGCTGGTTCGACAAGCCCCTGAAATGGCGCCAGGGCGACCCTAATCGCCTGAGCAACATGCTGTTGGTGGCACCCTCTGGGGAGTACCTCGCCAACCTGCCCCATGGCAAGCTGCCGGACCGCAAGGACTTCGAAACCTTCGCCGGCGACGACGCCAACCGCGAACGCTACTGGCGCCAGGCCATCGACGAAAGCCGGCGGCTGGGGGACGATTTTCTGGAACTGGTCGAGAGCGGGCGCTGGATGGAAGTGGTGGAGCCGTTGTGACCGGCAAAACCTGAGGCTGTTTCCACAGGACACACACCTCCGCGCCCGGAAAATGGGTACCAAGTGGCAGGCCAGGACGTCAGACGTCCGACGTCCGAGGTCCGACACTCTCGTCCCCTTCCAAACCGAGAACAATCATCGCCGCCAACACCAGAAAGACCGCCGAAACCCACAGGCAGGCGATCAGCCCATACGCCTGGAACACCCAGCCGGAGAGGACCGTGCCAACCAATCGCCCCATGGCATTGGACATGTAATAAAAGCCCACATCCATTGACACCCCATCCGCCTTGGCATGACTGACGATCAGGTAGCTGTGCAGGGAGGAATTGATTGCGAACAGCGCGCCAAACAGCAGGAGCCCGCCGAGCAGTACCGGCTGCGTCGGCAGCCCGCCATGCATGCCGAGGGCAATCAGGGCGGGGGTCAGGGCCAGCAGGGCGCACCAGCTGAAGGCGGCTTTACCGGCCCCGGCCTTGCCACCGTCACGGCCGGTAAAGTGGGGTGCCTGGGACTGCACCACGCCGTAGCCCATGATCCACACCGCCAGGAAACCGCCCACCTGCCAGAAATCCCAGCCGAAGGCGGTGCTCAGGTACACGGGCAGGGCCACCACGAACCATACGTCCCGGGCGCCGAACAGGAATAGTCGCGCCGCCGAGAGAACGTTAATGGCGCGGCTCTTGGAGAGAATGTCGCGGAATTTGGGTTTGTTACTGGCCTGGCCGGTGGCTTCGGAGAGCAGCACCAGACTCGCCAGCCAGACCGCTCCCAGCACCAGCGCCATCGCCAGCACCGAGCCGGTGAAGCCCAGGCCCGCCAGCAGGGCGCCGCCGAGGAAAAAGCCCAGCCCCTTGAGGGTGTTCTTGGAGCCGGTGAGCAGGGCCACCCACTTGTACAGCTGGCCCTGCTGCTCGTCGGGCACCAGCAGCTTGATGCTGCTCTTGGCGCTCATCTTGTTGAGGTCCTTGGCGATCCCGGACAGCGCCTGGGCCGCCATCACCCAGGGCACGGTCAGCCAGGGGGCCGGGACCGTAAGCATGCCGAGGGCGACGATCTGCAGGAACAGACCAGTGTTCATGGTCCGGTTCAGCCCCAGCCGTGCCCCCAGCCAGCCGCCCACCAGGTTGGTGACCACCCCGAAAAACTCGTAGAACAGGAACAGCATCGCGATGGCCAGCGGGGAGTACCCCAGCTGATGGAAATGCAGCACCACCAGCATCCGCAGGGCCCCATCCGTGAGGGTGAAGGCCCAGTAGTTGCCGGTGATGATGAGGTAGTTGCGGATGGCCGGCGTCATTGCCCCACTTTCGCGGCCAACTCCACCAACCGGTTCGAATACCCCCACTCGTTGTCATACCAGGCATAAATCCGCACCTGGGACTTGTCGATCACCAGGGTGGAGAGGCCGTCGACAATGCTGGAATGGGAATCGCCGCGGAAGTCGCAGGAGACCAGCGGGCGTTCCTCGTAATCGAGAATGCCGGCCAGGTCGCCGTCGGCGGCGGCCTTGAGGAACTCGTTGACCTCCTCGACCGTGGTTTCCTGCTCCACGTCGAACACGCAGTCGGTGAGCGAGGCATTGGTGACCGGGACCCGCACCGCAATGCCGTTGAGGTGGCCGGTCAGCTCCGGGAAGATGGCCGTAATCGCCTTGGCGGAGTTGGTGGTGGTGGGGATCATCGACTGACCGGCCGCCCGGGCCCGGCGCGGGTCCTTGTGCGGTGCATCGAGGATGACCTGGTCGTTGGTCAGGCCGTGGATGGTGGTCATGGAACCGCGCTTGATGCCGAGCTGCTCGTGGATCACCTTGACCACCGGAGCCAGGCAGTTGGTGGTGCAGGAGGCCGCGGTCAGCAGGCGATCATCCGGGGTGAGGGTGTCGTCGTTGACCCCCAGCACGATGTTGGGAATATCCGGGACCGGGGCGCTGACCACCACATGGCCAATGCCCTGGTCGAGATAGCCCTGCAGCACCTCCTTCTTGCGCATCTTGCCGCTGCATTCGAGCACCAGGTCGCAGTCGGACCAGTCGGTTTCGCTGATGGCCTTGTTGTGGGTCACCTGCACCGACTGATCGCCAATGTGCAGGGTTTCCCCGTGGGCTCGCGCTTCGTGTTGCCAGCGTCCGTAAATGGAATCGAAATTGAGCAGATGAGCCAGGGTGTCCGCGCCGGTGCCCGGATCGTTGACATGGACCAGCTGCATATCGGAACGCTCCGAGAGAATACGCGTGGCGAGTCGACCGATGCGGCCAAAACCGTTGATACCTACCTTGATCTTGTTCATGGATTCTCTCCTTTGAGTTCGGCTTCTGTGTCCTTTCTAGCGCATCACCGGGGGCTTTTGCGAATGGTTTTTCACGGTCGTGGAAACCAGTGGCGGGTGCGGTTGGCAAAGGCCACCAGGGATAACATCACCGGTACTTCCACCAGCACCCCCACCACGGTTGCCAGGGCGGCCCCGGAATGGAGCCCGAAAAGCGAGATGGCGACCGCCACCGCCAGTTCGAAAAAATTCGAGGTGCCAATCAGGCTCGCGGGGGCGGCAATGTCGTGGGACAGCCGCAGCTTGCGCGCTGCCATATAGGCCACGGTAAAGATGCCATAGGATTGCAGCAGCAGGGGCACGGCGATGAGCGCGATAACCAGGGGGTTCTCCAGCAGACGTCCGGCCTGAAGCCCGAAGAGCAGGATCACCGTCGCGATGAGCCCGGAGATGGTGAGGGGTTTGAAACGCTGCAGCCAGTGGTCGAGTTTTTCCGGACCGCCGCGCAGCAGGTGGCGTCGTGTCAGCACACCGGCCGCCAAAGGCAGCGCGACATAGAGGACCACCGAGAGCAGTAGCGTCTCCCAGGGTACGGTGATCCGGCTCAGACCCAAGAGGAGGCCCGCAATCGGGGCGAAGGCAAACACCATGATGAGGTCATTGACCGCCACCTGCACCAGGGTATAGGCCGGGTTACCCCGGGTCAGCTGGCTCCACACGAAAACCATGGCGGTGCAGGGGGCCACCCCCAACAGAATCATGCCGGCCACATACTCGTTGGCGGCATCAGAGGAGACCCAGCCGGCATAGAGTCCATGGAAAAACAGCCAGCCCAGACCGGCCATGGTAAAGGGTTTGATCAACCAGTTGATGACCAGCGTCAGCATCAACCCTCGCGGCTGGCGTGATACGTGGCGCACGGCGGTGAAATCCACCTGCACCATCATCGGATAGATCATGGCCCAGATGAAAACCGCCACCACCAGGTTGACGTGGGCCCACTCCAGCGCGGCGATGGCCGAGAACAGCCCGGGCCAGAGCGCCCCGAGGGCCAGCCCTGCGAGGATGCCGAGGCCCACCCAGACCGATAATAGACGTTCAAACAGACCCATGGCTTAGCAACAACTCCGGGTCGCAGACTTGGGCGTACAGCAGGTGTCCTCCGCCTGCTCATTGAAGGTCGGAATCTCTGTCAGGGTGTGGAAAGCCTCCCAGGCCACCCCGTCCGGATCGGTGGTCCAGTGCTTGTCAGAGCGGCTGTAGCAACAAGTCGCATCCGGCTGATCCATGATCGGCCCTTCGGCGGCCTCGTAATGTTGGCGTACATCAGCCAGGGACTGTGCATCGGTTACCTGAAAGCCCAGGTGATCCAGGCCCGATTGGGTGCGGGTGGAAATGGCAAAGTTCACCGCCGGTTCGGCGAGCAACCACTTGGCGTAATCGGCCTTGAGCACGTCGGGCGTCTGGCCGAAAAGACCGCTGTAAAACTGCACACTTTTTTCCAGGTCGGTAACCCCTAAATGAATATGGAAACGCTTCATATCGTTCTCCTTTCAGGCGCCCGTCGCTGGCAGACAGGCTTTTTCGGATCCAGGCTTGTGAAGCCGTTGCAGTTCCTGCTGCAGCCAGGGCCGGTTGGCGGCTTCGGTGGTGTTGATCACCTGAACAACCCAGTCGGGCAGCAACGGATGCAGGCGGTAGTATACCCACTGCCCCTTGCGCTGATCCGACAGTAGTCCCCCCTCCCGCAGCAGTTTCAGATGGCGCGAAATCTTCGGCTGACTCATGGCCAGGGCCTGGGTCAGCTCACAGACACACAGCTCGCCGAGATGGCGCAGCAGTAACACGGTGCGGGCACGGGTTTCGTCACCCAGCAGCCGGAACACATCGGGCGGCGTCATGCTGGCCTGTATCCCGGTCGGTGTCTGGCGCTCATGTACCGTCACAAACAGCTGCAGCCGCTTGCGAATATCCTGAAAGGCCAGTCGATAGGCGGCCAGGGTACCCCGCCGGGCGGGGTCCGGGAAGTCCCAGGCCAGCTGTTGGGCGGCTAGCGAAAGATTCTGGCATTCCCGGGCCGCCTTGTTGCACAGGGTGATGGCGTAGTCGAAAGCCGTGTCGTCCAGCGCGTCGAGAGGCTTGCTGTGAAGGTCGGTGGTGTCCAGACCAGCCTCCTGGATGACTTGCAGGGCTTTGGGGGCGGGGCTGACGGGCTGAATGCCGGCGCTGAAGACCTCGAAGCGGTCACCGGCCATGTCCTTTAACAGCGCCTCGGCCATTAAAGAGCGGGCACTGTTGGCCGAGCAGAGGAAAAGTACGCGTCGACGTTCGGACATGGTGGTCCCCGATATGCGAATTTCAGTATATACGGTATTCCATATATGGTATCCGTGGCAAGGTTTTTATAGCCTGGCCCCGTAGCGTCGGTGCTAGTCTGATATCGAAAGGTTGCCATGGCGTTGTGGAAGAGAAAGGGGAGGTAGCGATGACGCAGTCAGAAGCACCGGGGCCGCAGGCGGTTTTTGTCGAAAGCGGTAAACGCTATTTATGGTGCGCTTGCAGATACAGCCGGCAGCAACCGTTTTGTGACGGTTCCCACCAGGCTATGGATAAGACGCCGGTCTCGTTCGAGGCAAAGCGGAGCGAGTGGGTCTGGTTATGCGGGTGCAAAAGGACTCGAACGCCGCCTCTGTGTGATGGTACCCACGCCTCTTCCTGAGGGCCCCCGGGAAAGGCGTACTAATCGTCGGACCAGAGCCGTTGTTCCATGTGCCGCAGGGCCCGGCGCAATTCGTCGATTTCGTCCAGCAGCTCCATGGACAGGGCCAGCCCCGGTAGATTGATATCCAGGTCGCGGCGCAGGCGCAGCGCCTTTTTAATCCTCATCAGGTCGCGTCCGGCGAACTCCCAGCTCCGGGGCTCATGGCCCCGGGGATGCAGAACCCCGTACTCCACCAGTTCGATCACATACTCGGCATGCACATCGCAATTGCGGCACAGCTCGGCCAGGGAGAGGCGAACCTCGTCATCCAGAATTTCCAGGTGCAGGGTTGTACGGCTTGGCATGTCACCCTCCCAGATGTTCACGGGGGTTGAAGGGGACTTCTTCCGCCAGCGCCTCAAACAGCTCCTTGCTGCGTTCGGTCTGCTTGGGCGGCATGGCAATCTGAAGGACCACGTATTGGTCTCCTGACGGTTTTCCGGGCATGCCCTTATGCTTGAGCCGCAGCTTCTGGCCGGAGCGGGCGCCTGCGGGTATCTTCATGGTCACTTTACCACCCAGGGTGGGCACCGCAACCTGGGCGCCCAGGGCGGCTTCCCAGGGCGTGACCGGCAGATTCAGGTAGACGTCCTTGCCATCCAGGGAAAAGTGCGGATGCGGCGCAATCTGGATTTCCAGGAACAGATCGCCGGGCTCCCCGTGGCCGACACCCGGGGCGCCCTGTCCCTTGAGGCGGATGTGCTGACCTTCGGTGACCCCGGCCGGCACCTTGACCTTTAGGGTTTTGGCGCGCTGGTGCACCCGTCCCTGGGCGTCCACTTCCGGAACCCGCAGGGTGATGGACTTCTCGCAGCCGGCGTAGGCCTCTTCCAGCAACAGGGCCAGGCGATGATGCAAATCCTCGCCGCGCATGGCGAAGCCGCCGCTGCGAGGGCCGCGCTGGCGAAAGCCGCCGCCACCGCCAAAGATGGACTCGAAGAAATCGCTGAAGTGCTCGGCATCGGCACCGGTGAAGCCGCCCTGATTGAAGTGGGCCGAGGACTCCCAGCCGGGGGGTGGCTCGAAGCCGCCACCGGCGGACTGGGTGCCGTACTGGCGAATCTGATCGTACTCCGCCCGCTTGCCCGGATCCTTCAGAACCTCATAGGCTTCGCCGACTTCCTTGAACTGGTCCTCGGCCTCCGGCTCCTTGTTGACGTCCGGGTGGTATTTACGGGCGAGCCGGCGATACGCCTTCTTGATCTCGGCACTGTCAGCTTCGGGATCGACCCCGAGTATCTTGTAGTAGTCCTTGAAGTCCATGGGCGCACTGTTTCCGTTGGCGAAAGGAAAGGGTTTCCAGAACATTCATAGGGACGAATGCGGGTACCTTCAAGTGCCGTTGCTCGCAGTGCGGCGCCAGCCGGTACCGCGGTAGCCCATGCATTCGTTAATCGCATCCATCACCGCCTTTACCCGGAGTGTAACCGCCACTGGCTCGCCGGAGTGGCTGATAAAGCGGGTATCAATGCGGGCGATCTCACGATCCCTGAGGCAGGCTCTGAGTGCTTCCTCGACCCGACCGCGGTCTTCCTCGACCACCAGGTCCAGCAGCGATTTCTGCGCCAGTTCTGCCGGCGGCTTGTCGATCAGCTCGTGAATCTGCGGCGAGAGAAAGCCAATGCGCCAGGCATCATCCAGCTCGTAGGCAAAACCGTCCTGCAGGGCGATATAGTCCCGCGTGCGTTTCTCGCTGTCCTCCAGGGCGTGGGCCAGCACCTGCTTTTCGATCGCCTTGTTTTGCAGGGCGCTGCGGTCGCGGCTCCAGTCCTCATGCAGGGTATCGATTTCCTCGCGGGCCGCGACCCACCGGCGCAGCAGCCGGAACAGCATCAGGAACACAATGAGGGAAAGACCGAGCCCCACAATCAGGACGGCTTGCAGGATGCCCTGAATGCGCATTGGCAGGGTGGTGACCGGCAGAGACTGCAGCAACCATTCGCGATTGGCGACGACAATGGTGGAGCTCCAGTCGATTTTGTTGGGAGCAGGAACCTCATATTGGGGTTCCGGGCTATACAGGGGCTGCTGGGACTGGCTGCTCTGGTCGTAGAGCCGGGGCAGGGCAAAGCCCTGGCTAATGCTTTCCTCCACCAGCAGCTTGGGGCTGATCGCCATGGCGATCACACCCCCACCCGGCAGTGGCTGAATCAGGTGCACCACGTTCTGGAACAGTTTGGTTCCATCAATCTGGCTGACCGGTGTTGCCTGGATGTGGCCGGTAGCCTGCGCCTGTTCCAGGGCTTTCTGCCAGTAGGGAATGTCCTGCAGTGTCTTGACCTGGTCAACGGCGTCGGGACTCTGGCCCAGGCGCTGGGTGATTTTCAGTTGACCCGATTCCCGCTTGGCCCAGACCAGAGCGGTCACATCCGGGTAGCTTTGCAGCAGGTTGCCGCCCAGCCGCTGAAGGGCCGTGCGATCCCGGGGCGTATAGGGCAGGCTGTCAGCCAGCTGACGCAGCGCAAGCTGGCGGCCCTCGATGGCCTCCTGCAAGGTCTGGACCTGTTGCGCGTGCAGAGTGGGAAGGGCGGCTTCGATCTGGCCGATGAAGGCCTGTTTGAGGGTGAACCATAGCAGCACGGTACAGATGCTGCCGATGGCCAGTGCGGTGATGGGCAGCACTTTGAGCCAGAGTCTGAGCTGGTTTGTTGACGCATCCATAAACGTTTATCTCTCCCGCACGCGTATTAACGGCCGGGCTTTCCATAGCCAAGTTACTGATTATTATTGCGTCGTCGGATCATAACTGCTTTGATCCCCGCTTGTCTTCCCTTGCCGGAGCCGGTGGGATAGTTGCATCCGGAAACGGAATTGCTTTTCACCATAGCCCAGCATACCTGCCAGGCCAACTGCTGACGAGGTGCGGGCAGGCGCTTTCCGAAAGAACGAGGCGGGGCCTGGCGTATCAGGGAAGTCTGAACTGAATGGGGACCGTCCAGTCGAACACCTTTCCCTCGAGGGCGGCCGGCACCCGGGGGAAGGGGGCCGCACGGTCCAGCAGCGCCAGGGCTTCGCGATTGAGAAGGGGAAAGGGCGAGGGCTGCTCGAGGTTGCTTTGCAGCAGCTGGCCGGCGCGGTCCATCTGCAGGTGCACCTTCACCATGCCTTCCTGGCGTTGACGCTTGGCCAGCATCGGGTACTGCCGATAGCGCTCGATGTGGGCCTGGAGTTCCTGACGATAATGACGGCGTGTTTGCCGCGCCTGAACGCCGGAAGTAGTCTGGGGGCTTGGTTCACCCACGCTTTGGGACCGGCGGGGCAGGTTCTGTCTGGCCATTGCCGGTTCAGGGGTCGTGGTTTTGGGCTCCGGTGTTGGGGTGCTGGAATGCGGCACCGGGGGAGCAGGGGCAACGGGCTGGGGTGTCGGCGATGGTTCGGCAGACGCGGTTGCGCTGGCAGCGGGTGACGTCGACGGTTCTGGCTGTTCGCTGGCCTGGTGGGAGGACGGAGCCCGAGTGGTGACCGCCGGCGGTTGCTCGGCCGTTTCCATCACCGGCGCAGGTGTCGTTGGCGTGCTCTGCAGTTCCACTTCCACCGCAGACTGTCTCGGGCGGGGGGGCGGCCAGTCGGTTGATAACAGCTGCAGGGCAACACCATGCGCCACGATAGCGCCGGTGAGTGCCATGCCTGTCCGTAACCACTGCCTTGCCACAATCTGCCTCTTGAGAGTTTTGTCCGGTCGCCAACGGTGCCCGCTGTCACCCCGGTGGACATCGGCGTCACGCCATCAAACGAGGTGGAAAAGAACGGGTGCCGCATTTTAACGTAAGTTCGGGGTGGCGAATAAAGCGGTTTCGCCCTTTCAGAACACCGGCCGCCGGCTGAAGACAAAACCGCGCAACCAGGCCAGCAGGAACAGGCCGAAAGCGGCGACCACCACCGAGGGGCCGGCCGGTGAATCGGTGTACCAGGACAGGCTGAGGCCGGCGCCGATACTGGCGACGCCGAATACCATGGACAGGGCGGCCATTCGTTCCGGAGTGCGGGCAAAGGGGCGGGCGGTGGCAGCTGGAATAATGAGCAGCGCGGTGATCAGCAGCACCCCGACGATTTTCATCGCCGCCGCAATCACCAGACCGATCAGCACCACCAGGACCAGCCGCAGCCGTTCCACTGGAAGCCCTTCGACCTTGGCCAGCTCCTCGTCCACGGTAATCGTCAGCAGCGGTTTCCAGAGGGCGGCAATCAGGCCCAGGACGAGCACGCAGCCGCCAAAGATCCAGGCCAGATCCGCGCGGGTGATCGCCAGCAGGTCGCCGAACAGGTAGCCGTTGAGATCGATGCGCACGGTGTCCAGCAGGGCGATCACCACCAGGCCGATGGCCAACGCACTGTGGGCCAGGATGCCCAGTAGGGTGTCGGTAGCCAGCGCCTGCTGGCGGGACAGCACCAGCATCAGCAGGGCAATGCCCACGCACACCAGGGCAATACCGACGTTCAGGTCCCAGTGCAGCAGGGTACCCAGGGCCACACCCAGCAGGGCCGAGTGGGCAAGGGTGTCACCAAAGTAGGCCATGCGGCGCCAGACCACGAAACACCCCAGCGGGCCGGTCATCAGCGCCACCCCGAGTCCGCCCAGCAGGGCCCGCCAGAAGAAGTCGTCGAGCAGGCTATCCATCATGGTGGTGCGCTCCTGCGCCCGCTTCGGCGACATCGCCATGCAGATCGTGGCGGTGGTTGTGGTAGTGGTGATAGACCGCCAGGCTCTCGGCCACCGGGCGACCGAAGAGGTCGATGAAGGCCGGGTCGTTGGAGACCTGCTCCGGCGGTCCGCTGCAGCAGATGTGCTGGTTGAGGCAGATGACGCGGTCGGTGGCGGCCATGACCAGGTGCAGGTCGTGGCTGATGGTTAGCACGGCACATCCCAGCTCGTCGCGGATCTCCTGGATGAGGCCGTACAGGGCTGCCTGCCCGGTCACGTCCACACCCTGGGCCGGTTCGTCCAGCACCAGCAGGTCCGGGCGCCGGAGGATGGCGCGGGCCAGCAGCACGCGCTGCATCTCGCCGCCGGACAGGCGGTGGATGGAGGCCTCATGCAGATGGGAAACCCCGACCCGTTCCAGGGCCTCAAGCTGCTCCGCCCGGTTGGCATCGGTGAGCGAAAGAAAGCGGGCCACGGGTAACGGCAGGGTGGGTTGCAGGTGGATGTGCTGGGGCATGTAGCCCATCCGCAGGCCCTTGCGACGTTGCACGCGACCCGTGCTGGGCTTCTGGATGCCCAGTACGGTGCGGATGAGGGTGGTCTTGCCGGCGCCGTTGGGGCCAATCAGGGTGATCACATCGCCGGGATGGATGTCCAGATCGACGCGGTCGATCACCGGTGCACCGCCGAAATGGACGGTAGCCTGTTGCAGGGAAACCAATGGGTCGGTCATGCGGGCGTGCCTTCCTGGCAGTTGGAACAGAGGCCGCTGATCTCGATGGTGGCGTCGGCCATGCTAAAGCCCTGGGCCCGGGTTGCCTCGCCGAGGGCCTGGTTGACCCCCTCGGCCTTCAGCTCCAGGACGTTCTGGCACTGCTGGCAGATCAGGAAACAGCCCCGATGCTGCTGGCTGGGGCGGGGGCAGCCGATATAGGCGTTGAGGGAGGCAATTCGGTGGACCAGCCCCATCTGTTGTAGAAAATCCAGGGCCCGATACACCGTCGGTGGCGCCGTGCGACCGCCCTCGGCGTTGAGTTCGCCGAGCAGGTCATAGGCGCCCAGCGGGCGATGGCTTTGCCACACCAGCTCCAGCACCTGTTGTCGAATCGCCGTCAGCCGCGCGCCACGCCGGGCACACAGCTGTTCCGCTTCAGCCAGCGCCTGACTGCGGCAGGCGCTGTGATCGTGGGGTTCGTAGGGGTCAACGGTGATGGCCATGGGAATGCTGCCTTGAGGTTTTGCAACATTATAACATGGCAGGTGGGCTGGGGGTCAGAGGTCGGATGCGTAAACTCAGCCCCCGGAAATATCGTTCTTTTCGTCGGCCGTCCGACGCTAGGCAGCCGCCTCGGCCGCGAGCTTTTCCAGATACTCCAGGCTCGGAATCGTCAGCTCTTCGCCTTCAAAATTCACCACCATGATGTCGGCGGGGCCGGTTTCGGCCCCGTCCCGAACCTGCAGTTGCGACGCCTCGACCTTGGCCTGGCGGGGAATACCCTGGGTCACCAGGGCGAGGAAGGGCAGGCGGTCGTGGTATTCGCTGATGGTATTGAGCACCGCAATACGTCCGCGGCGGCCGGCTGGCGGTGGGACGCTGCCAGCGCCGTTGGCGGCCTCGTAGGATACCACCGGCAGGCGCAGCCCGCGCCACTGCAGATAGCCATGCAGCCACTCGGGGCCGTCGGCGGCCTCTGGTTCGGCGTAGTCGACGATCTCGGCAATGGAGACGTTTGGCAGCAACAGTTGCCGGTCGGCTACGGGGATGGTCACGCAGGAGAGGATTTCTTGGTTCTCTGCCATGGTTCTGGAATCCTTATGCGGAGTCGCGCTGGTGTTTGCGCGTCAACAGACAATGTTCTTCGACACAGCGCACTAGCTGTCGCGCCAGTTCTTCCGGGTTGCCGATAAACTCGGCACAGCCGGTGGCGGCGACCGAATCCGGCATGCTGCTGTTGGCACAACTGGCCGAATCCTGCACCCAGATGCGGCTGCCGTAGGCCTTGAGCAGGGGCGCGGCGATAGCGCCGTCGTTACCCATGCCGCTGAACAGGATGGCGTGGCAGCGCTGTTGGTAATGATTGGCGACGTTGAGCATGACCTGATCGATCGATGGGCCATAGGGCCCCGGCCAGGGTGACTCCTTGAAACGAATCAGGCCGTCTTCGTCCAGGTAGAGTTCACGCTCCACCGGCACAAACAGGATTTCCCCCACTCGCAGTGGCTGGCCTTCCTCGGCGTCCACCAGTTTGTAATGGGCGTGGCGGGCCAGTACGCGGGTCAGGACCTGGGTGAAATTGGCGTCGATGTGCTGGGCGTAGACAAACGCCACCGGCAGCCCTTCCGGGAGACAGTCGAGGAAGGTTTTGACCGCCGCCGGCCCGCCCAGGGATGCCCCCAGCACCCAGACCGTCTCGGCCGGCTTGCCCGGCGTGGCCGCCCGGATCCAGGGCGACAGCTCCACGGTATCCGCCGCCTGGGGCTCACTGTCCAGCGCTTCCAGGGTGGCCTGGGTATCGAGCTGTTCCAGCTCACCGAAGCGGTCCTCGAGCTTGCCGAACAGCCGCCGTTCCCAGCGGGCGTGATCGGTATTGCCCGGTTCCGGGGCCTGGCCGAGACCGAAGAGGATGGTGCGGTCTTCGTCGGCCAGCAGTTCGTCGAGCAACTCGGGGTGGGTCTCCTCGTCATCGAGTTCGACGATCCAGAGGTCGGCGCGTACCCCGTTACGGTCCAGATAGCGTTCGGGATCGCCGATGAAGGTGACCTTGAGCCCGTACTTGCCCACCGCCTGTTGCAGCCGATGCCGCTGCAACGCGTTGTCGGAGACAATCGCGACGGTGGGCTGGGGGGTCATTGTTTCACACCGACCATGCGTTCAATGGTTTCCAGCAGTTCTTTCTCCTGGAACGGTTTGCCCAGATACTCGTTGACGCCGATGGCCATGGCCCGGTCGCGGTGCTTCTGCCCGGTCCGGGAGGTGATCATGATGATCGGCGTGTCCTTGAGCGTCTCGTCGTGGCGGATGAAGCTGGCCACTTCGAAGCCGTCCATCCGGGGCATTTCGATATCCAGCAGTATGACATCCGGCTGATGATCCTGCAGCTGGGCCACGGCATCGAGGCCGTCTTTCGCCAGCAGGCAGTCCATACCGTTACGCTCCAGCAGGCGCGAGGTGACCTTGCGGACCGTGACCGAATCGTCCACCACCATGACCGTGGTCGGGCGTTCTTCGGCCTGCTGATCCAGATCGGTCAGCTGGGCCATCATGCGCTGACGCTGGGAGAGGATGTCGGCCCGGATCATGGCCGGCAGGTCGAGGATCACGACCACGTTACCGTCACCCAGGATGGTGGCGCCGGACACCCCGCGCACGGAACCGAACTGCGGTCCCAGGGACTTAACCACGATCTCGCGGCTGCCCATGAGGCTGTCCACCTGCAGGGCCATGGGCTGCTCGGCACCGCGCACCAGGATCACCGGCAACGGCAGGGCCTGACCCTGCAGTTTGGGCTGGTGATCGGTGTGCAGCAGTGAGCCGAGGTACTGCAGGCGGTATTCCTGGCCGGCGTACTCGTACAGCGGCGCATCCGGCTTGTAGTACTCCTCCAGCTCGTAGGTGCTGACCCGCACGATACCCTCGATGGTGTTGAGCGGGATGGCGTAGAAGTCCTCGCCGGTGCTCACCATCAGGGCGCGGTTCACGGACACGGTGAACGGCAGGCGCACGGTAAACACGGTGCCTTCGCCGAGCTTGGAGTCGATGTCCAGGCTGCCGCCGAGCTGCTTGATCTCGCTGGCGACCACGTCCATGCCCACGCCGCGGCCGGAAATCTGGGTCACCGCCTGGGCGGTGGAGAAGCCCGGCTGCAGGATGAACTGCAGGACGTCGCGGTCGGTCAGGTCGGTGTCGTTCTCGTCCAGCATGCCCTGCCGGATCGCCTTCTCGCGGATCTTGTCGGTGCGGATACCGGCGCCGTCGTCGCTCATGCGCAGGATGACCTCGCCGCCTTCGCGGCTGAGGGTCAGGTCGATCTGGCCGGCGTCGGGTTTGCCGGCCTTGCGCCGTTCGTCCACGGTCTCGATGCCGTGGTCGAGGGCGTTACGCAGCATGTGCTCGAGCGGCGCGATCATGCGCTCCAGTACAGTCCGGTCCAGCTCGCCCTCGGCGTTGCGGACGTCGAATTCGGCCTTTTTGTTCAGTTCGCCAGTGATCTGGCGCACGATCCGGCGCAGCCTCGGCACCATGGACGAGAACGGGATCATGCGGGTCTTCATCAAGCCTTCCTGCAGCTCGGTGTTGACCCGGGATTGCTGCAGGAGCAGCGTTTCAGCGTCGCGGACCTTGTCGTTCAGGGTCTCGCGCAGGTCGGTCAAATCCTGGGTGGATTCGCCCAGGGCGCGGGAGAGCTGCTGGATGGAGGAATAGCGGTCCATCTCCAGCGGGTCGAAGTCCTCGTCGTAGCTCGGTCCCATTTCCTGTTCGGCACGGAACAGTACCTGGGCTTCGGTTTCGATTTCCATTCGCCGCAGCTGTTCGCGGGTCCGCTCGATGGTGGCGGCCATCTCGTCCAGGGTGTGGCTGAAGTCGCTGATCTGCTGCTCCAGGCGCGAGCGGGTGATACTGGTTTCGCCGGCCAGGTTGACCAGTTCTTCCAGTAGCGGCGCGTTGACCCGGATGGTTTCCTGGGCTGCCCGGGCGGCGTCGGCCTTGCGCTTGGCACGGGCTTTCTCCCGCTCTTCCTTGCTGCGGCGTGGTGCCGGTGGCTTGGTCGGTGCCGGTGCCTTTTCAGCCGGCGGCTGCTTGGCCTCGGCCTTCGGCTCCGGTGCGGCTTCCGGTTCTGCGACCGGTTTTTCCGGTGCGGGCGCGGCCGGTGCTTCACCGCTGCCGAGGTTCTGGTATTGGTGACGGACCTGCTCGACCCGGGAGATGATCTGGTCGTGGAAACTGTTGATCCGGGTCCAGTCATCATCGTTGGGCGCCTTGCCGGACTGCTGGCGTTCGATCAGCAGCGTTTCGAAGGCATGGGCCTGGTCGCCCAGTTCCGTCAGATTGGCCAGGCGGGCACCGCCCTTGAGGGTATGCAGGATGCGCTGGGCTTCCTGGTTGAAGGACTCGTTCTCCGGTTCCTTGTGCCAGTCGGCGAGGATATTGTCGAGACCCTCGACCAGCTCGTTGGCTTCCTCCAGGAAGATCTCCAGGACTTCGAGGTCGCCTTCGTCGAAGGTTGACTCGGTCTGGGGCTCGACCGGGGCCGGCTTGGCCTCTTCCACGCGCAGGGTGTTGACGATCTCGGTGGCCGGCGCGGGGATCTGGTTTTCTTCCAGAGCGTCCAGCATGCGCTTGAGCTCGGCCAGGGCACGCTCGCTCAACTCAATGTTGGCGATGCTGTCCGCCTCGCCGCCGAGCACCAGCTGCAGGCGCTGATCCCAGGCTTCGGCCAGATCGGCAATGGGCTGCACATCCGCCAGACGGGCACCGCCCTTGAGCGTGTTCAGTTCGTTCAGCAGTTCGGTGACGCCGCGCAGGGTCTTCTGGTCGTGGCGCCAGGTTTCCAGGCAATCGTTGATGGACGATTCGATGTCCCGGGCCTCGTCCAGGAACATGCCGATGAGGTCTTCCTCGTCCTGGTCGATTTCGCGCACCGACTCGGCGGTTTCGGTCGCCGCGGCAGTGGGTGCCTCTCCCCTGAGGACTGCTTCCACCTCGCGGATCAGGGCATTGGCCGGCTGGCAGGGCTCGTTCGCCGAGACCGCATCCACCATGGCCGCCAGGGCATCGTGGCAGCGGAACAGCAGTTCGGACATGTCCCCCTCGGCCTCGAGGCGCCCTTCCACGACCTTTTCGAAGAGGTCCTCGAGCACGTGGGAGAGGTCACCGATGGCGCTGATTTCCGCCATCCGTGCGCCACCCTTGAGGGTGTGCAGATCACGCTGCAGTTGTTTGGCCAGCTCCGGATCGCCCGGCTGTTCGGACCAGGTCTGCAGGGCTTCGGCCGTACTGTTGATGAGTTCGTGTGCCTCTTCGAGGAAGATTTCCACCAGCTCGGGGTCGAGGTCGGTCGGCTGGATCGCCTCGCCGGTTTCGGGCTCGGGCTCCGCCGGGGTTTCCGCCGCCGGTGGTTCTTCCGCCTGCGGTGCTTCCTCTGGCTGTGGTTCTTCTTCTGCCCGGGGCTCTTCTTCAGGCTGGGGTTCCTGCTCCGCTGCCGGTTCTTCTTCCGCAGTCGGCGCTTGCTCCGCTTCCGGGGCCTCCACGCTCTCGGGTTCGGCTGGCGCTTCCGGCGCTTCACCTTCGCCGAGGGCGGCTTTCAGGGTCTCGATAACGTGGGGTGCTGGCGGACAGGCGCTGTTTTCGGCCACTGCTTCGACCAGCGCGGCCAGTTGATCGTGTCCTTCCACGGCGGCGCTGATCCGCGACTCCATGGCGTCCAGGCGGCCATCGACGATGCGCTCGAACAGGGTTTCCATTTCATGGGCAATGTCCGCGATGGGCGCGATTTCCGCCATGCGTGCGCCGCCCTTGAGGGTATGCAGTTCGCGCTGCAGGGACTTTACGGTTTCCGCATCGGTCGGGTTCTGCTGCCATTCATGCAGCAGGTGCCCCGTACTTTCGATGATGTCCCCGGCTTCTTCCAGGAAAATCTCCGCCAGTTCCGGGTCGAGATGGGCGGTCGAGGTGGTCTCGGCCTCCGGCTCTTCGGCGGCGGGCTCTTCCGGTTCGGCTTCGGTTTCGGGCTCGGCGGTTTCGGCCTCGCCGGTTTCCGGTTCTTCGATGTCGGCAGCTTCGCCGGATGTCGTGTCCTCTTCCGGCTCCTCGACGGCGGTCACCGGCGTGGCCTGATGATGGCCGTCGATGTACTGCTGGATCTCCGCTTCCAGGTCCGGCGCGGCGCGGCATTCCTGGTTCTGCTCCACCTGTTCCACCATGGCCACGAGACGGTCGTGGGCGCGCAGGAGCAGGTCACTGAGCTCATCGGACACCGACAGGCGGCCTTCGCTCAGGCCCTCGAAGAGGTTCTCCATCTCGTGGGAGAGATCGCCGATCGGCCGGATTTCGGCCAGGTTGGCACCCCCCTTGAGGGTGTGCAGATCCCGCTGCAGCTGGCGCAACGGATCGGTTTCCTGAGGGGACTGACTCCATTGGTCGAGGACTTCGGCGATGTGGTCCACCAGATCCCGGGCTTCTTCCAGGAAGATCGCCGCCAGTTCGGGATCGAGTTCGCCTTCTTCCGGCTCCTCCACTGCATAGGCGTCGCTTTCTTCCACTTCCGGGGCCGGTGGTGGCGTGGCTTCTTCGCTGCCTGCAGACCAGTCGACGTCTTCCAGCTCCAGATCCTCTTCGAAGCCGCGGTCGACGGAGTCGAGGTCGGAGGCGAATTCTTCCGGCAGCTCCACTTCGCTGAAGCGCTGGCCGAATTCCTTGAGGCGGGCGACCAGTTCGTTGGCCGGGCGGGTCGCGAGACCGGCGGCCACCTGGTCCATCATGTCGATGAGGGCCTCGTGGCCTTCACGAGCCGCCTGGAAGAAGTCCTCGCCGGGCTGCTGGCTCTGGCGCCGGGCGCCTTCATAGGCGTGGAACAGGGCGTCGGCCAGCTCGCTGATGGTGTCCAGGTCGGCCTCGGCCGCACCGCGCGCCAGGCGCTTGAATTCGGTGACCAGTTGCTGGAGGCGCTCATCCGACTGTGGGTCGTGGGACCAGTCGTCGAGAATCTTGTCGGCATCCAGCAGCAGTTCGATACCTTCGTTGAGGAACAGCTGGATGATTTGCGGATCCGGCTTGCTGACCTCGTCCTGACTGGCCACTTCGCCCTGCTGCAGGGTGTCGGCCGAGAGGGTTTCCAGTTTTTCCAGGTAATCGTCGGTCCCCGGCAGGTCGGCCTGGGGACTGGTTTCGATCTGGGCCAGGCCCTGTTCAATGAAGTTGCACAGGTGCTCCAGCAGTTCCAGGAAGCGGGTATCGGCCTTGAGATTTTCCGCCCGAGCGTTCTTGACGTATTTCTCCAGCGGCGCCGCGACCTGGGCGATGGGCTGGATGTCGGCGGTATGGGCACTGCCCTTGAGGGTATGCAGGGCCCGGGAGAGGTCGTCGGTATAGGCCACCAGGCTTTCGCCCTCGGCATCCTCGAGGAACTGCTTGAGGGTTTCCAGGTGGGTTTCGGTTTCGCTGCGGAAGATGTCCAGCAGTACCGGATCCACCTGTTCGCTTTCTTCGACCGCTGCCTTGGGCGTTTCCGCTTCCGGCATGGCGCTGGCTTCCAGCAGCTCACCACGGGCCAGGGCATCGGCCTGGGCCTTGATCGGCTCAACGTTGTGGGAGGGCGGACGCCGGTTCTCGAAATCGCTGACCAGGTCGGGAATCAGGCCTACCACCTGCTGCAGCAGATTGGCGATGTCATCGCTCATGAAGATCGCGCCCTCGATGACACGATTGAGCATGTTCTCGATGGACCAGGCCAGCTCGCCAATGGTCAGGGCACCGACCAGGCGACCACTGCCCTTGAGGGTGTGGAAGGCGCGGCGGACTTCGGTCAGGGCGTTGGAGTTGTCATATTCCTTGAGCAGGGTCGGCAGTTGCTCGTGGATGGCTTCGAGCACTTCCTGGGCTTCTTCGACAAAGATCTCCAGGATTTCATCGTCGATCAGCTCCTCGTCCGCCGGGGTTTCAACCTGCGGTTCGGGTACGCTTTGTTCGGCTTCGGCTTCGGCTTCGGCTTCGGCTTCGGCTTCGGCTTCGGCTTCGGCTTCGGCTTCGGCTTCGGCTTCGGCTTCGGCTTCCTGTTCCCCGACAGACTCCTCGGGCTCTTCGACGGGCGTTTCCGCTTCGTCGGCGGTCGGTGCTTCCGGCACGACCTCTTCCCCGGCTGCCTCGGTGTCGATCTCCTCGGCGGCGGCCTTGTCGGCTTCGGATTCCACCTCGGTGGCGACGTTCTTGCGGGCATCCGCAAGATCGTGGGCTTCGTTCATCAACGCGTCCACGTCGCTTGTCGCCTCACCCCGACGGAAGTCATCGATCAGAGCGGGGAGACGGTCGATGGCGCGGTCGAGTAGGTCGAACATGGCGTCATTGGGCTGGATACTGCCGTCCAGGACCCGGTTGAGCATGTTTTCCACCGACCAGGCCAGCTCACCCAGACTGGTGGCGCCAACCAGGCGGCCACTGCCCTTGAGGGTGTGGAAGGCACGCCGCACTTCGGTGAGTGCATCCCGGGCGCCGGTGTCGTTGCGCCATGTGGGGTAGTGCTCGCGAATGGCTTCGAGTACCTCGTCCGCCTCTTCGATGAAGATTTCCAGAATCTCGTCGTCCACCAAATCGGTGTCTGCGGACTTCGGCTCGGGTTGCGCCGCCGGCGCTGCTTCTGCTGCCTCCGGAGCTTCCGCCTCAGGCTCGGCTGCCGGCTTCTCCCAGGTGGGTTCGGAACCGGGCTTGAAGCCCAATGATTCCAGGCTCTCTTCGGCCACCGAGAGGATGGCTTCGTTGTCCTTGATGCCTTCGACCAGTCGCTCCAGGTAGTACTCGATACTGGTGATGGCGTCGGCGAGCGTATCGAGCTGCTGCCAGTCGGGCACGTAGCGCCCTTCGATCAGGGCATCAGTGACAAAGCGCTCGCAGGATTCGAGCATCTGGCAGGCCCGGTCCAGTGGAATCAGCTTCAGGCCACCCCGGATGCTGTGCAATAACTGAGGGACTTCGGCCACTTCTTCGCGATCCCATTGGGAGGCGATGAAGTTGACGATGGCGGTCTTGACCTGTTCCAGGGAATTACGCGATTCCCGCAACAGGGCGGTATTGGCTTCGGACAGCTGGTGACTGCTGATGTTGTAGGCCGCGCCCGGTGATTCCGGCTCGCCTTCGCTGCGCTGTTCCGGGCGGTTTTCGTCCAGGCCGGTGAGGGTGGCCTCGACGTATAGCAGGGCGCCGGCAATATCCATCAGGGTACCGTCATCCACCGGATCGGTGGATTCGGCCAGTTTGCTCACCAGGTCCGCCTGCTCACCCACTACCTGGCGTGGGATGGCCAGGCCGAGGATGGCGAGGGTGTTGGCGATCTGGTGCAGTCCCGGCAGCAGTTCTTCCAGATCGCGGTTTTCGCGGTATTCCGCGCGCACGAACAGATCCAGCTGATCTTTCACCGCGGCCAGTTCCTCGCTCAGCGCGCTGACCACTGAGTGTATCGCTTCACGGCCGGGGCCGCTGGTGCGTTGACGGGCCGATTCGATGGCCTTTTCGTCGGGCAGGGCGTTGGCCAGGCGATAGTTTTCCACCACGGTCTTCACCCGCGGGGTATCCACATCCTGGCCGCGCGCGACGTAATACAGCAGGTTCTTGAGCAGACTTTCCGGTACCGGCTGCACCAGTACGTCCACGTGTTCGTCGATCAGCCGCTTGAGCTGCTGGTCGAGTTCGGCGATCAGGTTTTTCACCGCCGTGGTGACGTCATTGCGCCCGGCCCGCAAGGTGTCGATGAAGGCCCCGGTGGCCAGCCAGACCTCGCCGATCGGCGTGCGCTGGCAGAGCTTGATCAGGCGGATGACCACCTTGTCGAGGTATTCCAGGTGGGCGGTAACGTCCGCATCCTTTTCGATACCTTCGGCCGCAAAATGGAACATCTGGCGCAGCTTGCGCACATGGCCCAGGACCTTCGGGTCCTGGAGGCGACGGCCAACGCCGGCCTTGGGTTTGAATCGGGCCGGCGACAGATCCGGATTGAACAGAGAGGTTTCCGACAGCAGGGATTCGCCGCGAGCAGCCCGCAAGTCGTTCAGCAGGGGCAGCAGCACCAGCGGGAAGTCGTCGCCGGCGGTGTGGAGCTGGTCCAGATAGCGGGGCAGTTGCAGGATGGCCTGCATCAACAAACCGATCGCTTCGTCCGGCTGGGCAATGGTGTCGTTCAGCAGTCCCTGGGCGACCCGCTCCATTTCTTCGGTGAGCAGGGCAGCGCCATAGAGCTCCACCATCTGCAGGGTCCCGTGGACCTGATGCAGGTGGTTGAGACAGAAACGCAGGCGAGAACTGTCGTCGCGGTTCTCGACGTAGGTCTCCAGGGCGTACTGGCCCTGTTTCAGGGTTTCCTGAATTTCACCGCGCACCCAGTCGAGTGCAATGTTGTCATGGTGATTGCCCATAACCACTCCGGTTATTCGTTACGGGGCTGGCGGCGTATCCACGCCAGCACGTTTTCCGACGGCAGCCGCTGCAGCTCAGGGTGGTGCCAATCTGTCAGCTCGCCCTGGCCCAGTACCAGTATGCCGCCCGGAGCCAGACGTTCTGCCAAGCGGTTGGCGATTTCACGACGGCGCCACCGCCGAAAATAAATCAGAACGTTTTGGCAAAAGATGATGTCCATGCCGTGCATGGGCGCCTTTTGCAGCTCCAGTATGTTCAGTCGCGAGAAGCACACGTGTTCCCGCAGCTCCGGCGATACCTCGAAGGTATTGTTGTCGTGCCGGACAAAATAACGGGACTGCAGCGATTCGTCGGTGGTGACCAGCTTGCGGGCGTTATAGAGCCCCTTGCGGGCCTTGACCAGCGCCGGCTGGCTGATATCAGTCCCGGTGATCCCGAAGTATCCGGCGATGCCGTGTTCGTCGAGGCTGGCCTGAATCAGAATGGCGAGGGTGTAGGCTTCCTCGCCGGTTGCGCAGCCTACGCTCCAGGCTTCGATCGGTTTCTCCTTGAGGCGCTCCCGGGAGCGGCTCTGGACAAAGTCCGAGACCAGCTTGAACGCATCGGGATCGCGGAAGAAACGGGTTTCCTGAACAGTCAGCCGGTCGACGAGGGTGGCCCATTCGACAACCGCTTCCGGGCCGGAGACCACCTTCTCGTAATAGGCCTGGTAGCTGTCGCAGCCGACTTCGCGCATGCGAATGCCCAGATTGGCCTGGAGAAACGAACGGCGTTCGGGAGACAGGGTCATCCCCGTGCGCGTTTCCAGAAGCTCCTGCCACTGACGAAACTGCGCGTCGTCCATTTCGGGCATCTTCTGCAGTGACCAGATGCCCTTCGCCGTTGGTTCGTTGCAATCAGCCATGACCATGGGGCAACCACGACAGTTCCACCATCAACCTCAACCGACGGTTGGGACTTCTTCGTCCTCTTCCATGGTCTCTTCGACATCTTCCTCGCCTTCCTCGGGCAGCTTGAAGCCGGATACGGAAGAGCGCAGTTGAGAGGCCATTTCTGCCAGGGTGCCGATGGACTTGGCAGTGGCGTTGGTACCGGAAGAGGTTTGCGACGTGATCTCCTGGATGACGTTCATCGTGTTGGAGATGTGGGCCGCAGAGGAGGACTGCTGGCGTGCCGCGTTGGAGATGTTCTGGATCAGTTCCGCCAGGTTCATGGAGACGTTTTCGATCTCCTCCAGGGCGACACCCGCGTCCTGGGCCAGACGGGCACCACGGACCACCTCGGCGGTGGTGTGTTCCATGGAGATAACGGCCTCGTTGGTGTCGGACTGGATCGTCTTAACCAGAGCCTCGATCTGTTTGGTTGCTGCGGAAGAACGTTCCGCCAGACGCTGAACTTCGTCGGCAACCACCGCGAAGCCCCGGCCGGCGTCACCGGCCATGGAGGCCTGGATCGCAGCGTTCAGGGACAGGATGTTGGTCTGGTCGGCGATGTCGTTGATCAGGGATACGATGTCGCCGATCTCCTGGGAGGATTCACCCAGGCGCTTGATCCGCTTGGAGGTTTCCTGGATCTGCTCACGGATGTTGTCCATGCCGCGGATCGTGTTCTGTACCACCTCGGCGCCTTTCTTGGCGATGGCAACCGAGCGCTCCGCAACCGCAGAGGATTCAGAGGCGTTGGAGGATACCTGGTCGATGGAGACCGCCATTTCGTTTACGGCGGCGGAGGCCCCGGCGATTTCCTGGGCCTGGTGCTCGGAAGCGTCGGCCAGATGGATCGCGGTGGACTGGGTTTCCTGCGCCGAAGACGCGACCTTCACGGCGGTATCCCGGATGGACTGTACCAGGTTGCGCATCTGGTCGATCGCGTAGTTGATGGAGTCGGCGATCGCACCGGTGAAGTCCTCGGTAACCGTGGCCTCGGTGGTGAGGTCACCATCCGCCAGGTCGGCCAGTTCGTCCAGCAGTCGCAGGATCGCGTTCTGGTTCTGCTCGTTCTGCTCCTGGGTTTGCTTCAGACGCTTCTGGGAAGCCTGATACAGGGCGAAGCCGATGAAGACGATGTTGACCACGATGGCGATCAGGATGAAGTAGGCCCAGAACGGGTTAACGAAATGGGTACGCTCCTGAACCAGGGTGGAGAGCTTGGAAGTCTCGGACAGCAGTTCCTGGGAGTTCACGAAGATGGTGTTGGAGGCTTCGCGCACCTTGAACAGTTCCGGGGACGATTCGAGGATCGCGTCCACGTTCTGGTTGACGAAGTCGAACAGCTCGGCGACCGCTTCCAGGCCGTACTGGGCGTCCTGGTCGGTGACCTTGGAGATGTCCATGGACTCGTTGCCTTCCAGCTGTCCGTTAAGGACGCGGCCGAAGAGCTTGGCGTCACGCAGGAAGCGGTCGGCGGCGATGACGGCATCCTCATCACCGGTCAGGACGTTGTTGACGCTTCGCACGATCCGCTCGGCCAGCAGGGACTGGCGCTGGGCCAGGGCGACCTGTTCGGCGGGCGCATCGTTCTGCAGCAGGATGGATACGATGTCGTCGTATTCCACCTGCAGTTGCGGGATCGTTTCGTTCAGGGTTTCAGCCACCTGGTGCAGCGAGAGTACTGCGTCCTGGGTGGAGATGATTTCGTCCGCAGCCTGACGAACCACGGTCCAGTGCTTTTGCACCTGGGTTTCGTCCACCAGCTCACTGGGCGGCAGGCCGGTTTCGGGATTGCCGTCCTTGATGAAGCCCCAGAGCCTGGAGAACCGGTCACGGGACTGTTTGAGCTGATCGAAGGCTTCCGCAGTACCGCCGGCCGCCTCGGAGGCGTTCTTGGCGATTTCCTGGGACAGTACCCTCAAATCACTCGAATAGTCGATGTACTGGGCATCGTGGCTGCTATTGCGGTTGATTATGAAGAGCACGGCGATCAGTGCAATCGTCAAACCGATAAGCAGCGCGATCAATCCCCCAATGGTCTTGTTCGCGCCCTGCGGCGAGATGAATTTTCCGGCTCGATTTTTCATTTTCTGGCTCCCGGCCTCTTCAATACCATGTTGTTTTCCTGCGGGTCGTCAGTCTAGGTGGGCGCTGGCCCGGTTTTACGAATCCCTCGCAAACGGCTACCGCCATGCGGCCTTGCAGGCTCCGTTTACCACTGGGCAACGTCCAGGAACTGTTCATCCTCGACCAGTTCGACGGTCGAGAAGACTTTCCAGAGTTCGTCGTTGCGCTTGTAACCCCCCTGAAGGAAGGGTTTGATGGCGTCTGTGGGTTCTTCTGGCTGGTCGACGTAGTTGTCGACCGCGAAATACTGCATGCCCAGCACGTCGTCCACGACCAGGCCACTGAAAATGTCATCGTGTTCCACCACCAGCACCCGGCGGTCGCGCAAATGGCGGGTGCCGTGCGGAACACCAAAGAAAGCAGCCAGATCAATCAGCGGCAGGAGGCGGCCACGAACGTTGGCGGCCCCCAGCATGAAGCGTCTGACCCCGGGGATCTGGGTGTAGCGGGGAACATGAAGGATTTCCACGACTTCGCCCATGGGGGCGACATAGTGCTGGCCGGCCATCGAAAAACCGATGCCGTTCCACAGCTCAATGGCTTCTTCCTGGGCCGGCAGGCCCGTGGCGAGCGCCTTACTGCGTTTAGCGATATCCGTCAGAACGGCAAAGGGGGCAGCCTGGGCGGACATGCTCACTCCCGAATTCGTTGTCAGGCCAAGAGATCGTTGATCGTCTTGATGAGCTGGTCTTCATTTACCGGCTTCACAAGATAGCCCTTGGCACCCTGACGGGTACCCCAGACGCGATCCGTTTCCTGATCTTTCGTGGTTACAATCACCACCGGAATGTTTTCCGTTTCCGGCGCGCGTGTCAGCTGGCGGGTCGCCTGAAACCCATTGAGGCCCGGCATGACCACGTCCATCAGTACCAGGTCGGGTTTTTCCGCGCGGGCCTTCGCCACGCCGTCGGCCCCGTTATCGGCCGTCAGAACTTCGTGGTTGTTTTTCTCCAGCAGGCTGGAGATCTTCTTGACCTCGGTCGGTGAGTCGTCAACGATCAAAATGCGAGCCATGGGTCCCTCAATGCGTCTATCTGCGTCATGCGTCTACTTACTGTTCCCGGGCCGGTATATGTTCCCGGATGGTGTTGAGCAGCTCATCCTTGCTGAAGGGTTTGGTCAGGTACTGATCCGACCCCACAATGCGTCCTTTCGCCTTGTCGAACAGGCCATCCTTGCTCGAAAGCATGATGACGGGCGTGTTCTTGAAGGCCGTATTGTTCTTGATGAGTGCGCAGGTCTGATAACCGTCCAGCCGAGGCATCATGATGTCCACGAAGATGATGTCCGGGTGTGAGTCGGCAATCTTGGCCAGGGCATCAAACCCGTCCGTTGCCGTGATGACCTCGCAACCAACTTTCTTCAGGAGAGTTTCTGCGGTGCGACGAATGGTTTTACTGTCGTCGATCACCATGATCTTCAAGTTCTCGAAGTTATCTTCCATTATCCAACAGCCTTGCGCTTAAACGGGAGATCTTGTTGTTGGCGGCCGGCGAGGTCTTTCTATCAAGACCGGTGAGGCCTCTCCATCCAGATGCGGCTGGCACGTTGACGCGCCTTTTTAACATAGAATCCAGAGCCGTTCTATAAGCCAAGGGTATTTATAGTTGACACTCGGCAAAACCAAAAGCATGGGTTTGTGACCGATTGTGTCTGCAACCTGCCGTGGCAACGATCTGCTTCGCACTGGATCTTTTGAGGGTACTGCGGGCAGGCTGGCCGCATCGACCGCAGCTTGCCCAGCGTCTGTTCCGTCTCCCAAGAAGCGCCTGTGGCGCAGCTAACACCAGCAGACGGAGTGACGCCCCTGTTCTGACAGCATAGCAGTTATTTGCCGGTGTGCAGCTTTATCGCCGTTGCCTAAATTTATTCAGTGCCCGGGGAGTGAACGTGTATCATGGGCGCTTTACTACAGTATGGACCCGTGGATCGCACCCAGTCTCAGATGAGGACCGCTTATCATGACCGTAAAGCTCGGCGTTGTCATGGACCCGATCGAGGCCATCACCTTCAAGAAGGACAGCACCCTGGCCATGTTGCTAGCTGCCCAGGGCCGGGGCTGGGAGCTCTTCTACATGGAGCAGACCGACCTCTATCTGCGGGACGGTCAGGCCTTTGCCCGCATCCGGCGGCTGCGGGTGGCCAACGACCCCAACGGCTGGTTCGAGTATCTTGGGGAGCCGGAGGAGCTGGCATTGGGGGAGCTGGATGTGATCATGATGCGCAAGGATCCGCCGGTGGATCGCGAGTTCATTATCGCCACGCACATTCTGGATGCGGCCCAGCGCGAGGGCGCTCTGGTGGTCAACCCGCCGAACACTCTGCGGGACTGCAACGAAAAACTGTTCGCCACCTGGTTCCCCCAGTGCACCCCGCCGCTGCTGGTCTCCCGGGATGCGAAGCAGCTGCGCGAGTTCCAGGCCGAGCACGGCGACGTCATCCTCAAGCCGGTGGACGGCATGGGCGGCAAGTCCGTTTTCCGGGTCAAACCGGACGATTCCAACCTCGGGGTGATCATCGAAACCCTGACCCAGGACGGCAAGCACCAGATCATGGCGCAGAAGTTCATTCCCCAGATAAAGGAAGGGGACAAGCGCATCCTGCTGATCGAGGGCGAGCCGCTGCCGTTCGCCCTGGCGCGGATTCCCATGGCCGGCGAGAATCGCGGCAACCTGGCGGCCGGCGGTCGCGGCGAGGGCCGTGAACTGACCGATCGCGACCGCTGGATCTGCGAACAGATCAAGCCGGCATTGAAGGAGCGGGATCTGATTTTTGTTGGCATCGACGTGATCGGCGATTACCTCACCGAGATCAACGTCACATCGCCGACCTGTATCCGGGAACTGGATCGGGCTTTCAATGTCGATATTGGCGATCAGCTGATGGGCGCGATTCAAAAGCGGCTGGAAGCGCGCTAAGGGATGAGCTATAGATGACGCCTCGAAAGTCGTTTGAGGCGCGGCCTCCTGTAACAGAATGAGTAGCATGACAGCACGGGTTACCGACACAGATCGGCTCAGTTTTACGGTGTTTCTGGCCCTGGCGTTTCACGCCATCCTGGTGCTGGGCATCACCTTCACCCCGGAGCCGCCACAGCCGGCCGCGCAGACCCTGTCCGTCACCCTGGCCCAACGGGATGACCGGGAGAAACCGGAAGAGGCCGACTACCTGGCCCAGTCCAACCAGAAGGGCAGCGGTGAGCAGGAAGAAAAGAAGGAGCTGACCACCCCACGCGAGACGGAGTTGGAGCAGCCGGAGGTGGCTGAAACGCAGCCCCTGCCGCAACAGGCCCGCCCGCAGAAGGCCGAGCCGCCGGCCCAGCGCAAGGTGACCACGGTTTCCCGGTCCCGCCCGGCCGCCACCGAGGAAAAAGAGGTGGAGAAAAAGCCGGCCGAGGACAGGCACCGCTACAGCCTCATGCAGCGCAGCCTGGAAATTGCCAGCCTCGAAGCCCGCCTCGACCAGCAACGCCAGGCCTATGCCAAGCGCCCGCGCATCGAGCGGGTGACTGCCGCCTCCACCATGGCCTCGGACGATGCCTGGTACGTCAACGCCTGGGTCGACAAGATCACCCGGGTCGGCAATCTCAACTATCCCGAACAGGCCCGCAAGCGGGGGATCCATGGCACGCTGCGGATGCTGGTGGCCATCAACAAGGACGGCACCATCCGCGAGATCGCTGTGCTCGACTCCTCCGGCTACAAGGTCCTGGATGATGCCGCCAAGCGTATCGTGCGGCTGGCCGCCCCGTTCACGCCCTTTACCGAGGAGATGCGCCGGGATCAGGACGTGCTGGAGATCATCCGGACCTGGTCGTTCCAGCCCCGGGGCCTGTCCTCCGGTTAGACCACTGTCCCGGTAACCCGCAAAATCGCCATTCCCTGCCTCTCTTTGTGACCGGATGGCCAGGCCTCTGATACCATGGTCGTGTGCCACACGGAGCGCGACCCCTATGAGTGATTCCAGCCAGAATCTCCGGGATCATTTCCTGATCTCGATGCCCTACATGCAGGACCCGAATTTTTCCGCGTCCGTCACGTACATCTGCGAGCACAACCAGGACGGCGCCTTTGGCCTGGTTATCAATCGCCCGCTGGATCTGACCGTGGGGGATGTATTCGCGCAAATGGATTTTGGCGGTGAAGAGCTGGAAGATCCGGTCTATAACGGCGGGCCGGTCCAGATTGAGCGCGGCTTTGTGCTGCACCGTCCGATCGGCCAGTGGCAGAGCAGCATGGCGATCTCCCGCGACGTCGCCCTGACCAGCTCCCGTGACGTCCTGCAGGCGATAGCCGCCGAGGAGGGGCCGGACGACTATCTGTTTGCCCTGGGTTACGCCGGCTGGGGCGCCGGGCAGCTGGAGGAAGAGCTGGCCGGCAACGTCTGGCTGACCTGTCCTGCCGATACCCACATCCTGTTTGAGCTGCCCGCGGAATCCCGTTTCGAGGCGGCGGTTGCCCGCCTGGGCATCGACATCAATCAACTGACCAATTCGGTGGGCCATGCCTGAGCGCGTCATGGCTTTCGATTTCGGGGTGCGCTGGATCGGCGTCGCCGCCGGCCAGACCCTGACGGGCACCGGCTCCCCGGTTGCCCGACTGAACGCGCGCGATGGTATCCCGGACTGGGAGGAAATTGGCGGCCTGCTGAAAGAGTGGCGCCCGAGCCGGCTGGTGGTGGGCCTGCCGCTGAACATGGACGGCAGCGAGAGCGATATGGCCACCCGGGCCCGCAAGTTCGCCAAGCGCCTGCACGGACGCTATCACCTGCCGGTGGATCTGGTGGACGAGCGCCTGACCTCCCATGAGGCGAAACAGCAGGCCCGGGACGCCGGCCACGGCGGTGACTTCGGCACCGCCGGCATCGATGACCGGGCGGCTGTCCTGATCCTTGAAAGCTGGTTCGCGCAACACGCCGGATAGGTGCGTTCCCCCGCATTCCAAGCTACCATTACGCGCGATTGCGGTCGGAGGTCGGGCGCCCGATTGCGGTGTCGATGGTTTGGAGCCGTGCGCTTTATCCCTGACCTTTTGACGGGGCGCAATGCACGGAGCGGCCTTCCTCACCAGAATGGTTCCGATGTCTCCGACTTTTCACATCACCACGAGGGCATAATGACCGCGCAAATCGATGTCCAACAGATCCTGGAAACACTGTGCGAAGACCTCGCCCGGCACCTGAAGGAGCGGGAAATCACCCGTCCCCTGGTGATCGGCATTCGCACCGGCGGCGTCTGGCTGGCCGATTCCATCAGCAAGCACCTCAGTCTTGCCGAACCCTACGGCGAACTCGACATCTCCTTCTATCGCGACGACTTCCAGCGCATCGGCCTGAACCCGAAGGTAAAGCCCTCGAAGCTGCCGGTCGATACCGAGGGGCGCGATGTCATCCTGGTGGATGATGTCATTATGAGCGGCCGCACGATCCGGGCCGCCATGAACGAGATCTTCGACTACGGCCGCCCGGACAGTATTACCCTGGTGGCGCTGATCGATCTCGGGGCGCGGGAGTTGCCGATCCAGCCGGACCTGGTGGGCCGGACACTGCAATTGGCCAGTCACCAGCGGGTGAAGCTGGTGGGACCGGACCCGCTGCGGGTCGAGGTGCGCGAAAAGGCGCCGCAATAACATGACAGCAACGATCGACGGGACGCATCTATGACTCCACAATCCCGAGACCAGGCGCACCTGCAGCTGACCGCGGAGGGCCGGCTGCGTCATTTCCTGGGTATCCAGGGGCTCGACAGGACCCTGCTGACGGACATCCTGGATACCGCCGAATCCTTCATCGAAGTGGGCGAGCGCACCATCAAGAACGTGCCCCTGTTGCGTGGGCGCACGGTGGTCAACCTGTTCTTCGAGCCCAGCACCCGCACCCGCAGCACCTTTGAGCTGGCCGCCAAGCGCCTCTCAGCGGACGTCCTCAACCTGGATATCAGCACCTCCGCCACCTCCAAGGGCGAATCGCTCTCCGATACCCTGCTGAACCTGGAAGCCATGGCCAGCGACATGTTCGTGGTGCGCCATGCCCAAAGCGGCGCGCCGCATTTCATCGCCCGCAACGTTACCCCGGGGGTGGCCATCATCAATGCCGGCGACGGCCGTCACGCCCATCCCACCCAGGCCATGCTCGACATGCTGACCATTCGCCAGCACAAGCAGCGTTTCGACGGTCTCAAGGTGGCGATCGTCGGCGACATTCTGCATTCACGGGTTGCCCGCTCCCAGATTCGCGCCCTCAACACCCTGGGTGCGGAAGAGGTCCGGCTGGTCGGTCCGGCCACCCTGATGCCCAGGGATGCCGAAGCCCTCGGTACCCGGGTGGAGTACGCCCTGGATACCGGGCTGCAAGATGTCGATGTGGTGATCATGCTGCGTTTGCAGCGCGAGCGGATGCAGGGGGCGCTGCTGCCCAGTGAAAAGGAATTCTACCGGCTGTACGGGCTGACCGAGGAAAAGCTGCAGGTGGCGCATCCGGAGGCTATCGTCATGCACCCCGGGCCGATCAACCGCGGTGTCGAGATCGAATCGGCGGTGGCGGACGGACCGCGCTCGGTCATTCTCAACCAGGTCACCAACGGCATCGCGGTGCGCATGGCCGTCATGTCCATGGCCATGGGCGGGCAGCTGGCCGAGCGCCAGGCGTCTGCCAGCAAGCGGGAGGGGGAATGATGAGTCTGCGTATCGACAAGGTCCGCCTGTTGGATGAGAACGGTATTGGCCAGACGGAACATAGTGTGCTCGTCGAGGGTGGTCGCATCGCTTCGCTGGACGCCGGGGGGCAGACGGCGGACGAGGTGGTCGACGGCCGTGGCCAGTGGCTGATGCCGGGGCTGATCGACCTCTGCTGCAACCTGCGCGAGCCCGGTGACAATCGCAAGGGCAATATCGCCACCGAAACCCGTGCGGCGGCCCGAGGCGGCTTTACCACCGTCTGTGCCTCGCCGGAAACGGTCCCGGTCAACGACTCCGGTGCCGTCACCGGCCTCATTCGGGGGCAGGCGGCGGAGCGCGGCGTAGTCCGGGTGTTGCCGATCGGTGCCATGACCCGTGGCATGCACGGCGAACTGCTGAGTGATATGGCCGCTTTGCATGGGGCTGGCTGCGTCGCCTTGAGCAACGGCAATCAGCCGGTGCGGGATGCCCGCATCCTGCGCCGTTGTATGGCCTATGCGGCCACCTTCGATATTCCGCTGTTCCTGCGCCCGGAAAACGCCAGTCTGGCGGCGGATGGCTGTGCCCACGAGGGGTTTATCGCCACCCGGCTGGGGTTGCCGGGCATTCCCGAGGTCGCGGAAACCGCCGCGGTGAGCGAACTGATCCTGCTGGCGGAGGACACCGGCGTGCGCCTGCACCTGAGCCAGCTGTCCGCTGCCCGCAGCGTGGAGCTGGTGGCGGATGCCCGGCGTCGGGGCCTGGCGGTGACGGCCGATGTGGCGGTCCACCACCTGCTGTTTACCGAGGCCTTGCTGGAGGGCTACGACAGCCGCTTCCACCTGCGCCCGCCCCTGCGTACCGAACAGGACCGGGCGGGGCTGCTGCAGGGCGTTCGGGACGGTACTCTCAGTGCCATCGTCAGCCAACACGAACCCCAGGATCCGGAGGCGAAGCAGGCACCGTTCGGTGAAACGGCGCCGGGCCTCTCCAGTATCGAGCTGGTCCTGCCGTTACTGCAGCGTCTGGTGGACGACGGGGCGCTGGCGCCGGAGCACCTGTATCGGGCCCTGTGCCTGGGCCCCAGCGGGATTCTGGGCCAGCCCCGACCCGTGATCGCCGAGGGGGCGGTGGCGGACCTGTGTCTCTACGATCCGTCAGCCAGCTGGACGGTCAACGACCGGGGCCTGCTCTCCCAGAGCAAACAGACCGCCTGCTCGGGCGAGGAGGTTCGAGGGCGGGTGCGCCTGACGCTGGTGGATGGCCGGGTGGCCTACCGGGATCCGGTCTGAGCCATGCTGGAATTCGGCCTGCTCTGTTTCACGACGCTGTTCGCGATGATCAACCCCTTTGGCATCGCGCCGGTGTTCCAGCCCATGACCCACGACATGACGCGCCAGCGCGCCCGCCAGGTTGCCGGAATGGCCTCGTTGACCGCGCTGGGGTTGCTGGTGTTCTTTGCCGTGGCCGGCAGCTTCATCTTCGAGGTGTTTGGCGTTTCGGTCAGCAGCCTCAAGATCGTCGGTGGCGTCATTTTCTTTATGCTCGGCCAGGAGCTGCTGCAGGCCAAACTCTCGAAAATGAAGGTGGACAGCACTCAGGATGTTGAGGCGCTGGGCAAGGACATTGCCATCACCCCGTTGGCGATTCCCATCGTCTGCGGCCCCGGCGCCATCGCCAATGTCATCATTTTCATGCACGATGCCCAGGGCATCCAGCAGGTCTCCGCTCTTTTCGCCGCCATCGTGGCGGTTATTGCCATCAATTACCTGGGGCTGATCGGCGCCAGCCGCATGCTGGGTTTGCTGGGCGACAGTGGCAACAAGGTGATGATGCGGATCATGGGGCTGATCGTGATGGTGATCGCGGTGGAATTCTTTATCAGCGGCCTCAAACCCGTGGTCCACGACATGCTCGCGGGCGCCTGAGTATTCGGCTTCCCCGAATGCTCTCTGGCACGGGTTTGACGCAACGGCTATGGTTAAGGCCTGATGGCAGGTTACAGACCGACAAAAGGATGGAACGACAATGAACTTTCTGATTCTGGTCGCCCTGATCGTGATTATCTGGTTGTTGTGGACGCTGTGCCGGAACACCGGAGACGCCCTGGACAAGCACACGGCGATCCAATACGAAATCGTGGCCCTGGAAAAGCGGGTGGAGGAATTGCTGGAGCACAAGAAAGGGCGCGAGGAAAAGGGCGGTTCGTCCAAATCTTGACCGGTTGCAGCTATGCCGGTGAAATCCGGCAAATTTTAACCGCGTCACAGAACTGAAAGCTCACCTTCTTTCCCGCCTCCCAACGTAAGCGGGCGCAGCCCGCGCCATTGCCGGGGCCGCGCCCGCTTTTGCCTCTTTGACCGCCCTTTTGGGGCAAATGTGCCAACGTGGCGTTGGCCCCAATTGCCTAGTGTTGCGTTCTCAATCTGCCGGTTTTTATCCAAGGAGAACACAACATGCGATTCGGTTGGAAACGCACTCTGATCGCTCTGATCACATTGATGGTGGCGCTGCCCGCATTGGCGGCCAAGCAGGACCTGCTGGAGCGGAGTTTCTGTGTCTTCGATCCCGTGGGTGCCAACGGCCCCCTGTTCGCGATCTCCAAGTCGTTTGGTCCTTCCATTCTCAAGGAAGGGGTCAAGCTGTCGTTCCATGCGTACACCGACGAAAAAATCGCTGTGGAAGACTTCAAGGCCGGCGTCTGTGATGCGGTGCTGATCACCGGTACCCGGGCCCGCGAGTTCAACAAGTTCACCGGTTCCCTTGAAGCGGTTGGCGGTATCACCTCCGAAAAGGAAATGCGGATGGTGTTCGCCACGTTGATGCAGCCCAAGGCCAAGTCGCTGATGGTCAATGGTGAATACGAAGTGGTGGGGGTCTTTCCTGCCGGTGGTGTTTACCTGTTCACCAACGACCGCTCCGTGGATACGGTGAACGAATTGCAGGGCAAGAAGATTGCCACCCTGGACCACGATAAGGCCTCCCTTACCATGGTCCGCCACGTCGGCGCCTCACCGGTGGGGTCCAACGCCGCCAATTTTGCCGGCAAGTTCAACAACGGCAGCGTGGATCTGGCCTATGCCCCGGCCGTGGCCTATACCCCGATGGAACTTTACAAGGGACTGAAGCCGGACGGCGGCATCCTGCACTTTCCCATCGCCTACATGAATTTCCAGGTGCTGATCAGGCAGGACCGTTTCCCGGAAAATGCCGGTAAGGTGGTCAAGGAACAGGCGCGGACCCGTATCGACGAGGTCTACAAGATCATCGAGGACGCCGAAGCGGAAATTCCCCAGAAGTACTGGATGTACCCGGCGGAAGACAAAATTGGCAAATATGAGCGGATGTTGCAGCAGGTTCGCCTGCAGCTGCGCGACGAGGGTGTATACGATCCCAAGGCATTGCGCCTGATGCGCGTTATTCGCTGCAAGGTGGATCCGACGGCCGGGGAGTGTGCCAATCCGGTCGAGTAAGGCAGGTCGAAAAGGCATGCGGCAACTGCCAGGGCAGGTGCCGCATGTGGGCCGCTGATTAGTTAACGGCGTCCTTGAGCTGCTTGCCGGGTTTGAAACCGACGGTCTTGCTGGCCGGGATCTGGATGGTGGCGCCGGTTTGCGGGTTACGTCCGCTACGGGCGCTGCGTTCGCGCACGTTGAAGGTGCCAAAGCCCACCAGGCTGACGGATTGGTTCTTGGCCATAGCGGCGGAAATCTGATCGGTGAAGGCGTTGATAACGTGCTGAGCCTGATCCTTGGTAATGCCAGCCTGTTCGGCAATATCGGCTGCCAGTTCCGGTTTTCGCATGAGGTCGCTTCCTTTTGGTTGAAGGCGTTCAACAACAGAGCCCGCGAGACGGGGCAAGACGCTTGCAAATCCGCTAAATGGCTATCGCCGGCCGGTGGATACTGTTCCGCGGGCCCGGTGTCGCCGGATTTGCGCAGAGGCTCTGGGATGAATGAGTCAGAGCACCTAGACAGGTATAGCTCTCTGACGCGGACTGTCAAATGAAATGGGAGTCTTGTAATGCACCGGAGGGCGGGGAATGTGGCCTGCAATGCTCGCTTTGTGGTGTTCGTCTCACAAATCTTTAATTGACTTGGCGATAATTCGATGCCGGCAATGGGGTTACATCCCGTTACATTTTCACGCCGACCGTTTTTTGTCTGTCATATGTAGCTTTGCGCATCACAAGGCGCTAAAGGGGGCGGCAGAGCCTTCCGGAATACATGTCAGGCGATTTCTCCGGGCGATGCGCAAGGCGCGTCCGGTTTGCTTCATAACGATAAAGAAATGACAGGAGTTGAATGGTGGTTTCTGCACGCACGATTCAGAGGGTTCGTAATCTTGTGTTGGCCGGCCTGATGGTCACCCTCACAGGCTGTGGCGCGATCCAGAACATGATGTACAAGACCACCGGCGACGTCATGAAGGGCTTCGCCAAATCCCATACGGTCCCCTATATGCTGGCCAGCGACGACCTGGCGATGAGCTGCGCCATGGCGGAAGCCACGTCGCCGCTGATGCTGTCCTTTGGCCGCGTCACTGACGACCCGGATCAGTTGGCCGTCATGATGAACCTGTCCGCGGGGGCTTGCGCCGAAGAGCGTGCCTGGGAATACGAACTGGCCTACATGCGCGCCCTGCGAAACCAGAACCCGGATAATGCCGAAGACGCCCAGATCGCCCAGAAGCGTCATCTTCAGCTGGCCTCGGAGCGTTATCTGCGTGGCTGGAATCACCTGAAGGCGCACTATGGTGAGCCCGGCAATGGCGAGTGTCCGGATTTCGATGAGGATATCGACGAGTTCATCTACATCGGTGGCCTGCTTTCAGGACTTCAGGCGCTGAATGCCGAAATCCAGTCCACCGCGCCGGTGGGAGTGCCTAAAAACATCGCGGCCAAAGTGGCCCGCGCCACCGGTTGTCTGGACGACGACAAGTGGTGGGGCGTGCCCATGGCCATGCGCGCCACCGTGTGGGCCTTGATGCCGGGCGCTGAGCCGGAAGGTGAGGACGCCTTCGAGCGTTTGGATACGGCTGACGCCAAAGGGGTCGAGGCCCGGGTCAGACTGCCTCACGTATTCCATGCCATGGCGGCCTACAACTCTGGCGATATGGATATGCTCCGCGATGTCATCCGGGCCCATGCCGAAGCCATCGAAGACGAGCCGGCTGACCCTCAGTGGCGCATGGTCGATGCCATGGGCACCCAGGTGATCCGCTCCATCTCCGATCGCCTGTGGACCGAAAATACCGGACACCGGACGCCGCTCGGTGGCCTGGGCACCTTCTGGGACGATAAGGCCAAGCCAGTGGGAGAAGCTGTCGATCTGGACGGTATTCTCTGACTTGGAAGGGAGGCCAGGTGCGGCCTCCACAATAAAAAAACGGGAAAAGGGAGAAACGACGTGAGCGCAATCAACAAAACCCTGAAAGCCTTTGCCCTGGCCGCAGGCTTGCTATCTGTGGGTGTCCAGGCCAATGCAGCAGACCTGCCCAAGCGATCCTTCTGTGTATTTGATCCTGTGGGTGCCAACGGACCGCTGTTTAATGTCATGAAATCCGCCAAGACGGAAGCCATGAAGTGGGGTGTGGACCTGGAAATGCGGGCCTACACCGATGAGAAAATCGCCGCCGAGGAATTCAAGGCCGGGCAGTGTGATTCGGTTCTCCTCACCGGTACCCGGGCGCGAGAGTTCAATAACTTCACCGGGTCACTGGAAGCGATCGGTGCCATCCCGGGCGAAAAGGAAATGCGCATGGTCCTGCAGACCCTCAACCAGCCGAAGGCTGCGGATCTGCTGACCAATGGCAAATATGAAGTAGCGGGTATTCTGCCGGCGGGCTCCATTTACCTGTTCATGCGGGACCGCTCGATCAATACCGTCGAGGAACTGCAGGGCAAGAAAATCGCCACCCTGGATTACGACAACGCCGCGGTGACCATGGTTCGCCATGTGGGTGCATCGGTGGTGGGCGCCAACTCCGCCAACTTTGCCGGCAAGTTCAACAACGGCAGTGTGGATCTGTGTTACGCCCCTGCGGTTGCCTATTCGCCCCTGGAGCTTTACAAGGGCGTGAAGCCCAACGGTGGCATTTATAACTACCGTATCGGTCAGATGAATTTCCAGATCATCATCAACAAGGACCGGTTCCCGGAGAACTATGCAAACCAGGCGCGCGATTACGCCATGTCGCGTATCGATGAGGCCTACGAGATCATCTCCAAGGCCGAATCGGAGATCGAGCCCGAGCTGTGGATTCAGCCTACCGAACAACAGCTCCAGGATTACGACAAGATGCTGCGTGAGGTTCGTATCAGCCTGCGCGACGAGGGCACTTACAATGCCAAGGCACTGCGCCTGATGCGTGTGGTCCGCTGCAAGAAGGATCCGACCCGCGGAGAATGCGCGTTGGCCATGGAATAAAGCCTGACAGCCAATAGCTGTGCCGGGCCCGCCAAGTGGCGGGCCCATTTTATTCCTTCCTTTCCATTCATTCGAAAAAACGATCAGGACCCGGCTCAATGGCTACAAGAGGTATTGCCAACCGGACGGGGTTGGAGTGGCTATCGTCACTGCCCGCCTGTCTACTGTTGCTTTCTGTGGTGGTATTCTCCACCAGCAGTGACATCCATAACCAGATGCTCAAACTGGGTGAGCATTTCTGGGACAGCTATTACCAGCTGCGTTCTGATCCGCAACCGCCAACCTGTGATCCCGACCCGGATATTGAGGCCCAGGTGAACGCCAAGGTGGCCGCCTCCGGCGAAGAGGATAGCCTTCTGGGTGGTCTCATCGCCTCCGAGCCGGTCGACCCCGACGCGGTCCGCGAGTCCCTGCTCAATGCCCGGGATGCCTGTCGGGCCAAGTACACCCAGTACGAAACCACCAAGGAGCGGATTACCCCGGCGGTAAAGGCCTACCGCAACGTCGAGCTGTTCATTTCCGACCTGGTGGCCTTTGGGCTGACTTCCCAGCGCTACATTCTTGCGCTCCTGGTCATGGTGTGTGCGGCAACAGCCACCTTTACCCGCCACCACATCGCCATGCGGGGGATCGAAAGTCGCCTCGATTACCGCGTATCCTACTTTCTGCAGTTCATTGCCAACATCATGCTGTTGCTGTCGAGCTGGTTCTATCGGGCTCAAACCCACGCCGGGGGCGGCGATGTGCCAGTGGAGCGGGAAATTCTGCATGACCTGTGGATCAGTGGCTTCCTGTTGCTGACATTCGTCAGCCTGTTCCGCCTCTTCCGCGAGCCGGAAGGCCTCAAGCAGGAAGGCAGTCTCAGTCACGCCTTCCTGTCGGTGCCGCTGTATACCACCATGTGTCTGATTTCAGGCACCTACTTTGCTTTCCTGGGGCACGCGGCCGGTATCGGTATCTACCTGGACAAGATGATGGAGCTGTCCGACATGTTCCTCAATGTCGGTCTCTATGTCTGGGTGGGCATGATGCTCAAGCAGACCCGGGTTGCGCCTCTGGTGTTCGACCTGTTCCGCCCCTGGAAGATGCCGCCGGAGCTGCTGGCGGTGGTGGCCGTCGTCGTCGCCGCGATTCCCACGGCCTATACCGGGGCGTCCGGTATCTTCGTCATCGCCGCCGGTTCCGTGATCTACGCCGAGCTGCGTGCCGCCGGTGCCCGCCGCCAACTGGCCCTGGCGGCCTCGGCCATGTCCGGGTCCATGGGTGTGGTACTGCGGCCCTGTCTGCTGGTTGTGGTGATTGCCTACCTTAATCGTGAGGTGACGACGGATGATCTGTTTGGCTGGGGTGTCTGGGTCTTCCTGCTCACGGCAACCCTGTTCCTGACCATTTCCATGACCGTGACCCGGCAGAATCCGATCAACTTTGCGCCCATCGGTGAAGCCCTGCCGGCGACACTGAAGGCGTTCAAGCCGCTGATCCCGTATGCGCTGGTCATTGTTGCGGTCATCGTATTCTATAGTCTGGCCTTGAACGTGGGGATGGACGAATTCTCGGCGCCGCGCATTCTGCCGGTGATGATGATCGGTATCCTGATCTACGAACACCTGCGTTACGGGCCCCGGCGCAAAGACAAGCCCGTTCATGACGATGACAACCCTCATGGGCTGGAGCGCAACATCCGCAAGTCCACCAATGAGACCACCTCCGAGATCGGGGCGCTGTTGCTGCTGTTCGGCCTGTCGGTCAGCATCGGTGGCGTCATCGAGCGTTCCGGCGTGATGGGGGCGTTTCCGGCCTCCTTCGATTCACCCTGGACGGCGATGTTCCTGATGGTGGTGGTGCTGGTGATCCTGGGTATGATCATGGACGCCTTCGGTGCGGTTATTCTGGTCAGCGCCACGGTGGCGACCCTGGCCTACGACAGTGGCATCGACCCCATCCACTTCTGGATGACCACCCTGGTGGCCTTCGAGCTGGGCTATTTGAGCCCGCCTGTGGCGCTGAACCACCTGCTGACCCGTCAGGTGGTGGGCGAAGCGGAAGTGACGGCGGCCTATCGCGATGTCGAGGGCGCAAGCTTCTATCAGCGCCACGAGCGCGTGCTGATGCCGCTGATCGTTATGGGCCTGGCGTTGGTGCTGGTCGCCTTTGTGCCGCTGATGGTTTACGCGGGATAATGAGAGGAGGTTTGACGCCGGGTACCCGGCGTCAAACCCCAGACAAAAAAGGGAGCGCGATGCGCTCCCTTTTTTTTATGTTTGCCCGATAGGCTCTCAGCTGTTTGCCAGCTTCGGCCCCGCAGCAATGATGTTGTCCGAGACGTCGAACTTCTTGAAGTTCTCCACGAACTGGGCAATCAGCTCCTGGGCCTTCTTGTCGTAGGCTTCCGGGTTGGCCCAGGTCTTGCGCGGGTTCAGCAGCTTGCTGTCCACTTCGGGCACTTCCACCGGAATATCCAGGTTCAGCTCGTCCAGGTGCACGGTTTCCGCATCGTCCAGCTGACCGTGCTGGATGGCGCGGATGATGGCGCGCGTGGTCGGAATGCTGAAACGGCTGCCTTCGCCGTAGGGGCCGCCGGTCCAGCCGGTGTTCACCAGGAAGACCTTGCTGCCATACTCGGCCATGCGCTTCATCAGCAGCTCGGCATACACGCTGGCCGGGCGCGGGAAGAACGGTGCGCCAAAGCAGGTGGAGAATGTGGACTTCAGCTTGGAGGAAGAGCCCATCTCGGTGGAGCCCACCAGGGCGGTGTAGCCGCTCAGGAAGTGGTAGGCCGCGCCTTCCTTGGACAGGATGGACACGGGCGGCAGGACGCCGGTCATGTCGCAGGTCAGGAAGACGATGGCGTTGGGCTCGCCGGCGCGGTTCTCAAGGACCCGCTTTTCCACGTGCTCCAGCGGATAGGCGCAGCGGCTGTTCTCGGTCAGCGAGGTGTCCTTGTAGTCCGGTTCACGGGTCTGCTCGTCCAGCACCACGTTTTCCACGATGGCGCCAAAGCGAATGGCATCCCAGATGATCGGCTCGTTCTTGCGGCTCAGGTCGATGCACTTGGCATAGCAGCCGCCTTCGATGTTGAAGACGGTACCGCGGCCCCAGCCGTGCTCGTCGTCACCGATCAGGTAGCGGTCTTCGTCGGCCGAGAGGGTGGTCTTGCCGGTGCCGGACAGGCCGAAGAACAGGCAGGTTTCGCCGTCTTCGCCGACGTTGGCCGAGCAGTGCATCGGCAGCACGTCCTTCTCCGGCAGCAGGAAGTTCTGCACCGAGAACATGGCCTTTTTCATCTCGCCGGCATAGTGCATGCCCGCCAGCAGGACCTTGCGCTTGGCAAAGTTGATGATGACGCAGCCGTTGCTGTTGGTGCCGTCACGCTCGGGCACACACTCGAAGTTGGCGGCGTTGAGAATCTGCCAGGCGGGCTTGTCCGTCGGGTTGAAGCTGTCCGGACGGATAAAGAGGTTGCGGCCGAACAGGTTCTGCCAGGCGGTTTCGGTGGTAACCTTGACCGGCAGGTAATGTTCGGGGTCGGCGCCCACGTGCAGGTTCGAGACAAAGCGGTCGCGATCGGCCATGTAGGCCTCGACGCGGTCCCAGAGGGCATCGAACTTGTCCGCATCGAACGGTCGGTTGATGGGCCCCCAGTGGATCAGATCCGCAGTGCTGGGCTCCTCCACGATGAAGCGGTCCATGGGCGAGCGGCCGGTGCGTTGACCGGTTTCCACTACCAGGGAACCGTTGGCGGCCAGGCGCCCTTCGTTACGTTCCAGTGCCAGCTCGACCAGGCGTGCTGCGTTCAGATCAGTGTACGTGCTGCTCACTTCGACCTCGCCTTTGTATTCAAAGCAACATTGCCCCATCGCCCGGCGATTGAACCCGGAAAGTCAAAACGCGCGAGGGATCGCTGGGCATCGAACCTGCGCCCCCAACGAAAACCTGCTGCATGCAAAGCCGTTTCAGCCAGCGGTGCTTTGCGACGGTTTTCAGAGCGCCGGGATCCACCACCAAGAGCCACTGCTTCCGCGCTCCGGCTATGGGGAGCGGATTGAGCGGCTTAACAACGAGGAAGCACCCGCGCTAATGACGGTGCCACGACGAGATGTTCCCAGTGGGGTACCCTTTTCAGGCGCGCATTATGCCAGACGGCAGGCAAAATTACGACTCGTGATGCCAGGGCTTCGGGGCAGCCCCTGGCAGCCGATATTTTTTACCGGAAGATCAATGCAGTGCGGGGCGATTGAAAAGTTTGTCCATGTCCTGCTGGCTGTAGCGGTACTGTTGGTGGCAGAACTGGCAATCCATTTCGATTTCACCCTGCTCGGCGAGGATCTCGTAAACCGTCTCCTGGCCCAGCGCTTCCAAAGCGGACAGGGTGCGTTCCCGACTGCAGCTGCAGGAAAAACGGATGGGGGAGGCGTCGTAGAGGCGTACGTCGTCTTCCGGGAACAGCCGGCGCAGCAGACGATCGGTATCCAGCTCATGCAGCTCCTCGGCCTTGACGGAACCGGCCAGCGTCGTGAGGCGATTCCAGAAGTCGGCTTCCGGTGACGCCTCGCCCGGCAGCTTCTGCAGCAGCAGGCCCGAGGCCTGGTTGCGATCGGCGTACAGGACGATGAAGGTATCCAACTGCTCCGAACGCTGGAAATAGTCCTGCAGGCAGGCCGACAGGTTGTCCGATTCCAGGGGCACGATACCCTGGTAGCGCTGACCCCGCTCGGGTTCGATGGTGATCGCCAGCCGCCCCTGGCCGAGCAGTTCGGGTACGCTGCCATCCCGGGGCGTTTCGTCACCGTGGATCAGTCCGCGAATGCCCTGCTGGTGGGAGCATTCCGCCATCAGTAGCTGAACCGGGCCGTCGCCGCGGGCCTGCAGAGAGAGTCGGCCCTCGAATTTCAGGGTGGCGCTGAGCAGGGTCACGGCGGCCAGGGATTCCCCCAGGAGCCGAGCCTGGGGATCACTGTAGGCCTGTTTGGAAAGTGCTTCCTGCAGGCTGGCGTCGAGCTGGACGTGCTCGCCGCGCACATTGCCGTTCTCGAAGATAAAGCGGTGTAGCTGATCGGATGCGTCCGTCATCAGATGGGGGCTCCTGGGTCTCTGGGGAATGGGCGGGGGATCAGCCGCCCATGTTTTCCTTCATTCGCTGCAGCTCACGGCGCTGCTTCTTGTTGGGGCGCCGGGCCGGAGGCATCTGGGCTGCCTGCAGGGTTTTGCGGCGCCAGGCTTCGTCTTCCCGGCGCCGATAACTCTCGTCGGTTTCCCGGTACAGCAGTTGCGCTTCCGGCGCACCGCGGCGCTTGTCGCTCAGGCCTTCAACCACCACTTCCTTGTAATCGAAGCCCTGTTTCAGCCGTATGACGGCTCCCACTTCCACGGCCCGGCCTGGCTTGGCCCGCTGGCCGTTGTAGTGGACCTTGCCGCCTTCCACCATTTCCTTGGCCAGGCTCCGCGTTTTGTAGAAGCGGGCGGCCCACAGCCATTTATCCAGTCTGATCTTGTCGGTGTCCTGGTCGCTCATGGCGCTCCCGAAAAAGGGGTTTTGTTCATTATAACGCCTGTGGGCATCACAAACAGGGGGAGGGGGTGTCAGGGCATGACTTCGTCAAAATGGTGGAAGCCCTGGTGGCCGGGTACATCGCGCGGGGGCTGTTGCAGATCGGGGGCAAGCACGGCGAGCAGATGGGCGATGCCGAACTGGCGGGCGCTGTCGAGCACCGGGCCGCTGTCGTCAATCAGCAGGGTGGTGGCCGGATCAAAGGGTTCATCCTGCTGCAGCTTACGCCAAAAGGCCGGGTCTTCCTTGGGCAGGCCGTAGCTGTGGGTGCTGATGACGCGATCCACCTTGCGGTCGAGCCCGGTCACCGCCATCTTCAGGGCCACCGCCTTGTGGTGGGCATTGGTCACGATGACCACACGATAACCCCTGTCCCGCAGGCGCTGGAGAAAGGTTTCCACATGCGGTCGGTAGCCGATGCGGTCCTTGATTTCCGCCTTCAGGGCGGCGATGTCCACACCCAGTTCCTCGGTCCAGTAGTCCACGCAGTACCAGTTGAGGGAGCCGCGTTCCTCGCGGATACGTTGGTGCACGGTGCGCGTGGCCTGTTCCGGATCGAGCTGATGGTGTTGGCTGTAGCGCAGGGGCAGATGGACAAGCCAGAAGTGGTTGTCGAAGTGAAGGTCCAGCAGGGTGCCGTCCATGTCGAGGAAGACGGTCTTGATGGCCGACCAGTCGATCATTGGGGAATGATCGGCCCGGCTGAAACGCCGGGCCCGTGGGATCAGCTGTCGTTCTGCTTCTGTTCGACGACCTTGGTGACCTTGCGGCCGGTCTGGGTGCAGCCGAGGCAGCGGACGAACGTGGCCTTGGCTGGTTCCATAACGAGTACCTGGCCCGCCTCGTCGGCGTTGCCGCCCAGCAGGGAGAAGGGCAGCGAGACCACGTAGACGGCACCGCCGACCACGGTCATGGCGAACAGGGCCGGTCGGGCGAACAAAGCGTCGCCGGTCATGGCCAGCGCTGAAGGTGTCTCCTCAACCGTATTGGCCTGAACGCCGGCAGAGAGGGTGAGTGACAGGGCAGTCAGCAGTGACACCAGAAGGCGGGTGACGTTGGACGACATTGAGAAAACCTCCAGCTGAAAAAAACTACGGGCAATTGAAGCCTTGTATAAACGCTTCCCTAACTATGAACCATATCTGCATCTTTTCAAACGTGATTCGGTTACAGCACGTGACTCTGTGCGCTTTTTCCCGATCGCGCCATAACAACTGCGCCGTCGATGCGCGTTGCGAATCCCGCGTCTTGGGGCTAGGTCTGGCAGCCGGGACAGTAGGCGCTGGCGCGCTGCCCCAGCCTTGCGGTGCGCAGGGTGCGGCCACAGCGGTGACAGCTTTGACCGGCGCGGCCGTAAACGTTCAGTGACTGGGCGAAATAACCCGGCTTGCCTTCGCTGTTGACGAAATCCCGCAGCGTGGTGCCGCCCATGGCAATGGCTTCGGCCAGCACGGTCTTGATCGCCTCGGCCAGGGCGATCAACCGCTTGCGGCCAACCCGCCCTGCGGCCCGGGCCGGGTGAATGCCGGCCAGGAAAAGTGCCTCGGTGGCGTAGATGTTGCCCACCCCGACCACCAGGTGATGATCCATGATAAAGGCTTTGATCGGCGCCCGTCGTCCCCGGGACAGCCGGTAAAGATAGTCGCCGTCAAACTCCGGAGACAGGGGCTCCGGTCCCAGATCCCGGATCAGCGGGTGCGCGGGCCAGTCGGTGGTCCACAGCCAGGCACCGAAGCGGCGGGGGTCGTTGAAGCGGAGCTCCTGATGGTCCGCCAGTACCAGGATGACATGGTCATGCTTGAGGTAAGGGGTGCCCGGCGGCACGATGCGCATGCTGCCGGACATGCCCAGATGCACGAGGGCGGTGCCGTGGGGCACCTGCAGCAGCAGATACTTGCCGCGCCGGTCGATGCGCTGGACTTCGGACTGGGTCAGGCGCTCAGGCAGATCCGCCGGCACCGGCCAGCGCAGTCGCGAATCGCGCACCGTGACGGCCTGGATCCGGCGCCCCACCAGATGGGGCTCGATGCCGCGTCGGGTGGTTTCCACTTCAGGAAGTTCCGGCAAGTCTGTTCTCCTGTTGGTAGCAACGATCGGGTCGGGGCCACAAAATGGCGTCGGCGCGATGATCCCCACGTCCGCAGGTTGTAGGATAGTTTTCCACTGATTACGGGGACCGAGGTTTAGGGCGCATATCATGACGCAGACAACGGACTTTACGCTACTGGGGGTCGATACCGGGGGCACCTTTACGGATTTCGTGCTGCTCGAAGGGGAGGCGCTGCGAATCCACAAGGTGCTGTCCACACCGGATGATCCCTCGCGGGCGATTCTCCAGGGAATCCGCGAGCTGGGGCTGGAGCAGGCGCTGCAGGCCGGCCAAATGCGGATTGTCCACGGCAGCACGGTGGCGACGAACGCCGCCCTTGAGCGCAAGGGGGTGCCCACAGCTTATGTGACCAACCGCGGTTTGGCGGATGTGCTCACCCTGGGGCGCCAGAATCGTCCCGAGCTGTACAACCTGACGCCGCAGCGTCAGGAGCCACCGGTGCCGTCGTCCCGCTGTCTGGAGGTGCCGGCCCGGCTGTCAGCGACCGGCGACGAGCTGGAACCCCTTGGCGAAGACGACCTGGATCGCCTGGAAGCGGCACTGGAGGCATTGGGGATTGAGGCGGTGGCGATCAATCTTTTGTTTTCCTACCTGGATCCCACGCACGAAGAACGTATCCAGGCCCGGCTGGGAGGCCGCTGGTTCACCAGCCGCTCCTCGGCCGTGCTACCGGAAGCGGGGGAGTACGAGCGCGGCATAGCCACCTGGCTGAATGCCTGGCTGGGGCCGAAAGTGCAGGCCTATCTGGCGCGTCTGGATGCGGCGGCCGGTGACTCGCGCATCAGCATGATGCAGTCCAGTGGTGGCACCATTGCTCTGGAACAGGCCGGGCAGCGGGCGGTCAACCTGTTGCTGTCGGGGCCGGCCGGCGGCCTGGCCGCGGCACAATATCTCGGGGAAGTCCTGGAAGAGTCGTCCCTGCTCACCTTTGATATGGGCGGCACATCCACGGATGTGGCCCTGATCGATGGCGAGGTGCGCCTGACCAGTGAAGGGCGCATCGGCCCCTGGCCGGTGGCGGTACCGATGGTCGACATGCACACGATCGGCGCCGGCGGCGGTTCCCTGGCCTGGATCGACGAAGGCGGTCTGCTGCAGGTGGGGCCGGAGTCCGCCGGGGCATCCCCGGGGCCGGTCTGTTATGGCAAGGGCGGCACCATTCCGACGGTGACCGATGCCAACCTGGTGTTGGGCCGGCTGAGGCCGGACGCGTTCCTGGGCGGCGGCATGCACCTCGACCGGGAGGTGGCGCAGCAGGCTTTCGAAACCCTGGGGCGACAACTCGGCCTGGATGCCACGGCAGTTGCCGAGGGCGTGATCCGGCTGGCGAACGAACACATGACCCGGGCGCTGCGGTCGATCTCCGTGGAGCGTGGCGAAGATCCGCGCCGTTTCCGGCTCTGCTGTTTTGGCGGGGCCGGTGGCCTGCATGTCTGTGCCCTGGCCGAGTCCCTGGGCATGACGCGGGCGGTTGTGCCGCTGCATGGCGGGGTGTTGTCCGCATTCGGCATGCTGGTGGCGGTACCGGAGCGGCAGCTGTCGCGGGCTGTACTGCAGGCGGCGGATGACCTCGATCCACAGGCGACCACGCGGCTGTTCCTCGAGCTGGAGCAGGCAGGGCGCGAGGATCTGGTGGCGGAAGGTGTTCCCGGGGATCACTGCGTTGCCAGCTGGAGCCTGGATCTGCGCTATGCCGGTCAGTCCTTCACCCTGAACCTGCCCTGGGCCTCAGGTCAGGATCTGGCCGGGCGTTTCCACGCCATCCATCAGGCCCGATACAGTCATCGCCTGTCCCGAGGGGTGGAAGTGGTGAATCTGCGCGTCAGCGTGCGTGGTGAGCGGCGCCCCCTGACCCTGCCGGAATGGCAGTCCGAGGCGTCAGATTCACCGCAGGTGGTCAGCATGGCTGGCTTGGACAGGCCGGTACCGGTAAGGCAACGTGGAACCCTGTCGATTGGGGAGTGTCTAAATGGTCCGATGCTTATCACGGAGCAGGTGGCGACCACTTGGGTGGCGCCGGGCTGGCAGGTTCAGGTGCACCCCCAGGGTCATTTGCTGTTGGAAAAGATGTAAGTCCGCCTGTGTTGATTGGTTGGAAATTTGTAAATCCGGGCCCTGTTCCATTGTTCAGTGTACAGCCGTTCGCTAAACTGGCGCCGCAGTTTGTGATGGATGAAGTACCGGCTGCCTGTGAAAGACGTTTAACCTGAGGTGGGTAATTATGTGGTTTGAAGGTCTCCTTGACCTCTCCTGGTGGCAACTGATTCTGGCCGCCTTCATCCTGACGCACATCACGATCGTGAGTGTGACGCTCTATCTTCACCGCCACTCGGCCCACAATGCACTCGACCTGCATCCGGCACTGGCTCATTTCTTCCGCTTCTGGCTGTGGCTGACGACCGCCATGCTGACCAAGGAGTGGACCGCGATCCATCGCAAGCACCACGCTTTCTGCGAAACCGAAGAGGATCCGCACAGCCCGGTACAGCTGGGAGTGGGCAAGGTCCTGCGGGAAGGTGCGGAACTCTATCGCTCCGCTGCCACCGAGGAAACCCTCAAGCGTTATGGTCAGCGGACCCCGGAAGACTGGGTCGAGCGCAATCTGTATTCCCGTTACCGCTATGGTGGCATCACCCTGATGGCGATCCTCAACCTGGCTCTGTTTGGCGTCAACGGCATCTGGATCTGGGCGCTGCAGATGATGTGGATTCCGGTCTGGGCCGCGGGGGTGATCAACGGTATTGGCCATCACATGGGCTACCGCAATTACGAGTGCGCCGACAACGCCCGCAATATCGTGCCCTGGGGCCTGCTGATCGGCGGTGAAGAGCTGCACAACAATCACCACACCTTCCCCAATTCGGCCAAGCTGTCACGCCGCTGGTGGGAGGTGGACCTGGGGTGGGGCTACATCCGCCTGTTCCAGCTGTTCGGCCTGGCCAAGCCCAAGGGCGTCAAGCCGATTGCCCATCGTGTACCGGGCAAGCAGGACGTGGACAGTGAAACCATTCAGGCCATTGCCAATGCCCGCTTCCACCTCATGCGCCTGTATCGCAAGAAGGTGCTGGAGCCGGTCCTGCGCCAGCAGCGTGACACCATCGAGAAGCACGAGTGGTCCCTGTACCGCCGCGCGCGCAAGCTGCTGTTCCGGGAAGAGAGCCTGATCAAGCCGGAAGAGAAACAGCACCTGGAAACCGTGCTGGAGCGCAACAGGATGGTGCGGGTGATCTACGAGAAGAGTCACGAGCTGCAGGGCATCTGGCAGCGCCGGGGCGGCATGCGACAGCAGGACAAGATCCAGGCCCTGCTTGAGTGGTGCCGCCAGGCGGAAGAAAGCGGTATCCGCTACCTGGAGGAATTCGCCCAGGTCCTGCGCAGCTACTCGCTCCGCCCGGCCGGCGTCTGAGTCCGGCACGACCTGTAAGTCAAAACCCGGGAAGGGCAACCTCCCCGGGTTTTTTTGTACCCTGATACGCCACCCCGCTGTCCGACGTCCGACGTCCGACGCCTAGGCGCTAACTTCGAACAGGCTGTATACCACCTGTCCCGCCCGTTTCTGCCGATGCAGCCGCCAGTGCTCCGGCCATACCTGCTCGCCCATCTCCTGTTCATGCTCCACATAGACGTACCCGCCGTCACGGACCCAGGCCGCATCCAGGCGCTCGATTACCTGGCCGAGCCAGCCCTTGCGGAAGGGCGGGTCGAGGAAGATGAGGTCATAGGGCTGCTCGGGCGGCCGGTTGAGGAAAGCCAGGGCATCCAGGTTGTGGATGCGGCCGTTGTTTGCCTTGAGCAGATCGAGGTTTTGCTGCAGCGCCCTGGCAGCCGCCGGTGCCATTTCCACGAAGTCGATGGCCCCGGCACCCCGGGAGAGGGCTTCCAGGCCCAGGGCGCCGCTGCCGGCGAACAGATCCAGGCAGCGGCTGCCGGGCAGGGTGGGGGCCAGCCAGTTGAACAGGGTTTCGCGCACCCGGTCCGGAGTGGGGCGCAGGCCTTCCAGTTCCGGGAAGGACAGCTGACGTCGGCGCCAGTCGCCGCCGATGATGCGCAGCGTGGCGTTGCGGGAGCGCGGGCGTGGTTGTCGTTTTCGCATGGGCGTCCTGTTGTGCATGGAGCCGACTATGGTAGCGGCTGCCGCGATGGCAGAAAACCACGCGCCCCTTTGGACGCTCCGCGACCGGGCCGGTAGAATAGCGCCTTTCGATGGTAGCGGCCGCTCCGCCGGGGCACTGTCCACCGCTCCCCCAACCGATCCATTCATCTTTCTGCGGGCCAGGGTGCCCGTCGCAGAGCGTTTATTGAACGGGATAGAGTCACGATGACCTTTGAACTGATCAACCTGGGATTGCTCGCACTACTCGTCATTGCGTTGGTTGTGGATGTGGCGGGTCGCCGTCGCCAGATTCCGCGACCCAAACCGGTACCGCAGCGCAAGGCGGAGGCCAAGCCGGGCGCCCGGCCGGTGGAGCGCGAAGCGCCGGAGGCGGAAGCAGCGCCCGCGGTCGGGGAAGTGCCCGAGGCGACCCCAGAAGCCGCTCCCGTGGAAGAGGCGGCGCCGGCGGAAGAGGTGGTCGAGGAAGCGCCCAAGTCGGTATTCGAGCGCATTCGCTCGGGCCTGGGGCGGACCCGCTCCAACCTCTCCGAGGGCCTGAGCAACCTGTTCCTGGGCCGCAAGCAGATTGACGACGAGCTGCTGGAGGACATCGAGACGCTGCTGCTGACCGCCGATGTGGGGGTCACCGCCACCACCGAGATCATCGATACCCTGACCGCCAAGCTCGAGCGCGGTGAACTCAAGGATCCGCAAAAGCTCAACGAAGCCCTGCGCGAAGAACTGCGCGGCATCCTCGCGCCCTGCTCACAGCCCCTGCAGCTGGAAGACCGCAAGCCCTATGTCATGCTCATGGTGGGCGTCAACGGCGTGGGCAAGACCACCACGATCGGCAAGCTGGCCAAGCGCTTCCAGAGTGACGGCAAGTCGGTCATGCTGGCGGCCGGCGATACCTTCCGTGCCGCCGCGGTGGAGCAGCTGGAGGCCTGGGGCGAGCGCAACCAGGTGCCGGTGATTTCCCAGGGAACCGGAGCCGACAGCGCATCGGTCATCTACGATGCGGTGCAATCGGCCCAGGCCCGGGGCGTGGATGTGGTGATTGCCGATACGGCCGGAAGGCTGCAGAACAAGGAAAACCTCATGAACGAGCTGCAGAAAGTGGTTCGGGTCATGAAGAAACTGGACGAGACAGCGCCCCACGAAGTGATGCTGGTGCTGGACGCCGGAACCGGCCAGAATGCCCTGAGCCAGGCGCAGGTCTTCCAGCAGGCTGTGGGCGTCAGCGGGATTTCCCTGACCAAGCTCGACGGCACCGCCAAGGGCGGTATCATCTTTGCCATTGCCCGTCAGCTGCAGCTGCCGATCCGTTTCATTGGGGTGGGCGAGCAGATCGACGACCTGCGTCCGTTCGAGGCCGAGGAATTCGTCCACGCCCTGTTCGACTAAGCGCGCGGATTCTGTACTACGCTGTAGGGCGCACCACGTTGCGAGCCGGCCCAGCCCGGCCATTCCACGAAACCCCAGGGACGACGGTTTCAGGATGAGAACCAACCAGCCGGGGAAGCGATGATTCGTTTTGAACAGGTCAGCAAGCGCTATGGCAGCTCCCATGAAGCGCTGAAGCATGTGGACTTCCATCTGGAGCGCGGTGAGATGGCCTTCCTGACCGGCCATTCCGGCGCCGGCAAGAGTACCCTGCTCAAGCTGATCATGCTCATGGAGCGGCCCAGTCAGGGGCGCATCCTGCTGGGGGGGCAGCACCTGGACCGGATTCCCCGCCGCCAGATTCCCTACATCCGCCGCCATATCGGCGTGGTGTTCCAGAACCACCAGTTGCTGTTCGACCGTACCGTCTTCGATAACGTTGCCATGCCACTGGAAGTGATGGGCGTCAGTCCGCGGGAAATGGGGCGGCGGGTGCGGGCGGCCCTGGACAAGGTGGGGCTGCTGGACAAGGAACGCCTCAACCCCATCCAGCTGTCTGGCGGTGAACAACAGCGCGTGGGGATCGCCCGCGCCGTGGTCAACAAGCCGCCGCTGCTGCTGGCGGACGAACCCACCGGTAACCTCGACCCGGAGCTGTCGGCGGACATCATGCACCTGTTCGAGCAGTTCAATCAGGTGGGGGTGACGGTGCTGATCGCCAGTCACGATATTGCATTGATCCGGCATCTGCGCCATCGAGTGTTGACCCTGGAAGACGGCCGTCTGCGTCAGGGCGATCTGATGCCGAACGAGGAGGCCCTGTATGGCGAGCAGTGAAGAGCGTCAGGACGTCACGGCGCGCCCGCGCGGGGCGGCGCTGTCGCAACGGCCTCTGCGGGAACAGCTGGAAAGCTATCTGGCACACCATCGCAAGACCGCCCGGGACAGTGCCCAGCGCATGGTGCAGGCGCCACTGGCCAGTCTCACCACCTGGATGGTGATGGGCATTGCCCTGGCGCTGCCGCTGTGCCTCTTGCTGCTGTTGCACAGCCTGCAGTCGGTCAGCGCCGGTTGGGAGGAAGCCTCGCGGGTGACCGTTTACCTGGAACCCGGGGTCGACCGTAACGAAGCCCTCAGCCTGCGTAGTGATCTGTTGGCCCGGCGGGATATCGCCGCGGTCGATTTCCTCCCCAAGGAGGAGGCGCTGGCGGAATTTCGCGCCGGTTCCGGGCTGGGGGAAGCCCTGGATTTCCTCGGTGAAAACCCGCTGCCCCATACCCTGATCCTGTCACCGGTGGCCGACGTAAGAACCTCAGGTCCGTTGCGCACCCTGGTCCAGGAGCTGCAAACCCTGCCCGGTGTGGATCGGGTGCAGCTGGATCTGGAGTGGCTGCAGCGGCTCAACGCCCTGGCGGATATTCTCGGGCGCGGCGTGTTGGCTCTGGGCGGGCTGTTGGCCGCGGCGGTAGTGCTGGTGATCGGAAACACCATTCGGCTGTCGATTGAGAGCCGACGGGACGAGATCCTGGTGGCCAAGCTGGTGGGGGGCACCGATGCCTTCGTGCGTCGGCCCTTCCTCTATACCGGCGTCTGGTTCGGGTTCGGCGGGTCGGTGGTGGCCTGGTGGCTGGTGGAAATCGCCCTGTGGTGGATGAACGGGCCGGTGGAGCGGCTGGCGAACCTGTACGGGAGCCAGTTTCAGTTGCAGGGCCTGGGTTTCGAAGCGGTGGTCGGTGTGTTGCTGTTGGGCATGCTACTGGGCTGGCTGGGAGCCTGGGTGGCGGTGAAGCGGCACCTGTCGGCCATTGAACCGACTTGATGAACGGGCGGTAAGGGCAACTACGTATCGCGATTTGACCGCTGTCAGGGCACTAATAGACGTGAAAACGGTCAAAGGGACAGTTGAAACGGAAGCCCGTTGCCCCCATATAGGGTTTCCAAAACGTTTTTTTGGCAGGGAATAAAGCGGAGCGATAGCCAGGGCGTTGGCGGATGCCGACGCGAATGCTATATTCTTCCGTTGCCAAACCAATTGGAGGTCAAGCATGGGAACGAGTCTACAACTCGCAAATCGCTTGGTACCAGGTGCCAATCTGGATGCCTACATCCAGACCGTCAACACCATTCCTATGCTCACGGCAGAGGAAGAGAAGGAGCTGGCCGAACGCCTTTACCACGATGAAGACATCGAGGCGGCGCGTCGTCTGGTTCTGTCTCACCTCCGGTTTGTCGTACATATTGCCCGCAGTTATGCCGGGTACGGTCTGGCGCAGTCGGATCTGATCCAGGAAGGCAACGTCGGCCTGATGAAGGCGGTCAAGCGCTTCAACCCGGAATACGGGGTGCGCCTGGTGTCGTTTGCGGTTCACTGGATCAAGGCAGAAATCCACGAGTTCATCCTGCGTAACTGGCGCATCGTGAAGGTGGCCACAACCAAGGCCCAACGCAAGCTGTTCTTCAACCTGCGCAGCCAGAAGAAGCGTCTGGCGTGGATGAACAGCCAGGAAGTGGAAGCCGTGGCGTCCGAACTGGGTGTGGAGCCCAAGGTCGTGCGTGAAATGGAAGGCCGTATGGCTGCCCAGGACACCGCTTTTGATGGGCCCAAAGATGATGACGACGATAACAGCTGGCAGGCACCGGTCCACTTCCTTGATGATCGCCGTAACGATCCGGCCGTCACCTTGGAGCAGGCGGATTGGACGGAAGATTCCAACAGCCGTCTGATGGAGGCCCTGGCATCCCTGGACGAGCGCAGCCAGGACATTCTCCGTCTGCGCTGGTTAGGCGAAGACGGCAAGGCGACCCTGCACGAGCTGGCGGACAAGTATGGCGTCTCTGCCGAGCGTATCCGGCAGCTGGAAAAGAACGCCATGAAGAAGATCCGCAAGTTCATGGACCAGGATGCGGCCTAAGTCCCGATATCCCGGACTTGCCATGACAGGAAGCCGCCCCGCCGGGCGGCTTCTTTGCGTTTGGGGTCAGCTCGGATCCAGGCTTGCCTGGAACAGGAACTGATTGGCCTCGCTCGCCGGCAACGGCCGGCCAAAATAGAACCCCTGCAGGGCCTGACAGCCAAGCTCCTGCAAAAACGCCAGCTGCTCACGGGTTTCCACACCTTCCGCCGTGACATCCAGTTTGAGGCTCTGGGCCATCGCCACGATTGCGCGGGTAATGGCGGCGTTGTCGGTATCCTGGGGCAGATCCTGGACGAAGGACTTGTCCACCTTGAGTCGGTCCAGGGGGAAGCGCTTGAGGTAGCTGAGTGACGAATACCCGGTCCCGAAGTCATCCACCGCCAGGCGGAACCCCATCGCCTTGAGTTCCAGCAGGGTCTGCTGCACCTGATCGGTGTGGTGCATCAGCATCCCCTCGGTAATCTCCAGTTCAATCGCCTGCGTTACCGCACCGGATTCTTCGAGCAGCTGCTGCAGCCGTTGGGGCAGGTTGGGGCGGTTGAACTGCCGGCTGGAAAGATTGACTGTGATTGTCATGTCCGGCCGCCCGGTCTGACGCCATGCCATCACCTGCCGGGCGGCGGCCCGGAATACCCATTCGTCGATCTCCATGATGAGACCGGTCTCCTCGGCCATGGGAATAAAGCGTCCGGGTGAAATGACCCCCATTTCCGGATGACGCCAGCGGACCAGGGCCTCGAAGCTGCGCACCCGGCCGTCCTGGGACGCTACGATCGGCTGGAACGCCAGTTCCAGCTGATCCTCACGGATCGCGGTGCGCAACTCGGCTTCCAGGCTGAGCAGTTCGGCACCCCCAGCTTGCATTTCCCGGGAGAAGAAGTGGAAGTCGTTACCGCCGCCGGCCTTGGCCGAGTACATGGCGGTATCGGCGTGGCGCAGCAGTTCGTCGACACTGTCGCCATCCTGGGGGTAGAGGCTGATACCGATACTGCCGGTGATGTGCAGGGTATGGCCGTTGAGCTCGATGCGCGGCACCAGGGCGGCCAGGATGCGTTCAGCGGCCAGACGGACTTCCTCGCGATTGTTGATCAGCGGCAGGAGGATGGTGAATTCATCACCGCCCTGGCGGGCCACGATGTCGGTCTCGCGGATACAGTTCTTGAGGCGCTTGGCGATGATCTTCAGCAGGCGGTCGCCAAAATGGTGGCCGAGGCTGTCGTTGACGAGCTTGAAGCGTTCCAGGTCGAGGAACATGATGGCGAACTGTCCCTTGTCCTGGCGCCGCGCCGTCAGGGTCTCAAAGCAATACTCCTCATAGCGCTTGCGGTTGGGCAGGCCGGTCAGGCTGTCGTGATGGGCCTGGTGTTCCAGTCGGTGGGTGAGCTGCTCCAGGGCGGCGGTGCGGTTGCGGACCTGGCGTTCGAGGTTTTCGCCGTGCTCGCTGAGTTTGGCATCGCGGTGCTGGATTTCCTCCAGCATGGTATTGAAGTCATCGGCCAGGCTGCCCAACTCGTCATCGGCCCATTTGCGGGCTCGCAGGCGGTAGTTGCGGGTGTGCGAAACCTTGCGCGCGAGCTGTGCAAGGTCCTTGATGGGGGAAGACAAGCTGCGCTGCAGGAAGTGACTGAGCACGAAACTGATGAGGCCCACCAGGCCCAGAACAGTCAGCGTTGCCCACATCTGGTGATAGAGGCTATCGAACCATTCCTGGGTGCTGGTACGGACGAAGATGGTGCCCAGCTGCTGGCCTCGCATGCTGATGGGCTGAAAGGTCTCCAGATGAGCGAGGGTGAACGTCTCCCCGGCGGATTGTGGGTGGGCCGGTAGCTCGGTATGGGGAAATTCAGGATTCTGGTAGCGCGCGAAGAGCTTGCCCTGGCTGTCGTATATGGCCGCGGCGATGATGCCGGAATGGGCGCCGAGTGAGTCCAGTGTTTCCCGCGCGCTGCGCCGGTCGTTGAAATCCAGGGCTGCGACGCTGTTCAGACCTACAATGCGGGCCAGAGTGGCCTGGCGTTCCAGCATGCCGTTGCGCAGCATCATCAGGTCGTTGGCGACAAAGGCCAACCCCCCCAGCAGTAACGCTACCGTCGCGGTGGTCATCATTAGCAGGGTGAGTCTGCGGCTGATGGAGAGTCGTTTGATCCAGACGGGTAAACGCATGTCTCTTACTCTTCCAGGTGCCGGGCCACACGCAGCAAGGCGGAGCTCACGCGGAGATCGGCTGCATGCAGGGCTTTGAGGTTGATATCAAAAGCCACTCCCTGGGCTGTGGTGACCAGACGGATCATGCCGCCATGGGTCAGGAAATCGGGATCCTCACCCACCAGCAGGGTCCCGCTTTGGGCGAATGTTTTGAGTTTGCTGCCCAGTGGGCGGGTTTCGGGCGGGAGGTAGAGTACATCGCAGTGGCCGGTGACATCCTGGCGCGACACCACGACAACCTGCACCTGGCGACGCCCCTTCCATGCTGCTTGTGCCTGCGCCACAACCTTGGGGTAGGGATTGCGATCCAGAAAGCACAGGCGGACTGAGGGATTGGCGGAAGGCCACTCCACATAGTCGGTGAATTTGAACAGATAGACGGTCTTGAGCTGGAAGTCATAGGGGGCTGCCGCAGCCTGGCCAAGCGGAACGAACGCCAGAGCAGGCAGCAGCAACCAGGGAAGCAGCCGCCTTATCCCTTTCTTCACGGCGAAACCCATCCGGTTACGATGGGAGTCAAAACGCATAGGCCGCGCTCACGTATACACTTCGTTCGACTTCACCGGGGACGGCCACGAGGGTTCGGGCGAATTCCCGGTGCCGGGGGTCAAGCAGATTCTTGCCCCCCAGGCTCAGCTGGAAATCCGGGGTGGGGTTCCAGCCCAGGCGTATATCCAGGCGGGTATAGGCCTCGACGTCGAGCGCGTCCAGATCGTCGACATAATAGACCTGCGTATCCAGCTCCCAGTCCGGGGCCAGATTGTAGTAGGAATGCAGCTTCACCTGATGCCGGGGCGAGTAGCCGTCCAGTCCCACAAAATCGAGAACCTTCGGATCGTCTGACTTCTTCAGCTGCATGTGCAGAAAGCTGTAGCTGAGTTCGATGCGCCAGCGGTCGGTGGCCACCCAGTCAACGACGGACTCGAAGCCATAGCTGTTGGCCTGAGAGTAGTTCACGTATTCATAGGGCAGCACCACATGAGTGGGTTGAGGCTGTGTTTCCACATAGGGGGCGCGGGCCTTGAAAGCCAGCAGGTCCTGATAGTGGTTATAGAAGAAGGCCGTATCCAGCGACAGGGTGGGAGTGAACTGATCACGCAGTCCCAGTTCGTAAGCGGTCAGCTTCTCTTCCTCGAAGCTGTCATCGGCCACGAAAGTCACCAGCACGGGTAAAGGCCCGCCGTCGGGGTCGGGGCCGGCCAGCAGGTCGATGCGGCTGTCGCGCTCGTAGCGCGCCGGGGTGCGTACCGCCCGGGAAATGCTGGCCCAGACCAGATGCCGGTCGCTGAGGTTCCAGTTGAAACGTGCCGTCGGTTGAATGTTGAAGCCGGCTTCGTTGGTGTGGGAGAGCTTTGATCCCAGTACCCATTTGCCCCGGTGGTCGGCCACCCACTGCGTGTACTGGCCGTAAAGACTGGTCAGGCGGCTGGTTGTTCGGTCGTCTTCAAAAGCCAGTGGCGACGTGGCGTCCAGGTTATCGTGAGTGATGCGGAAGTTAAGACCCCACTGCCATTGCCGTGAGGGGTCAATGGTCCAGTTGTGTTGTGCCTCGAAATCCAGAATGTTACGGATTTCATCGGCATAGCCCCTTTCCCGTCGGCTGTGATCGTAATAGCCCTGAACGGTCACGCTGTGATCGGGCGAGAAATCAGTATCCCAGCGCACCCGGGCATGACCGCCATCGGCATTGATGTCATCATCATAGAAAGCCTGGTAAGGCGGCGTGAGTGATGGGAACAGGCTGGTGTCATGCATGCTGGCCTCGTAAAGGCTGGCATCGGCCTCCCAGTGCGTGTCGCCTTGCCGGGAATCCAGGCGGGCTCCCACTTTGTTCAGGTACCAGTCGTCATCGCCCGCGCCCTCGGGGCGTTCCAGGCTGTCAAAGTGGTGCGTTCGCCCCCAGAGGCGCAGGTAGCTGTTACCTCCCAGTGCCAGCCCTTCCCGTACGGTGGCATTCTGTTGTGTGTTGCTGCCGTAGCCGGACACCACGGTACCCTGTGTTTCGGCCGCCGAGCGGGTAATGATATTGATCACGCCGTTGACGGCATTGGCACCCCAGAGGGAGGCGCCGGGGCCGCGAATCACTTCGATGCGCTCGATGTCCCGCATCGGGAGTCCCTGAATATCCCAGTAAACCCCGCCAAACATCGGTGTATAGACGCTGCGCCCATCGACCATCACCAGCAGTTTGTTGGCGAACTCATGATTCATGCCCCGGGACGTGATGGCCCATTTGTTGGCGTCGATACGGGCCACCTCCAGCCCCGGCACCATGCGCAGGACTTCGGGGATGGTGGTGGCGGCGGATCGGCGGATGTCTTCCTGGTCGATGACGTAAATGGCCGAAGCGGCCTGGCGGCGCTCCTCGGGGTGCTTGGAAACGGATGTGACCGTGACCGGCATGTTGGCCAGATCCGCCAGGGGCATGTCCATCAAGGCGCCCATGCCCGCCTGTTCCTCCGCCTGGAGAGCAGGCGCCGCGCAAAGCAGCAGTAGCAGGTATGTCCGGGGGGCGGCAAAAACAGGGCGTCGAAACATCGGATTCGGCAGTTTCCTGTGGCTGAAAGGGTGGCCGGGAAGGGGGCTTCAAGATGCCATGATTTTAGCAGGTATTGTTCGTTTGCTATCTAAGTGGCCGGTAAAACATCGTTAAAAAACAATTTGTTACAAATCCTCTGGGGAGCCGATCCGGAAATGCTGCCCGCATGAGGTCAGGCCTGTGAGCGGCCCCGGCTGGCCTCCTGTCGGGCGCCCGGCTACCATGGCGTTCTGTGCAAAGAAGTAGGGAACCACAATGACCACAGTTGCTTTTCTGGGGATCGGTTTGATGGGCCGGCCCATGGTGGAGAATCTCCTGGAGGCGGGTTTTGAGCTCCGTCTCTGGAATCGGACCCGCAGCAAGGCGGAAGCCTTCAAGGGGCGCGCCACGATTGCCGACACGCCGGCTGATGCGGTTACCGGGGCTGATGTGGTCATCACCATGCTGGAAAACGGGCCGGTGGTCGAAGAGGTGCTTGCCGCCGAAGGGACGCTGGATGCCCTGGCGCCGGGCACGCTGGTCATCGATATGAGCTCCATTCCCCCTGCCACGGCCCGCGCCCTGGCCGAGGATATCCGTTACCGGGGCGCTCGCCCACTGGATGCGCCGGTCTCGGGCGGTACCCGGGGCGCGGCGGCGGGGACGCTCAGCATCATGGCGGGCGGCCATCGGGATGATTTCGAGGACGCACAGGCGGTTCTCAGGGCGCTGGGCAAGGCCACCTATATCGGACCTTCGGGCGCGGGGCAGCTGGCCAAACTGGCCAATCAAGCGGTTGTCGGTATCACCATTGGTGCCGTTTCCGAAGCCCTGTTGCTGGCCGCCCGCGGTGGCGCCGATCCTGCCGCCGTCCGCGAGGCGCTCATGGGCGGTTTTGCCGGCAGTGCGATTCTCGACCAGCACGGCCAACGCATGCTGGAACGCAACTTCGAGCCCGGCGCCCCGGCGCGCATCCAGCTCAAGGACCTGCGCATGATTCTCGACGAAGCGCGTGCCGAAGATCTCACGCTGCCGCTCAGCGAGCGGGTGTACGAGGCCTATCGCGCGCTGATCGCAGAGGGCCATGCGGATGTTGATCACAGCGGGTTGCTGCTGCATCTGGAACACCTCAATCAACAACGCCTGAGTGACGAGTAGCCGATGCCCCGGTTTGCTGCCAACCTGACCCTGCTCTTCAATGAGCATGATTTTCTTGATCGCTTCGAACCGGCCGCGAAGGCTGGCTTCGAGGGGGTGGAATACCTGTTTCCCTATGCCTGGGAAGCCGAAACCCTCGCCCGGCACCTGACTGGAAACGGACTGCAGCAGGTGCTGTTCAATCTCCCTCCCGGTGATTGGGAGGCGGGAGAGCGGGGGGTTGCCTGTCACCCAGGGCGGGAGTCCGAGTTCCGCCGCGGTGTGGAGCAGGCCCTGGCCTATGCCGACAGGCTCGGTTGTCGGCAGATGAATTGCCTGGCGGGATTGGTGCCCGAGTCATCGGATCCTTCGCAGTGCTGGGATACCCTGCTGGCCAATCTGGCCTGGGCCGCAGATGCCCTGGCTTCCGAGGGCTGCGATCTGATGGTGGAAGCCATCAATAGCCGCGTGGATATGCCGGGCTTCTTTCTTGATCGCTGTGAGCGAGTCGTTGCGGCGCTCGATGCCATCGACCGACCCAATGCCTACCTGCAGTTGGACCTCTACCATCAGCAGATTCAGGCCGGTGACCTGATTCGCACGTTTGAACGCTACCGTGACCGCATTGGTCATATCCAGTTTGCCGATAACCCCGGGCGGCATGAGCCGGGTACCGGGGAAATCCACTTTCCCCGGGTTTTCGAGGCTATCGACGCGGCCGGCTACCGCGGCTGGGTCAGTGCCGAGTACCGCCCTTCCGGCTCAACCGAGGCCAGCCTTGAAACCTGGCTTTCGCGCCCATAGTGAGAGAACATGTTGCGATGGCAGGTGCGCCCTTCGTCCTTTTTTGGCGACATATCTGGGACTTAGGCACCCCCTGTTTGGGACCCTGCAGAGGACAGGCAGGATTGGATCACAGACTCCATAGCTTTCGGGTTTGTAACTTTGCCTGTAATCTTTGAATGCTTAGGCTACGGAAGGACAAGTATTCAACCGTTCGCCACGACAAGTTTCAGGGCGACGGTTCAACGTTCCCTCAATTGATTGGAGGTGCTAAAAGGTGCGCGTACTTGTCATTGAAGACGATCAGGAAGTGGCCAACTACCTGATAAAAGGATTGCGGGAATCGGATTTCGTCGTAGACCATGCCCCGGACGGCAAGGAAGGCATGATGCTGGCCAACAGCGAAGAATACGACGTCATGATCATCGACCGCATGCTGCCGAGCATGGACGGCCTCAACATCATCAAGACCGTGCGCGCCACCGGGAACCAGACGCCGGTGTTGATTCTGAGTGCCCTGGGTGATGTCGATGCCCGTGTCGAGGGTCTGCGCGGTGGCGGTGACGACTATCTCACCAAGCCGTTTTCCTTCACCGAACTGCTGGCCCGCCTGGAAGCGCTGGCCCGCCGTTCCAAGTCCACCTCCGAAACGGAGACGGTGCTTAACGTCGCCGATCTGGAAATGGATCTGCTGGCCCGCACGGTGAAACGCAGCGGCCAACAGATTGATGTCCAGCCGCGGGAATTCCGTCTGCTGGAATACCTGATGCGCAACGCCGGCCAGGTTTTGACCCGTACCATGCTTCTTGAGAAGGTGTGGGACTATCATTTTGACCCCCAGACCAATGTCATCGACGTCCACATCAGCCGTCTGCGGTCCAAGATCGACAAGGGGTTCGAGCGACCACTGCTGCATACGGTGAGAGGCGCAGGATACATGTTGCGTGAAGATTCCTAGCCTACTGAGGACCTCTACATTTCAGCTCGCGCTGTTGTACATGGTGGTTTTTGCCTCCTCCGTGTTTGTGCTTCTGGCTTTCATTTACTGGCAGACTGCCGGCTTCATCAGCGAACAGACCGACGAAACCATCGAAGCGGAGATCGTGGGGCTGGCCGAGCAATACCGCAGTCGCGGCATTAACGGGCTGATCAGTATCATCCGGGAGCGCGTCTCCCGGGATCCTCAGGGCAAATCCCTCTATCTCTTCACCACCAAGGACTACCGCAAGCTGGCGGGTAATCTGGCGCACTGGCCCAATACCCGCACCGTCACCAACGGATGGATCAATTTTCAGCTGGATGAATCCATGGGCTGGAAAGGCGAGCCGCGTGAGGCGCGTGCCCGTGTTTTCGAGGTCCAGGGCGGGTTGCGCCTGCTGGTGGGACGCGACGTGCAGGAACTGGCTACCCTGCGCGATTTGATCGAGCGTGCGATCAACTGGGGCATGGCGATTACCCTGGCACTGGCTCTGGTGGGCGGCATCATGATGAGTCGTGGCACCACCCGACGTATCGAGGTGATCAACGGCACCGCCCAGCGCATCATGAACGGCGACCTGTCGCTGCGTATTCCCACCCGAGGTACCGAGGACGATTTTGACCAGTTGGCCGACAACCTCAACCAGATGCTGGACCGCATTGTCTACCTGATGGAAGGTATCCGGCACGTTTCCGATAACATTGCCCACGATTTGCGCACGCCGCTGACACGGCTGCGTTCCAAGCTGGAAAACACCCTGTTGGTGGTGGACGACCCCCAGGCCCAGGAGGAAGTCGGCCGTGCGGTGGAGGAAGCCGACCAGTTGCTGGCGACCTTCAATGCCTTGCTGCGTATTGCGCGGCTGGAAACCGGAGGCAAACAATTCGAGAAGAGCCCGGTTCAGCTGGGTGATCTGGTCAACGACGCCGTCGAACTTTATGAGGCGCTGGCGGAGGACAAGGAGCAGGCCATCAAATGCCGGGTCGACAATAACCCGGTGGTGATGGGGGATCGGGATTTGCTGTTTCAGATGATCAGCAACCTGATCGACAACGCCATCAAGTACACGCCGGAAGGGGGTGAGATACGGATCGAGGTGGGCGCCTACGATGGCGAAGCGGTGCTCGAGGTGGCTGACAGCGGCCAGGGCATTCCCGATGACGAAAAGAAGAAGGTGTTCCAGCGGTTCTACCGGGTGACCAAGAGTCGTTCCAAGCCCGGCAATGGCTTGGGGCTTTCACTGGTCAATGCGGTTATGGACATCCACAGTGGGCGGGTGGAGCTGCGGGATCGGTTTGAGGGCCAGGAACAGCCTGGACTGAGAGTGATCCTGACCTTCCCGCGAGAATGGGAAGGGCGCAAGAAGAAGCGCCTCAAGGGCCAGTCGGCGGTTTCCGACAAGCCGGAGGCGAAAGATATCGCCTCCGTCTCTTCCAGTGCGGCGGATCAGTCCTGACGCAGCAGGCCACGCACCGTGTCGAAGGAGAATCGGGCCGGTTTCAGCGCCAGATCCACGCTGTCGCGAGCCAGCTTCTCGAAAAAGCCGACCGTGCGCTCGGCCTGCAGCTGGTAATGGCCAACCCGCGCCTTCAGGCTGTCCAGTTCACCCTGCAGGTGATATTGCTCGGCCATGGCGTAGGCAATCACGGTATGGCGGTTTACGCGATCACTGATGCCCATGGTTTCCAGTTGATAACCCAGGTTATCCAAGCCTTCCAATGCGGAATCGACCAGTTTGTCGAATTTCATCTGTGCGCCCCCTAGAACGTCGTTGAGAATCCGGTCGGGTCGAGCCGTTGGGCAGACCCAATTTTTCTGCTGGAAAGATACGCCGAGGCATTAGAGTCCTCAACCTAATTTACTTTTCCCCACCTCCGCAGGGGACCGCTGCACCTTGGCCGATCCAGGTTTCAGCGGGGCCAGGGAACGCTAAGTGTCTGAGATAACTAAATGGTAATCCCCCAGCCAGAGAGAGTTAAGGCCACTACGTTATGCTGGAAGAGTAGATCGGTACAGTGATTGACTGATCTGCAGGTGCTCTCTGAAAAGAGATTGCTCCCTCCAAGACAGCGCTAGCCTTGACCCCGTATCCTCGGGGTCTTTTTTTGGGTGGCCGAAAGACCCGGCCGTTATCCCGCTCCCCCTGGTTTCGATTGGCAACCGTTCCTGGCTGGGCCTATCATCGCTGACAGTGTTTAACCGAAAGAGAATGCCATGAGTCGCTACAGGCCGCCGCGGGCGCCCGGAGCCCGCTACATTACTCCTGAAGGTGCCCGCCAACTCAAGGACGAGCTCCACTATCTGTGGAAGGTCAAGCGTCCCGAAGTCACTCAGGCTGTTTCCGAGGCTGCGGCCCAGGGAGACCGTTCCGAGAATGCCGAAATTTGCAAGAAACCTCGCAACACATACTATTAAATTTTAACCTATTGTTATTGATAGCATTTATAATAGTATGTATACCCTTCCAGTGTACTATTGTGTCGTCTCAGGTCAGGGATCTTTCAAAACTTCCTGAAATCTGAACTTTGTCCAGCCATCTAGAAACGACTTCTTTGGCTGAAAGCCGATTCCAGTCGAAATGGCCGTCTAGGTAGAGCTGGGAGAAAAGGGCTTCTACAGGTGATGTTTCAACCGTAGGCGGTAAGGTTGAATATCTCTTCAGTGTCCAATTTCTACTCTCTATCGTCTCGATATAACCACTAACAAATTTTGCAAAGTAGTGTTCTGTACCAAAGCGGGGATAGTCTTGTTTGTGTATATACGCAATGGCTTCATCCGCTTTTACCCCGAATGTGTAGAATATTTTGTGGGGCTCATAGTTTTCCGCTAGATGATATAGTAGGGCTCGTAATGTATTAGAGTTTTCGATGCGGATCTTGTGTTTCCTTGATATTTCTACCACTAAGATATACAGCTTGTGTATCTGTATCTCATTGGCAAGCTGTCGCAGTTTCTCTACCTCCTTCATCGAAATTGGCATTGAAATTAGCTTTTCGTATAGAAGTGTAGTGACATCCTCCCGCTCTACTTGGGTTTCAAGCTGGGGAGTGTTGAGATAAACCCCGCTAACCACCGCATCATTGTGTGGGCGTTTTTTTCTTCTGGGATGCCAATTATCATAGCTAATGTTCTCGAAGTGGCTATACAGAACCTGGTTTGCCTTTTCGACCTCTGGCGGGATCTCACTTACATGAATAAGAGCCCCTTTTTGTAGCAGACTAGCGAAAAGTTGTTGGTCGATAATTTTCGCATTGGTTATTTTGAGATCAGAAGGGGAGGCTGCCAGCAGATGACCACAAGATTTGGCGTTCGAAAAAAGCGAAAGTAGAGCCAGAGTTTCAATAAAGTCTAGTGAGTCTAGATAAGGTTTTGGTTGGAATTTTTCCTTTTTGTAGTTTTCGAGCGATGAGATGCATTCACCTTTTATTTTATGCGCTTCTTTCTCTTTGCACTCTTTACATTGAAGGCGTTGAATCTTTATTCTCTTTATGAATTGGTTTCTGCTAGTTACCGGGCTATATTTTTTGCAGGTTGCACATATAAAAGCAGGGTGCTGGGTGGGTAAGAAAGAGCCTTTTGGCAAGTAGCTGATGGATGCTTTTTTTGCATATACCTTTTCTACTGGGATCTCAGTGGTCTTATATTTGAATTCATCTTGCGATTCTTTAGAAAGCTCCCAATAGTCGTTTATCAAAGAGATTTCATTATCGCTCACATGTCTCGGATAACAGATCATTGGAGTTTCCTGTTGGGCACTAACTTCTTTTGCGGGCTGAGTTTATAGTTTGCAAAAAAAATCCTGCCAAATGATGTGATGAGTTATAGGTTTTTGATAGGCGGAGTTCGCCTTTGGTGGCTCACCATTGGTTACCAGCAAACGAGACAGACTGAGGGCTGGGGTTGTGATAGTCGGGCCGTTTGATGTTGGACCTTGTTAGGCACAAAGAAGCCCATGCACCATCTGCGGAACATGGCCTTCTTTGTTCCCTCCTTCACAAAATGCGTCTGTTCAATCCTCTTCAAATTCAGATGAAGCAAATTTCAAAACATTGCAGTTTTCTTTAATGGTTCTCTGGAGTGATTCATCAAACCCAGCCTTCTTCTTAGCCTCAATCTCAACAGAGATAGTCACATCCACGCCAAGTTGAGCCGTAAACTGTTGGACGACTTCGTCCATGATGGTGGCAAAGTCCATCTTGGCTTTTACCGGATCCAGGTCCACGGTTCCGTAGAAGTGTTTTTTCTCCGGGGTTTGGGAGCCAGCGTTCTCATTCGATGGGCCTGTAACTGTTCCAGCACCTGAGCCTGTAGCCGGGGCCGTTCCCTCTCCGCCACCCGTTCCATTGACACTCTCAGTTCCCTCACCTGCGACCCCAGTGGGTTGCTGTGCTTTGCGTTTTTCTTCTGCGTAGGCAGCGGCGGTTTCCCGCTCAATCAGAAGAGAAGGTTCATCAAGAGGCGCGATGGCGGGATTACCAAAGCTGAATCCGAGGTAGCGGTCATCTTCTTTTCCAGAGGCAAAGCCGAAGAAGTCTTCGCTTTCCACTCCGTGCCGAATTGCGTTACGAAATACATCAACATTCACCAGCCTTGGTAAATAAAGGTAGTGGCAAGTGTCTTGCCAGACTTTAAGGGCGCTGACCTCCGTGACACCATCCTTGAAATACCAATCCGTAAGGACTTTGCGGAGGTGAATGGGAGACCACTCATACACCATCCACTCTTCCTCACGGAGCTTCTCTTCAATACTCTGCACGAGGTTTCGTGAGGCAGGCGGAATAGATACCACTTCCCAGTTAAGCTCCGGGCGACCTTTTACAAAATCTTCCACGGGCGCCAGAAGCCATTTCCAGGTTTCACGAATTAACTGGTGGAGAGACTGCTCCGCACCATCACGCCTCTGCCTAGCCTGGTTCAGATGAGACATATCCTGGTTTAGCGTGCCGTTATCGATATCACTCACGATGGACTGCCAAGCCAGATAAATGCGGGCCTGCTCTTTCAGCCGGCTGACCACATCGAAGTCCGGCGCCAGAAAAATCAATCGATTTTGCTTTTGTCGAGGCTGGTCCCCGCGATTGCGGAGTATTTTTTCAGCTTCAGTATAGGCCTGGTTGCTTGCGGTCCGGCTGTATCCAGCACTTTCGGGCAAAACCACAAGGCGAGGTCCGTGCCCATAGTCGTCAGGGACATCCACTGAGGGTGTGAATACATGAATACCACCAAACTGGTGGTTCCGGCCAAACGCACGGCCTACTCGTTCCTTGAGCAATGGAATGAGCTCATCCCGCTCGCTGACGTTCTGTTTGCGGCTTTCCATTTCTCTGCGCAGGTTAGGCTTCGTGTCCAGCCAGTAGCGGTCGTGCTCTGCATACAAGTAGTGCAAGCGATCACGCAGACGTTTCAATACATCCTCAAACACGCCAATGGTTTGGCCTGGCTGAACCGAGCCTAGAAGGATGCGCTCAGTCTGGATGCCGCGAACCATTTGGTCCGGTGTTGAGGGCGCACTGCCCAAGAAAATAGTTCGAGCCGTGCGTTTTGCGGCGTGAACACCGCCAAATAACGTGTGGTAGGCATCAATATCAGTGGGTACTGAGCGAGGCCCATCCACTTCCTTTTCAATGACGGGTTCCCAGCCCTGCGGCAGGTAATGAATACTCTTGTTGCGGACATTGGAATCCGCTAGCGGCAGTGAGCCCGGCATAATCAGGGCGTCGGAATTACCGTCGTTCCATAGGCGGTGAATCACAATTGCCATGTACTGCAAAACGCCACGGGTGCGCTGGAATTTATCGAGTGTGGACCAGTCTTCGTATAGCCGGTCGAAGATCTCAGGATGGATCGGATAGGATGAGCACAGCCGCTCGAAGTACTCATTGGACTGAGTCTCAACGGGGAATTTCTCGGCGTTCTGCCGATAAAAATCTGAAAACTGTCGGCTGATTCCCTCCACTTGGCCACGTTCACCAGAACTTTCGAACAGGCGACGGCGGACAATCTCAAAGGCTTCGCTGGAGCCCACTGGCTTCCATACCGATTCAACGCGGGCGAAGTACTTCTCCAGTGAATTCAGAGTCCGTTGGCCCATCGTGCCGCCAACTTCGAGCTCAGATTCCGGTAAGGACGCAAGCAATATGGCGTTGGGTACCGCTTTCAAAGCCTCCGTGAGTGCTTGTATAAAACTGAAATTGCTGTCGAAGGTACCGCCCTTGTATTGCTTACCCAACTCCAGCTGTCGAATGTAGGCAACCAGTTCATCCACCAAGATGACACAGGGTGCAGCCTGGGAGAGCAATTTTTTCAGCGTCTCTTTACCGGGCGATGTCCCATCGGCATCACTGTCGGCCACCATGGCGAAGCCGTCTTCACCCAGTAGCTGCCAAGCCAATTCGCCCCACAACGTGTTCACGGTCGTCGAACCATAGGTGTGTGACTGGCTTGGAGATAGCTGGATGCCGTCAATAACTGCCATGCGGGCCGTCGGCAGTTCGCTGATGCCCGCCTCGTCCAGAACCGGAGGCACACCCATCAATTTATCAGTGCTTACCTTCCGGCTTGCTAAATGATACACCGCCAACATGGTGTGGGTTTTACCGCCACCAAAGGCTGTTTGCAGCTGTATTACCGGGTCACCACCTTGTCCCGCCAAACGCTGAGCAACAGATATAAGCAAAAGCCGCATACCCTCGGTGATATAGGTACGCGAAAAGAACTTTTCTGCGTCTTGGTATTCCTCAGGGGCAGTCCCTATGGCGACTTGAGTAATGTCGGCAGCAAATTCGGACTGCTTGAAAGAGCCCTCCAAAACATCTTTATGAGGGCGGGCTATTTCACGCCAGGGTTTCATTGCCATGATTGTTTGCCTTTTACGGACGCAAATTTACGAAACGCCATAGAGCCGAGACAGGTCAGCTCGTGGGTAACTCTGGTTCTAATTCTTCAAGTTTCTGGACCAACGATCTGAAAGCTTTTAAATCGTCGTCGCCAAATTCTCTGCGGCTTGCCGGATACTTGTTCGTGTCGCGCAAAGCATCTCTTATTGTGTTCCAACGAACAGGTACAACTCGTCCGTTCACACTTCGCTGCTTGCCCCCTGAGATTCGAGATCGCAACTTGCTGATCAAACGGCCGTCTAAGCCAATGGCGTAATTGGTGTACAAGAAGTCAGGGCCACTAAGGTCCAGCAAGCTTATGCTGTGATCAATTTGCTCGTGTTCCGCGCGGATATCGGTCAGTCGTGGGGGCTGCCCGACCAGTTTTATTTGGTCTTGCTCGATGTACTCGTCCCAGGCGGCTTCCAGCACTCTATCTTCAAGCTCTGCAGTGTAGACGGATGGTTTACCCGAACAAGAAAGGACGAGCTGATCTTTGGCGCGTGTCATCGCAACATAAAAGCGGGACAGATCTCGGAAACGCTCATTTTGTGGTCTATGGCGATCGGGTAGGACCTGCTCGTTGCAGTTAACGATCACCATCAGATCGAACTCAAAGCCCTTCGTGTGCTCTAGATCTGACAGGTAGATTTGGTCATCGGTAATATCCACGGTATCGTTCAGGACCGTTAGACCAATGCGCTTACCGAATTCCTGGATCTGATAGAGCGAATATCCGCAGACCGCAATGCAGCATTTTTTCTCGGGTTCGTCTTCAATAAATTCATCAGCGTAAGCTTTTGCATACGCTATTTCTTCGGCAAGACTGTTTGCCGAGAGGAGCAGCGGGGTTGATCCAGAAAAGTTTGCATACTCTGGGTCCAGCACCTCGAAATCTGGCGAGTCCAGCATCTCTTCAGTGAGATTGTTGAGGAGAACCTGGTAGGCGGCCGAGAGGATTTCTCTGGAATTTCGATAATTCTTGCTGAGCTTGATCGACCGAGCACCCGGCAAATCAATGCCTGCTTGAGTGGCATTGCCGTGTTTTGCCTGGACCTGTTGAGTCGCATCACCGCACAGAAACAGATCATCTTTGTTTTGATCAACGAGTTGACGGATCAGCTGCAGCTCAATGGTGCCCAAATCCTGCGCCTCGTCGACGAGGATAAATCGATACTCGGGAAAGATTTTATCCAGGTGCTTTGACAGTGCTGTCGACAAGCCCAAGTAATCAGTCACGCCCACATGACGCATCTTGTTTTCCCAGGCGCCCAACGCTTGAAGCAGCATTTGGCGGTACCGCTTATCCAGCGGGAACCCCCGGCCACTGCGCTGCACAGTCAGATATTTCGTCCGCTCGTTAGGCAGAAATGCGCTGCGTATCCAGTCTAACTCTTCACGGATATATTGCTCCGCATCGACACCGCGAGCGATTAGAGAGTCATGCAGTGGAAGCAGCACCTCCGCATCGTGATTATTCAGTTCACACCGGTAAAACTCCCGCCAAATCTCGTCAATGTGCTCATGGCTTTTCCAAGTCACATCGTCGTAGAGCAGATCATTCTCAGGTTCAAACCGATGCAGAAGGTCTTGGCAGAGTTTAAACAGAGGTCGCACTACGATACGGGATGCAACGTCTTCAATCGTGGCGGCTACGGTCATATCTTTAATCAGCCGCGCGAGTTGCCGGTTGAGTGTGAGGACCAGTATTTTTTCGTTGGGATTTTCCCGAGCAAGCCGGATGGCTCGCTGGACAATGACGCAGGTTTTACCGGACCCAGAAACGCCATCGAGCTTGGCAGGACCATTAAACGATCGATCAACGATGGTCTTCTGGTCTGGATGAAGATAAAGCATCCAGTCCATATATTTGCCGTGGCGAGCGAAATGCCCCAACACGTCTGGGTAGTAAGGCTCGTCGGGCGAGATTTTGCGGATCTTATCGCTCTCTGCCAGCTCTGCGATCTGCTCGGGACTCAGGGAAGCAATGGGTTTGTTTTCGCCGAGGAAGAAGCGGATATTGTTCACCGCCTCTTCACACTGATCTTCCTTGAGCAACGTGAATACGTCGATGACTGTATTGGAGAGTTCCGGATCTTCTATCTTCGAGGCAATGGCTAGCAGTTCTTCGTCAGGCGTCGACACCTCGAGTGATTCTAATTCGCGCTGCAAAGAACGCGGCAGCGAATCGACTAGACGGTCGAAGTATTCTGTCGGTTTGATTAATTCGAATAACTGCCCGGCGATGGGCTTTGGTATCTCAAACGAAGATGCTGTTTCATGGTCTCGGACCAGTCTTATTCTGTTAACCCCGATGCGACCATTCTGGTCAGTGACAAGGGTGCTTCCTCGGTTCTTGTTCAACCACCTGTCACACTGGTCATGAGTGCCGGCATAACAGAACAGCACGACGCCGCTATCCTGGATGGTTATCAGCCGAACACCGGCCCCCAAATCGTATTTAACACATTTGTCGATCCGGCTTTCGCCATGGTTCGTGGTCCTAAAACCCTCAAAGAGATCCTCTTCACCAAGTGAAGCTTTTCCCAAAATGGCCCTTATTTTGTTCGCCGACTTCTGGAACTTGCCACCCCGACGCGCCAGATCGACGATGCTTTTATCAAAATCTTTATAGGTCGCGACCTCTAGCTGGTTAGGCACGGCTGCAAGCGCCGCTTTATTATTCTGCGTCACAGCGATGGCTCCTTTTATCCTAGATTCAGCTCGTCCTGCGTTCCTGAATGTCCGATGTCATGGGAAGCGGCAACAATGGCGTGCCATGAGCCGATGAGTTCGTTGTAGGCGCGGGCCTCTTCGGCCCATTTCTTGCGCTCGCAGAGGGTATACAGGTGATAGGCCAGCTGACGAATAGCCTCACCTTTCTCGGGCATTTTTGCCAATAGCTCGCCAGCGGCAGACTCGCCGTGGTTGTTAAGTCGGCGAATCATTTGGTGGCAAGCTTCCCACACTGGGGTGCGATCGTCTTTGGTCGGATCCCAATCGGATTCATATTCGCCCCAGCGCAATAAACGCACGTTACCACCTCCGGACTCGGCAACCCCCGCCGCTTTTACACCGTCTACAGTAGTGCCTTTCGCCTGGGCCAGCACGTTGGCTTCGCCAAACTGGCCGGCGCTCCAGCCATATTGTTCAAACCAGCTGGAACAGAACTGGGTGTCGGCATCAAAGCTGCCAGAATCTGGGCTTAGATACTCGGTAATAGCGCGGTTAATCAATACAAGAGCATCGTGCACACTCATGCGGGTGCCGTCTTGGTTAAGCACTGACTCATATTTGGAGTAAATGGCCATGCCAGGACCGATGGCAGATTGGGCCAGGTCCACTGGGGCGATAGGGGTTTGGCCAGTCTCACCACCGATTATGGTTTCAAGGGCCTCGGGCATATCCTCCCTTAACTGGCGCTGGAAATCGCGGCGGGAGATGGCACCGGCATCTATTTCACGCTTTCTGCAAACCAAGATAATCGAGGATGCAAGCGCATTAGTGCCTGATCCAATCATGCGATTCGCCAACTCGGTTCGCATCGGCCACGTACCATCGATGGAAAAGCCCGCTTGAATGACTGCTTCAAGAAATGTCACCCAACCAGTGCTAGTGGTACTTCCTTCCTTTGTTTCAGACTGCTTGAAGGCGTAGTAAATGGAAACCGGAAATGAGGGGTGTGCTTTCTCCGCAAGATTATGAATGGCGCGGGTCATGCCATCCATAAAAAAGCCCTCGGCTTTTGCCTTTCCTCCGTGGCGATAGGGAGTCGCTACTAGTTCTTCCCCTTTTGGAACTGCCATTGTGCCAAATAGTCTTGGATAGATTTCTCGGAGTGAACGGCGCATCCACACGTAAAAAAAATCAGACAAATCAGCATAGCCCACATTGTCATAATATGGTGGATCGGTTGAGACTACTTTATTGGTTGAAATAGTTTGAGTTGAAGCATCGGCTTGCTCCGCTTTTCCTCCTGAATGTGCTGGTAATTTATCTAGAACTCGTAGCATTGAGTTTAGAGTTACGGAAAAGTCACCTGCCGAACCTGAAAAGATGTTTGGCTCCGAGTAATCCCAAAGCATTGGAATTGCATGCCTTGTAAAAAGATGACGGACCTGCGTTTTTGACGATTCCCACATGCACAACGAATTGCAAATATCGGCAAGTCGACTGACTGCAATACCAAGATACGTTGCTATCATTTCGCCATATGCCGTGGCCCCAAAACCATTTCCTGCTATACCCACGCCATCATCCCGCATGCCAGCCAATTTCGCATCGGCAATGGCTTTTTCACGGGCCTCTTGAGCCAGTTCAGAAAAAGCATTCAAGGCGACTAATTGGCGAGAAGTAAAAAGTTCACCAAAGGTTTTCATGCCATACATAGGAGGCGAGAACCAACGCGGATTATCTGGCATTGAATTGTCCGGCTGCCATTCAGGCTTAGCCTCTCTGGCTAAACCCTCGTGTTGTTTATTCGGTGGCAAGAAAACACGACCAGACTTTCCTTGCGCAACAACAGCCATCAATCTTTGGCTAAGATTTCCCGCTTGTGCCTGCTCGTAAATGTACTTGGATTGAATAGGTGTGTTCGAGAACAAACAGTTGAAATTGGCACCACGGCCCAGCTTCGTACCCTGTTTTGCCTCAGGAGGAGGGGTACCCAACTTAATCTTAAACCGGTATTCATCACCATCAACCACTGGCTCAATATAAGCGCCTTTCCCTGTCTTGCTGGACAATACGAAGCTTGACGCCAACGGTACTTCTACGTGATTAAATGCTGGGTTAGGGCTTTTCACTGTTCTGGTCCAAAGCCAAGCAATTACTGTCAGATCTTCCCCCTCATAGGCTTTCAGATCAGGCTGCTCAGCGACCATCTCATGGGTGATCCTGACCTTAGGATAGAAATGGCCAATGCGCTTAAAAGCTTCCCTGGACATCCAGTGGCCGTAGCGACGCACATCTTCGGCGAGCCCTTTGGCCCCGGACCAAGTTTCAAAGGCATCTCTCGTGGCTTTCTTTTTATTGTCTTTGTCTGTTTCAGGAATTGGACCGACGGGCTGTTGCCCAGCAAACTTGGCTGGGATCTCAATCATCGCCTTGTTAATCATAACTGCGACCGGGTTCAGGTCGCTGGCGTAACTTTCCAGCCCGAGGCGCTGGGCTTCCAGCGGAATGGCACCGCCACCGGCAAATGGGTCGTGGAAGGCAGGCAGCTTTTCTGAATTAAATAGCTCTGCAGCCTGCGGATGGTTGCGATTCAGGCGGCAGGTTTCACGCCAGCTTTCCCAGATGGCTGCACGTGCACGGTCCAACACTTCTTCGTTGTTGGTGTTTTCCCATTTCACTAAGTCACGGATGATCTGGAATAGTTTCTCTCGCTTAATCTCCGCCTCTTTCTTGTTTACCCCATAACCCAGCTCGCGCTGGTAACCAGGGTCGTTCACCAACTGGGCAAACAGCACCGCCCGTGCAGCCGCCAAGGGCCGTCGTGCCCACCAAAGGTGCAGGGTACTGGGGTGGCCGTGGCGGATAGACTTCTCACGCGCAGCCGCGACGTTGATGTCATCGAGTGGCAGAGCCACTTCGATGAGTTTTTTGGGGGATTTGATGGGAATCATTAAAACTCTCCTGAGCCCTGGTATTCTAGGGCAGTCACCGTCACGGCTTTCCAGCCGAAGGTGCCTTTAGCCTTATTGAATTCGTTTATGCACAACACCTTAACAGGCTGCTGATCCAGCGCCTTATCAACTAAAGGTGGCGGTACAAATGCGTCGTCCACGAAAGCAAAGCCCTTTTGATGGACTTTCAGATCGCCTTCGCGGAGCGTAATGTCGGGATGTTCCGAGAGTTGCTCCAGTGGTTGAGGGGACCATGCTTCCCAGCGGTCCTCTTTCACCGGGTTTTGGGTCATCAGAACCTGAATAGGGTCGCCTTCTTGCAAAGAAGCACTGGAGCTTGTCTCCATCAAAATAGCCTTGGTGTGCTTATCGATAAAGACACCGCCACGGGTACCCTCTTTATTCAGGTTCTCGATAACCCCGAAGGCTGTTTTAAGGCAATCCCACGGCTTTCCATCCTTGCAGATTTCAATACCCAATGTGTCTGTCTTGTCGCCTTGCATACCCTCCAGCAGAACCAGTGGTTGCCCTGGAGTTAGGGCTGATGGCAGGTTCTTCGGTTTGGCTACCAGTCGCTGAAGGGGGCCGGATGGGGTTACTACTGAAACCAGTGCCCGGCTCTTTCCTCCCGATTTTGGGGTCAACTCAGCCAAAAACGTTGCCCGGGTTTCCTGCACTTTTTCGTAAAGGAGACTCAGTGCGGGCTCAGCGTGGGACTGGTAAAACGCCATCCGGTCTGAACTGGCTATACTCGGGTCAAACCACGCGGCCTGCAGAGCACCATCCAGGTCATCCGGGAATGCCCAACCTTCCTTTGTATAAATGTCAGCTGCCGCCAGATACTCAGCCACGGCGAGGCTGGTCTGATTTTGTTCTAGGAGCAGTTTGCCGAGTCGCATGTGAAGCCGGCCCGTGAATTTGGGATCCGGGCGGCATAGCATCGCTTGGCATAGGCACGCGATGGCCAGTTTGGGTGAAAGGCGTTCCTGCACCATTGCCATGCGGCCCCAAGCCCAGAATTCCTTTCTTTTCGTTTTCAAAACCTCGCGCATGTCTGCCGCTGCGGCCTCGGTATTGTTGAGACGGAGGTGGAGCTTTGCGCGATCGTAGAACGGCCAGATCCTTTGCTTTGAGTCCTCCTGGTGATTGTTTATCGCGTAGTCCACCAGAGAGAGAATAAAGTTTCCATGCTCCTGAGCTCTCTGCGCTGAGTTGCACCAAGCGGCGGCCTCCCTAGCTATTCTGGTAACCTTGGAAGGGCTGACACCTTGTTCTGTCTCAAAGGGCACATGGTCATCAGGCGAAAAGCTTTCTATCCCGGCCCAAACAAGGTAAGGGGCATAGAAATCCAGATGCTTTCCAATCTTGGAAAGCTGGAGGTTGATATTACTCAATGCCATGTCTGGCTTTTCGAGATCGAGCTTTGCGTATTCCTGGCAGAAGCCGTGAAGCCGGGTAATCGCCGATGAGTCCGGGCGCTGCTTTTTCTCAAACATTGCAGCCAGGCTTAACGCAATTTTTTTGATGTATTCGTAATAGACCCACGCTACTTCCCGCTTGAGCCAGACGTCGTTGGGCGATTGAGCAAGGCTTTCTTGCCCGAGCTTCAGTGCCGCATCTAGTTGACCGCCTTTACGCAACGCCTTTATTTCCTGGTTGGGATACATCAGGCCGCACTCCCAATGGATTTGAAGGATTCCTCAATCAGGCTGAGGATGGCTGCGTCCGTCACTTTGGAAACTTCGATCGTGCTGATGGTGCCATCTTTTTTGTAGTTAACTTGCAGGGTCGCTTTTCTCGACTCGTGATCAGACACCGTCAGTGAGACTTTCCACGGTTTCTGAGCTCCACCCTCGATGACCAGGGCACTCTTGCTCAATACTGGGCTCAGTATTTCCAAGGCGCCCTGCGCTAGCGGGTCCTCAAACGTGAGTGGCTCTTGCAGGCTATCAAGAGCGAGAGCTATCACGGGGTCATCTCCTTTAATTACTCTGTACCCCGTCACGTTGAACTCTTTGCCGTAAGAAAAAGCGAGGGTAGCCTGCTGGCCGGTATTGTCTTCAACGATGTATTGTTCCTGATAAGGGAATTGCTTTACTTCGCTGATAGTCAGGTCATTTCTTGAAAACCGCTTTCTCAGCTCCAGCCATAAATTGAGTAGCTCTGTTTTCGGATTTGTCAGACCCTTGGGAGCAGGGATTGCAAGGCTTTCCTCAGTGAGTGACTTGTCCTTGTCATAGCTGAATTGAAAGGCAGACTTCATGTTGGGGTCTACGATGGTTCGGTCGATGTCCAGGGTTGTCTTATCCAACGGGCTCAACGGATCGAAATTTGCGATCTGAACAGACCTGCTACCTCGGGTTATCGCTGTGTACAGCCAGCGGAAGTACCCCTCATTGTCCCTTCCCTGGTCCTCGTATCGAGCATCCACAAGCACATTGGGCCATCGGCGGCCTTGGGCGTGATGGCAGGTACTGGCATAGGCAAAGCGAATGCGGGCGGCATTGAAATAACGGTCTACGGCCAAAAGGGCAGTTCGCTTGCGCCTGAGCAGAGTTTTTGCCTTATCGAGTTCTCGTTTTACGATTTCGTAGTCACGTGCACCTTTACTCAGCTGCTTCAGCTGGCTTGTTAGCGTTTCAACAGCATGAAGTTCAGTGGCTAACCGCTCTCGTACATTCTGTTCACCGCAAATCCGCAAGGCGAGTAAGGTTTCCTGGTCGAGCTCTGGCTTCTCTGCTTCGAGAAAGGGCTCGAAGTAGAGAAACTCGGGAGTTTTGGTCGGGTTGTGGTCGAAGGAGACTCGTATCCTGCGAAACCGGAGAGAAACTGGTTGCTCACGGCCTTTCAGCGGCTGAAGCTTTTCGATGGACGCGGGGTCACAGCTAACCACGGTTCCGAAGCTGCCATGGGGGACAAAATCCGTGTTTGTTGGATCGTCATCTGTTTGAAGTTTGACCAGGCTCAGAAGTTCGATGCGATCTCCCGCCTCTGGAAGATCCGTCTTGCAGCTACGTACCCTTTTCCGAATCCAGTGAGTTATTTGGTGTGCGGCCCTGTTACTGAACGTGATAAACATGCTGTCCTTAGCTTGCGCTCCAAACAGCGAGTTCATGGCGTCCGGCTTGTCTTGTTCATTCAACAGAGTGAGTTCCGGTGGAGCCGGACATATATCCAGTGTGTGGTAACGGGATTGTCGCTGGCAGCCAACCATTTCGGCAGCTGTATCCAAAATATCGCTACGCTCACCATCATCTATGAGTTGATCCAGCTCTTGGACTCCGACAGTTAGTCCCTTTGCTGTCAGCATGTCGGGGTTGATCAGTGCATCGGCTTGGCTGCTGCGAAATACTTGGAAAGGGTCTCCCAGGATAATTAGCCTTCTGTTGCTATTAACGAAATCGGTGAACCTGAGGAAATCAGAAATCAAGCGCCCGGATCCAAAGCGCTCATTACCCAGCTCGAAATGGGCATCGCTCAGTAACTGAGCTTCATCAATAATGTAAAGCGCATCTGGTGAGTCTTTGCATTCACGCATTGGGCGCTCAAGTACACCGGCGTCGTTCTCGACACCTCCGCTCAGGTCATAGATATGACCGTAAATGCTGCGGAATTCTTGTCCGGTTTCGTTTGCGACGATGCTTGCTAAAGGGGCGTTTTGTGCGAGTCCGATTACCTCCCTGTGAGCGTCTACGGCCAGCTTCGCCAGTGCGTTGATTAGCGAGGTTTTACCCGTAGAGACCATGCCTGTAACCATCATTGCCTGAGGCTCTTCAGACCGTAGCATCCTCTCAATCTGGTTAAGTGCGCCCCTCTGGCCTGTAGTCCAAGAGATCCCCGGTTCGAAGTTCATTTCGGCTTCACCCGGAATTTCTCTGATGCGCAGTTTGTCATCTGCCAGTTGATACGAGACGACATTAAGTGCGGAGATTATCTGGTCCTGGTCTGCCCGGCCAAGGCTTATACCTGGGGATGCCAGCTGTGTCAGCCACTCGATCCCTCTGGGGTAGTCGGCGACATGAAACCAACTGGCCACTTTCCCAGGGAGCTGTGATAGGTCGAACTCTAAAGCTTGCTGAAATAAAACCAATCCAGCGATGTGCCCCAGGTTGTTGCGGGAGCTGGGCTCAGGGCAGTGATCATTCAGCCAGTTTAGTACAGCGAATTTGTTGGCTTGGAGCTGTTTAAAGGGATTGGCTTTTGCGCCGCCTCTAACCTCTTTTCCATCAGCCATCCAAGGGCCATTTTCTGAGAACTTGACCTTTCCACCATGATTCTTGAAGTCGATCACCGCTATGGCATCAGGCTTCAGGAGGATGGCATCAAGTTCGTGGCCATTGCAGGTAACATTTCCGATGAGTGCGACTCGCTCTTCGGAGTCCTGCCAATAGTCCTTTACCAAGCGAAAGAGCTCGTCGAACGCTTGGTTCTCATGTGTACGAGAGAAGCGTTCGCCGAGAAAAGCAAAAGCTGTCATGGGTTCTTTTCCACTGGCACTGCTGTTTCAAGAAGCCGATTCAGATCAAGATTCTTGCTTGTTTCTGCCCAGTCTGGCTCGTAGGTGAAAGGATTCTTGACGTAGAAAGGGCCTTCATACTGGTCACCGTCGACAATCACAATGGCTAGCCAGAATTTCTCGGAGCCTTGGTTAAGGGCGTAGCGTATTTCGTTGCTAGTAACCGTAATGGTTTTCTGTCCTTTCGCTCGGCCTTTGACCTCAATGTGTCTGTCTTGCGGTAGCGAGCCGTCAGGATTGACCGGCGGATAAGCGGTGATGTCCCATCCGCATTTTTCAGCCGAAACGTCTTTCGTGGAGTGACCAAGAGATTCCTCGTGTTCGATGACCGCACGCATTGCCACTTGCTCGATATGCGCCCGAGCCTGCGCATCTGCGCTGAAGCCAGTGTCTCCTTTGCGTTGCGCCAGTAGCCCTTTCGGAATGACGAGCGCTCCCCCGATGACCAATGGAGTGCTGGACACTACGTTTTTCATGGCCTCCAGCTCACGCTTACGCTGCGCGAGACGCTCAGTTAGATCATCTACGCGCCGGCGCGCCATTTCCGGTTGCATTCGAGGTTGCTTACCGGCTGCCACATCATCACTGAGCTTCATGTAGCGATCGGACCAATAGCTGATTTCCTTGACCAGTCGCTCATGGACAGCGGCTAGGATCTTGTCCGCCTGACGCTCTCGTCTGGTTTTTACTTCTTGGTAATGTTCAGGGACCAGATTCTGGGATGCGTGATTCAGGGCCAGCGATTCCAGGTCCCCAGTAATCCATGGCGCGTTCAGGACGTCGCCTATTAGTTTATGGTCTTCATCAGTGATTGGCTGGAGATCGAGGTGCGGTGCCCACCCTGCATGGTGGGACTGGCCCTTCTCGTCTATTTCGACAAATTGCAGACGGCGAGAGGCAATACGGGGTTTGTCGCCCGTCCCTGAGCTTTCACCCTCTCGAATGCTGTGATCCACCATAAAGAGGATCTTTGGTTCGAGACTGTCGTCATGAGGATCAACGAGCACAGCACCCTGTTTGAGCTTGCTGCGATGTGCAGAAAGCACAAGGTCAGTTGTAGCTGCCATTAAAGGATGGTTCGGGTGAATCAGGTCCGCCATGGGTTTGCCGCGCACTCGAATCAGCTGTTTTTCAAAACAGATTCGCTCGTATTTTTTGAGCACCGGAGTGCGGCTTTCACCGATAATGCGATCTCGTTCGCGAATAGCTGCCGGCACATGCCGAACTTCGTAACGCCCCGATTCGCGTGGGCGCATTTCGCCATTCAGCGTCTGAAATGCTTTGGTGAAAAACGTTCGTATGAAGTAAGGCTGTAGCTTTCTCGCTTCGGCCTTCTCCATCTCTTCTTTCACTGCGAAGAGGTCTTCCAACGACATGTGCTGCTCGACCAGCGCATTGCGCTTTAGGATGTCTCGCAAGTGCTCCGTATCCAAAGCTCCGTCAATGACCTGATTCAGTTTTTCCTTGATCTCAGGCGATTCGCCATAGCGGATCGCCTCGACCAAGAGGTCCTTCAATGATTGGTTTTCGAAGGCCTCGCCTAGAATGTCGAAGACTTTGCCGCCCAGGGCCTGCTTTTCTACTTCGAGCTTATCGAAGAGCTTCTGGAAAACCTGACCTTCTCGGGTTTCTTTGGCGACCAAATTCCAAAGATGACAGACCTCTGTCTGGCCAATTCGATGAATACGCCCGAAGCGCTGCTCCAGCCTGTTGGGATTCCATGGGAGATCGTAGTTGACCATCAGGTTGGCGTTTTGCAAGTTAACGCCCTCGCCAGCTGCGTCGGTTGCTACCAGCACCAGAACTTCAGGGTTATTGCGGAATTCTTCTTGTGCTTTGCGCCGGCTGTCACGATTGGTGCCGCCGTGAATCGTTAAAACGGCATCCGGGTTGCCCAACATCCCAGTGATGCGTTGAACCAGGTAGTTAAGCGTGTCCTTGTGTTCAGTAAAGATAATGAGCTTTCTTCGACTGCCCTCCGCGGTATACATTTCAGGCCGATCTTGCAGTAGATGGGAGAGCTCTTCCCACTTTTTGTCGTTGCCAGACTGCACAACTCTCATAGCCTGAAGCTCTAACTGCTCAAGGCTGCCAATTTCAGCTTGCAGTTCCGGGATGGTTTCAGCTGCCGTTGCTTGATCAACCACCTCTTCAGCAAAGAGTTCATACTCCTCAGCGCTGAGCTCTTCGTCATCCAACTCTTCAATGTTCTCAGGGATATCGAGCTTCTTGGTGACCTGGTATTCACCTAAGGTTTCCGCGACGCCGTTACTTCCGCCCTGTTTGACTGCTTGGCCACGAGCAACGAGTTTCATTTCTTCTAATCGCGATTCGAGCCGTTTGCGCCTTCGTTTAAGGGATTGGTAGATCGCCTCAGGACTGGAGGCCAAGCGGCGCTGGAGTAGTGTTAAGGCAAAACCGACGGTGCCCTTGCGCTTACCATCGAGGTTATCGGCGCGGTTCATTTCGTTGCGAACATAGCCCGTAACCTCGCTATAAAGTTCTGCTTCGGCATCCGATAGTTCGTAGTTTGCTGTATAGGCCTTCCGTTCGGGGAAGAGGCGCGTGCCATCAAACTTCAACAATTCCTCTTTGACCATGCGCCGCATGATGTCAGAGACGTCTACTTTGTGGGCGCCTTCACGAAACTTGCCAAAGAAGCGGTCACCGTCCAGCAATGAAAGCCAAATCTGAAAGTCTTCTTCCTTGCCGTTGTGTGGGGTGGCGGTCATTAGAAGGAAGTGGCGAGTAATGGAGCCGAGAAGTTCACCTAGTTGGAATCGCTTTGTTTTATTGATCTTATTGCCAAAGTAACTGGCCGAGAGCTTGTGAGCCTCGTCGACAATTATTAGATCCCATTCGGTGTTTTTGAGCTTTTCCTGAAAATCCTCATTGCGGGAAAGCTGGTCCAACCGGCAAATCAGGAGGTTCGACTCATCGAAGAAGTTACCAGCGGCGCTTTGCTCCTGTTTTTCTCGGCTGAAGATTTCGAACTTCACCCCGAACTTTTCGAGCAATTCGTCTTGCCATTGCTCTGTGAGGCCTCCTGGAGAGACGATAAGGATACGCTTGGCATCTGCCCGCATCAGCAATTCCTGAATGAGCAAACCCGCCATGATAGTTTTGCCTGCGCCGGGATCGTCTGCCAATACATAGCGCAAAGGCTGGCGAGGGAGCATGGATTCGTAAACGGCTGAAATCTGGTGCGGTAACGGCTCTACATTGGAGGTGTTCACGGCCATCATGGGATCGAATAGGGCGGCTTGAGTAATTCGGTAGGCTTCGAGGCCCAGCTTGAAATCTGCACCAGGAGCATCGAAGGCCCAGGGGCGGCCTGCCTCAGCTAATTCGAGGCGGGCTTCGTCTGAGCGAAACAGCATCTGCTCGTTTAGGCGGCCTTGACTGTCTTTGTAATACACCGTTAGGGCATGGTCGCCTACGGGCTCGGTTTGCACTATGCGAACGATATCTTCGCCCTGAATGCCTCGGATTTGAGCGTCTTTTTTGATGTCTTCCAGTTTGATCATTCGGTCTTTTCCAAATCCATGGTGGTCAACATGCTTTGACCGACGTCAGCTAATTGCGTGATACACATATTGTTTTTTTAGAACAGGCCAGCACTCAATGCTGCCACAAAGGGATTAAGATGAATACATGTTCATGTCAAAGCTGACAGGGACTTGGAGGGCTGATGAATTAGCTTTAGAAGGAACTGGCCTTTTGTACGAGAACGAAGAAGGTTAAGAGCGAACGGCTATTGTTTCGCCCACAGTATGTACAGAGATTTTTCGCCTCCATCCTTCGATTAAATGCAGAACCCAAAGCCGAGAAAACGAGCGGGTTTGTTTGTAGATATCGTTGGGAATCATTCTTGAAGAAATATCACCTGCGATTGGATCTTTCGAAAAAAGGTGAAAAGAAGTAGCCAGGACGCTCGGGTTCCGGAGCATCGAGGATCGCGTCCGATAGATGAATCGTAGGGTCTAGCCAGTCTGCTTTGAGTGATGCCCAATCGATCCAGCTCTGCAGTTCATCAGTCATGGTTTGCTCTTGTTTGGCCCTATCTTGAACGGCTCGAATGTAGCCACGTAGCTCTTTAGCTCGCCTCCAATTTGTCGCATCGGCTTCTAATTGATCGAATTTGAGCTGCTCAGTTTGTCTTCGTTCTATAGCGGATTCATATCGCCTTTTGGCCATTTCATAAGCGCGCTGACGCCGAGCCTCCTCCTCGATTTTCCGTCTATGCAGTTCAATGAGATCCAGGGCCTCAGCGATGACTACATGCATTCTTTGCTCTAGCGGCGTCTTCGGGGTATCGCGCCAGTTTCTTCCTGGATAGCTATCGATGGTGACCGTTAGCTTTCCAGTGGAGTGGTAGTCAAACTCTGGAATCGACGGATATTCGAGCTTCCATAGAGTGCCCGTATTCGACCGGTAGCGCTCTATCACTCTTTTTTCGGCAACAGTTGGTGCGTGTCTTGTGCGACTCACGTGTTCGGTAATCTGAATGGGTAAAGAAACCTTGCCGCTGACGACCAAGGAGCGGGACTTTGCCGGTTCGATTTGTATCTCGACGCCTCGCTTTTCTAGTTCTTTTATGAGTGTGTCGGCGATAAGCAGGGCTCTCTCCAGAGAAGCCCTAGTCGTTGAGATATGGAAAACCTCGCTGGGCGCTGCTCGTAATCCCTTTGGCCCACCCCAGCCTTGACGCTTTCTTAGCCGTTTTGATGCTGCCTTGATCAAGGGATGAGGCTCAGAGAGTTCTTCAGGCACCTTTATATCGCCGATACGTTGTCGGGAGCAGACGGAAGACCGATTCACGTGTGCTTCGTTAGAGGGGGCTTCCACTTTCTGGAGATTTAGAGGGCGGAGCTCTGGCCCCTTGTAGGTGGACAAAGGGATGCGTCTTGGTGTCTTACCCGCAGCAACTTTTGCCCAGTATCCCCGGGGAGGCACTGGGATTTTTTGTTTAATACAGATTTTGCGTAGTGCAACGCCAGAAATGCCGTAGCGTGGTGCCACCTTTTGTACTGGCTCTTCCCAGATTTCCTGGTAGAGAACCTCCCTGGTCACCTTGGTATCAGAGTTCATGCGAATTCCCTCGTTTTCTCAGTCTCGTCAGTAAAGCACGCCATCGCGGGTGCGCATATCGTGGTTATGATGTCAAAATGGTGTTGACGGCATCATATTTATGTTTATTATATTAGAGAATGGCATTTGGCATCATAAAAGGAGTGACGCATGGCTATCGAGCGCGAAACCCCGTGGGGGTATCTGGCGATCCCAAGCTATCTCAGGGAAAGGCTGGACAAGGAGGCGCCAAAGCTGACAAGCGAGGTGTTAATCCAAGAATTGATGAACAGCTGTGAGACCGCTGTCTGGGCGTTGGAGGGAGTGCTTCAGTGCAAAGGCAAGACAGACACGGATCTGGAGTTGTCACCAATAAGTGCAAGGGAGATGTACAGCTATGCGTTCGAAGGCAGCCCCTATTTCCTAAAGCCAGGATTGCACGAAAAGCAGATATCCAAAGGTGAGGCCGTTTCGACGATGCTCTGGCATCTCGACAACTGCCTACTCCTCAATGAGCTACCTACCGCATTTGAGGCGACTGAAAGCACCGAGTCCCCTGGTTTAATTGCAACGATCAACGCTGTGGCTGCCAGGTGTCGCCTTGATCACCATAGGCTAACTGGCGACGAGTGGTGGCTATCTATCCAGGAAGTGGCGCTCTTGGCCCGCATGCGAGAACTGAGTGTCCGCAACGCAGCAAGCCCTAAGAGTCCCACCCCACTAAAGACAACAAAAACGGAAGAAGGCCTCACCATGGTGGATACTTCTGAGGCCAACCGATGGCTTTCCAAGCGTCGACGGTACGTCGCTACAGCCTTGCCATCTGACTCAGTAGAGAAGGAGGCAATGATCGCTGCGATCGAGGAATGGGCCCTATGAAAAATGAAATGAACTACACCCTAAGCCACCACGGAAGACAAAGAGCTTGCCAGCGCGCCATCGGCAACGAAGTTATCGACTTTTTGATGCTGTATGGAGACGTGCATGAACAGAAGGGAGGGGGTTATTTACTAACGCTAAACGATCGAGATCGAAAGCGACTGCAGAAGGCTTTGAAACGCGTATCCCGCTCCCTTGATGGTGCTCACCCACCCTCCGTGGTCGTTGGCGATGAGGCCCGCGTGATTACTGTAGAGCGCTTATATGGTTCATTTCGAAGTAATCAATAACCTAAAAGATCGAGGCCATTTTATGGATCATTATCTTGAACGAGTAAAAGCGCTTTCACTATCCGTTCAGGCTTTACCTGAAGCACTCAAAATTTCTGAAAGCGGCAACTATTCAACTTATTACGCCCCGTTTGAATACGTTAACAAGACCGCTCGCTTGGTCATTTGCGGCATAACACCGGGGCTGCAGCAAGCCATGATCGCTCTGCGGACAGCCCAATCCGCGTTGTTGGATGGGGCACGCAATGAGGCTGCTCTCAAGGTGGCCAAGGAAACCGCAAGCTTCGCCGGCCCGATGCGAAAGAACCTGGTGGAGATGCTTGACCATATCGGGCTGAACAAGCATTTCGGTATTGAGACAACCGCTTCCCTGTTTGACCAGGATAGCCACTGGGTCCATTACACTTCTGCTCTGAGGAACCCAGTTCTCGTACAGGGCAAAAACTATTCAGGAAGCTCCGCGATGACCGGGGCGTCCTATCTATGGCAGCAAATTGAGGCCGGACTGGGTGAGGAAATCGAAGGCCTGCCGCGCCATGCTGTCTATGTACCCCTCGGAGGGAATGTCGAGGCTGTCTTCAAGAAGCTAGCCAGGCAAGGCCTCATAGACTCCAGCCAGGTATTGGAGGGGCTGCCTCATCCCTCTGGTGCAAATATGGAGCGCATTGCTTACTTTTGTGGGCGAAAGCGAGAGGAAGATCTCTCCGGAAAAACCAACGCAGCAAAACTGGATAGCAGTCGGTCGGCCTTGATTGCAAAGGTTGCGAACCTCCAATAGAGCGGACCGAAGAATCAAAAACTCAACTCAATTAATGGTGGGATTTGAAAATGCGCATTGAATACAAGGTAAAGAAGGGAAAGCGCGCCGGCGAAATTCATACGCCTCACCCATACAGCAACGGCACGTACGCTGTCAGCAAGACACGCTTTAAACAAGACCAGATCATGGTCAAAACGCTGTGGGAGGTGGTCTCTTATTTAGAGCGGGGTTATCGAGTGCGGGTGAGCCATCCTGCGACTCGGAAAAGCCCAAGCCTCGTGAATCGGGCATCGCTCACGATTTCATGACCAGTGTTATTCGCCAAACCGAGCGGGAAAATGTAGTAATTAAGGCTTGATCTGACAGGTACCGAATCTGCCGAAGATGCCTGTCAGGTCAAATCCAGCCTACGAGTTTTTCCTTCCAGATCGCTTTCCATTTGCAAGCGTTTCCCTTGGTGTTCTGCCGCACGGCTAGCCCTGACGGGTGCGTTCACTGTTGTGGTAATCCAGCCAGATGTCCAGATTGGATTGCAGAGCCTAGCGTCCGAGCTGATTAGTGAGCCGCGTCCCGTGAAAGCCAAAATGGTGCCAGTCCTCTCCCTGGCCAGTCACACCACTTGGCAGGTGTCGCAGGCTCTTGGCGATCCATCGCGAGAGCCGAATCCATTCAGCTGCTAGCTTTGGACTCTTTAGTCACAGCCAAATCCCAACCAAAATCGATATTGAAATTGCGCTTTAAAATGGGGACAACAGATCCTCATCGAAAGCCAGCCCTTGAAGGCCATGCTCCTCAATCAACTTCCGGAACGAAGAGGTACAATATAGGGTCATGCCATTCTGCATGCGGGATTTGAAGACCGGCTTATCTTTAATGTCAGCTTCAACAAATGCCAAGGTCTCCAAGCCACAGGGGTCACCATCGATATACTCAATGGTGGTCTGGCTTTTATCTTCTTCGCCGAACGTCATGCAGTTAAAGAGTGTGACGGGTTCACCGTCTGCATACCCTGGAAGGAACTCTCCAAAGGGGGCAAGCTCGCTCTCCAGCAACGCAAACGCCTTACTGGATAATACCAAGTGAGAGCGCCAAGGCGCGATATCAGGCGTTTGAGGATTGTTGTCGCAGACCGAATCCATAGTAAAGTGGAGCGGCTGCCAGATTTCTCGTAGAGACTCATTCGTACCCGGCTGTTTGAACACCTTCACGACCAAATCGTCATCCCCGAGGGCATCCCTCAAGGGCTGGGGGCCGATACCCGGCGTTTTAAACCTGTCGTTGTCCTCTTTAAGTCGGAAAATCATGATTTTCCACTCCACGTTGCGTCGTATTTTTCCTCAATCTGCGCAGGGTAGCCGCCAAACCGAAGCTTGAGCTTGGTATCGCGCAAACGATTCCTGAAGCTGTGCTCCGGTATATTGAAGTCGCCAAAAAGGCGACCAATCCATTGTTCATAGTTTTTGCCGTGGATAGTCAAATGTACGGGTGACTCTGGCGTTGCCCAGTGTTTTGGTTTATCGCTCGTTGACTCGGGAACTCTCCAGTATTCGGAATTCTTGCGATTGTGCGCCAGCCAAACCCCATTCACGGGGTCATTAATACCTATACCGTACATGTGCAAGTTAAAACGGGCCGTTGCCATCAACTGAACCCTGTGCCGTCCTTTACCCATGATAATGTGGTGTGCAGCATGCTTAGGACTAGGCTGGGGCTCTCCCACGGCAAAAAGGTGCTTGGTGAGCTTTGTAGTTGGATGGTGCGCTTCTTTTTCAAGCTCCTTGGGCGGCTTCTGACTATTCTCAGCGCGGTATTGCTCCAACTCAGACTGAAGTTGCGCATGGACCGCCAAGGCTCTCTTGCGCTGTTGAAGGTGCTTCCAGTCCCGCTCCTGAGCTAAGAGCCGCTTTCGCCGCTCTTCAGCTGAGATATCCGCACACTCCAGAGACATCTTGTCATTGTGGTACTTAACACAAGCCACCTCGTAGTTATGGATGGCAAGCTCTAATGGCGTGGGGTCGGCCGGGCGCTGGGGGGCAGCCTGGGGAAAATCGTGGGGCTTCATAACGTATCCCTGTTATTGCATATTCCATGAAGCGCAAAAGCCTACCAAACCACCAAATGAGGATAAATGAGATTCTTGACCAGCTCATTCAGTTGACAGGTCTGCAGCTGAGATGTTGTGGAAATGGCACGTATGCGCCCCCAAATGTGAGTGACTATCCAGTGCTGAACTCTCTTTATAGCGTCCACAGTAACGGGGTAGACCCCCTTCGCTGCTATAGGTCAGATATCCGGCGACGCATAATCGTATTGTTGTCGCGGTACTGGTTGCACACCACCTCGGGTAACCGGTCGCTATCGCATTCAGCTTTTTGGGCGGCATACCAATCGCGATAATGTGCGATGTGCTGCTGACATTGGTCGCTTCCTGGATCCCCCTTTTCACATTTTTCGTGGAAAGCCCTCGCCAGCTTATAGGTCTCGTGAACGGCCCCAAACTCGGTGAGGACTTTATCGTCACCAGGAAGCTCTATAGTTTCCATAGAGGGCAGACCAAGATCATCTGTTGTGATCGATTTTTTATACCCACCCTTAGCTAAGTTTTCTGTGGTTCTTTCTCTCGCCGGTTTGGCTCTTGAGAGGGTGACCTCCTGTTTGAGCTTTTTAAAATCCCAATCCCTAAAATCCGCTTGAAAAGCAAAACCGCCAAAATCATTTTCCCAGCGGACCGGGTAGGCGCCCTTCGGCCATTGCGCAGCCATTACAAGCTGCGTTCCCTGTTTGTTGCACTTGAGCTCAATGGGCTCGCCATCGCTGAATTGCTTCCCTGTAGGTACGGTCGAGTAAGGCTCACAGTCAACAATAAATTTGACGGCCGCCACAAGCGAATAGTCATCCGCAAGCCAGGCCTCCACCACATAGTCGTCGTATGGTCTGACCTTGCGAAGCACCCGCCTGCCCAGAGGTTCCTTATAGCGGACCTGGATGCCGGGTTTGTGCCATTGCCAAGGCACGTCGGACGCATAGTTTAAGCGCGCCTGATCACGTTTCCAGTTATCATAGGTAAGAAGCGACCACCACCCTCCGGCGATAACAGCTAGGACGATCGTAAATACCACGCCCCACCTTAGAAACTTCCGTGCGAGACTCATAAGCACTCCTTGTTCTTCACCCCGAGGTGGTTGCTATGCGGACATCGTAATCTGGTCAAACATTTTTCGAAGTGTCGGGATGCCTTCGGGCGGGTCGTTTCGGCCAGGGGGATGAGCTTTCTCGACGATTTTGGCGAGAAAATAATACACCTGTCCACCATCTCCGCGTATTTCGCTGATTCGGCGCTGGTCGGCAGACAACAAAGAAAGGTACCCGGAAATGACCTCAGGAAGCGAAACCGCCCCAGGCTTCCAGCCGTCAGACATTGGGAGCAGGACTTGTTCTTGCCGGTTTTCTTCAAAAATCCCAACCTTTCGAAATTGCTCGGTCAATGGCTCGAGTTGTTCGTAATCGGCAGGTGCTGACACAATTTCCTTAAAAACTTGCTTGTTTCGTTGCCACAGCAGGATGAGTACCAGTGCGGCCACAGAGAACGTGGGATCGCCATCCTGGGATCGGGTCTTCAGCAACACATCGAATGTAGCTGCCAATTGATGCTGTGCTCGCATATCCAGCGCAAATGCATCAGCTACCCAGCTAAAATCATAGAAGAACGCTTCGAGCGGTCGCCCGTTCTCTTTTTTGGTGGCCGTGACCAGGTACTCAAAGTCGGCTCCACTCTTTAGGATTCCGTATTCTGCAACCAAGGCTTGAGCAAACGCGAAGGTGTCCGGACGACTGAGATGTATTTCCCTCGAAAAAATTCGATTGAAATAAACTTCGGCCTTGAACTCTGGACCATACAAGCTGCTTAACGATGCCTGTAGTTGCTCCCCGTCAGTGCCAAACACGAAATAGATGCCATCCACATTGCAGAAATGTTTGATGACCTCGATAAGCTCCACCGTGAAGTCGGGTCGACAGCGGTCGAGCTCATCGATAAAGATAAACATTGGCGCCTGAAAGTAGCCATGCGCTTTTTCTTCATGCGTTCTGATGGCGTCCACGATGCCGGTCAAATGTTCTTTAAGACTCTCTACCGCAGCTTTCCTGTCCGCTTCCGCCTGATAGGTAGAGGCCGGAATATTCACGCCGCTCGGAAGTTGCACGCCGGCCCAACCAACCACGGTCCGCATCATCTTATAGCCGTGCTCCTGGATAAACTGGGTGAACTTCAGGGAGGCTTCCTGAGTTTGGCGTACATTGGCGACAGCTTGGACACCAAGCTCCTCCGACTCCAGGGTTCTGAGGTGTTCCAGACGGTCTTGTAGGTGCGACGCAATGCCATACAAGAAGGACATTAAAGGGTCTTTGGCGTAATCGTTTTCCCAGGCATTAAAGGTCAGCACCAGGTGGTGTTGGGCCTCCAGATCTTTGCGCCAACGATCGAGAAAGAACGTTTTCCCAAAGCCCCAGGGAGAGTTGATATTCAGTACAAACCGGGAGGTCCCGCGCCGGTATTCGGCCTTTAGGAACTGAGTTAGTAATTGAGCCTGTTTCTGCCTCTGGAGCTTGTCGTCTTCCCAATGATTACTAGAGACTTCATTGTTGTTCGTGACTTCGTTGGGCATAGGTTTTCCAAGACCAGGGGTTGCGGGATAATTCTTTGATCGACCGAAGATAAACCGAATCCTCGTAAGGCTCAAACCAATGACAGACGCTTTTCCAGTCGCGCTGTTACCAAAGCACCCCTCCCCTTTAAAACCCACCACGGTCTGCAGGGATAATCTACAAACCCTAAACAGGCACACCGGTAGCCCAGCAATAGCTTTGAGCCGGCGTCTGAAACACAGTGTTACTGGAGCCCCTTTGCCAGAGCGCCCTGAGTTCAAGCATTACGCTGACCACGAACGCAACCATAACGCGGTCACCAAAAACTGCACCGGTGGGGGCAGTGACTGCAAAGAAGGCGTCGCAATCTATTTCAACCAGTTGCGCTCAGATGTAGTAAGTCAGACTTGATCTGACAGGTACCGGCGTGCTGAAGCTTTCGCTCGTCCTCAGTGTGTCTCAGAGTCACTTTGATCCGAGCAATTTTCAATTGGCGTGTTCTTCTGTTCGTTACGTAGATCCGTCCTGTGGGCACTTGCGTTGTTAACCGAAACTGTCGACAAGCTTCCGCGCCATGAACCTGCAGGATTTCGCCATTCTTCCGGGCTATTGCTTTTACGATGGCCGAAATTGGGGGGTTACCACTCCAGTCACTCTGGATCTGCGGGGTGTAGCATAAACATCTCTGAACAAACGAATCAGCTGCCCCTCTTTTTCCAAAAGACTCAGTGCCCGATTGACGGTCTTGCGATCTGCCAATTCGAGAAACTGGGTATTGGTGAATGGGGTTCTTTGCGGAGTGCGCTCCAGGTGCGTCTCGATAGCATCCGCAACCGCTCGCGTACTTTTCATATTTCAGTTGATGCCAAAACGTGGGCCTTACTCTCTGTTAAAAGGTCGAGAGAATTACCGAGATAATGCAGACACCTGCGGGGAAGCGCAGAGTAAGCGACCTGTCGGTCTTTAGCACTCTTTAGCAAGACATCTGCTAATTCTGACTTTGCCTTTGGATTCAACTGCCTGAGGTCACGCCTAGGGTAGAAAGTCGGATCCGATAGCGGTGTTGCCCCCGCTTTTACTAGGAAACGGCATCGAAATATGCTCTGGAGCTCGTCGAACACTGCTTCTTGTACGCGAGGAAATCTGTCGCGGACCGAATCCGAAAGTTCACCCCTGTTCTCGATAGTGGCAAGGATCAGTCCGGCGAGGTCAGGATTAACTACGTCGAAATGATTGTCGATATGACGATATAGCGACTTGTAGAGTCGCTGCTGTTCATTGGTGAAAGACATGTTGCCCTCTTCATTTTCCCCGTAAAAACGAATTCCATAATATCCGGAGTTATATCAGTCGCTCCAGCGTTTAGCGATCGGGCCCCTGTCCCGCAAAGGGCCCGTTTGATCCGTTCCTGAAAAGAGGTGATGACGCCCAGAGGGCATTTAGTACCAATTAGTACCCGGGATTACTAAATGGCACCCGAAGGGATCTATGACAGCTATGAGATAAGGGGCAGCATGCCACTCTCGGTGATTCACAGCCTTTGAAGGCCTTTACCTATCATCAGGCCACGATGCTTTTTTTGAAGTCCGCAGAAACGGGGTATAACCCGTACAGAACTGCAACCTTTCGTGATACGTATCCCAACAAACCATATTTACACTTTTTTTATTCATGACGCGCATGTCAAAGTTATTATGGCCTTAATGACGTTTGCTTACTAATAGCAACTCAGAAGGACAGTAGGAAAAACCAAACAAGGAAGACTGGTGATTCACCCCAATGTTGTAAGATTTTCCGTTGTTGCTACATTGCTTCTGGTTGTAGTCGCATGTGGCGGCGGGTCAAGCGGTGGCGGGAATTCGGCACCAGTCAACTCAAGTCCTATAGCTAATGCGGGATTCGATCAGGATGCCACTGTCGGTGCTTCGGTGGAACTAGAGGGCAGTGAAAGTTCAGACGCCGATGGTGACACCTTGACCTATTCTTGGGCATTGACTTCCAAGCCTATTGGAAGTTCAGCAGCACTGACCTCCCATAAATCGCAATCACCCACCTTCGTGCCCGATGTGGCTGGCGAGTATGTGGCGTCTCTAACTGTGAGTGACGGCAAGCAAGAAAGCGCGACCGCAATGGTTACTATAGAGGCTGTGCCAAGCAATTCAGCACCTGTAGCTAACGCAGGAGCAGCTCTGAGCGTGATAGTGGACATGGAAGTCCAGCTGGATGGTAGCAAAAGCTCGGATGCTGACGCAGATAGATTGACTTATTCCTGGGCCCTAATCTCCAAACCTAGCAATAGTTCAGCTGCTCTGACCTCCCCGACTTCAGTGTCACCTACTTTTGTAGCCGATGTACCCGGTGCGTACGTGGCATCTCTGATTGTAAACGATGGCGACCTCAACAGTACGGCGTCAACAGTTACTGTGGAAGCTGCTTCGGGCAATGCAGCACCTGTAGCCAATGCAGGTAGTGCTCAAAGTGTTCTTGTTGGAACGACAGTAGAGCTGGACGGCAGTACAAGCAGTGATGCTAATGACGACACATTGACCTATTTTTGGGAGCTAGAATCAAAGCCAGCTCAAAGTTCAACCGCGCTGATTTCTAATACTTCGGTGTCACCCACTTTTTTCGCCGATGTGGCTGGTTCTTTTATTCTTTCTTTGAGAGTAAACGACGGGAAAGTAGACAGCTTGATTGACACAACTGAGGTGACAGCCGTCCTAGAGGACACTGCGGGTCCAGCAGTATCTTCAATCAGTGTTAATCCATCGACGGTTGACGTCTCCCAGATTAGTCAGACCGTCACAGCCATAGTGGTGGTGAGCGATGCGACAGGGGTCGACCTCAATCGACTACCCAGCCCATATTGGTACAACGTAGATGATCTTCAAGGAACGAGAATCAACGACACATGGGAGCTAACCGCGGGCGATTCGGAGGAGGCAACTCTTCGCTCAGAGGTCTCTATTCCGGCCGGCGCAAAACCGGGAGAATGGATCGTCGGCTCCACAGCATTCCACGACGTCCTAGGTTATTCGAGCACCAATGGCGGATACTCGCAGAGTTTCACCGTTCAAAATTCGTCGGCAGAGGACACCTCTGGGCCTACAGTATCCGCAATCACCGTTAGTCCATTGACCGTTGACGTCTCCCAGGCTAGTCAGACCGTCACAGCCACAGTGGTGGTGAGCGATGCGACAGGGGTCGACCTCAACCGACTACCCAGCCCATATTGGTACAACGTAGATGATCTTCAAGGAACGAGAATCAACGACACATGGGAGCTAACCGCGGGCGATTCGGAGGAGGCAACTCTTCGCTCAGAGGTCTCTATTCCGGCCGGAGCAAAACCGGGAGAATGGATCATCGGTTGCATAGCTTTTTACGACGTATTGGGCTATTCAAGTACCAACGGGGGATACAGTGAGAGCTTCACAGTGGAATAAGCTCAAGCTTACAACCTCGCAGAAGCATAGCCTCACTTTGGGTTCTACCCCGTTACTGCGGACACTTCCAAAACGTACACTGAGCAAGCAACCGCTGGGTTGTTTATCAAGCTTTAGAAAGACATCCACTAATTCTGTTTTTATTGTCAAATACAGCAAGTGCGAATCTAGCCCCCCCTACGCAACGCTAACGAGTCAGTCCCGAAAACCGCTTTTTCCTAGATCCTCTAGAGAGATCGCCTCGATTCGAAGCTTTTCCTTTTCTTCGAAACTCATTCGGTCGCCAGACGTGACGATACCTACCGGGTACCCAAAAAGATCTTCGAGGTCCTCTTTAAGACCGCCAATATCCAAAAGTGTGGCGTCGGAATCAGCATCGACCAAAAGGTCCACATCGCTAGTGGACGTGGCTGTTCCTCTCGCAACAGAACCTATGACCCGAGCATTGTGGCACTTGTAATGTCGAACCAGATCAAGAATGGGGATGAGAAACTCCCGAAGGAGATCCAGAGAGGGCGAGTCCCCATCCTCCCAAACCGGCTCCGTAGGATTTTTGTGTTGAACAACCGAACCACGCAATCGGTCTAGAGGTTCGCGATCCTGGGAGGGTGGCTGCTTCTCACGATCTGGGAACCCCGGATTTGCATCAGGCCATTCTCGTTCCTGTAGCTCAGCCAACTCATCAGCATGAACCGAATGTGCGTCGAGGCCCTCAATTAGTTCTTTCTCTGTAGGAGCGGAGCGCTTTTTCTTTGACATCGAAGACCTCCCAGCTAACTGGGCATATCAGCAGAAATCTGCACGGTCATGATTCAGAGGCGAAACGAGAATTCTAGCCGGCTAAATCGACCCAATGGTAATGACCAGAACTCCAGTGCGCACCCTCCGAAACAATGATTAGCACGCTGCTATTCTTTTACCAAATGAGCTGCCCCTGCGTCTCGGCCATGCCCACCTTGGCAATACATCCTGAATTAAATTGAAGATAATCTTGTTCAATTCCGTCCGAGAAAATGACGCCGTTCTCCGGCATCATGCTTTCCAAAGTTAGAGGATTGTCCTCGTCAACGCGCCCAAAAATCAGACGTGTTCCGGAGGTTTTACTCGGAAATGGTTCCCTCACGCTGAACTGCAGAAAGCTCGCATCCCAGGGAAAACCTACTCGCATTGGATGATCTTCGATGCCAGCGACCGCCATGGAACCCGCTAGTATCGACTGAAACCAGCCTGTTGAACCGAACCCCGTGGAAACAATAATGCCCGACGAAGACTGGGCCTCCTCTTCTTCATTCCACCGCACGATGTAGCGGGCAGACGTGTGGGTTTTAGGCCCTATAAACAAATCATTCACAGCACGAATGCACTGACCGTCATTAGTAAATGCCTCAGCGAACCTAACCGTTTTGCTCGCGGCATGGTCTTTAAGGACCTTATTAACCGCTGAGGTCATTTCGGGCACCTCGAAACGCAGTAGCTTCCCGTCCCATCGCGCAGGATCCGGATTAACTCCAAGCACGGGTTGGCCGTCCAAATACTTCAGGCAATTTGCCACGAGCCCATCTTGACCAATCACCACGACAATATCGCGCTGACTGAACTGGTAACTGGGCAAATATGCTCTCTCCAGTATCTGAACAGGGCCCAAAGCCTTTAGGGCGCGCTCAGATGTTTGAAGCTGTTGCTGATAGTGATCGTGCTCCCTTAGGTAGTCCTGCACGTCGACATTGTTGTGCTCGAGGTAGAACTGGGCTTGCGGCCACGTATTGAACCGTTCGACCAGTTCCTGAAGGCGCGTTTTACGATATACCAGGACGAACCGAACCTCTGCATTCTTCATGATGCCCCCTTCCGCGTAATTTCGCGGAGCATATCGGGCGCGATATTGAGCTCGCCGATTTTCTCAGCATTGTTGGCAAAGACTTCAAACGCCGCCGCCATAAGCTGATTGGGATCCATTTTGGCCATCGCCATGGCTCTCAAAGACTCAACCGGGATTTCCTTGTACGCGGCCATTTTTTGACTAATGGCGTAGGCCTGAGACTCCGCTTCGATCCTATTGTTTTCAGCATTGAGCGCAAACAGGGATTCTTTTTGCCGGGCGGCTTCAATGTCTACCTCTATTCGTTCTTTCTCGGTTGTTGCCTTTTCCTGAAGGAGCTTGCGCTGATTCAGAACGGTTTGCTCTTCCATAGATTGGCGCTTTTGCTGCATCGCGAATTCGGTATCCAACTCGGCATCCTGGATGGTCCGCTCTTGTTCGACAGCGGCTTTACGGCGTGCATAAATCGCATCGTCGGCCTTCTTCAAAATTTCTTCTCTCGTCTCCGCCTCCAACGCTTTTGCTGTTTCGGGAGAAGGGGTAATAGCCGTGATAGAAGCTTCTTTCAGAGCGACTCCTAATTCGGACAATGAATCGGAGTTGGCCAAATCTTGGCGAATTCGAGCGACCAAGGTTTGGCTCAGATTCAGTGCCTGCCGCAGAGTGCTAGTTTCGATGATCTGTTGTGAGAGCGTTTGAGCGGCGCGGATTACTCGATCACCCAACTTCATCGGATCCTCTGAGACGAATGACTCGCCATCCTGCCCCAAAGTGAAATTTAAGACCTCCGCAGTCTTGCCCGGATCAACTGCCTGGAATGTTAACTGACCCTGGACGCGCACTGATTGGTAGTCAGACGTTTGCAGCCCGAATATAAAAGGGCTTTCTTGGGCGCTTACTGGAACTGCAGCAATGGAAGAGGTGCGAGGCAGGTACCAGAAGCTCAGTCCTTTCCCTTGCCGCTTCACTCGGCCATTCACGGTTTGGATAACAAACGTATTTGAATCAGCTTTGAAATACTTGAGACCCAACATGGCCGACTCCTTTTAGCGAGAAACTTATTGGGTGGCGTATGGCCACTCAGAAACATGGTGGCTTTGGGCCACCTTAATGTCAAGCGATAGTGGCTTAAAGCCTCCATATTTGTTTTTGCAGCTCATTGCGGGTTAAGATCTCGAAAATTTCAGACGGACTGCCCCGTGAACGAAGAAGAGTTTTTGGCGAATTACGATCGACGTGCCTTCCTGGCCCCACTAGTGACAGTGGACTCCGTTCTTTGGACGTTTGACGAAGGCGAGCTAAAAGTACTGCTCGTTAAGCGTTCAGCACACCCTGAACACGGCAAATGGGGCCTTCCCGGTGGCTTCGTCGATGAAGCGGAGGACCAATCAATCGAAGACACTGCGCTTCGAAAAATTGCGGAAAAGACTGGCGTGAAGCCTCCTTACATTGAGCAACTAAGAACAGTCGGTAACGCTCATCGCGATCCAAGAGGTTGGTCAGTGACCGTCTGCTATACAGCGCTCATCGCTAGACAGGATTGTGAAAAGCAGGTGGAGAGTGTTGATGATGTGCAGTGGATTTCTGAGAAAGCCATTGAGTCGTTGGAATTAGCATTTGATCACCGAGCGATCATCGAAAGCGCTCGAGAGCGCTTTCGGCAAAAAGCCTTGTATAGTGTCGTACCTGCCTTCGCATTACCTGAGACATTTACTCTGCCGCAACTCCAGAGAATCCATGAAGTTCTCATCGGACGCTCGGTCGATAAAAAGTCATTTCGGCGTCGCCTCGACCAGTCTGATTTGCTAGTGGATACGGGTGAGGACGGCAGAGTTCCAGGGCAAAGGAAAGCACGTCTATATCGGCTCAAACCGGAATCGAAACGGTATTTTTTCGTCAGGAACTTGGAAGAATGATTGTGTCGCCGCTGGAAAAGACAGTCATATATATCGACATGGACCATACTCTGTGTGATTACGCGGCTGGATTTAAGGAATACCAGCGCCGCTTCCCAGAGTTGCAATTCCCACAAAGCGTTGAGGGATTTTATTTGAATCTAAAGCCCTTAGAGGGGGCTGTCGAGACCTTTCACTGGCTGAACAATAAAGCAGAGACAGAGGTGTTTATCCTGACTGCGCCATCGGTCAAAAACGTACATAGCTACTCCGAGAAGCGTTTGTGGGTAGAGAAATTCTTGGGTTTTGATGTAGTACATCGACTGATCATAAGTGCTCACAAAGGCCTTAACCAAGGTGATTTCCTAATCGACGATTACGCATCAGGAAAGGGCCAAGAATATTTCTCCGGGACACTTATTCAGTTTGGGAGCAAAAGCTTTCCAGACTGGAAATCCGTTAAAGAATTTTTCACGCTGGTAGACAGTACTGAATCCGACCCTAGCTCTTAGCATTTTTCATCGAGTCATTGTCCTGCCGGAAGTAGACAGCGGTGGCGGTCGTCTGTAACCTCGCCGCCTTTTCCCTAAATTGCTCCCCTAAGGATTGGCGAACTTGAAAACTCGTAAACGTTTTAAACTTCATGCCCGAGAAAACATGAAGCGTCTGTTCTTGTCTGGCAATCTTGATGAAATATTAGATGAAGTTGGCGCAGCAATTCAGTATGGGTTTCATTTGGGCCTTATAAATGATGACTCATTGGGTGCAGCTCTTGCGGATGCACAAAACGATAATTCTAAATTTAAATTGACTAGCATTTATCCTGATTTGTTAGCATGTATTTGCAAGGAAGAGTACGGGCTAAAGCGGGAGGTTTTAGCCGCTCCTGTTGAGCAAGCTGATCCATTTGAAAAAATCAAAAGGGAAAAATATATAGGATTGGTCGCTTCGGGCGGAAATTCATATGAAGCCGAATTCCAAGAAGTAAGAATCTCCCGTCGCTTCGAGAATTCTCTGAACCGCCTCAATGAAGAGAGAGAATCTCGGGACCGTAAAGACGTTGAGTTGAAGAACGAGATTGCAAAGATCAGGGACAAAGTGTATGAACAACCCACTTTCCCACCTAAGTTGCGGCGGATAATACTTGAGCGTGATGGTTACCGCTGTCAGGACTGTGGCCGTCATAAAAGTGATCTAATCCCAGGGGGTAAGAGCCTTGAAATTGACCACAAAGTGGCGGTTATAGATGGGGGGCAGACTTGCTATGCCAACGGTCAAACCTTGTGCGCCGACTGCAATATTGGAAAGCATCATGCTAAACCGTTTTTGAAAGCGGCCGCAAATCTATCCTGACACCTTTAGCGTTTACCCACGGTGCCGCCTAACGAGCGTTTTGAGCCTCTGGGATCGGGGATCTGCCGACAGTGCAGGCATACTACGCTCTATCACATTGACGCAGTCTAAGAGATCTTTTGGCGGCCATGTTTGCTCACTTATGATCTTGTTCAAAAGCTCCAATGCTTCCTCAGGAAACCTTTCTGCCAAATCTGATTTTTGCAGCAAATGAACGGCTACGCTGGGGTGTTGTAATGGCTTTAACCAATCTTTAACTGTCGCTAAAACTGTTGGGAACTCGTCATTGGCGGCGATGCATAGTCGTGCGAGGGACTCGGCAATCCCCGAAGATGCCAGGTCGAGTGACTTTGGCCAAACTTGTTGCCAGAAAGGTTGAATACGGTTGTTCCAAAAATCCTCACGTTGTCTGCCAGCGCTTTCCAATGCCTGAGGTAATACTCTTGCGGCTTCACGCAAACCCTCTTGGGGTAATGCTGAGAACGCTGTTTCAAAATCCTGCAGCGAATAACTTTCCACCGGATTCAAAGCTGCGAATGTGAGGAACGCAGCATATTGGCTCCTGTGCTCACCTAGCTCAGAGTAATGCTGCGCGGTTTCTAAAAAATGCGATTTGAATGCGATCAATAACTCAGGGTAAAGGCGTGGGGACAACAAAAAGCCCTGCCACGCGGCTTTTGCCTCAACAGGCTCGGACTCCCAATCTAACAAAGGCAACAAGCACGTTTCTGTCCAGTGTGGATCAACTCTAAAAAGAGCAATCAATCGCGAAGCGAGAATCACTCTTCCATGACGATAATTATCCACGGCCGTATTAGTTAATCTGGAAAACAACGGCTCCAGTTCATGCGGCAAAGTGTCGTTATCACTTGGGGTGCGTTTAAACCAGAGGTTGAGAAGTGCCTCTGTTATATGGCCTATAGGGTGATTGATTGCCCGAAGGACCGGTTGCTCGGTATCTACGCCATCATTCAGGTCCAAAGACATCACCCGCTTGCACATGTCAATCAATACCGTTTCATGCCGAACATTGTCTTTGGATGCTGATTTCAGCCACCGGCCGATGCTATGAGCAGTGTCTTTGACTAACTGGTCGGGCGCGGATTCGAGTAATGGCCCCGCGAATTCCCAGGCTCGTGACGCAATTTTTTCGTCGCCCCAAGCTTGGATGGCTTCATTCCAGCGTTGAGTCGGCCAACAGTTCTCATTAGCTAACGATTGCAGAGCAAAGAAGGATAGAAAGAAGTGGTTTTGGCAGGTCTCTCGCCAATTATCGTCGTTGAACGGGCCGGCATTTCGTGGTGTTTGCTTAAGCCAGACCACCAAGTCTTTATGGTTCCGGGGGACGATATCAATTTCTCGATGCTCAGTGAAGTCAGGATCCCCTGCACCGCTCATCCAATGAGGGAACTCATCACGATGATAGGATTGCAACTCCCATTCTGGATTTGCCGCAGCCAGTTCTTCTAATTTCAGTCCAGCATTTGTCCCAAGCTGCTTACCGCCTTCTCGGAGCTTCGCGAGGCAATGCCAAACGGAATGTCTCCAGCGCTGCGTCCATTCATCAGGATCTAAGTCATCACTATACAGACTACGAGGGGGGCCGGAGAGAATAGCTGACTCCAGCTTTTCTTCTTCGTCAATCGAAAGACTTGCGCCTCGTTTCCTCAATAGCCGCATTGTTTCGCGCTGTGTGTCTATAGACCATAACCAAAAGGCATTATCAGCTGTGAGCCAATGCACCCAGTGGTTTCCGTGAATGTTTTCGCTTTCGGCTGCTGCAAACAGAGCTAATCGTTTGAAGGTGGGATAAGGAAGGCCAAACCAACGTTGCGCAATTTGCGTCCCTGCTTCGGTGTCTTTTTCGTTAATTTGTTGCCAGGCCTTACGCAAAAGTTCAATCAGTACGACCCAATCGTGGAAACCACGGTTTTGCCAGTGTTCACTTATAGATGGAAGGTCCCAAAAGGATTGATCCGAATAATCATTTGCTTCGCCCAGCTCCCTTAATAGATCCAACGCATCGCGCAGTAATAGCTGGAAGTCCTCCAGCATAGTTGGCAAAGCATCCTGCCATTCTTCGCTCTTCATATCTCCCATCTCAGAGAGAACGTTGTCTGCAGTTAGCTCTATTTCCCATCCGACAATTTGACTTAAGTGGCTTGATTCCACACTAGATTCTTCAAACGCGCCCCATGTCATAGGCTTTTTAAGCCTAATCCGTGGGCTGAGGAGTTCACGAAGCTCTAGGCGCAACGTCGGCGTCAGCCCGTCAAGATTGAATTTTTCTTGCCATCGGTAAAATTCCACATCATTAGCGCCAGTTTTAATGCGACCGGTGAGAATGAACCGCCAGAGGGTTCGCATGAGAGGCCCTGGAATAGCATTCGGGGCATTGGTTTTTATCTCATCCAATTCGTCTAAGTTGCCTGCTTTTTCTAGGCGAGCAATTTCACTAAGCCTGTTTTCTACCAGCCAAACCCATCTCTCGTGTAACTGTCCTCCATTCTGGGTCATCCATAGAATGAGCTCCGGATCGTTTAGGTGCCGCAAAAGCCATCTGGCAACATGAAACATAATGTCGTCCCATTGGCTTTGTGTCAGGCCTCCAGCAGTCAAAGACATCCATGGAGCTCGAGTGTATGGGGCTGGACGGTGAATCAAGCTGAAGGCCAGGCTATCGTCCACCTGCCTGTGAGGGGAGACACCGAACCTGCGGAGGTGCTCATGCTTATGGGTTCGGGCACAAAAGGCATGCAGCCAAGCAAGAGGAGGGACCGGGTCAAAATTGGCAAATTGCTTGGCCGGCAGCCCTGATTCATCCGATAGCGCCCAAAGCATTCGCCCAACAAAGTTGTCTTGCTTGCTGCTGCCTGATGGTCTCGCCAAAGCCAAATCGATAACGATGCGCTCTTTTCCTAATACTCCGTCGCGATGGGTTTCGGACCAAACCTTTAAGGTTTTGTGAAGTAATGAATGGTCATTAGTGCCATCTGGTACTTCGTATAGAATTGGTTTAACGCCTTTTGCTTTCCATTCTGCGGTTTTTTCCTTTTCCTGACCTGGGCGAAAGTCGCCGAAAGCATATGCTTGGGGGGTTGCTTCACCCAACATCCGATCCGCCGCGAGCGCGTCCATCATATAACGTAAAACGGGATCATTTATGCTGTAACCCACGAAGCAAACCACATAGTTACGAAATAGCTCGCTGACAAATCGCGCGGCCCACCGCTCAGTTAGATAGGCCAATCCAAAATCGCCGCTTGTTAAGACCAGCTGGTTGAGGGACGCCTCATCAATTTGGTTTGGCAGCAACCCATGAAGATAAACTACACCATCCCAACGGCTATTTTTCGGGATCGGCAACATTGGCGCGGAATACGAGTTGATCGGTTGTTTAATCAGTTTGGCAACTCTCTCAAAAACACGGTCAAAATTCGTGGTTACCAAACGGAGGGAGCCCTCATGATTACGCGCCAACCTTAATAGGGCAGCATGCGTTTGCGTCGCCCCTTTGCGGCGAAGATTGGGTTTAAGTGCTTCTGCAACTGCTGAACGCAAAGCAATTCGTTGTCCTGGCAAACGCGCTTCCAAAAGGTCTAGAGCCGCATCAAATTGATTGTATTTATAAGCTTGTTGCTCCGCTTTATTTTGCCGAGCGCCAACTATGCGGTAGATTTCTTCCACCAGCTTTTTAAAGCCTGGCAAACCGGCGGGATAGGAGATTCCAGCGCCACAGAAAAAGACAACACGCCCCTCTTCGTGAGCTTGCAGAAGTGCATCGGGGATTTCGGGGCCGTGTGGTACGAATTGCATATGTGATAAATCGCCTTCTCGGAGTAAAAGGGCCTGTTTCCAGGCCCATCTCAGAACGTGACACTCCCTGTTCTTCTAATCGACGCCTTGCCCTAGCGAGAAATGGCCTATTGAAGCACTTTGCTGTTGACCAACAACCTCTAAACTCCTGGGAGTGAACGAAGAAGCTTGGAGGTTGTTGGAAGTGCGTGGTTTATAGTCGCTTGCAAATCAATTGCCCGTTAGGGGAGATGGGTGCCTATCTAATAATGGATGTCTGTGATGCGCCATTGTTTGGCTGCCTTTGGTGTATCGATGACAACATCATCTCCGATGCTCTTTCCTAGACAGGCTCTTGCCGCCGGAGCTTTGACCGAGACGTAGCTTTTGCTGCCATAGATTTCATCCGGCCCTACGATTCTGAAGAATAGCGATTTGCCTTCCAAATCTTCCAAAGTAACCCAGGCACCAAAAAACGCTTTTCCTTCTTGGACCGGGTTGTATTCGATAACTCGGAGTTTGGCGAGACGATTTCTGAGGTATCTCACCCGCCGGTCGATCTCTCGCAGTCTCTTCTTATTATATTGATAGTCGGCATTCTCGGAGCGATCTCCAAGGCTTGCGGCCCATCGCACTTTATTGGTGACTTCCGGCCGTTCTTTTCGCCAAAGGTAATCTAGTTCCTCTTTTAATTTAGCGTATCCTTCAGGAGTGATTACATTCGTATCCATGAGGTCCTATAAATAAGTGAGTGCTTTTTTGACGGCATCGACAGTGGCTGCGCGCATAACCACTGTGCCCGAGTCGTCTATGATTTCACCATACTCGGAGATTGAGAATCCCCATTTATTCAGAAACTCGCCAGATATGAGATACTCAAGAGCTCGTCGTTCTAAGTTGTTCAATAAGTGGTCTTCATGACTCGCTTGGTTTTGAAAGTCTCTTACTTCGATGCGAGTTCCTGGCGGCACAAAATCACGAAGCTTTTTCTTAGCAGCTGCGAGCTCGGATGCTTGAATGCGTGCCAGCAGTTTGTGTTTGGGATTCTCAATTTCTTCAACCCAGTCGTCTTCTCCTCTACGATCCACTTGAGAATCGTGGTTCTGGTTTTTTTTTGCAAAGCACTGTATGAGCGCTCTGTATTGTTCACCAGTTTTGTTTCTCAGGCTCTGTGCTTTTGGTACGCCCCTTTTATGTCCCAGTCGCGAAATGGTTGCTACTGAAAAATCGCATAGGCCTCTTTGTTCCTGTTCGCGGCATATTTCATAGATTGCATCAAGCGTCTTACAGGATCTCGGAGTTGCCGTTTGCTTCAGTTTTTCCAATAATTCATCAGGTTTCATAGTCAACTCTGCGGGGACGCCGGGAACGAATTTTTGGTGATGATTTCGATCTCACAGGGTTCTATTTTTTCTGGTCCAACCAAATCTGAAAGTTTCAGATGACCATCAATCAGCTTGTTAATTTTCTCCCAAGACTTTAACCGGGCTTTGAAAAGCGCCACAAGTTGGTTGCCGACAGCGAGCTGCTCTTCTTGTGAGAGCATAAAAAGGTGGGGAGCAAGCTCGTTAAAACTCGCCATACGGTCCAGCAGTTGGGAACGTGGAATTACTGCTCTCGAAGGATTGCAGCTCTCGTATATCGTCGCGTTCTCGCAGACCTCGTGCAACTGCTGGAAATGCGACGTGTCTTCGATCTCTATTTGTACCTCTGAGTCCGGCATTTTGATTAATGCGACATTGGTATCCTCGGACTCGACTCGCCCATTGGCAACAGACTGAGACAGCTGAATGAGTTTATATGCAGACTGGAGGTCGCAAAGCAGCATATCCATTTTTTTTGCTGCACTTTCATACTCGGATTCTAGCTTTCGAAGATTGAATTCAAGGTTTGATCTTTGGCTTGAATCAAATGACTCCTGCTTAAGGTTGGCCAAGTATTCCCGGCGATCCAGCTCAGTTATTTTTTCATTGAGGGCGGACACTCTGTCCTGCAAACTTCGACAGATCTCTGACTGGTCGTTGGCCTCCAGAAGAATCTCGTTGGCGAGGGATAGTAAACCTCCTAGAAAAACGGGCCCGGTTATGAAATGGCGACATCGGAGACAGTTCTGGAAACCCAGGTAGCCTGATGGTGTCGGGCTCCGAACCTTGGATGAACCAATTTCCTCTCCGCCGTCGCCGCAGCGGGTTGCCGCAAAAGGGCAGATCCCATAGTCACGGAATACATAGTTGCCTGCAGGGATCTCGTTCGTAAGCGATTGGAGTAATTCTTGATTGGTGCCGACCAATTGGTTTTTTACAGCTTCAATATTGTTTTGTTCGATAGCGGCCTGCGTAGCCTCAGCTTGAGATTTAAGTGCCTTTTTCTCAGCTTCTTCAAGCCGTTGTCGGATATCCCTTTGGGTCACCTTGCAATAATAGATTGACATAACAATCGACGAGTGCCCGACCACTTTCATCACTATTTCTACCGGCATACCCATTTCCATAATGTAAGCTGTGATCAAGCTCACTCTCATAGAATGTGGTGTGTACTTAGATCTGTAGTTTGAAAGTCGGTAAGGGCTGCCTTTCAATTCAGCCAGCTGCAGGCTAGATGGCTGAATACTATAAAGCGCTGCGGCCAACCTCATAGTCAGTGCGGCCCGTGGATCCTTGGGCTCTACATCATTGAAAGCCCTGAATAGGAAACAGTTGACCCCTTTGGCCTTGCGTTGTTCTTCGTTAAGGTTCGTGCGGATGCATTGGGTCCAAGGGGTAGCTGCTGCAATTGGGTTGTATTTCTGCTGCCATTTGCGAAGCCGGACAAGCCAATAGGCCAGATCATCGGGAATCCATGGGATGGAATATCCGGCTCCTTTATTGCTGGTTTTGTTTGTCGTGATATGCATGCCAAGGTTGCCGTCGGCCAGCTTTTTAATGAACGACTGGGCCTTGGTACTGCAGGCGAGGGAGCAGGTATTTTTGACCCATTTTATCGAGCCATTTTCGTCTAGATTAGCTATTTCCCTGTCGCCTTCACCTGAGTCGTTATAGGCGATTTGGCGGCCTCTGAGTGGAACCTTGGTAAGGGCAAAGGTGTGAATCCAGTCGGTAGGACACCAGAGGTAGTATTGATCCCCCTGTTGGCGAACGACACAGTCTGGGTCAGAGTAGTCCACAAACTTTGCGGGTATTTTGACCCAATCGGTATCAAACTTCTGAAGGTGGGTAAGGTCCTGAAAAGTCCTGGCATCCTTGGGAACAATCCATTCTTGGGCTTTACGAACAAAGTAATATTGTAAACAGGGTTTTGTCGTCTCGTTGCGAGATGGCGTAGTGACGCTTTTATCATCTGCGAGCAATTGAAAAGGATTTCGGGCATCCATAACTCGGATAACCTCACCCGTTTCCTCGTCTTCATCAGTGAGGTCGTTGGCAATGACGTAATTAAGAAATTCATTTACGGCGAGTATCATATTCCGGCGATAATTGTCTGTTTTCAGTTTTTTCAATTCCTCACGAAAAGGCCGGATGTTAACTCTTTCTTTTGTCAGTAATTCCTGCGGAGAACGGCTGCCGTCATACTTTTCAACGTAAATTCGGACAAAGCGGCATAAGTGGGTTTCTTTGGAACCGCCACCTTGAGCCTGCTTCATGAAATCTCGGATTTTATCAGCCCAAAGCTGATAGGGCGTGTTAATGTACTGCGGCTTGAATGGTTTTTCTTTTCCGCAGAAGTCGTACCAGCCATTCCACTCGTTTTTATAAGCTTCGTGGGGCGATCTCGGGTAAGAGGGATCTTTTAACGACTTAATCCAAGACCTGTATTCGCGCTGGCTTTTAATTCCCTGTGCCTGAACCTCTCTTTTAAGGTCTACAAAAGGCTTCAGTTTAGGAGTGCTAGAGAACTCAGAGTAAGTGCTCCACTCGTTATTAAATAGCCGTTCCGAATGTGCTGAAAAAGCTTGTAATTCTGATCTGCGTTTCTTGCCTGAGTTCACTTTTCAGATTCCCGCATTTTAGTCCTGATATCGTCACTAGTTGGATTTATATAAATTAGGCATGAATTAGGGTTTCGATGATGCATTCCCTTTTGAAGTTCAACTTGGCTTTGGCCAAGTGCTCGGCCACGATAACCATAGGCGTGCCGATGGCCGTGCTCCGTCGTGCCGAACTCTTTTTTGCAGTCGAGACCAATTCTTTCTACTGCTCTTTTGTGACGTCTTTGAAAGTTTTTTAGTGTGTCTGGTTCGCCCCGATCATTTGTAAAGGCAAATGGGTGAAAGTTTTCAGGTTCGGCCCTTTGGTATTTAATATATTTAACCCAAACGGCCAGAAACTCTTTTGCTTTATAGGTGGGGCTGAAAATAACTTCGAAATAGTAATCCCTGCTAGTCAGGAGGGGGTTTTTCCATCCAGAATACAGGCGCTCAGTTAATCGGTAGTTATTCCTTGGTTTATAGTTTGTTTCGGATATAAGGTACTCATTTCGGTTATCATATCTTGGATCTGGTGACCTCCCGTATATTGGGTGATAAACCCGAACTAACGCCTCATCCTTATGGTTAGGATCTATGGTTATATCCGAGGTGAAGATGTGGAAGAGTTCGCTTTTTCGAAGCCCTCCATAATTGAGTAGCATGGTCATTGCTTGTGAGCGGTAATCTGGCTTTCCTCTCACGACAAAGCCGTCTCTAATCAATGTTTCAATCTTGTCTTCTGGGAAACGCTCGGCTTTGTCATTGCTGACATTTAGCTGTATAGGGGTATAAATAAGTCGTTTTCGTGCAGCGGCCTGTTGGGCCTCAGAATAATTAGAAAGGTGATTCAGAAACACATTGGCTTGCTTGTGGTAGTAGGCGCACCAATTTAGCCGCTCTTCCCATCCAGTAGCTTTACGAAAAGGATTTATACGGTTTTGGTCGTATCCATCCTGTCTCGCTAGAAAGTCCGTGTAATGTGTAATGTGGAAGAGAATGTTGTTGGCAACCCTGAGGTCACGGGGTTTCCAAAAAAGGTCGAGGGGATCATCGCTCGTGTGAAAATCGATAGTTCCTGTTACCAGGGCCTCAGTGAAGCTCTTTAATATTACTGTCGTTTTCTTAAAGCTTGGTGCCGCCTCTATGTAGTCGATCAGTAACCGCACCGAAAAGACGGATTTTTCTCTCCACGAATCGCTTTTTTCTGAGTACCACGCCAGATATCTCAGATGTGAAATCAGGATTCCATCTCGAACGTATACCGCGGGTAGCTGATGTCGATTTCCGCTTGCTGTATCAGTGTAGCTGACGGCGAGTTTCAAGGAGTGTTTCATGTTTATGATTCATAGTATGAGGTTACTTTCTGAGCCTACACAGCTAATAGGGATGGGTAAAGGAAGGTATCATCTTAAAATAGTACGGCTGGGTGTGGGGTTCTAATACATATACGGGAAGAAGCAGTTGCGCGAGATCGACCGCAGAGTGCGTTATCTCACCAAGCGGCTGGATGTTCTGGAAGTGGTTGATCGTCTGCCGGAGGATCAGTCCCGGGTTTTCTTTGGGGCCTGGGTGACCCTGGAGGATGATGAAGGGCAGACCGTGACCTACCGCATTGTCGGGCCCGATGAATTGGATTTGAAGCGTGGTTTCATCAGTGTTGATTCGCCATTGGCCAGGGCCCTGCTTGGCAAACGGGTGGATGACGAGGTGGAGACCCGGACGGCAGAAGTGACGCGAGAGTGGGTGGTTCTCGACATTCGCTATGAATCCTGAGTCGGGGGGATTTGTCACATCAGGTCAGGTTGTGAATAGGTAGGTGATTGGGGTCACAGATTCCTTTTTTATTAATTCCAATGCTTTAAATTGCTTGTAAAATATACAAAGATTAACATGATTTAGTGGCACCGCAGCTCTGCGAGGAGTTGGCGGTTTATTTGGCAGGCAGTAAACAGGCAGCCCTATGAAGCACTGGAGGCTATTCAAAACATCAATTCTGGCCCTGACCCTACCGTTGGGGTGTCTGGTCGCTGTCAGTGTTTGGGCGCAATCCAATGAGGCCAGCTCGTTTGAGCCGGAAGAACGCAGCACCCTCGAAACCATTCCCTTCAAGTCCATGGATTCCGAGGATATGGCCAAAACCGTGATCGAGGGTGGTCTTGAGCCCACCGCATCGGGGCGCCAGCCGCGTCGTCCGCAAGGTCCTGGTGAAGAGATTCTGCCGTATGCGGATCCTCTGTTGCTGACACCGGAAGATCAGCAAACGGATTTGGGGCGTCACGAAATTCCCGTTGAGATTCGTTATCAAGATCCCAAGGTGATCCCCGGGCAGGTTCATAATGACCGGTATCAGATCACGCCGCCAAGCAATCGCACCTATAACAGCTATAACTACAACACAACGCCTCGTTAGGGCAGTGTGTTGGATAAAAGAGCGGCCAGGAGCCGCTCTTTTTCGTTACACAGGCGATTGCCGCACTGAATACGTTCGCCTTTGTGATATTCAGGCGGAGACCGAATGGGGATTGTCGCTGGCCTCGGGATCGACCACGGCCGGACGCTTGAGCACTTCCACGTAAAAGAACGTCAGCGCCTGCATGGCCTGGTTCAGACGCGCGCGAGACACGCGCATACGCTCTTTCTGATCCTGCACAAACTGCTCGATATGCCCGGATTCCAGTTCGGCGGGGTCGCGCAGCCCGTGGAACAGCACAAAACGGGTGATCCAGTGAAGGTAGGTTTGTTCGGTACGGGCGTTCAGCCTGCGGGATTGTATCTCGCGCTGCAAGCGCAGCCATAAACCGGGCTGGCTTTGATCCAGCGCTTCTGTCATTGCCATGGTGTCCTCTCGCACTGCTTGAGAGAGTCGAAAAGAGCCAACTTTCGACGCCCTCGTCCTAGTCTTGTTGTTATAGTGCGCGGATTCTATGACAGATCATTGAAGGCTGAAAGGTGCGGACACAAAAAAATACCGGAAATTGTCCGACATCAAAAAAGCGCTGTGCCCCGTTGATGCCGGACCGAAGGTGAGGGCTTACTTGCGAAGCTCGTTCAGCTTGTCGATGTAGCGCTGCATGGCTTCTTCGGAGGAGGTGCCCTTGAGCTTTTCCCAGGCGTTGTACTTGGCGCGGCCGACCACATCCAGCATGCCCGGTTTCTTACCCTTGACGTCGCCTTCCGTTGCCTGCTTGTAGAGCGCATAGAACTCCAGTTTCAGGTCGTTGGACGGTTCGAAGTCACCCTCTGCGGTCTGGATGTAGTTGACTGCTTCCTCGAACTGCTGCTTCAGATCACTCATGAGGCATTCCTTGTTTGTGTGGTGTGGTGTGGTTTGGGGCCATTATATCGAGCGGACAGGGAAGCGTCAGCCTGCGAAGAGGCCATGGCTTACCGCCTGAGGGCAAATCGGTTACCCTTGCGCCTTTTCCGCCAATCACCGCAGAGAGCCATCGCCATGTCAGAAGCGAACACACTTAGTCGTATCGTCAACAAGCTCAACCTGTTACCGGGTTTTGCGCGGTCGCGCGCCTTGTCGCTGTTCTTTGGCCAGGCGGTGCCGTTTACCGGAACGGTCGGCATCAAAGTGGAGGAGCTGACCCACGATCGCTGTGTTATCAGCCTGGCGAACAAGCGCCGGGTCCAGAATCACATCGGCGGTGTGCACGCCATCGCCAGCCTGCTGCTGGCCGAGTCCGCCACCGGCTTCATGGTGGGGTTGAACGTGCCGGATGATCGGGTGCCCGTCATCAAGACGGTGAAAGGGGAATACGTCAAACGCGGTAAGGGTGACATGCGGGTAACCGCTTCCCTGAGCCCGGAGCAGGTCGAGCTGATCCGTACCACCGAGAAGGGGGAAACGTCAGTTCCCGTGGAGATCCGTGACGGTGACGACAAAGAGCCGATACTGATCGAGATGATCTGGGCCTGGACGCCCAAGCGTCGGTAGGCGCGCAGTCAGACCGTTTGAGCCGGTCTGGTATTGAAATGGGTGACTGGATCGAAGGGCCTGCTGGTCCAGCCACCTTTGCGGTTCGAAGGGATTGTGCCTTCGGACCCCATTGGGTAAAGTCCGCCTCGGCATATTACAGCGCGTCCAGGATGGCACGCGTATGCGGACTTTATCGGTTGGTATTGAGAGTCACCGCTTGCCCAGGGAAGGGGCGATACGCTGAAACAGTGCATCAGTCAGCATGCAGCTCCCCTCCAGCGATGAATACCCCCTCGGGCTCAGGTCCGGGAAACCTCGCTATTGGCGTCCGGTCGCCGGAAGGCAAGATCGAAAACCTCCCACCCAAAAGTCCCTGCAGCCCCCTTGCACTCCCAGCGTGTGATCACGGCGATGGCGGCGTGGTCTGATCGTCCTGAGTATGGGTGCATCCGGGGGCGAAGGCGTCCGTGAGTCATGGCGCGGCGCAATTCGGATGCGCGACGACCGGCTAATGATGAAAGGGAAATCACATGTTTGCTATTGCAGGATCGCAAGTGGCCATAAAAACCCTCTTGGAGGGCACCTCGTACGACTTCTGTGAGGTGGGGCGATGAAGGGATTTGACAGTCTGCGGACGGGTATTGAGCTGGCCGTGCGTCTGGCCAGGCCCTCAACGCCTTCGGGGGTGCAGGCCCAGTTTGTCCGTCAACTGCAGAAACTGTTTGGTCTGCCAGGATTCTGGTGCCTGGAGCTCACTCCCTCCGGCCGGCAGCTGGTACAGCACGATGGCGAGGGTCAGGTGTTCGATTGTGACGACTTCAGTCATCCCTTTGCCCATGCGGTGCGGGATGGTCACGAGCGACGCCTGGATGCCAGCGCGCCGCGGCACCTGGATCACCCGGGGTTCAGAAAGATGGCAGGAGCGGTGCCTGCCAGTTCGGGCTGGTTGGTGACACCGGTCAGTGACAGTGAAAGGCGGCTCCTGGGCGTCCTGGTGATAGCCGCGCCCGCCGAGCCGCTGGATCGGTTGATGGGCAGTGGTCTGTATCCGGGGCTGTGTGATCTGTTGGCACTGCATTGGCGACGATGCCTGGACCGCACCGCTGCCGATAAAGCTCCGCCTCTCGCCAGGCATCATTCCGCGGAGCCATGCGGCGAGACGCCCCGGGACCTCCACGCGCACCCGCTTGAGGAGGCGCTGGTGGGCGTTTCCGATAGTGTGGTGACACTGAGGGAGCTTCTTCGCCGAGGGGCTGACAGTGATCGGACGTTGCTGATCAGCGGCGAGACAGGTTGCGGGAAAAGACGGGTGGCGGAAACGTTCCACCGGATTTCAGATCGGGCGGAGGGGCCGTTTGTTGCCCTCAATTGCGACACTCTGCCAGATCACTTGCTGGAAGCGGAATTGTTCGGCCAAATCGAAGGCGGTTCCTCTGCCCGTGCCCGTCGTAAACCAGGACTGATGGCCAGAGCCGAAGGTGGCACCCTGTTTCTGAGTGGCATCGAGACCCTGGCGCCGGCGCTGCAAGCCAGGTTGTTGGGTGCGCTGGAAACCGGGCGGTATCGGCCCGTGGGGGCGCAGAAGGATGAAACGTTGCACTTCCACCTGATTGCGGCGAGTTGCCGTCCATTGGACCGCCTGGTCGCAGAGGGGCGGTTTCGGCCCGATCTCTATTTCCGCCTCAATCAAATTCCTGTACGCATGGTCCCGCTCCGGGAGCGTCTTGAGGATCTGGAGCCTCTCTGTCGTCACTTTATCCGGCAGTTCAGGCAGCGAATGGGGCGAGGGGCCCAGCGTGTTAGCCGCAGCACGTTGGCGTTGTTACGGGCGTATTCTTTCCCGGGCAACGTAAGGGAACTGCAAACTCTCACGGAATTTGCCTGCCTCCAAGCCGGCCGGCGGGAGGAGTTGCAGCCGGAGGATTTCCCTCTCAATCGGCAGGAGCCGGTCGGGAAGGGTGATGCGAACGAGGGAGGAAGTGCGGTTTTGCTGGCGCCAGAGCGGATTGGCGATCTACGTCAGGCCACACGCGACTTTGAAGCCCTGGTGATACTCGACCGCCTGCGTCAACACCAGGGCAACAGGGCCCGTGCCGCAGCGAGTCTGGGGCTGCCCAAGCGGACCCTGGCCCACAAGTGCCTGAAAATGAGGCTGGACGTATAGCGCGCCTGGCGCCGGGTGTGGTTCTGCCGGTGCTGAAGCCCACTGATGCGTTGAATCTCAACGCATCAGTTGAGTTGCGCGTTTCAACAGCGGCTGGGCCTGGCGAGTCCGATTGCGCGCCAGCAATGTATCCGCCTGGGCGAGATAGGCCTCTGCCAGCTTCTTCTCGGTTTTTGTAATAACGTCCAGCCCTTCGGGTAACTGCTTCTTCAGAGCCTGGAGGTCGTCGTAGACGGCATTGAGTTCCCGGCTGTTGCTTGCCTCGTCAAGGGTGTTGGCCCAGTGTTCAAAGCGTTGCGCATAAAATGTCAGGGCCGCCTCTCTGGGGAACACCAAATCCTTCTCGCCTGCGGCCAAGCGCTTTTGATAGCGGTTCAGCTCCCGGAGGGCGCCTTCCAGTGCCACCATTTTGTCCAGGCGGTCGTGGACAGATGCCGTGTCACCGAAAAACCGTTTCCCCGTGGCAAGCAGGTGGCCGAGTTTCGCGGCGTCCTGGTTGGCCAGTGCCTGGTCAACCAGCTGGCTGAAGGTCTCGCTGGCCTTCTTCGTCGGTTGGGGCAGTTGCCCGCCGAGGAATTCCAGATTGGTCGCCAGGGTGGCCAGTCGCTCCGCTTCCTCCGCGGTCCGGAAATGCCCCTGGCTCAGATTGGACTGGAGGTCCTCGGCGAGGGTCCGTTGCAGGGATGCCTGGCGGCGCTCGATGCTATCGATCACCTGTAGTAGCTGATGATCGCGCGGGAACAGGTCGGAGGCCCTCTGGGCAATTCCGAGTGCTGCCTGGGTATCAGGCAGGCCCGTGGTCTCGGAGGGATCCAGGGTCTGGTCGATCCGGCTCAGGAAATAGTCCAGCAGGGGCACCTGCTTCATTTTCAGCAATCCCGCCCGCTCAATGTCGGACAGGCCATTTAGCTGTGTGAGCAGTTGCGACGGCGGCAGTTGTTGAAGCTCCTGCAGACGCTGGCTGGCGGATTCCATCCTGAGCACTTGGTCTGCGGCCTGGTGCGACTGCTCGGCATTGATCTGCCAGGTCGCGATGGCCCCTATCACGGCGGCTGCAGTCACCGCACTCTGTCCCACCGTGAACCATGGCACGGGGGTGAGTGCGCGTTCCAGGTGCTTCAGCGTGAGGGCATTGGCGTCTCCCTGAAGCTGGCGCTTGATGGTCTGCCAGACCTTCAATGGCATGTGGGCCGGGCGCTTCAGTTTCGCCTTGCGCCTTTCCTGCAGGGTCAGCGGTTTGCGGTCGAAAGGGTGGCGGGAACTGAGCAGTTCGTAGCTGATGCAGGCCAGGGCGTAGACATCGCCCTGCGGTAACGGCTTGTCGCTCTTGGTCAGCTCCGGCAGGGTGTAGGCCGGTGTGTAGCCGTAAATGGATGTTTCGTCGTTCTTGGGCTGAAGGTAATCCTCGTGCCGGGAGTGGCTGAGGGCCCTGGAGACGCCGAAGTCCAGCAGTTTGATCTCGCCCTGGCGCGTGAAAAAGATATTGGAGGGCTTGAGATCGGCATGGATTACACCGTGGCGGTGCGAATAGCGCAGCGCATCCAGGATCTGTTCGAGGATCGCCTTGACCCCTTTCCACTTCAGCCCGTTAGGGCGGGAACGCTGGATCATCCGCGACAGCGGTTCACCGTCCAGCAGCTCCATCACCATGAACCAGGTGTCGCCATCCTGTTCCAGATCCTGAACCCGGACGATGTTAGGGTGCGACAAGCGGCGAGTCTTGGCGGTTTCTCGGGCCAGGAGACTCAGTGAGGCCGATTCCCTGGCGGCATCCGACTTGAGTAGCTTGAGTGCTACGGCGCAGTCGGCGCTGCCCGCCCGCTCCAGGTGGGTATCAATGGCACGGTAGACATTGCTCATGCCCCCCGAGGCAATCAGCGCCTCAATCCGATAACGGTTATTCAGGACCTTACCCAGCCACTTGTGCTTGCGGGGGGCGGGCGAGGTATTTTCCGGCTTCCGTGCTGTGGCGACCACGTTATCCTCCTATCAGCACTGTGGGGTTGCCCACGACGATCTTGCCACCGTGGGCGGTGCTGTCACCGAGGCGGGCGATGGGCAATCCGTTGGCCATTACCGTGCCGGAGCCTGTGGCAACCGAGTCAGGCGGGCCGACGCAGACCAGCTTGTCGGACACTCTGGCCACCGGCATGCCGCCGATGAACACATTGGAAGACGCGGCCAGGGTGGGTCCACCGACGTGGGGGACCGGGCCGTTGGAGGCGGGGCAGACGTGATATGCGCCCAGATAAGCAGCAGGCTTGCCCATGAATCAATCCCTAATTAATGGTTCTCCATTTTCGGGGCGAATCATCGACGAAAAGTGGCGGGGGGTCAAGATTCGTGGGCGCCTGCCGAAGCCCGCCATCGAGCCCTGGTGATGGCCCTCGAAGCCCGCCGGTACGGGCTCTGTGGGCCATTCCAAGGTGGCTTGTGAAAATGTCAGGTAGCGAGCTGGCTCACATTTCGAATCGTTTATTGTTTGAGCAAATTGACAATTTATTAACGAATGCTTAATCTCCTCGCCCCATAGAGCCAGGACGGCTCCCAATAGCGGTTCGTCACACAGGTTGTCGTGATGTAGTGGTTCGCTTGTCTTGCCCGTTTGAGGCAGCGTTCGTCGTCACAGGGAAGGACGGTTCGATGCATTTAGAGCTTCGCATAGCAAGCTATCAGCGCTTATCCCCCAGTGTTACCTGCAACCATCGCGTCCATCCGCGACAGGCGACCGTGATAGGCCGCTCGCCGGATTGCGACTGGCACCTTCCCGATCCCAACAAGATCCTTTCTTCGCGCCATGCCGAGATCCGGTTTGACGGTGGTGTTTTTCTGATCCGGGATCTCTCCACCAATGGTGTCTATCTCAATGAGGCCAGCGCGCCCCTCGGAAAAGGTAATGAAGCCGGTATTGATGACGGTGATCGGCTGCGCTTGGGGGATTATGAAATCACCGTTGCCGTGAGCCCCGGCGATGATGAGGCCGAGGCGGCCAGCCGTGTCCAGAACGAGTCGATCGCCCAGCCGATGGGTGAATCTGGGGGCGCGATACCCGAGGGCATCGGTTTGCAAACGCTTGCGGAGAAACCGGAGTGGTCCACCGGCGCCCAGGCCGAGAAGGACATCCCTGACGTATTGCCAGCCGGACTGGGTGAACGACTCATGGCCGATACCCATGTGCCGATCCAGGAGCCGTCGATCCCTGAGGCGTGGCATTGGGGTGAGGCGGCCGGACAGGAGCCGGCGCCTTCTGATACGCCCGTTTCATCGCCTCGCGCTTCGGCAGGCCAGGCAGAGCTGAAAGCCCTCTGGGAAGGGCTGGGGCTTTCTCAGGAACGCGGTGCGGGTCTGGGGAGCGGGTTTTATCGTGAACTGGGCGGACTGACCCGCGTATTGCTGGACCGGCTACTGGACCTGCTGCATGCCCGTGCGCAGCAGAAGCAACAGTTACGAGTCGCCCAGACGCTGTTCCAGCGCAGCGAGAACAATCCCCTCAAATTTTCGGCAACCGCGCAAGATGCCCTGGATAGCCTGTTGCTGCGTCCCCATGCGGCCAATCTGGGCGTGCAAGAAGCTGTCAATCACGCCTTCAACGACATCATGTCCCATGAGCGAGCCCTGATGAAGGGCGTGGAGGCGGTGGTTGCGGACATCCTGGACGATGGCAACGCCGCCCATCAGAAGCGCTGGTTCTCGCAGCGTAAAACGCTGGCAACAATTCGCCGCCATCGTGCATGGCAGCGAGAGGCTTATGGGGATGCCGAGCGCATGCTTCGCAGCGAGGCGTTCATCGAAGCCTACGAAAAGGAAACTGGTTTTAAAGAAGGGAATCCCGAGTGATGACGTCAGCCCTACGACTGGTCAGCGTTGGTCTGCTTCTGCTCACCCTGTACGGGTGCGCGGTGGCCAACGCCATTGTCGAGCCATACTACGATCTGCACCTGCGCGCCAATATCAGCACCAATGCCGATGATCAGGGCCAGCCGTTACCGGTGGTGGTCCGGGTCTACGAGCTGCGGTCTGAAGAGGCCTTCCAGGAAGCCGGCTTCTTTGATCTCTATGACAACGCCGACAGCGTGCTGGGTGATGATTTGCTGCGGACCAGTGAGGTGGTCCTGCGTCCGACCCAGCAACTGACCCACGACATGAGGCTGGATAAAGACACGCGCTACGTGGGCATCATCGGTGCCTTCCGGGATATCGATAACGCCGACTGGAAGCTGAGCCTGAGAGCCGATCCCCAGGATTACCAGACCCGCTACATCCGCGTGGACCGGCGCTCGATCACCCTCGACCACAACCACTAACCCCAGCGCGCCTCGGGAATACAGGGATACGACATGAAGGAACATCTGGCCAAGGTCGCCTGGTCTGAGGGGATGCTGCTCAGGCCGCAGCATTTTCAGCAGCAGGACCGTTTTCTCTCGCAGCTGACCCGGCAGCAGCACGCGCAAACGATGGCGCATGGTTACGGGTTTTCCAGGCTCGAATTGGATGAACAGGCTCTGGCCCTGGGCCAGATCGCGGTGGTCAGGGCGGCCGGTATTCTGCCGGACGGCATGCCGTTTGAGTTCGACCAGGGCGACGGTCTGGTCCTGGAGATGCCCAGTGACGCCCGGGATGAACTGGTCTACCTGGCCCTGCCGATGGAAAAGCTGGCCGGCATCAATATCGCCGCTGACGCCTCCAATCGCAATGCCCGCTACCGTTTCGAAGAGCGGCGACTGCTGGATGATTCCAGTGAGCACGGCGAAGAGGAAGTGGTTGGGGTGGCCCGGCTCAATCCTCGCCTCAAGCCGGGCCGTGATGACCTGGCCGGCTTCGCCTATCTGGCGGTGGCACGCGTGGCCGAGGTGGTCAGCGAGAAGGAAGTGAAGCTGGACCGCAGCTTTATTCCGCCCTGCCTTGATGTGGCCTCGGTGCCGCCGCTGGCTTCGTTTCTCCATGAGATTCTGGGCATGGTCAAGCAGCGGGCCAAGGCCCTGGCCGTCAGGATGCAGAAGGGAGCGGAACAGTCGTCCACGCTGTTTGACGTGCTGATGCTGCAGACGCTCAATCGCTGGCAGCCGATGCTGGAGCACCTGAAGCACACCTCCCCGGTTCATCCCGAGCGCTTCTATGAGGTGGCCATCAGCCTGACCGGGGAGCTGGCACTGTTCACCCGCACCGAAAAAATGGTGCCGACGCTGCCGCCCTACCGCCACGAACACCTGACGGAAACCTTTGGCGACCTGGCGGCACTGCTAAGCCAGTCCCTCAGTACCGTGCTCGAGCAAACGGCCATCGCGCTGCGACTGAAAGAGGCCCAGTACGGTATCCGGGTGGCGCCGTTGCCCGACGGCAGCCTGTTGGATTCGGCCCAGTTGGTGCTCGCGGTCAAGGCCGATCTGACCACCGAGGATATCCGCCGACGCCTGCCGGCCCAGATCAAACTTGGTGCGGTCGAGCACATTCGCGATCTGGTCAATAACCACCTGCCCGGTATTCCGGTCAGCGCCTTGCCGGTCGCGCCCCGCCAGATTCCCTACCACGCCGGGTACCACTACTTCCTGCTGGACGGCAAGAGCGATCGCTGGCAGCAACTCAGGCAGAGCGGTGGGCTGGCCATTCATGTGTCGGGCAACTATCCCGGCCTGGAACTCGAGTTGTGGGCCATCCGGCAGTAGTTATTGAACGGATTGAGTGAGAAGCAGGGACTGCTCCATGAACGATAGCACCATTGTGAAACCACGTCCGGGCGCCCGACAGGTGCCGCCCTCCAAGCCGGCTTCGGGGGGCGCTCCGGACCATACGGTGGTGGCGGATGCGCCCGCCCCGGCACCGTCCTATGGCCGGTTCAAACTGCCTGAAACCAGTCTGGGGCCGGTATGCGATCATGCTTCCCGGCTGCTGTCGCTGGCGGTGCGGCTGCCAGCGGCCTCGCAGATCACGGATGTGGCGGACCTGCGCCGTCAGTGTGTCGATCTGGTACGGGAATATCAGGCTAACCTCCGGGCGGCCGGACTCACGCCGGAAACGGTGGAGACCGCCTCCTATTGTGTCTGCGCGCTGATCGACGAGATCGTCCTGAACAGCGAGTGGGGGCAAACCGGCCATTGGGCGGCCCATTCGCTGTTATCCGAGTTTCATTCCCAGACCTGGTCGGGCACCTATTTTTTTGATCTGGTGGCCCGGGCTCGCCAGACCTCGAACACCGAGGTCATGATGCTTCAGCATCTGTGCCTGTCACTGGGCTTCAGGGGCAAGTACCGGGTTGAAGAGCGTGGTCAGGAGGAGCTCGACACCCTTCGAGACTGTCTTTATCACGAAATCTGTGCCCAGCGTGGCCGCTACGCCACACCTTTCGAGAAAACGTGGGAGCAGAAGATTGAATCCCGCCCCCGTATGGCGCGTGGCCTTCCGGTCTGGGTCGGAGCCACGGTTAGCGCTGTGGTACTGCTGCTGTTTTACCTGGGCTTTTCCCAAAGCCTCGATAGCCGCTCGGAACCTCTGTTGGCCAGGATGAATGCGTTGGATATGCCGCAAACCCAAGTGGCGACGGGTGATGCCACACCCCAGCAGGCTGACTATCTGCGCCGAATCCTGCAAACGGAAATCGCCAAAGGGCTTCTGGAGCTGGAGGCCGGCGACAACGGCCGTATTACCCTGCGCATCGGCAACGAGGCCCTGTTTGAATCCGGCGGTGCCGAACTGCGTGAGGACACCCTGCCGCTGATGAACAAGATTGCCCGTGCCCTGGAAGCCACCGAGGGCTCCATCATGGTCACCGGGCATACCGACAACCGGCCGATTGCGACGGCCCGTTATCCCTCCAACTGGCACCTTTCCCTGGCTCGGGCCACCGCCGTGTCCGATGAGCTGGCACGCTCGGCCAACCTGGAAGGTCGCTTGTGGCCCGAGGGGCGGGGTGAGGCTGAACCCCGTTTTGACAATTCGACAGCTGAAAACCGCGCCCGTAATCGGCGGGTGGAAATCAGTCTGATTCCCTGAGATCGGGAAAAGGAAATCGAGGTAACCCCATGGCATGGATTCGCCGCATGGTGTCTAAAGTAACGTTGCGAATGCTCTTTATCCTGTTGGGCTTTGCAGCGCTGGTTGTTCTGGTCTGGTTTGGCGGGCCCCTGTTGGCCATCGCCGACTGGAAGCCCCTGGCCTCGGTCCTGGCCCGGGTGACCTTCCTGCTCGTGTTGGTCATTTCCTACCTCAGCGTCAAGTTGTGGCAGTCCCGCAAGGAGCGGCGCGACAACGAGCGGGTGGTCAGCGAAATGATGGCCTCGGATGAAGGCGACGAGCTGCTCAAGGAGGAGCTGGAAACCCAGCGGGCCAAGCTTCGCAAGGCCCTTTCGCTGGTCCGCAAATGGAAACCTGGCCGCTTTCGTTCGGTCTACGAACTGCCCTGGTACATGATTGTCGGTGCCCCGGGTTCGGGCAAATCCACCGCCCTGCTCAATTCCGGCCTGGAATTCCCGCTCAAGCGCGAGATGGGCCTGGATTCGGTCAAAGGGGTCGGTGGCACCCGCTACTGCGATTGGTGGTTCACCAACAAGGCCGTGATCATTGATACCGCCGGGCGCTACACCACCCAGGAATCCGGTGACAAGCGTGACGCCAAGGGCTGGAAGGCCTTCCTGGGGCTGCTCAAGAAATACCGTGCCCGCCAGCCCATCAATGGCGTGATCGTGGCGGTCAGTGTGGCGGATCTCCTGGAACAGACACCCACCGAACAGGCTCTGCATGCCCGGGCGCTGAAACAGCGGGTACAGGAACTGAAAAACCGGCTCGGCGTGGTGTTTCCGGTCTATGTCATGCTGACCAAGTTCGATCTGCTCGACGGTTTTCTGGATACCTTCGGCATGCTGTCGGAACAGGAGCGTGAAGACGTTCTGGGGCTGACCTTTGACCTGGCCTCCGTCAGGGACCCGGAGCGTCTGCCGGAAGTGTTCGACACCGAATTTGATCAGCTGCTCGGGCGTTTGAGCCACTTCCTGCTGCACCGCTTACAACAGGAGCGAGCGCCTGAGACACGGGGTCGAATCTATGAGTTCCCCAAACAGGTTGCCCTGCTTCGAGCGCCGTTGTGGAACCTGCTGAAAGAGGTGTTTTTCCCCTCCGCCTATGAGGAAGTGCCCCTGCTGCGAGGGGTCTACATGGTCTCCTCTGAACAGGGGCAGCCCGGTTTTGACAAGGTCTCCGGCCTGGTGGAGCAGCAGTTCAAGCTGCAGTCCCCCAAGGCGCGCAAGGTCGCTCGTGGCGCCACCCATGATGGCTTCTTCCAGCGCAAGCTGTTTGACCAGATCATTTTTTCCGAGAGCAATCTGGCGTTTACGGATGGCAGCAAGGCCCGGCGCATGAACAGGGCACGCCAGGTCGCGTTTGCGGCCATGGCCATCTTTACCGTCGGGCTGGCTTCGGCCTGGTATCTGGATTACGCCCAGGCCAGGACCACCATCGAGGGCTTTGCAACACGTTCCGAGAAGCTGGAGAGCAACCTCGAGCAGCTGCCGCCCGAACCGGACTGGCTGGTGCTGGAAAAGCTCCTGAATGAGTCCTCCGGGCTGGCGGGCAGCGTCACCGAGACGACCCTGCCCGGTTTCTCCTCGCTGGGGTACTTCCAGGTGCAGGCCTTGCGGCAGGCCGCGCAAGGGGTACATGGCCGCGTGATGCAGTATCAGCTGGGCGATGTTCTCAAGCGCTCTCTGGAGAGCGATATCCAGGCTCACCTGGACAATCCGGAATATCTCTATGAGGCGCTCAAAAGCTACCTGATGCTGGGTGAGCGCCAGCGCTTCGACGCCCAGCAGGTGTCCTTGTGGCTGGAATACCTCCTGGGCCAGAAGCTGCCGGGTGAAATCAACCGGCCCCAGCGTGAGTCCCTGCTGGCCCATCTGCAAGACTACCTGGCCCTTAATCAGCCCTTGCGCCTGTCCTCCAAGCTGGTGGAGCAGGCCCGCACCGAGCTGACGGCGGTTCCTCTGGCGGAGCGTGCCTATCAGCGCATCCAGTTGGATGCCGAAGCGGCCCGGTTGCCGGAGTTCAAGCTGCCCATGGTCCTGGGAACGGTCGCTTCGGAACTGTTTACCCGCCGCTCCGGCAAGAGCCTGCATGAGGGCATTCCCGCCCTGTACACCAAGGCCGGCTACCAGGGGGTGTTTGAGCCTGAGCGCGACCAGATTGTGAGCCGTCTGCTCGAGGACTCCTGGGTTTATGGTGAGGATTCCGCGGACTACCGCAACCTCGACGAAGACCGCATCAAAGCCCTGGTCGAAGACCAGTACTTCCGGGATTACGTGTACCGCTGGGAGACCTTCCTGTTGGACCTTCGCGTGCGTTCCTTCAGCAGTCCCGAGCAGGGCCGCTATCTGGCCAACCTGCTGGCGGGCCCCGATGCGCCTCTCAACCGGCTGGTGTCGGCGGTCAAATACAACACCCAGCTTGCGGCAGTCGATGGCAAGGACTCGGCCCGGATGCAAGCGGCCAAGTCGCAGGCCATGGATGAGGCCGCCCGGGAGAGCCGGGCCTTTGGGCAACTGAACCGCCTCATGCCCCTGGTGGGCGAGGAACGTCCCGAGACCACACTGGTGGACGACGCCTTCAAGGTCACCCACAACATCAAGGAAGAAACCTTCCAGTCACTGCAGGACAAGGCCCGGGTCATGGCCCGCTACTTTGGCGAACAGTCCTCCGGTGGCGCCGGGTTCCGCACTGTCTCCCGGGCCGATTTCAATGCAGCGGTGACTGGGTTCTACGCCACAGTCAGCAATACCCAGTCGCCGTATCTGAAATCCATGGTGTCCGGTTTCGCCCAGCAGTCCAAGAATCTGGTGCGCACCTCCGCCACCCAGAAGATCAACGGGCTGTGGCGTAACCAGGTGTACCGCGAATACCGCTCCGCCATCGCCGGGCTCTATCCGATCGACCGCTCGGCCTCGAAGGAGATCAGTCGGGCCGATTTCGCCCAGTTCTTCGGGTACGGCGGCACCCTGGACAACTTCTTCCAGCAGCACCTGGCCTCCCACGTGGACACGTCCAGCGATCCCTGGCGTCTGGCGACCGACCTCAATATCCGGCCGTCCAGCCTGCGCTTCTTCCAGCAGGCCAAGCGCATTCGCGAGGCGTTCTTTGAAGAGGGCACCAAGCGGCTGCGGGTTCCGTTCTCCCTGGAGGCGCAGGAACTGGACAGTCGCGTGACCCGGCTGTCGATCGAAACCGGCGACAACGAGCTGATCTACCGCCACGGCCCGACCCGCCCCCACAGCTTTGTCTGGCCCGGCAGGGGTGACCAGGGCGTGCGCGTGGCGGTCAATCCCGGCTCGACCTCCGACGCCGTCGTCCAGCGCTACTTCCAGGGGGAGTGGGGCCTCTTCCACATGCTGGACGCCTATCACGGCGTGACCGGGAAAGGGCGCGACCTGGCGATGGAAATCACGCTCAGCGACTACCGGGCCCGGATCAAGCTCGAACCGGCTTCCGTCAAGCATCCGTTTGCCGGCGGGGTGGTCGAAAACTTTAGCCTGCCGTCGAAACTGTAACGCGAGGAGCACGGTTTGATGTGGGGATACATGGGAAAGGTACCGGGACGGGGTGACTTCATCACCGTCGATATCCGTCCCGAGGTGCGGGATCTGTTCTTTGAATGGTGTCAGGCGGCGATGGCCGTCAGCCGCGACCAGCTGGCGGAGCGCTGGCTGGATGCCTATCTGACATCGCCGATCTGGCACTTCTCGGCGGCGCCGGGCGCCATTCTGGAACAGGGGCTGGTCGGTACGCTGATTCCCTCCGTGGACCGGGTGGGCCGGCACTTTCCCTTTCTGGTGGCCAGGGAATTCGGCGGGCAGCCGCTCGATGGCTGGCGTCAGCCGGATTGGGCCTCGGAGATGGAAGACTGCATCCTCGCCGTGTTGGACGATGGCTGGCAGGAAGAAACCTGGCGGCAGCGTCTCAACGCCATTGACCCACCCCAGACGTCGCAGCCTCGCATGCGCTGGCCGGCGGACGGCGGCAATCTGGTGTTCGCTTCGGAAGGCACCGAATCCGACTGGCTCGAAGCCATGCTGCACCGGGACCAGCGTAACACCGTCTGGTGGACACAGGGCTCTGCCTTTGTGGACCCCGTGACCTTGCTGACGGACGGGCTGCCCAAGATTGGACAGTTCGTCTCCATGATGGTCGGGCAATGGCAGGACCACGGCTGGCAGTCCGCCGAATTCATGGCCCAGGAGGGATGACGGTGAAGTTGTCCTCTTCCGGGTTCACCCACACCGGCGCGGTCAGGGAACACAACGAAGATGCCTTTCTGGCCTTGCCCGAGATCGGTCTCTGGGTGGTGGCCGATGGCATGGGCGGGCATGAGGCCGGGGATGTCGCCAGTCAGCTGGTCTGCGACACCGTGACCTCGCAACATCACAAGCAGGGCGGCGCCCTGGCGGTTGCGGAGCTGGAAGAGGCCTTCGAACTGGCCAACCAGCGCATCCTGCAGTACGTCGAAACCCAGCTGCCGGGCGCCACCATGGGCTCCACCATGGCGGCGCTGCGGATCAGTGATGCGCGCTACCAGGTGCTGTGGATCGGTGACAGCCGGGTGTATCTGCTGCGCCAGGGCCAACTGCGCCAGCTTTCCCGGGACCACAGCCAGGTCGCCGACCTGGTGGATCAGGGGGTGCTGGCGGAGGACGAGGCGGAGAAGCATCCGCTGGCCAATGTGATCACCCGGGCCCTCGGCGTGGAAGCCACACCGGCGATCGATCTGGTTGAGGGGGAAGTGCGAGCAGGGGACCGCTTTTTCCTCTGCAGTGACGGGATCAGTCGGGAGTTCGGCGCCGAGGAGCTGACCACACTGCTGCGCGGCGAGCCCATTGACGACGTCAACATGGCGCTTCGCCACTCGGCCCTGGTGAAAGGCTGCAAGGACAACATTACCTCGATCATCGTGCAGGTGGAGGCTGCCCACGCGATGAACGAGCTCGGTGACCCGCAGGACGACGCCACGCTGCCGCTCGGGCTGGGAAACCTTTAAGGACTATGGATAGAGGCTGTGCCATGACGGATTCAGAGACTCGCTTACTGTCGCTTGATGCCTTGCTGGCGGACGTCTCCGCGGAGGCGCCGTGCGGAGACGACACCCGTGAGGACGCCTCGCCGTTGTCGCCGTACTTCACCCTCAAGGATCTGCGCAATCAGGCGCGGGCGTTGGAGCGTCAGACGCTTTCCGACGAGGAGGCGCCCCAGATTCCGCAGTGGCGGCAATTGGTCGAGGACATTCCGCCACTGCTGGAAAGCCGCACCAAGGATCTGGAATTTGTCGCCTGGCTGATCGAGGCGCTGTGTCGGGAGCACGGGTTTGCAGGCTTGAGCGAGGGCTTCGAGCTGGCCCGGGCCATGATCGAGCGCTACTGGGAGAACCTCTACCCCTCTCCGGACGAGGAAGGGCTGGCCACCCGGTTGGCCCCCCTGGTGGGCCTCAATGGTGCGGATGGCGACGGTACGCTGATCAAGCCCATCATCTCGGTGCCGCTGTTCAGCGGTGCCGACGGGCTATCGAGCTTTGCCACCTGGCACGCGGAACAGTCGGCGGAGGTGTCGCGACTGGATGAGGACAAGGCCCAGTCCCGTATCCGCAGCGGCGCAGTGGCGCCGGATGAGTTGATGGCCGCGGCCCAGGAAACGCCGGTTGAGGACCTGGTCGCGACCAAGGCGGCCATCACCCGTGCCAGCGAGGCGTTTACCGCGCTGTCGGAAGTCATGGACCGGGTGATGGACGATCCGCAGCCAACCACCAATATCCGCAAGGCGCTGGAGCGGTGCCAGATGATGCTGAATCACCACGCCGGCGAGCGGATTGAACAGCACCTGGCGACCCAACGGGATGTGGCCGCGGCGGAAACCGAGGAGGACAGCGGCGCCGAGGGAGATTCGGCGACACCCGCCAGGAAATCCGCCGGCGTCGACCCAGTCCAGGTTGCGATCGAAAGCCGCCAGGAAGCGCTGGTGCAGTTACAGCGGCTTTCCGACTTCTTTCGTAAGACCGAACCGCATTCGCCCGTGTCCTATGCGATTACTCGGGCCGTCCGTTGGAGCGAGCTTTCTTTGCCTGAACTGATGGCCGAGTTGATATCCGATAGCGGAGCCCGTGACGGCTTCTTCCAATTAACCGGTGTGCCTGCCCCCGAGTCGAGGGAATGACCACTGGCAACCAACAGTGATGCTCAACAGGAGACAGCTTTATGGAAAGTATCCACAACAAACTGTCCCGGGTTCGCAAGCCCCGGGTCCACATTACCTATGACGTCGAAACGGAAGGCGCTCTGGTCAAGAAGGAGCTCCCGTTTGTGGTGGGGGTCATGGGCGATTTCTCCGGTAACAACAATACCGACCTGAAGCCACTCAAGGATCGCCGCTTCATCCAGATCGACCGCGATAACTTTGATGACGTGCTGCGTCGCATGAGCCCCAAGCTCAAGCTCAAGGTCGACAACAAACTGGCGGACGACGGTTCCCAGATGTCCGTGGAGCTGGCTTTCAACTCCATGGAGGACTTCCAGCCGGCGGCGGTGGTCAACCAGGTGGAGCCCCTGCGCCAGCTGATGGAAACGCGCAACAAGCTGCGTGACCTGCTGACCAAGGTGGACCGCTCCGAAGAGCTGGAAGAGCTGCTGGAGCGGGTGTTGAACAACTCGGATGACCTGCAGGCGCTGAGCTCGGAGCTCGGTGAGGGCGACAAAGCAGAGGAGGACAAGGAATGAGTCAGGAAACCCAAGCCGCAGAGGCGGTGGTTGATGAGGAAGCGGTTGCGGGCAGTTTGCTGGAACAGGCGATTGGCGCCACCAAGCAGACCGAGAGCAGCCGTGCGGAAGAGCTGATCCGCACACTGGCCGATGAAGCCATGAAGGGCACGGTCACCTGGAACAAGAACCTGACCATCACCTTCAACCAGGCCATCAACAAACTGGACCAGATGATCTCCGGACAGCTGTCGGAAATCATGCACCAGGAAGAGTTCCAGAAGCTGGAAGGCTCCTGGCGCGGCATGCATCACCTGGTGATGAACTCCGAAACCAGTTCCATGCTCAAGATCCGCGTGCTCAATCTGAGCAAGAAGGACCTGCACAAGGATCTGTCCAAGGCGGTGGAATTCGATCAGAGCCAGATCTTCAAGAAGATCTACGAGTCCGAATTCGGTACCCCCGGCGGCGAGCCCTACGGCGTGATGATTGGCGACTACGAGTTCTCCAACCATCCCAACGACATCGAGACTCTGAGCCTGATGTCCAACGTTTCCGCGGCTGGCTTCTGCCCGTTCGTGTCCGCCGGTGGTTCCGGCCTGTTCGGTTTCGACGACTGGACCGAGCTGTCCAAGCCGCGGGATCTGGAGAAGGTCTTCGAGTCGCTGGAGTACACCAAGTGGCGTTCCTTCCGCGAGAGCGAGGACTCGCGCTTCGTGACCCTGACAATGCCGCGTGTGCTGGCGCGTCTGCCCTATGGCGAGAACACCAAGCCGGTGGAAGAGTTCGGCTTCGAGGAGTTCGAAGTGGATTCCGAGAGCGGCATGTCGGTCCGTCCGAACCACGAGGACTACTGCTGGATGAACGCCTCCTATGTCCTGGGTACGCGGATGACCAACGCCTTCGCCAAATACGGCTTCTGCACCGCCATCCGTGGTGCCGAGGGCGGCGGCAAGGTGGAAGGTCTCCCGGCCCACATCTTCCGCAGTGATGATGGCGACCCGGATCTCAAGTGCCCTACCGAGATCGGCATTACCGATCGGCGTGAGGCCGAGCTGAGCAAGCTGGGCTTCCTGCCCCTGTGCCACTACAAGAACACCGACTACGCCGTGTTCTTCGGGGCGCAGACCTGCCAGAAGCCCAAGATCTACGACAACCCGGACGCCACCGCCAACGCCGCCATTTCCGCGCGTCTGCCCTACATGATGGCGACGTCGCGCTTTGCGCACTACCTGAAAGTCATGGCGCGGGACAAGATCGGCTCCTTCATGGAAGCCGACGACGTCGAGAACTGGCTGAACCGCTGGATCCTGGGCTACGTCAACGCCTCCGAAGGCGGCGGCCAGGAGATCCGGGCCAAGTTCCCGCTGGCGGACGCCAAGGTGAAGGTGCAGGAAGTGCCCGGCAAGCCCGGCGCCTACAACGCCATTGCCTGGCTGCGTCCCTGGCTGCAGATGGAGGAACTGACCACCTCCCTGCGCCTGGTGGCGAAGATTCCGGAAATGGGTAACTGATCCGGCGGAAATCACGTTGTTGTCAGGCTCCGGTGCATGGGCACCGGAGCCCGATGGAGGAAGGGATGAACGCGGTACTCTCCTTTGTGGACGAGGATTACATCAGCCGGCAAAAGGCGTCGCGGCGTCCGGCGATGAGTCGCGAGCTGGCCGAACGGGTGGCGGCGGAGTCGGACGACTCCCGGGCGCTGCTGCAGTTCCTCGCCCAGTATCCCGGTCGTTCGGACTGGAGCGTCGAGCGCGTTCAGGCAGTGCTATCCGAGGCGGTTCTGATGCTGGACCGGCTGCTCAACGCCCAGCTCAATGACGTCCTCCATCATCCGGATTTCCAGGCCCTGGAAGCCAACTGGCGGGGGGTCCACCTGCTGGCGGAACAGGCGGAGCAGGATGACCGCCAGGACCAGGTGAAAATCAAGGTACTGGATGCCTCTTGGGAAACGGTTGCCGCCGATCTGGCGCGGGCCATCGAATTCGATCAGTCGCGACTGTTTGCCAAGGTGTATTCGGAAGAATTTGGAACACCGGGGGGCGAGCCCTTCGGGCTGCTGCTCGGGACTTACAGTGTCAGCCATCGGACCAAAGGCGGCATGGCCAACCTGGATACCCTGCGGGAGCTGGGGCAGGTGGCCGCGGCGGCCTTTGCGCCGCTGATCCTGAATGCCGCCCCGAGCTTTTTCGGCGTCGATCAGTATGCCGAGCTGACTGGGGTGAGCGACCTGGAGAGCCATTTCTCGCAAGCCGAGCTGGCCGGCTGGCGCTCGCTGCGAAAAGCGGAGGATTCGCGCTTTCTGGGGTTGGCGGTACCGCGCATGTTGCTGCGCGGGCCCCACCGTGAGCTGGAGGAGGGCGCCGAGGCGTTCGGGTTCCTGGAACGGCGCGAAGTCACCGAGCGCGATTACCTCTGGGGTCCTGCCTGCTTTGCCTTCGGCAAGGTGGCGATCCGGGCTTTTTGCGAGTCTGGCTGGTTCTCCCAGATTCGCGGCTTCCGGGCCGGTCAGGTGGCGCACGGAACGGTCGACAATCTGCCCAATATTGCCGATATCAACCGTTCCGGACGACTGCATCCGGACCGTCAGGCGGTGGACTGGCAGATCAGCGATCGCATGGAAAAGGCCCTGGCGGAGGAAGGCTTTTTGCCGTTAACGCCGCTGCCCAATACACCCATGCTGGTGTTCCACTCGGTGCCGTCGATCCAGCAGCCACAAAGCTACGACGTCTCGGCGGCGAATGTCAGCGCCAAGCTCTCGGCCATGCTGCACTATATCCTCTGTGTCTCGCGCTTTGCCCACTACCTCAAGGTGATGGGACGCGACCGGATCGGCGGCTATCGCACCCCGGAAGAGTGCGAATCGCAGCTGCAGCGCTGGATCCACGGCTACACCATGGCCACCGAAGGCGCCTCGGACGATATGCGGGCCCGTTTCCCGCTGCGGGACGCCAAGGTCTCCGTCAAAGCCAAGGCGGGCGAGCCCGGCAAGTATTTCTCAGTGATACACCTGCAGCCGCACTTCCAGCTCGATCAGCTGGTCACGGGGATGCGGCTGATCACCGAGCTTAAACCGGTGGATGGGTACTGATGGTGTTACCAGTGAAAGTTCTAAGCGCAAACGGGTGCAGCAACTCATTAACAAGGCATTGGCTTAAAAGGATTTAACCATGACCGATATTTTGCTCTGTAATCAGTCAATGAGTCCCCAGAATCTTCGGCTTCAGTGCGGGGTGGATCCGGATTCTCTGTCTGTTTTGAATGGATTGGGCTCACCGGGGGTGGCAGCTTATACACCTTACCTGCTTGATAGCGGTCATCCGGGTTTGGAGCGTGGTATCCGAGATCGCCTGTCCTGCCAAGCCAATACAAGAGAGCTGACCCAGCTTGCTCTGTCGTATGGCGGTGATAATGTCGTGGCGCTCGCTGAGATTCGAGAAAAGCTCCATGAGGCGGGCGTAGGCCTGATTAGTGAAGCAGCGAGTTTCTATGACCATCGTGTCAATGGTTTTGTCGGAGCCGTTAAGGAATATGAGAAAGCGCTGCTGGCATACAGGAAAGCTGCTCGAACCCAGTCCCCGGTACAAATTGCGCTGAAGCAACAAGCCCATCGAGCGTTCGAAAAGCTCCAGACCCAGTTTCAGCAGGAACTGCGTTCAGTGACACTCAACATCAAAGCGCGCCGAGGGACTCCTTTAACGAGAGCCGAAAGAGGCACCAATATCGCCCGAAGCAGCCGTTCCGCCACCAAACTACATGTCGCTGACGAGGTGCAAGCCAGTAAGCTTGTCAGATTTAGCCGGTATACCAAGTTTTTGGGTAATGGGCTGGCAGTTATTGACTTTGGTAGCCGTGCCGGGCGCATTCAGAACGCCTACCAGGCCGGGGGCAACTGGGAGCGGGAGATGTTTATTGAGTCCAGTAGCTTTGCTTTCAGTGCAGCCGCAGGCACCTTCACCATGAGCGGAGGCAGTGCTGCTTTGGGTTTATTGGTCGCTGCTACTCCCGTCGGTTGGATTGGCCTAGTGATTGGCGGGCTAGCGGTTGCGGGTACAGCTGCCGCAGCCTCGATTGCGGCGGATTCTTATGTTAAAGAAAACGCCGGTAGCATATACGATGAGATTATGAGTTGGTTGTGATGAATCCGATTGAATTTTGGTTTTTTACCTTTGCATTTGTTGTCCTTTTTCTGGCAATGCTTCTATTTGTTGTTTTTGGGCAGGTCACAGTTCGAAAACTTCGGAAGAATCCAGAAATAAAGGGCAAGCTTGGAATGGAGTACGTGAGTGGTTGGGATATCATCAACGTCGCTCAGGCGCTGTCTTTCCCAGAGTCATGGAGTCGGAAGCTAGAGAGCGGGCCTTTGTCCTTTCTTTATGCAAATCAAGATCTAATTAAAAGTAACACTAATAATTTAGATAAATTTTTAGGTGTGACTTTTTATATTTCTTTGATGATATCTGGATTTTCCATAATTCTTCTGGTTTTGCTAAATACATTCGGCGTTTTTGACTGATTTGGAAAATAATCGAGCTGTTTAGCGGGCATTTTTTAGAGAGCCCACAAGCTATAGTTATTAGGAGAAATAAGGAATGGAAGCCATCAAACAGCACCTGGCCCACGGCGAATTGCAGCAGGCCATTGAGGTGGCCACGCAGCAGATCAAGGCCAACCCCGGCGCGGCGGATCTGCGCGCTTCGCTGATTGAGCTGCTCTGTGTGGCCGGGCAGCTGGAGCGGGCTGACGAGATGCTTGGAGCCCTGGCCCGGCATCATCCGGACTGGCTGGCGGGCGCCGCCAATCTGCGCCAGCTGATCCGCTCCCAGCAGGCGCGGCTGGCATTTCAGCAGGGCCAGCTGGCCGATGATGTGGTCGCCACCGAAGGGTCGGATCTGGAAGCCCTGTTGGCTCTGCGCCTGCACCTGACCCAGAACGATCTGGCGGCGGCAAATACTGCGGCGGCCAAGCTGGAGCAGGCCCGTGAGCCGGTCAGTTTCCGCTTTGGCGAGGTCGAGGGTGAGATCCGTGATTGCGACGACAGCCTGTGCGGTTTCCTCGAGGCGTTGGGAGCCGATGGCCATTACTACCTGTGGCGCTGGTCCGAGATCGAAGCGATCGACTTTCATGCCCCCACCTCCCCGGTGGAACTGGTTTGGCGCCGGGCCGATGTGGAACTGGCCTCGGGCAAGCAAGGTGAGGTCTTTATCCCGCTAACCTATGTTGCCAGTCAGTCAGATTCGGAGTTGCTGGGGCGTGTCACCGATTGGCAGCAGCAGGGTGACAGCCTGGTGACCGGCACCGGTCTCAAACTGTTCCTGGTGGGCGACGAGGCCCTGGGCCTGGATGCCCTGAAGCGGGTAGAGCGCGTCGAGCTGGCCGATGTCGATTGATTCCAGTGTCCGTTTACAGATGAGCCTGCTGGACCGGCTGGCGGCGGAGGACAACGAACGTCCGACCGTGGCCACCATTCGTCAATCCGTCCGGCGGGATCTGGAAGCGCTGCTCAACACCCGGCGCTCCTGGCTGCAGTGGCCGGTTCATTTGCGCGAGCTCGAACAGTCGGTGCTCGGGTTCGGCCTGCCCGACTTCACGGTCATGGACCTGAGTACGGAGGAGGCGCGGCAGTGGCTGTGTGATGAGATCCGCGACACCATCGTGCGCTTTGAGCCGCGTCTGGCCCGGGTGTCGGTGATGGCCGAGGACGCGGAGATGTCCCTGGAGCGTCAGCTGCGACTGCGCATTGAGGCGATCCTGCTGGTTGATCCGGTGCCTGAGCCGGTGGCGTTCCAGTCAGATCTGGAACCGATCAACCTGTCCATGACACTGCAGGAGTGTGCCTGATGAGTGACGAACTCCTTCAGTATTACAACCGCGAACTGGCTTACCTGCGGCGCCAGGGTGCTGAGTTCGCGCGTGCTTATCCCAAGGTGGCGGGCCACCTGCGGGTCAGCGATGAGGCGGTGGAGGATCCCCACGTCTCCCGCCTGCTGGAAGGGGTGGCCTTCCTCACGGCCCAGATCCGCCAGCGTCTGGACGACCACTTCCCGGAGCTGACCGACATCCTCATGGGCAATCTGTTCCCGGATTACCTGGCGCCGATTCCCTCGATGACCATTCTGCAGATGCGTTCCGGGCCGGCCCAGACCCATGCCGCACAGCTGGATGCGCAGCAGCGGTTCCAGACCATGGTGGATAAAATGCCGTCCTGCGAGTTCCGTTCCCCGGGGCGGCCCTACCTGGCGCCGGTGACGGTGACCGAGGGCAGCTTCGAGAACGCCCCGTTCGACGCCCCGCGCCCGGCCGGAACCGAAAACGCCCAGAGCGTCATCAAACTGCGCCTCAAGGCTCCGTTGCCGTTCAGCGAAGTTGATCTGCCCTCGCTGCGGTTCTACCTGCACGGGCAGACGCACCTGAGCAACGAACTCTACGATCTGATCCACCGCGCAGGCGTGGGCTTTGCCATCGTGCCGACCCACGACACCCGCCAGGTTCGCTTCTATCCCACCCGCCAGATTCGGCCGGTCGGGTTTGAACCGGAAGAGGCGCTGGTCCCTTATGGCAAGCGCAGTTTCGACGGCTTCCGGTTGCTGGTGGAGTTTTTCCTGTTCCCGGAGAAATTCCTGTTCGCCGAGTTCAGCGAACTGGCCGGGACCTGGCCCGATCACGACGAGGTCGATCTCTACGTGTACCTGGGGGAGCAGTCGGCGGAGCAGGAAAAGAGCTTCGTTCCGGAACACATGCGGCTGTGGTGCGTGCCGGCGGTGAATCTGTTCGATGAAACCCTGGAGCCGGTGGCCATCGACGACACCAGCCACGAGTACCGACTGGCGGCCCAATACGGCAGCGCCGATACCCACGAGGTGGTCAACGTCGAGTCGGTACGCCTGATCAGCAGCGAACAGGTGCGGGAACTGGCGCCGTTCTATGGCCTCGGTCATCCGCGGTGGCAGGAGGCGTTGGGCGTCTACTGGCACCTGCGGCGCCGGGATGCTGATTGGGCCGGCGGCCGCTTCGAGCCGGGTTTCGAGACCTATCTGACCCTGGTCGACCGCCGCTTCAACCGCCGCACTCTGGACACTCTGCCGGAGGGCGAAAAGCTGCTGGTCAAGGCCACCTGCTGCAACCGCAATATCCCGGAGCGTTTACCGTTCGGGGGTGGCGAGCCCCGTTTTCATGCGATTGGCGAGCCACTGGTCCGCGATGTGGAGGCCCTGGTGCCGCCTACGGCCACTACCCGCCCGGATCTGTCGGACGGCAGCCGCTGGGAGTTCATCCAGCAGCTGAATCTGGAGCACTTCGGCGGCAGCGACGCCCTCGAACGACTGCAGACCGTGCTGCAGTTGCACGACTTCCGCAAAACCCCGGAAACCCGAGCGCTGATCGGGGGCATTGAAGACGTCACCATGAAACGCGTGGTCGCCCGTGTCGGCCAGGGTGTGCAGAGTGGCCTGTGCCAGGGAACCGAAATCCAGGTGACCTTCTCCAAACCGAGTTATGCCGGTACCAGCATCTATCTGTTCTCGGCCATTCTGGATCGTTTTTTCGCCCAGTTTGCCCAGATCAACACCTTCACCCGGGTCCGCATTCGATTGAGCGGTCATCATCAGGACTACTGCCTGTGGCCGGCCCGGGCCGGTGAGAGGGAGCTGCTCTGATGGCGACCCCCACCACCTTCTTTCGCGCGGTATGGCAGGCGGAGCGGCAGCTTATCGGCCGTGACACCGTCTTCCATCGTGTCGGCCACGACGGCTGGCCCAACAAGGAAGTGGTGCGTTTCCGGTCCAGCCAGAATCTGGGCTTTGCCGGCCAGGATCTGGTGGATCGCCGGTGTCATCCGGGTGAAAAGGATATCGATCAGCATGAGCTGACCGTCGATTTAATGGGCCTGACCGGTGCCCGGGGGGCGCTCCCGACCTGCTTCACCGAGCGGGTGCTGCAGCTGCAGAAACAGAAGTCGCCGGCGACCCGGGACTTTCTCGATCTGTTCAACCACCGACTGATTTCACTGTTTTATCGCAGTTGGGAAAAGACCCAGCCGGCGGTGCATCAGGAGCGTGAGGACGAGGACATCTTCACCCATATCCTCAAGGCCCTGACCGGCTGCGAGGAAAACTGGCAACTGTTCTATGGCGCCGCGTTTGCCCGCCAGGCCCGTTCGGCCAGCACGTTGCGCGCGGTGTTGGAGGATATCAGCGGGATGCCGGTGGAGATCCGGACCCTGCAGGGCGGATGGTCCCCGGTCGAGGCCGATGACCAGACCCGCCTGCCGGATGCCTCGCGCCCGGCCGGACAGTACGCGACGCTGGGCACGGCCATGCTGGGTCGCCGGGCCTGGATGGCCGATCAGGGCGTGGACGTGGTCTTCCGGCCGCAGAACCGCGAACAGCTGGTGGCCCTGCTGCCGGGAGGCGCCTTCGGCGAAACCCTGCAGAAAAAGGCCGAACGGCTGGTGAGTGGCCACCACCGGGTGCGCTACCGGCTCCAGGCCGGTGCCGATCACCTTCCCACCAGCAAGCTTGGCCAGCAGGGCCGACTGGGCGCGGACAGTTTTATTGGAGCCCGACCGGGTGCATCCAGGATGGTCGAGGTTAGTTTCAAACCAAATCAAGGAAAAGATTGAATCCTATGTCGTCAATGACCCTCAAATCACTGGTCGAAAAACTCAACGGGGCCGCCCGGGAATCGCTGGAAACGGCGGTGGGCCTGTGCTTCCAGCGGACCCATCACACCGTCGAAGTGGAGCATCTGCTCAAGAGCATGCTGCGCACCGAGGATCCTGACCTGCAGGCGGTGTTCCGTCACTTCGGGCTCGATAGTTCAAGGCTCGACGCACAGCTGGAGGAAGGCCTGGAAAGCTTCCGTACCGGCAGCGGCGCGACCCCCAGTCTGGCACCCCGCTTGGTGGACCTGTTCCGCCAGTGCTGGGTGGACAGCACCATCGAGTTCGAAGAGCCAGCCATGCGCGGCGCCACGCTGCTCTACAGCATGCTCAACGACCCGGCGATGGCGGCGCTGACCACCCGTCACGCGGGCGAGCTCAACGGCATCGATCCGGCCCGGTTGTTGGCGGAATGGCCGCAGATCCGAGCATCGCTGGAAAGCCATACGGCGGCAACAAAGGCCTCCGGGAACAAACCAAAGAAAGAGCAGCACCTGGCTCAGTACACCATCGACCTGACCGCCGAAGCGGCGGACGGACGCCTCGACCCGGTGATCGGTCGCGACGACGAGATCCGCCAGGTCATCGACATCCTAACGCGCCGGCGCCAGAACAACCCCATCCTCACCGGGGAAGCCGGTGTGGGCAAAACCGCCGTGGTGGAAGGCCTGGCCCGGCGTATTGCCGCCGGTAAAGTGCCGGACGCCCTCAAATCGGCCCGTCTGCTGACCCTGGATCTGGCCCTGCTGCAGGCCGGCGCCGGGGTGAAGGGTGAATTCGAGAACCGTCTCAAGGGCGTGATTGAAGAGGTGAAGGCCTCGGAGCGGCCGATCCTGCTGTTCATCGACGAAGCGCATAATATGGTGGGAGCCGGCGGGCAGGCCGGGCAGAACGACGCCGCCAACCTGTTGAAGCCGGCGCTGGCACGGGGCGAACTGCGGACGATTGCGGCTACCACCTGGGCCGAATACCGCAAGTACTTCGAGAAGGACGCCGCGCTCACCCGCCGCTTCCAGGTGGTCAAGGTGGACGAGCCGGATGAAACCGTGGCGGTCCAGATCCTGCGGGGCCTGGCGCCCACCCTGGAAGGCCATCACGGGGTGGCGATTGCCGATGATGCCCTGAAGGCGGCGGTGGTGCTGTCCACCCGCTTCCTGGCCAGCCGCCAGCTGCCGGACAAGGCCGTGGCGCTGCTAGATACGGCCTGTGCCCGCGTCGCGATGAGTCAGGCCAGTGTGCCGGCAGTGGTGGAGCAGGTGCGGGCCGAGGTGGCCGCCCTGGAACAGGAGCGCGAGCTGCTGGCCCGGGAGCTGCGTTTCGGAATCGACCACGGCAAACGGCTGGATGACATCGACACCCGCCTGCACCTCTCACGGGAAGAACAGCAGGCCCGCGAGACGGAATGGCAGGAAGAGCTGGCACTGGTGGAGGAAGCCGCGCAGCTCAGCCGCGAGTTGCTGGAAGAGGAAAGCGACGAGGGCAAGCAGCGCCTGCAGGCGATCCGCTCACGTTTGGCAGAGCGCGAACAGGTGATGGTGCACTGGCAGGTGGATCGCCAGTTGGTGTCCGAAGTGCTCGCTGACTGGACCGGTATCCCGCTGGGTCGCATGCAGTCCGATGAAGTGGCCGGCATTCTCGCCCTGGGTTCGACTCTGAAAGAAAGGGTGACCGGCCAGGACCATGCCCTGGACGACATCGCCCGCACCATCCAGGTGGGCCGCGCGGACCTGGCGGACGAGAAGAAGCCCCTGGGCGTATTTTTGCTGGTGGGTCCGAGTGGCGTGGGTAAAACCGAAACGGCTCTGGCCCTGGCGGAGCAGGTCTATGGCAGCGAAGCCAACATGACCGTCATCAACATGTCGGAATTCAAGGAAGAGCACAAGGTCTCCCAGCTGGTGGGTTCGCCCCCCGGCTATGTCGGTTATGGCGAGGGCGGGGTGTTGACGGAAGCCGTTCGCCGCAAGCCCTATAGCGTGATTCTGCTGGACGAGATGGAAAAGGCCCATCCCGGGGTTCAGGACATCTTCTACCAGGTGTTCGATAAGGGTTCCCTGCGTGATGGCGAAGGGCGCGACGTGGATTTTCGCAACACTGTGTTGTTGATGACCTCCAATGCCGCCTCGGAACATATCACCGACCTCTATGCCGACGAGTTGACCGCCCCGGAACCGGCCGCCCTGAAAGACGCCATCTGGGATGATCTGCTGGCCACCTTCAAACCGGCCTTCCTGGGACGGACAGTGGTCCTGCCCTACCGCCCGCTGGGTACGGAGCAGTTGCAGCGTATTGCCCGGATGCAGCTCGACCGGGTTTGCGAACGGGCCGCTCGTCAGCACGGTGTCGAACTCAGCTATGCCGACGCGGTGATCGAGCATATTGCCGAAAGCGGCCAACAGGCGAGCACCGGTGCCCGCACCATCCAGCAGATGATCCAGCGCAATATCTTGCCGCAGCTTTCGGAGCGCCTGTTGACGGCAATCGCCGACGATCAGGCACTGCCGGCGCTGGCCATCATCATGGAAGACAATCAGTTCCGGATTGCGTAATAAATCAGCGGCGAATAAGGCGACAGGCAGGGAAATATGAAAAAGTCGGCGGTATCAAAAAAAGGTGCTGGTACTTGGAATCTCACACCGTATAAAATACTGCTGCCTTTGATGGTTTTCGCTGGCGGTTGTGCCAGCTATAGCGAGCCTGTTTATTTATACGACGTTTATAATGAATATTCGCAAAGGCTGGATGTAAAGGATTACGACTACATCATGGACGAGGCGCTGTCATCCTCAATGAATAATCGGGGTCTGGATGATCCCGACCAATTCCGTGACTACTATCCCGTCCTGTCGGAACTCCCCGGCTTATTGAAAGAAAAAACAACACACTACGAGCTGTCTGATGGATACCGCGGCTGCCTGACCCTCAATGGATTTGACCGTCTGGAGCGGCCCGCGGTTATTAAAATGGAATTTAAAAGGGAGCAAAGCAGCTGGAAGCTGGATTATGTTTCGGTCGATTATGTCGACTCACCGGTAAAGTTTGTTGAAACGGCTGTGTGCCCTAAGCGGAGAGCATAATACCAGGGACTGGTTCACGTTTATTGAAAACACCCTTTTATTATCTGCTGATGCTGTCGGCAACCCCAGAATCCACGGTTGGGCCATAAGGTCATGACCGGGATAACCGTGTCCTAATTACAGGACGTAATTAAAAAAGCAAGGAGATACACATGCAAGCGAATACCTATCTGGAGTATGAAGGTATTAAGGGTGAAGCCACTGCAGAACAGTACAAGGATATGATCACTGTTCTGAGCATGGACTTTAACGTACATCGTGAGATCACCTCTTACACCGGTACTGCCATGGACCGTGAAGCGTCTGCCACTCGCCTGGGCGACATCACGATCACCAAGCTGCAGGACAACTCTTCTCCGGACCTGTTCAAGGAAGCCACCATTGGCAAGGGCAAGAAGGCGACCTTCTACATCACCAAGCAGGGCGAGAAAATTGAAGAAATCATGAAGATCGAACTGACCGACGCCATGATTTCCAACTACTCCGTGTCTGTCTCTGGCGATCGTCCGGTTGAGTCCCTGACCATTTCCTACACCGAAATGACCATGACCGTAACACCGACTGACGACAAGAACAGCGTTACCGCTCCGCTGGTCTATGGCTACAGCGGTGCCAAAGGTCAGAAGCTCTGATCCACGGCTTCCAGATCAAAGAGGGGGCCTTCGGGTTCCCTCTGTTTTCATTCACCGAGACCGGTGCTCCGTCAAGGTGGTAGTGGCGCCGAAGCCGTCAGTATCACGTTAACGGAGTATGAGGAAGGCGTTGCGATTCATGGGCAAGGAAAAACAGTACCACTTTCTGCAGATTCACAGTTCACTGGGCAAGGACGCGCTGGTTCTTGAACGCCTGAAAGTGCGTGAGGGCATGTCCCGTTTGTTCCAGATACAGGTCGGCTTTACCGCCAACCAGCGTATCAGCGACATGAACAGGCACGTTGGCGAAGGTGTGAGCATCAGCCTCAAGCTGGGTTCCAAGGCTGCTGCCAAGGAGCGTTTTTTTCACGGGCACTTTCTTAGCATCCGGGAGTTGGGCAAACCCTTGCACAACAGCGAGGGGCAGCGCTATGAAGCCCTGATCGTTCCAAGGGCCTGGTCCGCGACCAATCGCACCAACTGCCGCATCTTTCAGGACAAGACCGTCAAGCAGATCGTGGACACGGTTCTCGGCGAGCATGAGGTGGAGCTTAGCTGGGAGCTGATGCAGGACGTCTACAGCTACCGCTACTGCGTCCAGTACAACGAGACCGATTGGGATTTCATTGGTCGTCTACTGGCTTATGAGGGGCTGTCGTTCTTCTTTGCCCATGAAAACGGCGCCCATACCATGGTGGTGACCGACAATGAAAAGCGCTGGCCCAAGGCCGCCGAAGACTCGGTGGTATTTGCGTCCCGGCCGACCGGCTCTGCCCGTGTATCCAACTGGTATGCCGGTGTCAGGGCGACGGCCAATGCCATCGTTGAACACGGCTTTGACTTCGCCTCTCCCCGGACGCCGGTCAAGGCCACGAGTAAGGAGAAGGTGCCCGGGAGTGATTTCGGGGATCGGGAGCTTTTCCAGTATCTGGGTGAGGACCGCCCCATCAAGGACGGCGCCGGCCTCGCCAAGCGGCATCTGCAGGGCATCGCCCAGGAAGCCGAGAACTACTGTGGCGCCTCGGATTATCGTTCCTTCGGCGTTGGGTACCGGTTCTCCTTCAAGGACCATGAAGACCGGATTCCGCCCCACAACGACTTTGTCATTACCGAGATTACCATTGAGGCATCGGTGCCCCTGAACACCGACAACCAGCCGGTCGAAGGGCGCTATTACTACAGCAACCAGTTCCGCTGCATGCCCACCCAGGCGCCGTACCGCCCGGTCAAACTGCCCAAGCCACGGGTGTCCGGTCTGCAGACCGCGACGGTGACCGGTGCTTCCGGAGAAGAGGTCTACGCGGATAAACACGGGCGCATCAAGGTGCAGTTCCACTGGGATCGGGAAGGCAACTACGACCAGAAAAGCTCCTGCTGGATCCGGGTTGCACAGTCCTGGGCGGGGGACAGCTGGGGGGCCCAGTTCATTCCCCGGGCCGGTCAGGAAGTGCTGGTGGAATTCCTCAGCGGCGATCCCGACCAGCCGTTGATTACCGGGGCGGTCTACAACGGCGATAACAAGATGCCGTACGACCCGGTATCGAAAAAGAACGTGTCCGGTTTCAAGAGCCGTTCCACCACCAAAGGGAGCGGGGCCAATTACAACGAGATCAGCTTCGATGACAGCATCGGTGAGGAACTGCTGCGCCTCCATGCCGAAAAGGATCACGAGCTGACCGTCGAGAACGACCAGACCGACGACATCAAGAACGATCGTACCACCACGGTAGGCAACGACGACAGCCTGACGGTCAAGAACAACCAGACCGTCGACATCACCGGCGAGCAGACGGTGAAGGCGGGTAAAACCATCACGATCGATGCCGGGCAGAGCATCACCCTGAAGACCGGCGCCGCCAGCCTCACCATGGAGTCCTCGGGGGCCATCTCGATCAAGGGCACGTCGATCAAGGTGCAGGGCACCACAATCGACCTCAAGGGAGCCAAGATCAGCCTGAACTGATCCTGGCCGTTGCGGAATCGGAGTCTATGCCATGCTGGAATCCCTGCTAGGGCAGCGGCAGGCGCTGTTGGACAGTGATCAGACCCCCTTGACCCTGCTGCGCCCCCTGGATCGGCGCATTGTGTTGTGGTGCGAACAACACCCGGAGTGCTTGGCCGATCCGGCCTGGACACAGGCGTCGGAAGCGCCGCACCTAGCGTTACTGTGGCTGGAGGTGGCCGCTCTGGTGCAGCCGCAATCGCCGGTCGAGCGACTGCCCGAGCTGGAAGGTCTCATTGGTTCGGAAGCGACGGCAAAGGCGCACTGGCAGCTGGCCGCCAGTCACGCCGAAGTCGTGCCCCCGGCGACCTTCCCGGAAGCGTCGGCGGCTCAGCCCTGGGCGGCTATGGCGTTGTTGCGGCGCGGGTTGCAGGCGGACTGTCCAGCGCCCTGGCAAAAGTGGGCCGAAGCCCTGAATAATCCGGAAACGTTCGGGCCATCGGTGCGTGAATGGCTGGCGAATTTGTGGGCGAGAGCGCCTGAAGACTGGGCGCTGTGGTTCTACCCCCTGCTGGTCGCGATGCCCCGGGAGGCACGTCCGGACATGGTGAATTGGCTGGCCGGCCGTGTGGCCGATGATCGTGTGATCGAGGCCATGGGCATCTCCGGCTGTGGTCAGTTCAAGCCTTGGTTGAGTGAGCTGGCTGGCCAGGAACCGCATGCGGAAATAGCCCGGGCTGAGCTGGATTGGCTGGAGGGCCAGCCCGGAGCAACCACAATGCTTTACGGGCGTTGGCGGACTTGGTGGTCTCGTTGGCAAAAAGTCGACGGCGCGCCGCATTCGCTGTTTGGAGGTCGATGGTGAGCTGGAAACCTGGGCGCTTACAAGGCGAGATTGCTGGCATTGGCATCGACGAATGGTTCCGGACAGGTTTCGAACTCGCCGAAGAGCGGCTTGAAGGTGGAGCTACGTCGTCTCCTCTGGTACCGGAGGCGCTGCGGCCGTACCTGTCCGCTGAGGCGGAAAACGTCCTGATGCTGCCGATCAGTGAAAAGGTGCGACAGGATGACTGGCAGGCGGCCCTGTCCAAAGCCAAGGTGGCGTTCGGGCGTGGCGGGTTGGCGTTGACCCTGAGCTCGCTCAGAGAAGGCAGCCGCCCCGTACGTTTGGTCGGCGCAGATAGCCAGAGCGGACGCCATATTCTGAGTCTGGACTTGATACCTGATCCTCGGGGCGTCGGCATCCGCCACAGTGCTATGGACGGTCGACCGGGGAGTCACAACGATTTGGTGGCACTCTTGAAAAACGCTCAGTCTGCCGTGCCGGAGATCGAAGTGCTGGTGTGCCCCGATTACCCCAGGGGCAAAGGCTTCGAGCGCCTGCTGCCGTTCCTGGACAGCCTCTCCACCTGGAGCAGGCCCGAGTTGCGCTGGGAATTTCCGGAGCAACTGCTGCCCTCGTGCGGCGTGGTGGGCGGCATCTGGAATCTGTACTGGCTTCTGGATGGCTACCGCCTGGGCGAGTGGCAACAGCCCGGCGGCCTGTTGTCGCTCGATGAAGACAGCGCCCTGGCAGGCGTCACTCTGGTGGCCCCGGCGTGTGGTGCTGGCGAGTCCACAGACTGGCTCACACACCGGCCCGGCCCCGTTCTGGCTGGCGCGCCAACAACGTAGTGTCCGCGAAAGGATTCGACCCCATGGCAGACAATGGATTAGAGCCATGTTTTCAGTAGAAGAGTTTCACTTACAGAACGAACTGAACGAGACGCTCGTCTTCACCACCGAGCCCAAACAGGATGGCTCCGGGCGTTCCCTGTGGGAGCAGGAAGCGTTCATCCACGAAGAGATCTTCGCCCGAGAAGCCCTCAACGCCATCCTCCACGCCGGCCACGACCCGGGGCACAGTGTGCTGCTGGATCTGTGGCTCTATGTGCATGACAAGCCCTGGGCGATTCCGGACAGTGAAGATCAGTTGGTGCGGGATATTGCCGGGAAAATCGGCTTGGGGGAGTTGTTTGTCTATCGTGGTGGGGAGGGAGTGAGTGAGAACCCTCTGGTGGTAGATGGTGTGGACGAAGGCTCGCACGAATTGGAATCACCGAAGCTTCCCATTACATCTAATCTGCCAGAGGCGTTTGGTGAAAATGTAGGCGACTCTTTTGCGCTTCCGAGCGATGAGGTACAAGAAGCTAAGGTTGATCTAAAGCAAGGTGCGCGAACCTATAATGGCTCCTATGATGCGGAAGGAGATTTCGGGATATTAAATCCGACAGTGGAGGACCTAAATCCGCCAAAGCTAATCGATGCTCCTTCTGGGCATGACCTCGCAGACGAGGTTTTACCCGGAGGCACGGGTAGGTCCTTATCAGGCCATGGCGCCTATTTTAGGGACTCTGGGACCGTTGTGATACCTGATGGAACATATCTTACAAGTCCTAGACCTGGTATGACATTGGATGACGAGGTTGCAGGGTACATGGAAAGAGACGATTGGCTGCAGTTGTCAATCCAATCGAATAAGAATTCAAAATTAAGCAAGCTTTTTGCTGCCCAGATTGAAGGCATGACTACTTGGCTTCCCGGAGCTGAGATTCCCAATTATCAATTTTTTCACCCTGCTGCAGGGGACCCTATTAAAGTATACAAAAACTCTACCACTATTCGTGATAATATGCCTTTGTCTAATATCTTGGAAAAAGATCAAGGCCGTATAAGTTGGGTTGCTTGTACGCAGTATTATAATATGGACTGGTTTAGTTGATATGATTTATAAAGATTTAACAAGATATACGGACGGATTTTTTCCGCCGATAGATAATATTCTTAATGTTGGTTGGTTGGATGGCTCTGTTGATTTTCCTGTTGGAGAATTCGGGGGTGGCCGGCTCGATAAGTTAAAGGAAATTGTTTATGGCGATAATTCGTTCTCTGCACGATTTAGGGTGGCTAGAGGTTTTGCCGATTGCAAAATATGCGACGAGATCGCCACAACAAAAATACACGGCAGTAAAAAAATGATAGGGGCATCTTTGCTTCTTATTCCAAGCGTTAAGAATGGTGAGTATTTCGCATCACCTTCTGCATTGATACATTATATAGAAGAGCATAGATATATGCCTCCTAGTGTATTTATTGAATCTCTGGATGAGGTTGATCTGGGAATGGATTTTGATGCTATAAAAATAGTTGAAGAATTGATGGCTTAGTATTTTGGACTAAATGATTACCTCAGATTGGGCTGACAAATGAAGCCCAAAATATCGATTTATTGCGAGGAAGTTGGGCTTCGCCAGCGTCGCCCAACCTGCGCCCTTGAGCCAGGATCGTAGGTAGCGACGTTTAAGGAAAGACACCAACCAGGGAGCACAGGGTGAACAATCTACGACTGACAAACACCGTCGGCCGCAGCGGCCAGAACCAGGCCCGGGACGTGCGCCTGGTGCGGGCCCTGCTGAACGTCCATCGCCGGGCCTACGCCCAGCCACCGCTGGCGATCGACCCCTCCGCCGGTCACGAGCTGGATGCGGCCATCGCGCTTTTCCAAAGCGACCATGGGGTGGCGGTGGCTTCCGGATTGATCCGCCCGGACAGCCAGAGCTGGGCCTGGCTGCAACAGACCCTGGCAAACTCGCGCACCCACCAGAGCATCGTGCCGCCCACAAAGGGACGCCTGACCTGGGAGGCGGAAGGTCATGAGGGTGGGCGCTACCACAGCCGCATTCTGCATGTCCCCTCCGCCTCCTCGGGACTGACGATCGGACGTGGTTACGACCTGAAGGAACGCTCCCGAGCCGAGGTGACCCGCGATCTGGCCGCGGCCGGCTTGGCCCCGGATCGGGCGACCGTCCTGGCTGGGGCGGTGCATCTGGCGGGTGAGGCCGCAGAGCAGTTCATCATTGACCAGGACTTGCTGGATTTCGAGATCACGCCCGGCGTCCAATTAGCCTTGTTTGAAACGGTTTACGAGGCCATGGAGCAGGATGTGATCCGCATCTGTACCAAGCGTGACGTGGTTGAACGCTATGGCCGTACCGATTGGGGTACACTGGACGCCCGCATCAGGGACACCCTGGTGGATCTGCGTTTTCGCGGTGACTACACCCCGGTCACCCGCCGACAGATCCAGCCCCCGGTAGTGGCGAACGACCTGGTGGCTTTTCGTCAGGTGATGGGCCAGCAGAGCCTGTGGAGCAGGGTGCCCGCAGATCGTTTTCAACGCCGGGTCCGGTATCTCGCCTAGGGGTGAGAGGGCACGACGTTGTAGGGATAGCGAATTCAATAAGGAGTTTGGATGGTGTTTCGCTGGATAGTTCCGGCCCTCCTGGTGCTGGCGACCACACTTGCCCAAGGTGGCGGTACCGGCGTTCCGAACGTGGACGGCCGGGTGATGGAGGTCGGCGTCTCCCGTTATCAGGGCACACTGTGGCGCTTCGTCCGCTTCAATACCGAAACTGACTATCCCTGCCTGCGCTTTGAAGCCCTCGATCCGGATAACGACTGGCGCGTCCGCACCGGTCGGGATGTGTGCGGGATTGAGTTACCTGACGGCGAGGTCCTCGACTTCCGGAACACCGCCTATACCGGCTTTCCCAGCGTCGCCTTTAACCGGGAGCAGGGCGCATTCGAATTTCAGGTGGAGTACATGCGGCGCACCGCGCCAGGAGAGCAAGTCGTCGCCTGCCGTTTACCCATTACCAAAGACGGCCGATTGGGTCCGGTGGCCTGCCAGTAACGCCACGGCAAATGGACCCCAAAGGAAAGTAGTAAGAGCAAGGAAGGCACAGGATGAGCCGTACAATTGAGATTTTGGCCGACGACGGGAGCCTCTTTCGCATCGGCCCGCCGGATCAGCAAGCTGCTTCGGACGGTGTGGTCGATCTGAATGCAGTGGAGAACGCGCACCAGTGGCTGCGCAGTCGCTTCAGCTTCCGTTACGGCGAAGACCGTGGGCTATGGGAAGGTCTCATGGAAGCCCACGGTGACACCTGGCTCGCCGCCAGCGATAAGGATCAGCTTTTTCGTAAAGTGGCCACTCTGGTGCGCAAGGGTGAACTGCAGCTGTACCAGCTGCCTCAGCCCAAGCTGCCTCCCAAGGACAACGATGGTGGCAGCGAGCCCCCTCCCGTAAAAGCCGAGGACATCCCGACCAAGGAACACGGGCCTGCCTCCGTAGCCAGTGCTACCCCCGCATCGTCGCAGCCCCAGTCTCCCAACAGCAGCGACCCGGGCCCGTCCAGTGCCGACATGCAATGCCAGGGCGACCCTGTTGCGCCGGTGACGGGGGAAGAAATCCTCGACATCGAAGACTTCCATATCGACGGTCCCATGCCCCTGCGCTGGGTGCGCCGCTACCGGTCAGGCTACTGTGATCGCCAACTCGGCATGGGCGCCGGCTGGGCCCTGCCCGCGCTGCGTCGGGTGGGCCTGGAGGACGGTCGCCTCTGGGTCCTGGATGACGAAGCCCGGCCGTTACCCCTGGGCACCCTGAAGCGGGGCGAGGTCACCTGGCAGCTACACACCGGGCTGCGGGTGGAGTGGCGCAAGGATAACCGCATTATCGTTACCGAGGCTGACGGCCGTGCCTGGATTATGGCTACCCAGGATGGCTGCAACTGGTGGCCCACCCGCCTGCTCAATCAGACTGGTCAGGGCTGGCGTTTCCTTTACGACGCCGCCTTCCGGCTCGCCCGCATCCAGATTTCCGCAGATACCTCCGTGGTGTTGCGCTACAGCGCCGCGAAAGAGGATCAAGTCTCCGTGCTCCGGGAAGTCCACCTGGAGCAGGGCGACCACCGCCGCCTGCTGGCCCAATATCGCTATGATGCCCAGGGTGATCTGGTCCAGGCCGACAGCGACCATGGCTGTGAGCGCTACCGCTACGATGGGCACCTGCTGGTGGAACGGGAACTGCCCACCGGCTACCGCTTCCACTTCGAATGGCAGGGCCAGGGCCCCAGAGCGCGCTGCCTGCGTAGCCAGGGAGAGCAGGGCCACCATGATTTTCGTTTCCACTACCAGCCCGAACGCTACCTCACCAAAGTCGAGGACGCTCACGGCCACACCCGGGTATACCATTACGACGGCAACGGCCGCATCGTCGCCCGGCAAGAGCCGGATGGGGCCCTGTGGCAATGGGCCTATGACGGGCTGGGCCGCCTGGTGAAGGAAACCCGCCCTGACGGCGCCACCTCCCGCCATAATTACAACCGCTTTGGCCGCAAGGAACAAACCACCGGCCCGGACGGACGCAGCCATCGCTGGTTCTATAACGACCTGGGTTTCTGTACTGCCGAACAACTGCAGGATGGGCGCTGGATCAAACGCCGGCTGGATCCGGTGGGGCGTCTCGTAGAGGAACAGCGAGCCGATGGCAGTTGTTGGCAATATCATTACGAAGGTGACCACGGCTGGCCCAGCCGGATGACCAGCGACAGCGGCGAAACCGTCGAGCTGGGCTGGGGGGAGGACGGGAAAGTCCTGGCCCGCGACCAAAACGGTTACCTGGAACGCTTCGCCTACACCGCCGAAGGCCAGATCGCCGGCCGCCTCGACCAGGGCCTGGTTACCGAACAAACCTACCAGGGCACACGTCTGGAGGCAGTACACCAATACCCGGAAAAGGCTCCGGACCAGAAACGAAGCCGTCAGTATCGCTATGATGCCGCCGGCCGCCTGACGGAATGGACCAACGCCGAAGGCGAGCGGCACCGCTACGAATACGGCCAATTGCTACGTCCCCAGACGTACTGCCATCCGGACGGCAAGAAAGTCCACTACCGCTACGACCTCAGCGAACGCCTCACCGCCGTAACCCGCCCGGATGGCGCTCAATGGCAACTGGAATGGGACGCGCTGGGGCAGGTCTCCCGTTGCAGCGCACCGGATGGCCGGGACATTCAGTTCCACTATGATCGCGCCGGTCACATTGTCCGCCGCGAACAGCCCGGCCTTTGGGTCCAGACACTGACCCGCGACCCTGCGGGAAGAGTGCTCAGCCAGACCAGCCAGGGTCGCGACCGCCAGGCTGTATCGCGCCACTTCCAGTACGACGCGCTTGGCCGTCGCACCCACGCCAGTTGCGCCGACCGTAAACTGCACTGGCGCTACAATGACCGCGGCCAGGTCACAGAAGAAAGCCAGGACCAGCACCGCATCGCCTATGGCTACGGCCCCGGCAGTCGCCTGGAGCAACTGCGCCTGCCCGACGGCACCATCGTGGATTATGGCTATGATGCCAATGGCCGTTGGCAAACCCTGAGCGTCAACGGCAAAGCGTTGATCGAACGCACCCTCGACAACCAGGGCCGGGAAAGCCAGCGTCGCGCCGGCGAAAACCAGCAAAGCCAGTTGCACGACCGCTACGGCTGCCTCATCAAACGCCGATGGCAGGGCCAAAAGCGGGTCACCCGCCGCTACGACTGGGACCAGGAAGCCCGCCTGGAAAGCGTCCACGACAGCGACGCCGGAGACACCCACTACCACCGCGACCTCAAGGGCCAGTTGATCGGCGAGAACGACACCACCTATCACTATGATGCCGCCGGCCACCGCCTTCCGGAAGGCGGGCGCATCGAACAGGACCGCCTGGTCGCCACCGCCAAGGATCAGCGCGAATATGACCGCCTTGGCGCGGAAATCCGTGTTACCGGCGGGACCATGGAACAGCGTCGTTTCGATGCTGAGGGCCAGCTGATCGAAGTGCAAAATGCCAGCAGCCACGTCACATATGGCTACGACGCCCTGGGCCGCCGAGCCTGGCGCAAGTGCGAAGCGGGGACCACGACCTACCTGTGGCATAACGACGTCTTGCTGGGCGAGCAGAACCCGGAGGGGCAATGGCAGTGGTACATTCGCGATCCCGAATCCGACGAGCCCTTGCTGACGCTGGTTGACGAAAAGCCATACCACTACGAGCTGGACTGGCGCAGCATGCCTATCCGCCTCTGGTCCGAAGACGGCAGATTGGCCTGGCAGGCCAACGCGGATGCCTGGGGCCAGTGCCAGCCCGAAGGCGACGTGCATCAGCCGATCCGACTGCCGGGGCAGTTTGAGGATGAGCTGACGGGGCTCTACCACAACCGATTCCGGGATTACGATCCGCAAACCGGGCGGTATCTGACGCCGGATCCTCTCGGGTTAAAGGGAGGTCTTACCCCTTATCGGTATACCCCAAATCCAGTGGATTATATTGACCCTTTGGGTTTGAGTGGTTGTGACAAGGACAAAAAAGTAGATCCATTCTCTGCAGATGATACGGAGATGGCGGCTGTTGGCGATGATGTTCCTTCTGCTCAAGAGATTTCGTTGGCTGACGTTAGGAGAATGTCGAAGGGGGACCGTCCGAAGGACCCGTCAACATACTTATCTGAAGGTTTTATAGCTTCCCATTTAAATCGATTTAGTGGGGGCGCGTCGTTCCTCATGCCAAAGTGGGCTTTGGATGAATTTGGTAGGGAATTTGTAGGGCGACCAGATGGACAGTTTGTCATGCCGTCATCGGAAGTAGATCAAGTTCTCCGAAACAGCGATGGAGAAATGGCGAAGGTTGAGGAGGAGCTAGGGATACCTGAAGGTCAGTGGCAGGATACCGATTTTGTTCGGATAGACGTTCCATCGCCAGAAAAGCATGGCTTAAGAATGCCGACTGGAAATGAAGAGGGTGCCAATGACGAATGGTTGCCTGGCGGACAACTTCCAACAGGCCATTCTGAAGCTGTCATTGATCCGGTTCCGAAAGGAAGTTATGAGGAACATGATTTTTCGGATGCAGTAAAGAGGGCTAACAAGAATGCGAGTGATTAAGAAGAAGCTCTACTCCTACGTTTTGATGGATGTAGATGGAGAGTGGGTTCTCACGTTTCTTCTTGGAGGGCCAGTAGAGCTTGATGTTTCAGTAAAGCTTACGGACTCTGAGGTGGAGGCAATAAAGAGTGAAGATGCCGCAGCAGACCGCCTGGTTAGTGAGTTCAAAAAAGATAAATCGCTCTATGAGAACCGGAAAATAGTGCCCACTATATGGCCGTCGAAACCCCGGTAGGTCGCCATGATGGCGGAAGCCAAGCACGGTAGGTTGGGCTGACAAAGGAAGCCCAACAAACACTAAGCCCAGGAAGGCACCCAAACCATGCAATACCGCCGATCAAACACCAAAGGCGGCACTTATTTTTTCACGGTAAACATGGCCCAACGCAACTCGGATTTATTGGTGCGTCATATTGACGATCTCCGTGAGGTGATGCGCCACGTGAAAACCAAACACCCCTTTTCACTTCTGGCAATGGTGGTTTTGCCGGACCATCTGCATACCATTTGGCGCCTTCCCGAAGGCAACGCGGACTATTCCCAACGCTGGTCCTTGATCAAGGCGGGCTTTTCACGTCGGATGGGCAAGGGCGAGTACATTCGGCAAAGCCGAGTCGCAAAACGTGAGCGTGGCATTTGGCAGCGGCGGTACTGGGAGCATCAGATCAAGGATGAAAACGACCTGGCACGGCATGTCGATTACATTCATTACAACCCGGTGAAACACGGCTGGGTCAAGCGTCCCATTGATTGGCCGTATTCGACATTACATGAATACGTGGCACGAGGGATGGTTAGTGTTGATTGGGGTGGGGTCGGGGGTGAAGAGGACGATGCCAGATATGGTGAAAGGTGAATCGTTGGCTAGCCGAATCAGTTCATCCGCCTTGTTGCCTGACATAGAAATGTTGGGCTTCCTTCGTCAGCCCAACCTACCGTACTAACCCTTTAGATTACATTGATCCGCTAGGGCTCGAGTATGAGCAAGTGGTTCTCGCCTCAAATGTAGAAGAAGGCGAACAGGCACCGGTCCCTGACAACGTGCCAGCGATGCAGGAAATTCCGCCCACCAAATCTGATTTTTATGTCGGGCCCGGAGGCGCAGAGACAACATTGCCGGCAACGGCATATAGATACATGCGATACCAAGAAGATGACGGTTCCTTGGCTAGGTTTGCGAATAGCACAATGGAAAATAGAACCGCGCCCGTGAGTTACTTCGGGTTTGTGAAGCACGAAACTGGAAAAGGGGCGAGGGCTGCATTTCAAATCAAAGGGCCAGAAGCAGGGCCGGATGAAAATGGTGAAGGTTCGTGGAGTGACGCTAGGTTGAGAGGTGAATTCGACACCCTACAGCTCTATGAAAATGGTGAGCCCCAAGTACGAGTTCCATATTGGAAAGGCGACTCTGATGAAACCAAGAAAGAACCTTTTGCTGAGGCTTATCCACAGTATGGGCAGGGTGGAGAAGCTCAGCTCCATGCTGATGGAAAGTTTGTAGACTTTGACTCTGTCGATATATTGCCAGAAGAGTAATTGGCGAATGGATAAGTACTATATTATTTCAAGTGATGATCACGATGCTGGGAATCCGCATAGCCCTGATTGGCCAAAAGTCATTGGGGTTTCTTTTGATGCCAAAAAGGTGATCCTTTCGGAAGGAAAGGGGCATGGCTTGCAAGGTGCACGGATTGAATTTGATAAATTTCGAGCGAATGAATGGAAAGACGTTTTTATCTCTTGTGACGCGAAATGGCTCTTAGATGAGATCCTGGACAATGGCGGCATTTCCGGTGTTGATGAGGGGGCGTTTCTCAAAGCAATGCCGGCTGATTTCAGGTTTGTCGAAGAATCAAAATAGAAACGGGCGCTAGAGTAGAACGGATGCCCCGGATGCCCCGGATGCCCCGGATGCCCCGGATGGCCCATGGCAGTGGTGCATTCGTGACCCGGACACCGACGAGCCGCTGCTGACGTTGATACACGGCGATCCTTACTTCTACGAGCTGGACCACCGGATGATGCCGTTGCGCTTGTGGAGCACGGTAGGTTGGGCTGACGAAGGAAGCCCAACAAACCAAAAGCCCAGGAAGGCACCCAAACCATGCAATACCGCCGATCAAACACCAAAGGCGGCACTTATTTTTTCACGGTAAACATGGCCCAACGCAACTCAGATTTATTAGTGCGTCATATTGACGATCTCCGTGAGGTGATGCGCCACGTGAAAACCAAACACCCCTTTTCACTTCTGGCAATGGTGGTTTTGCCGGACCATCTGCATACCATTTGGCGCCTTCCCGAAGGCAACGCGGACTATTCCCAACGCTGGTCCTTGATCAAGGCGGGCTTTTCACGTCGGATGGGCAAGGGCGAGTACATTCGGCAAAGCCGAGTCGCAAAACGTGAGCGTGGCATTTGGCAGCGGCGGTACTGGGAGCATCAGATCAAGGATGAAAACGACCTGGCACGGCATGTCGATTACATTCATTACAACCCGGTGAAACACGGCTGGGTCAAGCGTCCCATTGATTGGCCGTATTCGACATTACATGGATACGTGGCACGAGGGATGGTTAGTGTTGATTGGGGTGGGGTCGGGTGTGAAGAGGACGATGCCAGATATGGTGAAAGGTGAATCGTTGGCTAGCAGATTCAATTCATCCGCCTTGTTGCCTGACATGGAAATGTTGGGCTTCCTTCGTCAGCCCAACCTACCGTACTTGGGGCACCACCTGAGCCAATAACAGAAGCATATCCTCAGTATGGCAAGGGTGGCGCGCAGCAGCTTCATGCGGATGGTGCAAATATCAAGTTTGATAAAGTGGACATCCTTCCGGAGAAATAATATGGCTCTGAGATCCGACTATCCCTATTACGATGCTCTGGATGATCTTGAGTTATTAATTAAAAGGCATGTAAAAAACTTACCAAAACAGAAAGAGCTATTGGACTACCTGGATGAATGCAGGAAAAATAAAACTGTAACGTTCCGTTATATTCATGAGGAAATTATGAATTACCGTAAGCAGTTTTCGGATTATTCGCAGTTCACTGATCATGAACTTGAGATGATAGAAGACCTCCTCCATTTTTGGGGTTGAAGTCTGGCTTGCCCAACCTGCCCCCGGTTGGTTATTTAGAATAAAGAAGCCTTCTCAAGCTGGCTGCCAAGCAGCAAACACCACCGTGCCAAACGCCGAGCAGTGTTGGAGGAGTTTCTTGAACGCGATCCACTCTACGGATGTCGGGTCTTTCGTGAGCGTCTGGAGGCCTCGGCCAGTATCAATATCAATGATTTACTGATGACGTTGTGATCGCTTACACCATTGTAAGCGATCTCGCACAACAAGTATGGCAGATGTCCCCTTTGAAGAGATCCAGCGGCAGGTACAATGCTTTCATGCATGGATGCAACGCGCCGAAAGGATTTCGATAGGGATATCCAACGCCTGAGGGATCAGGCCAGCGCACTTTCAAAGAGCCGGACGATACGGAATGTCGTCCGGCTTTTTTCGTTTGGGGAAATCCCGCCCTTACCGAGGCTTTGACTGTATCCATTTTAGTGCCAAGTGCTATGGCTGGATCAAAAGGCTTGCCGCTTGCTGGCGTCAGAAAAATTTGCACATTCTATCTTGTGTGCGTCTCTGCGAGTGGGGCGTCGTGCGAAAAGATAATCCTAACTAATTGTTTGGTATGAAAACTTTTTGGGGTGTCAGCGCGTGCGGAATGTTTCTTGCTTCAAAAAAAGAGGGCGGCAACTAGCGCTTAAAAAGGGAAGTTTTTGATTTCAGAGTCGAAAAACATGAGGGCAGGGAAATGAAAAAGTCCAGTATTGCGTTAATCGTAGCAGCGATTAGCATTATGGGTTACGTCGAGTCCAGTCAAGCTAGTTTGATCTATGCAAATAATGCCGGTGCACCTACTGTCGAAGCATTCGATACGGTTACCGGTGCGAAAGTTAATTCTTTCAGCGGCAATGGCACTAACGGCAGGGGCGTTGTAGTCGTAGGTGACGTTGTCTATACCACCGATGCCTCTACTGGCGTCATTGGTAAATTTGACCGAACTACCGGCACGTCGTTGGGCACGATTACCATTACCAATGGCGGTAACCCGGTCGGAGGCATTTCCACCATTGGATATGATGGCGATTATTTCTGGACAAGTGATTATTCCGGAGCCAACTATGCTTATCGAGTCGACCCGGTAACGGGCAATGTGGTTAAGCAGATTACCTTGTCGGAATCGCAGGGATTTTATGATGGATTGGAGTTTTTTGATGACAAGCTGATTGCCAATAATTTCGATGGCGGTTTTGGTGGTGGTAATCAATACAGCATTTACGATACCGATGGTAATTTGTTGCAGAAGGATTTCATCGACACAACGGGTTACGGTAATGGCACCGGTATCGCCTACGATGGCACCAATTTTTGGATCTCTGATATTTTTAATAACAGGATTACTCAATGGAGCGGGGTCGATGGCAGTTACATTGGTGCTCTTGACCTCATAGGTTCCAATAACGTAATTGAAGATCTGTCCTTCGACTATGAGTCGCGTGATGATACCTGTCGTCAGGATTGTGATGACGTATCCGTGCCTGAGCCTGCGTCGGTGGCTCTTTTGGGGCTCGGCCTGGTAGGGGTATCTTTCTCTCGTCGCCGGAATAAAGGCGCCGAATAGCATCGCTTTACTGAGGTGGTTTTAATCTCACCCGGATTCAGTAGCCAGAGTCATAGGCACTGAATCTGGGTGAGGCAGCATTCCAAGGTTGACTGCTTGTATCAATGACTGGGGTACAGGCAAGAACCTTTAACCCCGAAACCAGCTCAACACTTCCTTTGTCTTCTGCGCCCAACGCCCCCGCTTCTGCTTGCGCTTTTTCTGGTCCTCATCGGTAACCCAGGCGATCTGGATTACGTGGCGCTCGCCCTGAAAGGGCAGGTGGCCATGGTAAGAGCAATCGGTGCGCCGGAAGCAGGCCAGGGTGCCGTAGACCGGGGGGATTTCCGGCACGACTGTATCGTTGAAATCGTCACCACTCTTCAGGAAGCGCAGGCAGCCACCCTCACGCGGGTTCCAATCCTTGTTGAGGTACAGCAGCATGGTGGCGATCTTGGATTGGCCATCGGTGTGGATGCGGCCATGGCGTTTTTTCAGGTAGCGGCTGATGGACACCATGGTGGGGTAGCGCGAGAGATTGCCCAGTCCCAGTGCTTCGCCCATCCGGTCGGCGAAGGCCGGGGAGGTAAGATGATCGATCAGGGCATTGACCGTGGGGCCGCACTCTTCGGGATTGTAGGGCAGGTAACCGGCGCCCCTGAATTTGGGGAAATCTTCCCACAGATCGTCGTGCAGTGAGGGATCAATGACGTTATGGGCCACGAGGAACTCGAAAGGCTCGTGTCGAATAACCGTATCTGGTGCGGACCACAGGCCGGGATCCGTTTCGATGGGAGTGGATTCAAATGCGGGCAAGGCCATCGTTGCAATCTCCTTTGCAGTGCGGGTTGTAAAGGCTGTGAGCTACCCCTGCTCAGAGCGTCAAAGCGTATTTCTCTTTGGTCCCAGGCAGCCACACCCGTCGATTGGTGCATTCAGGATAGAGCGTGCCATTGGTTGAGTCTTGTGCTGAGACAGCCCGAAAAGAGGGGCCCACTTTGTACGCGAAACGCACTGATGCATGTAGGGATGATAGGCACTCTGGAAGCGTTTTCCAAGCATTGTCATTATTGCCCAGGCCTCTCTCCAACGCCCTTTTGAGCTCAATAGGTTGCCACCTAATTTTTTCCTGCCCCATGAAAAGGTGCCGAATTGCTCCCTGAGACATCGCGCACACTTTCAGCGTCATGGCAAAAATAGTCATACGCATCGCCGGTAAATGACACCCATTACCCTCCCGATTTCGCTAGGCTAGCCGCGCTGTAGCAAACAGAAGGTCAAACGGACCTCTGATTAAAGCACTGTCCGAAGGGGTGCACACGATTTGATCAGAGGTTCCCACAACAATTAGGGATGATTGATATGCGCAAAAAGTTGATTGTGGCAGGTGTCGCCACTGTTATCGGCGCAGGCTGGCTGGGGAGTCAGTACGCGCCGCTTGGTGACGTATTCTTTACGGAAACGGCCAAGGCCGCTTCCACCCCCATCACCTCGACGGTTTCCCCGTCCTCGCAATCTGCTGCCACGGGCACAGCCGCTTCGGCGAATGCGACGTCCAGCACTGGCAACAACCTGGCGCAAATGCCTTTCCCTGCTGCCCCTCCCGCGATGGCTTCCGGAGTGCAACAGCATTCCACGAACTCGGGGCATTATGCCAAGGTGGCATGGAAACGCTCTGGTCAGGGCAAACCTGCCAGCGGCTTCTTTTTTACGCCCGTTGACGAAGAGCCGGTGATCGCCAGGGATGCCCACGAAGCAAAGGCTCTGGTCCTTAACGGGGCTGCCGGTCTGCTGGGCACATCCGCGGGGGATGATCTCAAACTGCGCAGTTCCGAGATGGACCGTCAGGGCAACACCTATTACAAGTACCAGCAGACCTACAAGGACGTACCGGTGCTGGGACGTGAGGTGGTTGTTCAGACCACGGCCGATGGCGAGGTCGATGCCGTGACCGGCGAGTACCAGCCGGATCTGGAAGTGGACACGCAGCCGGCGGTGGACGGGATCGCGGCACTGAGCCAGGCCCTCAATAGAGCGGGAACCCTGCAGGGCGAGCCGCAGGTGGTAGAGCAGCCGGAGTTGTATATCCACGTTGCCGAGGACGACCAGGCCACCCTGACCTGGCGTAGCGTCGTGGCTTACACCACCACCGACGAGGGCTATCGGGTCGACGAAGTGTTTGTGGATGCCAAGAGTGGCGGCCTGGTCGAGCGCCTGCCGCGCAATTTCTCCTTGCAGCGTTCTGTCTACACGGTCGATCGTGAATGCCTGAACGGCTACAACATGAGCCAGTCTTTGCCGGGTCGCCAGATCAGCCGCGATACGGACAGCCATGCCCGGGGCGCCTGGGACAATGCCGGCAATACCTACGCCTTCTACCAGAACATCTTCGAGCGCGATTCCATCGACGATCGCGGCATGCCGCTGGTCAGTACCGTGCATGCCCTGTTCGCGGGACAGAGCGGCGGTTGCTATGGCGACAACGCCATGTACCTGCCGGACCTCAAACAGATGATCTACGGCGACGGCGGCAACTCCCTCAGCAACCCCGCCGGTGCCCTGGACGTGGTGGCCCACGAGCTCACCCACGGCGTCACCGCGGTCGAGAGCAATCTGATCTACCAGAACGAGTCCGGCGCCATCAACGAAGCCCTGTCCGATATCTTCGGCGCCGGTGCGGAGTCCTATCTGCAGTCGGGCGGTACACTGAGTAACGCGCCGGAAACCCTGGAAGAGAGCGACAAGGTATGGCTGCTGGGGGAAGACACCGTGCGCAGTGGCACCTTCATGCGCAAGATGTCCGACCCGGCGGCGGATGGCCAGAGCCGCGACAGCTATGACAGCCGCTATACCGGCGACCAGGACAACGGCGGCGTGCACATCAACAGTGGCATCATGAACCTGGCGTTCTATCTGCTGGCGCACGGTGGTCAGCACCCCAGGGGCAAGACCGATGTGACGGTAACCGGTATCGGTCTGGAAGACGCGCTGGACATCTACTATCAGGCCAATACCCGGCTGTTCACACGATCCACCACGTTCGAAAACGCCCGCTTCCGGCTTGCCCAGGCCGCCGAAACGCTCTACGGCGAATGCTCCACCCAGTGGGCGGCGGTGCACCAGTCCTACGATGCGGTCAAGGTTCCGGGACAGTGGACGCCCTGTGACACCGGGGGTAACGATGGCGGTACCGACGGCGGCGATGATGGCAGCGATGGCGGGGATGACGGCACCAGCGGTGGTGCTATCGAGATCCAGTCCGTACGCGCCTCCAGCCAGTACAGCAGCTACTATGCGTCGCAGTATCTGACCGATGGCACCAGCCACCCCTGGGCCTCAGCGACCATCTGGAACCCTTACCAGAGCGAGTCCCTGATCCTGGATCTGGGCCAGACACGGCAGGTACACCAGGCTTCGTTCTACTGGAACGGCTACAACTATGCCGGCCAGTACAACCTGTACGTCTGGCGCGATGGCCAGTGGCAGTATGTCAACGGCCTGAGTCAGGGCCAGCCGGGTACCGGCCAGTTGCCGGTGGATGTTCAGGGTCGCTACTTCGCGGTGACCATGAGCTACGGCCAGTACGGACGCTGGTACGTGCTCAACGAGCTGGTCTTGCAGTAACCCCCTCGGGAGACCCCTTCGTGGGTCTCCCATCCCCGCCCCCTACCCAATCTGTGACAGGAGCCGCCGATACAGCGCTTGGCCGTGGCATTTGCCGCGCTGAGTCGATAGGCTTTGGGCCAGGCCAATAAGAGGGACGAGGAATCCATGAGCAAACGCTATAACGTCTATGCCATCGGCAACGCACTGGTTGATACCGAAGTGGAAGTGAGCGATGCCTTCCTGGAGAAGATGGGGCTGGAAAAGGGCATGATGACCCTGGTGGACGAACACCGCCAGCGCGAACTGGTGGACGCCCTGGAAGACGAGGCCCAGCCGCACAAGGAGGCCAGCGGCGGTTCGGCAGCCAACACCATTATCGCGACCAGTTACTTCGGCGGCCAAGCCTTCTACAGCTGTCGCGTGGCTGACGACGCCACCGGCGCCTTCTACGTGCGCGACCTCAAGGCCGCCGGGGTGGACACCAACATGGATCGCGGCGATCGTCCCGAAGGCGACAGCGGCCGCTGTCTGGTCCTGATCACCTCTGACGCCGAGCGCACCATGCAGTCCTTCCTGGGTGTGTCGGCTGGTGTCTGTGACGACGACCTGGACGAAGCGGCACTGAAAGACTCCCAGTATGTCTACCTCGAAGGCTACCTGGCGCCATCGCCCACCGGTCGCCAGGCGGCGATCACCTTGCGCCAGAAAGCCCGTGAGCATGGCGTCAAGGTAGCGACTACCCTCTCCGACCCGGGGATCGTCGAGCACTTCCGTGATGGTCTGCAGGAGATGATCGGTGATGGCGTTGACCTGCTGTTTTGTAACGAGGCCGAAGCGCTGGCCTTCACCGAGGAAACCAGCCTGGATAACGCTCTGGGCAAACTGCGTGAATGCGCCGGCAGCGTGGTCATAACCCGTGGTGCCGAAGGGGCCTGGGCCTGGGACGGCGAGCAGCTGCACGAGATCGCCGCGCAGCCGGTCAAGCCGGTGGACACCAACGGTGCCGGCGACCTGTTTGCCGGGGCCTTCCTGTACGCGATTACCGAAGGGCATGACTACGCCAGCGCCGGACGCCTGGCCTCGGCGGCCTGTGCTGAACTGATCTGCCAGTTCGGGCCACGACTGCCGGCTGACGCCCACGAGCGCCTGCGCAAGGACATCCTGGGCCAGTAAAACCCGCAAGGCCATGGGCATTCGCCCATGGCCGACTTCCTCCTGAACACCTTGAGATTCCGCGCTTGGCCATCACAGTGTTGGTATGCCATTCCTGATTGAAGGAGTCGCCGCACATGGCCAACGGATTTGAGCGTTCCAGTGAATCACGGGAATCACAGTCCTCCTCAGGGGAGGATCGCAAACCCCAGGATCCCATGCAGCCGCAGCAGCCTCCTCAGCCGCCGCAATGGGTCCGGCTGCTGAACTTCCTGCTGCTGGGGTTCGTGATTTTCTATGCCGTCCAGTTGCTGACCGATTCCGGCTATCCCCATCTGACCTACACCGAATTCAAGCAGAAGGTGGGTGCCGGGCAGGTGGAGCAGGTGACCATCGAAGGCCAGAAGGTGACAGGTATCCTGGCGGCCTCGAGCCAGGGGCAGGGGGACCGGCAGCAAGCGGACCATTTCACCACCCATATCCCACCCATGGCCGATGGCAGGATTCTCGATCTGCTGGAAAAGAACAACGTCACCATCGATGCCGAGGAGGCGCAGCAGGACTGGTGGATGCGCATGCTGATCAGCTTCCTGCCGTGGCTGTTGCTGATGGTCATCATTTTCGTGGGCATGCGCCGGATGCAACAGCAGATGGGCGGACAGCAGTCGGGCCTGTTCAGTTTCGGCAAGTCCAAGGCCAAGCGGTATAGCAAGGATCAGCCCAAAAAGACGTTCGACGATGTGGCGGGGGCCGAGAATGCCAAGAAAGATCTCAGCGAGCTGGTGGACTACCTGCGTGAGCCGGATGCCTACCAGCGCCTGGGCGCGAAGCTGCCCAACGGCATGCTGATGGTCGGCCCGCCTGGCACCGGCAAGACCCTGATGGCCCGTGCCGTCGCCGGCGAGGCGGAGGTGCCTTTCTATTCCATCTCCGGTTCCGAGTTCATCGAGATGTTCGTCGGTGTCGGTGCCTCGCGGGTGCGGGACATGTTCGAGGAGGCCCGCAAGAACGCCCCGTCGATCATCTTTATCGACGAACTCGATGCCATCGGCCGCTCCCGGGGCACCGGCGTGGGTGGCGGCAATGATGAGCGGGAACAGACCCTGAACCAGATCCTCTCGGAGATGGACGGCTTCTCGCCTCATGAGGCGGTGGTGGTGATCGCGGCCACCAACCGGCCGGACGTGCTGGACCCGGCCCTGCTGCGCCCGGGGCGCTTTGATCGCAAGGTCACCCTGGACCGGCCCCACCGGGAAGCCCGCCAACGGATACTGGAGCTGCATTGCCGCAAGGTGCCGCTGGCGGAGGACGTCGATCTGGCCGCCATTGCCCGGCGCACCGTCGGCTTTGCCGGGGCCGAACTGGAAAATCTCGTCAATGAAGCGGCCCTGTTTGCCGGGCGCGAAGACGCCGACAAGGTCACCATGGCCCATTTCGACGTGGCCCGTGACAAGCTGCTGATGGGGGCCGAGCGCGAGCAGACTATCAGCGATGACGAGAAGCGGGTGATCGCCTATCACGAGTCCGGTCACGCCCTTTCGGCGCTGCTGTTTCCCAAGGCGGATCCGCTGGAAAAGGTCACCATTATCCCCCGTGGGCAGGCTCTGGGAGCCACCGAACAGGCCCCGGATGAGGACCGCTTCAACATGACGGTCAGCTACGCCCGTGACCGCATTGCCGTGATGCTGGGTGGCCGGGTCTCGGAGAAGCTGGTCATGGGCGAGGTCAGCAGTGGGGCCGAAAGCGATATCGAGCAGGCCACCAAGCTGGCCCGGCGCATGGTGTCCCGCTGGGGCATGAGCGACAGCATTGGTCCGGTCTCCTGCAGTGCCAGCCAGGAAGAAGTCTTCCTGGGACGGGAGATTTCCCGTGAGCGGGAACACAGCGAAGCGACCGCCGAGCGCATCGACGTGGAAGTGCGCAAACTGATCACCGACATTGAGGCCGAAGTGGAGAAACGCCTGGCGGACCATCGTCAGCAACTGGATAAACTGGCCACCACGCTGCTGGATGAAGAAACCCTGGATGCGGATCAGATCGATCGCTTGCTGGGGCGCATCCCAGGCGAGACAGCGTCTGCTTAGGGGTGAAGGACAATCTCCCACAACAATGTGAGAGATCTCTTACGCAACAAAGGGCAAATGTCGCCTTTTTATCCGCGGTGGGATGCGTAAAATGCATAAGTGCTGGGACGCAATGCGCCGCAAGGAAAGCAACAAGGATGTTTGCAGCCTAAAGGAATGGGCAGGGCGCTGAATAAAAGAGCCGGACGACAATGGATGTCGTCCGGCTTTTTTTTTGGTTCTTCGCACTCCAGCGTGAAACTCGCCTTCGGGCGCCTTCCACCGAAGCCAAACATACCCCGTCACCCCCGGGAAGGCGGGTTGCGCTCCAGAGCGTAGGTTGGGCTGACAAAGGAAGCCCAACATCTCCGCGTCATCGCGACATTGTTGGGCTTCGCAGGCTCAGCCCAACCTACGGCACTGTTGTGGAGGTGGGTTACCAGTTGCAACCGCAAGCCTGGCTCAATCTGCGGTACGTGGCAGAGGAGTATCAGCTGAACTCATTCAAGCTGAACAATATGGTGGGCTCGGGGCAGGGCGCGGACGATCTGGATGGCTCCCACGTGGGGCTGAATATCGTCCTGACGTTCTGAGGTCCCTGACTACGACTTTGGTCGTAAGCGATCGCTGACACCAACCTCAGCGATCTCGCACAGGCGAACGGGGCGATGTCTCCTTTTGCCGAGCCATCGGACCGGTAAACTGGATTGAGCAGGGAAGGATCGTGCCGCAGGGAGGCCGGGACAGGGAGCGTCCAACCTGCACACAGGGACGGCGCAGGTGATATGAGCTATCTGAGGGCGGCTATAGGTCGCCCTTTTCTTTTTGTAATGAAATTAAGCGGTTACCTCCTTGCGCTGAAACGTTTTTTTGACAAAGGCGACAGGTCATCGGGACCGGCTTTGGGGACACTCTAACCAAATATTAATTGAAGGAATGATCCAGGCTCCGGAGTGTCAGCTAAACTGAATCAATCGCATTTTTGAATACTGATCAATAACGATAAGCGTCGGTGGTGGGTTAAACCCCGCGTATCGGATTAAGGCGCACGAAGCTGCATTCTCAAGAGTCATGCCAGGACCGGCGCACGTCATCCGCCATTCGGAGGACGACCTTTTATGGAAGAGATGTTCACAACCTGGCTTAACGTTGAGTTTTTGGGGCATGGCCAGTGCTACCTCTGGCGCAATGACCTGATCGCTCTGCATGCTGTCTCTGACAGCCTGATCGCGCTCGCCTATTACACCATTCCTGCCGCTCTCTGGGTGCTGATCCGCAAGCGCAGGGATCTGGAATACCGCTGGATGTTCGGCTTCTTCGCCGCTTTCATCCTGGCCTGCGGTACCACCCACCTGATGGCCGTCTGGAACATCTGGCACGGCGACTATTACCTGTCCGGAGCGATCAAGGCGGCAACCGCCGGCGTGTCGCTAATGACGGCGGCCTTGATCTGGCCCCTCATTCCCAGGGTAGTGGCCCTGCCGAGCCCTTCGCAGTTGGCCGAAACCAATACCCGCCTCAAGGAAGCGGTGGCCCACCGGGATGCCACCGAAAGTCAACTCCGCCAGGCCCAGGAAGAGCTGGAAATGCGGGTGGAAGAACGCACCCGGGAACTGACCCTAGCCAAGCAGGCGCTGGAAGAGGAAGTGCGGGAGCGACGCCGCATGGAGGACCGTTTCCGCCGGCTGTTCGAGGCCAGTCCCAATGGCATGGCGGTGGTTAACGAAGAGGGCGAGATTGAGACCATCAACGACACCGCTGCCGGCATCCTTGGCTACCAGCCGGACGAGCTGGTGTCCCGGACCATCGATACCTTCATCCCGGAACTGGGCCGGTCGAAGTATGCCGCGGCGGATAACATGGCCAGCCTGTCTCTCGGCGCGCGGGGTGACGTGGTCGGTTTGCACAAACAGGGGGGCTACATTCCCATTGAAGTGGGCATCAACCCGGTGGATGAACAACAGGGTACCTCGCTGATCGTCACGCTCACGGATATTTCCCAGCGCAAGTGGTTCGAGGCGGAACAGAAACGCCAGAACCAGCGCCTGAAACATTCCAACGAAGAGCTGGAACAGTTTGCCTTTATCGCATCCCACGACCTGCGCGAGCCGCTGCGCAAGCTGCTGTCCTTTACCCAATTGCTGATGACAGGCCGCTACGGGGATTTCAACGAGAAGGGCACGGAATTTGTGGGTTATATCCGTGAGGCGGCCCAGCGCATGGAAGCTCTGCTGGACAGCCTGTTGAGTTACAGCCGCGTCACCACACAGGGCAAGGCCTTCGCCCCGGTCGATCTCAATCAGGTGCTGAGCGAGGTTCGGGAGGATCTCCAGCTGCGGCTGGAGGAAGTCGAGGGTCGGCTGGAGCTGGAACCGCTACCGTCCGAATTGCTGGGGGACCGCGCCCAGTTGCGCCAGCTGTTCCAGAACCTGATCAGCAACAGCCTCAAGTACTGCAAGGATGACCAGCCACCGGTGGTCCGGATCAGCGCCAGGCAACCGGATCCCAACCACTGGGAGATCAGCGTGGCGGATAACGGCATCGGTTTTGACGAGCAATACAAGGACCAGATCTTCGAGGTATTCCGGCGCCTGCATGGTCGCATGGAATACAGCGGCACCGGTATGGGGCTGGCGATTTGCCGCAAGATTGTCGAGCGCCATCAGGGGACGATCGATGTCACGAGTACGCCGGGAGAGGGTTCCACCTTTGCAGTGACATTGCCGGTATGACGGAGGGAACACGAGCATGAATTACAACGCCGTACCCATTCTCATGGCTGAAGACGATGCCATGGATCGCATGTTGACGAAGGAGGCGTTAGAGGAAAGCCGGCTGGCCAATCCCATCTATTTCGTCGAGGACGGCGAGCAGCTCATGCGCTACTTGCGCCGCGAGCCGCCCTATACGGACCCGACTGAATACCCGTACCCCGGTGTGATCCTGCTGGACCTAAACATGCCCAAGATGGATGGCCGGGCCTGTCTCAGGGCCATTCGCAAGGACCCGAACCTCAAGCACCTGCCGGTGATTGTGATGACCACATCCACGCAGGAAGAGGAAGTGTTTCGCAGCTATGGTCTGGGTGCCAATTCATTCATCTGCAAGCCGATCGAGTTCGAGAAACTGGTGGATGTGATGCGCAGTTTCGGCAAATACTGGTTTACCATCGTGGACTTGCCCCATGAGCCTGAATAAGTTGCGTGTTCTGGTGGTCGACGATGACCCGCAAGACGTCATCCTGATTGAGGAGGCGCTTTCCGGGGCGCGGCGGACGCATTTCACGGTTGATCATGTCGGAGATTACCAGACCGCACGGGAGGCGCTGTTTGATGAGCAGTACGACGCCTACCTGCTGGACTTCTTTCTGGGCGGAGAAACCGCCAACCAGTTGCTCCGGGATGCCCAGCGCCTACGCATCACCCGTCCCGTTGTGGTGCTCACCGGTGCTGGTAAGGACGATCTCGACGACCAGGTGATCAGCCTGGGCGCCGCCGATTTCCTGCCCAAGAGTGAGCTGTCGCCGACCCTTCTGGAGCGGATCATCCGCCACGCGGTGGAGCACAAGCGCGCCCAGGTCAAACTGGAGCATCTGGTCAAGCAGGACGCCCTCACCGGCCTGGGCAACCGCCAGCTGTTCGAGGACCTTCTGGAACGGGCTCTGGCACGGGGGAAACGCAAGCAGCAGAAGCTGGCGGTGATGTTCCTTGATCTCGATCGCTTCAAGGAAATCAATGACACCCTGGGCCACCCGGTCGGGGACCTGTTGCTGATCCTGGTGGCCGACCGCTTACGCAAGCTGGTGCGCGATTCCGATACCGTGGCAAGGATCGGCGGCGACGAATTCACCATTCTGCTCGATGATATCCATTCCTATGACGATGCCGCCAATGTGGCGGAGAAGATCATTCACAGTCTGAGCCAGCCTTCTGCCATTCAGGGCAACAATCTGGTGGTCTCCAGCAGCGTCGGCATAGCCGTCTACCCGGCCAACGGCCAGACCCCGATCGAACTGATGCAGAAGGCGGACATGGCGCTCTATGAGGCCAAACGCAAGGGGGCCGGGCGCTACCAGTTCTTTACCGGCAACCTGCAGACCCGCCTGGAGGAAAGTACCCGTATCGAGAAAGGCCTGCGCGAGGCGCTCAGCCACGATCAGCTGGAACTGCACCTGCAGCCGAAATGGTCACTGGCGGACCAGCGGGTGAGCGGTTTCGAGGCTCTGCTGCGGTGGCGCCTGCCCGACGGACAACTGATCTCTCCGGGACTGTTCATTCCCATTGCGGAAAAGACCGGCCTGATCGTTCCCGTGGGTGACTGGGTGATCGACGAAGCCTGCCGCATGCTCAACCGCTGGAAAGCCCAAGGGCTGACAGATCTTTCCATTGCCATCAACGTCTCGCCCCAGCAGTTGCGGCGTCCCGATTTCTGTGCCGAGTTCGAACTGAAAATCCGTGAGGCGGGGATCGCGCCGGGGGATCTGGAGATCGAGCTCACCGAGGAAACTCTGATCGATGTCACCGACGACAACGAAAGCATTCTGCGGGACCTGGAACACCTCAGGCGGCTCGGCATGGGCATCTCCATCGATGACTTCGGCACCGGCTACTCTTCACTGCAGTACCTCAAGCATTTTCCGGTGCAAACCCTTAAAATTGATAAAAGCTTTGTATCGGGGGATGCCAGCGAGATTGCCGAACCGGCCATTGCCAGGGCTGTTATCACGCTGGCCCATTCGCTGGATATGAAGGTGGTTGCAGAAGGCATCGAAACCGAGGCCCAATTGGACTATCTTCAACAGCATGGTTGTGACGAAGGCCAGGGTTTCCTCGTCGCCAAACCGATGGAAGAGGAGCAGGCGCTGGCGTTTGCGCTGGCGCAGAATGAGCGCAACGATTCCGGACAAGTCTGACAGCAATGGGTGGAATGACGGCGGCAAGGGCTGTTTGCCAGTTATGAATAATAACCGCGGCCAAAAAAGCAGAAAAGATTATGTCATCTGGCTTATCTCGGATAGTGACCGGGTCCGCGGTGATATCGTGCAGGCGTTGGAAAGCAATCGGATGTCCCACCAGCTGGAGGTCTTCCAGGGCCTCGGACCGGTCGTCGAACGCCTGGAGCGTCAGGCCATTCATCCCGAACCGCGCAACCGTCTCTATCCCAATCTAGTCCTGCTGGCCATGTCCAACGACGGCGTGACCAACAGCGAGATTCTCTTGCAGCTGAAGCGCTTTCCGTTGCTGAGTGCAGTGCCGGTGGTTCTGTTCTACTCTCCCGCCAATGAAACCGATGCCGCGCGGGCTTACGGCAACGGCGCCTCCTCGGTGATTCGTCTGCCTTTGCGGTTTGCCGACCTGGTTGAAATGATGCGGGTCATGGAAGAATACTGGTTTGGCGCCGTCCGGCCCCCCACCTTCTGACCCCATCGAACGCCTGACAGGGAGGTTGTCTCCGATGAGCCCACAGCAACCCGTTCATAACACCACGTTTCTCCGCCGGGGGCGGTTGGGCCAGCTGGAGGCGCTGCAGGTGGCGCATCCGCGTTTCACCGCCACGGTGCTGATGCAGGGGGCGCAGCTGATCGAGTTCAAGCCCCGGGGGGAAGCCAACTGGCTGTGGCTCAGTCCCGCCGAGCCGTTTGTGTCGGGCCGGGCGGTGCGCGGAGGGATTCCCCTATGCTGGCCCTGGTTCGGTGATCCCGAGCGTAATCCGGAGGCCGTGCGCGCGGCGGTTCACACCTCGGCGGCCCATGGCCTGGCCCGGCTGGCAACCTGGCAACTGGAAAGCTACCGGGAGACGGTACACGGCGTCAGCCTTTCCCTGGTGCCGCAACGGTGGCCCGAAACGGATGAACCGCTATTGGCGGCGCTACAGCCACGGCTGCGTCTTCGCATGGACCGGCACTGCCTGCAGCTGGAACTGGAAACCCACAACCGCTCCCAGGCCCCAGTCACCTATACCGAGGCGCTGCACACCTACCTGCCGACGGAATCGGTGCGGGAGAGCCGCGTGCAGGGGCTGCATGACCGGCCCTACATCGACACCCTGCGACAATGGCAGCGTTGCCATCAACACGGGGCCGTGGTGTTCCGGGGCGAGACCGACCGCATCTATCACACCACCGCACCGCTGGAACTGGTTACGCCGCGCACCCATGTCCGGCTGGAGAGCAGCGGCAGTGGCAGCACCGTGGTCTGGAACCCGGGGCCGGCAAAGGCCCAACGGCTGAGCCACTTCAAGCCGGCTGACTGGCAGCGCATGCTGTGCCTGGAGACGGCCAACGCCGCCGATGACTGCGTGACCCTGGAGCCTGGAAAAAACCATTGCCTGGGCATGACGCTGCGCCGCCGTTTACTCCGCTAGCCTCCCTCGTCACACGATTATCGCCAGCGTTCCAGGCAGTCGTGTTTGAAGCGGTAGCGGCCCACCACCTCGCCATCTTCGCGATACACCCACCAGGGGCCGTCGGACTGATCGGGGCGCCCCAGGATATACCGGACCTGCTTCCGGCTCATGCCCACTTCCACATGGTCGCGGATACGATAGCGGCGCAGGGTGGTTGACTGGATGTAACCGGCGCTGCAACCCGTGAGGCTGCCTTTCCGAGCGTTGTGCTGTTCACTTTCGGGAGGCTGGTAGGCCTGAAAGTCGCTGGTTTCCAGGGACAGGTTGTGGCTGCCGGAAGCGGCGGGATCGATAAGCTGAGCGTCCGGTCCACAGGGCGTATCACTGAAAACGGGCCCTTGCTTGCCGGGGCAGCGATAAATCTGTGCCTGGGCCGTCAGGGCACTGGCGGCCAGGGTGATTGCCAACATGAGACGCATCCTGCGTGACTCCTTCTCTTCCTGTGAGGCGCTGCATTGTAAGCACCCCTGAGGCTGTTGTCAGGCTGGCGCTTTTCAGGAGGAGTCGGGCCATCTAATATGCTTTGAGGACAAGAATAAAACTGGCAATCGCCTTGGGAGCCCGACCATGAACGCCATCGTCAATCCGCCTGTGGCCGACGACGCCCGGCTTGCGCAGCTGGGGCTGCGACGCATTACCCATTTCGATCAGGCCCGCAGCGATCCCCATCCCCAGTCCCGGCTGAAGGCCGTGCGCGAGGCGAGTGAAGCCCTGCGTGACGAGATGCTGGGGCAGGGCAGGCCGGTGCGCTATTACCGCACGATCGATCTGATCCGGGTGCCCTATCCCACCCGCTACGGACTGCTGAACGCGGCGCGGGTCATTTCCCCCTACATGCACATTCTCAACCGGCTGTTTATCGTCCAGTTCGACACATCGGAGGGCACCAAGACGCTGCTGTTCTCGCCCTCGGATATCGACGCCAACCGGGAAACCCCGTTCTTCAAACGCCTGGGCAATCAGTTCGGTCCGTTGTCACCCCATATGGACCGCTTCATGGCGCCGGTCATGCATCGGGTGGAAGACGCCTTGCTGATGGTGGGGATTACGCCGGAGGAAGTGGATTTCATCTCCTACGACCACCTGCACACCCAGGACATCCGCAAATGGCTGGGCACCCAGGGACAGCCCGGCTATTTTCCCAACGCGCGCCTGCTGGTGATGCGTCAGGAGTGGCTCTCCACCCAGAGCCTGCTGCCACCCCAGGCGGACTGGTATTGCCCTCACGGCATCGACGGGATCGATCCCGACAAGGTGGTGATGCTGGATTCCAGCGTGATGCTTGGGGACGGCGTGGCCCTGGTGCATTCGCCCGGCCACACCGAGGGTAACCACTCCCTGGTGGCCCATACCCCCGACGGGCTCATGGTCACCAGCGAGAACGGGGTCTCCGCCGACAGCTATTCCCCCCTGAACTCCCGTATTCCCGGGGTGCGCCGCTATGCCCGGGAAACCGGTATGGAGGTCATTCTCAATGGCAATACGCTCGAAGGCGGGCTGGATCAGTACGTTTCCATGGTGATGGAAAAGACCATTGCCGGCCCCTCACGGCGTAATCCGGATTTCTGCAATGTGGTTCCTTCCTCGGAACTCACGGCCTACTGGGGATTCCCGGGGCTTCGCCCCACCTTCAGCTTTGGTCAGCTGCAATACGGCACGCCAAAGGGCATGTGATCTGTTGGGAAAAAGGCATGAATGATGTAAATACGCTGGTCGCCGGCATCATGTTCGGCTCGATCGGCATGGCTTACCTGGTCTACGGCGTCAAGCGGCGCCGCAATGTGGCGCTGGTCTGCGGCATTCTGTTGAGCACGGTCCCCTGGTTTGTGCCGATCCTGGCGCTCAATGTGTTTTTGGGGGTGCTGCTGGTGATTGTGCCGATGGCTTACCGCGGTTGATGCGGGCTCGGGGCCATTACTGACCGGTGTGGCCGGGGGCAGGATAGAACGAGGTGCCCTCCATATAGGGGGCGGCGGGCCCGTATTGTGATGCCGGCGGTTTGCGGGGGTGTTCGAGACAGAGGGGAAGGGCTTTGCTCCGGAGCTCGGGGTTGCTCTGGCATAACCGCCAGGCCTCGCGGGCCGCTTCCCGGCGCTGGGCGACCCACTCGCCGTGCAGGCGCAAGCGGGCATCGGCCCGGTCTTCCCGGCTATGGCCGAAGGGGCTGGCGTCGCTTGGCAACGCGAACGCCAACAGGATTGAAACCAGTATCAAGCTGCGCATGGCCCCTCCTCATAGCGGCAGTGACAACGTGAATATCACGCCCTGACCGTTCGACCGGTTGCGCCCCGTCAAGGTTCCGCCATGGAACTGGGTGATCAGCCGGGCAATCACCAAACCCTGGCCCAGGTGGCTGTCATCGCCGGTGCGCTCGCGCAGGGAGACGAACGACTCGAAGATCTCGCTGCCCAGCTCCCGGGGGAGGGGCGGCCCGTCGTTTTCCACGCTCAAGCGGACTTCCCGCGCGTTGCCCTCCAGGCGAATCGTGATCCGGCCGTCCGCCGGTGTGAAATCGCGGGCGTTGTCGACCAGCTTGTCCAGGGCCTGCATCAGCAGTTCGGGGGCGCCGTCCACGGGCAGACCGGACTCCGGTCCCTCATGCCCGATACGCCCGTCCAGCCCCCGATAGGCTTCGGCTGCCATGCTGACTGCCTGGGCCAGGTCGAAGTGTTCGGTTTCGGTATGCTCGATACTGCGTTCCAGGCGGCTGGCCTCACTCATGGCGTGAAGGATCCGGCTGAGCCGCTCGGCGCCCTGTTCGGCGCGCTCCAGATAGGGCCGCTGCAAATCGTTGGGGGCGTTGTGGCGCAGGTTGTCCAGCGAAGAGCGCACCACCGCCAGCGGCGTCTTCAGTTCGTGCGTGAGCTTGCTGGCAAAGCTCTCCAGATAGCCGGTATAGCCGCGCAGGTTGGCCACCATCCGGCCGATCTGACGGGACAGCGCGCCAAGCTCGTCGTGACTGTGCAGCGGATGATATTCCCCCTGCACCCGACCCTCGGCGTCCACCGCGGCATTGACCCGTTGCCCCAGCTGACGCAGGCGCCAGGAAAGCCAGCTGGCGTAGCCCACCAAAGCCAGTAACAGCAAACCCACCAGCAGGACCGACACCGACAATACCCGCCCCAGGGTATTGCTGGAGAGCGAGATGATGGCGTCCGTGGACTGGCGCGCCACCAGCCACAGGTCGGGTCGGCCCGGCAGCGGTGCGGTGACCGTCAGCGCGGGGGCGTCTTCGTCGGCAGTGCGGGTATAGGCCTGTTGCGGCTGACCACTGCCGATGGCCCGGGAGATGATCGGGCCAGCCAGGCGGTGGCCGGTATCCGTAAGCGGCTGGCTGTCGGGCTGGCGGCTCTCCAGCAGCGTCCGCAGGCCCTGCAGGAGGATCTGCTGGCCAATGTCATCGACGCCGGCCTGATCGAAATCGAAGGCGTTCCGCGGGGGCGACGGTTGCTGCTCCCGTCCCATGATCCAGCCCTCGCGGTCGATCAGCGTCAGTGCGGTTCCCGGCTCCAGGAAGGGTGCCAGAACCGGAGCCACGTTCAGGGGACGACGGAACACTGGCAGCCGGTCGTCCTGCAGGCCCCACTGGTCGCTGGCCTGGGCGGGCCCTTCGGGGGTGGTTCGATAGAGGGTAAACCCGAAGCCATCGCCCAAATGTGGCAATGGCATGCGCAATTCGATGGCGTAACCGTCACCCAGTGCCTGCCAGGTGCCCTGCACCCGATGGTCGGGGCCGTCAGGGCCGCGGGCGGTCACCGACCCCGGGGCGGGGGTGCGCACCGTCCAGCGTTGCAGTTCGCCCCGCTGGTCCCGTCGATAGAGGCGCAGCTGGTCGTGCGCCTGACGCGGGGCGTCGGGATGGTAGTAGACCGGCTGCGGCTGGTGCGCTCGCAGGTACAGGTAGAGTTGGTCGCCGTAGATGCCGGCCAGCCAGCCAATGCCGTCACCGCCGTTACGCAGTTTGGGCAGGGCGTCGGGGTCGCTGTGGGTGGTCCAGTCGTCGCCGTAACCGTCCAGGATCGGGCGCCGGGGCAGGGCCCGGGCATACAGGATGCGGCCGTCGGTGGGGACTGGGGACAATGTTGCCAGGGCCTGTGAGCCAGCCAGCTGCCGGGTGAACTGCACGGTGCGCTGGGCCAGGCGCTGCTGCTCCTGGCTGCGCAGGGCGTCTTCCAGTTCGGTCACGAAGACCACCCCGGCGATCGGGATCAGCAGGGTCAGCAGGCCCAGAATCAGGAGTTGGCGCTTGAGCGTCACCGGTTCGGGCCTCTCAGGTTTCGTGGGGGTTCCAGCGGTAGCCCATGCCGTAGGCGGTCTGGATGGCGTCGAACGCCGGGTCGATCTGGGTGAACTTGCGCCGGATCCGCTTGATGTGGGAGGTCACCGTGTTGTCATCGAGCACGGTGTTGGCCGCGGACATCAACTGTTCCCGGGAGCGGATATGGCCGGGATGGCGGGCCAGGGCGTGCAGCATCCAGAACTCCGTCACCGTGAGATCCAGCGTCTGCTCATTCCACTGCGCCACCAGGCGGTCGAGGTTGAGCGTCAGCCGGCCGCGCCGCAGGGTTTCGTCGGCGCTGTCGTTGCTGGCGGCATAGGCCTCGGCGCGGCGGAACAGGGCGGCGATGCGGGCAAACAGGTGGTCCAGGCTCATGTCCTTGGTGACGTAGTCGTCGGCGCCCAGGCGCAATCCCAGCACCGAATCGGTCTCCCCGTCCCGGGCCGTCAGGAAGATGATCGGCAGCGTCGGCGACTGGGCCCGCAGGTCCCGGCAGAGATCAAAACCGCCATCCACATCCGCGCCCAGGCCCACATCGATGATCGCCAGATCCGGCCGGTTGCGCTGACACCCCTCCCAGGCCGAAGGCCGGTCGGCATAGGCGTCCACGGCATAGCCGCGACGCTGCAGGGCGTCGCTGTAGTTGGCGCGGATGGCCGGTTCGTCTTCGATCAGGGCAATGCGTTTTTTCATGGGGAGTTAGATTCTGTGTTGGGGGTCTTATTCCGTTGGCTTCGGCGTGATAGAGGTCGGCACGCCGGGAGTGTTTGACGTAGGACGTTCGACGTTTCACGTAAAAGCCGCTTGACCCTGGTTGTACTGACCGCATGCTGCGTCCGACGTCCCTAAGTAAAACATGCTCACACCGCAGCACAAGGGGATCGGGCGCAATTGCCAGAATTCATCACTTTTTAACCGACATACCGCAGGGTTGGTGCCTGCTGTGGTCAGGGTGGGGTGGTGGAATGGAGCTATTCATCGCACAGGAGGAATAGCTCATGATGGCAGCGAAATCGGTACGACGGCCCGGGCTGGGGTGGGCGGATCTGCTCATGCCTTTGGCCCTGGCCCTGTTTCTGGGGAGTCACGCAATCATTGACCGCTGGGCCCCGCCCACCGAGGAAACCGGCTCAGCGCTTGGCCAGGGTATCCTGGATCACCGAGCAGGTGGCCGGATCGTTGAGGTTGAAATCCAGCCGCACGCGGCTGAGCTGGTTACCGTGGGAAGTGTAGAAGTCCCGTACCCAGCCTTTCTCAGCTACTAGCAGGTCTTTGCCGTTGAACAGCGGGGTCTGGCCGATGGCCACGCCGCTGGGGTGATCAAAGCCAAAGGCCGGCGAGGTGTACTCGGTATTGAAATCGTAGAGGCCGCTCTGGTCGTTGAAGGTGGCGCTGACATAGCTGATCTGGCCGCTGTTGGACTGGGTCAGGATCACGCCGCCGCACCAGGGTTGCAGGCCGTCCACCACGGTGGCCAGATCCCCTTCGAAAACCACGCGCCGGTTGGGCACCGGGTTCTGCTGGTAGTCGAGGATATAGGTGCGCAGGGAGCCGTCCTTGCGGTAGCGGATGCGGCGCACCTTGTTGCCGTCGGCCACGTACAGGTAGCGGCCATCCACTTTCAGTTCGTTGGGTGAGTGGATGCCGAAGTCACTGAAGAGGGCATCGGGGGTGACGCTGGTGATGGCCGGCCGGGTTCCGGAGAAATCCACCGTGAGGCGGGCGATGCCGCGGTCGCGCACGGCGTCGTAATCGGACACCAGCAGCTTGCCGCTGGGGGCGAAAACCAGGCTGTGTGGCTGGTGCAGCTTGTTGAAGGTCTCGCCGTCGGCGTTGTTCAGTTCGACCACCGCGGGATTGGGCCCGCTGCTGAGATCGGCGGCCAGGATGCGGTTGCTTTTCCACCACCAGATGCCGGACTGGCAGGTGGTGAACAGCCACTGGTCTTTCTGGGTCAGGCCACGGAAGTAGCAGTCGCCGTCGTACAGCGGGGTGGCGCTGTAGCCGTTGCCGTCCGGATGAATCTCGTAGAGGTTTTTGCCACCGGTCACGAACAGGCGGCCATCCGTTGTAACGTGGATGTTCTCGGCATCCGCCACCCGGGCGATTTCATCCCGCTCGATACAGCCGCTCAACCCCACGAGCAGCAGCCCGATCAGGGTCAGTTTCATTACCAGACGCAGGACCATTCTCGCCTCCTTGTTATTGCAGGCAGATTGCGTTTCCATGGTTGAAGACAGGGGCTTCCGGTTGCGGACGCTGCCGGATCACCTGTCAGTGCAGACCACCAAGCTTCATCCCGATCTGCGTACCCTAAAGCAAAGGATGGATCGGGGACTCTGGGCTGGGTCACAAACTGACCGATCTGGCCCCGAATGCCATGCGAGGCCTGTCGCCGGTGGCGCCCCACGCCGTGGTGGCAACCTCGCACAGTGGAGGATCCAAGGGAGGAACCATGGATATCACGGTGGAAGTTAGCTACTACCCGTTACGAAATGATTTCAAGGAACCCATCAAGAAGCTGATCGATCGTTTGCAGCAGGGCAACGTCGATGTGCTGCCTGGCCGGATCAGCACCGAACTGTTCGGCACCTACGAGGAAGTGATGAAGGTGATCAACGACGCGGTCCGTTGGTCCTTCGAGGAGTACGGCCATTCCGTGTTCGTGGCGAAGTTCCTCAATGGCGATCGCCGGCCGTCCACTGAGCCGGGTTGACGCCGTGCCTGAGATTCCGACAGGGAAGCGCGCGCCGCGAAGGGCTTTCCTGTCGGCGCTGCGGAGGGTAGGCTTGCCGTTTTGCCAGGATTGACGGCGAGGTAACCCTTTGAAGGCAACGTTCCAACAGGCCTGGACGCTTTACAGGCAGCACCTGCTGACGCTGGCAGTGTTGACCGGACTGTTCTTCGGCCTGGAAAAGGCGATCCAGTTCGGCGGTCTGCAAGGGGCACCCCAGGGCGGCGCCGCGCTCCTGTTGGCGCTGATCGCCTTTCTGGCACTGCCCGCCTGGATGGATGTGGCCGTTATCCGTTATCTCATGGGGCTGACCGGACGTGCAGCCCCACTGTCACCGTGGCAGTGCCTGCAGGTCCCCGCCCAGCCCCTGCTCCACACCATCTTTCTCAATGCGCTGGTATTGCTACCCTTCGCCATCCTGGCCAGCCTGCAGTCGCTGGTCGGGCTGCTGGCCCTGCCGATTCTGGCACGACTGAGTTTTGCCGGGTTTGAAATCGTCTGCCGGGGCAAGGTGGTGAGCGATGCCCTGGCCAACAGCTGGCGGGACAGCCGGCGTTACTGGACGGTGATTACCGGGGTGCTGATCGGTGCCTATCTGGCCACCCACCTGTTGCTGGCGGTGGTTACTGGCGTCTCGGGTGCGGAGACAGAGGGGCCGGTCATTGCTCTGGTTGATTACCTTGTCCGTGTGGTGATGGTCTACGTCACCGTATGGCTTTACCGGCTCTATACCCTTTAGCTACGGTGCCAGAGAACGCCAGGCGGCGTCCGCCAGGGGTTGGCGGTAGTCCAGTGGCGATGTCCGTACACGCCCGGCCAGCCAGCTGCGTACATAATCCTGGGCCGGGCCGTTGACCAGCGCGTGGAACAGCTCCAGCGGTACCGCACGGAGCTGGCCCGCCTCGATCCTTGGCTGCAGCCACTCGCGAATGGCGCTGAACTGCCGGCGATTGTCCGCCTTTAGCTCCTCCGCAGCTTCGCCCTGAATCACCTGGCGCCGGGCCGTGAAAATAAAGCGGGCCCAGTCGGGATTCTCCACCACCCAGTCAATGTAGCTTGTCACCATAAGGCGAATGCCGGTTTCGGCATCGGGGTCGTCAGCCAGCGCCTGCTGCAATCGTCCGGAGTAGTCCCGCAGACCCTGAATGAACAGCGTGGCGGCCAGGCGGTCCTTGTTACCGAAGTGGTGGTAAAGGCTGCCGATACTCGCGCCCGAGCGTTCCCGGATCATCTCGATGGTGGTGGCCTCGACCCCCTGTTCGAGAAAGCAGGCCAGGGCGGCCTGAAGAATCTCCTGCCGGCGTTTTTCGCCTCGGGCTTGACTGTTCGCCATAAAAATAGAATCCTGTTCTAGAATGTAATTCTAATATGAGGTTAGGCCATGTCTGCCAGTTCGCCAACCTATCGTCTCTATCGCACCTTCACCCGCTGGCCGGGTGGTCGTGCGCTGTTTTCACGCGCGCTGTGCTTCAAGGCGCCGTATTTTCGCAATATTCGTCCGCAAGTCGAAGTCCTGGAGCCGGGGCGCAGTGTCTGGAGAATGAGCAAACGTCGGGCTGTGGAAAACCATCTGGGGACAGTACATGCCCTGGCCATGGGCAACCTGTGTGAACTGGCGGCCGGTACGTTGATGGAAGCGAGCCTGCCGTCGAACCTGCGCTGGATCCCCAAGGGCATGACCATCGACTACCTCGCCAAGGCCAAAACCGATCTGGTGGGGGAAGCCTGCCACGGCGATTTGGCCACCAGTCGGGGGGATGTGCCCGTGGAGGTCGTGGTGAGGGATCGCAAGGGCGAGGCGGTGGTGAAGGCGACCATCACTATGTATGTCAGCGAACGGCAATAGGAGCGAGCGATGGAGGACATGCTCGCCATGGGGCGCCGCATTCTGGATGCGCAACCGTTCAGCCGCTGGCTGGGCGCGGAACTTTCGGCTTTTGAACCGGGCCAAGCCACGCTCACCCTCGACGTCACCGAGCAGCTGTTTCAGCAGCACGGCTACGTGCATGGCGGTGTGCTGAGCTATCTGGCAGACAATGCGCTGACCTTTGCTGGCGGCAGCCATTTTGGCGATGCGGTGACGGTGGAATTCAAGGTCAATTACGTCAAACCCGCCCGGGGCGAGCGGCTGCGGGCGGAGGCCAGAACCGCGGCCAGCGGTTCGCGAATCGCCACCTGTCAGTGCGATATCTGGGTGGAGAGCGAGGGACAGGCGCCGTTTGTCTGCGCCGTGGCACAGGGGACCATCATGGGCAAGCGATAGGTCGCGACCTCAGAAGCGGTGTGGCTGGAAGCTGACCTGCTCGGTGCGCATGCCGAGCAGTATGATCTGGCCGCGGTAACGGCTTTCGCCAGTGGCAGTGAAGTCGAAGTGGAACGTCCGGCGTATGTGCAACCGGCCATGGTCGTCGCGGCCGAACCCGAGGCCGCGCAAGTAGACGCTCTGATCGAGCAGCACCACATCGATGCGCTCGCAGGCGTCCCGTGCAGCGGCCAGCGCCACCTCGTTGATCGCCTTGGCCCGCCACCAGTACCACAGGCCAAAGCCGATCAGAAACCACAGGGCGAGCGTGTCCAGACCGATATACATGGACTCAGGCAGTCGCCCGTTCCGCTTCCAGCAGGCGGTCGATCAGAGCGTCCTTCTGCTCCCAGCGGTCATTGATCCAGCTCTGGATGTGCTCGCGATAATGGGGATCGTTGGCGTAGTCCCCCTGAACCAGTGTCTCGGGAATGGGGATGTTCTGAATGAGCATGTGAATCTTGCTCACCCGGCCACACATGAAATCCCACAGGGTGGGCGCGCCGCCGGGATACACGATGGTGACATCCAGCAGAGTGGAAATGGCATCCCCCATGGCATCCAGGGTGAAGGCGGTCCCGCCTGCCCGTGGCTTGAGCAGGTTCTTGTAGGGCGAGCCCTGTCGGTCATGCTTGGCGCGGGTGAAGCGGGTGCCCTCCACGAAATTCATGACGCTGACCGGCGTGGTCTTGAACTTCTCGCAGGCCTTGCGGGTGGTTTCCATGTCCTGGCCTTTCTTCTCCGGATGTTTCTCCAGATAGGCCTTCGAGTAGCGTTTCATGAAGGGGAAATCCAGGCCCCACCAGGCCAGGCCGATCACCGGCACCCAGATCAGTTCCTGCTTGAGGAAGAATTTCAGGAACGGGGCCTTGCGGTTGAGCACGTGCTGCAGGGCGAAAATGTCGACCCAGCTCTGGTGATTGCTCAGGACCAGGTACCAGCCTTCTTTCTTGACGTGCTCAAGGCCTTCCACTTCCCACTCGGTTTTCTGGGTCAGGCGCATCCAGGCAGTGTTACAGCCCACCCAGGCTTCGGAGATCAGGATGATGACGCGGGTGCAAAGCACACGCCAGGGTTTGAGGGGAATGATCAGTTTGAGCACAGCCGGGATGTACAGCAGGGTGCACCAGAACACCGTGTTGATGGCCAACAGGAGGCTGGCAAGCACACCCAGGACCGGACCGGGTAGAAATGAGAGCATAGTCACATCCGAATCGGTGATTGTCGCGGAGTCACGATTTGTGTGTATATTTAAAGGAGTTGCCAGCGGCCATGCCAAGACGATCCGCCGGCATTACGATGCCGTAAATAGCATTGTGTGTGGCGACTGGCAACTCTTCTCCGGCGCTGAAGTATCCCATGCTGTCGGACAACTTGCGACTTCCCGCGTCGCATTTCAATGACCTCTGCCTTCAGGAGGGCACCATGAAGACTCCAATGACCGCTCCCACGAAGCTTTCCCTGCTCCAACGTTCCGCCGATGACCGTTACCAGTTTTTCCTGGAGACGGTGGCGCAAACCGGAGAAGTCTGGTCGCTGCGCAGCAAGAAGGGCTGGGTGATGATGTCCTCCGATTCTGAAGAGTGCCTGCCGGTCTGGCCGTCCGCGGAATTGGCCAGCGACTGGATCGACGGCGACTGGGCCGATTGCTCGCCGGTGTCGATTGCCCTGGATCGCTGGTTCGATCGCTGGCTGCCCGGCATGCGTCGCGATGGCATTGCCCTGGCCGTGTTCCCCAATATGGAAGACGAGGGGATGGTGGTCGGGCCCGAAGTGCTGCGTGATGACCTGAAAGTGGAAGTCGATTACCGCCAGACCGCGTAACGTCAGTGCATGCTGGGACTCGACAGCGTTCCGGTCCAGTGCCCCTATTGCTGGGAATCGCTGGAGATCATGGTCGACAGTAGCGCCGGGGATCAGGTGTACACCGAGGATTGCCAGGTGTGCTGTCGGCCCATGGTTATCCGCGTGCACCTGGATGCCCAGGGTGAGCCCCATGCCGACGCGTTGAGCGAAGAAGACAGTTTCTGAGATCTCCGGGCCCGTGTGGCATCGTCGCACGGGCTGCGGTAAAGTCCCGTCGGGGCAGGCCGCTGGCAAGCTGCCCGGTACACAGGACTCAGGAGGTGGCATGGAACTGATCGGCTTCGTGATCATCGGCGCTCTGGCGGGCTGGCTCGCGGGCGTGATCTTTAAGGGCGGCGGATTCGGCGTTTTTGGCAATATCGGTGTCGGTATTGTGGGCTCGTTCGTCGGCGGCTTCCTGTTTACACTCCTGGGGCTCACCTCCACCAGCGTGATCGGGGAACTGGTCACCGCGACCATCGGCGCCCTCGTCCTGCTGGGCATCGTCCGCGCCATCAAGAAAGCCTGAATCGGGAGTTCATCGAATGGTAGTACCCATTACCGCCATCTACGCCTCAGTGTTGGGGTTGATGGCCCTCTTCCTTGCCTACCGTGTGACTGTTTTTCGTCGTGGCACCAAAACCGGCCTTGGAGACCGCGGTGACCGTGACTTCCAGACCGCCATCCGGGCCCACGCCAATTTCGTGGAATACACCCCGATATTCCTCATCATCCTGTTTGTTGGCGAACTCAATGGCGTTCCGGTGTGGGGCGTGCATCTGGCCGGGCTGATGTTCGTGCTCAGCCGCTTCGCCCATGCCTGGGGCATGTACGAAAGCCGGGGCGGGGCGCACCCCGGGCGTTTCTGGGGCATCGTCGGCACCTGGCTGGGCACCCTGATCGCCATTGTCATGACCATCCAGAACGCCCTGGTGCTCGGGGTCTGATCACTTCTCCACCCGTGGCAGCCGGTAGTCGTCCATCGGCTGCCGTGGCGTGCCGTCGGCATTGAGCCACTGCAGGCTGCCATCGGCGTTGCGCTGAAACCACTTTTCCTGCCCCTCTTCCGAAGGCTTCAGGTGAATTAACCCGAGGCCGGATGCCTGCTCTTCCAGGGTCCAGGTCCCTTTCTCCACGTAAGGCTTGGGGGCGGCTTGCGCCTGTTCGTAGACCTTGCTGAAGCGATAATGGTTGGGATCGTCCCAAAGCGTGAGATAGGCCTTGAGTGCCAGGGCGTTGCCGCTGGGTATAGTGGCCCCCCAGCGGCCATAGGGCGCGTCCGAGGGCGCGCCGGGTTCCAGAAAGACGCAGGCACTGAGCGTAAAGAGCAGGAGGGTCGCGGCGGCGCCCCGGGCGAGCTGCTGGAAAACAAGCTTCATGGACATCGTCTCCTTGATGTGGGAGCAGGGTGAAACCGGTTCTCGATTCAATGGCAGCCTAACGTCAAATCGCTGATCTGAACAGGCAGCCGCCTATCCGTGAAATGGGGTCATTCCGCGTCGGGCGGCACCAGTGGCTTCTTTTTTGCCCGGCGCTGTGCCACATTGGCGCCTGCACTGTTGTCGAGGAGCGTTAAAACCCATGTCACAACCTGTTATCCATTCGTTGCGTGTTCTGGGATCAGTCGTCAATTCCTCCCTCAACGCCTGGCGCGGTTGCATGGTGGTCAAGCCGGCCGCACAGCCGGACAAGCCCCTGATCCTTTATGACATGGAAGGGTGTCCGTTCTGCCGGCGGGTGCGTGAAGCGTTGTCGGCCCTGCATCTGGACGTGGACATCCGGCCCTGCCCCAAGGGTGGCAAGCGCTTTCGCCCGGAAGCCGAGCGCATTGGCGGCAAACAGCAGTTTCCGCTGCTGGTGGACGAAAATACGGGCACCCATCTTTATGAATCCGCCGACATTGTGGAGTACCTGTTCCAGACTTACCTGAAACGGCCCACCCCCAAGTATTACCGCATGCGCCCCTACCATCCGCCTCTGGGCAGCCTGGCCACGGCAGCCAGTGGACTGCGGGGCATTCGGGCCCGGGCAGCGAAGGCCCCGGAGCAGCCCCTGCATCTGTGGAGTTTCGAGGGCAGCCCGTACTCGCGCCTGGTTCGGGAAAATCTCTGTGAGCTGGAGATTCCTTACCATTTGCACAACCTGGGCAAGGAAGAAGTAGGGGAGATAGGCCCCGCGAAACGCCGTCTGCGGCCCGGCACTTATAAGCCACGCAAACCCGGCAAACGGGCAGACTTCTTTGCCGAGCACGAGCGTGTGCAGGTGCCCTATCTGGAAGATCCCAATACCGGCGAGAAGCTGTTCGAATCCGCCGCGATTGTGGAGTATCTGGAGAAGACCTACGGGGCGTAGGGGGAAGGAATAAAGCGCCGGAGGTCTGGGCTCAGACGTCCGACGCTTTCAGGCGACTAGCCCTCCTGCGGCCGGGAGTCGCTGTCGTCCGGCAGTTGCGGCTGCTGCTCCGCCTCCGCCTGCTCCTTCTGATGATCCCGCGCCAGCAGGATGTAGAAGGTGGGCAGGACGAACAGGGTGAACAGGGTACCGATGCCCAGGCCGGTGGCCACGGTCAGGCCTATGGCGAAGCGGCTTTCGGCACCGGGACCGAGCGCGATCAGCAGCGGCACCATGGCCACGATCAGGGCGACCGAGGTCATGATGATGGGCCGCAGACGAATGGCCGCCGCCTCGATCACCGCGTCATGCTTGTTGAGCCCGCGGTCCACCTGCAGCAGGTTGGCGAACTCCACGATCAGAATGCCGTTCTTGGCCACCACCCCGATCAGGGTAATCAGACCCACCTGGGTATAGATGTTCATGCTGGTGAAGCCCAGGGCGATAAACGCCATGGCCCCGGCCACTGACAGCGGCACCGATACCAGGATGATGAACGGATCGCGCCAGCTCTCGAACTGGGCGGCCAGCACCAGGTAGATCACCAGCAGCGACAGGAAGAACGTCACCATCAGGGCGCTGCCCTGCTGCTTGTACTGGCGGGACTGCCCCATGTAGTCATAGGTGAAGCCCTGCGGGAAGATCTCCGCCGCCTGGCCTTCCATATAGGACACCGCGTCCCCCATGGCCACACCCGGCTTGGGCACCCCTTCCAGGGTGACCGAGTTCAGCTGGCTGAACTGCGTCCGCCGCGAGGGCTCGACGCTGCGCTCGAAGCTGACCACGCTGCCCAGGGGCACCAGGTCGCCGGAGTCGGCCCGGATGTAGTATTCGTCCAGTTTCTGCTCGTCGGCACGGGCATAGCGCTCCACCTGCGGGATGACCTCGTAGGAGCGGCCTTCCATGTTGAAGCGGTTGATATTGCCGCCGGCCAGCATGCTCGCCATGGCCTGACCCACATCCGCCATCGACAGACCGAGATCCGCCACCCGTTCCCGGTCTACCAGGACCTTGGTCTGGGGCCGGTCGATCTCGATCGACTTCTGCAGGAACATGAACTTGCCGCTCTGCATGGCGTTGCCGAGGATCTTGTCCGCCACCGTATCCAGCTCCTCGTAGGAACTGCCGGTGGTGATGACAAACTGGAACGGCAGGCCACCGCCGGTCCCCGGAATCGAGGGGCGGGCGAACGCGGCGGTTTTCAGCCCGGTGACGTTACCCAGTTGCTGCTGAAGTTGCGGCAGCACCTCGAACTGGGAAATTTCCCGCTGGCTCCAGGGCTCCATCTTGAAACCACCGAAGACCTTGTTGGGAGCCAGGACACCCAGCAGCATGAAGCTCTCATCGTAGCCGGGCAGGTCTTCCATGATGGTCTGCATGTCCTCGGCATAGGTTTCCATGTACTCCAGCGTGGCCGTCTGCGGGGCCTCACCCTGGAAGAAGATGATGCCCTGGTCCTCGGTGGGCGCCAGTTCGCTCTTGCTGAGGGTGTTGAATAGGTAGATGGCGGCCAGCGTGACCAGCGCGAAGAACACCACCACCGATTTGGTTTCGGTGACCGAGGTCAGGGCGCTCTTGTAGCCGGAGGCCAGGCCGTTGAAGAAGTGTTCCACCTTTTCCTCGAACCAGCCCTGCTGGCCGTGGGGCTTGAGCACCTTGCCCGAGAGCATGGGGGAGAGCGTTAGGGCCACGATGCCGGATACCACCACGGTGCCCGCCAGGGTAAACGCGAACTCGGTGAACAGCGAACCCACCAGCCCGCTCATGAACCCGATCGGGGCGTAGACCGCCACCAGGGTGGTGGTCATGGCAATGATGGGGGTGGCCATTTCCCGGGCACCGTTGATCGCCGCCTGGAATTTTGATTCACCCTGCTCGATGTGTCGGTGGACGTTCTCGACGATAATGATGGCGTCATCCACCACCAGACCAATGGCCAGCACCATCGACAGCAGCGTCATCAGGTTGAGGGAGAACCCCATCACCAGCATCAGGAAGGCTCCGCCGATCAGCGACAGCGGCACTGCCACCGACGGCACCACCGCAGCCCGGATCGAGCCCAGGGTCAGATAGATGACCACCAGCACGATCACCACCGCTTCAATGATGGTCTTGACCACCTCGTCGATGGAGTCCTCGATGAATTCCGAAGCGTCGTAGGGCAGTTCCACCTTGAGCGCTTCCGGCAGCTGGGAGCGGATGTCGGGCAGGGCGTTACGCACCCGCGCCGCCACGTCCAGGGGATTGGCGCCGGGGGCGAGATTGATCGCCACGTAGGTCGAGGGCTGGCCCTTGTACATGGTCAGGCTTTCGTAGTCCTGGGAGCCCAGTTCCACCCGGGCGATGTCCTTGAGGCGGATGATGCTGCCGTCCACCTCCTTGACCACCAGATCCTGGAACTCTTCCTCGCTGGACACATCAGTGTTACTGGTGAGGTTGATCTTCACCAGTTCACCCTTGGTGTTGCCCACCGCGGCCTGAACGTTGTTGGCGCGCAGGATCTGCACCAGCTCCTGGGGGGTCATGTCGATGCTGGCCAGGCGCTGGGGGTCGATCCAGATGCGCAGGGCGAACGTGCGTCCCAGCAGCTCCGCCTTGCCGACGCCGGCGAGGGCCTGCAGCTTGGGCTGCACCACCCGGGTCAGGTAGTCGGTAATCTGCGGTACCGGCATGGTTTCGCTGTAAAAGGCGATGTACATCAACGCGGTGCTGTCGCCGGTTTCCGAGGAGATCACCGGATCCTCCACGTCTTCAGGCAGCACGTTGCGCTGACTGGCTACCTTGGCCTGGATCTCCGACAGGGCATCATTGGCGTCGTAGTTCAGGTCCATCTGCGCCTCGATGACCGAGACACCCTGGGAGCTGGTGGAGGTCAGAAAATCGATACCCTCCGCCTCGGCAATGGCCTGTTGCAAGGGCGTGGTCACAAACCCCTTCACCAGCTCGGAGCTGGCCCCGGGATAGGCCGTGGTCACGGTGACCTTGGTGCTTTCCAGCTCGGGGTACTGGCGCACCTCCATTTCCAGGGTCGAGCGCAGCCCGAGCAGCAGTATCAGCAGACTGACGACCGTCGCCAGCACCGGGCGACGGACGAATATATCGGTAAATCGCATCAGCTGGCCGCTCCCTTGGCGTTGGCTTCGGATTCAGCGGTGCTCTGTTGCTTGTCTTTCTCCTGCTTGTCCTGGACCTCCACCGGCTGACCATTGCGCAGCCGCAGCAGGCCGGCGTTGACGACGCGATCACCGGCCTTGAGGCCCTCCAGGATTTCCACCTGGCCGTCACGGGTTTCGCCGGTCTTGACGCTACGGCGCTGTGCAGCCAACTGGCCTTGATCGTTCTCGGCGATCAAGTAGACGTAATCGCCATAGGTGTTGTAGGAGATGGCGGTACGCGGAATGGTCAGCAGTTCGCGCTGCTGGTCGCGGATGGTGGATACGTTGGCGAACATGCCCGGTCGCAGCTGGCTCTCGGGGTTTTTCAGGGTCGCTCGCAGCTGCACAGTGCGGCTCTGGGCGTTCACCGAACTGTTGATGGCACTGACGGTGCCGGTGAAGACCTGATCGGGGTAGGCCGCGACGGTCACCTCCACCCGGTCGCCCACCTTGACGTTGGCCAGCTCCTTCTCGGACAGGGTGTAATCCACGTACATGGGGTCGAGCATGTTGATCTCGACAATCGGCCGACCCACGCTCAGGAACTCGCCCAGGTCCACCTGACGCAGCCCGACGATGCCACTGAACGGCGCCCGGATGACTTTTTTCTCCAGCTGGGCTTCGGCCTCGACCACCCGGGCCTTGGCCGCTTCATAGTTGGCCTTGGCCTCGTCGAACTGGGATTGGGAGACCGCCTTCTTCGGCAGCAGGTTGGTGAAACGCTGGAATTCCTGGCGAGCCAACTGGGCCTCGGCCTTGCGCGTGTTCAGGGCCGCGCGGTCGGTGGCCGCATCCAGGCGCACCAGCACGTCGCCTTCTTCGACCTGCTGACCGGACTCGAATTGCAGTTCCTTGACCACACCGGGCACTTCATTGGCCACGGCGATACCGTTCACCGCCCGGGTGCTGCCCACGGCCTTGGTGGCGGGCGTCCAGGAGGATTGCTCCACGCGGGTGGCTTCCACCTTCGCCGGTGGCTGCGGCTGGGAGAACTTGGCCTGCATCTGCTGGAACTGGTACATCTTGTACCCGAAGATGCCGCCGAGGATCAGGCCCAAAACAACGATGACGATGATAAATCTAGTGGCTGTTTTCATTGCGTCCGTTTCCGGTCGGGTGAGTCAGGGGTCACGCAGTATACAGAATTCGATAGGGGCCTAGGCATTGCATGACAGGCCCGCGCTTCTGTGGTGAATAAGAGGCGCCAATGCGGGTTCTCCCCGGCGCCTCTAGAAATATTGCTGAATTGTTATAAAAAACAGAGCCCTGTGTATACAGGTCCTGATAATGATTCTCAAGTGATGCGCTTTCAGGATACGTACAAATACGAATCCGTGGATCAGTCGATCGCTACCTCAGGAGGAATTGACGCTGGTCAAATCCCTCGACCATTTCACGACCTATTTTGGGAGAAGGCAATAGGAGGGCCGCAGCGATGAAACCAACATGGGTCGTGATCATGGATACCGAGAAAGCCCGGATCTTTGAACAGGCCGGGCGTCAGGGAGAATTGCAGGAAAAGGATTGTCTGGTCAATCCGGAGGCGCACCTGCGGGAACAGGATCTGTCATCCGATCGGGGTGGGCGTGGCGTCGGTGGGGCGTTGCGCGGCAGTCACGATCTTGGCGATGAGCAGCATTTCAAGAAGATCAAGGCGCACCAGTTCGCCAAGCGAATCGCCGAGCATCTGCGCAAGGCGGCCCACGAGCAGGACTATGACGAACTCGTGCTGTGCGCCGAACCCCGCTTTCTGGGCATTATCCGCAGTGAGTTGCCGGGCGAGGTGGAACAGCGGGTGCGGCGCGAGGTTCACAAGGACCTGGGGCATCTGACGCGTCCCGAAGAACTTCGCCCGCACCTTTTGGATTAATGCTGTCCAGGGGCCTGTGCGGCCCCTTTAACGCCCGCCGCTGACCGGGACCCAGAGTCCGCGGCGGCATTTCAGTAGCTGACGGTCACTGCGCACGAATTCCCCATCTTTGTAGGCACTGCCGTTGAAGTAACATATCGGTTCATCGGCATCTTCCTGGCAGAGAAATTCCAGTTCTTCGTCGCCCTCCGCGGCGACCGGCGAGTTACGCCGTTCGCTATCGGGGAGTCCGACTTCGGGGATACGGGTGTGTGGGGTCATGGTGACAACCTCCTTGTTGGTTGAGTCACGCACCTATTCGAGCACAGCTGAATCCCCGGGGTTTTGAGCTGGATCAATCGCGAAAGGGGGCGGCATGGGGAATAAAAAGGTTCGTCGCGGATTGGAGTGAACGCTGCCAGAGGGTCAAGAACGCGACCGCCTGCGCTTTCATGACAGCCCAATCCGTCATCCCCGCGAAGGCGGGGATCCAGGGCATGTGGCTTCCAGATTGGCGGTTTGCCGCTCTGGATACCCGCCTTCGCGGGTATGACGGGGTATGTTTGGCCTCGGAGGAGAGCATTCGAAAGCGCCTTTCACACTGAAGTGCGAAGAACCATAAAAAAGGGCCCCCAAACGGGAGCCCAAACGAGAGCGAAGGGAGAGCACTCGGGAAGGTTCAGGGCGCTACGGCAATCTGGTTGGTCTGATAGTGCAATTCGATGCGGCGGTTGGCACCAGCGGTCGGATCCTCGGTGACAGGTTGCTCGCTGCCGAAGCCGAGGATTTCGATCTGCTCCGGGCGTGCGCCGGCTTCCTTGAGGATGCGAGCGGCCGCGGTGGCCCGCAGGCGCGAAAGGAACTGGTTGTAGGCGTCCGGGCCCTGGGCATCGGTATGGCCCGCCACTTCCATGCGGTATTCCGGGTTGGCGGCCAGGAAGCGACCGTGTTCACGCAGCACGGCCTTGTCCTGATCGCTCAGGCTGTGTTCGTCGAAACCGAACTGGAAGCGGGTTTGCGCCGGTTTTTCGGGGGTGGCGGTGGTATCGTCCTGTCCCGGATGGGGCAGTGGCGCGGCTTTGGCCAGCAGTTCGGGGTTTTCCAGGACCAATACAGTCATGTCTGCTTCCTCTTCGGATGGGGCGCCGGGCGCCGAGGGTTGAGCATTGCTTGTTGCCATCTCCGATTCAATTGGGCTTTGGTCGGACGGCGTGTTGTCGGGTTTGACCGCCATGGGCGGGGTCTCGGGCGCCGGGGCCACCGCGGCCAGTTCGCTCTGGCCGCTCATGTCCGGGGCCGGGCCCACACAGGCTGTCATCAATGTGGCCGCGAGCAGGCCGGAACCGGCAAGCATGGCGGAAAAGGGTCGATGCAGTGTCATGGCAATGTCCTCGTGTTTGGCTTTCGACCCTTTCTATTCAACACCAGGGACCTGACCAAACCCTGCATGGAACCCGGCCCGATCACGACGCAAAAATGGCGAAATCGGGCACGGCCTTTTCCAACCCTGGGCCGGATTGATGAATACAACATGACGGTTACGCTTTTTCGTCGGACGTCCGACGCCAAAACAGCAACTCCAAGCCCTGAATCAGCGGCTATGCTAAGGTTGCAACCTTTTTAAAACCTTAAATTTTGCGAAAACGTAACCATCCATGCTTGTTATCCCCGTAGAACGCCAGATCGACTGGAAACGCCCGCCCTGGATCACCCTGGCGCTGATCCTGATCAACTTCTGTGTTTTTGTGTTCTACCAGGGGGACGATGAACAGCTGTTGACCGCGGCCCTGCAGCAGTATCAGGAGGCCGGCCTGCTGGAGCAGGAGGCCCCGGTCTATGAGAGTTACCTGCAGCGGGAGGTCAATCTGCATGGCGCTGATGCCGTGGACCAGCTGCAGCGGGTGCGCCAGGCCATGGAGCAGAACGATAAGGTCTGGCTGGCGGTCAATATGCTCATGGATGACGGCTTCTACCGCTATGCTCGCGAGAACGGGGAGCTGTACTGGCAGGTGGGCGAATTTGCTGCCTGGAAGGAGGCGCGGGCCGAAATCCAGACCCACTACCTGGACCGTCTCAGCGCCCGGGCCTTTGGCCTGATTCCCGACGACATCGAACCGGCCGATCTGATCGCCTACCAGTTCCTGCACGGCAACTGGGCGCACCTGATCGGCAACATGGTCTTTCTCTTTCTTCTCGGCTTCACCGTGGAACGGGCGCTGGGCGGCCCGCGTTTTCTGCTGGCCTATCTGTTATGCGGGGTGGCCTCCGGTCTGGCCCATGCGGGCATGGCCTGGGGCTCCAACGTGGCCCTGGTTGGCGCATCCGGTTCCATCTCGGGGCTGATGGGGATGTACGTCGCCATCTTCGGGCGCCAGTCGATCCGCTTTTTCTATTTTCTCGGCTTTTACATGGGCTACTTCCGGGCGCCGGCGCTGGCCATGCTGCCCCTGTGGATCGGCAAGGAGCTCTATGACTACTGGGCGGCCGGGGCCACCGGCATTGCCTATATGGCCCACGCCGGGGGACTGGCTGCCGGTGCCGGGCTGGTCTGGCTGTTCGGCAAGAGCTGGCTACAGGTCAAAGAGGAGTTTTTTGACCCCACGGAGATGGAACAGGAGCAGCAGTTCCGGCGCCAGTACGGGCAAGCCATGGCGGATCTGGCCCACTTTGAATTCGAGCGCGCCCGCCTGCAGTTTGAGGCGCTGCACAAGCGTTATCCGGAGCGCCTGGTTCTGCTCGAGCATCTCTACCACCTGGCCAAGCTGAAGCCCGATAGTGCGGCCTATCGCGAGCGCACCCAGCAGATGCTGGAGTTCTGCCTGCGCACCAATCAGAGTGAGCGGCTGTTTACGCTCTGGGATGAATTCCTCCGCCTCAGCCCGGACCCCCACGGCCTGGGCCCGGAAGCCCACAACAAGATCCTCTTCGCCGCCCTGCGCAGCGGTGACCTCAAGGTGGCGGAGAAAGCCTTCGACCGCCTCAGGCAGACCGACGCCACCATCCTCAAGGAAGAAGCCTGCCGGCTGCTGATCACAGAGTTCGAGAAGCGCGAGATGAAAAGCAAGGTGCGGCAGTACCGGGAACTGCTGGAGCAGTGGGTACCGCCGGGGACTCAGGCGCTGTGACGTCAGGCGTCCGACGTCCGACGCGGGGGCTCCAGGGGCTGCTTCGCCTCCACCTGCTTCAGATAATGCGGCATCAGCTTCGCCAGTGAATGCTCCGGATACTTCTTCACAATGAACTGCAGAAAGGCCCGTGCTTTGTCCCAGCGCTGATAGCCATTGGCGAGGGCCTTGGCCACCAGCAGGTAGGCGCCGGGCAGATCCTCGAATTCCGGGAAGCGCTTATGGAAATCCCGCAGCAGTGAAATCAGCAGCTTGTACTCCCCCTGGTTGTAGAGCACCTGGGCGCATTGATAGGCCAGGCGCGGGTCGTCCAGCTTGAAGTCCGGATCTGCGGCATACAGCGCACGCAGAGTATCGGCCAGACCTTCGCCCGCCTGTTGCTGCACCAGCCAGGGCAGGAGGCGGTGCTGCTGCTTGTATAGCGTGGCGCGATCGTTGCGGGCCGTGGCCAGACGGTACATCTGCTGCAGGCGCAGGGTGTTGCCCGGGCTGCGTTTGAGGGCTTCGACCAACAGGTTCTGGGCCTTGTCGTATTCCCCGTCCTTCACCGCCATGTCGATGTCGGCATCGAGACGCTTGCCCCGGTCGCGGTGGGCGTTCTGCAGGGTTTCCCCGTCCTGGTGGTCGCTGGCAAAACCCAGCTCGTCCTGATACTGGAAAACCAGATAACCCAGCATGTGGAAGAAGATCAGCATGAAATAGCTGTTCACGAAACCGGCGACCGGCTGGCCGATCAGCGGGCTGAAATGGCTCAGGGCAAAGTCCTGGATGGCACCGCCCACCAGCATCATCAGGAACAGGTGGGCATAGAGCACGATATAGGGCCAGCCGATCCGGGCCATCAGGGTCATCAGGTGCAGGGGATTGATGGCGGCGATCACATCCTGCTCCATGGCCAGCACGATCACGCTGGCGGGCATCGCCAGCAGCAGGAACAGCATGGCCGTCACCGCCAGGGGTTGGCCGCCCACCAGACCGGCGGTGAAGACCAGCCCGCCCATGAGGAAAAACACCGCAAACTGTTTCAGGACGATGGCGAAGCCACCCCCGGAGAAGGCCTCGGCCAGGGCCGGTGGGGTCAAATGCCCCTCGGCGGTGTGCTCGATGATGCGGTAGATGTACTTGAACAGGGCAAAGAACAGGAACAGGCTCACGCCAATGCCGATCAGGTTGGCGCTGAGGATCATCGGTACCAGGGTGCAGATGGCGATCAGCAGCAGCGGGTCGCGTCCCAGCGGGTAGCGGAAAAAGGCCGGGAGCCGATTCCAGAACGGTTCCACTTGGCCGGCAGCGCCGCGGTATTGCAGCGTCTTGCCGCAATGGGGACAGAACCCACGCTGGGCCCGCAGGTCGGCATCCGGCATGCAGCTGGTGCAGTAGTGGAGCTGGCAGCTCTGGCAATGCCACTTGGCGTTATCATTGGGGTGATAGTCGCAAAAGTATTCCAAGTTCCTTCCCCGGTTTGATGCAAAAGTAGTGGGGTGAATTGTCCAAAAGGGTTTTTAATCCAAAATCCCACCCGAATAGAATAGTACCGATAAACCCGTTGTCTCGGCGGAGGTCGATTGCAGTCTCAACGTGCCACCCTCAAATCGGTTGATGGTCGCAAGGATAGCGCGGCAGCGCCGGGCTATACCTGGCGTCAGCTCTTCGACCTGGCGCTCAAGCACAAGTCCCGTCTGATCAAGGCCAACATCATTGCCGTGCTCGCCACCCTGGTCAGCGTGCCGATTCCCCTGCTGCTGCCGGTGCTGGTGGACGAAATCCTCCTGGACAAGCCCGGGCCGGTGCTGCCGGTCTTTCAGTCCATCTTCCCGTCGGCCTGGCACGGGCCGGTATTCTACATTGCCGTCATGGTGGTGCTCGCCTTTCTCATGCGGGCCACCGCCCTGGGGCTCAACGTGGCGCAGTCACGGGAGTTCTCCAAGGTTTCCAAGGACGTGGTCTACCGCATCCGCCACCGCCTGATCGATCGCCTGCGCCGCATCGCCATGGTGGAGTACGAGACCCTGGGCTCGGGCCGGGTCACCAGCCATCTGGTCACCGACCTGGACACGGTGGATCGCTTCCTCGGCCCCAGCATCAGCCGCTTCCTGGTCGCCAGCCTGACCGTTCTCGGCACTGCCATCGTGCTGCTCTGGGTGCACTGGAAGCTGGCGCTGCTGATCATGTGCTTCAACCCCATGGTGATCTTCTTCACGGCCAAGATCGGCAAAAAGGTCAAGGAGCTCAAGCGCCGGGAGAATGCCGCCTTCGAGGTCTTTCAGGATAGCCTCGCCGAGACCCTGGACGCGATTCACCAGATCCGCGCCGCCAACCGCGAGGATCACTACCTCCATCAGCTGGACGACCGCGCCCGGCAGGTGCGCAACCATGCTACCCGCTTCGAATGGCGCAGCGAGGCCGCCAGCCGCACCAGTTTCGTGCTGTTCCAGTTCGGCGTCGATGTATTCCGGGCCGCGGCCATGCTCACGGTGCTGTTCAGCGATCTCAGTATCGGCATGATGTTCGCCGTCTTCGGCTATTTGTGGTTTATGCTGACGCCGGTGCAGGAGGTGCTCAACATGCAGTATAACTTCTACGCCGCCAATGCGGCCCTGCAGCGGGTGAATCGACTGTTCGGCCTGCGCGAGGAACCGCGCTACCCACAACTGGAGAATCCCTTCCAGGGCCAGCGCACCGTGGGGCTGGAACTGCGGGATCTGCATTTTCGCTACGAAGACGACTACATCCTGCGCGGTATTTCCCTGAAAGTGGCAGCGGGGGAGAAGGTGGCCCTGGTGGGGGCCTCCGGTGGCGGCAAATCCACCCTGGTGCAGGTGCTGCTGGGCATGTACCCGGCGGACCGGGGCGAGGTGCTGTTCGGTGGCGTGCCGGTACAGCGGATTGGCCTGGAGTGCGTGCGCGAGAACGTGGCCACCGTCCTCCAGCATCCGGCCCTGTTCAACGACACCGTCCGTCACAACCTCACCATGGGCCGGAAAATCGACGACGAGCAGCTTTGGCATGCCCTGCGCATCGCCCAGCTCGACGCCACCATCCACGACATGGACCAGGGCCTGGACACCCTCATCGGCCGCCAGGGCGTGCGCCTCTCCGGCGGCCAGCGCCAACGCCTGGCCATCGCCCGCATGATTCTCGGCGACCCCAAGGTGGTCATCCTCGACGAAGCCACCTCCGCCCTCGATGCCGAAACCGAGTACCAGCTCCACCAGGCCATGGAAGGCTTCCTCCAGGGCCGCACCACCCTCATCATCGCCCACCGCCTGAGCGCCGTAAAACGCGCCGACCGGGCTTACGTGTTCGAGGATGGGCGGATCATCGAGGAGGGGGATCACCACGAGCTGATTGCGCAGCAGGGGTTGTATGCGCAGTTGTATGGGGAGCGGCAGAGTTAAAGTCCGGGACCGTGAAGGTCCCGGAGCTTCGCGTCAGGGGTCAGTTAACGGCCTTGTCGCCGCTGTCGATCTTGGCGGGGGAAACGACTTTAAACTGGCCATCCTTGCCCTGCTTGGGGTGGTATTTGCCGAGTGGCATGGTGTTGATGGCGGCAAAGTTGACCTGACTGGCCACCGGGACGTAATCCTGGGTGGCCGTCTTGATGGCCGTCACGATGATGGCAGCGAGCAAGCCATTGTTGGCGTCACCGCTGGTGTCCACCGCACGCGTATCATGGTAATTCCACAGCGTTTCACCGGTTTCGGTGGATTTCAGGAGATACTGGACACCCACCGTGACGTTACCTCCCACCACGTAGTAGTTGGTGTCCCATTGGGTAATCGTGACATACAGCACGGCGTCCGCGTCGAAGAACTCTTTGAACTTTTGCGGTGGAACGTCCGTCAGCTGCGCGCCACTCTGGATGCCTTCGGAACGCAGAATGGCCGTTGTGACCTCAATCGGCATCACGTAATAACCGGAGTAGGCCAGAGGTTGCGCAATGGTGGATGAATACAGGTCCGGGGCATCGGCTGCCGTGGACTGATTCACGGCCGGAACCACAAGGATCGATTGCGGCGCCTCTTCGTACATTTTGGGGAACGCTTCCTGCTTCGAAATTCGCTGCGGTGCGCAAGCGGAGATGCTCAGGGCGACAGTAATGAGCAAAATGAGATAAAGGTATTTTTTCATCATGCTTAACTTCCGGCTCTTATCCTTTGGACTCAGGTTGTGACATCTCGATCATGCGAGTCATCAGCTTTTCGGATTCGGGGTACAGCGACTTTTCGGCTTCAAAGTGCTTCACGGCCTCCTCGCTTTCTCCCTGCTTGAGCAGGCGCTGGCCGAGCTCCGCGTGGATGCCGGGCGGGACCTTGATGGACTCATGCTTGCCCGCGTAATCGATGATGTACTCCAGCTGCGAGATGTGAGCGGCGCGGGTGGCATCCGAAGGCTCTTTTTTCAGCTCATAGAGTGTGTTGGCGTAGTCACCATAGTAGAAACCGGTACTCGGCTGATGGGCTGCGCAGCCACCCAGGATCAGGAGCGAGAAACAAACAGTAAGGAAGCGCTTCATGGCAATTTAACCTCATAGACGTTGCCGGAAGAGACGTAGATTTTTTTGTGGATCACAACCTCGCCGTTTTTCTGAACGAGGATGGTGTGGGTGCCGGGCTGAAGTTCGAAACGCGTCACTTCCACACCGTTCAGGTCAAAGGAATCAGCCGATGAAAGATCGATCTTTTGTTGTTCATCCAGAGTCAGGATGTTTCCGGCGGGCTCTCCGTTAAATTGCAGATAGGCGGTTTCAGCGACCTGTGTGGTGGCCTTGTATGAGCCACAGGCCGCCATCAAAAGGGAGAATGCAACTACCAGTAGTCCTTTCATCTTATTTCTCATCCTCTGCTGTTCTCACGACGAGCTTGTCAAAGCTTTCCCCTGCCAGGCTGCCTTCCTCCAGTGCCGCAAAGGAGACTTCATTGTTGCCTTGACCGGCCATTGCCATGACCTTGAGCTCTGCCACCTGTTTGCCAGGCAGCTGGATCATCAAACCTGTCTGTGGGTTCTTGACCTCTTTGCCCTGACGAACGACGTTGAAGCGATCGCCTTTTTCGATGCCCTGGGACTTGCCGCCGGTAATGACGTAGAGGCCATCCTGTTCACCGATGATGTAGGCCTGCCAGGGTTTATCGAGCAGGTTACCGATCAGGTCGCTCACCAGCTTGGAGATGGCGGCTGATAGCGCAGCATCATCCAATGAGCTGTCGTAACTGGCCGTTGCGCCCACCCCAAAGACTTTGTTGGCCTCCGAAGTGGCTTTGCCTTCACCTTCTTCGGCGAAGATGATCTCGCCCGTTTTGACGTCGACGAGCCGGACATTGACCTTGGCTTTCGCCGTCTGGATCTTGTTGCGGCTGAAAATGCCGACTTCACTATCGGTGCTCCGGCCAAACTCGGAGACAGAACCGATGATCAGGTAGTCCGCCCCTACGCTCTGGCTTTTGAGCCCTTCGATCGCCCTTTCATCTTGAATCTTGTCGAGATCCGCTCGCTCCAGCATGAGAAACTTACCGGTCTCGGTCAGCCTTGCGGACAGGATGTCCATGGCCTGTTTCCCGATGCGATCGTTGTTCTCGTCAAGCAGAAAACTATTGCCGTGGCGGGTTTCATTCGAGAATCGCGCGATAGCAACTTTTCGCTTCAGACTTTTTTCGCTGGACTGCTGAAGTGTCTTGCTCACTTGCGGTTGTTGGGTGGGGAGTGCGTTGGTCGTTGGCTTCGTCACCGTGGAACAGCCGAATAGCAATGTGGCTGCGGTAAGTAGGGCCAAAAGCTTGAATTCTTTTTTCATTTATCTTTTCCCTGACAGTCGTACTGGCCAATGAAAGGCCTGCGCATATTATTAAAGGGAGTTAATGAGGACAATGGTATTTTTAAGGGTTGTGCTCATTTTGTCGACGCATTCATGGGGTGAGCGCTCTTCCAACCTTGTCTCCTCTGTCTCCAGGTACCGCTTCCAGCTACCCGCCATGGTTTGGTCAATTTGAAAAGGTGTGGTTTTGTCGGGCCATGCTATCTTGCACACTGAACGGACTGTTCAGGCCAAGCGCAAAGCATCCGGGGAAGCGGTATGGAAATGGACGTAGAACTGCTCGAAATCCGCGACCACCTAGCCCAGCACCCACCGTTTGCCGATCTGCCCGAGGCGGTGGTGGACGAGGTGACGCGGCAGGTGGAGATTGCCTATTTCAAGGCCGGGGATGAGATCCTTACCTTTGGGCAGCGGATCGAGGAGTTGCTGTATATTCGCAGTGGCGCGGTGGAGGTGTACCGGCGGAACGGGGAACTCTACAACCGCTTGAGTGAAGGGGAAATCTTCGGGCACTTCGGGCTGCTGCGGGATCGCAGTGTGCGGTTTCCCGCCAAGGCCCTGGAAGACACGCTGATCTATTACATCCCCGGTGACCTGTTCGACCGGCTATGCCACGACCATGAAACCTTCGCCGACTTCGTGGAGGTGGAGCAGCAGGTGCGGCTGAAGCTGGCGGTGGAACAGCAGGGTCAGGCCAATGATCTGATGTCCACCAAGGTGCGCACGTTGGTGCATCGCAGTCCGGTGGTGGTGGATGTGGGCGCCACCATTGCCGATGTGGCCCGGCGGATGACCGAGGAGGAGGTGTCTTCGGCCATCGTGCTCGAACCCAGAGGCGGTACGCCGGAGCTGCCGGACGAGGAGGGCATCGCCATCCTTACTGACCGGGACCTGCGTACCCGTGTGCTGGCCCAAAACCTCTCGCCCGAGACCCAGGTCGGAGAGATCCTCTCCCGTGATGCCATCACCGTAGATTCCAACGACCCCATCTCAGAAGCCATGCTTACCATGCTGCGCTACAACATTCATCACCTGCCGGTGCTGCATCGTGGCAAGCCCTATGGCGTGGTGGCGCTGTCGGACATCGTGCGCTACGAATCCCAGAGCAGTCTCTATCTGGTGAGCAGCATCTTCCGGCAGAAGGATGTGACCGGGCTGAAAGTTCTCAGCCGCGAGCTGCCCGGTACCTTCGTCAAGATGGTCGAGAACGACGCCAATTCGCAGATGGTCGGCAGTGCCATGTCGAGCATTGGGCGCAGTTTCACCCAGCGCCTGCTGGAGCTGGGTGAGGATAAGCTGGGGCCGCCACCGGTGCCCTATTGTTTCCTGTCGGCCGGTTCGATGGCCCGGGGCGAGCAGTTGGTGGTGACTGACCAGGATAACGCCATGATCCTGGACGACCGCTTCCAACCGCAAGAGCACGATGCCTACTTCGAGGCCCTGGCCAAATTCGTCAGTGATGGCCTGGCCGAGTGCGGTTACAGCTATTGCACCGGCAACATCATGGCCACCAATACCCAATGGCGGCAGCCGCTGCAGGTGTGGAAGGATTACTTCAATGCCTGGATCGATGACCCGACTCCGGAACGGCTGCTGCACAGCTCGATCTTTTTCGACCTGGAAGGGGTCTACGGTCAGATCGATCTGGCGGAAACCCTCAAGGCGCTGCTGGCCAAGCGTGCGCCTGACAACGCCTTTTTCCTTGGCTGCCTGGGTCGCAACACCCTCAACCGTACGCCGCCGCTGGGCTTCTTCCGCACCTTTGTGATGGAGGAGAGCGGCGAGCACAAGAATTCCATCAATCTCAAGCGCCGCGGCACCGCCCCGCTGGTCGACCTGATCCGGGTGCATGCCCTGGCCACGGGATCACGAGCGCAGAATTCTTTCGAGCGCCTGGATGACATCGCCAAGACCCGACTGTTGCCGGACGGCACCACAGACCGTCTGGGCTATGCCCTGGAATTCATCTCCGCAGTGCGTATCCGCCACCAGGCGGAGGACATTCGCCAGGGCCGCAGGCCGGACAATAACGTCGAACCCGAGCATCTCTCAGTCGACGAGCGGCGCAATCTCAAGGACGCATTCCAGGTGCTGAGCAACGCGCAGAAGTTCGTGAGATACCGTTACCCGATGTCCCCCCGGCAACGCCGGAGCTGACAGGTATGGCGACGGCAGATTCCGACATCACCGACTGGCAGGCTTACTTTGTGCAGAAGGCGAGCGAGGCCCGCGATCCCCTGTTGCGGCGGTTCTACGGCGCCGGCATGCCAGCCCCGGACACACCGCTGAGCGAGGTGCCCATGGCGGCCCTGGACCTTGAAACCACCGGCCTGGACGCCAGCCGCAACGCTATTGTCAGCATTGGACTGATCCCCTTCGATTTGAAACGGATCCGTTGCCGCGATGCTTTTTACTGGGTGGTTAAACCCTCGCGCACGCTGGAATACGAGTCCATTACCTTTCATCACATCACCCATACGGATATTGAACAGGCGCCCGATCTCACGGGTGTCCTGGGTGAGTTGCTGGAGGTCATGGCGGGCCGGATCATGGTGGCCCACTACCGCCAGATCGAGCGTGTGTTCCTGGGAGAGGCTGTGGATGCGCGGCTGGGGGAAGCGCTGGAGTTTCCAGTGATCGACACCATGGCCCTGGAGGCTCGCTGGAATCGTGCGAAAAAGCCTGGTCTGTGGGATCGGATGCTGGGCCGCAAGCCGCCATCCATCCGCCTCGCCGCCAGCCGTCAGCGCTACGGTTTGCCGGTTTACGGCGCCCACCATGCCCTCACCGATGCCATCGCCACGGCGGAATTGCTGATGGCGCAGGTGGCCACGCGCCTCGGGCCCGAGACGCCCCTGCACGAGGTGGTCTATTGATACTGACTATTGGGGTGATTGTTTAGAGAGGTTCGTTTTTGACCGGTTGCCGCGGTATAAAGAGAAGGAATGTGCTTCCAAATGGTTGAATGGGACCGCTAGCGCCCCCAAAGGATAGAACCATGTCGACGCAAGGATTGTCGTACCCGGAAGAGATAGGGGAACCTCAGGACTTCCCCCGGGCCGAGGATGTGCCACAGCGTGCGTACCGGGAAGAGTGGGCGCCATGGACGCCCGAACCGGGGCTGCGCAACCCGCATCTGCAGTCGGTGCTGGCCTCGCTGCCCCTGCGCCGGCCCTGGATGGAACGCCGGGCGCGGGCACTGCGGGAGGTGGCCGAGGAGTGCGTGTTCGAGGCCCGCGACGGCAGCCGCATTCACGGCCTGCTGTCCCGCCACGGCGACCGCCCGCGCCCGCTGGTGGTCATGATCCACGGCTGGGAGGGCTGTGCTGACTCCCTGCACCTGTTATCCGGCGCCACCGCGGTGTGGGAGGCCGGTTATGACCTGTTTCGCCTGCATCTGCGGGATCACGGCCCAACCCATCACCTCAACCGCGAACTGTTCCACGCCTGCCGTCTCGATGAGGTGGCGGATGCGGTGGCCGCGTTGCACGAACGCATCGCGCCGCCGGGCTTTTTGCTGGTGGGTTATTCCATGGGCGGCAACTTCGCCCTGCGGCTGGCGGCCCAGCAGCCGTCGCTGGGGTTTGATGCGGTGGTCGCCGTCTCACCGGTGCTGGAACCGCGCCATACCCTGGAATGCCTGGAAGACGGCTTTCCGCTGTACCAGCAGTATTTCATGCGCAAGTGGCACCGTTCCCTGCGGGAGAAGGCTCGCCATCACCCCGACCTGATGGATATGCGCGTGGTCAGCCGCATCCAGGGCGTGCGGGCCATGACCGACTATTTCGTCCGTACCCACACGGATTATGCCCATTACAACGAGTACCTGGACGGTTACGCCGTGACCGGAGACCGTCTCAACACCATCGCCGTGCCCACCTGGCTGATCATGGCCGAAGACGATCCGGTCAATCCCGCGACCGATCTTGCGCGTATCCAGGGAACAGAACACCTCACCGTGGTGCGCACCCAGTATGGCGGGCACTGCGGTTTTTTCCGCAACTGGCGGTTGCAGTCCTGGGTTGACCCCTTCACGGTGGACTGTCTGCAGCAGCAAGTATGTGCCTGAATACATTAATCAGAATCGGGTGGTCCGGTGACCTTCGGTCGCCACCCTTGTGAAAGGAGGAATAGCATGCCATCGATAGACAGCCTCAAAACCCTCCAGAGTATGGAGGTCGACGGTCAGACCTATCACTATTACAGCCTCCCGGAAGCCGAGAAGGAGCTGGGTGACCTGAAAAAGTTACCCATGTCACTCAAGGTGCTGCTGGAAAACCTGTTGCGCTGGGAGGATGGTGAGACCGTCACAAAGAAGGACATCGAGGCGGTGCGGGCCTGGCTCGACAAGGGTTCCTCCGATCACGAGATCCAGTACCGTCCGGCGCGGGTGCTGATGCAGGATTTCACCGGGGTGCCGGCGGTGGTGGATCTGGCCGCCATGCGCGATGCCATGGCCAAGGCGGGAGGCAGTCCCAGCCGCATCAATCCGCTGTCGCCGGTGGATCTGGTGATCGACCACTCGGTCATGGTGGACAAGTTCGCCTCGCCGGAAGCGTTCAAGCAGAACGTGGACATCGAGATGGAGCGCAACTACGAGCGTTACGCGTTCCTGCGCTGGGGGCAGAAGGCCTTCGACAACTTCCGCGTGGTGCCGCCGGGTACCGGCATCTGTCACCAGGTGAACCTGGAATACCTGGGGCAGGCGGTGTGGGCCGGCGAGGAAGACGGCAAGCAGTTCGCCTACCCGGACACACTCGTGGGCACCGACTCCCATACCACCATGATTAACGGCCTCGGCATTCTCGGTTGGGGCGTCGGCGGCATCGAGGCCGAGGCGGCCATGCTCGGCCAGCCTATCAGCATGCTGATCCCCGAGGTGGTGGGCTTCCGCTTCAAGGGCAAAATGCCGGAAGGCACCACGGCCACCGACCTGGTACTGACGGTGACGCAGATGCTGCGCAAACAGGGCGTGGTGGGCAAGTTCGTGGAATTCTACGGCCCGGGCCTCGACAACCTGCCGCTGGCGGATCGCGCCACCATTGCCAACATGGCCCCGGAATACGGCGCCACCTGCGGCTTCTTCCCGGTGGACGCCGAAACGCTCAACTACATGCGCCTGTCCGGCCGTGAGGAACACACCATCAAGCGGGTCGAGGCTTACTGCAAGGCCCAGGGCCTGTGGCGCGACAGCAACGCCACCGAACCCAAGTACTCCGACACCCTGGAACTGGACCTGTCCACCGTGCAGCCGTCCCTGGCCGGCCCGAAACGGCCCCAGGACCGGGTCGCCCTGACCGACATGAAGTCCACCTTCAGCGAGCTGCTGGACATGGCCGGTAAGGGTGACAGCAAGGACCAGGGCCAGCAGGTGGAAGGTCGTGATTACGAGCTCAACCACGGCGACGTGGTGATCGCCGCCATCACCTCCTGCACCAACACCTCCAATCCCAGCGTCATGATGGCCGCCGGTCTGGTGGCGAAGAAGGCGGTGGAGAAGGGGCTGCACCGCAAGCCCTGGGTGAAGACCTCCCTGGCGCCCGGTTCCAAGGTGGTGACCGACTACCTGGAGAAGGCCGGCCTCACGCCCCATCTGCAGGAGCTGGGTTTCCACCTGGTGGGCTACGGCTGCACCACCTGTATCGGCAACTCCGGCCCGCTGCCGGAGGAAATCGGCAAGGCGGTGGACGAGGGCGACTTGATCGTCTCGTCGGTGCTCTCCGGTAACCGTAATTTCGAAGGCCGGGTGCATCCGCAGGTGAAGGCCAACTGGCTTGCGTCGCCCCCCCTGGTGGTGGCCTACGCGCTGGCGGGCAGTACCCGCGTTGACCTGAGCTCCGAGCCGCTCGGCCAGGACCAGGACGGCAACGATGTTTACCTCAAGGATCTCTGGCCTTCCAGCAAGGAAGTGGCCGAGGCGGTCGCCATGGTCGAAGGCGAGATGTACCGCAAGGAGTACGCGGAAGTCTTCGAGGGGGACGAGACCTGGCAGAAGATCCCGGTGGGCGAGGGCGAAACCTACCAGTGGGATGACAAGTCCACCTACGTGCAGCATCCGCCGTTCTTCGAGGGCATCGAGAAGCCGCTGGAAGCGCCGAGCGATATCGAAAAGGCCAACATCCTGGCCCTGTTCGGCGACTCCATCACCACCGACCACATCAGTCCGGCCGGTGCCATCAAGCCGGATTCCCCGGCTGGTCGCTATCTGCAGGAAAACGGTGTCGAGCCGAAGAACTTCAACAGCTACGGTTCCCGGCGCGGCAACCACGAGGTGATGATGCGCGGCACCTTCGCCAACATCCGCATCAAGAACGAGATGCTGGATGGCGTTGAAGGCGGCTACACACGCCACATCCCCTCCGGCGAGGAGATGGCCATCTACGATGCCGCCATGCGCTATCAGCGCGAGGACACGCCGCTGGTGGTCATCGCCGGCAAGGAATACGGCACCGGCTCCAGCCGCGACTGGGCGGCCAAGGGGACCAACCTGCTGGGTGTGAAGGCGGTGGTGGCCGAGAGCTTTGAGCGTATCCACCGCTCCAACCTGGTAGGCATGGGTGTGCTGCCGTTGCAGTTCCAGAACGGCGTCAACCGCGAGACCCTGAAGTTGACCGGTGAGGAAACCATCAGCATCAAGGGCCTGAGTGACGACCTTAAGCCGCGGGAAAACCTCAAGCTGGAGGTGAAGTACCCGAATGGCGACACGGAACAGGTTACCGTGACCTGCCGCATCGACACCGCCAACGAGGTGACCTACTACAAGAACGGCGGCATCCTGCACTACGTGCTCCGCCAGATGGTCTCCGAAAACGCCTAGGCGTTGCAGGCCTGGCGTAATGCCAGGCCTTCGGGGGTTACTTTGAATGTTTCACGTTTGACGTTGGACGTTTCACGTTGGGTTGGACGGTCATTCGGCCCATCTGCATAATGCGCTCCAACGTCCAACGTCCAACGTCCAACGTCCAACGTCCGACGCCAAAGACAAACTGCGGAGCCCGAATGTCCGAGCAAAACACCCCCGACCCTCAAGATCCGGAAATCCTCAATGCCAAACTCAACCAGGAAACCGCCGTTGCGCGCTGGCACGAGTTACAGCGGTTTTACGCGCGTGGTCAGGTGGTGGGCGTCTCGCCCCAGGTGGATCTGATCGAGGTGGGGCTGAAGCTGTCCCAGGACGACAAGGCTGCCTTTGAAGGCTGGCTCAAACAGGGGCTGGTGGGTGAAGTCACGCCAGAGCAGGCTCAGGCCTGGTTTGATGCCAATGCCGAGCTTTGGACCCTGGTGGTGGCGCCTTGGGTGTTAGTGCAGAAGCGGAACGAAGGCCCAGACATAGCCTGACTTTTCGGGCTCATCTCTATAGCTCTCTATGCACACATTCCAGAAAAACCGAAACTCGAGAGCTGATGATGAACTTCGCTGTGTTTTGCTCGCCCTAACTCAAAGCAGAATTTTGTGCTACCGGATTTATCTTCTAAAAAAAGATATTGAAGATCCGGTTGGTGCCAAGACTTTATGCTTGATGGGCTTCTCATTTTGCCGCATTTCGCGACATGAAATTAAAAACCCGCCTTGCGGTGGAGATTAATAATAGGTAATTTTTAGCCACGGAATAGTTGTAGTTGCCAACGGAAGGTAAGATGTCTACCCCTCCTGAAGTGTCCCGGGACACAGATACTGGTTTGCTGTGTACCGTTCTTGTGGCGCGCTTTCATCAACTGGCCGCCGATGCGCATCAGCTTCGACACCAGTTTTCCAGCGAAGAGCAGTTTGATTGTACTGCCATTGTCAGGGCCGCCAGACAATTGGGGCTGCGTTCCCGTTCCTTCAAAACCTTTCCCAGGGACCTTTCTCGGCTCCCGACACCCTGTGTCTTCGAGCGAAATGATGGGGCGTTTGTCATCCTGCTGAAGGTCGCCGAAGACAAGGTGCTGATTCATGATCCGCTAACTCAGGCACAGGCGGCCGAATCCCGAGAGGCGTTCGCCAGCACATGTTCGGGTCAATATGTGCTGATGACGCGTCGAGCTTTGCTGCACCGTACAGGGTCAAAATTTGGCATCAGCTGGTTTATTCCCGCGCTGGCCAAATACAAGCGACTTTTTGCCGACGTACTAATCGCTTCTTTTTTCATCCAGATGTTTGCCTTGATCACGCCGCTGTTTTTCCAGGTGGTGATCGACAAGGTGCTGGCCCACAAGGGCCTTACCACACTGGATGTCCTGGCGTTTGGATTGCTGGTGGTATCCGTGTTCGATGTCCTGCTCAACGGGCTGCGCAACTACGTCTTCTCCCATACCACGAACCGGGTGGATGTCACCCTGGGCGCCAAGCTGTTCAACCACCTTCTGCGGCTCCCCATTTCCTACTTTCAGGCCCGCCGCGTGGGGGATACGGTCGCCCGCGTTCGTGAGCTGGAAACCATTCGCAATTTCATCACCGGTTCTTCGCTGACGCTCGTGGTGGACCTGTTCTTCACCATCGTCTTTTTTGCCGTCATGTATTACTACAGCCCCACGCTGACCTGGATCGTGCTGGGCTCGTTGCCTTTCTATGTTGCCTTGTCGGCGATCGTGACGCCCATCCTCCGGGCGCGTCTGGATGAAAAGTTCAAACGCGGCGCGGAGAACCAGGCGTTTCTGGTGGAATCCGTTTCCGGCGTGGAAACCCTCAAGGCCATGGCGGTGGAACCGCAGATGCAGGGGCGCTGGGAGGATCAGCTCTCGGGCTACGTGAACGCCTCCTTCAAGGCGCAGAATCTGGGCAATATCGCCAGCCAGAGTGCCGGTTTGATCAGCAAAGTGGTGACGGTGCTGATCCTCTGGGTCGGCGCTAGATTGGTCATCGAAGGCGACTTGAGCGTGGGGCAGTTGATCGCCTTCAATATGATTTCCGGGCGCGTCAGTGGCCCCATTCTCCGTCTGGTTCAGCTCTGGCAGGACTTTCAGCAGGCCGGTATTTCCTTGCAACGGCTAGGTGATGTGCTCAATGCGCCGACCGAACCCGGCCACAACCCCAATCGGACGGCACTGCCCAAGCTCAATGGCCGCGTGACCTTTGAGCACGTGCGCTTCCGTTACGGCCCGGACCGTCCGTTTGTGCTAGACGACGTATCACTGGACATCGAGCCCGGCGAGGTCGTGGGTATCGTCGGGCGTTCCGGCTCAGGAAAAAGCACCCTGACCAAATTGGTCCAACGCCTTTATGTGCCCGAGGCCGGACGCGTCCTGATCGATGGCGTTGATCTGGCATAAGTGGACCCGGCCTGGCTGCGGCGGCAGGTCGGCGCCGTGCTGCAGGAGAATGTGCTGTTTAACCGCAGTGTCCGTGAAAACATTGCTCTGGCCGATCCGGCCGCCTCCATGGAGCGAGTCGTGGCCGCGGCCAAGCTCTCGGGCGCCCACGACTTTATTCTGGAACTGCCGGAAGGTTATGACACGGTAGTCGGTGAACACGGCGCCTCACTCTCCGGTGGACAAAAGCAGCGTATCGCCATTGCCCGGGCTCTATTCACCAATCCCAAAATCCTGGTTTTTGACGAGGCCACCAGCGCCCTGGATTACGAGTCCGAGCGCATCGTGCAGCAGAATATGCGCTCCATCTGCCGTGGCCGAACGGTCTTTGTCATTGCCCATCGCCTGTCCGCCGTGCGCCAGGCGGATCGTATCATCGTCGTCGAGAAGGGCCGGATCGTGGAAGAGGGCAGGCACGAAGCCCTGGTCCGGGCCGGTGGTCACTACGCGCGGCTGTACGCCTACCAGTCCGGCGCGGTCGATGCCGAAGGAGTGGTCGCGTGATTCTGCTTTTCCTTCGCAAGAAGCTCTCCTTCGCCAATGACGGTCATGATCATCTGGCCTTCCTGCCCGCCGCCATTGAAGTGGAAAGAAAACCGCCGGCCCCGGGCGGGCGGATCATCCTGTGGAGCATCATGGTGTTCGCCGTTATCGCCGTGGTGTGGGCCTGCGTCGGCCATATCGACATTGTGGCCGTGGCGGAAGGCAAAGTGGTTCCCAATGGCCGGGTCAAAACCATCCAGCCCATGGCCCTGGGTAAAGTGGCCGGCATCCATGTCCAGGAAGGCTCCCCGGTCCGCAAAGGCGATCCGTTGATCACCTTGGACGGCACGCTGACCCAGGCGGACTTGGAGCGGCTGGAAGAGGATTACGCCCTGAAACGCTTGCGGTTGGCCCGGTTGCAGGCGTTTGGCACTTACTTGCGCGACCATGCCCAGAAAAGCGCTGCAGACGAACGCGTCATGCCGGCCCTAAAAACACCCAGCGACCTGCGCGATCATCCGCGGCTGGCTTTTGAGCGCCAATACCTGACCGGCATGGTTCAGGAGTTCCGGGCGGCGGACGCGGCCATCGCCAGTGAAATTCAGGCTAAGGCCAGTGAAAAGGAATACGCACTGTCGCAATTAAAGAGTATTGAGCAAACCCTGCCCATTACCGAAGAGCGGACAGAAGCGTTGCGCGACCTTTACCGCAAGAACATGGCGTCACGCCAGGACTATCTGGAGCTGGAGCAGCGGCGACTTGAACAAACGGAATCACTCAACGCCCAAAAACACCTTGTTCAGCAACTCGCCGCGGAAATCGAAAACCTCAAGAGCCAGCGGGCCCGGATGCTGGCGGAATCAACCCGCACCAGCCTGGAACAACAGGACCAGCTCCATTCCGAATTGGCCGCGCTTAAAAAAGAGCTGGTCAAGGCCCGCGAATTGAATCAACAGCAGAAGATTCGATCCCCCATCGATGGCGTCGTCCAGGAATTGAGCGTCACCACCCTGGGCGGCGTGGTGCAACCGGCGCAGCAACTCATGAACATCGTACCGGAGAACGACGATCTGCTGGTGGAAGCCTGGGTGCTCAACAAGGACATTGGCTTTGTGCAGGAAGGCCAAACCGTGGATCTGAAAGTTAACGCCTTCAATTTCACCAAATACGGCTCCCTGAAAGGTGAAATCCTACAGATCTCCAATGATGCGGTGAGTGATGAGGAAAAAGGGCTGCGTTATTTGGCGCAAGTAGAGCTTGAGTCTGACACATTGCCAGAAGGCGGTGGGCGATACCGGGCCGCGCCTGGAATGGCGGTGACGGCGGAGATTAAAACGGGGAGTCGGACGATTATGGATTTCTTTTTGTCTAGGATGAAGAAGATTTCAAATGAAAGTTTAAGCGAGCGATAAATCGTTCAGTTTTGCTGGGGAGAGAGCTGTTTTGAAGTCGAAAAATATAGCTAACGCGTATGTGGCAACTGTTTCCTTTATATATTTCTTGGTTATTTTGCTTTTATCTTATTTGCCTTCAAATGTTTGGGGTGATGGTGTTTTATCGTTTTTTGATGAGGTTAATTCTTTTTTCCCGCGTTACTGCTTAATAAAGGAAAACGTTGATTTTGTGGAGTCTGCGATAATTGGTTTTTTTGTGTCCAATGCTTTCTACCCTTTTTTTTTATTATTTGCGTTTTGGATCTTTCCTGCGCCTGATGAAGAAAGAATGAAGTCGATGATTTCCAAGGATTCTGGTGTTCTTGGGTTTTATGTGATTGTGTGCTTTGTTTTTGCTCTATGTATTCCATTATATCTTCCGGGCGCTCCTGGTAGTGGTCCATCGGGGAGGTTTAATTATTTTGTTTTTGGCTCTAAATTTGGCTTTTCTCTTGGTTTGTTTTTGCTTAGATTTTCCTCTGCATTTTTCTTTGTTGCTGCGTTTCATTATATTCAGGCTATTAGAATTAAGTTGAATTGATAATTTTAAAAGGTGATTTTTATGACGGATTATGATGCATCTTTAACGGCGGAAGAGCTACAGGGCTACGTGGATGAAACTCGAGCCAGTGGATCTAAAGAGTTGTCTGATTTTTTTAATAAAATGCAGGAGCTTGAAAAGGAAAATGCCCTAGGCAGTCAGCAGCGGCTGGAATACTTTGCAGATGAGATGCAATCTCAAATGCAGAGATTTGCTGATAGAGCCGATGCCTTGGCGGAGCAAGCGGCCCAATCGGATAATCCTCAACGAGCTGAGAATCTACAAAAAACTGCCAACCAATTAAGAGAATGGGCATCGCAAAGGGCTGAAAGTGCAGATGCCGCTACCTATATTAATAAGGCAACAAAACTCGCGAATTCTGCGGGTGAAATGATTACTAAAGCAGGTGGAGCATTTGATGCCATAGACGGAACAAAGATGGTTTCGGCTTTGGCCGAGGGGGATTACGAAGCTGCGAAGAGAGAGTCAGCGGGGATAATTGGGGGTGCTGTGGCCGCAGCACTTGCGGCATCAGCGTTGGCTGGTTGGCCTGCTTACGTTATCGCAGCCGGAATGGCTGCCGGTGGCTTTCTCGGCGGAGACGCAGCAAAAACCCTTTGGGATAATCTGGCGAAAATAGAGGGCTGGATAAAGTACGAACTAGGACTGGAAGACCCTTTTGCTATCTCGCCCCAGACTAATGAGAACTTTCAACAAGCCAGTTCCTTCAGGGCTCATAGCGATCCACTGGCCCTCGACCTCGATGGCGATGGCCTAGAAACCAGTGGCGCCAGTGGTGAAGTGCTTTTCGATAATAACGGAGACGGCATAAAGCATAGCACTGGCTGGATCAATGGCGACGATGCCCTTTTGGTCCGCGATTTGGACGGGGATGGCATCATCGATTCCGGCGCGGAATTATTTGGTGATGAAACGGTCCTTTCCAGCGGCAGCAAAGCAGCCAACGGCTATGAAGCCTTGGCCGATTTGGACAGCAACGGTGACGGCCAAATCGATGCCAATGATGCGGCCTTTGATGCATTGCAAATCTGGCAAGATGCCAACCAGGACGGTATCAGCCAGGCCTCGGAACTCAGTTCACTGGCGGACGCCGGTATCGCGAGCATTGGTACGGGTTACACCGAAACCGGCACAGCGGACGGCAATGGCAACATCGAAGTAGGTCAGGGCACTTACACCAAGACCGACGGCACGCAGGGCGAAACCGCCAGCTTCGACTTTGCGCAGAACCCGTTTTACCGGGAATTCACCGACTCGATTGAAGTGCCCGAAGCGCTGCAATCCCTGCCCAACCTGCAAGGTTCCGGCGCGGTGCGTGACCTGCGGGAAGCGGCCGCCCTGAACAGCGAACTGGCCACGCTCCTGGAAGGCTATGCGGCCGCGGAGACGCGCAGCGAGCAAATGGCCATGCTCGATTCGCTGATCGAAGCCTGGGCTGATTCCAGCGATTACCAGCACTTCGTCAAGCGCATCAACAATTCCGATTTTAACAATCGGGATGTCGAATTCCTTATCCAAGAACCCGCCCCTGAAAGCTCCGGCAGTGGTCTACTTGTCGGTGAGAGCGGTGAATCCTCAGGCTCTGAGGCAGGGTTTTATTCTGAACTGCTAAGCGGCTCAGAGCTTGAGGTTGGTCGATGGTCAAGCGACCAGACGCTCGAAACCTTGGCCAAGATCAAAGTGCTCGAGGTATTCAATCACCAAAACTTTTTTGACTTCGATTTTGGTGAGGGGAGCGAGAGTACGACTTTAAATGTGCGTTCTGGTGCAGTTTCTAGCTCTTTCAGCAGCTCGTTTTTTGGCGATGTGGTGGTTACTAACGAGTTGTTCAGTTTTCAGCAGGGTCAAATTGATCTGATTGATCAAGCTTATGAACAACTGAAAGACTCCATTTATCAGGGGCTTCTGACACAAACACGCCTCAAACCGTATCTAGACGGCATTTCTCTTCAAATAGACGAGCAAGGCGAGATTGAGCTGAACTATGCCGACATGGAAGCACTCCTGACTGATCGAATTGCACAAGATCCCTATGCAGGATTGATAGATTATCAGGAATTGAGTGCTCTCATCGAAGGGCAGGATCAGGACTGGGATGCACGCTCCTACTTCATGAATGCTGTCGCGGTGGATCAACTGGATAAAGCAGTGTCGGTCGAGTCTGTGATCAGCGAAGGCCTAATGCATTTGGGATCAGACTCATCCGATGAGCTAGAGGGCTCATCGGGAAATGACATCATGTTCGGTGGTGGTGGCGACGATAATCTTTTGTCGGGAAATGGAAATGATATCGTTGCGGGCGGTGATGGCGACGATGTGGTGGATGGCCGTCGGGGCAACAACACCCTGATCGGGGGTGCCGGGGCAGACAGGCTGACCGTCGATCGTTCGGAATCCAGATACACGATGGACGACTACGCGAACACGTTTGACGGTGGCCGGGGTGACGATCGCCTGGAAGGCTATGCAGGCTCGGACACGTACATCTACCGTCGCGGGGATGGCCACGATGTGATAAATGACAACAGCGGAGATCGCGGCAGAAAAGACAGGCTGGAGCTGGACGGAACGTTGTCCAAGGAAGACCTTTGGTTCTCGGGCCAGGGCGATAACTTGCTGGTTTCTTTTGTGGGTACTGACGGAAGCATCACTATTGAAGACTGGTATGCTGATTCAAGAAAACAGATTGAGGAGATTTCCGTCGGTGAGTACAAATTGCTTAAATCGGAAGTAGACTCCTTGGTTTCAGCAATGGCCGCATTTGATCCTCCGGCAGGCTCCGGAGGCGTACTCACTGAAGATGCTCGAACGGAGCTGGAGCCAGCGATTACTGCAGCCTGGCAGCCAGCGTAGGCAAAGCGCTTAACATAACTGCCCGTAAGCCCCGGTTCGTCCGGGGTTTGGTTTTTTGGGCGTACTAAAGTACGGCTAAAAGTCTCGTTACCTTACAGTCAGATCTTTACGCTTGCCCCATCTTTTGTGGCAAGATGATGGATCAGTGGCCATTGGCGGGTTTCCAACAGCATCCATGAAACTGCATTACCTGCATACCTCCGATCGCTTGCGCAGTCTGGTGCTGAGCGACGACCGTCAACGCATCGAGCTGCACATCAAACCCCTTGACGACGATCACTGGGCACTGGTGGCCCTCGCAGGTAAACCCGACGACCAGCCCGGCCGGGTCAAGTGTCAGGGCCCTTATCACCGCGCCGAACAGGCCGAAGCTGCCCTGCGTGGCATCGCCGCGTCCCTGATCGAGCAGGGCTATCAGGTCAGCACGCGCCTGCATGCGGTCTGGACCATTGCGGCCCAGCGTCATGCCAATGCCATTCGGGAGGGTCGCGAAGCCCACAGCGGTGATTATGCGTTCGACCCGGACCAGCACGAACCCCTCTGGTAAGCCCGTTTTCCAGCCACCTGTTTTTTCTCTCAACCTGATCGAACGGAGCCACGATGTATTCAGGCATGATCCTGATTTTGCTGCCCCTGTTTGCCGGCTATTTGATCCCGCTGTCCTCTGCGCGACTGCGCCAGGGAGTGCATCATGCGGTGAACGGGCTGGTTTATGTGATCCTGGGGCTGCTGGGTATCGGACTGGGGGAGCTGGATAACCTCGCGGCCAAACTCACGCAGGTGGGTTGGCAGGTAGGGGCGCTGGTGGTGATCACCGGTGTGTTCAATCTGGCGGGGCTGTGGTTGTGGGCGCGCTGGAAGCCTATCGAGTCGGTACGTCCGAGTGGCTCCTCCGGGGTTTCCTGGCGGATGCTGACCGACGCCGGGCAGACGTTTCTGGCGGTCGGTATCGGTGTGGTGATCGGCTTGATGGGCTGGCAGTGGGGTGAGCAGGCGGCCGACGTCGCGGAGTACGCGCTGATGTTACTGCTGTTGCTGGTGGGCTGTCAGTTGCGCAATGCCGGCATCGCGCTGCGGCGGGTGATCTTCAATCGTCAGGGCCTGGGCATTGCGTTGACGGTGGTGATGACCTCCATGCTCGCCGGCTTCCTGCTCATACCCTGGCTGGAACTGTCCTGGGGTGGCGTCATGGCCCTGGTGTCCGGCTTTGGCTGGTATTCCCTGTCGGCCGTGGTGATCGGCGATGCCCTCGGACCTTTGTGGGGCAGTGCTGCCTTCCTCAATGACATGACCCGGGAAATCATTGGCCTTGCGACCATTCCCCTGCTGATGCGCCTCAAGCCGGCCCTGGCCATCGGCTATGGCGGAGCGACGGCCATGGACTTCACCCTGCCGGTGATCCAGCGCAGCGGCGGGGTGGCAATGGTGCCCCTGGCGATGGCGAGCGGATTCATTCTCTCGTTGCTGGGGCCGGTGCTGATGGCGTTCTTTCTGGGGTTCGCGGGGTAGTCTGAACAACGCCCTCTCCCCGGGTGGGAGAGGGCACTCTACTCCTCATCAAACCGCGCCAGCACCCTGTCCCGATACTCCGGTGGCAGCCGCAACGGATTTGCATCCCCGGTCATCATCGTCAGCCGCAGGCGCAAGGTCTCCAAACGCCGGCGGGCGCGGTCACGGGTTTTATCGTCGAGGGTGGCCTGGCGCAGCAGATCCTGTACGTCCCGGATCTCGCGGCGCAGCTGCAGCTCCGGGGGCAGGCAGTTGGCATTCTTGAGGAGCCGATAACCGGCCCGCAGGTGGGGTGGGATCATGCTGTCATCGTCGAGTTCCAGCGGCTTGCCGGCGCCCGGCAGGTTGTCGAATTCCCCGCCGTCCAGCGCCTGCTGGATATGCCGCTCTGCCAGATCGTCAACGATGGTCATGGCGCATTTCCCGAGTAGTGATGGGCGGTTTCACGTAGGACGTTTGACGTTTCACGTATAAAAAGCTTGACCTCGGTGCTGCGAGCTGAGTGCCAACGTCCAACGCCTCAAGCCCCGCCGAAGAACACCCGCTTGCTGTTCACGTAAGTCTGCTTCAGTACCTGCTCCAGCGGCAAGTCCTTCACCTTGGCAATATTCTCCGCCACAAAGGGGATATAGAAGGGCGCGTTCTCCTTGCCGCGGTAGGGCACCGGTGCCAGGAACGGCGAGTCCGTCTCCAGCAGGATGCTTTCGACGGGCGTCAGCCGCACGATGTCGCGCACGTTTTCCGCCTTGTTGAAGGTGGTGATGCCGTTGAAGCCCAGGCACCAGCCTTCGCCGATGGCGTACTCGGCCAGCCCCGGGCCGGAGGTGAAGCTGTGGATGACGCCGCGGCGTTTGAGGCTGCCTTCGAACTCGCGCAGGATGTCGATGGTATCGTCGTCGGCCTCGCGGCTGTGGATCACCACCGGCAGGTCCAGGTCACAGGCCAGTTGCAACTGTTCGGCGAAGGCCTGTTTCTGCACCTCGCGGTCGCTGTTGTCGTAGAAGTAGTCCAGCCCGATCTCGCCGACCGCCACCATCTTGGGCTTGAAGGCCTCATCTTTCAGCCCGTCGAGAATGGCCTCGCGGACCTCGCCGGACCAGTGGTCGGCATCGTGCGGGTGCACGCCCTGGGTGCCGTAAACCTGCGGATGGGCCTTGGCCAGTTCGCGCACGGTGGCGAAGTTGTCCGGGGACACGGCAATGGTAATCAGGCGTTCGATATTGACCCGGGCCGCCTCACTCAGGGTGTCCTCCAGGGGACGTTCCTTGAGGTAGTCGAGGTGGCAATGGGTCTCGATGATCGGGTGGTCGAATACGGGGATCTCTCGCCGCTTTTTACTCATACAATCCCAGCTGTCAGGTTACTGTGACAACGATTGTATCAAAAGCGGCGAGCGATGACGGGCCTGTGCCCGGGATCGGAAATTACCGCCGTCGGCGGCGCAAGTGATCGTCCGTGCGCACGGGAACCGGACGGCGCTTGAGTTTGCTGTTCTGCTCGTTGACCACGGCCCGGGCCATGACATAACCGATGGTCATGGCTGCCACAATCGAGAACAGGGATATCGCGATGGTCGCCATCGTAAACCTCGCTGGGCCGGGTGAATGGAATTCGTTTGGCGCGTACTACAAAATATTAGCACTCAACGGCCCCATTTAAAGGGGTAAAAGATTACATTGGCGATATTATTGTTACAGCATGTTGTACTTCGCATACGGTTCCAATCTCTCCCTGGCCCGACTGCGCCGCCGGGTGCCCAGTGCACGGCCGCTGGGTATTGCCGAGCTGAGCGGCCATCGCCTGCAGTTCCACAAGGCCGGGGGTGACGGCTCGGCCAAGTGCGACGCCTTCCATACCGGGCAGGCGGCGGACGTGGTGCTGGGGCGTGTCTATCACATTGACCCGGCCGAGAAATATGTGCTCGATAGGGCGGAAAGCCTGGGAGTGGGGTATGAAGAGCGGCAGGTTGATGTCCGGCTGAATGGGGACGAAGTGACGAATGTGTTTTCCTACCACGCCCTGCGCATCAATCCCCGGGATTATCCCTACGACTGGTATCGCCATCATGTGGAAGTGGGGTCGCTGGAAGCGGGGTTGCCGGAGGCCTATGTCGAGGGCATTCGCGCCGTGCCGGTCAAGCCGGACCCGGTGGTATCCCGGGCCCGGCACGAGTGGGACCATTACCCGGACCGGTAGTCCGGGGCTGCCCCGATTGGATTACGGATTCTCAACCGTGTATTCGATACGCGCTTCCACCCGGCGATTCTCGGCCCGGCCGGCGGCGGTATCGTTGCTGGCGACCGGCTCGCTTTCGCCGTAGCCGGTGGCGCTGACCCGTTTCGGGGCAATGTCGAAACGCTCGATCAGACGCTGGCGGACGGCTTCGGCCCGGCGCTGTGACAACCACTGGTTATAGTCGGCATCACCGGTGTTGTCGGAATGGCCGGCGATCTCCACGGTGACCTCCGGGTACTGCTTCATGATATCCGCCACCCGCTGGATTTCCGCGTTATATTGCGAGCGGATTTCCGAGGAGTTGGTGGGGAACTGGATATTCAGTTCCATGACCCGCTGCTCCGGCGCCTTGCGCTCACAGCCACGCTCGTCCACCGGGGCATTGGCCCGGGTGTTGGGGCAGGTATCGCGGCTGTCGGCGACACCGTCGCCATCGCTGTCCACTTCGCAGCCCTTGGCATCCACCTTGGCGCCGGCGGGCGTTTGCGGGCACTGGTCAGCTTCGTCGTAAACGCCATCCCCATCCGCATCCTGGATACAGCCTTTGCTGTCGACCGGCGCACCGCCCGGCGTGCCCGGGCACTGGTCATTGGCATCGTTCACGCCGTCATTGTCACTGTCCTTGGGGGCTGCCGGCATGGGGGCCGGTTCCGGCTGTGGTTCGGAGGTGTTCTCGGGGCCGAATGCGAAGCTGATGCCGAGACTCACCAGGCTGTCGAACTTGTCCTCATCCATGCCCCAGAATTCGCGCACGTCACCGCGCAGGGACACCAGCTCGTTGACGCGGTAACGCAGCCCTCCACCGACGTTCATGCGTGCTTCCGGATCATTGTCGAATTCTGTGTGGCCGGCCCCGGCGGCGAGGTAAGGCTGGAAGGCTTCTTCCACGGGGGTGAAATAGTAGAGCCCGTCGAGACGGTAATCCTTGTAGTCGCTGTAACCGGGGGAGTATTTGCGGTCGGGGTCGGCATTGCCGTACACCGCCTCGGCCGCCCAGTGGTCGTGGAAGCGGTATTCCAGGCCCAGCTGGAAGGTGGCGGTTTCAGAGAAGTCCCGGTCGTGGTCAAAAACCTGGAACCCCACCGACGGGTTGATGAAAACCTTGTTGGGCCCCTCGGCCCATAACGCACTGCTCACGCTTAACAGCGCAATGAGTGGCAGGGTGCCTTTTCCGGTCAATCGCATGGCTATCTCCTTTTAGCGTTTTTTTGTGCAAGCCCTCTTTCAGGCGGGCAGTGTAAGGCGGTGGGAGGCGTACATCACTGGCCGCACGGGCCGGGCATTCCGAAGGCCGGGTGCGCGCTCCCTGCGGGTGTTCGTCCGCGGTCAGAAAGTGTCGGTAAGCTTTACGGGCCCCGGCGGCCGTTGGATCAGCTTAAAGGCATAACCTCCAGCTGGGAAAGACTTTGTGGGGTTGTGGCGGGTGTTTTGCAAAAGGGTGGCCTGGCTTAGTCTTTGTAGTGGAGTATCCAAAAATGAAAAAGAATCTGATTGCCGGCCTGGCTTTGTGGCTTGGTCTTTTTTCGAGCGTGCAGGCGGCGCCGGTGACGGTAGACCTGAAATACACCGGTTTCAGCATCGGCGCCCAGGGTGGCTCGATCACCAACGACGGCAGCAGCCTGAATGATATTGGCGCCGGCATGTTCGGCTTCGAGGTGAGCAACCCGCAGGGAGATTCCCCGATAGCGTGGAATAGCACGCTGGAAGCCTTCTGCGTCCAGATTGATACGATGCTGGATGCCAACCAAACCACTTATATCCTGGACGGTGCCGACAGCTATTTTGGCGACGCGGCCACGGTGGATCAGATCGGGCGCCTCTACACCGGCTATCACGACGATGTCACCGACAGTCTCAGAAGTGCGGCCTTCCAGCTGGCCCTCTGGGAACTGATCAACGAGGATGACAACAGCCTGTTGCTCGGCAGTGGCAGTTTCAATTCCACCAAATTCGGCGGTGCCCGCGGCCTGGCCAATACCTGGCTTGCCGGGCTGGAGAATATCGAGAACGCGTTCGACCTTTACGTACTCAAGACCGATCCGACCGACCTCTCCCAGGACCTGCTGGTGTTCTCCCCGCAGCCGCCGCACAAGGTCAGCGAGCCGGGTACCCTGGCGCTGCTGGGGCTGGCTATCGTGGCCTTCGGCCTGCGCCACAAAGCCCGTTCATGAGCCTTTCGTGAAATACAGGTGGGCGCTCTTCTTGCTGAAGTTGAGCGTCCGCCCGTCCCTGAACTTCACCTCGAACGACCCGTCCTCTTCCCGAATCACCTCCCCCTCGCCAAAGATGGCGTGATTCACGCTGCGGTACTGCCAGACCGGTCCCTGACCCTCGGTTTCCACCGGCGGGATACCTTCCTTCGCGGTTACGGTGACGCCGTGGAGCTGGGCATAGCGGTGGGTGATGGGGGTGAGCGGGTGGTTCAGCTCCAGGTTGTCCTGCGCCTCGTCACCGTGCAGGCGGCGGCCCAATTCCTCGCTGACATCGAAACAGAGCTCATCGACGAAGCGGCTGGGTGGATCGTCCCGGTCGCCGCCCTGATCCGTCGAGGGCGCGCTCAACAGGTGCAGGGCCTCCTTGCTGCGCGTCATGGCGACGTATAACAGCCGGCGTTCGCTTTCCAATAGCAATCCCAGATCCTCATCGCCACGGGCGGTGTAGGGGATGATCTTGTCGCGCAGCCCCGGGATGACCACCACCGGCCACTCCAGCCCCTTGGTCCGGTGCATGGTGGACAGGTGCAGACCCTGGCCCTGGCTTTGCCGGGCCTGCTCGCGCAGCTGATCGAGGTGGGTGAGGGCGTTCTCCGCGTCCACGTCCAAAGACTGGAGATAGCGCTGGAAGCCGGTCACGGTGCCGATCCGTTCGTCGGCGGTTTCGTGGGTCAGGGCGAGGCTGCGGATACCCTCGAACAGTTCGGTGGTCTCGGCGTATTCGCGGATCAGTTCCGCCGCGGAGCCGGTGGCGTTTTCCAGCGCCTGCAGGGCGCGGCCGAGGCGGCGGAGTTTGCGGGCGGGCAGGGGCTTGAGCTGGCTGCTGTCGAGGTTTTCCAGCAGCTGCCCCCAGCCGTTGGCGAAGCCCGCGAGGTATTCCACCAGCGGATTGAGCTCCTGCTCCGCGAGGCCCACATGGGGAAAGCGCAGGATATTCCGGAAGCAGTGAATCCGCGCTTCCAGGGAGGCCTCGCCGAGACGGCCGGCGGCCAGACGCAGCAGCTGGATCATGCTGTCCACCTCACGGGTGAACAGGGCGCCCTTGTTGGCATCGATCTGATAGGGGATCTGGCGGGCCAGCAGGCGCAGCTCGATGGGCACGCTCTGGCTCCAGATCCGGAACAGCACCGCGATGTGGTCCAGAGCCTGACCCTGTTTTTGCGCATTCTCGGCGAGGTGGACGATATAGTCGGCGTCGTCCCGTGGGGCAGCGAAGTGAATCTCGGTCCGCGGCGTGGTCGGATGGGAATGGCACAGCACATCCTTGCGTCCGCGGTTGTGACTGATCAGGTGATTGGCCAGCAGCGCCACCCGGTGACCGTAGCGGAAGGTGTAGGACAGGCTCAGTTCCTTGGGGCTGTCGAACTCCTCGCTGAAACGGCGCAGGATGAATTCGGGCCGGGCACCGCGAAATTCGTAGATGGTCTGGTCCGGATCGCCCACCACGGCCACCCGCGCCCGGTCGCCGGCGATGTAGCGCAGCAGCAGGTGCTGGATCTCGTTGGTGTCCTGATACTCGTCCACCAGCATCAGATCCATCTTGTTGCCCACCATGGCCTGCAGGGGCGGATTCTGGTGAATGGCCATCACCGGCTCGTAGAGCATGTCGGCAAAGGAAATCCGTCCCAGGCGCTTGCGCCACTGCTCGAAGCCGTGGAACAGATCGATCAGGTAGCGGTACTTGTCGTCATAGCCCAGCTCCTCGAACACCTTCTCCACCGGATCGAGCGTGGTCTTCACCAGATCGATGAAGTGCGCCGCGGTTTCCACGAATTCCTTCTTGCTGCGGCGAATCTCGCTCTGCAGGTCTTCCGGGGCCAGCTGGCGGGTGAGCTGCCAGACCTGAAAGTGGATCTCCTGGTCGCTCAGGATCTCCTCGCTGAAGGGCGGCAGGTAGCCTTCCTTCACGAATCTTTTGTAGAGACGAAATCCCATCGCGTGATAAGTGCGTATCTCCGGCAAAGGCAGCCCCGTGTTGCGGGTCACGTTACGCAGCTTGCGTTCGAAATCCGTTCGGGCACTGCGGTTGAACATCAGGATCAGCATGCGCTGGGGATCGTGGCCCTGCTCCAGCAGGTGACGGATGCGCCAGGCCAGGGTGGTGGTCTTGCCACTGCCGGCCACCGCCGTGATCACGCAGTGTTCGTAGCCCAGCGTAATGATGGCCTTTTGTTCGTCGGTCAGGTCCATGGAGTCTGGAACAGCATTTGCGAGGGAATGAGAGGGGTGCCCTGCAAGGCACCGGCTGGCACGTATTGTACGGGAACTTGCCGTTCGGGGTGACCCACAATCGCACCCCAGTCCCCAAAAACGGGCACGAAGGCCCCTTGGGGCTTCATCCGGCTGCAATATCGGGTCGGCAGTGTAAACGCTCAAACCGCAGTGATCGGGAGGTTGTATGACCCTGTCTGAAAAAGCACATGCATTGTCGTCGGATGTGGCGCGCTTCGAGATGAAACTGATGATTCTGGAACGCTGCCGGCGAGTGGAGACCGGGCCCCTGGAGCAGACCTACCGCGAACTGATTCAGCGCCGCCGGAGCGCCCTGCAGCAACTATCCATGGCCGATCGCGGGCACGCCACCCTGCAATGAGTCGGGACATTCGGCCATAATGCCCTTTTTGCACCGTCAGCGCCTCGCGAGTTGACGGCTCTACGGCATAAAGGAGCACCCTATGGCCTCGAACGATGAGTCCCGTAACGTCCTGGGCGAGCCACTGGAAGCCTGCGGCAAGGATCCCCTGACCGGATTCTACCGCGATGGTTGTTGCCGCACCGGCCCGGAGGATCTGGGGCGCCACGTGGTTTGTGCCGTGATGACGGCTGATTTCCTGAACTTTTCCCGGGAGCAGGGCAACGATCTGTCCGCCCCCGTCCCGGAATTCGATTTCCCGGGACTGCGCCCGGGTGATCGGTGGTGTCTCTGCGCGGCCCGCTGGCAGGAAGCGCTGGAGGCCGGCAGTGCGCCGCGCGTCCGCCTGCAGGCGACTGAGGCTGCGGCCCTGGAATTGTGCCGGCTGGAGGACCTCAAGCGTCACGCGGCCGATCTCAACTGATGCCCGCGGGAACGCCAGGCGATAACGCCTTCTGCCAGTGGCTGGGGGCGATCCAGCAACGGGCCCGGCACCTGCGCCAGCGCGCGCTGGTGGTGGTCGAGGGTGATGCGGATTGGGGCCGGGAACAGGCCCTGAAGGCGGCCGGGTTGCTGGGGGATGCGGCGCTCTGGTTGGGCGAGCAGCCTCCCCAGCTGCCGTCCAATCTGGCCCCGGTGGCACCGGCCCAGGCCCGTCAGTGGCTGGGGCGTCAGATCGACGGTCTGGTCTGGGATGGCTGGCAGACCCAACGCCCCGACGCCCTCGGAGCCCTCAGCGGCACCCTCGGTGCCGGCGGTCTCTGGCTGTGGCTGGTGCCGCCACTGGCGCAATGGCGCGAGGGGGCGGCGGGCGCCTTCCTGGCCCGCATGGCGCGGCTGCTGGCCGCCGATACCCGTCTGTGGCACTGGCGTCAGGGAGAACCGGTGTCGGCGCTGCCTGCGGTACCCGAGGGGCCTGCTGTCGAGGCGGTGTCGGGGCCGACGTCCGATCAGGCGACCGCGATCAATGCCATCGAAACCGTGTTGCGCGGCCATCGCCGCCGGCCCCTGGTCATCACGGCCGATCGCGGACGCGGCAAAACCGCTGCACTGGGAATGGCGGCCGGAGTGCTGGCCAGCCAGGGCCCGGTTCGCATCCTGGTCACGGCACCCCGTCGGCAGGCACTGGAAAGTCTCTGGCGGCATGCGCCACAGACCTGGGAGGGTGTCGTTGTCGAAGAGAATGCCTTGCAAGATGGCCGCTCACAGCTGAGCTTTCAGGCGCCGGATCGCATCCTGCGTGAACGCCCGGAGGCGGACCTGCTGCTGGTGGATGAAGCCGCTGCCCTGCCAGCGCCCGTTCTGGAGACGCTGCTGGCCCGCTACTCCCGCATCGTTTTTTCTTCCACCATCCACGGTTACGAAGGCACCGGCCGCGGCTTCGCCGTGCGCTTCCGGGAAACGCTGGAAGAACGGACGCCGCAGTGGCGGGGGTTGCACCTGAATGAACCGGTTCGCTGGGCAGCCGGCGACCCGCTGGAAGCGGTGATGAACGATTTGCTGCTGATGGATGCGGAACCGTCGGCAGTGAGCGCACCCCCGGATGAATGGCATGTCCGGCGCTGGCTGCTGGGTGAGCGCGGCCAGGATGAGGCGCGTCTGCGGGCGGCGTTTGGCCTGCTGGTCAACGCCCATTACCAGACCTCGCCGGACGACCTGCGGCAACTGCTGGACGACCCGGCTGGAGAGGTCTGGCTGGCCGAAACGCCGGCAGGCAAGGTGTTGGGGGCCCTGTGGCTGGTACGCGAAGGCCCTCTGGAGGCGGAGCTGGCCGAGGCCGTGTGGCGAGGCGAGCGCCGCCTGCCGGGGGCATTGCTGCCCCAGGCCCTGGCTTACCAGGGCGGTGATCCGGCTGCGGCGCAGTTGGCCTATGGCCGGATCGTGCGGGTGGCGGCCGTCGCCGAGTGCCGGCGCCAGGGGATCGGCGCCGCTCTGGTCCGGCGGGTCGTCGAGGAGGCCGCTGACCAGGGGCTGACGGTACTGGGCACCAGCTTTGGTGCCAGTCCCGAACTGGTCACGTTCTGGGAGAAGGCCGGCTTTCAGGCACTGCGCCTGGGGCTGAAACGTGATGCCGCCAGCGGTACCTTTGCCATCGTCATGGCGCGGGGGGCGGAGGCGCGGGGACGCCGCCTGTGCCATCAGCAGGCCGGCCGTTTCGCCGAGCACTGGCCCTGGTTGCGCGCCCACGATCTGCAAAAGCTGGACCCCGAACTGGTTTGGCAGCTGGAAAAGCAATGGGCGCATGATGCGGGGCTGGAGCTGGCCGACCGACGGGAACTGCAGGCCTTTGCCGAAGGCCATCGGGGCCTGTCGGTTTCCACGGTACCGCTACAGCGGCTCAGTGCCCGGATGGCCCGCCGCGGGTTGGTTAACGATTGGCAACCGGAGCAGCGCACGCTCTGGGTGAGAGCGGTGCTGCAGGGCTGGTCCTGGGACGAGTTGCGCACCGAGGGGCTGGTTGTGGGCCGCAAACCCGGGGAAAGATTGCTGAGGGCATTGACGGCGGACGTTTTGCAACAGATTGTAAGTTAATTGAACGGAGTGTGACCGATTCGATTTATTCGCAGGGAGGCTCGGGAGACAATGAACTCGACTTGGGAGGCCCTTACCTTTGCCCATAAAAACAGAACAGGTAAAGTAAGCGGCTGTTTTAAAAATGAAAAACAACCGCCAAGCATGCCTTTCGGCCCGAGTGCGTGTTGCTCGGGCCGCCTCGTTTTTTCATTTCGTGGTCCTGACAGCGCCGCGGCTCGGTCGGCAAGGTGTGACTTGGAGTACGTACGCCGCACTATGTTCCTGCGGCAGTACGGTCGGCGTATGAAAGAGGCACTCATGAAACTCCGATTCTCCTTGCGCCTGAGCCTGTTGCTCGTGCTCGTTGCGCTTTTCACCTCCGGTTGTGGCACCACTCCCGTGGTAGCCAATGTCGAAAACAAGCAGGTCGAATCTCCCACCCCCCTGATCGATGCCGCCAAAGCCGGCAACGTCGAGCAGATCCACTCCCTGGTGGAAACGGGTGGTTCGGTCAATGCCCAGGCTCCGGGCGGAACACCTTTGCTGGCGGCCGTGCGTCAGGGTAACGAGCGGGCCGCACTGGCCCTGTTGCGTTATGGTGCCAATCCCGATCTTGGGGATGACCAGGGCACCACGCCGCTGATGGTCGCTGCCAAGAACGGTAACGCCACGCTGGCCCGCTACCTTCTGGCCGGCCAGGCGAGCGTCAATCAGGCCAATGCCGAAGGGGACACGCCGGTTTCCCTGGCTGCCCGTGCGGGCAATCTGGCTCTGGTAAAGCTGCTGCTGAATGCCGGAGGCAACGTCAATATCGAGCAGGCGGGCCGCTCGCTGCTGATGCAGGTGGTGGGCAATAACGATTTGCTGATGGCCCAGGTCCTGATCGATGCCGGTGCCGACGTCCACTACGTCAGTCCCAACGGCAAGACGGCGCTGGATGTGGCCCGAAGTCAGGGCAATCGTGATCTGGAAATGCTGTTGATCCAGTCCGGGGCACAGGGCTGAATGGGCTCGCCGTCAGCGATTGTCTTTGGCGTTGTGTCGAGAGCCTAACTATAGTGGGGGGACCTGAAACCGACTCGGTGGAGGTCTCCCCATGCGTACCATCCTGTTTACGTGTCTTCTGATTGGCTTCGCCGCTTTCGCTTCCGCGGACCGTTTCGTCGTCGGTGTGGAAGCAATCGACTACTACCCCCTCTATTCCGCCGAAGGCGGCACCTACAAAGGCTATGCGCGCGAGTTGCTGGACGCCTTTGCCCAGGACAGCGGTCATACCTTCAACTACCGGCCCTTTCCGGTGCTCCGGTTGACGAAAACCTTCCTGGCCGGCGATGTGGACTTCAAGATGCCGGACAACCCCAATTGGGCCGAGAGCGAAAAACAGGGCCAAAAGGTGGTTTACAGTAAACCCGTGGCGCCCTATACCGATGGCGTGATGGTCCTGCCCCAGAACAAGGGCAGGGGTATGGAATTCCTCAAGAAGCTGACCACCCTGCGGGGCTTCACGCCCTGGGACTACCTCGGCTACATCAAGGATGGCAAGGTCAGCCTCAATGAGGTCAACAACATGACGGCGATGGTTCGGCAGGTGCAGAACGAACGCGCTGATGGCGCCTACTTTAACGTCGCGGTGGCGCAATATTTTCTTCAGGAAAAGCTGAACCAGCCCGGCACGATCGTCTTTGATCCCTCATTGCCCCATACCAGCAGTTTCTACCATCTCTCCACCATCCAGCACCCGGAGGTGATCGATCAGTTCAACCAGTGGCTGCGGGACAACGCCGGGCGGGTGAAAGCGCTCAAGCAGAAATACAGCATTCTCGACTGAATCGCGATCAAGGCGCTACCACCACCGTGGCGGCGTCTTTTCGTGCCACCGGGCCTCGGCTTCCAGCTGCGCCGCCAGGGCAACCAGTAGCGGCTCGCTGTTGGCGGGGCCCATCAGCTGGGCGCCGATCGGGAGGCCTTCCGTGGAGAAACCGGCCGGCACGCTGACACTGGGCCAGCCCAGCACATTCCAGGGCCAGGTATAGGGACAGTAGGAAATGATGCGCCGGGTCGTTTCCAGGGGCGACGTATTGTCGATGGCATCCACCGACGGCGGGAGCGTGGCCGTACAGGGGGCCAGCACAATGTCCGCACGCTGGAATATGCGACCCACACGCCGCCGAAGGCGAGGCTCGGCCCGACGAGCTGCCGACAGTGGCAAGCCCCGCAAGGCGCGTCCGGAGCGGGCGTTCTGGCGGGTGCGGGGGTCGAGATTGTGGGGGTCGGGCAGGCGTCGTTCCCATTCGTCGAGCCCGGCCAGGGAGCGCGGCAGGAAGTTGAGGCCCAGCAATTTGCCATAGTCCGGGTTGTCCTCGGTCACCTGATGGCCCAGTTGCGCCAGGCGCTCGGCCAGCTGCTCCAGGCTGGCGCGGATCTGCGGATCAAGCTCGATCGGAACGCCGGTGAACGGCGGTTCCAGCGACAGGGCCACCCGCAACCGGCCCGGGTTGCGCCCCACTTGATCGCTCACCTTGAGATCCAGCGGCTGGTGCCGATCGTCAGCATGGGGGCCGGACACCGCATCCAGCAGCAGGGCGGCATCCCCGACGGTGCTGGTCAGGGGGCCAAAGACGGTCAGGCCGTTGAACATCTCGGGCCAGGGGGACGTCGGGATACGGCCGCGTTGGGGCTTGATGCTGACCAGATGGTTCCAGGCCGCGGGGATGCGCAGCGAGCCGGCACCGTCACTGCCCATGGCGGCCGCGACCAGTCCGGCGGCCACGGCGGCAGCACTGCCTCCGGAGGAGCCGCCGGCGGTCCGGCCCCGTTGCCAGGGATTATGGGTATGGCCAATGTCCGGGCCGCCGGTGAGTGGCCACTGGCCCAGTTCCGAGGAGTGGGCCTTGCCGACGATGATGGCGCCGGCTGCTTTCAGGCGCCGGACCATCTCACAGTCCTCCCGCGCCGGCTCGGGGCGGCAGCGGGTGCCGAAAGCCGTGGGGTAGCCCGCCAGGTCCACCTCGTCCTTGATTGCAATCGGAATGCCCAGCAGGGGCAGACGTTCCCCGGCGGCCAGGCGGCGATCCGCCATGGCAGCCTCTTCCAGTGCGTCTTCTCCCCGGATGACCCGGAAGGCGTTCAGGGTCGGCTGGGTGGCCGCGATCCGCGCCAGGGCCTGTTCAGTCAACCGCACTGCGGTGACCGCGCCGTTCTCGAGATCTGCCTTTTGTTGTGCCAGTGTGGTGCGATCCGGGATTGTGTTTGTCATGGTCCTGAGAGCCGTTCGGAGAGATTAATAAACCGTCATTTCAAGACGTTCCTGGTGGGTCGGTATGCTGAAGTTTTGCCCGTCCTTAATTTCGATCATTTGCCTTCCGGTAGTGCTGTGATATAACCGGTTGCAAGTTCCTGTGCAAGAGAAACCAAAAAAGAGGTGGTAACCATGCAATTTGCAAAGAAAAGTGCGTCACTGCTCGCGGCGGCCGTGCTGCTGTCCGTACCCGTAGCGGCCATGGCCAAGGGAGATGTTGAGGCCGGCAAGAAGAAGGCTTCTGTCTGTGCGGCCTGTCACGGCATGAACGGCCAGGCCCAGATCAAGACCTATCCCAACCTGGCGGGCCAGAACTACGACTACATCGTCTACGCTCTGAAAGCCTACAAAAACAAGCAGCGCACCGGTGGCCAGGCGGCCATCATGCAGGGTCAGGCCGCTAACCTGAGCGAGCAGGACATGCAGGACGTGGCTGCATACTTCTCCAGCCTGAAGCCGGGCGGCTGATTCCATCGCCTCCGGTTCCCGGAGCGGCGGCCGCCGCTCCGACCGTTTAAACCTTCCCTGGCGCCTGCCTTTACCGCTACGCCGCTGAATCCTGTCCGATAATCCGGTAGCTGGGCTCGTATTGCTGCCCCGGCAGTTTCATCCGGTCCTGCTTGACGAAAGCCGCCAACAACGCTTCCAGCGGCTCCAGGATGTCGCTGTCTCCGGCAATCTCGAACGGCCCGTGGGCCTCCACCTGACGAATGCCATTTTCCTTGACGTTGCCCGCCACGATGCCGCTGAACGCACAGCGCAAATTGGCGGCCAGCATGTGCGGCGGTTGATTGCGGTGCAGCTGCAATTCCCGCATGGACTCATGGGTGGGCTCAAAGGGTCGCTGGAAGACCGGGTCGATATTCAGCGTCCAGTTGAAGTAGTAGGCGTCCTGGTGTTTACGGCGGAACTGCTGGACCGCCTCCATGCCATGGCGCATTTCCCGGGCCACCTGCGCCGGATCGTCGATGATGATGCTGTAACGCTCGGATGCCTCCTTGCCCAGGGTGGCCTGGATGAACGCATCGATCATCTCGAAGTACTCGGCGTTCTCAGCCGAACCGGTGAATATCAGCGGGAAGGGCATGTCCTTGTTACCCGGGTGGAGTAGCACCCCCAGCAGGTAGAGAATCTCCTCGGCCGTGCCCACCCCGCCGGGGAAGACAATAAAGCCGTGGCCCAGACGGGCAAAGGCTTCCAGCCGCTTCTCTATGTCCGGCAGGATCACCAGCTCGTTGACGATGGGATTGGGTGATTCAGCCGCGATGATGCCGGGCTCGGTGATGCCCAGGTATCGGCCGTCGCTTACCCGTTGCTTGGCGTGGGCGATGGTGGCCCCCTTCATTGGGCCTTTCATGGCGCCGGGGCCGCAGCCGGTGCAGATATTCAGCCCGCGCAGGCCCAGCTGATGGCCCACCTCCTTGCTGTAGTCGTACTCATCGCGGCTGATGGAGTGGCCGCCCCAGCACACCACGATATCCGGCGGCTGATTGGGGATCAGCATCTTGGCGTTGCGCAGCACGTGAAAGATCAGGTTGGTAATGGCTTCCGGCTCCTCGGTATTGAAGGCCGGGTTGGCCGCCAGGATGCTGTTGGCGTAGACGATGTCCCGCAGCACCGAGAACAGGTGCTCGCGGATGCCGCGGATCATGGTGTCGTCGACAAACGCGGTGGCCGGCGCGTTGACCAGCTCCAGCTTGATGCCGCGGGGCTGCTGCACCAGGCGGATCTCGAAGTCCGAGAAGGTCTCCATGATCGCCTTGCAGTCGTCGCTTTCGTTCCCGCAGTTAAGCACCGCCAATGCGCACTGGCGGAACAGCCGGTACAGGCCGCCTTCGCCCTTGTCTTTGAGACGATTGACTTCCTGGGCGGACAGAATCTCGAGCGCGCCCTCCGGGGACACGCGGGCACTGATGCCTTGATGGGTCATACGGTTCGATACCTCCGTTGGTGAACCGGAAAGCCCCTCGGGACCACCGTGGGCGCGATGTGCACCCGGGGTACAAGGACTTCCTTTTCCTTAAGTGTAGACGGTCGCGGTCTTTGCTCATGCGTTCGACCGCCAGAATCGGTAAAATGGTGCGTTTTCGACAGGCACTAAACTCCGTCCCTATGATCTGGGCAGAGTACTAAGCGGATACTGAGGTTTATGAATTTCCTGATCAAGCTGTTCCCGGAGATGACCATCAAAAGCAAGCCGGTGCGCAAGCAGCAGACCCGGCAGCTGCGGCAGAACATCCGGCGCATACTCGTCCGTCTGGACGAGCGTATCGCCGTGACTGGCCGCTGGGACAAGCTTGAAGTCGCCGTGCCCGACGATGTCGCCGATCTTGGCGCCAAGGTGGCGGACGAGCTGCAGCGCATCCCCGGTATCGCCAACATCCTGGAGGTGCGCGACTACCCCCTCACGGACTTCGACGATGTGCTGGAGAAAACCCTGCAGAGCTACCGCGAACAGGTGGCCGGCAAGCGGTTCGAGGTGCGGGTCAAGCGGGCCGGTAAGCACGAGTTCAGTTCCCAGCAATTGGAGCGTTACCTCGGCGGAGGCCTGAGAGATCATTGCGACGGGGCGGTGGTGGACCTGAGCAATCCGGACGTCACGGTGCAGCTGGAGGTGCGGGACAACCGCTACTATATCATCGAGCGGCGCTACGAAGGCCTGGGCGGCTTCCCCATCGGCAGCCTGGATACGGTCATCTCGCTGGTCTCCGGCGGCTTCGACTCTGTGGTGGCCACCTACCTGGCCATGCGTCGCGGCCTGCGCAGTCACTTCCTTTTCTTCAATCTGGGCGGCATGGCCCATGAAGCCGGGGTGAAACAGGTTGCCCTGTATCTGTGGGAGCGTTACGGCTCATCCCACAACGTGCGCTTTATTTCCGTGCCGTTCGAGGACGTTATCGGCGAGATGATGCGCAGCGTTCACCACTCCCAGCGCGGGGTGATACTCAAACGCCTCATGTTGCGGGCAGCGGAGCGGATCGCAGCCGAGATGCATGTTCCGGCCCTGGTCACCGGGGAGAGCGTGGCCCAGGTCTCCAGCCAGACCCTCACCAATCTCTCCGTGATCGATCAGGCCAGCAAGATGATGGTGTTGCGCCCGCTGATCATGATGGACAAGCAGGACATCATCCGCATTGCCCGGGATATCGGCACCGAGGAATTTGCCAAGAACATGCCCGAGTATTGCGGTGTCATTTCCGACCGGCCCACCACTCGGGCCCGGGACTACCGCATCGAGTACAACGAGAGTCTTTTCGATGACGCGGTGCTGGAAGCGGCCATTGAAAACCGCACGGTGATGAATGTGGCGGAAGTGCTGGATTCGCAGGCCACGGCGCTGGGCGATGTGGATGTGGTAACGACGCCGGCCGTGGAGGACGTGGTGGTGGACATCCGTCATCCGGGCGAAGAGGAAAAGGACCCCCTGCACCTCACCAACAATGACGTGCTGCGGATTCCCTTCTACGAACTCAACCAGCGCTTTGCCGAACTCTCGCCCGATCGGCGTTATCTGCTTTACTGCGACAAGGGCACCATGAGCCAGATGCACGCCAGTCATCTGAAGGCGTCCGGCCACGAAAACGTGCTTGTCTATAAACCCTGATCCGGCCAGGGCAGGGCGTTAGTCGTCGAGCCAGTAATCCTCGATGGCCCGTTCCAGCTGCTTGCGTTCGTAATGCTGTTCGATAGCGCGGCGCGCTGCCAGGCGCCGTTTCGATGCGGCCTTGAGCTTTGAATGCTCCTCGTACTGCTTGAGATCCATGAAAATATCGAGGATTTCGGCCTGAACGGCCTCAACGGGTTGAGTGCTGCTATCGGATTGCATGATTGGGTCTTCCTCCCAATACCGGTTGGTCACAAAGTCCGGCACGGTCCCAGAGCGTCCTGCCGGACGTTCCTGCAACAGGAATCGGATTCCACCGATTCACCTTCCTAAAAGTATCGACCCTGTATGAAATTAATGTGACGGAGTCGGCAATTCGAACAGCGTTGCTTACACGGGCCCTTCCATAAATTGCGGCAGGCCATCCAGGATCTCGTCCCATTCCGCTTTCGAACCCACATGAATGTGCATGTGGGGGCGCAGGCTGGGGGCCTGGTTCAGGGTGCCCAGACGCAGATTCAGCATCCCGTTCGACTTTTTCCGGGTAAAGAGATTGGAGCCGCAGATACTGCAGAATCCCACCGTGGTTTCCTCGCTCTTCTGGAAATAGGTGATGCGATCCTCTCCCGAAATCACCTTGAATTTCGCACCGGGAATACCACCCACCACCGCATAGGATGAACCGGAGAATTTCCGGCACTGGGAGCAGTGGCAATAGCCGGCGTATTCCAGTTCATCGGGCAGGTCGTACTGAACCGCACCGCAGAAACAGCTGCCATCGAGTTGGGGCATGGGGAAACTCCTTTTTCAGAGTGGGGAGGTCTCGGCCACCGAGCCTTCATGTTGAGTTTACTACGGTGGCGTCCTGCTTTCCGGCTAAGGCGCGATTGGAGGCTCGCAGTCATCCTTGGCCTTTTGACTACACTGTTCTGCAAAGGCAACACAGGACGGCTCAGGATGCGACTGATTTCCGGTGCGCTCGCGGTTGGTTTACTGGCGCTCGCCAGCGGTTGTGGCGGTGGTGGGGCCGACTCTCAAAATCATTTACCAACGCTCGAAACAACGACCTTCACGGCCTCGGCCGGCGCCAGCCGGGATGCCAGTCTAGCCATCAGCGATGACGACGGCGATACCGTCGCGGTCAGCCTGGCGCAGGCGCCGCAGCATGGCGAAGTGACGCTCGATGGCCGGCAGTTCAGCTACCGGGCGGATCCTGGTTTCGTGGGTGACGATCAATGGTCGGTCGTGCTCGACGATGGCTCGGGGGAAACAACACCCGGGACCATCAGGATGACGGTGAACCTGCCCGCCTGGGTGGAGGCCATTCCGTCCTGCGGTCAGGATATCTTTGCCTATTTCTCAACGCAGACCTTAACGCCCCCCTCCCCAGGCTCGGAAGGTTACGTGGTCGCCGATACCAGCCGCCAAGACGATATGGCCGGGGCCCTGGATGCCTTCCTGAACAAGGATGCCGATGCCGCCCGAACGCAGGCCCAAAAGGCCGACTACACCCTGTGCCGGGGCACTAGCCCGGAGGCCAACTGGGTGGCCTGGATCCCTGGAACCGCCGGGGAGGGTCGTGCCCTGTGGGCTATCAACTGGGACCCCAGGGCGGACGGGCTGGTGGTGGAAACGCCCCACATTGTCCATGACCTGGATACCCTCACTGAAGGTGTTCAGCTCAGCCGTGAACTGGATGCCCGCGCGTTGATCGCAAGCGGTACCCACCGATGCGCCAACAGCACGGCCTCCGGCTGTTCCGGCCAAACCAGTGTCTGTGGCAGTGCCGCAGAACCCTATCGGGAATCGGATATGGCGCACACCGAGGCCTCGCTGTTTCAGGTCGCCCATCGTCAGATTGCGGCATACTACAGCAATGATCTGGTCATCAGCCTGCACGGTTTTGCCGACGACGGCATCAGCCTGTCCAACGGCACCACGGATTCGGTGGCCTCAGACAGTCCGGTCGCCCGACTCTATGCCGCATTCCAGTCGCGCCTGCCCCAGGCGAACCTGACCAGCTGCAACGGCTTTACGGGTATCACCGCCCAGCAACGCCTCTGCGGAACCACCAATGTCCAGGGGCGCCAGCTGAACGGCTCGGCCAATGCCTGTACCCAGAGCGCCACCCAGGCCAGCGAGCGCTTCATCCACATGGAGCAGAGCCTGACGGTACGCCAGGCGCAAAGCGATGTTGTGCTCGGCGCATTGAGGACGATGCTTGAGGGGCGATGAGTCGCGGGGTTTACATTCGGATCACCATGTCCTGCGTATTCAGGTTCTGCCGCACGTAGTCGTCCACGGTGGTGGCCCCAATGGTGATCTTGGCCGTTTTGCCTGGTGAGCAAACTCGGCCCCGTGGCCGCCGTGCTCTGTAGTGGTCTCCAGCACCTCAGTCGCCAAAGCCTTTCCCAATATTTGATGTTGCTGTTTATCCAGGTGAACGCCATCAATCGCACTGGAGGCAATGACCGTATTGGAATCAAAGAAACGGACCGCTTCATCATGGGCCACCCGCTCTATCTCCTGTGACAACCCTTTGGACCTTTCTTCCGCGCCAGAGAACTTTGCAGCCATATCGCCAGTTGGATTCGTTATTTGCGGTGGTGCGACCACCAGCATTGCGGGTGGCTCAATACCAGGCTCCACTGGCGCCTCTTTGATGATGCGAATCAGCTTGGCTATTCCCGCTGCTGAACTTGAAGCATTGTTGGCGCGGCCTACCTGAAAATCGTTTGTGCCCAGTAAGAGCACCACCAACTTTAGAGGCGAATGCATTTCGATGACTTGCGCCAACCCTTCAGAGCCGTTGCGACCGGGCCTGACCGGGTCGGACCAAATGGTAGTGCGGCCGTTCAGACAGTTTTCGATAACACGTACATGAGGGTCGTCATCATTAAGGGAGGCTTCAAAAATGCCTGGCCACCTCTGATCGAAGGGCAGCCGTTGACGGGTTCCGGGAACAATTCCCCAAGACAGACTATCCGAATAGACGAGCACCTGATCCATCGTTGTCTTCAATTCCCTTTTTTAGCTGACTATTCGGCGGTCTCGTCTGGGATTAATGCAAGCAGATCCGTGACGCCAACATCCTCGCCAGCTTGCGACAGTAAAGTGGTCACTTGTCCGCGGTGATGGGTTTGGTGATTAAAGAAATGAAGCACCAGGGCTGACAGGCGCTTTTTCGCTGGCACACTTTTGGTGTTCTGATAACTCAGAATGAAATCCAGATCGTGGTCGGACAGATTGGAAATCCACTGGATGATCTGCTTATCCAGCCACTTGCGATGGCTATATAGCTCACTGAAGTTTTCAAATAGTATCTGATCCAGACCAGTTGGAGCAGGGAGGTCAGTAACGTCTCTGAGGGCACCTGCGCTTGCAGGGTGTGTGGCGAAGCGCTTTAACCAAACCGTGTCACCTACCACGATGTGATTTAACGTTCCCAGGATAGAACGGAAAAACGCGCCCCGATCTTCCGCAAGAACCGAAGGATCGAATCTGCCTGCGGCTTCATACACTTTTTCGTTCATCCACTGGTTGTAGGCCGCCATCAATTCAAAATGTTGCTTCAAGCTCATCGAAGATCCTTCCACGCCTACCACTCAATCTGAATCTCGGTACCCACTGTAACCAACTTCATGAATTCGTCCATATCTGAGTTGGTGAGAGCGATACATCCGTCAGTCCAATTAAAGCGCTGAGTTAAAGGCGCTAACCATCCAAGCCAATTCCTTTGACCATGCACCATAATGAAACCACCAGGGGAGACGCCGCGTTTCGCGGCATTGGCTCTATCCTGGGCATTGGGATAGCTGATATGCATTGCACGATAAAAGCTGGAATCTTCCTTTTTATAGTCCAGGGTGTAGCTGCCTTCCGGTGTCCTTTCGTCACCCTCTTGCTGCTTGTGTCCTTTTGGATTGGCCCCAAACGCGACATCGTATTCCCGCACGACGGCGCCATCGTCAAGTAGGTACATCTTGCGTTCAGATTTGTCGATATGGACAAGATCAACGCTTGCGAGCACAGGGGGCGTTAGGACAAGTAGCAACAAGACAATATATCGCATAGCACGTAATTATGGCGTAACGGCCTGGTTTATTGGGCGCAGCGAGATAAATCGGCCCGACTGACTCTATGGAGTAGATGGGCTGCCTGAATATCTTTGCACGCTGGAGGCCCTAAATGAATCTTCCCGGTTTTGCTCAAATCAATGATGGATGGGCAGTGAAGTGGACCCCGGATTTTGGACAGGTGCCTAAGCTCTGATTCATCATCTCCAACAGGAGGAGAATCATGAGCAAGAAACGCAAACAATACAGCCCATCATTCAAGTCCAAAGTCGCCTTGGCCGC
>JASTVH010000001.1:0-674235 GCA_042862465.1 Marinobacteraceae bacterium S3BR75-40.1 | reverse complement strand
TGGTGTCGCTTGGCCACCGGTAAGGCCTGGATGGTGGGCAGTTGGTCGGCCATGCCTTTGAGCCACTTGAGATGCTGGAGGTAGGAGCGTATCTCCTTATTGGTGGGCTTGCGGGGCTCCCGCTTCAGGCGCTGCCAGCCGCTGAGGGTGTTCCCGCGGGGTGCTGTCAGCAACGTGTTGATCAACCCTTTCCCTGGTCGCCCAAGGTCACTAACGAGGGCCCGATAACACCGGTCATTGATCGCCGCGCGAGCCTCTTTGGCGTAGCGCAGCAATACTGAGAAACCCGGCAACTCGAAGCGATGCCGCACCAGCTCTTCCAGCAAAATGTTGATGATATCCGCAGGCACTTCCCGGGATTCGGCGGCTTTGAGGGCCAGGTTAGCCAACCAGGTGCGGTCCTTGGTTTCTAAACTCCGGATACCCAGGTACTCGCGAATCCAGCCGACATGGCGATTACGGGCCCCGGAGCGATCGTACTGCTTGAGCTGTGTCTTGCTGGGCGGCTTTTTCAGCCCGAGACAATGACCGACATGCCGTACCAGATCGACAGGCAGTGTTTCAGAGGGCATAAAGTACCCGAGTTTCTGAAAAGCCTTCAGGTGCAGCAGCAAGAAAAAGCGCTGCAGTGGTTGCTTGGCTTGCCGGGCCCAGCGGCGTTCGTCGGCCGTGGGGGTATAGACGGTGTCGAGCTCGTGTTGGGAAATCTCGGTACGAAAGCGGGGATAGGCAGTCTCTTGAACGGCACTCATGGTGTTGAACAGTCCAGATTATCGGTATGGCTCAGGTCGAAGGACACCGGATTAAGGATCTGGACTGCTGTCGGGATCGACGGATCGCCCCTGATCGTACCCGCAATGCCAGGCCGGCCCAAGTTTGGGGCGCCTCGTCCAGCTGACGCTTCCAAGGAGAGCCTGGCTGCGTCAATCCCAAACCTGGCCGCTCTGCGGGTCCTTGATCAGCGTTTCGATCCAGCAGGCCTGGTCCGACGCGATCTGGTGCATCTCGTCGATGAGGTCATACAGCTGTTCGTCCAGGGCTTCCTCGGATTCGGCAGCCACCTGGATGCGGTAGTGGACGTCCGACAGGTTTTGGGCGTCCAACGGTCGCAGGCAGTGGGTTTCGATGACGCGGCGGGTTCGGTGGTGCTTGCGGCTGTGGGGGCGCTGGGGCTCCAGGGCCAAGCGCAATTCCAGCGCCCGGACGGGAGGCGCCTCGGGGGCGGCCAGTCGCGGCCGGCCCAGGGTGTCATCGGTCGGAAGCTGTGTCAGTGCCGGTTCGAACGGCGAACGGGCCTCGATGTAGCCGAGCGCCGTTTGGGCTTCTTTCCAGCCCACGTAGTCCATCAAGGCCTTCACCTCCCAGCCGCTGGCGTTGGCCCAGGTGGCGAAGCCGCGACGGAGCGAGTGGCTGCTGAAGGTCTCGGCCGACGCCACGCCGGCGTCGACGAGCAATTGCCGCAGCAGGGGCACCACGCTGTTCGGATGCAACGCTTTCTCCGCAATATGGCCCCAGCGGTCGACTCCCCGAAACAGGGGGCCGGTGTCCTGCTGCAGGTGATCCAGCCAGTCCTGGCAGGCCTCGACCGGGCAGCATTGCTGCAGCGCCGGGACCTTGTAGGTCCGCCCCTGGGCCTGGCGATCGTTCTTGCTTCGCCCGAGGTACAGTACCATCCCCGCCCCTGTCATAATTGACAGGTTATCGATGCGCACGCGGCAAAGCTCGTCACTGCGAAAGGCCCGCCAGAATCCGAGCAGCACCAGGGCCCGGTTGCGCAACCAGGTCCCGAGGCGTTCATGCGCCTGGCGCCGGGCCTCGGCGATGCGGGCCACCAACCACTCGTCGAGCTGCTGCAGTTGGGCTACCGCCAGTGGGGTGGCCCGCTTGGGCCGGTAGGGGTGCTCCTCACGAATGCCTTTCAGGACCGAGCGCACCAAAGGGGCTTTAGTGGGGTCCGGAAAGCCCTGGTCGCGGTGCCAGCGTGCCAGGGCGGCCAGCCGCTGGCGCAAGGTGGCCACCGAATGGGTTTCGGCGTGATCGGCCAGGTAGCGGGCCACGCTGTCGGCGGTGGCGGGCAGCAGGCCGCCCCAGCTCACCTCAAAGTGTTCGATGGCAGCACGGTAGCTGCGTCGGGTATTGTCCCGGGTGGCCGCCTGGACGTATCGCTCAATCGCCGCCATCGTCGGCACCATCAGCGCTGCCGCCCAGGCGTTGGCGCGACTGCTCAATCGCTTGGTGGAGCTTCTCGCGCAGCACCGCCTTGGGCGGCAACGCGGTTAGGTATTCGGCGACGTGAATTCCGGCCTGGTCCAGCTCCAGGAGTTCGATCTGCTCCCGGCGTTTGCCGGCGCACAGGATCAGCCCCAGGGGCGGAGCCTCGCCCGGTTGGCGCTCGTGCTTGTCCAGCCAGCGTAGATAGAGCTCCATCTGCCCTTTGTACGCTGGCTTGAAGTCGCCCAGCTTGAGTTCGATGGCCACTAGGCGCTTGAGCAGGCGGTTGTAGAACAGCAAATCCAGATAGAAGTCGTCGCCGTCTATCGATATCCGGTGCTGCCGGCCGAGAAATGCGAATCCGGCGCCCAGCTCCATCAGGAAGGCCTCCATGTCACGCAGGATGGCATCCTCCAGATCCCGCTCCAGGTACCGGTCCTTCAGGCCGAGGAACTCCAGAACATAAGGGTCACGCAACACCAGATCCGGTGATACTTGTTCACCGTCGCGCAGGGCCTGCAACTCTTGCCGGGCCACTGCTTCCGGCTGGCGCGACAATGCGGTGCGCTCATAGAGCATGGAATCGATCTTCTGGCGCAGGGTGCGCACGCTCCAGCGCTCGACCCGGCACAGCTCGGCATAGAAATCCCGCTGCAACGGCCGCTCCAGCGGCAGCAATTCCCGGAAGTGGGACCAGCTCAGCGCTTGAGCCAGCTCCCCGACCGTGGCCTTGTCCGGAAAGGCCTGGTGGAACTTCACCATGCGGGTCAGGGCCGTGTAGTCGAAGCCGCGGCCGAACTCCTGCGTCAATTGTTGCGACAGCGTGGCAAGAATCCGTTCGCCGTACTCCGCCCGGTCGCCACCCAAGGCCTCACTCTGCAACCGCTGGCCAATACGCCAATACAGTAGCGTCAGCTCGGTGTTCACGGTGCGGACGGCGCGGGCCCGGGCCTCGGTCACCAGCTGCCAGATGTCGGTCAGCAGCCGCTGTTCGAGGACGGGGCGCTCCGGGCGGGACGGCGGTTCGGCCATAAAGACTCCTGTCGGTGGCGTGGGCGGTTTCATACGGCGATGGAGGCAGTATAACGGCCTGATCGAACCTCACAAGGGATAAGTCGTGATTATTCATTGTGAGAATGAGACCCTCTGTGCTTGCACAAGGCAATCCATATAGAATGTATTTACGTAATACGTAATACAGTACGTTAAAAACAGGAGACCCACCATGGCCCGAGGCGGCATCACCGAGCCCCTGGTCGACGAGGCCCGGCAGCGCCTGCTGGCCCGCGGCATCCACCCATCCATCGACGCCATCCGGGCCGAGCTGGGCGACACCGGCTCCAAGACCACTATCAGCCGTCACCTGAAAGCCATCGAGGCGCGCGAGAGCGCCCGCTTGGATGACGAGGCGTTGCTCAGCGATCATCTCAAAGACCTGGTGGGGCAACTGGCACGGCAGCTGCAACAGGAAGCCCGGGGCACGGTGGCCCAGGCCGAAGCCCGCCATCAGGCCGAAAAGGCCGAGCTCCAGCAGGCGCTGAAGGACAGCGCCGCCGAAGGCGAGCGGCAACGGGAGCGGGCCGACACCCTGATGGAGGAACGCGAGACCTTGCGAAGAGAGGTTGCCGAGCTGCGGGATACGGTGGCCACCTTGCGCGGCGACACCCGGGCCCAGCAACAGCGGATCGATGATCTGGACGAACAACTCCAGGACAAGCAGCGGCAGGTGGACTCCCTAGAGGAAAAGCACCGCCATGCCCGGGACGCCCTGGCGCACTACCGGACCTCGGTGAAGGAACAGCGGGATCAGGACCAGCGGCGCCACGAACAGCAACTCCAGCAGACCCAGGCGGAGCAGCGCCAGCTGCAGCAGGCGCTCGCTGTGAAGCAGGAGGAACTGACCCGGGCGACCCGCGAGACCACCCGCCTGTTCACCGAACTGACGGAAGCCCGAAAACAGCTGGATCAGCGCGACGTCCAGCTACGCGAAGAACGAAATGTGAACCGGCAGGTTGCCGAAGAGCGGATGCGACTCGAACAGCGGGTCGTCGACTTGCAGGCCAAGGTCGAAGATATGACATCCGCTATAGCCAGGGCTGGCGATCTCCACCGCCGCCTCCACCAACTGGAGACAGAGTTAGTCGTCAAGAACGACCTGCTCGCCAAACTGGCCGGCGGTAATCCGGCCGCCGGTGAAGAGGAGTGAGAGCGGTGCTCAACGACGCATCCCTGACACGTTAAGCTGAATGTCAGTTTTGCCCATAACTATTCCAAGGTCCTAACCATAAACTTTCCATCGCTTGTTCAGAGGCCATTACGCTTGGATATGGCACACCATGGCGTCTGTAGCAGCCCAAGCGGGGAAAGGAGGCTGAGACGCGGGAATGAGCGGAAGAGTATGCTTTCCCTAATGGAAACTTTAAGGGTAAATCATCGGTCCACTGCGGCCTTAGGCTTCTTCCTCAGACGGAACGAAAATACAACAGGAGGACATTTTTGTGTCGTTCCGGTAATCCAGGCAATTGAAATGGGCCGCACCACTGCCCGAGATTTTCAAGAGCTTGTTGCCGTGGGTGGGTAAGGGCCGCAAAATCCTCGATGCTCAGGATCGGAAGCTTTCAGGTGTTTTACAACCGCCCGGGGAAACCAGGTAGAACCCGACCTTATAGCCCCGCTCGGGCACCTGCTTGACCGCTTCGCTTTTTAATTCTTCGGAATAGCGTTTACCGCTTCTCATCAACATCTGATCATTTTTCGTTGGTGTAACGCGATCGGACGTCTACTGTATTGAGGGGCGAACCAGTTGGATGTGTGCCCCGAGGTTGAATGCGAGGCCAACATGGACGACGCACTACTGACCCATGAACCGCTGATCCGTATGGGGTTCTTTTTCTCCATGCTGGCTATCATCGCCACCTGGGAAGTTGTAGCAGCACGCCGTCCGCAACGGATACACCGACGCAAGCGTTGGCCGGCTAACCTTCTTATTGTCGCTTTGGACACACTCACGGTGAGGCTACTGCTCCCTTTTACGGCGACTGGCATTGCCCTAATCGCTTCGGAGAATGGCTGGGGGGTATTCAACGGTGTCGCTGCGCCAATGTGGCTTTCCATCGTTGTCACGGTGGTAGTTCTGGATGCCGCCATTTACTTCCAGCATCGGCTCTTTCATGCGGTACCTTGGCTCTGGCGCTTGCATCGGATGCACCATGCAGATCTTGAATTCGACGTCACGACGGGCCTGCGTTTTCATCCCCTGGAAATACTGCTCTCGATGATGATTAAAACGATCATGGTCCTGGCGCTGGGGGCACCCGCAGTGGCTGTGATGACCTTCGAGGTGCTGCTGAATGCGACCGCCCTGTTCAATCATGGCAATGTTCAGCTACCACGCCGGATCGACCGATGGTTGCGCCTTGTTGTCGTGACGCCCGATATGCATCGTGTGCATCATTCAATTATCCGGCGCGAGACTGATAGCAACTTCGGATTTAACCTGCCGTGGTGGGATCGGCTGTTTGGAACCTACCGAGATCAGCCCAGGAAAGGCCACCTCAGGATGACCGTGGGGATCGAAGACTTCCGGACACAACGAGATTTGAGGCTGGACCGAATGCTGCTGCAACCTTTTCTATCCGGCCAATAACAGAAGTGGTGGAGGCCTGACAACCTCCGACAAACATGAGCTTGGGTGCCCCGCCACTGCCGCACAGGAGGGAACAGGATCAAGGCTCTTTACCACCTGGTATTTCCTAAAAAAGCTGAACCACCCCATAAAGTTGTGGGGGAGCGATTCTATGCTCCAATTTCAGTTTCTATTCAGGCTTTCCTGTTTAAATCGAAGATAACCATCAAGGATGGTAAAGACCAGTAAGGACAACTGGATAGTTCGCTCGATTAATCAAAGGGAGGGCCTCTTTATGAACAGCAAGACTCTACTGGCGGCAGCCTTAACATCCCTCATGCTATCGTCGCCTGTCTTGGCCGACGATGTACCGAGTCGGCGTGACAATATGCATGATCGCGGTGGCTCCGTCACCCACATGCACCGAATGCCGCAAGATATGAAGGGGCGCGATGGTAAGGACGAAAACGCCATGATTCAGCACATTCACGAAATGCATGGCGATACCGCGGCGGGTCCAGGCCAAGGCCAGACGATTCGCCACACCCATACCTACAGAGGCGTCACTGTCCCCGAGGGGATGGGCGCATACCAGCGCAAACGCACCATCTTTGATTCACCCCAGCCATGACTTCCGCCCCGCCCTGACCGATACGCCAGGGCGGGGACTGGGCCTCAGTGTTTTTGGGCCCAGCGGCGGTAGATACGATCCGGCCAGTAGCTCTGAAAATAAGCCATCACGGCAAGCATCTGCTGGGTGTTAAGTTTGTCCTTAAATGGCGGCATTTGGCCGCCGTTGGGCTGACCACCCTCGCGAATAGTCTGCATTAGGGTGGGCAGCGAATGATGCCAGGCGTGACCGGTGCCATCGAGGGGCGGCGGCGGAAAGTGGCCCTGCGCATCACGTTTTTTCCATTGGCGTACCCCGCGGGCGCGGGCATTGTGGCAGTCCTGGCAGTACCGCTGGTAGATTGCTTTTCCCTGATCGCTTTGCGCCTGAGAATGCCAGCGTTGATCCGGAGAAGGTGATGGCAACGTTGTATCCGAATCCCCGGAACAGCCCGCTACCACGAGCAGGCCGAAACCCAGAATCCCACATCGGACAGTGCGCCTCGCCATAGCCAGGGCTTGCTTGATCAATGACAAAACAACCTCCTTCCTTCTTCAGTGTTTACCCGGTGTGCTCGCTCATTCTTCCGGCCCGCGCACCACAGCATCCCCGCTGAAACTGAACCCAACCTGAATAGAACACACCATCCCCCTGCCGCAGCCCTTGTCTTTGACAAAGCTCAAATCGCCGGGCGCACTTTCTACGACATTCTAGTGCGATAGGATCAAGCTCCTCCCTTGACCTATGAGTTACTCAAAGGTGCTATTCAAGAAAGCATTGGATAAAGACGTCATCAAAACAACAAGGAATACACCATGAATGGGTTACCTCTTTTACTGCTGCTTTTAGCCGTCATTCCCCTGGCGGGTGCCAATCCCGTTCCCGACGGTGCCGATCTGGTCCAAGGCATGGAAGACACCCTCTGGTCCGACTCCAACCACGGCCGTTTCACCATGCGCATCGAGACCGAATACTGGACCCGCGAACTGGACCTGGAAGCCTGGATGGACCGGCCGGACAAGACCCTGATCCGCATCCACGCCCCCAAGAAGGAAGCCGGCATCGGCTCGCTGCGGATCGGCGATGCCATGTGGAACTACCTGCCCAAGGTGGACCGCACCATCAAGATTCCGCCCTCGATGATGCTCCAGCCGTGGATGGGATCGAATTTCTCCAACGACGATCTGGTCAAGGAAAGCTCCTTCGTGGACGACTACAGGCACGAGGTCACCGGCAGCGAAGAGCGGGACGGCGTCACGGTCTACCAGGTGCGCTCCACCCCCAAGCCGGACGCCTCGGTGGTCTGGAGCCGTCTGGCGTTCTCGATCCGCGAGGACCGTATCCCGGTGGCCATGACCTATTACGGCGAGCGGGATAAGGCCGTGAAGGAAATGACCTACAGCGCCATCGAGACGCTGGACGGGCGGCCAATTCCCACCCGCTGGACCATGGTGGATGCGGATGACCCCGAATCCCGTACCGTCATCGAGATCGAGTCCATCGAATTCGATATCCCCCTGGACGACGACTTGTTCACCCTGCGCCGCCTGCGCAACCCACAGTAAGGACACGCCATGGCCATCGTGAATGTGGAAAACACCTCGCGCATCTACCGCCAGGACAGTATCGCCGTCAAAGCCCTGGATGAGGTCTCCCTGACCATCGACGCCGGCGAGTTCACCACCCTGGTGGGCCCCTCGGGCTCGGGCAAGACCACCCTGCTCAATCAGATCGGCGCCCTGGACGAGCCCACCTCCGGGCGTATCCAGATCGCCGGCCAGGAGATCACCGGCCTTAACCGCAAGAAGCAGACCGCTCTGCGCCTGTGGAAGATCGGTTTCGTGTTCCAGGAATACAACCTGATCGGCGTGCTCTCGGCCCAGGAGAACGTGGAATACGTGCTGATGCTGCGCGGTGTGCCCTTCCGCGAGCGCCGCCAGCAGGCCCGCGAGATTCTGGCCGAGGTGGGGTTGGAAGGCCTGGAGACCCGCCTGCCCACGGAACTGTCCGGGGGCCAGCAGCAACGGGTGGCGGTGGCCCGGGCGATCGTCAGCAAACCGGCCATCGTGCTGGCCGACGAGCCCACCGCCAACCTCGACTCCAAGACCGGCGCCGCCCTGCTGGATATGATGCGCCAGTTGAACGACGAGCACGGGGTGACCTTCGTCTTCTCCACCCACGACCCCATGGTGATGGAGCGGGCCCGGCGGGTGGTCCACCTCAAGGACGGGCAGATTGAACGCGAGGAGCGCCGCTCATGATGGCCTGGCTGCGACTCGCCCTCGGCAACCTGCGGGCCAACCGCCGCCGCACCGGCATCACCCTGCTCTCACTGGTCGTCGGCGTGGCCGGGCTGGTGTTCCTGTGGGCCTTCATCGACGGCATCAACGCCCAGATGATCAACAACATGACCGGCTATGTGACCGGTGACCTCAAGGTGCACAAGCGCGGCTTCCACGACGAGCAGGAGATGAACATCGCCCTGCCGCAGCAATGGAATCTGACCCAGGCCGTGGCCGAGGTACCCGGTGTGGATGCCGCCACGCCCCGGATGACCGGCCATGCCCTGGCCAGCCTGGCCGACCAGTCCCGGGCGCTGCAGGTGATGGGTGTCGACCCGGTGCAGGAGAAGACGGTGACCCGGCTCGACCGCGCCATCGTCCAGGGCCGCTACCTGCAATCGGGCAACGAAATCGTTCTTGGCACCGGAGCGGCCCGGGCGCTTGAGGTATCCCTGGGGGACGAGCTGGCGCTGGTGGTGCAGGCGGCGGACGGCTCCATCGGCGCCGACCGTTTCGAAGTAGTGGGCCTGTTCGACACCGGGGTGAAGCGCATCGACGGGCGCGTGGCTCAGGTGCCGCTGGAAGCCGCGCAGTCCCTGTACGCCTTCTGGGGGCGGGTGACCGAGGTGGCCGCGCGGGTGGACGATCCCGAGCGGCTCGACCCCTTGGTGGCCACCCTCAACCAGAAGCTGGCCGAGCGCGGCGTGGAAGTGCTCGACTGGCCGGCCCTGCTGCCGTCGCTGGTGCAGATGGTGGATTTCCACAACGCGGTCACCTACATCGTCATCTTTGTGGTGTTCGTAGTGGTGGCCGCCGGCATCGTCAACACCATCCTGATGTCGGTGATGGAGCGGGGCCGGGAATTCGGCGTGATGATGGCGGTGGGCACCCCCGGTGCGCGCATCGTGCAGCTGGTGCTGATGGAAACCACCCTGCTGGCGCTGGTGGGTTACGCCCTCGGCCTGGCCCTGGGGCTGGCCGTCACCGCCTATTACGCCAATCACGGCCTCGATTTCACCGCCTATATCCAGGCCATGGACACCATGCCGGGGCTGAGCGGCATCGTTTACCCCACCACCAGCCCGGACCGCTGGATCATCATCGGCGTCGTGGTGGTGATCGTGGCCCTGCTCTCGGCCATCGTGCCGGTCTGGATCGCCAGCCGCCACACCCCGCTGGAAGCCATGGACGCCCACCGCAGCGCCACCAACCGCCTGCGCCGGGTCCGCGCCGAAGTCACCTCCAACAACCGTGTCCTGATCTTCGCCCAGATGGCCCTGCGCTCGGTGTTCCGCAACCCGCGCCGCTCGCTGATCACCGCCTCCGCCACCGCCTTCGGCCTGGCCGCCTACCTGTTCCTGTACGGCTTTGCCGACGGCTTCTTCGAGCAGATGATCCGCAACTCCACCCAGCAGCTGAGCGGCCATGTCCAGGTGATGCAGCAGGGCCACGATGTGGACCTCTCCCCGGCCCTGCGCATCGACCAGACCTCCGACCGCGTACAGGCGCTGGCGCAAAAGCCCAACGTCGAAGCCGTCGCCCCGCGCGTCCTGAGCAAGGCCATGGTGGCCAACCCCAGGACCAGCCGTCCGGTAGAACTGGTGGGTGTTGCGCCGGAACAGGAGCAACAGGTCACCCGGCTTTCGGATTACATGGTTGAGGGCCATTACGTGCAACCGGGGGGCGAGGGTATGGTGATCGGCCGCAAGCTGGCCGAAGAACTGAACGCCCGCCTCGGCGATAAACTGGTGGTCACCGTGCAGCAGGACAACGGCGACCTGGCATCCAGTGCCTACCCCATCGCCGGGATTTACCGCACCGGCAGCGATCTGTTCGACAGCGAGTATGTCTTCACCGGTATCGACCGGGCCCGCAGCCTGCTTGGCTTCGAGGCAGACCAGGCCTCACGCATTGCCCTGCGCCTGAACGACCGCACCCAAAGCACAGCTTTGGCACAGAACCTGAACCGAACCCTGCCCGGTGACGATCTGGTAGCCCAGGACTGGGAAACCCTGCTGCCGGTGGTGGTGCAGATGATCGACATGAGCCAGATCGACTTCTACCTGATTCTGGCGGTGGTGTTCGTGGTGGTCGCCATCGGCGTGATGAACACCATGGTGATGTCGGTCATGGAGCGCACCCGCGAGCTGGGCGTCATGCTGGCCCTGGGCACCCGCGCCGGCCAGGTGGTGCTGACCATCCTGTTCGAGGCGCTGTTCCTGGCAATGCTGGGCATGGCGGCCGGCGCGGCGATCGGGACGCTGATCGTGGCCTGGTTCAACCGCACCGGCATCGACCTGTCCGCCATCGCCGGCTCCTTCGAAGCCATACCGGGAGTAACCGACAGGATCTATCCGGTGCTGATCTTCGACCACGTCTGGCTGCCCAGCCTGCTGCTGTTCCTGTGCTCCGTGCTGGTGGCCCTGTACCCGGCCCGGCGGGCCTCACGACTGGACCCGGTGGAGGCGATTCGCCATGGGTAAACACCTAGCCTTGCTGCTCGCCGCCACCCTCGGTGTGACGATAACACCCGTCGCCGGGGCCGATTTCAGCCATTCCGGCTCGCTCAAGAACCTGACCGTCGGCTCTCGCTCGTTGGTGGACGACGACCCCTACGTGTCCAATCTCACCCGCCTGCGCCTGGAACCGCGTTATCGCAAGGGCGACTGGACCCTGGAGGCGGCTTACGATCTGGAACTGATCACCGGCAGCTTCCTCGACAGCCCCGAGTTCGCCCTGCTCAAGGATGCCCCGGACCCGCGCTACTGGGACCTGCAGGACGAGCTGTACGAATCCGGCGACGCGGTAGCCCGCCACCAGCTCTACCGCGGCACCGTCCAGTGGCGCTCACCGGTGGGCGACTTGCGCCTCGGGCGGCAGCAGGTGAACTGGTCCACCGCTCTGATCTGGAACCCCATGGACATCCTCAACCCGGTCAGCCCGCTGCAACTGGAGCCGGAAGAACGCCTCGGTGTGGACGCCCTGCTCTGGGACAAGCCCTGGGGCGCCCTGGGCCGCATCAGTGCCGTGCACGCCCCACAACATGACGATGACCAGGCCAGTACGGCGGCGCGGGTCAAGCGCTATGTGGCGGGTGCCGATCTCGGCCTGATGGCGGGCGAATTCGCCGACGTCAGCAAGGCCGGACTCAGCGGCAGTGGCTCGCTGGCCGGCACCGGTTGGCGCACGGAAATCGTCTGGAGCGAACCGGAGGTGGGGGGCAGCTACTGGCAGGCGGTGGCTAACCTCAACTGGTCCTTCCGCAACGGGGTCAACCTGGCCTTGGAGTACTTCTACAACGGCCGCCCGGTGCCCTTGCAGACCCTCGACCTCAGCCGCCTGACCGCCACGGAGGCACTCTACGCCGAACGCCACTACACCGGCCTGTTGGTGTGGCAGGACATCAATCCCTTCTGGCAATACCGGGTAGTGGCCATCCGCAACGCCGACGACGCCAGTTGGGTACTCTACCCCCGCTCCACCTGGACCTTGCCGGTACCCGCGGAAGTTTACCTTACCGCCGGGGCCCAGCTGTTTGGCGGCGATGACGACAGTGAATACGGGCGGTTGGAGCCCCTTGGATTGCTGGAGACGCTATGGTTCTTTTGAGCAGGCCCTGGTACACGGGCCTTGTCTTGGCACTCATGGTCTGGGGGACCAGCTTTTTCCTGCATTTTTTCTGGGAAATGCTCCAGGTGCCCTTTTTCGTGGGAATGGCGGAAGCGTCCCACGCGGATGTAATCTGGCTCTGTACGCGGGCCACTGTCGGAGATGCCAATATCGCGCTGTTTGTGTATGGGGTGGCAGCGTTAGTGTCGAGGGATGGCTACTGGCTGCAAGGACCGTGGCCAGGGCGCACTCTGGGTACGTACCTTGCGGTTGGGCTGGTGGTGACGGTGCTCTTCGAGGCCTGGGCCACCGGGGCCGGCGAGCGCTGGAGCTATAACGCGCAGATGCCCCGCCTACCGCTGCTGGGCACCGGCGCTACTCCCCTGCTGCAGTGGCTGCTGATCCCTGTCTTGTCCCTCTATGTGTTGCGCTGGATGTTTCTGGGATGGCATGCGCGTCTGCGGTAAGGCCACCTATTATTCGCGGTGAGCTGGTCCCAGCCGCCGCCCTTTGCAGGCATTACAGAAGAGTCAGCAAATGGATTGGCATTTCCTATTCGATCAAAGCCCCTATCCCTTCTTTACCGGGCTTGTTGGGTTGCACCGGCGTTTCCCCTGGGGTTGGCCATTAAGCGAGGTTTCCCTGTTGAAGGCTTCGAGTATCGGACAGCCGTCGAGCTCGACTTCGCATTGATGGGTCAGAGCTTGCAATTCATCACGCAGCTGCGCAAGTTCCTCCATATGTCGCTCCACAGCCTGTAACTTCTCCAGTGCCATTTGCCTGACGTGGGGTTTGGCTGCGGAGGGCGACGCCCGGAACTGCAGCAGCGAGGCAATGTCATCGAGCGTGAAACCCATCTTCTGGGCGCGTCTGATAAACCGTAGACGAGACAGGTCCGCCTCACTGTAAAGACGGATGCCCCCGGGTGTCCGGGAGACGGGAGACAGCAGGCCGATCTTCTCGTAATAGCGTAGAGTGTCGGCACTGACGCCACACCGTTTGACGACCTCACCGATGCGCATGGATCAATTCTCCCGCTGTGGACGCCACTGCTCGACGCGCTGGGCAGAGAAGTTGGTGGTCCACACCGTTCCCTCATTGTCTACCACCACGGCAATTTGCGAGTGCCCGGGTCGTTGGGTTGGGGTACCAAAGGCCGTCAGGAAAGCACCCTCGGCACTAAACTTCTGGATACGGTTGTTATAGAAGTCGGCAACGTAGATGTTCCCCCGGGGCCCAACGGAAACCGAGGTCACGGTGGTGAACCAGCCCTTGAACGGGCCAAAAATATTCAACCCGAAGGGCCCACCCCATTTGCGGACGAATTGCCCGTCAGGGCCAAACTGCTGAATGCGGTCGTTATAACCGTCGGCGACATAAAAGCCGCCGTCACGGGCGACCGCCACGTCGGTTGGGTAACTGAACTTGCCCGCACCAATACCGGTGCCGCGCCAGCTCTCCAGCACCTTGCCGTCGTGGGTGAGATGCACGATGCGTTGGCCGTAAGTATCGGCAACCAGCAAAGTGCCATCCGCACGCATGGCCACGCCGCCGGGGCTGTTGAAAGCGTCTTCGGCCTCAATGGCGCGTTCGTACTCGCCATCTAACATGAAGATATGGATCACGTCCTTGAAATAGTCGGGCACATAGAGCTTGCCGCCGGCGATGGCCAGGTTCATGGGCCGACCGAGCGTGTCTGTACCAAAGGCGCGCAGAAACCTGCCCCTTTTATCCAGCACCTGGATGCGGCTGTTGCGGGCGTCGGCGACGAATACCTCATCGGCGGTTACCGCGATGCCGGTGGGGGCGTTGAACTGGGCTGGACCGCTGCCCTTCTCGCCCCACTCCTGAGTCAGTTCATAGGGAGGCTCCTGATTCCAGTTGACTGCGCCGCCCGTCCAAACGAGCACGGCGAGCACTAGCGGGATAGCGACGGCGCTGTAGCCCACCCATTTACCGAATTTGAGCATGCTCAGCCTCAACATCTAGAAATTGCGACGAAAGCCGACGCGCGCGATGCAATCGTCCTGGATCGCATCGCCGTTGGGGTCTTCGGCCACGGGCCGTTGTACCGTACCCTCGACAACCCAGCGCCGGCTAATGTATTGCAAGCCCGGCGCCAGCAGCCACTGGGTGCCGCCGGAATTGGCATCGGTACCGCTGCCTATCTCGTTGCGCTCGCGGTGAATGAGATTAGATTCGAGCAGGGCGTAGACGAAGCCCGGTGTGCCGGACACGCCGTCAAGACTGCGCGGCCAGATCCGGAATTGCAGCGAGGCGTCAAAACGCGCCACATCGCCTTGCGCGAAGCCGTCGTGACGCCCGTTTTCGCGATACAACACCTGTGCATCCACCTGGTACTGCAGCGTCTGATAGGTGGTCACCACGCCGCCAAAGCCGTCCCATGCTCCGTCGCCGGCCTGCAGCGGCCGCGGCAGTTCGCCAAAGCGATCCCGCTCGTCATCGTCGCCGGTTGGCGCGGTGAGGCCCAAAAACGGCGCGATTCGGAAGGTACCGCCGGTGAAATCGTATTGGTAGGCTGTGTAGCGGCCAAACAGCGAAATGTCGCCGATGCCGTGGGAGTCACGCTCGATCCGTTCCATCGGTGTCGTGACGCTCAGTTCCTTGTTGAAAAAGTAGGGTGCCGTGCCGAACACCGCGATTTCTGGGGTTACGCCGTATCCCAGTACACTACCTAACGCCTGTACCGAGACCTCGCGATCCATGGGCCCGCCCGCGGAGCGCTCCCGCAATACTAGTTGCTCGCGCCAGATCGCTTCGTCCTGAGAAACCGGCAAGGCGGTATTGAAGGTGTTGGGCGCGGCCTGCGCAGCGGCAACCCCGGCCAGCAGCACAGTGCCTACAAGCACTGGCATGCTTACAGGTCGGCTGTTACTGCGCATCTCGACCTCCGGCTTCGGTCCGGGAGAATGATCGCAGCGTAAAACCAGCCTCCTTGACGGCCTGGCGTGCCCGCTCCTCGGTGAATGTCTGGCCCTCTTGCAGGATCACGCGCACCACGCCGTCGCCGATATCGATCTGTACGTCGGTGACGCCGTCGACCTGGTTCAGGCGCTTCTCGATGCCAAAGGCACAGAAGGGACAGGCCAAACCGTCCACGCCGAGTACGTATTGATCGTCGGCGACCAGAGTGGTCAGGCTGAGCATCAGGGCCGCCAACATCAGTGACAGTCTTGCGAACATGGCAAAGCCTCCCTATGAAGGACGCTTTCAGCTTACGGCCTGGAGTTGACTCCAAGTCAATGTCTGAGTGAAAGAATTTTCAGCGATCGGTACCGGGAGTCCGGATTGCCTGCCACTCGGCCGGCTTGCGCATGAATTGCCCCCAGTGATGACCTTTCCCTGACAGTTGAGGCCTGGCTGACGGACCCTTCCCTAGTTTGAACATCATTTGAAACATGCCCCCCCCCGACTCAGGCTGTCCTTCATTCGCTTGGTGCGGAGGCGGATCGCACCATAGGTCGACCCGGTGTCCATACAGGCTGCAAGCTACATTGAAGTTTCCTGCTCCACCAGACCTTCATGTAATGACGCGATTAGCGGGCATGCGATATTTCCCGGGCGTGCGTGGCAGCGGGCGACCATCTCTCTCAGTACCTTCTCAATGCGTTCCAGGCTATCGATCTTTTCACGCACATTCTGCAACTTGCGCTCGGCGAGAGCGCTGGCTTCCTGGCAGTGGGTGCCATCTTCAAGCCGGAGCAGGTCGCTGATCTCGTTGAGACTGAAGCCCAGCTGTTGCGCCGTTTTCACGAACGTCAGACGGTCGATATCGGCAGCACCATAGCGCCGAATACCACCGGGAGGGCGTTTCGGCTCCGGCAAGAGCCCTCGTCTCTGGTAATAACGAATCGTCTCGACATTCACATTGGCCCACTTGGCCAAGCCTCCGATAGTGAGCGAACTCGCTTTGTCCGACATCCGGTTGACTCCGTAGTTAAGTACGGAAGTAAGCTTATCTCATCGAGCAAAGTCATAGAAGGCGCAGTCACTATGTTGAAATCCAGATCGGGGCGCGGGCCCCTGGCTGCCGGGGGAGTCGCGGCCCTTCTCGCCTCGGCCTGCTGTCTCGGGCCTCTAGTGTTGGTCACCTTGGGAGTGTCCGGTGCCTGGATCGGCAACCTGACGGCGCTCGAACCCTATCGGCCCCTTTTCGTCGGCGTCGCATTGGTGGCCATGTTTTTCGCCTGGCGCCGAATCTATCGGCCCGTGGAGCAATGCCCGCCTGGAGCAGTCTGTGCGGCACCCCAGGTGCGATCGGCCTACAAGGTTATCTTTTGGGTGGTCTCGGCACTGATACTGGTCGCCCTGGCGTTCCCCTATGTTCTGCCCCTGCTCTACTGAAAGGAGGTTTTCCATGAAAAGGCGATTTACCCTGGCGTTCCTTAGTGTACTGCTCAGCATGCCCGCCTTGGCTGCGATGCAAACCGTGACACTCTCGGTACCGGGCATGACCTGTGCCGCCTGTCCCATCACCGTCAAGGTAGCTTTGAATAAGGTCGACGGTGTTTCGCAAGTTCACGTGAGCTACCCGGATCGTGAGGCCGTTGTCGTCTTCGACGACACTATCACAGCCGTGGAGGCCTTGACTCAGGCAACGGAAAACGCCGGCTATCCGTCCACGCCGAAGTCCTCGAAAGCGGATCGGGACCAACCATGAAGAACCCGAAGTCCCTGTTATGCGTGAGCGTAATTGGAACCGTCTTGGTGGCGTTGTGCTGTTTCACGCCTATCCTGGTAATCCTGCTGAGCTCCGTGGGCCTGGTAGCCCTGACAGGTTATCTCGACTACGGGTTGCTTCCAGCCCTGGCCGCCTTCATGGGACTGACCGCCTATGCGGTATGGCGTAAAAAGCGATATGAGGCCAGAGTCTCGACAGACTCAAGGAGCTCCCCGAATGGGTAGCGAAAATGATCTGCATATCGCAGTGATCGGCAGTGGCGGGGCAGCCATGGCAGCCGCCCTGAAGGCAGCGGAGCGCGGTGCCCGCGTTACCCTGATCGAACGCGGCACCATCGGCGGAACCTGCGTGAATGTTGGCTGCGTGCCCTCGAAGATCATGGTTAGAGCGGCGCATATCGCTCATCTTCGCAAAGAGAGTCCCTTTGACGCGGGGGTAAGCGCCCGGCCACCCGTGGTGGACCGGAGGAAAATGCTTCAGCAACAGCAGGCACGTGTCGAGGAACTGCGTGATTCCAAATACCAAAGCATACTGCGCGACCATGCAGCCATCACGGTCCTGAGCGGTGAGGCCCGCTTTGTAGATGCCCACCATTTGGTGGTCAGGTTGAACAAGGGCGGCAAGCAAACGGTCCATTTTGATCGCGCTTTTATTGGCACTGGGGCACGTCAGGCTGAGCCGCCGATACCGGGGCTGAACGATACGCCCTACCTCACTTCCAGCGTCGCGCTGGAACTGGACACTGTGCCTGACCGGCTGATCGTCATCGGTGCTGGCTTCGTTGCCCTGGAACTGGCCCAGGCGTTCGCCCGGCTGGGTAGCGATGTCACCGTATTGGCTCGAAACCGTCTGCTGTCCCGTGAAGACTCCGCGCTCGGAGCGTCGATTGAGGCAGCGTTCCAGCGTGAGGGTATCAAGGTGCTGAAGCAGACTCAGGCCAACCTTGTGAACTATACGGACAACAAATTCATTGTCGAGACCAACGCCGGCACCTTGCGGGCCGATCAGCTGCTGGTGGCGACCGGTCGGACACCCAATACCGAGACCCTGAATCTGGCGGGTCTTGGTGTCGAAACCTTCCGTGGTGCAATTCAAGTGGATGAGCGCCTGCAAACCACGGTTCCTGATGTCTATGCCGCGGGGGACTGCACCGATCAGCCGCAGTTTGTCTACGTCGCCGCTGCTGGGGGTAACCGCGCAGCCATCAATATGACGGGAGGTGAAGCCTCCCTTGACCTAAGCGCCCTGCCCGCCGTGATCTTTACCGACCCTCAGGTGGCCACTGTTGGGCTGTCGGAGGCCGAGGCCCTCAAACAAGGCTATAGAGTGGCAACCCGTATGATCGATTTAGAAGACGTACCGCGTGCACTGGTGAATTTCGACACCCACGGCTTCATCAAGATGGTCGCCGATCAAAACACAGGTCGGTTGCTGGGCGTGCAGGCTGTGGCGGCGGAAGCCGGTGAACTGATCCAGGCAGGATTGATGGCATTACGTGCGCGCATGACGGTACAGGCCATCGGCGACGAGCTTTTTCCCTACCTGACTATGGTGGAAGGCCTCAAACTGTGCGCTCAAGCCTTTACCAAGGATGTAAAGCAATTGTCCTGTTGTGCTGGATGAGCTCTCCATGCAATTGCCCGAGGGTCGCGCTACCCGCCGCAAGTCAGGAGTTTGGCGGACTCAGTTTTCATCCGCCCGGATGGTCAGGTCAGCAACCGGCTATTTACGTTTCATCGGCGGAATCTTGGAGCAGCAGAACGGCTCGTGCTTAGCGTTGGCCTGCACGTTTTCGTCGGTAAACCGGTACCAGCTCAGCTTCAGGCACCCCGGCATGGTTGCCGGCCTTATCGGCGGTGCTCATGATGGGCTCCTTTTTTCATGTTTTCCTGATTTCATCGACCCAAGCGCAAACTGAGTCGCATCTGAAAAAGCAGCACGCATACCGGGACTGCTTGACCCTCATCAAGTAAAACGCCGCGCGAAGGGGCGGCGTTGGCAGGGGGCTGAGTCGTTGTGATGGCCACTCGACGAAGGTCAAATATCATCAGCCCCCAGGTCTCTGCTCATCGGCATGCCACCGAAAGTCGCACCGTTCGGCTCCCGAGGCGATGGTGCCGGTACGCTCGAGCCGTCCTCCCCACTTTTCCGCTAGCGGAAAATCCAGGTTACACCAGGTGTTCACACAGAGTTCCGACTCATTATGGCGCGCAAAGAACTCGGCGACCGGGCACCTGACACAGTCGAAGCCGACGACATGTGGCGGGCCTTCTACGTCCTCCCACTGGTAACCGGGCTCACCAAACGGGAAGAAGCGGAAAAGATCCGTAGCGATACGCAGGCGCTTGGCCGGGTCTCGCGTGTATGCGCCGGCGACCAGCAGCGGCGGCTCGCCCATGTGTGTATACAGCCGCCAACCCGCGTCGTAGATAATGTCGTAAGCACGCTGCCTCTCGATACCATGGTCGCGAAGCACTTCGAACACGGCCAGGGGCACCAGGGCCAGGTGCGTGGTAAAGGTCGCGCCGAAGGTGGCTGCCACGGGAAGGTCCGGCTCAAGCGCGTAGTATCTCTCCCAGACTGCCTCGAGGATTTCGTCACACTGTGCGGTCAAGGAGGCCTCCAGCAACACATCCCGGAAGTGACGTTCGAGCAGCTCTTTCCACAGCCCGCCATGTTCGAGTTGATCTTTGACTCGTTCCATGGTGGCGCTCCAGAATTCATTCGCCAACTCATCGGTCGCCTGCCAGTCCCAGGTGTCATCGACGGCATTCATGGGCATGATTTCCCCCAGAAACAAAAACTCGGGGACGAACTGGCTCATACGGCGTTTCACCAGATACAACGAGCTGGTGCGGTCGGTGAATTCGCGGGCGATGATCGGCCGGGCCACTTGTTCGAAACGCATGTTGGGATCGAGTACGAAGAGCAGCGACTCGGCGGTCGTCAGGGCCTTGGCGTGTAGCATCAACTCACTGGGAAACACGAAGCCGTGTGCGTAACCTGCGCGCATCATTTCCATATACACCCGGGTAAAACTCATCTTGCTTAATGGCGAGTTGTAAAAGACCTCGGCCAGTTCGGAGAATTTTTGGAAGAAGCGCTCCTCGTCGGCGCCGGGAAGCTCGCGCGTCTGTGCCTTGAAATGATGAAAGGCGCGGCGAATCTGCCGCTGAACCACTGCGATGAGGTACAGGATAAAGCGATCTCGCTGGGCGTCGGTCAGCTCGCCGTACATGCCAAAGTCGAGCAACGTAAAGCTGCTGTCGTCATGGAAGAAGATGTTGCCCGGGTGCAGATCGGCGTGGAAGAGACCGTCGGAGATGAACATTTTCATGAGCACTTCCACGAGCGATTCGACAAGCCGCCGGCGTGTCGGCTTATCCAGTCGCTCGGCGGCCTGCCCCACGCGCATGCCCTCGACCCAATCCAAGGTCAACACGCGCGCGCCGGTTTGATCCCAGTGAACCGCCGGTAACCGTACATGGGGCATATTGGCCAGGTTTGCCCGAAAACGGTCGATAATGCGCCCTTCATTGGCGAAGTCGAGTTCCTGAAGTGTGTAGCGACGAAACTCCTTAAAGAAGCTAACCAGATTGGTGCGCTCCAGACGACGCGGAAACACCCGCCGCAGCCACCCCAGTCCATACTCAATGGCATCGAGGTCCAGCCCTATCTTCTCCTCCAGGGCCGGCCGCTGGACTTTGAGCGCAACCATACGACCGCTGCTGGCGAGCTTGGCCCGGTGAACCTGCGCCAACGAGGCCGCCGCGACGGGCGTTGACTCGATTTCGGAAAAGTGTCTCTCCAGGGGCGCTCCCAGCTCCGTTTCCAAGGTCCGGCGCATCACGTCGAATGCCTCCGGAGGCTGGTCCGCCTGAAGGCGCTCGAGCGCGTCAATGTATGGTTTCGGGAGCACGTCCGGGCGGGTGCTCAGGACCTGGCCCAGTTTGACGAAGGTGGGACCGAGCTCGACTAACGCTTCGACAAAAGCCTGGGGAGCCACCTCGTCTCTGCCGGCTTCGAAACGCCGATAACCGCGGTACTGGCCATAGGCGGCGCGAGCGATATGCATCAATCGGGCACTACGTCCCATGGGCGCTTACTCCGTTTGCTGGGTGCTGCCAAGGCCAGAATCGGGTCACAAGACAGGTCACCCTCAAGTGATACGGCGCCCGGCAGGACGTCAAGGATAGCTCAAAAGCCCGACCGGGAGGCTACGGCGAGTGAAGCGGTACTACCGATGAGCACTCACTTGCGCTTCATCGGCGGAATCTTGGAGCAGCAGAACGGCTCGTGCTTAGCGTTGGCCTGCACGTTTTCGTCGGTGAACCGGTACCATCCCAGCTTCATGCGCTGCCAGCCATTGCGGGTGACATCGCCTCCCCTTTCCTGCACTGCCTCGATAAAGCGATCAACACTCCAGTGGGAGGCATCGTAGGTGACATCGACTTTGCCACTATCGGCATTGAATGCCAGGTGGTCTACGCTCGGATTGTGCAGTAGCGTTTCTGCCAGCTCTGACATGGCGCTTTCATCGAGATTCTGGACCCGCAGGTGGCGGCGAACCAGAAACCCTTCGTTGTTTCCGGCTTTGTGAGCTGCAGTCATGATGGCACCCTCCCTTTCTCAGCTTCTTGATACTATTAAATCAATCCCTGCTGAACCGGGCCTGAATTGGGCAGCATTTCGGGCGGAAAAAGACTGGCATTTGACCCACATCAAATATCGCTCGCCGCCCTCGACAATCAAGGGCGGCGAGTGTGGTTTTGAATCAGCGCCGGATTTGACGCTTCCTCCACAGGTAGAAAAGCGTCGGCAGCACCAACAGGGTCAGGGTAACGGCGCTGAACATGCCGCCGACCATCGGCGCGGCGATCCGCCCCATGACCGCGGATCCGGTGCCACCCCCCACCATGATAGGCAGCAGCCCGGCGATGATCGCAGCGGCAGTCATCATCACCGGCCGTACCCGCAGCACAGCCCCTTTGAGCACCGCTTCCCGCAGCTGCTCCGGAGTAATCCGGGTGACCTGGTGGGCCATCTCTTCCTTGAGCTGGCTGAACGCTTGATTGAGGTACACGAGCATGATCACCCCGATTTCCACCGCCACGCCAGCCAGGGCGATGAATCCGACGCCCACCGCGACCGAGAAGTTATAGCCCAGCAGGTACATCAGCCACACGCTGCCCACCATGGCCAGTGGTAAGGTGCCCATGATCAGGCCCACCTCTATCAGGCTACGGAAGTTCATGTACAGCAGTAGTACGATGATCAAAAGCGTCAGCGGCACCAGATAGGTGAGCTTGGCCTTCGCCCGGAGCATGTACTCGTACTGGCCGGACCAGTTCACGGAGTAGCCGGCGGGCAGGTCGAGTTCGGCTTCCACAGTCTGCATTGCCTGCTTCACGTAGGTGCCCACGTCGAGGCCCTCAATGTCGACAAAGGTCCAACCATTGAGGCGTGCGTTCTCGCTCTTGATGGCGGGCGGGCCATCGGCCACGGCGATGTCGGCGACATCACCCAGGGAGATGCGTTGGCCCGCCGGGGTCACGATTGGCAGCCGCGCCAGTTTTTCCGGAGAATCGCGGTAGTCCTGCGGGTAGCGCAGATTGACCGGATAGCGCTCCAGCCCTTCCACCGTCTGGGTGACATTCATGCCACCCACGGCGGTGGATACGACCTGCTGCACATCGGCGATGTTGAGACCGTAGCGGGCGGCCTTTTCGCGTTGGATATCCACATCGATGTAGCGCCCCCCGGCGACGCGCTCGGAATAGACGGAGGCGGTCCCCGGAACACCACCCAGGATCTGCTCCAGCTGACGCCCGATGCCCTGGATGACGTCCAGATCCGGTCCCGCCACCTTGATCCCCACCGGCGTCTTGATGCCGGTAGCGAGCATGTCGATGCGGGTCTTGATCGGCATGACCCAGGCGTTGGTGACGCCAGGGAACCGGATCAGATCGTCGAAGGTCTGCTTGAGCTTCTCGGTGGTCATACCGGGCCGCCACTGTTCGCGGGGCTTGAGCTGGATGAAGGTTTCGATCATGGTCAGGGGCGCCGGGTCCGTGGCCGTTTCCGCTCGGCCGATCTTGCCGAAGACGGTTTTCACCTCCGGTACAGTGCGGATCAGCTTGTCCGTCTGTTGCAGCAGCTCGCGGGCCTTGCCAATGGAGATGCCAGGATAGGTGGTGGGCATATACATCAGGTCGCCCTCGTCCAGCGGCGGGATGAACTCGCTACCGATCTTGTCCACGGGCCAGAAACCGATCGCCGCTACCACCAATGTCAGCACCAGCGTGGCTTTGGGAAATCGCAGCACGGCTTTCAGTACCGGACGATAGCCCGCCATGAGCAGGCGGTTGATCGGGTTTTTGTGCTCCGGCAGCACCCGCCCACGGATGAAGTAGCCCATCAGCACCGGCACCAGGGTGATGGCCAGCGCAGCACTTGCGGCCATGGCGTAGGTCTTGGTGAATGCCAGGGGCGAGAACATACGGCCTTCCTGGGCCTCCAGGGTGAACACCGGCACGAAGCTGACGGTGATGATCAACAGACTGAAGAACAGGGCCGGCCCCACTTCCGAGGCCGCCCGGGCGACCAGCGACCAGCGGTTCTCCGGTGTCAGCGGGGTGCGCTCCATGTGTTTGTGCATGTTCTCGATCATCACGATGGCGCCGTCGATCATGGCACCGATGGCGATGGCAATGCCGCCGAGGGACATGATGTTGGCATTGAGTCCCTGCAGGTGCATGACGATAAAGGCCGCCAGAATGCCCACCGGTAGGCTGACAATGGCGACCAGCGATGAGCGCACGTGGAAAAGGAATACCATACACACCAGCGCCACGACGATGAACTCCTCGATCAGCTTGGTCCAGAGGTTATCCACCGCCCGCTCGATCAAGCCCGACCGGTCATAGACCGTAACCACCTCGACCCCCTCCGGCAGACCGGCCTTGAGCTCCTCCAGCTTGGCCTTGACCCCGTCGATGGTCCGCTGGGCATTCTCACCGAACCGCATCACCACGATACCGCCGACGGTCTCGCCCTCGCCGTTGAGTTCGGCGATACCGCGCCGGATTTGCGGCCCGGTTCCGATGTCCGCCACATCTTTCAGGAGAAGAGGCGTTCCTTCCTTGTTCAGTCCCAGGGGAATGTTGGCCAGGTCCCTGGTCCCCTGGAGGTAGCCACTGGCCCGGACCATGTACTCGGCCTCGGCCATCTCCACCACCGACGCGCCCACCTCCTGGTTGCCGCGCTTGATGGCCTGTTCGATATGAGACAGGGGGATGCCGTAGGCACGTAGCTTGTCCGGATCCACCTGTACCTGGTACTGCTTGACCATGCCCCCCAGGGCGGCCACTTCCGACACACCAGGCACGGTTTGCAGCTCGTACTTGAGGAACCAGTCCTGCATGCTGCGAAGGTCGCTCAGATCGTGCTGGCCCGTTCGGTCGACCAGGGCATAGAGATAGACCCAGCCCACACCGGTGGCGTCCGGCCCCAACTGCGGACGCGCCTGGTCCGGCAGGGTCGGGGCCACCTGGCTGAGATATTCCAGCACCCGTGAGCGGGCCCAATAGGGGTCGGTACCGTCCTCGAAGATCACATAGACGTAGGAGTCACCGAAAAAGGAATAGCCGCGCACCGTGGTGGCCCCGGGCACCGACAGCATTGCCGTGGTCAGCGGATAGGTAACCTGGTCCTCCACCACTTGGGGGGCCTGGCCGGGATAGCTGGTCTTGATGATGACCTGGACGTCGGACAGGTCCGGCAATGCGTCCACCGGTGTCCGTTGCAGCGAGTAGAGACCACCCGCCACGATCAGCGCCGTTGCCAGCAAGACCATAAAGCGATTGTGAACGGACCAGCGAATGATCGACTTAATCATGACCATTGCCCTCCCCACCATGATCGCTCGCGGTCATGCCACCCTGCGCCGCACCGTTCGCACTCCCGTGGTCGCCCATGGGGTGGGACATCGACTCGTGCCCATCGCCCGGGTGCACCGGCGCCCCATCACCGCCTTCACTTGCAGGTGCCTCCTTGGGGTGCATCTCCATGGCGGACATGTCGCCATGATCCATGGTCTGATCGGCCCCCTGTCGGGACGGCCCGCCGTGTTCCATACGGGTAAAGTCCGCAGTCTTGCTCGATTCGGAGTCAATCAGGAACTGCGCCGAGACCACTACCGTGTCGTCGGCGGACAGGCCCTGCAGTACTTCCACCTGCCGCTCCCCCACGCGACCGACAGCGACAGGCACTGAACGGAATTTGCCCTCTCCCAGCGCAAGAACGACACGATTCTGGGCGCCCGTGCGGATTAGCGCTTCGCGCGGAATCAACAGGGTGGATTCGGCGGCGGGCGGATGAATCGCAAGGCGCGCGAACATACCCGGCTTGAGCACCCTATCCCGGTTGGCGATGCGTACACGCACCTGGGCCGTGCGGGTGGTGGTATCGAGCGTGGGATAAACGTAGTCGACCTCGCCCTGCCAGTGGCGGCCGGGCAGGTAATCCAGGGATATTTCAACCGGATCGCCGGCTTCAACCAGTGCCGCCTGGCGTTCAAAGACCTCGCCAACGACCCAGACTTCATCCAGTTTTCCAATGGAGAGCATGGTATTGCCCGGCTTCACAAAGTAGCCCTCGCGGACATTGAGATTATCCACCACCCCCGAGTGGGGCGCGAAGACGGTAATGGATTGGCGCACTTGCCCCGACGCTTCGATGGCGGCGACGGTTTTGGCCGGTACGTCCAGAGCGCTTAGACGATCCCGCGCGCTATCGATCAGTCGCCGGTTCTTGCGCTGCAGTGCCAGCAACAATTCCTCCTGGGCGTTGACCAAGGTGGGCGAATAGATGGCATACAGCGGCTGACCCGCCTTGACCGGGTCCCCCGCCGCCTTGGCATGAAGCGCCTCGATCCAGCCTTCAACCCTGGGGTGAATATGGGTCAGCGTGTCTTCGTCGTAGCGCACATAGCCCACGGTGCGTATTTGGGTTTCGAACGGTGCCCGCCGGGCGGACGCGGTACGCACGCCCAGGTTGTTAACCAGATCCGGATCGATGCGCACGGTCCCGGGCTTGTCTTTCTGGCCTTCTTGGCCATCGGCATAGACAGGGATCAGGTCCATACCCATGGGTGATTTGCCGGGCTTGTCACGCCGGTAGTTGGGATCCATGGGAGCGACCCAATACAGGGGCGCGGCTTGAGCCTGGCCTTGCTCGCCGGAATTCGGCCTGGCAGCCAGCCACCAAACGCTGCCCCCCGCACCAAGGGCCAGTCCGAGAATCAGGGCGATACCAGCAATAACGGTCTTGTTCATGGATGATCTCCCCGGAGCGAAGATAGAGTGTTTGAGTCGGTGGGTTGAGGGGGGGTAAGCAAATAGGCCAGATCGGCCAGCGCCTTCTGCCGGCTCACCGCAATGCGAAGGGCTTCCAGCTTGGCGTTCAACTGGTCGATCCGGGCCCGGACGGCCTCGGCGAAGTCGCCGTTATCGCTGTTGTAAGCGGCCAACGATGCTTCAGCCTGCTCCTCCATGGCCGGGAGTAGTCGCTCCCGGTAAAGAGACCGGCGCTCGTCGAGGCGCTCCAGTTGAGCTTGTCGGGTGCTCAGGCGCGCCTCGAGCTTGCGTAGCGTCAAGGCCCTTTCGGTCTTGAGCGCGCTTTTCTGGCTGGTGGCCGCCCGCACTTCCTGGTCCTGGCGGTTGCCCGTGAAAAGGGGGACGTCCAGTGTGATACCGACGGAAAACAGGCCCGAACGGTCCTGCCCTCCCGGGGTATCCAGTCGATGCCCATACTGGGCATTCAACGCCCATTCGGGATAATAAGACTGGCGCGCCAGTTCAATCCCGGTATCGGCGGCTGTCACCCGTTGATCAATGGCTTTGACCGCGGGGTGATCTATCAGGCGCTGCCGGGCATCCCCGGTCCAGGTGTGGGCGATGAGCGGCTCCAGCGTGGGCAACTCCGGGCTAAGCGACCGGCGCGCCAGATCGTTGCCCAGCCATTCCGAGAGCTGGCGCTGGTTGGTGTCTAGAGTTTCCCGAAGTGCGGTCAAGCGATCATCCAACCGGGTCAGTTCCAGCTGGGCACGAATGACATCCTGCTGACGGGACCGGCCCAAGGCACTGGCATAGCCGGCCTCTGCAGCATCAATCAAATGCTCAAAGAGAAAATAATCCCTCTGAATCAGCTCGATGCTTTGCTGGGCAAAAAAGGCCTCCAACCACAGTTGACGTACCGTCACCGCCACCTGCCCGCGGCGATCCGCCCGCAAGTAAGGTTGCTCTCCGCTCAAGGTACGCAGCTTTTGGCGCTTCAGCGCCCGGCTGTCACCGCGCGGAAACCGTTGGGTGATGCCGACAGTCAGTTGCGTCATGCCTTCCTGATCGAAATCGAAGGTATCCGTCGGCAGGTTCCTTGTGGCCAGCGACACCTTTGGGTCGGGTAAGCTGCCGGCGGCCATGGCTTGCGCCGCTACCGCCTCTTGCACAAAACGGCTCCCCTGCAGTTGGGGGTCGCGCTCTTGCGCCACGGCGACCGCTTCCCCTATGCCGAGTGGCCTTTCAGGAATCGACCAGGCCAATGGGGCTACAAGCACACAAAGGGCTCCTGCCGCGATAAGTTTCCCGGTGAGTGACATTGTTTTCTATTCTCCGTTTTTTCACACAAATCAGACGACTGGCGTGCCGGCTAGTCGCTGCCGGTGCAATCGGTCTCTCAGCCCATAGGAAACCAAACCAACCTGAATCATTGCTGAATAAGAAGAAAAAAACGCCGCTGATACTAGCCTGATATATATCAATAAAATTTATTTATTTGTTCAGCCTGAAATCAGGAAAATCTGTTTACATGGTAATTGTAAAAGGCGGATCTATTTAAACCCCAACTAAGGAGAAGCATCATGCCAAGAACTATCCGCTGGTCAATGAGCCTGGCTGCAGTATTCACCTTGTCGTCTACTCTCGCTTTCGCATCGGGCGGTCTCGCCGACCGCAAAACCGACCAGCAAGCGGTGACGCCACACCAAACGCACATTCATCAGATAGCGACCGCCAACCGCACCGACCCAGTCAGTGGAGGAGAAAACAAGGCGGAGCGTCTTCGTATCGCAAAGGAAAGCAAGGCCACGGCGATTGAACATTCTTATCTGGGGGCTGATATTCCAGACAGTAATATGAATGCCTATGAAAGAATGCGTTATTTGTTTTATTGATCGAAGGCAACAAATGGGCGCGATCTAACAAGTTTGCGCCCATTTAAATAGCTACTCAAAATAATATTCAACAAGGATTTTCAGTCTCGATTCAGGTTATGCCAATACACTGAAACAGTCTTTATTGTAAAGACCGCATCACTACTTAGCTCTCCGCACACCTTGCGCGTGGATGAAACCACGCGCTTTTTTATAGGCACACCTCAGCTTCGGGGAGGATTGGAAAAAGAGCGAGGCGCGATCCGGCATACAACCATGCCCGACACCACAAGGGCCGCGGCCACCCCCCAGTAAAGAAACACCGCCTCCTCGCCCACTGCCAGGCCTGGCACCACCGAGCCGGCGGCCTGGCCCAAACTGGCTACGGCGGTATACCAGCCCAAGGCGCTGCCGATACGCCGTCCTCCGGCCAAAGAGGTTCGATACGCCAGCATGGGAACCAGAAGCCCCGTTGCGATGCCGAAAAGGGCGATAACCAGGGTCAATGCCAAGAAGTCACTGGCGTAAAGGAGTAACACCAAAGAACCGCTGGTGATGATGAACAGCGCTTTGATCCAGCCGAGGGAATGCCGCAAAGCCCCCGGACGCCAGGACCAGATCAGTTGGCACAGCAACATGACCAGCGCGCATTCGGTAAATAGCAAACCAACGGTGGTAATGCTCAGCCCAAGCTGTTGGCCCGCCCGGAGACTTAAGCCCACTTCGAACGCGCCCAGCCCCAGCATGGCGAGAAAGGTTATTGCCAGAAACAGACCCATACCCCTTACGGGGGAACCGGTTGATGCCTGTGACGATGTATCAGGTAAAGCCCGTTGCTCTGCCTTTGAAGGTAAAACCGATGCCCCCCAGCAAAGGACACCGGCGGCCAGGGCTCCGCTGGCCCAGAACGGCCAGGTTATGGCGTCCCCCAGCACGGCGCTCAAGCCGTTTAGGGCGGCCGGGGCATCGGCAGCCAACCGCCCAATGCCGGCCCCGCGAGAAAGCCGAGCGTGGTTGCGGCACTCACCCAGTCGATGTGACGGGCCCGTCGGTGTTGCAGGATATCCGATCCCGCCACAGCCATGGATAGGGCAAGCACGGCGCCGCCAAAACTACCCGCTCCTGCCCGCATGGCATAGGCGGTACCAAGGTGGTTCACCTGGCCAAAGCCTACTATCGTCAGTGCAAACCCGGTAAGCCCAATAAGCAGTACCTTTCGATGCCCTGTCCGGTCGGACAGCCGCCCCCAAAAAGGCGCACTGAAAAAAAGCGCCAGTGTGTACACGCCTGTGAGCAGCGCCGTCTGAAAAGCGACCGCGTCGGGCGTTGCCACCGCCTCCAGCCGTTGAATGAAGCGGGGCAGCAACGGCAGCACCGTCCCATAACCCAGTGCCACCACAAAAGCGGCGCACAGCGCCAAGGGGAGATCAGAATGGGATCGGGTCACTGCAACCAACCGCCTGCCCGGCTAAGGTGAGGTTAAATACGGCATATTCACAGTCCGTTCAGTTGGGTGTCACTCAGGCTCAGGGAGCCGCATCCGCTGCATTTCCAGCATCTGTTGCATCATGCTTTCCATCATGTCCATTCGCCGTTCAAGCTGCATGTGCAGTGGGGATGCATTCCCCTCCCCAATCGACTGGCCTTGGCCCATCATCATTCCCCCCTGGGCCATCATGCCGCCCTCGCCATGCATCTTGGCCATCATGTCTTGCATGGCTTTTATGTGCTCACGCATCAAGGCCTGCCGCTTTTCGGGGTCGGTTTCAGCGCGGATGCGGCTCATCTGATCGTGCATACGCTGCATATGCTCTTGCATTTGCTCCACCATCATGCCGCCGGATTGAGATGGCGACTGCGCGGAGCTTGCGGCCTCATCGTTATGATGCTGCTCGTGCTCCGGGCCTGATTGGGCTATAGCCGGTGCGGCCAGTACCAGGCTCAGAACGATAGGTCGGGCCATTGATAGCATGGAAGTCCTCTCCAGGTTGTTGTTCAGCGAGAATTGAGTAACGCATTCCACACACTGCCCGAGCCAGCTGAAATGAAACTGAATGGACAGGGCTGACCCACCCATTCGTTGATTCGGATCAAAAAAAAGGATTGGCTCGGCGACCGAGGGTAGAACCGGGATTCCGCAGTGTTTTCTTAAGGTTGAATTCAGTTTGATGGGGTTTAATGAACGGGTGTACGGGCACGCCCTCATAGCTTTCGTGCCCATGCATCAGGGTACAGTCATTGTTTATTGCGTATTCCTGCCTTGAGCCACCTGCGGGTGGCTTTTTTCTACAACGACGAATTGCGAATCAGGTCCGATGACAAACAGCCGGTCGTGAGCACAATCGAGTCCAGCCTGAATGACTTAACTTACCTAGATTCCGTTGGGCTATGGCACGGGTTGGCATTGTGGACATCGTTGGCGGCGGGCACGCCAGACCAAAATCCATTGCACCAAGAGGCGTCCATCACTGGAAACTAGATGATGCGGGGCCAGAGGCAGTGGTACGCTGTATCTCTCATATACCCCACCTGTTACTCAGCGCGCCGTTTCAATGCACCATGTTTCGTTGATCGGGAAAGGCGTGGTGGGAACCAATCCACCTTCGACCTGCCACCCCCAAATGCACGAACCAAGCCACGACAATCACCGATTAGCCAAAACACAAGCCGATCGACTCAACCGTCAATGCTACTGTGTCACTCTTGACCGGGAGGCTCTTAACAAGAGCCTTCGGAATCAACTTGTGAACGGCGGGACTGACCCGACGGTAGTCCCGGAATTTGACGACTTTTTCTCAAATACTCCGGTGTTCGTTTCTCACGCTGACATAGCAACGATGGAGCGAATCGTTCAAGCGATCGAATCGGCCACCGAACTTCCTTCATACCGTGAGCGTGTGCTGTCCTGGGCACCGGAAATCGCACGTTCCAATCCGGGTCCCATAGGGGCCTTCATGGGTTACGACTTTCACCTGGCCCCAGACGGCCCCCGGCTGATCGAGATTAACACCAATGCCGGAGGTGCCTTTCTGAACGTTGCGCTGGCAAGAGCCCAACACCGCTGCTGTGCCCCATCTCAACAGACCGAGGCAACCTACCGAGCACTTGATGGATTCGAGAACGCGGTGTTCACAATGTTCAAACGGGAGTGGCAAAGGCAGCAGGCCAGTTCCGTACCCGGCCGCCTGGCCATTGTGGATGATGCCCCGAAGAGCCAGTTTATGTTCCCCGAGTTCCGGTTGGCCCAACAGCTTCTCCAGGCGAAAGGAATTGAGACGTTGATACTCGATCCCTCGGAGCTGGAGTATGCCGGCGGCACCCTGACAGCCTGCGGCAAGCCCATCGATATGGTCTACAACCGACTGGTGGATTTCGCGCTGGCTGACGCACCCCATACGGCACTGAGGCATGCGTATCTGGATGGCGCAGTGGTGGTAACGCCCAACCCCCATGTGCATGCCGTGCTGGCTGACAAGCGAAACCTAACCCTGCTCTCCGCTCCCCAATCCCTGCGAGACTGGGGGCTGAATGAGGCGGATGCAGACTATCTGGAGAGAGCCATACCAAGGACCAGGCAGGTTTCGAGGGAGGACGCGGCTGAGTTGTGGAGTGCCAGGCGCCACCTATTCTTCAAACCAGTTGCGGGCCATGGGAGCAAGGGCGTCTACCGGGGCGACAAAGTGACCCGGCGGGTTTTCGAAAACATTCTGAACGGCGGTTATATCGCCCAGGACTTAGTCCCCGCTGGAGAACGAACCCTGAGAATTGACGATGCGGTGGCCACCAGAAAAGTCGACATTCGCCTGTACACCTATGCTGGAAAGAGTTTGCTCGTTGCGGCGAGGATATATCAGGGCCAGACCACCAACTTTCGCACGCCTGGAGGTGGATTCGCACCTGTTTTTCAGGTGTGACGGCTTAGCTCTCAGTAAGCCCCAGCGTCGTCGCCAGTTGCGATCAATCCACAGCAAGACTCTCGCCCACAAGATACTTGGAACCAGTCACAGTGCCGGTTCCGCCCAGGAAGGTTATTCGCATCGTTAGTACTCCTCGCTCGCCGCATCAGAGGCTTGCGACGGTCGTAGAAAGTCATTCATCACCCCCAGTGTACGGTCGGTTTCGGCGATGGACGCTTGGGGGTCTTCCTCCAATCGGGTCAGCGCCCGGATGGCGTCGATGGTTTCCGGGACTACGATGGCCTGATTGAACACCTGATAGGTGTAATAGAGTTGATTGCCGTCTACGCTCAGCACATCCTCCCACAAGGCCACTTCCCACATATCGCCGCGCCGGCGGCCCAGATCACCCATCAGCTCGACGACACTGTTCAAGGCGTCCAAACCATCCGCCATTCGAACGAAGGCGATCCGGGGAGCCTCACGAAACGCCGCCAACACCTCCTCCCGGCTTGCCTCGCGGGCCAGTTCCACCCACCAGGTGTGCAGGTGGCTGGAATTGTGCGCCGCCTTGATCGCGATGGTGACCACATCCAGTTCGGGGTCCACGGTCTGCGCATCGGGCCCCTGATGGCTGGGAATATGCGGCTCTGGCACCAGGGTGTTCATGATACCGCCCTGGTGGGATTCCCAGGGATCCGTGGCACGCCGAACCAGAGTACCCCGGGCCCGCTTCAACAGACCGGCCTGTTTGAGGGCGCCCAGGGTACGCACGATGGAGGTGGTATTGCAGGAGACCACCCGGGTGCTGTCCCGCCCCAGGGCGGAACTGTAGTTGGCCTGGGCGACGAACGAATGGCCGGTCAGCTCGTGGGGTTCGCCGCCCTGGAAAATGGACTTCACGCCGGTGCTGTCATATACCTCTTTGTTCCGGGCGGCGACCTTTTTCGGGGTGCAGTCCACTACCACGTCGGCCTGTGCCAGTAGTGCCGCCAAATCACCCTGCACCGGGATACCCGCCGCCGCCATGGACTGAGCCGCTTCGGGCGCCGCGGCGTAAACAGGGATACCGAGCTGGACGGCGGTCTTGATGCGGTAGTCATCGACCACATCCGCCACGCCGACCAGATGCATATCGTCCTGGACCTTGACCGCATCGGCCACTCGCTTGCCGATCACTCCATAGCCGTTGATGACCACTTGCACCTGTCCCATAGCACTCTCCCGTTTTCAGTGAAGTTACAGCCAGTGACGTAAGCCCCAGCCGATCCATTCTTCCATCCGGCTGAACGCCCCGCGATGCTTCCAGGGGGTCAACCCGATACTGCGGGCGTCCAACAGGTCTCGTTCGAACTCCCAGGCCAGGGCCGCGTTCAAGGCCGGCCATTTGGCGGCGAAATTGAGTTCGTAATTGATAAACAGGCTGCGGTAATCCAGGTTAGCCGTCCCGATACTGGCCCATTCACGATCGATAACCAGGGTCTTGGCGTGCAGTACCCGAGGTTGGTACTCGTGAAGGCGCACCCCGGCATTCAACAGCCTGGAGTAACAGGCCTTGGCCGCCCACTGCGCGAGGGGTACGTCACTGCAGCGCGGTAACAGAACACGCACGTCAGCGCCTCGCCGGGCAGCCTGGCTGAGGACTGTTACGGTACGCGAATCAGGCACGAAGTACGGTGTGGTGAGCCAGATGCGCTCGCCCGCCGATGCCATACGGTTTAAAAAAAGGCAGCGCAGCTGGAAGCGGCAGCGTTTGCCGTGGTTGGTCAGCAGATAGGCCCCAGAATTGCCGCCCCGCCAGGACAGCCGGCCTCGCCCGAATACACGGAAGGCCTCGACACAGAGCCTGACGGGCGCCCCGGTCAAACGCACCTGGGTATCACGCCAACGTTTGCGGCCCACATGGCGCTGCGAATTGACGGCGGCGATGTTGTAACCGCCCAGATAGGCCGCACGGTCGTCGACCACCAACAGCTTGCGGTGATTGCGCCGGTGGTAGAGCCACGGTCGCAGCCATTGCCACGGATGGCACCAGGACAACACGGCGCCACTGGCTTTCAACTTACGGATGCCGTGGGGCCTCAGCCCGAACTTGGAGCCAACGGCATCCACTCGTACCCGGACGTCCAGCCCTTCCCGCGCTTTCTGGCTCAGTGCATCGATGAACAGCTTGCCGACCGGGTCTTCCACCCAGATGTAGGTCTCCAGCCAAACTCGCTGTGTTGCGGCGCGTATATCCGCGAGCATGGCGTCGTAGAGCGCATCGCCTTCGGTGAAGAGATCAAATCCTCTGGCCCGGTCGCTGTCCGGAGTCTCTGGTGCTGTACGGCAGTCGTCCATAACGGTCTACCTTCGCCACAACGCGCCCCGGAGTCAGGCCTTGCGTTGCAGCGATTGCAGTCTGGGAATAAACCGCGGCGTTTCGGCCGCATAACGGCGCCATTCGTCGCCAAAAGCCTGCTCAACCTCCCGCTCTTCGTGCACGGACAAGCGGGCGTACATCCACAGCAAAACCGGAAACATCGCCAGGGTCAGCAACGTGGGCCACTGCAGGAGAAACCCGAACATCACCAGCACGAAGCCGGCGTATTGCGGGTGGCGCATGTAGGCATAGGGACCTTCGGTCGCCAGCTGTCCGGAGCGCTGCGCGGCGTAAAGAACACGCCAGCCGGCGGCGATCACGCCAAACCCCACGATGATGAAGACCATGCTCAAGATGTGGAAGGGACCAAAATGAGGGTTCGCCTCCCAGCCAAACATCATCTCCAGCAGATGCCCGGCATCGTGGGTGAACCAGTCCACCCCCGGATAGTTGCTTTGCAGCCAGCCGGAGAGAAAGTAGATGGTTAAGGGGAATCCGTACATCTCCGTGAAAAGAGCAACCAGGAAGGCGCTAAAGGCGCCAAAAGAGCGCCAGTCGCGCTTGGTCTGTGGCTTGAAGAAGCTGAATGCGAAAAAGATGAAAAGCACCGAATTCAGGATGACGAGGCTCCAAAGCCCATACTCGTTGGTTACTTCAGTGCCGTTCATCGGTATCGTCCTTATGGTTGCTGTCATGGCCGCCATGGCCGCCATGGCCACCGTGCCCGCCGTGGCCGTGGTGCATGAACAGGTGCATGAGCGGGCATACTGCCAGTATAAGAATCCAGGGCAACGCCCCCAGAATGTGGGCCCGGTGCTCTTCCCACAGGAAGAACACGGCGATGGCCAGGAACACCGCGAATGGCAGCCAGAAGCGCAGCGGGCCAGGCTTGTGATGGTCGAGGGGGGATTCGCTCATAATCAGATCCTCACTTTGCGTAAGCGCAGCGCATTGCCGACCACCGAGACGGAGCTAAACGACATGGCCGCGGCGGCAATGATCGGCGACAGAAGAATGCCAAAGGCCGGGTACAGGATCCCGGCGGCAATAGGGACGCCAACCCCGTTGTAGACAAAGGCAAAAAACAGGTTCTGCTTGATGTTGCGCATGGTACCGCGGCTCAGGCGCCGGGCCCGGACAATGCCCCGCAGGTCGCCCTTGACCAGCGTGACGCCCGCGCTTTCCATCGCGACATCGGTGCCGGTGCCCATGGCGATGCCCACCTGGGCCTGCGCCAGAGCCGGGGCATCGTTGATGCCGTCGCCAGCCATGGCCACGAAGCGGCCTTCGGCCTGAAGGGCCTTCACCTTTTCCGCTTTCTGCTCCGGCAGTACCTCCGCCATGACCTCATCGATCCCCAGCTTGCCGGCCACGGCCCTGGCAGTGGTGGCACTGTCACCGGTAAGCATGACGATGCGGATGCCTTCTCCGTGCAGGGCCTTGATGGCCTCCCCGGTGGTCTCTTTAATGGGGTCGGCCACCGCTACCAGGCCGGCGGGCCGGCCATCCACGGCCACGAACATGGCGGTCTTGCCTTCGGCGCGCAGGGACTCGGCCTTGTCCGCCAGGGTCGCGCTCTCAATACCGAGTGCTTCCATCAAGGCCCGATTGCCCAGAGCCACATCTCGTTCATTGACGCGCCCTTTCACCCCCTTGCCGGTAACGGACTCGAAGTCGGTGTAGCTCGCCAGGCCCACCTCTCGGGCCTCCGCCCCCTGCACAATGGCCTCGGCCAGAGGGTGTTCGCTGCCGCGCTCCAGGGTGGCCGCCAGGGCCAGCACTTCATTCTCACCAAACCCTTCCAGCGCCACCACATCCTGCAGCCGCGGCCTGCCTTCGGTCAGTGTGCCGGTCTTGTCCACGATCAAGGTGTCAACGTCGCGCAGGGTCTGGATGGCCTCGGCGTTCTTGAACAGCACACCCACGGAAGCGCCCTTGCCACTGGCCACCATGATGGACATGGGCGTCGCCAATCCAAGAGCGCAGGGGCAGGCAATGATCAGCACCGCCACGGCATTGATCAGCGCGTAGGCCATGGCTGGCTCCGGCCCCCAAATACCCCAGACGGCAAAGGTGATCATGGCGGTCACCACCACGGCGGGAACGAAGTACCCCGCCACCACATCCACCAGATTTTGAATGGGGGCGCGGCTGCGACTGGCATCGGCGACCATCTGCACGATCTGCGACAGCAGCGTATCGCGCCCCACCCGTTTGGCCTCAATAACCAACGAGCCGGTACCGTTGATGGTGGCGCCAATCACATCGCTGCCATCCGCTTTTTCCACCGGAACGGGCTCGCCGGTGATCATGGATTCGTCCACCGACGAATTGCCCTCGATCACGGTCCCGTCCACCGGCACTTTTTCGCCGGGCCTGACCCGTAACCGGTCTCCGGTCTGCACCTGCTCCAGGGGTATGTCCTGCTCGCTGCCATCGGCATTCACGCGTCTGGCTGTCTTCGGCGCCAGGCCCAGGAGGGCCTTGATGGCGGCATTGGTGGAGCTACGGGCGCGTAGCTCCATGACCTGGCCCAGGAGCACCAGCGTCACGATGACCGCTGCCGCTTCGAAATACACGGCAACCTGGCCGTTGCCATCCTGAAATGACGGAGGAAACAGGCCGGGGAAAAGAGTCGCAATCACGCTATAGACGTAAGCCACGCCAACACCCAGCCCGATCAGGGTGAACATGTTCAGGTTCCAGCCCTGCAGGGATCGCCACCCCCGCACAAAGAAAGGCCAGCCGCTCCACGCCACCACCGGGGTCGACAGGCCCAGTTCCAGCCAGACCCGGACGCCGTGAGGAACAAGCGCGTCCATGTCGATCCCGGGAACGAACCCACCCATCGCCAAAAATACCACTGGCAGGGTCAAGATCGCCCCCACCCAGAAGCGGTGCGTCATATCCTTCAGTTCAGGATTCTCCTCCGGTTCCGCCGATACCTCACGAGGCTCCAGGGCCATGCCGCAGATCGGGCAGTCCCCGGGGGCCTCCCGGACGATCTCCGGATGCATCGGGCAGGTCCACTCTGTCCGGGTTGCGGGCTGTGGCGGTGATTGAGGCTCCAGGGCCATTCCGCATTTCGGGCACTCTCCTGGCTGATCCGACACTACTTCCGGATGCATGGGACAGGTGTAGGTCGTGCCGCTTGGGGTGGCCATGGGCAGAGGAAGGCCCTGGCTGATCCTGTTTGTGGTGTTCGCATTGGTTCATGTTCTGGTCCTTCGATTACGCTTATGGAGGCCTGCGGTGTTTGCCTCTATAGATCATCCATGCGCGCCGTTTGACGGGCGAGGCGCATCGCTTCGTGCTCTTCCATGGCCAGCAGGGAGCGCGCCAGTTCGCGGGTTTCGGGAATCTCCGCGCGCCCCACCAGCTCCTTGTAGAGCGCGATAACCTGGTCGTGATATTCGAAAATCAGGCGGCAAATCGCCGCATAGTCCAGGTCTGCAAAGGGCTTGTCGCAATCCTCGTGCGGTTTTATGGGGGTGTGTTTGAGAAAGTCGTAAACGTAGGTTTTCAGTGCCTGTGCCGGCGCCTGCTTCTCATAGTCCGTGACAATTTTCTCCAGTTCCCCTTCGTGATCCGACAGGTAGGTCAGCAGGTAGCGGGCCCGCTCCTCCTGCTGGTCGGCGCTGCAATGGCGCAAGCAGGCTGACAGATGGCCATGCAGGCGGCGGGTCCATTCGATGAGGTCCCCAAACGTGCGAATATCCATTTCCTTCTCCCCCTACCTGTTCTGTTGTGACGGCCATTCGGCGAAGGCCAGAAAATACAACAGGCCGATATTCAGCAGCGGCACCAGGATCAGCAGACTCAACCAGCCGGAATACCCCGCTTTCTGGCAAATACGCCAGAACGGTACCAGGACAAACAGGGCCAGGACGAGCATCCAGAGCCCGTGGCCAAAACTGAAATAGCCGTACATGTGGTCGAATCCTCCGTTGTCATGCATGGTGCCTCCTTCTTCTGAGTGGACGGACTACCCGTGGGTGTGGCTGTGGCCGGTGGCCGACTGAGACGTCCGCCGCAAAAACCAGGTTTCGCCGATTGCAATCAATGTCATGGTAATGGCCGAGACAGCGACCACCAGTGGATCGCTTTGGATCTTGACCCACACAAACCCGGCCAGAACCACTGCGTCCAGCAACAATGCGGTGATGAGAATGCCGCCGTGGGCCCCGATCTCGCGCCGCAGGTAACGCCAGATCCCCCAATGAACGGCCATGTCCATGACCAGGTAAAAGATGATGCCCAGCGCCGCTATCCGGGTCAGATCGAAAAACAGGGTCAGGACAAGCCCCAGGACTACGGTGTAGACGAGGGTGTGACGCTGGATGCTACCGGACATGCCGAAGTGGCTGTGGGGCACGAGCTTCATTTGGGTGAGCATGGCGAGCATGCGCGAGACGGCGAAGATGCTGGCCAGAATACCGCCGGCGGTGGCGACCACCGCCAGGAGCACGGTAAACCAGAGCCCGAGACTGCCCATAGCCGGCCGGGCGGCCGCCGCCAAAGAGTAGTTGCGAGTCTCGATGATCTCGGCCAGGGAAAGATTGCTGGCCACGGCGAAGCCCACCAGGGCATAGACCACCACGCACAGCAGGATGGAGATCACGATCGCCCGCCCTACGTTGCGGTGCGGGTCTTTCACCTCGGCACCACTGTTGGTGATCGTAGTGAAGCCCTTGAAGGCGAGAATCCCCAGCGCCGTGGCGGCAATGAATCCACTTGCGGCTCCCGGCGGCTGGCTGGCCGAGAAGTCCGTCGCCAGGCTGTCCGCAATGTACACGCCAACGACACCGAACAGCACAATGCCACCGATTTTCACGAAACCCATGAATGAAGCGACACCCTGAATGTAGCGATTGTCGGTCAGGTTCAACAGAAACGCTGTGATCAGGAGTCCCACGCCCAGTGCCGGAACCAGCAGGCTGCTATCGTCGATATTGAACAGCTGCAGCGAATAGGCCCCAAAGGTTCGCGCCAGGAAACTCTGGGCGATCACCATGGAGAAATACATGAGCAAGGCGTTGAATGCGGTGGCCAGGCTGTTGCCGTAAGCCTTGTGCAGGTACATGGCAATGCCGCCCGCCGACGGGTACGCATTGGACATCTTGACGTAGGAATAGGCGCTGAAAGACACGATGAGCGCCGCCGACAGGAAAGCCAGGGGAAACAACGCCCCGGTCAGTTCCGCCATCTGCCCGGTGAGAGCGAAGATACCGGCGCCGATCATGACGCCGGTACCTAATGCGACCGTACCGATGAGGCTCAGGCTGTTCTCCTGGTACTGTGGTGTGCGGTCATCATCCTGCACGTTTGCTTTTCCTCTTCGCATCGGTGAATGTCGAGGCCCACCAACGGCCACCCCGCCTCCATCGATGAAAACAGGGCAAGCTGAATTCAAGCTGAATCAGCCCCCTTATCGGTAGGAGGATTGATCCGGATCAAACAAAAAACCGGAATCGGCGGGTTTTCGGAGTACCCTGGTGCAGCCGGCACCAGGGCGTTACCGGCTATTCGGGGAGGGGAGGTCGCCGGGGGCATCAGAACCACAGTCGCGCGCCGATCACCATGCCCGCTTCGTCGGTGTCGTCACCGCGGTCCGAAAGCTGATCGGCGGTATTGCCCAGCGCCCGGTCCCAGAAGACGCCAATATAGGGCGCGAACTCACGGATGATCTCATGTCGGTAGCGCAACCCAAGGCGCAGGTTGCTGAAACCACTGGGGCGCTCGTACTCTTCGGATTCATTGAGATTGGCGGTCAGCTCCATGCGAGGTTGTAAATAGGATGCCTGGGACAACTGAACGTCGTATTCCGCCTCGCCGATGAACTGGAGGTCGCCCTCTTCGTTCAGCACCAGCGAGTTGTCCATCTCAAACCAATAGGGTGCCAGCCCCATGAAGCTGACAACGGCATAGTTCTCCAGATCGGCATCCGATGAAAGCTCTCCCCGGGTACCCAGCCCGGCCTGCAGCGACCAGTATGGCGTCAACCGGTAACCGTAGAGCAGCTCGGCGCTCTCCAGGTCGGTGGGCTCGCCGTCGTTCTGTGTGTTTTCGCCTTCGCTCTTGAAAACCAGGCGATGGGAGTCGCCGCCCCACCACCCGAGCATGTCCCACACGGCACGATTGTCGTCATTTTCCGTCCGGGCCACTTCAAGGCGATCGAACAGGACGGACCCGGTGTAATATTCTTTCACCGGCTCGGGCCAATCGGAGCCGGCATGACCGGCCAGCACAGCGCCCGGCAGGAGCGATACCATGAACAAAAACCATTCTCTTCGCATTTCAATCCACTCCTTAGGCCACATTCACGACACGGAACATGCCCGCTTTCATGTGGTACAACAGATGACAGTGGAAGGCCCAGCTGCCCGGCGCATCCGCGGTGACCAGCAGCGACACCTTTTCACTCGGCTTCAGGCTGATGGTGTGCTTACGCGGACGTGGGTACTGACCGTTTTCCAGTTCCATCCACATGCCGTGCAGGTGAATCGGATGGTCCATCATGGTGTCGTTGACCATGACCAGACGCAGGCGCTCACCCTGGTGAAACTGAATAGGGCCGTCCACGTCGGTAAACTTTTTACCGTCGAAGGACCACATGTAGCGCTCCATATTACCGGTCAGGTGCAGCTCGATTTGCCGCTCCGGTTCCCTTTCGTCCGGCCAGGGGTGGGCGCCGACCAAATCGGTGTAGACCAATACACGATGATCGACGTTCTCAAGGCCCACACCCGGCTCATGCAATGCAGCCGAGATTTCGGATTCCGTGCAATCATGGCCGCTCCGGGGCCATGCCCCTCCGGCGAATGACTGATGCGGATATCGTCAACCGGGAGTTTTTTCGGTGTAGACATGCCTGAAGACATGGCACCGGGCTTGCCTTCCATGCCGGACATGTTGTGGCCCATGCCCGAGTGGGTGGCGGGAGCCGCCATATTGGAATGGGGCTGCATCGCGTCCTGATGAGCCGCCATGGTGTTTGAGCCACTGTGACCCGGAGCTGCCATCATGTCGTGATCGCCCATTCCCATGGCCGCCATCCCACGCTCCGGGGCGGGCCGCAACTCAGGAACCTCCGCTTCAAGCCCCAGTTCGGGGGTCAGTGTGCCGCGGACGAAGCCACTGCGATCAAAGCTCTCGGCGAAGATGGTATAGGGTTGACGCTTTTTGGGCGTCACGATCACATCGTAGGTTTCGGCGACACCGATACGGAACTCATCCACCGTCACGGGCTTGACCGGTTGACCGTCGGCGGCGACAACCGTCATTTCCAGCCCCGGTATGCGGACGTCAAAGAAGGTCATCGCCGAACCATTGATTACCCGTAGCCGTACGGATTCCCCCGGCTTGAACAGGGCCGACCAGTTCATGGCCGAATCCCGGCCGTTCATCAGGTAGGTGTAGGTGCTCCCGGTGACGTCGGCAATATCGCGGCTGCTCATCCGCATCTGGCCCCACATGCTCCGTTCGCTCCAGGTCTGTGCCAGCCCTTGCTTGCGGATATCCCTGAGGGTATCGAAAACGGTCCGTTTCTGGCGGTTGTAGTAGCCTTCGGCGACCTTGAGCTTGCGAAATACCGCGTCGGGGTCTTCGAAGGTCCAGTCGCTGAGTATCACGACGTGTTCGCGATCGGCACCGAGATCGCCATCCTTGGGGTCGACGATCAATGGTCCCAGGTGCCCCAACTGTTCCTGCAAGCCGGAATGGCTGTGGTACCAGTAGGTACCGTTCTGCTCGACGTCGTATTGATACTCGAAGGTTCGGCCGGGCTTGATGCCTTCAAAGGACACACCCGGAACGCCGTCCATGTCCTCCGGCAAAATGATGCCGTGCCAATGGATGGAAGTGTCCTCGTTCAACCGGTTGGTCACTTTGAGTCGCGCACGCCCCCCTTCCTTCAAGCGGATCACGGGGCCGGACATCTGGCCGTTGATGGTAATGGGTGTCCCCATGCGACGGCCAATGAGCAAGGGATCGCGGGCAATGGATAAACGGATGGTGTCATCGGAAAGCACCTGGTCCTTGAAGGAACGGCCCTGAGGTACGGCCCAGGCCGGGGCCACTCTTGCGATCGCCAGGGCCGAAGCTGTGCTCACGGCCGCTTTGACGAAACGGCGGCGATCGGAACGAAAAGTACTACTCATCGATAATCTCCTGAAACATGGCATCGCCTCGTTTTTACTGGTGCGGATCCGGCCCGCCGCTCGCCGGCCCCCGTTGATTAGGCCCCCTCCAAAGAACGGCGGGCTTCGGGCCCTGTCACTTCATATCAATGTCCCCGACCATTCCGGATTCATAGTGGCCGGGGACGTTACAGGCGAATTGAAGGTCGGCATCGCTATTGAATTCCCATACGATCTCCGCGCTCTTCCCTGGCTCCAGCAATACGCTGTTGGGGTCATCATGTTTCATCCCATGGCTCTGCATCTTGTCGTGATGCAGTTCGCCGCCCTGGATGATCCCCTGTTTGACCATGTTCATCATTTCGCCCCGGTGGCCCTGGTGCATTTTTCGGGTGCCGATATTGAATTCGTGAACCAGTGAACCTTCGTTGCGTATCTGGAATCGGATGGTTTCGCCCTTTTTGACCGTCACCTTTTCGGGGTCGTAAAAGTTGTCTTTCATGACCACCTTCACCGTGCGGTCGGCATTCCCGGCCTGTCCGGGCTGGCCAATATCGACACTTCCGCCGTGGTGGCCGCCACCATGATGCCCGTCCCCATGGCCGCCCGCCGCCATGACGGCGGTGCTGGCGCCCAACATCAGTAGGGTTGCAAATAGCCCGGTGATGATTCGAAACGGCATATCAAACTCCTCGGAAACGTGATTCGAATAGTCAGCCCGCTCGTTGCCGAACCGGCCAATGTGAACAACAGGATGCCCTTCCAAACTGAAATCAATCTGAATGTAGCGTCATCTGTGTTTTCAGATTCAGTTCAGTCTCATCTGTAAAGTGGTCATGATCATCCAGCGCGTCTCTTGATCACGAGTGGCTTTGCGCTGAACATGCGAACGTCACCTGGCGCGGTCACCGGGATCATCGCTGTGCCGTTGGGCTTACGCCGATTTCGCAAACGCTTATACTTAATCCCAATGTTCTGATTCCACGTTGAAAAGGAGGCCAGGGCGGCATGCGGCTATTGCTCGTCGAAGATGACAAACTGTTGGTGGAAAGCCTCAAGCCCTACCTGACCCGGGCTGGTTTTACGGTGGACTGGTTCGGCACCGCCAAAGAAGCCCTTCCGGTGGGTGTCCAGGAAGACTATCGGGCGATCATCCTGGATATTGGGCTTCCCGACGGCAACGGGCTCGACCTCCTCAAGGCCTGGCGCGCACGCAACATGCCGTGCCCCATTCTCATCTTGACGGCGAGAGGTGACTGGCAGGACAAGGTCAACGGTCTCAAGGCCGGGGCGGACGACTATCTCGCCAAGCCGTTTCACGTTGAAGAACTCATTGCCCGCATCAATGCGCTCGTTCGTCGCAGTGAGGGGCGCAGCCAGGCTGGAATCGATGTGGAGGGGTACTATCTGGATCAGGAGCGCCAACAGGTGCAAACGCCCGACGGCCAGACACATAGCCTGACCGGTATGGAGTACCGCATGCTGCTCTATTTCATGACCCACCCAGGCCGCATCCTTTCCAAGGATGATCTGCTGGAGCAGCTTTACAACCTGGATGATGAGCCCAGCCATAATCTCATCGAGGCCTATGTTCGCAGGTTGCGGGTTATGCTGGGGCGTAATGTCATCCAAACAAGGCGGGGACAAGGCTATGTATTCAATGGCGGCAAGAAAAACCAATAAACGATCCATTCGCACGACGCTGCTGCAATGGTTGTTGCCGGTCGCACTGATTTTCGTTGGAATTGCCTGGGTTGTCCACGGGGCGCTTTTGGAGCGCATGTCCCGCGACTTCTTCGAGTACCGGCTGCAACAGGAGTCGATGTTGATCGAGCGGCAAATAAAAGCCAATTATCCGGATATCGACCAACACCTGGATCAGCACAATTTTTCCATGGATCGTTTTCACCACACCTTTGCCGTGCAGATTGTGAATCACGTATGGGCAGCGGAAGAGGACTTGGGCGCAACCCTGCTCCAAGGAACCGAGGGTTCCAACCATGTACTTATGACGCTAGAGGTCGCAGGACGCCAGTATCTGGCCTATCGAGACGAATTCCAGATTGCGGGAAAAGAAGGTGTCGTGGTGGTTGCCGAGGACTTCGGGGCACTCGAGGAAGCTCAGGGGCGCCTTCATATCTGGGTGGGCGTCGTGTCCTTGGCCCTGTTGTTGTTGCTGGTGGTGTTAATTGTTCTTGTCGTCAACCTGGCGGTGCGCCCTTTGCAACAACTTGGGCAGGAACTCCAGCAGCTCCACGCCGGAAGCCGAAACCGACTGGATGAAGACGTCCCCGAGGAGTTTGCCGGTCTGGTACAACAGCTCAATGCCCTGCTGGACCGGCTGGACCGACAATTGGAAGCCTCAAGACAGGCTATTGCCAATCTGTCCCATAGTGTCAAGACGCCCCTTTCGGTTCTGATGCAATGGCTCCGCGATCCCGAAAAGCCTTTTGACCGAGAGGCCCGACAACAATTGCTGGCCCGGTTTGATAGCCTTCAGCAGCAACTGGATGCGCAAATGCGCCGCAGCCAGCTCTCGGGTCCCGGAGCAGGCAAAAATGCATCACCTCAAGATCAGACAAGGGACATGCTCTGGATGCTGGGACGCCTGTACCCCGACAAAGAGTTCGAGTTTGAGGCCGACTTCGACGACGCGGCGAAATGGCCCATTGAAGAACAGGATTTCAATGAACTCATTGGAAACCTGGCCGACAATGCCGGCAAGTGGGCAGACCGGAGAATAAAGCTCACTTTGTCAAAGGACACGGCCTCTATGCATATCCAGATCGAAGACGATGGCCCAGGCGTGGCGAAACAGGAACTGGCTCACCTGGGTACACGAGGCCGAAGATTGGACGAACAAATACACGGCCATGGCCTGGGATTGTCTATCGTGCGCGACATCGTCTCGCGGTACTCCGGTAGCCTTCAATTCGAGAGCGGGAACCAGCTGGGTGGACTAAGCGTTATCATTACGCTTCCCCTCTTGCCACCGGGTGCGTGAGTGCTGGATGGATCCGGTTTCGGGCTCGACAATGCGCTCCTGGCGCCCTGCCCCAACGCCTGCAGATTGTTCTTCCAGCAGCATTCCGAGACGCCACAGGTAGGATGGTAAGGCCAGTGAGGTTGCTCAGCCCAATCGACATGGCCGCCCGCGACATGTCAGGACGGTTTCCTTCGCCCCTCTCCCAATCGATGTGAATACTTTATTAAAACAATGGGATAGATAATCTGTGGCGATATTTTCACGTTTGTCTGTCGACCCTCAAAATCGCCCGGGAACAGCTTCCCGAACACCGCAGACAACCGTTTTGCACCCGATTCCAGCTCCTCGTTGTAAGCGTCGACGGCACCTGCCGCAGACGTCACCAGCTGTTTGAGGTTTTCCTCTCCCAACGTGTGTATCACATCGTCGGTCTTGCCTGTCAGCAGAAACCCGGTTCCGCCCAGTAACAGCGCGATAGCCAGCCCCACGACCAACGAAAGACGAAACGACACTGACTTAAAACCTGACATAGCGACTCCAGCCCATAGGGAAATCTTATTTATTTGGTGCTGGGGGTTTTACGGTCGCTATGGAAATTCAGGTCTTATGTTTTTGTAACGTTGTATTGCCAAACGTTTCGGTAGCTACTGAGTAGCTCTGGAAAAAATGCTTTGAAATGGCCATGCAACTGCTCGTAGTGCTGCTCGATTTCACGGCCCACGCCTGCAAATTTGTTGGGGAACCGGATGCGGGCGGCGATACGATCCAGCGCGAAATTGACAGTTTCCAGGGAACGATAGGCCCGAAACCAGTCCTCACCCACCACTCGCGCCGTCACCTTCTTCATTGACAGGGGCATGAGGGGGCGGGCTTCCAGCAGATCGCGATACAGCGTATCGATATAAAGGTCCTGATCGCTCCAGGCATAGAGGGCCCAGTCGTTCAGGAGGAAATGGTCGAACAGCACGTCCAGGGCAACCCCGGAAAAACGGCGCCGCTGCCGCGAGAACAGTTCGCGGGCGCATTGCACTTCAGGGTGGGAATCGGTGAAACGGTCGATCCAGTGGTGCTGGGCCAAGGCCCTCGCCATTTCCGGGTCCAGCGTCGCCCGGTCAACACCACGGCTGAAATCCCCGAGTAAATGGCCGACACGGGATTCCAGTGTCGGCTCTGAGAAAAAAAGATGGGCGAAATAATTCAAATCACTGATCCTGGCGCTCTTCAACCGGCAGTACCGACTCGGGATACTGCTTCGGTACCTCGACCTGCCCCTGCTGCGTGGTTTCACCCTTCTCCCACAGTCGCCATTCACCGCGTTCGTAGATGGACCACTGTTCGTCCGTCGTCAGGGGTTCCGTGGCAATCACCGTCACGATATCGTCTGGCGTGGTTTCAGACTCGAAATCCACCTCCACATCGGCATCTTTCAGGGAGGCCGGTCCAAAGGGCGCCCGGCGGGTGATATAGGCGAGCTTGGTGGAGCAGAACGTGAACAGCCAGTCGCCGTTGGCCAGCAACAGGTTGAAGACCCCATCCTGGGCATAGAAGGCACAGCGATGCACCAGGGTTTTGATCAGCATCTCGTCCGGCGTGTCCGGCTGATGTTGAGTGCGGATATGGTTCAGCAGGTCGCAGAACAGCGCCTCGCTGTCGGTAGTCCCCACCGGTCGATAAAACCCCGGTGAAGGCTCGAATGCTTTCAGCTGGCCGTTATGGGCAAAGGTCCAGTAACGCCCCCAAAGCTCTCGCACGAATGGGTGCGTGTTGACCAGCGAGACCTGGCCTACATTGGCCTGCCGGATATGGCAGACCACACATTCGCTCTTGATCGGATGGTTCTGCACGACCTGGGCCACCTCCGAATTGACGCTGGCCTGCGGGTCCAGGAAGGAACGCACTCCCCGCCCCTCGTAAAAGGCAATGCCCCAGCCGTCAGCGTGGGGCCCGGTTCCCCCGCCCCGCTGCATCAGGCCGGTAAAGCTGAAACGGATATCGGTGGGGGTATTGGCGCTCATACCGAGCAATTCGCACATCCGTTGACTCTCCTTTTCATAAACTCAGGCCAATCATTACCCGGGATTACCTCGGGGCGGCCGCATGCTAACATCGCGGTTTTTAACCAACCGATTCCGATACGATATGACGGCACCCGCTTCCTCCCCCCTGCAGATCCTTCAATCCGTCTTTGGTTACGACCAGTTCCGCGGGCTGCAGGGCGAGATCATCGACACCCTGGTGGCCGGCGACGATGCGCTGGTGCTCATGCCAACCGGCGGCGGCAAATCACTGTGCTACCAGATCCCTGCCCTGGTGCGCCCCGGCACAGGCGTGGTAATTTCGCCCCTGATCGCCCTGATGCAGGATCAGGTCACCGCGCTGGAAGCGTTGGGCGTGCGGGCGGCCTTTCTTAACAGTACCCTCGATTTCAACGCGGTCCAACAGATCGAGTCGCAATTGCGTGACGGCACCCTGGACCTGCTATACATCGCCCCCGAGCGTCTGGTGCAACCCCGAACCCAGGCACTGCTGCAACAGGCCAATATCGCGCTGTTTGCCATTGATGAGGCCCACTGCGTGTCGCAATGGGGCCATGATTTTCGTGCCGACTACCTGCAGCTGGACCTGCTGGAAAAACAGTTCCCGCAAGTACCACGCATCGCCCTGACGGCCACCGCCGATGCCCGCACCCGGCAGGATATCGTTCAGCGACTGCACCTGACTCAGGCGCGTCAGTTCATCAGCAGTTTTGATCGCCCCAACATTCAGTATCGAATTTCAGAAAAAACCAATGCTAAAAAGCAGTTAATGCGTTTTCTTAAAGATGAATGTGAAGGACAGTCGGGCATCGTCTACTGCCTGTCCCGCAATAAGGTGGAATCGACCGCCGACTGGCTCAACACCCAGGGACTGACGGCCCTGCCGTATCATGCCGGCCTGTCCCCAGAGATGCGCGAGACCCACCAGACCCGTTTTCTGCGCGAAGATAACGTCATCATTGTCGCAACCATCGCTTTCGGCATGGGAATCGACAAGCCCGACGTGCGCTTCGTCGCCCACCTCGACCTGCCCAAGAGCATCGAGGCGTACTACCAGGAAACCGGCCGTGCCGGCCGCGATGGGCTGCCCTCCAATGCCTGGATGGTTTACGGGCTGCAGGACGCCATCAAGCTGCGTCAGATGATGGCGGATTCCGAAGGCAGCGACGAGCACAAACGGGCCGAGAGCCAGAAACTGGACGCCATGCTGGGCCTATGCGAAACCACTGCCTGCCGCCGCCAGAGCATTCTGCGCTATTTCGGCGAAGCCTATCCCGACTACTGCGGCAACTGCGATAACTGTCTCACCCCGGTTCGCCAGTGGGACGCCACCGAGCCGGCCCGCAAAGCGCTGTCCTGTGTTTTTCGCACCGGACAGCGGTTTGGTGTATCTCACCTGGTGGATGTCCTGCGCGGCTCTGATAGCGAAAAGGTCCGCCAGTTCGGCCATGACCGGGTTTCGACACATGGCATCGGGAACGATCTCTCGGCCAGTCAGTGGCGCTCAGTCTATCGACAGCTGGTGGCTGCAGGTTATCTCACCCTCGATCTGGAAGGCTACGGCGCTCTTAAACTCACCGAGAAATGCCGCCCGGTGTTACGCGGCGAGGAAACCCTCTGGTTGCGCCAGGACAAACCCGCCAAAGGCGCTGACCGGGAGAAAACGCGCCCCCGCGCCACCAGCGACAGCCTCACGGAAGCACAGCGCCCGGCCTGGGACGCACTCCGGGCCTGCCGCAAGCGACTGGCTGACGATCAGGGTGTGCCGCCCTACGTGATTTTCCATGACAAAACGTTGATGGGCATGCTGGAACGCTGGCCACAGAGCCTGGAAGAGATGGCCGGAATCAGTGGTGTGGGAGAAACAAAACTGGAACGGTACGGGCAGGATTTTCTGGAGGCGATGCGAGAGTTTGACAGTGAGGCCGCACCAAGCCCCTGAGGGAAATGTCCGGCGCCAGGAGCCTGGCGCCGGAACACTCGCTCTTTAGCCCTTCAGGGCGTCGCGAATCTTCTCGGAAGATTCCTTCGCGTCGCCGAACAACATGTGGGTGTTGTCCTTGAAGAACAGCGGGTTTTCCACGCCGGAGTAACCGGCAGACATGCCCCGCTTCATGACGACCACCTGACGGGCCTTCCACACTTCCAGTACCGGCATACCGGAAATCGGGCTGCCCGGGTCTTCCGCGGCACTCGGGTTTACGGTGTCGTTGGCACCGATAACCAGAACCACGTCGGTTTCCGGGAAGTCCTCGTTGATCTCGTCCATTTCCAGAACGATGTCATAGGGGACATGGGCCTCGGCCAGCAGGACGTTCATGTGTCCAGGCAGACGACCGGCAACCGGGTGGATGGCGAAGCGCACTTCCACACCTTTCTCACGCAGCGTCTTGGTGATGTCGCTGATGGCGTTCTGTGCCTGGGCTACCGCCATGCCGTAGCCCGGAGCGATGATCACGGAGCGGGCATTGCGCAGCTCTTCGGCCAGCTCATCCGCGGAGATCTCCTGCACGGTCTGATCCTCACCCACTGCGCTGCTGGAGCTGGTGCTCTGACCAAAGCCGCCCAGGATAACGCTGACGAAGGAGCGGTTCATGGCGCGGCACATGATGTAGCTCAGGATCGCACCACTACTGCCCACCAGTGCGCCGGTGACGATCAGCAGATCGTTGCGCAGCAGGAAGCCGATGGCCGCCGCCGCCCAACCGGAGTAACTGTTGAGCATGGACACCACAACCGGCATGTCAGCACCACCGATGGCCATGATCAGGTGAACACCCAGCAGCAGCGCGAGGGCGGTCATGACGATCAGGATCAGGGTGCCGGTTACTGCGCTTTCAGTACCCAGGAAGTAACCGCCCAGCACCACGCTGGCCACGATAATCGCCAGGTTCAGCCAGTGGCGGCCGGGCAGCATCAGCGGCTTGCTGGCAATGCTGCCATGCAGCTTGCCGCAGGCAATCACCGAGCCGGTGAAGGTTACGGCACCGATGAAGATACCGACGTAAACCTCAACCAGCTTGATGGTGTGCTCCACGCCAACGGTGTTGACCAGCGGATCCAGATAGCCGGCAAAACCGACCAGAACCGCGGCCAGACCCACGAAGCTGTGCAGAATCGCAACCAGCTGGGGCATCTGGGTCATCACCACACGCTGGGCGATGATCAGGCCGGCGATACCGCCAAGCACGATCGAAACCACGGACGCGACCAGGCTGTCACTGCCAACGTGGTACAGCGTTGCCAGGATCGCGATGGTGATACCGATAATCCCGTAGAGGTTGCCTCGGCGGGCGGTTTCCTGATGACTCAGGCCGCCCAGACTCAGGATGAAAAGAATACTCGCGGCCACGTAGGCCACACTAACCAGTCCAGAATACATAAGTGCAGCCTCCTTACTTACGGAACATGCCGAGCATGCGGTGAGTGACGCGGAACCCGCCGGCAATGTTGATGCTGGCAATCAGCACCGCGAAGAACGACAGCAGGCCGACCAGGAACGTGCCACTTTGCGCCAGGTGCAACATGGCACCGATGACGATGATGCCACTGATGGCATTGGTCACACTCATCAGCGGTGTGTGCAGTGACGGGGTTACGTTCCAGATCACCTGCCAACCGATGAAGCAGGCCAACACGAAGACCGTAAAGTGAGTCAGGAAGCTTTGCGGCGCGTAGGCACCGACGCAGTACAGCGCCACTACAGTCAGCAGCAACAGCGCAGACTTGCCGAGGTTCTTCTTCCAGGCCGGAGTTTCAGCCGGCTGAGCGGACTGATCCTTGGCAGCAGGCTCCTCGGTGCCCGGCTTGGGCTGCGCGGAGACCGGTGTTTTCGGCGCGGGTGGCGGCCAGGTGACTTCGCCCTGGTGGACCACGGTCACACCGCGGATGACGTCATCCTCCATGTCCACCACGAGGTTGCCGTCTTTCTCTGGCGTCAACGCAGTCAGCAGGTTGACCAGGTTGGTGGAGTACAGTTCGGAGGATACAGTGGCCATACGGCTCGGCAGATCGGTGTAACCGATAATGGTTACGCCGTGCGAACGAACCACTTCGTCCGCCTTGGTCAGCTCACAGTTACCACCGCGCTCGGCGGCCAGGTCAACAATGACACTGCCCGGCTTCATGCTGTCGACCATCGCCTCGGTGACCAGCTTGGGAGCCGGCTTACCCGGAATCAGGGCGGTGGTGATGATGATGTCGACGTCACGGGCCTGCTCGTGGAAGAGTTCCATTTCCTTGCGGATGAACTCGTCACTCATTTCCTTGGCGTAACCACCCTGCCCGGAGCCTTCCTCTTCCATTTCCACTTCGAGGAACTCGGCACCCATGCTTTCGACCTGCTCGCGGACTTCCGGGCGGGTATCGAAGGCACGGACAATGGCGCCCATGCTGTTGGCGGCGCCGATGGCAGCCAGACCGGCAACGCCGGCACCGATGACCAGTACCTTGGCCGGCGGAACCTTACCTGCCGCGGTGACCTGACCGGTAAAGAAACGACCGAAGTTGTTGGCCGCTTCAACCACCGCACGATAACCGGCGATGTTGGCCATGGAGCTCAGTGCGTCCATACGCTGCGCACGGCTGATCCGTGGCAAACTGTCGATGGCGAATGCGGTGACCTTGCGCTTGGCAAAGCGCTCAAGCAGCTCTTCGTTCTGAGCCGGCCAGATGTAGCTCAGGAAGTGGCTGCCTTCCTTAAGCATGTCGGCTTCGTGGACGCCGGCAGTGGGATGCGCTTCCGGCGCACGAACCTTGAGTACAAGATCCGCCTGTTCGTACAGCGCCTTGGTTTCTTCAACGACGGTAGCGCCCGCTTCCTTGTAGGCTTCGTCGGAAAATTCCGCATACTGGCCAGCGCCGGTTTCAACCAGCACCTCGTGCCCCAGCTTTATGAGTTTTTGCACAGACGTGGGCGTCGCCGCCACACGGTGCTCTCTGGGATGCACCTCTTTAGGTATGCCTAGCTTCATGGAGCCTGTCCTCCCAGTGGCATCTAATTTGAAAGCGTGAGTTTCCCCACCCCCGCAGAAGGGTGTCGCATAACATGGGGCGCGACATTGTGAACGTCTTCCGGCGGAAGGTGAAGCCCTGAACAGCTAAAAACGGGATATAAATCAAGTAACCCCGAAGTTCTTAACAACTACTGGTTATAAGTATTTATTTTTTAGAATACCAGAATCGAGAATCGTTTCCACCATTCTGTGCACTCGTTAGCCAGTTCGGGGCCGCGCCCGGGCTCTCAGGAGACCGCAAAAGACTCGCTTAACACACTGAATTTAAAACCTTTAACGGAGGGTCAGGTTCGATTCCTCAACGTTCTAAGGAGATGAGACAAAAGGGGGCTACTGGCACTATGAGGCAGGTGATCAGGAGGGCGGAGCCTGTATCTAAATGTAAACTGCAACTATGTTGCCTCTGGCACCCGGCCGGAATAAAACGCCCCCTGCGAAGTCGCACCCTCCTCGATTTCCCCGGACAGCAGTACGCCTGCGCGGGCATAAAGAATCAAAGAGCTCGGGTGCCATATCAATTCGTATGGACAGCTGGGGCTTTATCTCTGGCCGCAAAACCATGCCCGGCTTCCTGGCAGGGCATGATTCCTATTTTTTACGAACCACATAGTGAGCTTCCGACTGCGCCACGATGCGACCGTCCTTATCAAGCAAATTGCCGGTCAATATAAAACGGCTTCGGCCCTCCCGATCCGCTTCATCGCGAACGCGCTTGATCTCCTGTTTTGAAAGCCGGAACGTCACCGTGACATCTGACTTGGCCGGTGCCAGGAAGCGCATGTTCATAGCTTCCAGGATTGGGAAATAGGCGCTGCCAAATTCCAGTAGCGTGAGGACGCCACCCGGAATTTCCGCCAGCAGAAACTCGGCGCCGGCATACAGGGTGCCGATGTGGTTGCGATTGCCCTTGAGAGGGATGCGGGCTTCCAGGAAGCCAGGGCGAATATCGGTGACCGTGAAGCCGTTCCTGCCGGCAAAGGGTATGGCTGCGGCAACCATGCGGTTCACCAGGGCATGTCCGCCGAAACGGCGTACCCGTGAAGAAAGCCGGTCCAGCACTCCATTACCGCGGGGTTCCCGAAGCAGACGCTGTGTGGCGTCCGTCATGCGGTCCATAAGATCTAGCAAGGGCACGTCCTCTCTCACTATTATTGTCAATTATTCCGGGATTCAGGCCTGCTGTCGCAGCTTTTCCTTCATCACGTTCAACAGGCCGCCACACTGAATCATGTGCACCTGCCTCTGACTGAGGGAATGGTGTACCTTGAATTCAATGTCCTTGTCCAGATCCCGCAGTGTCATGGAGCCGCCAGATTCCAGAGCCTTGTCCACATCGTCCAGTGCCAGGCGGTCGCCCTGCTCTATCTCGTCATAATCCGAGGCGTCATCAAACTCCAGGGGCAGCACGCCAAAATTGCAGAGATTCTGCCAGTGAATGCGGGCGAAACTCTTCGCCACCACCGCCCGCACCCCCAGATAGCGCGGAGCCAGGGCCGCGTGCTCGCGGCTGGACCCCTGGCCGTAGTTTTCTCCCCCGACCAGTACCGAGCCTTTATCCTGGTATTCACGGGCCCTTTCGGCATAACTCTCGTCAACCACTTCAAAGACAAAGTCACTGAGCGCGGGGATATTGCTGCGATACGGCAGAATGCGGGCACCCGCAGGCAGGATTTCGTCCGTGGAAATGTCGTCGCCGACCTTCAGAAGCACGGGGCCTTCAAACGAGCCGGAAATACCCTCGAACTCCGGTAGTTTGTAGATATTGGGCCCCTTGTCCAGGGTGGTGAGCTCCGGATCGGGCCGAGGCGCGATAATGTTGGGATCCTCGAAATAGTCGGTATCGTCAGGATCGAAGGCCGGCTGTTTCATGTTCAGGTCCCGCGGATCGGTAATCTCTCCACGTAGAGCTGAGGCCACTGCCGTTTCCGGGCTGCAAAGGTAAACCTGGTCGTCAGCCGTGCCGCTTCGGCCAGGAAAGTTACGGGGCACGGTGCGCAAGCTTATCCGTCCCGTGGCCGGAGCCTGGCCCATGCCGATGCAGCCATTGCAGCCAGTCTGATGCAGGCGGGCGCCGGCATGAATCAAATCACCCAGCCAACCCTTGCGGGTGAGGTTTTCCAGGTTCTGTCGGGACGTGGGATTGATATCGAGCGAAACGCCCTCGTGCACGAACTCACCCTTGACCATCTGGGCCGGCACGGCCATGTCCCGCAGGCCTGGATTGGCAGAGGAACCGATATAGGCCTGATAGATCGGGCGACCCGCGACTTCCCGCACCGTGCACACGTTTCCAGGGCTGTTGGGCAGCGCGATCAGTGGTTCCAGTCTATCCAGTTCGATTTCGTCATGTTCGTCGTAGGCTGCACCCTCGTCAGCCTTCATTTCGGTGAAATCATCTTCGCGATGCTGTTCCTTCAGGAAACAACGTACTTCATCGTCGGCAGGGAATACCGTGGTAGTGGCCCCCAGCTCCATGCCCATATTGGCAATCACGTGGCGGTCCATGGCTGTCAGGTTGGCCAGCCCCGGGCCGTAATACTCAATCACCTTGCCGACGCCGCCCTTGACGCCGTGCCGACGCAGCATTTCCAGGATCACGTCCTTGGCGCTCACCCACTCCGGTAACTCACCAGTGAGCTTGACCCCCATGACTTTGGGCATGGGTACATAAAAAGGCTCTCCCGCCATTGCCAGAGCCACGGCCATCCCGCCGGCTCCCATGGCGAGCATGCCGAGAGAGCCCGCTGCACAGGTGTGGGAATCGGAACCCACCATGGTTTTTCCCGGCTTTCCGAAGCGCTCCATGTGGACAGCATGACTGACACCACAGCCGGGCGGACTGAAATAGATGCCGTATTTTTCACAAGCGCTACGCAGGAACAGGTGGTCGTCGGGATTGCGGTTGTCTTCCTGGAGCAGGTTGTGGTCGACGTACTGCGCGGAGAGCTCCGTTTTCACCCGATCAAGGCCCATGGCTTCAAGCTCCAGCATGACCAGCGTCCCGGTGGCATCCTGGGTCAGGGTCTGGTCGATCCGAAGGCCGATTTCCGTACCTGGAGTCATTTCGCCGTCAACCAGATGGGATTCAATCAACTTCTGCGTCAGATTGCGTACGGGCATGGTTCCCTCCTCGCGCTCGCTGAAGTGATTTCCAGTATGCTATTGACTATACCGGTCTTGCAAAAGCAAAGGACAGCCAAGGATCCAACCACCGTGCCCAGCACACTTCCACAAACAATCACTCTTCTGGGAATGCCCGGGGCGGGCAAATCCACGGTCGGTCAAATGCTGGCGGAATCACTGCAGCTTCCCTTCGTGGATGGGGACAGCCTGATTGAGAAGCAGACGGGAAAATCGCTCCAGCAGCTGATCGATGAAGAGGGTATGGATACGTTTCTCGCCGCCGAAGAAACCATGCTGACCGGACTCAAGGGACCAGGAGTACTGGCCCCTGGGGGCAGCGCCGTTCTCAGCGAAAACGGCCTGCGTCATCTGCGATCCCTTGGGCCCCTGGTCTACCTCTACATTCCCGTTGAGACCATGCTTGCCCGCATCAACAATGAATCCAGCCGCGGACTGGCCCGGGGTGAAAACCAGGGTCTGGAAACCCTCTACGATTTCCGTGAACCGCAATACCACAAGGTGGCAGATATCACCGTCAACGCGGATGTTTCCGATCCCCGGGAGACCGTCCGGGCGATCATTGAGGCACTGCAGGGCATAACTTGATACGATTTATAAATGGACACGCCATATCACTGTTTAAAAAGGATTAACCTCTTCCTTCTGCTGTTGTTTCTGGTGCTTCCCGGAATCACACAGGCGGAGAAGGTTGAGGGCTGGCAGGACGTGATACGCAATACGCCCTACTGGATGAGTCAGGGCGTAGCCGGCAATCTGGAAACACTGCGCCGCTGGGTTTTGCTCGGGAAGGCTTACTGCGAGCAGCCGAACCGGCACATCCTGTACAACCGCCGTGGCGCCTTCCTGACCTGGATGGAAGATGCCGAAAGCCCGGAAGAGACCCAGAAGGCCATCGATCGCACCCGCGAGACGCTGGCACAGGAAGACCGGGCAACGTTCTGGCTGGCGGGCGGGCTGGAGCGTATCGGCTACCCGTTTGCCCTCGCCTGCGACCAGCCCCACGTGGATATCGGCGCGTCGATCGACCGACTCCTGGGCCGGGCAACGGACAGCCGGGTCTGGGGCACCTGGGACGACCTGGCCATCGGCTCGCCCGACCAAAAGGTGCCGCTGCTCACGCTGTTCGAAAAGATCTATGAAGACCGCCAGGCTAAGGGCCGTTACACCTTCCCCAAATCGATACTCGGCCTGTTGCTCGGCCAGGTGATCATCGAGAGCGGCGTGCAGAAGAACGCCCAGTCCGCCGCTGCAGCCCAGGGCATCATGCAACTGCGGCCCGAAGTGCTCTCGGACTGCCAGATCCCCAAACGGCTGCATTATCACCGCATGGTGCAGATAGACTGCGCCTACCGCTTACTGGAACAGAACCATCGCAACCTGCGTGGCCCCTTTGAGGCCCGCTTTGGTCATCTTCCGCCCGAGAAACGGGAAGCACTCTATCTGCGGCTGCTGCTACAGGCCTACCATGGCGGCATTGGCCGCGTCCTGGCCCTGATCGGTTCGGACGATACCGGCAATGCCGCGCGCTACTTCGCACAGCATCAGGAGAATTTCAGTGCCCGCGATATCGCCCTCGGGCTGATCTTCCACAACCTGGGCCGGCTACAGCTCGGGTTTGCCTCACTGTACTACGCCACCGATGTGGAAATTGCCGCCCAGGCGATGTGCCAATCCATGGCGCACCGCGAGCCGCACTGGTGTAGCGAGCCGGATTCCTAGGCCGAATGGGCCTGCACGGCCGAACCGGCATCGGCTTCCTTATAGGCGTCCTTGATCAGCCCCATAAGCCGATAGCTGCGCCACCCGGCCATCACGGAAGCGGTCATGACCCCACCCATCAACGCACCCCCGACACCGGCCGTGAGAATATCGGAACCGGTAAGGTAGAGATTCTTGATAGGCGTCTGCGGATGCAACCATTCCTGCTTGAAGCGCTCCACAGTGTGATCGATGCCATAGATCTCGCCGGCCTTGTTCCACTGGAACCATTGGGTCGATAACGGCGTGGACAACTCATGGAAGTCCAGGGCGTCCTTGAGCTGGGGCTCAAAGCGGTAAAGCGTTTCCAGCAACCGCTGCGCCAGCTGTTCCTTGAAAGCTTCGTAATCCTCCCCTCGCTTGTTCCACTGACTGCCTTCCCACTGTTTGAACCAGCTGTGGTGCGTGGGCGCTACCACTTCGACCGTAGCCTTGTTGGGATAACGCTCGTCCCAGCTGGGGTCCTTGGCCGAAGGAAAGGATATGTAGATCAGGGGCATCGGCGAGTCCGGATTGTTCCGGAAACGCTCCACGTTGCCGTCGTGATCGGCGGAGGGATACACCCAGTAGTTCATCTTGGGAAGCCCCAACTCCTTGGCACTGCCCTTGAAGCCGGCATACAGGCACAGATGCGCGGAAGACAGGTTTACGTGACGCAGGCGATCGGTGTAACCATGCTTTTGGGCGACCTCCTTCGGAAGCAGGTCTTCCACTGTCGGAAACAGGCCGGCGTTGCTCACCACCGCCCCCGACCGGATTACGTCACCGTTTTTCATGCGCACGCCCACGGCCTTGTTGCGCTCGACCAGAATCTGGTCCACTCCGGCATAGGTAAACACCTCGCCGCCAGCGGAGCGGATCACCGGAATAATGGTTTCGGCAATCCGGGCCGCGCCACCCACGGGGTAATTGCCCCCGGTGAGATAGTGCTTGGCAACCATGGCATGCATCAGGAACGACGATTCATTCGGGGGCAGCCCGTAGTCGCCCCATTGGGCGGTCAAGACCGCGATCAGTTCCTCGTTACGGGTGATGCCTTCCAGTACCTCCCGGGTGGTTTTGAACATGTAGCCCGGCATGATGAAACGGCGGGCCTTGTTATAGGCACGCGCCACCAGCGGCGGCATGGCCTGGCCCGCGAAAAAACGCGGTACGCGGCGACTGACATCCGAGATGTACCTAATATAGGTGTCGATGGCCTTTTCTTCGCCGGGGAAACGCGCCTTCATCGTTTCGGCAAAGGCCTTGCGGCCGGCCACGTAATCATATTCGTGCTCGCCCAACACCACATGGTCGTAAACCGGATCCATCGGCGCCCACTCAAGCTGGCCGTCAGTGATTACATCGAACACGCGCCGAATCATGGACCAGGGCTTGTGCACCTCGCCGATGTAATGCACCCCTACGTCCCATTCATAGCCGTTGCGTTCGTACGCATGGGTGTAACCACCTGCGGTGTAGTGCTGCTCCAGCACACAGACCTTTTTGCCCAGCCTGGACAACAGCGCCGCGGTACAGAGGCCGCCGATGCCGGAGCCGATCACGATAACGTCGTAATGGTCATTGGCCCGCTTCGTCCGATAGCGTCGTCCTGTGCGTACCATGTCATTTCTCCAATGATTGTTATTTGAATGTATCAACCCGCATCCGGAGCCGCCAGCGCCGCCGAAGCGTCCGTCTGACGGACTCGTGAGCCGTAAGCCCAGCGATAAAGTGCGGGAATCATGAATTGGGAGAGGATCATTGCCAGCCCGACACCCCCGGCGATGACCACCGCCAGTGGGGGCCAGAAATCCCCTTCAGTGAAAAACATCAGCGGCAGGAATCCGCCGACCGTCGTCAGGGTCGTTGATACGATGTGCCGCGTGGAGCCCAGGGTTTCCTTCACAATCGCCTGAGCATCCCCGGCCCTTGCGGCGGGATTGGCCTGGAAAGCGGCCAGCACCACAATGCTGCCGTTGATGGCCACACCGATCAGCCCCGCACTGCCCAGAATGGGATTGAACCCGAGCGGATAGCCAGCCACAAACAGGCACAGCAGCCCCAGTCCCACCGAAGCGATGGCCACGATCCCGATAAACCCGGCCAGCAGCCAGCTGCGGAAGGTCAGGACCAACACAGCCACCATGAGCACCATCAACACCGGGACATACGCCACCAGACTGGCAATGGCCTCACCCGACTCCTCACTCTCCCCGGCTGTCTCCAGTCGGTAACCGGGCGGCAAGTGAAATCCCGCCTCGGCCAGACGCTGCTTTACGGTTTTGGTGACCTCAATGGGCAAGGCGCCCTGCTCCGTGAACCCCTGGATTTCATTGACCCTCTGTCCGTCGCGATGGGTGATCACCGCCACCGTGGGCTCCAGTGCCAACTCCCCCAAGGCAGAAGCCGGCAGCCAGCCGCCTGCCTGGGGAGCCACCACCTGCCAGTCCCCCATGCGGTTCACGGACTGGCGGTTGTGATCCGGCAGGCGCACCCGTACCGGAACCTCTTCCACCCCTTCCAGCACCGAGCCGCTCACCCTTCCATCCAGGTTGGTCTGCAACTGCCCGGCCACATCGGCGAGGGTCAGCCCGGCCTGGGCCGCGCGCACCTCGTCAGCGTGATGAACGAGCTTGGGCACACCGCCGCTAATGCTGGACAGTGTGTGAGTGATTGCGGGCACACCATGCATCACACGCCGCAATGTCTCGCCCTTGGCACGCAGGACATCCAGATCGGGGCCGAACAGGCGAAACGAGACCGGGGCATCGATGGGCGGCCCCTGCCCAAATGCGCGCACCACGATTCTGGCATCTGGAAATTGCTGTGTGAGCGTAGCCTGCAGCTTGTTAACTGCCGTGGTCACCTGCTGCACATCCGGCATCTTCACGATGCCCTGGGCGTAGGTCGGCCGCCCGTCCTTGTTCATAACGAGGTTGTAATAGACGGTTGGGAAGCTGGCGCCGGTCAGCCAATCGATATGGGCAGGACTGACGGTGTCACGAATGACCTGATCCACTTCCATTGCCCGTTGTGCGGTCTTTTCCGCGGCGGTGCCGGGGGCCATCCAGATTTCCACCTGAAACTGGTCCCGATCCGCCGGCGGGAAGAACTGATTGGGCAGGGTCCGGGCCGCCATAAAACCGGCCAGGGCCAACGCCAGGCACAGCGCCACAGCTGTCTTGGGTCGATTAACGGAAGCGCTGACCAACCGATGATAGAAATGCCCCAATCTTTTTGGCTGCACCCCGCGCTGCCACCAGCGGCTTTCTGCAGCGTCGGCTACATGGCCGAACCGCGCCGCGAGGGCGGCTATCACTGTCATGGAAAGCACAAAGGACGCGATCAGGGCGAGCACGACACTGATGGCAATCGGACCGACAAAATCGCCGATATTGCCGGTCAGCAGCAAAATCGGCATGAAGCCCAGAATGGTGGTCAGCGTCGAGGCCAACAGGGGCGCAAACAGGTGCTTAACCGACTCGGCCACCGCCTTGCCCGGGGCCATCCCTTCCTGTAAGCGCTTGCGCACTTCCTCGGTGACAACAATGGCATTGTCGATCAGCAGCCCCAGCGCAATGATGAGACCGAACACCGTCATCTGATGGATCTGCTGGTTGAACACCAACAGGCCGAACAGCGCGGTTGCGGCACTCAATGGCAATGCCAGCCCCACCACCAGCGACGGCCGCCAGCCCATGCTGAAAAACACCACGGCCATCACCACCAGGGCGCCAGCCATCAGATTCGACGCCAGCCCCTGCAATCGTTTCTGGGTATAGAGGCTTTGATCAAACCGGGTTTCCAGCTCAATACGGCTGTCAATCCGGGCGCGGAAGGTGGCAATGGTATCCTTCACCGCCTGCGACCATTGATCGACCCGGGCATCCTTGCCCACCCGGGCGGCGACAAACAGAGCGCGCTGACGGTCCGTGTAGCCCAGGGTCTGCAAGGGCTGCCGCCAGCCGCGTTCGATACGGGCCAGATCCCCCAGATAGGTCACCGCCCCCTCCGATCCTCCGGCCACGGGAATCCGGGCGATGCGTTGAAGGCTGTCCAGTTCCCCCTGGACCTCCATGATGAAGCGCTGACCGGACTGCTCCAGGGTTCCGGCCGGCACTTTGACATCCGCAGACCGAATCCGCCGCACCACCTGCGACGGTGTCAGCCCGAGCGAAGCCAGCTTGACCGGATCCAGGGCCACTGTGATTTCTTCCTCCGGTTTACCGAAGACTTTCACAAAATCGGTGCCATTGATGTGCCGAAGCTGGTCCGCAAGTTCTTCGGCGTGACGGCCGAGAATATTCAGTCGGGCAGGCGTGTTCGCCCCCCACTTCAGGGCCAGGATATAGCTGAATGCCGAAGCGCCGCGCAGGTCGTCGAACACGGGCGCCAACGCATCCTCCGGCAGCTCCGAGCGCACATCATCCAGCTTGTCACGAATCTTGGTGAATACCTGTTGGTTGGTCGAGGCGTCGATGTTGGCATTGAGCTCCACCACAATCATGGATAGACCGGGGCGGGAGTTGGACTTGATCCAGTTGATTTCCGGGATTTCCTCCAGGCGTTCCTCTATTTTCTCGGTCACCAGCGCCTCAACCCGCTCGGCAGAGGCTCCCGGCAAGGCAGTCAGAATCGTGGGATTGCGCAAATCGATACGCGGATCCTCAATGCGCGGCAGGTGGCTCAATGCCGTTACACCTGCCACCATGACGGCGATCATGACCAGCGTCAGCAAGTGGCTGTTGCGATAGAACAGTGTGCCCATGACGGATTCTCCTCAGGGTTGGGGGGTGCGAACCGCAAGGGCCGGACGGGCGTCCTGAACATCTACGGCAAGGCCCGGCACCATCCGATGGGTGCCTTTGGCCACCACCCGATCACCATCTTCCAGGGTGCCGCGTACGAACACCCGATCCCCGGTCTGGTGCAGTACTTCCACGGTACGCAAGGCCACCTGCTCCTGGCCCTGATCGTCACTGACCACGCTGTAGACGCCCCACAGTCCTCGCGTCGCGTCGGTCAAAGCGCTGTAAGGCAGCCAATAGCCCCGGTTTTCAATTGTTTCGGGCACTTGCGCTGACACCAGATCGCCAGGCCGCAGGGGCGTCTCGGGAGCATCGATGGCCACAATAAGATCCACCGTATGGGTCCGGACATCCCGCACCGGCAGGATTCGCTTGATGTGGGACTGCAGTTGTTGCCCCCGCACCGTCAGCGCCAGGGTCTCCCCCACGTCAAAGCGGTCGGCAACTCCGGCGGTTACCGCAATGCGCGCCTCCTGGGGGCCGGATTCCAGCAGTTGCAATACCGGCTGCTGCGGGCCAACCACGGCCCCCTCGTCCACCGAGCGCCTGGCCACCACGGCATTGAAAGGTGCCGTCAGACGAGCCTTCTCAAGGCGGGTGGTGATGGTCTGAAGACGAGCCTTTTCCAGGTCAACTCCGGCCTCGAGTGAATGCACTTTTTCCTGTGCCTCATCCACCTCCTGACGGGAGACCGCGTTGTCCTGCAGCAGCCGCTTGAATCGCTTGAGCGTCTGACGGGCCAGCGCCAACTGGGAACGGCGTTGCGCCAGCGCGGCGTCAGCCTGGCGCTGTTCGGCCTGCAGCAAATCGGTATCCAGCCGCGCCAGCAACTGACCTCGACTGACCCGATCACCCTCGTCCACGGTCACCGACTCCACGCGACCACTAAACTCAAACGCCAGGGCACTTTGCCTTGTGGATTCAATCCGGCCACTGAATTCACGATCTACCGTATAGTGATCCACCGCTTCCAGTTTCTGGACGACCACGGGCATGGCCGGTTGCGCGTTTTCCGAGACAGCCTTCTCCGATTCTCCACACCCGGCCAGCAGGGCGAGCATGATCAAACTGGCCAGTCCAGGCAGGGGCAACTTCCTGGCCGCGCCCGGGATATGCCTTTCCAGCGCTATGTACATGTTCTTCTCCATGGCTTATCACCGATCCTGAATAACTGCTATACTGGACTCACGAGTCCACTATAATCATTATCAAACCCGTCGGTCTAGTTTTAAATGACAAATAATTCCGTGACACCAACACGAGCCGGTGCCGGGCGACCCAAGAGCCGCGAAAAACGCTTTGCCATTCTGGGTTCCGCCGCCGCACTCTTTCTCAAGCAAGGAGTGGAAGACACCACCATGGGGGATGTCGCCAAGGAAGCGGGGGTGTCCAAGCAGACGGTTTATTCCCACTTCGGCAGCAAGGAGGCACTCTACGAAGCGGTCATTGCCTACAAGCTGGAGCTGTATGGGCTGGATTCGCAGCTGGTTGATGAGCACAGTCACGTGCCCGACGCGCTGCGAGCGGTGGCGCGGCAGTTCCTGGATCTGAGCAGTGATCCCGAGGTGGTGGCCATGTTTCGGATCCTGATCGCCGAAAGTGCCCGCAATCCGGAAACCGTGGACCTTTTCTGGCGCAGCGGTCCACAAAAGACCCAGCGCGCCCTCGCCCACCGCCTGGGCTACTGGGCCAGCCGCGGCATCCTGTCCATGGATGATCCGGACACGGAGACCTGCCTGTTCTTTGGTGCCTTACAAGGGGACCACCATATGGAGCAATTGATGAATCGGACGGTGGAATGGGATGAGGCCCGCCGTGATCGGCTGGCGGACCTGGTGGTGACGCGGTTTCTCAAGGCGTGGGATTACAATCCGGATCGGGAATGACGTTGGACGCATTCAGTGTTCAACGTCAATTGCAGACTGCACCCCGTCACCTCCGCCTTCGCGGGAGTGGCGGGAGAAAGCCTAAAAAACAGGCTGGACTACCCACCAAGCCATTCGGTTTTTACATGAAACGTCCAACGTCAAACGTGAAACGCTCACTGCCGAAATCAGGAGAGTTCAGTGGGCGCCCACCAACCTTTATACCCGGAAACGCCTCACCTTTTCATGCAACGTTGAGCTGACATCGGCAATCTCGTCACTCAAGCGATCATTCTCGGTTGCGGTGCGAGCGGTTTCCTGCCCTTCGTCAGAGATCCGGGTGATCGAGCTGTTCAGCTCATCCACCACCGATGTCTGCTCTTCCGAAGCGGTGGCGATCTGGGTAGTCATTGTGCTAATGCGTGTGATGGCCTCGGCGATGCGATTGAGCGACTCCATGGAATCCTGCGCTTTTTCCATGCTGATGTTGCTGACCGCCCGCGATTCCTGCATCACCTTCACCGCGTTCTCGGCCCCTTTCTGCAAGCGCTCGATCATGTTGTTGATCTCTTCGGTGCTGTCCTGGGTGCGCTTAGCCAACCCCCTCACCTCATCGGCGACCACAGCAAAACCTCGGCCTGCCTCCCCGGCACGTGCCGCTTCGATTGCCGCGTTGAGAGCCAGCAGGTTGGTCTGCTCGGCAATGCCCTGAATGACCTCCAGCACCGTGGTGATGTTGCTGACGTCCTTACCCAATTCCTCAATCACATCCGCAGCCTGGCCGATCTCGCTTGCCAGGCGGGAAACCGCATCCTTGGAAGCGGCGACTGTCTCCAGTGTGGTTTTGCTGTCTTTGTCGGCATCGTTGGCTGAATCTGCGGTCAACTGGGCATTCTGGGCGATCTCACCCGCGGCCGCGGACATCTCGTTGATCGCAGTCGCGACCATGTCGATCTCGGTGCGCTGCTTGTCCACGCTGGAGCGGCTGTCGCTGGCTGCAGCCTTGAGGGAGGTGACGTGGGCTTTCAGCTCTTCCGCACTTTCCTGGGATTCCTTCACCACGCTCTGGATGTTGGAGACGAAGCGATTAAAGGCATCGGCCAACTGCCCGAACTCATCCTGGCTCTGGATCGGCAGGCGCTGCGTGAGGTCCGCCTCGCCACTGGCAATTTCGTCCATGGCATGGTTGATCTGCCGCACCGGCTGCATCAGGAATCGCAGCACCAGATGCAACAGGATCAGGGCGATCACCACGCCAACCAGAGTGATGATAAAACCGCTCCATCGGGCGGCTCTCAGGTCCGCCGTGGCCTTGTCCCGGTCCACAACCAGCCCGAGATACCACTCAATGTTGCGCGCATCATCCAGGGCATGAAACGAGATGCTGTGGGGCACATCCTCCAGAGTCACCATCAAGGGCTGGCCATCAAGTGATGGCCGCTTGCCCAGCATCTCCTGGACATCCTTGCCAATCCTGTTCTTGTCCGGGTGGAAAAGAATCGTCCCGTTGGCATTGATCAGCATGGCGTAACCGGAGTCGGCCAAGGTCACGGGCTCGAGCACGCTGTTAATGGCACCAAGCCCCACGTCCCCGGCCACCACGCCACTAAAACCACCGTTCTTAACCGGCGCGGCTACGGTCAGAATGACATCACCGGTTGAGGCATCAGCATAGGGTTCGGTGTAGACGGGGCGGTTTTTCTGTTGGGCCAGCTTATACCAGGGTCGCTGCCGCGGGTCGTAATCAGAGGGCAGGTCAGCGCCATCGGCTTCCGTCGCCATGATCATCTGCCCATCGGTGGTGCCCACATAGAAATCGCGGAAACCACCGCCTTCCTTGGCCGCCGACAGGATCGCCCTGACCTGTTCAATATCCCCTGCTCCGTTCAGGGCCGCGGCGCTACCGGTGGTCATCTGCATCCGCGTGTTAAGCCATTCGGAAATACCGGTCGTACTCTGGGCAACGACATCGCTCTTGAGGGACTCAAGACCGGCCTCTTCGGCGTTGGCAAAACGCCACTGATTGATGACGCCGTAGGTTCCCATAACGAGGACCAGCAGGCATCCGACAGCCAGGAGTAATTTCTGGCCAAACCCCAAACGTCCGAACACAGCGCTTCCTCCTTCTGTTCTTTTGGTTTTAGCATAGTCCAAAAACACGCCACAGCCTGATCCACAACGGCCATCATCTGGTACTCTACTGAAACTGAAGCACCGAAAAGGGAGAGTGGCGTCTTATGCCGAATGAAGAGTTGCAACTGAATCTACGCAACCTCGAAGCGAAGGACTACCCACAGCTCAAGCGGCTGATGGATGACGTTTACGACGATATCGGCGGCGCCTGGCCTCGCAGCACGATCGAGCACCTGATCCGGGAATTCCCGGACGGCCAGATCTGCATTGAAGACAAGGGAACGCTGGTGGCGGTGGCGCTGACGGTCTGTGTTAAATACGACCGCTTCAGCAACCCCCACACCTATGACGATTTGATCCTCAAGAACCAGAAGATCTGGCACAACAATGACGGCGATTGCCTGTACGGCCTGGATGTGTTCATCCACCCGGAATACCGCGGCTACCGCCTGGGCCGCCGGCTATATGAAGCCCGCAAGGAAATGTGCCGCAACCTCAACCTGCGGGCGATACTGGCTGGCGGCCGCATTCCCAATTACGGCAAATACGCCGGAGATCTCACGCCCACCGAGTATATCGAGAAGGTGGATCGCAAGGAGATCTATGACCCGATTCTCAGCTTCCAGCTTTCCAACGATTTCCAGGTCAAGCGCCTGCTGCGCCGCTATTTGCCGGAAGACGAGAAATCCCGCGGCTTCGCCACTCTGCTGGAATGGAACAACATCCTCTATACCCCGCCCACCACACTGGAGGATTACCGCAAAACGCAGATCCGGCTGGGCGCGGTGCAGTGGCAGATGCGTGAATTCCACTCGGTGGAGGAAGTGCTGGAACAGGTGGAATACTTCGTCGATGCCCTGTCCGACTACAAAAGCGACTTCGCCATTTTTCCGGAGTTCTTTAATGCGCCACTGATGGGGCTCACTGACCAGCTGGACCAGACCAAGGCCATCCGTTTTCTGGCCGGCTTTACCGATCGGTTCCGGGAACAGATGTCGCAGATGGCGGTTAGCTACAACATCAATATCATCACCGGCTCCATGCCGCTCCAGGAAGGCGACCGGCTCTATAACGTGTCTTACCTCTGTCACCGCGACGGCTCGGTGGACGAACAGCGAAAACTGCACATCACACCCCACGAAATTCGCGACTGGGTCATTGAAGGAGGCGACCGCCTGGAGGTGTTCGATACTGATGCCGGGCGTGTGGCCATCATGATCTGCTACGACATCGAATTCCCCGAGTTGGGACGACTGGCCGCCGACCAGGAGGTCGACCTGCTGTTCGTGCCGTTCTGGGTCGATACCAAGAATGGCTACCTCCGGGTCCGCAACTGTGCTGCCGCCCGGGCCATTGAGAACGAGTGCTATGTGGTGATCACCGGCAGCGTCGGTAACCTGCCCAAGGTGGAAAACCTCGACGTGCAATACGCCCAGTCCGCGGTGTTTTCGCCCTCTGATTTTGCATTCCCGCACGATGCCGTCATGTCCGAGTCCACGCCCAACACCGAGATGATCATGTTCTCGGACCTCGATCTGGACAAACTGAAGCTGATCCGGAACGAAGGCTCGGTGACCAACCTCAAGCACCGGCGCAAGGATCTGTACCGGCTGGAGTGGGCCAATAAGACGTCGGACTGAAGCGGGGCTTGACCCTGTAGTGGTTGTAGCCTTTGCAATGGGGTGACAATTCAGGCGAGAGGACAACCATGGGCCATCATCACCACCATCACGATCACAGCCATCAACCGTCGCTGAACAAGGCGTTCGCCATCGGCGTGGGGCTGAATCTGGTCTACGTGGGAATCGAAACGGGTTATGGGCTGTGGGCCAACTCCATGGCCCTGCTCGCGGATGCCGGCCACAATTTCAGTGACGTACTGAGCCTGGTGCTGGCCTGGGCGGCCGCCTTGATGGCCCAGAAATCCGCCACCTTCCGGCACACCTATGGCTTCCGGCGCGGTACGGTGCTGGCCGCTCTCGCCAGCTCTCTCCTGCTGCTTGGCGCCATTGGCATCATTGCCTGGGAGGCTGTGCATCGCATGTTCTCCCCCGCCCCCATTCCCGGCACCGTCGTCATGGTGGTGGCGGCCATCGGTGTGATTATCAACACGGCCACGGCGCTGCTGTTCGTCAAGGATCAGCACAATGACCTCAATGTCCGGGGCGCCTTCCTTCACATGGCCGCGGATGCCGCCGTCTCCCTGGGCGTCGTGCTCGCGGGTGTGGGCATCTACTACACTGGCTGGTACTGGCTCGACCCGGCCATGAGCCTGGTGATCGTGGCGGTGATTTTCTGGGGCACCTGGTCACTGTTTCGCGAATCACTCAACCTGTCACTGGATGCCGTTCCCAGCCATGTGGATATCAGCGCGGTCAATGAGTACCTTCAATCAGTGGATGGTGTAACGGATGTGCACGACCTGCACATCTGGGCACTGAGCACCCAGGATGTGGCGCTGACGGCCCACCTGGTGGTGGATCCCGAACATACATTCGAAAAGCAGTGGTTGGCCCAAATCAACCAGACATTGGCAGAGCAATATGGCATCGGTCATGCCACACTTCAGGTTGAAACGCCGGAACATGAATGCCTTCTGACCGAGAGCTGTTAGCAACAGCCGCCAAAATCCCGCATAATTGGCGCTTTCTTGGACAGCGTCTAACCTGATATTAAGAGTGTCGTCACTCTGTAGGGATCGCGCATTCAGGCGCCCACCCTGATTTTGGGGTGAAAAGGGTTAGTGGCTAGAACGTACTGCACATGGAAATGATAAACACCAACATCAATCCCCGCATACCGCTGCCGGATCTGAAGGCCCGCTTCGTGAAGCGACGGGGCCTGTTCAAGCGCGAAGCGGTTGACGTACGGGTGTTCGCCTTAACGGACGAGGTTTGCGTTGTAAAAACCGATGAGAGTTTCAAGCCCGGCGAAGAACTGGCGCTCGATTTCTCCCTCAGCATGCCGTTCGAGGATCTCTCCGCCGAAGGCATCACCGCGCAGGTTTCAGACACGGAAAAATACTGCAGCAACTTTTTCTATACGCTAGTCTTCAAAGAGCCACTGGAACAATCCCGTCTTCCGGGTGCGCCCCAACTTCGCAGAATACGCGATGTTCTGGACCGAAAGCTGGAACTGGCCCGGCGTCGCACCGGAAAACCAGAAACACCCACGTCCTGATCCCGAAGCGGCTGCTCATTTCTGATACAATTCTCCCGGTCTAAAGGCCCGATACGCACCTTTAAAGCGCAGAGTTATTTGATCTGCATCGGTGTAGTGCAACCCATAACGTTGTACTTTCTATATGTATCGGCAAATATAGCAATACAAGCGGAATATATGGAATCGGCCCGATTTTTGGATTGCATTTATTCCGAACTGGAAATCGTCAGGGTATAGGGTTACTTCATCATGGCAAAAAAAGAGGCGAAGACCGATAAAATGGGCGTCGACAAAATCGTAAAAAAGGTCAACAAGGAGTTCGATAAAACATCGACTCAAATTGAAAACCTGATGAATGATGCACTGAAGCGGTTCGACAAGCTTCAGAATCAGATTCAGGAGCCGGTCAAAAAGCTCATCAAGGAAATCGAGCGCCTGCGCGAACGCGAAATCAAGCGCTTCCAGGAAGAGTTCGATCGCCGTATGAGCGAGTTCCAGGACATGCAGCATAACCTGCTGGAACGTGTAGGCCTGGCAGAGAAAGAAGAAAAGAAACCGGCGAAGCCGGCGGCCAAGGCGCCAGCACCTGCGGCCAAAAAGGCCCCGGCCAAGAAAGCGCCCGCCAAGAAGGCCAGCACCAGCAAGAAAGCAGCGCCGACCAAGAAATCCCAGAGTGCCCCCAAGAAGGCGGCAGGCACGAAATCCACGAGCAGCGCCTCCAAGGCCAGCGATACCGATCTGACCCGCATCAAGGGCATTGGTCCGGCAACGGCCAAGAAGATGCAGGCTCAGGGTATCACCCGGATCCAGCAGGTCGCGTCGCCGAATGCGCAGGAAAAGAAAGTGCTTGAATCCTTCTCCAACATGAAGGGTTCCGACCAGTGGCAGGCAGAAGCCAAGAAACTGGTTGGCTGATCGTCGTTCCCTGCAGGCGGCGAGTGGCCTGACATGCGTTGGGTCCCTCGCCGCCAGCCCTTGGGGCGCTTACATTTCGTTACATTCGATCACAGTCTGCAAACTGTTAAAACTTCGTGGAAGGCACCGCGAAGTGTGATCCAGTTCCGCCCCCATCCCCCGTTCTCACCTACCCTCTATATCATTACCCGCGGCCTTTCTGAACCGGCATTCGACTGACGCGAACCCTCTCCTGTGGTTTGCCCGTGACCCACGGAACCGGCAGTCATCGGGAATGCCTGTTTCCACGGACACATCGGGGGCATCGTTGCTAGAGACACTAAAACAACTACAACAAGGGCATTATCTCTTCCCCTTGGCCATTGCGCTTGTCGTCGCCATGAGCGTGGTCGTCCTGGTCCTGCGCAGGCGTCTTGCCATGAGCCGTCGTCAGCTCTCGGAGGACCACTCCAACCTGCTCAAGTTTTCGAGCGCGGTGATGAACAGCGGCGCAATGATCGCCATCACCGACAACCAGGGCAAGATCGAATACATCAACGAAAGCTTCTCCACCGTCACCGGATTTAGCCTGGACGATGTCGTTGGACAAACCCTCGACGCCATCAGTGTGGATCCCTGGCCCTGCAATACCACCCTCGACAACCCAGAAGTGGTTTCCTGCCTCGATGCCTGCTGGGAAGGTGAAATACGCTGCCGCCGCGCCGATGAAAGCCATTTCTGGTCTGCAGTAACCGTTTCCAGCGTCTACGACGACAACGGTCGGCTGACCAACTTTGTCGTGTCCGGGATCGATATCACTGAACTCAAAGCTGCCAATGAGCGCATGGAACAATTGGCCCTGTTCGACTCTCTGACAGGCCTGGCCAATCGCCGGCTGTTCCTCGACCGGCTCGAGCGTGCCCTGCAGAACGCCAAGCGCCGCAACACCCAGATTGCCCTGCTCTTTCTCGATCTGGACCAGTTCAAGCGTATCAATGACACCCTGGGGCATGACGCCGGCGACCTGCTGCTGCTCACAGTGGCCGACCGCCTGCGCTCCTGTGTGCGGGCCCAGGACACGGTCGCACGCCTGGGCGGTGACGAGTTCACCATCCTGCTCTCGGATATTGCCGATTCCCGGGCCGTCACCAATATCGCCAAAAATGTTCTCAAGACTCTCAAGGCCCCGATCCGCCTCCATAAACAGGAAGTGATCGTCTCCACCAGCATCGGCATCACCCTCGCGCCCTCCGACAGTGACAACGCCGAAAACCTGATGAAGAATGCGGATCTCGCTCTCTATCGTGCCAAGGACAAGGGCCGCGACCGCCACCACTATTTCACCGAAGAGCTCAATCAGAAAGCCATCCGGCTGCTCCATATCGAACAGGAACTGCGGCACGCCCTGCAATACGACGAGTTCAACCTGCTGTTCCAACCCCAGGTGGATCTCAAGACCGGCGAACTGATCTGTGTCGAGGCCCTGGTGCGCTGGCAGCACCCCATACGGGGCACCGTCAGCCCGGACGACTTTATTTCCATTGCCGAGGAAACCGGCCTCATCGTCCCCATCGGCAACTGGGTCCTGCGCAACGCCTGCATGCAAATGAAACTGCTCCAGCAACTCACCGGCTGCGACGTGCGGGTTGCCATCAACCTCTCCGCCCGCCAGTTCCGCGACCCCATGCTGGAAACCATGATCTCCGAAGCCCTGGATGCCTCCAACCTGTCTCCCAGCAGCCTCGAAATCGAGGTCACCGAAAGCATGCTGATGGACGACATCAATGCCGTGATTGCCCAGCTGCAGCGCATCAAGTCCACTGGCGTCACCATCACCATCGACGATTTTGGTACCGGCTATTCCTCACTGCGCTACCTCAAGAAACTACCGGTGGATGTGCTCAAGGTGGACCGCGAATTCGTCAAGGACATCCCCGATGACCTCAACGACATGGAAATCACCTCAGCGATTATTGCCATCGGCCACAAACTGGGACTCAAGGTCATTGCCGAAGGTGTGGAAAACAACGACCAGGAAGACTTCCTGATCATCAATAAGTGCGACTATGCCCAGGGTTACTACTTCAGCCGGCCGCTGACCTTCGAGGATCTCTACGAACATTTTGGCCGCAGCGGACGCTCCCTCGCAGCCAACGCCTAGCCCTTTCCCTTGTCCCGTCGGGCCACGGAAATTCGCCACGCCCCCGCCAACAGTTAAACCTTTGTAAAGTGTGAACCCGTGCTCTCTCCTTGCGTGGCTGACGGGCGGTAACATTCCGTAACACTCTGTATACTTTCGGTAACTCAAAGGCATGCTGGAAACTCTCCAGCACTCACAGATTGGCTCTGCCCGAATTCAATGGTGCAACAATGACCACAACTACAGTGATTCTCTTTCAGGTTGCCGTTGTGGCCCTGTTTATCTGGATGATTGCCAAGGTGTACCGGCTCTATCGTCGCCAGGATCTGGAAGCGGCCACCGGTTTCTCGGGTAGCGGCAGCGTAAACAGCCTCTTCCGCATGTCCGACGGCCTCGGCGGCAGTTTTGGCAGGGCCACGGAACAGTACACCCGAGCTGACTGGATGGCTCAGGCCCAGATGTTGGCCGGGATTCAGATGCTGGACGCCAAACGCAAGGGGTTGCCTCTCAAGGAACTGCTTGAAAACGGTTGCCGACACCTGGCAGGTGCCTATCTGTGCGGCGCGGCGACGGGCATTGTGCTGGGCCTGGAAGGTGAACGTAACGACACGGCCGATGTTGCGGCCTTCCTGCTGAACCACAACCTGAAGATGGACAGCATGGATGTTCAGGAGACCCTGGATAATCTGACCCGCGGCGATGACGTTTTGTGCGCCTACCGCTGTGGCCTGGAAGGAGCTGAAACCTGGCTGGAAAGAAAATACGTGCCGGATGACGTATCACTGTACCAGGCAGTGACCACCAGCGCCTTTATCTGAGCAGTCAGCCGCAAGCCCCACCCAGTTTCTGCCTGACCCGCCGCAGTCCACGTGATTTCAGCGGGTCTGTTTTTTTGAGGAGTGAAAGTTGCCCGGAGTTGCCAAAGGGCCCTTGATCAGCGCCCCATGGCCTGGGTCTTTTCCATCAGTTCCCACTCATTACCAAGCTCTACCGACTCGCCCTGCTCCTCCTTTTCCAGAGGTACGCCTATGATCGGCGGCTTGTCGTACTGGCCGTCTTCCCGCCGCACCATCGCGTCGACATCGACCGAAACCACCCGATAGGTCTGGCCATCCTTGATCACACAACTGCGGTGCGTGAGGCCAAACACAAACCGGCAATAATCCAGCTTGAGTTGCACCAAGTCGCGCTCGGCCTTGTTGATCTTGCGGATAAGCACGTGTTTGAGGCTGTCTGCGTATTCCATCACCAGGCTCCTGGCTTGTCTTTCATTGTTATCATATGGGCTGTGCGCGAGCGCTAGGGTCACCCGCGAGAAGATGATCCGGCACGATACCACAAAGCCTTGGGTACCGGGATAGCGTCCCCGCCCACTTTGAGACGGAGTGCCCATACCATGTCCGGGTCCACGGTGCAGACGGGCAACTGCACCGTTGCCTCCCACCGTGTGCCGACATCGTCCACCGCTTTCAGGGCGACCGGGAATTCCCCCATGTACATGTCCCGCCCGGCCCATACCGCCACCACCCGCCCGTTGGCAGGCTCTGACAGGGTCACGGTCATACGGAACGTGCGTGCCTGGTCCGGAACGTCGTTTAAGCTGATCTGGCCACCAGGCCATGTGCAGGGATGATCATCCAGGTAGCAGCCGTCGCCAGAATCCAGGGGGTCAGCGGGAGATGAGGGATTGCACCCGGCCAGCAGAAAACAACTGAGCACGAAGAGTAAAACGGGTGGGGCTGGAAGGAATAAACGGAACAGCGCCAAAGGGATCACGACCTCTCAAGGAAAGGGATTATTATGCCTCTGGCGCCGGCCGCTGTCAGGAGGGGGTTTCCATCCGGCGGGTCAACTGCTGGTACTTCTCGACAATACCTTCGATTCGCTGTAGCGATTCACGGGTTGCTTCTTTCGATTTTTCATCGAACTCAATGCCGAAAAAACGCCCTTTTTCTTCCATGTGGGAATGCCGAATCACACCGTTGATGCGCTCGACGGAAATGTCGCCAACTTCCGTTTCCAGACGCAGACTCAGTTGAATCCGGCGATCACTGTCCAGTTCAAGCTCGGAACGAATACCGATACCCAGGCTGTTGTAGTCGATGACCTCCACTTCGACCCACTCACTGGACAGCATGTTTTTCTTGATCTTGACCTGGGCATGCATGGCAACCCAGGGTAAGCGCTTGCGCCGACGCCGTTCGACCATCGTGCGGAGCCTCCGGCTGAAAGGGTTAATCTCAATTTTTTTAAGTATTTCTTAATTAACAGCGTTTTACACCACTAATCTTGGGTCACAGTCCGGGGTTACTCAAGTAAGTTACGGTAACTTCGGGCGAAAGGGTGATGCGCGTCTCAATACCATCCACTCGCTTTCGCCATCCCGAAAAAACCGCGACATTTTCTTTCTTGCGCTCCAACAGCCGGCTCCTTGGCGGCCCACCCTCCGCCAAGAGGCCATCTGTTTACACGTAGAAGTCGAGTTCTTCCTGGTGTTTCAGCAGATCACGCATCTTGATGGGATCGTCGCCGAAGAAATACACCAGCCCCCAATGAGTACCGAAAGCGGTCCGCTTGGTGACCTTGCTCTCCATTGGCGCCTGCAGCTCATGCCACTCAAAATACGGGTGCTGCTCGGTTTCCTCGGGAATCTCCAGCCGACTGACCACACGGCGGCGGGGGTAGACACCAAAGCAACCGGCGAAGCCCTTGGCGCCGACCACCTCTTTCGGGAAAAAGGCTTCCACTTCCTCAGCTGTGGTCTTGGGATCAAACACCAGCGCCGTGGCCTGGTAGGCATTGAAGCCGTAGGCACGCTCAAGCAACTCGAAAACCTTGAATCCTGGCGGACGATAGGCCACCTCGCCAAAGTACATAACACCGTCACTGGTGACGAAGTACTCGGGATGGATGATGCCGAACTCGATATCGAAGGTCTTGATGAGCTTTTCGATCTCTTCGGTGATCCGCGGTCGCCACTTCTCCAGTTCCGGAGAGGCCGGTACGAAAACGGAATAGCCGAGGGTGACGTATTCGGAAATATTGAGGAACTGGATTTTTCCGTTCCAGATCCAGGCTTCCACCGCAAACTCCCAGCCGTCCAGGTGGCTCTCCATCAGAACCGGGAATTCCTCGTCCGGAATCATGTCCACCTCTTCCGGGGTGCGAATCACCCGGTGACCGAGGCAGCCGGCCTTGTCAAAAGCCTTGAGATGGATGGGGTCGTTGGGGTCGCCGTCCAGCTTGAGCAGGGTCTGGTTAACCCGTTTCAGGAAGCGGATGACGTCGCCCTTGTCGTGGGCTTCCTCGAAAATGCCCACACGGATACCGCCCAGCTGTGCGCGACGCTTCATCAGGGCCTTGTCCCGGAACAGGGCTGCCTGACCAAACAGGCGTGGATTATCGAGTAGCACGGCGTTAATGGCGCCGGCCCACTCGACCGTTTCCTCGAACAGCGGGATGGCGACGTTCACGCCCTCCTCTTTCAGCTGCTTGGCGATCTCGAAGGAACGATCATTCAAACGCTCGAAGTTCCAGGGGATGTAGGGAATGTCGTGCTCGCGACAGTAGTCTTCCGCCCAGTCCGGGGCGACCACCACGTAGCGACGGTCAAAATCATCGAGGGCCTCGATAGCATTGAGACTCCATCCCAGCAGCGCGACATATCCTTTATCGGGATTCTTTTCACCCATGACAGGCTCCTCAGGCATCATCAAAACGATGGGCTAAACAGCCTCCGATTACACCGAAGAGACAGGCAGGGGTCAGGCGAGAGCACTACTTAAAGCTCCGTCGACCCGGCAATGCCAGCACTTCGAACGGAAGCTTGCGAAGGCCGTTACTTTTCAACAGTAACGTCAATACACTACGCGGGTTTTACGACGCATTGTCAACTGCCAGCGCTCCAGCAACCTGATATGATTTCGAGAAATAGGTCTTATCTTATTGTTAATAATGCCTTATTAGCCATTGATCCAGAAGTGCACCGCAATCGAGGCCGCATACCCGGCACCAATCGCCCAGCTCCATTTCAGGTGGCTGAAAAAGGTGTAAACGCCACGGGCCTGCCCCATTAGTGCGACGCCAGCCGCCGAGCCAACGGACAGCAGGCTGCCACCGACGCCGGCCGTCATGGTGACCAGCAGCCACTGGGTATCGCTCATATCCGGGCTCATGGTGAGGATGGCGTACATGACGGGAATATTATCGACCACCGCAGAAATCACCCCGACGGCGATGTTGGAGATGGTGGCTCCCCACTGGTCATAGAGGCTGTGAGACAGCCATTGCAGGTACCCAAGATAGGCCAACCCGCCCACACAGAAAATCACCCCAAAGAAGAACAACAGTGTATCCCACTCGGCCCGGGCAACACGGCCAAAGATGTCAAAATGCAGATCATCGTCTTCCGAGCCCGTGATCCGGAGGAAGAAGGCAAAGAACATCAGCAGTGCGAAGCCCATCATCATGCCCATGAATGGCGGCAGCGAGAACACCTGCTTGAAGGTAACCGCCAGCGCGATGGTCGCCAGGAACAGCAGACAGACCCGTTTGCCTCCGCGCTTGATGGGCACCAGCCGGTCATGACCCTCCGGACTGCCCTTGGGCAGGAACGGATACATGAGCGCTGCAGGCACCACAAAATTAACCAGCGCCGGCAGGAAAAGACTGAAAAACTCGGTGAAGCTGAGTTTGCCTGACTGCCAGACCATCAGGGTGGTGATATCCCCAAACGGGCTGAAAGCCCCGCCGGCATTGGCGCCCACCACCACATTGATCATAGACAGGGTCAGGAATCGTGGCTGACCATGGCCCACGGCCATAATCACCGCCCCCATCAGCAAGGCCGTAGTCAGGTTATCGGCCATCGGGGAAATGAAGAACGCCAGGAAGCCGGTCAGCCAGAACATGGTCCGGAATGAAAAGCCGCGCAGCACCAGGTAAGAGCGCAGGAATTCGAAGACGTTCCGTTCTTCCATGGCGTTGATGTAGGTCATCGCCACGAGCAGAAAGAGAAAGAGGGCTGCGTATTCGGTAAGATTGTGCCCCACCATCTCATGCAGCTGCTCCTGACTGACGCCATAGTCCGAGGCCACTGCAGCGACCAGCATCCAGATAATCCCAGCGGCCAGAATAACCGGCTTGGACTTGCGCAGGTGCAGCACTTCCTCGGCCATCACCAGGATGTAGGCCAATACGAAAAGCCCCAGTGCGAGCAACGCCAGCGGTTCCAGTGTTGCGTTCAGCACGCCGGCTCCGCCCCCTTCCGCGCTCCAGGCAAAGGAACTCAACAGTAACAGCACTACACCCAACCAAACGCGCACCCGAACCTCCCGCACTAAAAATCAAGAATATTAGGATATTAGATTAGATTATTAAGATTTGCCTTGTTCTCTATCAAGGATGGTCAGGTCCCGGCGGGCGGTTACATGCTGTAACAGGGCATCCCGGAATTTCTTGATCTTGATCAAGCCCGCCACCCGGTGATTTTCCTAGTCTGCGCCCTCCCCAGTTATCCGCAACGCATCGCTGGCGGATCCGTATTGCAACCGTGGAGTATCTAGCGTGGCAGCCGAACCCATCATCCTTTTCGACAATGGGCACCACAAATGCCTTATGTTTGACAGCCTGGTCACCGGCGAAGGGGTTCAGTCCAACCAGTTTCTATTGGTGGACGGTGAGCACGAAGCCCTGATCGATCCGGGCGGGGACCTCACCTATATCCCACTGTCCGTGGCGGCCTCCCGCTACCTCAACATCAGTGACATGGATTATGTCTTCGCTTCCCACCAGGATCCGGACATCATCGGTTCGATCGACCGCTGGATCGTTCATACCAGAGCCCAGATCGTGACCTCACGCCTCTGGTCCCGGTTTCTGCCACACCTGGCTTCGGACTATGTCACCAAGCAGCTCGGCGGGAGTGTCTACGACCGGATCACGGCCGTACCCGACGCGGGCCTGAACGTGCCCTTCGGCAACAGCTACATCCAGTGCTTGCCTGCCCACTTCATGCATTCAGTGGGCAACTTGCACTTCTACGATCCCGTCTCCCGAATTCTCTTCTCCGGGGACCTGGGCGCCTCCATGGTGGCGCCGGACGACCACGGCCCGGTCACTGATTTTGGCAAGCATATCCCGAAAATGGTGGGCTTCCATCGCCGCTACATCGCCTCCCGCAAGGTATGCACCCTGTGGGCCAACATGGTGCGGACACTGGATGTTGAGATGATCGTGCCGCAGCACGGCAAGCGGTTTGAGGGTAAGGAAACGATCAATGAATTTCTGGATTGGGTCAGCGATGTGGAATGTGGCATCGATCTTCTCAATCAGGATGCCTTCCAGCCCCCTGTTGAATATGCCTGACAGCAAAGATGGCCGCCCAACAAACGGCGGCCATCACTTCTACCCCATGACGGGCACCCCGAACAGCACATCGTGGAACCGGGCCACCAGGTAGAACACCACCAAGCCGCCGACAACCGCAGCAAGGTCCATGGTGCCTTTGGCCGGTTTCTGCCCGATCAGGGTCTTGCCGCGACTGATCTCGCTGAACATATCGATCACTGCGTATACTCCGAAAGCGCCAAACAGCCACAGCGAGCGCATATCCCCGTTGTTGAGCAGGTGCACAATGGCCCAGAGCAATACCCCGATCAGCATCGGATGCCTGAGCACACGTCGGATGTGCCCCGGCATGTTGGCCGCCGCCAGCAGAATGAACACGAAGGGCATCACCGCATGGGCCACAGGCCGGCCAAAGCCGACCGGATCATATACTGGTTCAAACGGGGCCCGGGCAAAGCCCCAGACAATCAGCACCAACCCCACCAGGGAGACAACCGAAAACAGTCCCTTGTAGCCGTTCTCCCCCAGCCGGGTCAGCAGCGCCGATCGTAGACCGCCGACCATGGGCACCGAATGCACACCCAGAAAAAGCACCAGCCCCAGAATCAGGACAGCCATCGCATCCTCCTTGTCTATGTTTTTATTGGCTTATCACAAATGAACACACCCCTTCGTAACCGCGCAGGCAGGGATGATGTGCTCTCATAGTGGTGCAGCGCTGCTCACCACGTTCTAATGTTGACAACAATACTCTTGCCCGAGCATGACAGGTTGCATCGGGCAGCCATGAAGAGTTCCCGCAGGCGCTCCCCAGTAGCATACGCAGTACCTGTCCATGAGTGCCCCATTCAAGCATGTTTGTTCGGAAACAGCGAGTTATCGCTGATACGCCCTGGTTGATGCCTTACAAGACGCTCATAACAACCACCGCACAAACTGGTACGCTGGTGTCCAACCAGGTCTCTACCGGAAAGGAATCAGGATTGCCATGAGCGACACCGTCTATCCGCCGGCATCGGCCCGCTGGGCCTGGGCCTTTTATGACTGGGCCAACAGTGCCTTCTTCACCATCATCCTGACGTTCGTGTTTGCGCGTTACTTCAGTCAGGCGGTCGCCGAATCCTCCGTTCAGGGCACCAACGTCTGGGGCAACACCGTGGGTGTGGCCGGTCTCTTTATTGCGGTGGGCAGCCCGATCCTCGGCGCCATTGCCGATCAGGGCGGCCGCCGCAAGCCCTGGCTACTGTTCTGTACCGCCCTTTGTGTCCTCGGCTCGGCGATGCTCTGGTTTGTCACACCGGCGGCCAGCGACCTCTGGTTTGGTGCCTTCTGGGCGGGCATCGGCATCCTTGGGGCGGAATTCGCCTTTGTCTTTTACAACGCTATGCTGCCGGACATCACCCCGCCTGAACACATCGGTCGCTGGTCCGGCTGGGGCTGGGGGCTGGGGTATATCGGCGGCGTCATCAGCCTCGTGCTCTGTCTCTATGGCCTGATCGAAACCCGGCCCGGCTTCCTGGGGCTGGATCACGACCAGTCCGAACATATCCGGGCGACCTTCATTCTCGCTGCCGTCTGGTATGCGGTCTTCGCCATTCCGCTGTTCCTGTTCACGCCGGATCAACCCGCCAGCGGACATCCCTGGCGTGAATGCATTCGAGCGGGTCTGACTCAGTTGGGGCGGTCCATCCGTAACGTCCGTCGATACGGATTCATCCTGCGATTTCTGGTGGCCCGGATGATCTATACCGACGGCCTGGCAACCATCTTCGCATTCGGCGCCGTCTATGCCGGCGGCACGTTCGGTCTCAACCAGACGGAAGTCCTGAAGTTTGGCATTCTGCTCAACGTCACGGCCGGTGCCGGCGCCCTGGCGTTTGGACTGATTGACGACCGGCTGGGCGGTCGCAACACCGTGCTCGTCTCACTGGTGGGCCTTATGGGCTGCACCGTGGCCCTGCTGGTTGTGGAATCCCTGCCCCTGTTCTGGACCTTCGGCCTGCTGCTCGGTATCTTCGTCGGCCCGGCCCAGGCCTCCAGCCGCTCCTATCTGGCGCGGGTGGCGCCCGAGCATCTGCGTACGGAAATGTTTGGACTGTTCGCGTTCTCCGGCAAGGCCACCGCCTTCGCCGGCCCCCTGCTGGTGGGTTGGGTCACCGCCGCAACCGACAGCCAGCGCTGGGGCATGAGCACCATTGCCGTATTCCTGGCCATCGGACTGATTCTGATGCTGACGGTGCCCCGGGAAAGCCACGCCGCCGCCCCAGCGCCTGACCCCACGAGTTCCTGATAGAATCGAGGCCATTGCCGACAAGGAGTATCCCGTGACTGCAGAAAGCGACCGACTGGCGCGAACCCTCGAAGCCATCGACCAGGCCAACAGCGCCGATCCCAACCAGGAAACCGTGGACGGCGAGCAGCTGCCCCGGGAACTGGCCTACAGCCGACACATGACCCGCTGGCTCCACCGCCTTGAGCCCCATCCTTCCGAGGAAGTGCAGATCGCCTGCCGGGCCCAGCACATCGAACGCTGGACCATCTCCCGGGACGACTACCCCGAGGGGCGCAAAGGCTATTACCAGTGGCGCCAGGCCTGCGGACGCTTCCATGCCGAGAGAGCCAGCCAGATCATGGCGGCGCAGGGATACGAACCCGCGCGGTGTGAGCATGTGGCGAACATCCTGACCAAACGTCACCTCAAGACCGATCCGGACACCCAGCTCATGGAAGACGTCGCTTGCCTGGTGTTCCTGGAGCGCTATTTCGCCCCGTTCTACCGGGAGAAAACCGATTACGACCGGGATAAATGGCTGCGCATTGTCCAGCGCACCTGGCAAAAGATGTCCCCTCGGGGCCATGAAGCCGCCCTGTCCCTGGCGGCCCATCTACCCGAGGAACTGCAGACGCTGCTGCAGGAGGCCCTGTCGGAAAACTGACGCGCCATTGATCTCGCGCAAGGCAGCATGATCACGCAGGGCTTAAAGTGGCCGTTTTTTGTGTCCCAGCAAAAACGAACGGTCCCCAAGATGATGTTGCCCGAGCTTCTCTCTCCCGCCGGCACCCTGCGTAGCATGCGCTATGCCTTTGCCTACGGTGCTGACGCCGTCTATGCCGGCATGCCCCGTTACAGCCTGCGTGTGCGGGAAAACGACTTCCGTAAACCGGAACAGTTCGAACAGGCCCTGTCCGAGGCACGCGCACAGGGGCGGCAGTTCTATCTGGCCGCCAATATTGCCCCCCACAACGACAAGGTTGCGACCTTCATCCGGGATATCCGCCCCATTGTGGAGCTGGGGCCGGACGCGCTGATCATGTCCGATCCCGGGCTGATCATGATGGTGCGGGAAACCTGGCCGGACATGCCGGTGCACCTGTCCGTGCAGGCCAACGCGGTCAACCATGCCACGGTGCGCTTCTGGGCCCGGCAGGGCATCGAGCGGGTGATTCTTTCCCGTGAGCTGTCCCTCAGGGAAATCGAAGATATCCGCGCCGAATGTCCGGAGACGGAAATCGAGGTGTTCGTTCACGGTGCGCTGTGTATTGCCTATTCCGGCCGTTGCCTGCTATCCGGCTATATGAACCACCGCGACTCCAACCAGGGCGCCTGCACCAACGCCTGCCGCTGGTCCTATCAGGTGTCCGATGCCCGGGAGGATCTGGCCGGCAATATCCTCGCCACCGATGCCATGGGTAGCCAACCCACCCTGGGCGAAGGCCCCACCACCGATCGCATTATGATGCTGCAGGACCCGAAACAGCCCGAGCGGCAACTGCCCGCCTTCGAGGACGAACACGGCACCTACATCATGAATTCCAAGGATCTGCGGGCGGTGCAGCATGTCCACCGCCTCACCCAGGCGGGCGTACACAGTTTCAAGATCGAGGGCCGAACCAAATCCCACTATTACGTTGCCCGCACCGCACAGGTCTATCGCAGGGCCATCGACGATGCCGTCGCCGGCCGCGAATTCGACATGGGGCTGATGGATGAACTGGAGAAGCTCTCCCACCGCGGGTACACCGAAGGCTTTTACCGCCGCCACGTTCACGATGCCTACCAGGAATACGAAAACGGTACGTCCCAGTTGGGTAGCCAACAGTTTGTCGGTGAAATCGCCGACGTGGATCGTACCCGCCAACAACTGGTGGTGGCGGTGAAGAACCGCTTCAGTGAGGGCCAGACCCTGGAGTTGATGACCCCGGACGGCAATATCCGCTGGCAGCCCGACAGCATCGAGAATCGCAAGGGCGAACGGACCGGTGTGGCCCCCGGCTCAGGCCATGAAGTCCGCATTCCCATGCCCGAGGGCCTGCCGGACAATCTGGAGTATGCCCTGCTGCTGCGCGAGGGGCCGGCGTGAACCGGCAATTGACCCTTGTCATGGCCCCCGGAAACCAAGGCCTCACAATAGACTAAACCGGCAATCAGAGGACCCATCGTGACCGCACATCCACGCGCCCTGTTCCAACAGCTTTCCGCCCGACTGCCCTCACCGGCCCCGGCCCTGGAGCGCCTGGACGGCTGGACCCCCTTCGGCGTCCGTCAGCTGCTGGTGGAAACGCCCCTGAACCGTCTCTTTGCCGGGGCCATCGCCGATGGCACCCTGGAGCCGCTGTACGGCCGCCGCATTCGCCTGGAGTTGGCGGACAGTGACTGGGGGATCACGATTGGATACTGGGAAGACCGGCTTCGCTACCTGGAGGGCCCCGGCGAGGTCACCATCCGGGGTACCGGGGCCGCTTTTCGCAGCCTGCTGGAACGGGAGGAAGATCCGGATCAGCTGTTTTTCCGGCGTGAACTGATCATTCTGGGCGACACCGAACTGGGCCTGATGGTGAAAAATATCCTTGATGCGACCGAGTGGGACCTGCGCGAGCTGATGCCCGCCCCCCTCCGCCGATAGAGGCCAAACGTCGCCCACCGGGCGGTCAGGGGTTCGACGCCGGATACCAATCCATGCCGGGCTGACCGTACCAGTAACCATTGCACGCGTCCGTGTCCACCATGGCCAACGGGTCCTGGCTCACCGTAGCGCCATCACAGGCCGCCCGGAATCGCTCGATCACCGGCAACATGCCTGCCTGCTCTGGAGACAGCCGCACGGAACGAACGCCCATCTCACGCATTTTGGGGACCTCCCGCAGCAGGTCACAGCGTACGCCGGACAGGGTCTGCACCCCGTTGAGGGTGAACAGCGTGCGTGACTCCCGGGACTGCAACGTCAAACCGTGCGGGTGGTCGCGACAGACAAACTGGCACTTATCCTTGGGCAAGTCGTAGTGACGGGCGGTCATGCAACGGGCCGCGATGGCCAGCGGCAGGTAGCCCCAGGCAAATACCTCACAATCCGCTTCGACACCCAACGCCCGACTCTCGGAAACCAGCGCGGCGATGGTTTCACGACTCAACTCCACCGGCGCGCACCAGCTGCGCAGACCATCGCGCTGCAACAGGGTCAGGGTGGTCGGATTGTAGATATTCACGCCAGGTCCGGTGGTAAACGATAGCCCGGCCCGGCTCAGGATCTGGATGGCACTCTGTTCCCCGGCCTCGACCATTACCTCGCCGTTCTTGCAAAGCTTGTAGAGGTCCCGCAGATCCCCTTCGGATTCAATCAGCGATTGCGAGGCCAGCCGCACCTGCTTACCGGCCTCACGCAATTCGCGGGCGATGGTAAGCCAGTCCTGCAATTTCATTTCGCGTCGGCGGCTGCAGACGGTTTCGCCCAGGCACACCGTATCCACCGGCCAATCGGCCGCCTCACGGTAGAAAGCCTGGACCTGTTCTCGCGGCCAGTACCAGAGAATGGGTCCAAGGGTCAGGTCCATGGTGGGCTCCTGCGTCATGTTATTTCCATTTACGGTGATAGGGACCCAGGGTGGTCTGACCACCCTCGGAAAGGTCGGACAGCGCGGCCATCCACTGCGGATCCGGGGTAAATTCCCCGACGCCGCTTTCCAGCCGGTCCAGGGCAGCTCGCCAGGTGCTGGCAGCCTGATGAACATAGGCCGGGCTGCGTTGACGACCCTCGATCTTGATAGCGCTGACGCCGGCCTTGGCGAGGCGAGGCAAAAGATCGAGCGTATTGAGGCTGGTGGGCTCCTCAATGGCGTGATAGGTCTGCCCGGCCACGTCGAAACGGCCCTTGCAAAGAGTGGGATAGCCGGCCCGCTCGCCCTCGCCGAAACGGTCGATGAGGACGCCGTTCAGCCGGGCTTCAAGCCCTTCCGGCGTCTCATCCCAGCGCACCGCCTTGGCCGGGGAACAGGCGCCGCAGGTATTGGGGGATTCATCGGTGAGGTAGGACGACAGATAGCAGCGCCCTTCCGCCATGATGCACAGACTGCCAAACCCGAACACTTCCAGCTCCACCGGTGTCTTGCGCGCCAACGCTTCCACCTGTTCCATGGCCAATACCCGCGGCAACACCGCGCGACGGATTCCGAAATGCCGATAATAGAAACCCAACGCTTCGTGGCTGGTGGCAGAGCCCTGCACGGACAGGTGCAATGGCAGGTCGGGATAGCGCCTGGCGGCGTACTCCAGCAACCCCATATCCGCAAGAATCAGGGCATCCACGCCGAGGTCGGCGGCCCGATCCACGGCCCGACACCAGTGCTCCCAACCCTGGGGCTGTGGATAGGTGTTGATGGCGCAAAACACCCGTCGGCCTTTGTCGTGGGCATAGTCCAGCCCGCGCTGGGCGGTGCGGTCGTCAAAGTTGAGCCCGGCAAACTGGCGGGCGTTGGTTTTATCGCGAAACCCGAAATAGACCGCATCGGCGCCGGCATCCACCGCCTTGCGCAGAGCCGGCAAGCTGCCGGCGGGACAGACTAATTCCACGGATTGCCCTCCTTAGGGATGACGGAGCGGGTGGCACTGACACGGATAAAGCCTTAAAAAGCGACCCGGGCCAGTTGCTGGACACCTTATCAATCAACAGCCTGTATGCCATTGACCAAGGTCAACGCCACCTCAGGCCGGCATTCGGGCGTAGCCGGTTAAAGCCGGTGAGCGGCTGGTTTGATGACATTGGCAGGCAGGGCTATGCCTGATGTCATCGCCTCGTTAGAATGCTCAGCAAAACCGCCGGCGCGCCCTTTCCGCGCCATTGCCGGTATCATCATTGGGAACTTCAGCAGGACACAGCAGGCATGAGCAAACGGACTTCACGTTCACCCCATAAACCCGCTTCCCTCAAGCGCGACCAAGCCCCCAGGGCGGAAGAGGTGGTGGTTTATCACTGGCACCGAATTATCCCGGCCATTTTGGCACTCGTCGTGGTGGTCGGCGGGATCGTCTGGGGCGGTCTGGCGATTTTTAGTGGCATTTCAGAACCGGAAACCGCCTCTGCCACGAGTGAACAGCCCCCTGCGGACATGCCGAAGGGGGCCGAAGAACCCACAGCGGCAGGAAACGGCGAGACCGTTGCCGCTTCAGAGGCGGATGTCTCGCAGGAGGCTGAACCCCCATCCCCGTTCAAGGACGAACAGGACGGGGGAGCGACAACGCCCGAAGTCAACGTCCCCGCGGTGGGCGAGACGGAGGAGACCGCCACCACGACACCTGAAACGACGGCTGCGTCTGAGCCCGCTCCAGAAAAAGAGCCGCGGGCCACAGCCGAAAAGACCGCCTCACCGGCCAGCGTGGACATCCAGTCTTCGAAAATCGTCCGCGCCAGTCTGACCCGAACCGTTCGCGACCACGAACCGGGGGACCCGATCCCGGCTGTGGTACCCATGAATGCGGAAGGCATCATCCGCGTTTACTTCTTCACGGAGATGAAGGGACTTGAAGACGCGACCGTCTACCATGACTGGTACCTGGATGGAAAGCGCATGGCCCGTGTCACCATTCGCCCCTACACCGACCCCATGCGCGCCTCGTCGTCCAAGTTCATTAATCGTAATATGCTGGGTGACTGGGAGGTTAAAGTGCATACTGCCTCCGGCGAGAATCTGGCGGAGGGCGCATTCAGCGTACAGGGCAACGACTGACGGCCATACAGTGTCAGGGGCTTGCCGGAACGGCCCGCCTGCCCCAATCTGGTATAACTCACCGCTGTCTATCGATCGCGACACAAGGGATAGCGATATGATGTCGTCAGGGGCGCCGCAACGGCCGGATTCCGAAGTCAGCCTGGAAGCGAAAGTCAGCTTTCTGGGTGATCCGGAAAACTATCCGGGCGCACCGGAAACCGTTGAGTGCCTCGAAACCCACCTGTCCTGGGTTTTCCTCACCCCGAGGTATGTCTACAAACTCAAGAAGCCCCTGCACTACGAATTCCTGGACTTCCGTACGCTGAAAGCCCGGCTCAGCAACTGCGAACGGGAAATCAGGCTGAACAAGAAGCTCGCGCCGGATATCTACCTGGGTATCGTCACCCTCAGCAGCCACCCGACGTTGGGGCTGAATCTGGACGACAAGGGAGAGACGGTTGAGGTTCTGGTAAAGATGCGCCGCCTGCCCGATCACCAGTGCCTGGAGCACCAACTGGGTCAAGGCCATGTAGAGGTCTCACAGGTGGACGCCGCCGCAAACCGGCTGGCGCGTTTCTATGCCGAACAGCCTGCGGAAACGCCGGTGGATCCCGCTTACCTGGAGCGCCGTATCCATACCATCCAGCAGGAACTGTCCCGGATCGAAGTGGATACACAAAAACAGCGGAAACGGCTGGTTCAGGCCTTACTGAGCGCCCTCGCCTCGCAACACGAAGAGTTGGCCCAACGTACGACACGCGAAGTTCATGGTGACCTTCGGCCCCAGCACGTCTACCTCGGTCAGGCTCCGCTTTTTATCGACCGCCTGGAATTCAATCGTCAGCTGCGTGTAATGGATCCTCTGGAAGAGCTGAGTTTCTTCGCCATGGAGTGCAGCCAGAAAGGCGCGGCCTGGATTGGCGAGCGGTTTATCGAGGCCTACCGGTCAAACAGTGCACCGGCTTTCTCTCCCGAACTAGTGGATTTCTACACCGGGCTGCGGGCCCTGCTGTGGGCATTGCTGTCCGCCCGCCACATCCCTCGGCAGGACCACCGCAAAGACTGGAAACACATAACAAACAATTACCTGGAGTATGGTCTTAAAGCCATTTCAGGATAATCCGCTGCGTGGCGCTGCTCAGGTCTCCAGTACCGTGGAGTCATCCCCACTATGCAACGCGGCGATGGCGTCGGCGAAAAGGCGCGTCACCGAGACCATTTCAATACCGCTGCGCATGTAATCGGGAATGGCCACGCTATCGGTCACCAGCAAACGGTCCAGATCCTTTGATTCCAGCAGCTTTTGTGAGCCCGATCTGAACAGGCCGTGAGAAATCGCTGCGTAGACCTTGCGGGCTCCGCCTTTGCGACACGCCGCTGCGGCCTGCAGGAGCGTGGTGCCACCGCTAACCAGATCGTCAATGATCACCGCTGCGTGATTCTCCACCGGTCCGACCAGTGTTCCACCGCTGACCACCCCTTCGCTGCGATGCTTTTCCACGAAGCCCAGGGGCGGTCGATTCCCGGTCAGGCGTTCCCAGGTATCGCAAAGACGTTGCGCCCGTTTAACACCCCCCGTATCCGGCGAGACGATGGCCGCGGGCTCATCCCCCAGCAGGGATTGCAGACGCTCCACAAAGAGCGCATGGGGTTCCAGGTGTTCGGCGCGGCAGCGAAAGGCATTGTCGAAGGCAGCCCGGTTATGGACCTCCAGCGTGACCACCGCATGGGTCCCCAGTGCCTCGAACAGCTGCGCCACGTATCGATGGTTGACCGGATCACGCCGTTTACTGCGCCGGTCCTTGCGGGCATAGGGCAGGTAGGGAATCACCGCAGTCACCCCCGACGCGCCAGCATCCTTGAGCGCACCGATAAAAAACAGCAGCCGGATAAGGCGGTCATTGACGCTGTAGCCTTCCTCGCCAGACAGATCGTGGAGAACGTAGACATCCCGCCCGCGAACGTTTTCCAGGGGGCGCACCTTGTGTTCACCATCCCCGAAATCGCGTTCCTCATGGTGCGCCAGTTCCATGCCCAGATGGGCCGCCACCGCCGCACCAAAGGATCGACACCCTTCCAGGGCAAATACCGCCAATCGGCTCTCCATAGCACCTCCCCTTGCTGCTTGCGCTCGTGGCTACCGGTCTTCCAGCATACGCCGGGCAGCACGCGGCATGAAAGCCGTTCTTGATCCGGGGCACTTTTAACCCACCGGCATCTGCTGCATAGTAAAAACAGCATACACCGGTAGAAAGGAGCGCCCATATGAACGAGGAAGACTACAAAAAGCTTCACCCCGTACTCAGCCAGATCACCCAAACCTATGTGGATCTCTACACCAGTCGCCCCAATGAGGAAAATCGCCAGAAGCTGATCAAGCTGGAGAATCTGCTGCACGAGCATCTGGAAAAAGTGAAGGCGGCAACGGGCAACAAGGAATAACGAACGAAAACGGCGACAGGTCAGGCGTTCGCCTGGGTCATCCCCAAGGCAAAGTGGCGGGGCCGGGCTCGCCTGATCGGCTAATTGCTCGCGATATCGAAGTCTACAAACAGAGCACCGGCCTCCTGTTTGTAAACACCTTCCTTTTTGAGCTCTGTCAGGACCCGGGACAAGGCGTTCACGAACTGACGATTACGTGGTGTGTTGTAGCAGGTAATCCGGTCGTAACCTGTATAGATGGGGTTGGTGGGCGAATAGTTGAGTTGATCCCGATAGGGAGATAGGTCCGGCAGGGCCCCTATCAGCGCATCCACCCGCCCATAGTTGAGGAGTTGGACAATCTGTTCGTCCCTGGAGACCAGGGTCAGATTGAGGTCGGGCCCAACAACCTTACGAAAGAAATCCTCCTGGCCAATGACCCCGCCCACCCGCAACCCCCTGAGCTGTTCCGGTGACGTCAGCACGGGACTGTCCTTGCGGGTAAAGATGTAAAACCGATAGGCCCCCAGGGGATAACTGGTAATGACGCGCCGCGGCCCCATTCGCTCGGTGATGACATCATTGAATGCGTAAACGCAGTCAACCTGGTGTTGCTCGAAAGCCCGAAGCCCCCGCTTGTAGGGGAACACTTCCTGGGTGACCTCCTCGTCTATCCGGGCCAGCGCCCTGCTCAGGATACGCTGGTAGATGCCGGACTGGTCATATTCCAGCAGGCTACTGATATGGGGAGCGGCGATTTCCAGGGGTTTCTGAGCACAAAGCCCGAAAACAGGTAACAGTACACCCAGTGCCATCAGCCATGCACGAAAACCAATAGTCCTTTTTTTCTTTCTGCCACAGCTACAACGCATCACTCAAAGCTCACTCCAAACGCGGATGTCAGAGCTCGCGAGGTTACCGCATCCCCGAGCCATTCCCTTGCAAAAAGCCATTCCAGTCGTACCGGCGACTTAAAAGCGCACAACCATGCCCAACCCGGTCTCCACCTGCACAAATCCCGAGCTGTGCACCCGGGCCGAACAGCCCCCGGAACAGAAAATCGCCGCATCCGTATCCAGGTCGGTAAAAATCAGCCGCAAATCAAACCGCAGCCCCCAGTGGGGCTGGAGCAACCACTTGTACCCGCCTCCCAAAGCCAGGGAGGGCCTGTAATCGGTTTTCAGTCCACCCTCACCTGGCGCCAGACGGGTGATTCCCAGGGTGCCATCCACGAATCCGCCGCTCTGGCCCCCACCCGGCAAGTAAAGCCCGCCAAACTGAAGCCGTTCCAAGGTCACATCAAAACGGTGTACGCCGCTGAATGTTTCTGGCCGGTCCACCTCCCCGCGGGTCTCCTGGCGACTGTAATACAGCTGAAACTGCTTTCCCGGCTCCTGCAGATCGCCGTTTAAAATCACGCCCACACTCGGGCTGGCTGCAAAACGGAGTTGGTCATCACTGGCAAAGGCATTGCTCTGCAACTGAATGTCACTCCCGAACTGGTACCCTGCAAACGGCGTGATTTCGACATCGCCCAGAGCACTGAGCGACCACCCCATCATCAACAGGACCCCTAATGTTACGACGCGACCGCGGGTATGGCTCAAGATCCGACTCTCAACTCATCCATGCCTGCCCTGAAGAATAGCGTTCGGCTGGGTCAGCCGACAGGTTCTTTTTCCCAACCACTCAGAATACGGGCAAAAAATTGTAAAACCTCCGGCTTCCGGGCACCCTGACGGTTAACACCGAGCAGGTTTTCATCGAGCGATACCCGGAATCTATGCCCATCGACCTTTTTCAAAGCCTGTCGCAGTGGAGCCAAGACCACGAAACACTATTGTGGTGGCTGGGGCTGTCCTCATTGCTGGTCTTTCTGGCCTCCTTGGTGGCCATTCCCTGGCTGGTCACCCGAATTCCCCACGATTACTTTGCCCGGCCACAAAGACACCCGCCGTTTTTCGGCATCGAGCATCCGGCCATTCACTGGACCCTGACGGTGCTCAGCACCCTGACCGGCGTGGCCTTCATCCTGGCTGGCGTACTCATGTTGGTGCTTCCCGGCCAGGGTCTGCTGACCATCTTCATCGGCCTGATGCTGATGAAATTCCCGGGCAAATACCGTCTTGTGCGCTGGGTGATTGCCTGGCCGGCGATCTACAACGCCATAGCCCGGATCCGCCGCAAAGCCGGCAAAGGGCCGCTTATGGTGCATGCACCGGACGAAGGGGCCTGATCAATCCCCGCCGGCCATAGCAGGGCCCCTAGCTCACCGACTTGATGGCGGTGTCTTGACCCTTCTGGCGATAAAACGCTTCCCACTCCCCCACCAGAACGGAATCCTGGCGGGTCAGGGTCTCACTGGGGAGCTCGCCGAAAAAGCGCCCATACTGGGCCGCAAACCGGCTCATATGCCTGAAACCTTCCTGTGACGCATACCAGCTGATGGTGTGGCGTCTTTCTGTGTCGAGCAAGAGCGCCAAACGCACCGTGACCAGGCGCGAAGCGAGCAGAAAACGGTAGGGGCTACAGCCCATCTGCCGCTCAAACGCATAGTAGAGCCCCCGCTGACTCATGTTGGCCAGCCCACAGAGGTAATCTGGATCATACTGGTCCAGGGGCAGTGTCTGCAGGTGGTTGACGACCCGCTCCACCCGTTGATCGGGTTTGCCGAGAGGCAGGAAAGACGGGCGTGGCGCCGCCTTGGGATCCCGACACAGGGCGACGAAATAGTCGGCCATTTGCTCTAGCCGTTGGCACAGTTCCTTGTGTGGCATGGCATAGTGGAGGGTAAAAGGGAGGGCCCGCATGAAGTCACGCACGGCCGCGTCGAATGCCCCGCCCTGCTCCTCACCATCGCTGAAACGGGTATGCACCACGTCCCTGTCGGGGCCAGCCGGCTTGATTCTGAACACCAGCTGCGGGGCATAGGCAGAAAACTGGAAGTAGATATCCGCGTCGGGCTTGATAAAGAACAGACCATCGTCCGCGGGTCTTGCAGGGGGAAACTGTGCCAGTCGGGCCCGACCGTCGAGCATGAACACCACGGCGTAGTACTGGTCCTGCCAGCACTCGATGTGACTTGCCGTGCCCGGTTCCAGGAATGCCAGCATCGCGTCTCCCTGCTTTATCCAGTTGAGGAAACAGGGAGAGGTTCGATCTTGCCCTCCATGGGAGGGTATGAACTGTTTGAAGGTGATCGAGGAAACGAACTGCCCCAAGGCGTCTTTTAGCGCCTCTCCACTGCCCAGCAGACAATGGGGATGGTGGATCAAGGGGATTTTGACCAACTGCAACGCGACCTGCCGGACGCTATTGGCGTACTCGTTTTTGTTCACTCTTGACCTCGTCAAGGACATCCAGGAAATTCCCACACTCATTTTGTGGGTATCCGGGCGCATGTCAACCAGATTTTTTGAGATAGGGGAAGTTTTCTGCACTTAGTGTCGTCATGAGATACGCGCAAGAGAACCGGCCAGAATCAAAGTTTGCAAAAAGGGGACAGGATGCCCCCAAACAATTCCCATCTGTGCAATGAACGGCTTTCGCAATAAGGCTCACCAACCACACTTGTTAGGACACCACAGAGAGCGGAGCCTCGCGATGCGAAGGAACGAACCGGTTACCCAAAAAGAACGCACCTACCCCGATCACTACAACCTCATCACCACCACGGATTTACGCGGGAAAATCACTTTCGTGAATGACGAGTTTGCTGAAGTTGCGGGATTCAAGCCGGAAGAGCTGATCGGTCAACCTCACAACATCATTCGCCACCCCGACATGCCCCGGGGGGCTTTCGAAGACCTGTGGCGAACGATCAAAAGCGGGCGATCCTGGAAAGGGATCGTCAAGAACCGCTGCAAGAATGGTGACCACTACTGGGTCGACGCCTACGTCACCCCGATCATGCATGACGGTAAGGTGGTGCAGTATCAGTCGGTTCGCGTGATGCCAAAGCGGGACCAGATCAATCGGGCGGAAAAGATCTACGCCAAATGGTGTGAAAACCGCCTCCCCGCCTGGTTGCAGCGGGAAAGCCTCCCCCTGGCGACCCGCGTCAACCTGATGCTACTGCTGCCCTTCCTGGCCCTGTATTTCCTGCTTCCCCCTCTTACCGTCGAGTTTCTCGGCGCTTGGCTCAGTGGCGCCTACGTGACCTCCATCGGTCTCATGATGTTTGCGTTGCGTCCCCTTGCCGGACTGTGCAGCCGTGCCCGGGACATCAATAACAACCCCATCATGCAGTGGGTCTACACCGGCAGGACATCCTGTGCCGGGGTAATCGAGTATGGCATGTCCACTCGCCAGACCGAGTTACGTGCCGTGTCCGCCCGTCTGTTCAACGATGCGCATTTTCTCAAATCGGAAAAAGATCAGACCATGGCACTGGTTGAACGCTCCATGGAGACGATCCAGGCCCAAAACAGTGAAGTGGAAGAAATGGCCCGGGCCTTCAACGAACTCAGCCAATGCGTGACGCACGTCAGCGAGCTCACCCACAAGACCCAGCAGGCCTCAACCGACACCTTCCAGCAGACCCGGGAACGCCAGCAGCAAATGGCCAGCATGCGCGATTCCGTGCACAACCTCGCGGAAGAACTGAACACCGCCAAAGACCGTATTAGCCTGCTGGCCGAGCGGAGTGAAGAGATCGGGGTGGTGCTGAACGTTATCAACGATATTGCTGAACAGACCAACCTCCTGGCCCTCAACGCGGCCATCGAAGCCGCTCGCGCCGGCGAAGCCGGTCGGGGCTTTGCGGTGGTGGCCGACGAGGTGCGCGGGCTCGCCCGACGGACACACGATTCCACCAACCAGATCACCGAAATCATCGAAGGGCTGCGGGACGAAAGTCAGAAGGCCGTTGATGTCGTTGCCAAAGGCGTGGACCTGTCACAGACCACCGTGGAAGAGGCCGCAAAAATGTCCGAGGGCCTCGGCATCACCCTCGAAAACGTCACCTCGATTACCAGGTTGACGGAGGATGTCTCCCAGGCGACCGAAGAACAGGTCACGCTGGTGGAACAGGTCTCCTGCCAGAGTCGCGAGCTGGAGAAGCTGGCGGCCAGCTCCGTAGCCTGCTCCCGGGAAGCCTGCGATGAAGCCAATGTGCTCGATGAGCGGGTAGTGAACATGCACCACCTGAGTCGTCACTTCCTGGCCATGCTCAGGGATGGCCAGACATCCAGCGAGGCACCGGCTGTTAACAGCAAGCCTGAGCATGCCACTGATCGCCTTCCTTCGCTCGACAAGAAAAACCTGGCGCTTGAGAGCTAGGGCCTGGTCATGGTGCGGAAGGGGCGGCACCTTTTGCCGCCCTTCAACCTCGCGGTCGGAGGTCCGGCTACAGGCCGGTTTTTAATTAGCGGTGCAACCGGGTGCAGACTACACTTTCAAAGTGGTCGGCAACGCAGGCCGGCTTCCGATTTCCGCAACCCCGATGATCAGCCGAGGTGTTTCTGTCCCCGTTGATGACCAAGCTGAGCTTCCGTGTCGCTCTCCTGTGGCCCCTGCTGCTTGTCATTCTCTGGGGGCCGTTCGCCATGGCAGCGTCAGGCAACGACAGCCCGCCCCCGGATGATCGTCACCTGCTGCTCAGCCGGTCGCTGGAGTATGTACGGGACCCGGATCACCAACTGACCATCGAGCAGGTTATTGAACAACAGAACAGCCTGCCCTGGGAGCACAGCGAGGCCAGCGTTCCCAATCTGGGCATGTCTGATGACACTCTCTGGTATCGCGTTACCATCGCCAACCCGCAGCCGGTATCCCAGGAGAAATACCTGGAGCTTTCCTACGCCAAGCTCGATGATGTCACGCTCTATTTCGTCCGCGATGGACAGGTCGTGCAACGCCAGAACTTTGGCGATCTGCTGCCGTTTTCCGCTCGCCCCATTGCCCATCGCAATTTTGTGACACCGATTGTTCTGCCACCGCGGTCAAACACCCTGTTACTGGTCAAGCTTCACAGCAGTGGCGCCCTGCAGATGCCGCTGGAGCTTTGGGATAAGGAAGCCTTTATCGAAGGTGACCAGGGACCACTCTCGCTGCAGATGATGTTTGCCGGTCTGATGGTGGCGCTCGGGGCCTACAACCTGCTGCTGTTTTTCGCGATCCGTGACATCAGCTACCTGTGGTACGTGCTCAATGTCTTCAGTATCGCATTGGCGCAGCTTTCCATGAGCGGCATCACGTCCCAGTACCTCTGGCCGGACTGGCCGATACTCAACAACGTCACCCTGATTGCCTTCTTTGCCCTGAATCTGACCTTCGGCGCCCTGTTCACCTACCACTTTCTCCAACTGCCCCGGCACAGCCCCCGCCTGGCCCGCCTGGTTCAGGTGATGGTCGCCTGGGGGGCTGTTCTGTTCCTAGCCAGTTTCGTCGCGGACTATACCCTTGTCATCCAGACCCTGAGTGTCTCTGCCACGGTGATTACACCGTTGATCCTGGCCATCGGCATCTACCTGTGGGTCCGGGGTGTCGTCCTCGCCCGCATCTACACCGTGGCCTGGTTCTTTCTGTTAATCGGGCACACGCTGCAGGCCCTGGGAAAGATTGGCGCCATCCCCCACAGCCTGATGACCGAATACGGACCGGAAATCGGCACTTCCATCGAATCCCTGCTGCTGTCCTTCGCCCTCGCCTTTCGCTTTAATCAGGAGCGGCGCCAGCGTATCGAGGCGCAACAGGCCGCGTTGCAGGTCAAGGAAGAGGCCAATCGTGAACTGGAAGCGCGCGTCAGGGAACGTACCCAGGAACTGGAAAACGCCAATAAGCGGCTGCAGGCCATCAGCTCCCGGGACGGCCTCACCGAAGTCCATAACCGGCGCTATTTCGATAACACCCTGTCTCTGGAGTGGCGCCGCAGTCTGCGGGAAAAGTCACAGCTGGGGCTGTTGCTGATCGACGTGGATCATTTCAAGATCACCAACGACACCTACGGCCACCTCTGTGGAGATGCCTGCCTGAAGCATCTGGCCCGTCTGTTCGAGGAGACCGTGAACCGTGCCGGTGACACCGTGGCCCGTTACGGTGGCGAGGAATTCGTCATCCTCATGAGTCACACCTCTCCGGAGGGCGCCCGACTGGTGGCCGAGCGCATCCGCCGGGCGGTGTGCGAAGCCAATATGCAGTGGGAAGGGGAAACGATTCCTCTGACCGTCAGCATTGGCGTTGCCTGCATGATCCCCACCATGAACCTGCGGCCGGAAGATCTCGTCGCCCATGCCGACATTGCCCTCTATCAGGCCAAGACCGCGGGCCGAAATCGGGTGATGGGCGCGGAGGAGCCTGCCCCACAGGCCCGCTGAAGCCCGTCCTGTCACTTGAGGGCAAAGGGAGCGCCGTGCTCTTCCCACTCGGCGTCCGGCACGATGACGATCTTGCCAAAATAGTTATTGCCACGGTTCACGAAATAACGCTCCGCCTCGTGCAGGTCCGACAGCGGGAAGGCAGCATGCAGCACGGGCTTGAGCTTGCCGCTGCGGATCCAGGCCACCAGTTGTTCGGCTTCTTCCCGGGTGCCGTGTGAGACACCGAATATCTTCACCTGATACAGGTAGACCCGGGTCCACATTATCTCGCTCACGTTACCGCCACTGGCACCGGCAATGCTCAGGCGCGGGTAGTCGCCCCGGCTCTTCATATCGAAGATCATCGTATCGATAAAACGGTCCGTCATCTCGCCGCCCACCAGGTCCATCACCGCATCAATGGGCCGCCCACTGGTCTCCGTCTTGACCTGTTCGGTGAAGTTTTCCATGTCGGAACGATCGAACACGGCCTCCGCACCCAGGGATTTGAGCGCATCCGTTTTCTCCCGCGTGCTTAACGCATAGGGAATCGCACCAACCACCCGGCAGAGCTGCAACAGCGCGGTACCGACACCGCCACTGGCACCGGTGACCAGCACCCGTTCGCCGGCCTTGACGTTGGCCGAAGTCATCATGTGGTAGGCGGTCTGATAGGAACACATGCCCATGGCAGCCAACTGGGCATCGGCCAGCTCCGGGTTGGGCACGTGGTGGAATTGATCCGAAGGCAAGGCAATGTATTCGGCAAATCCGCCGTCTGCGCCGTGGCCGTAGTAATCCGGGGTCAGATTGATATCCCTGCGGCTGTCCGGATAAAGGTTGAAATCCAGCAGGCCCCGCTCGCCGATGCGCGCGGCGTCGACACCTTCGCCCACCGCGACCACATGCCCCACTACATCCGCCCCCTGAATTCGGGGAAAGGTCAAGGTCGGTTTGCCGCCCATGGCGAAGGAGGTTACCTCGCCCTTGTCCTTTGTCGGATACAGTCCCTCCCGTGCTTTACGGTCGGTATTGTTCTTGGCGGTGGCGGTAACCTTCACCAGCACCTCACCGGGCCCCGGTCGTGGAACGGGTACATCGTCACGATAAACAAGCTTGTCTACATCCCCATGGCCAGTCAGAACCATCGCCGCCATGGTTTCGGGTAAAGACTTCGAATCCATCCTGTGTCTCCCTTCGTTGGCCCTGTCGATATCCAGACGATAACAAACTTTGCCCGTTGCGCCCGAACCGAAGCGACGCGCCGCCTCTTTTTTCCGGCAAATCCAGAACTGGCCTTCACAGACTCGGGGCGGCGAGTCAGGTTGCGATCCGTTTCAGGTCAACTATATTCGCTGACTGAACCACACAAGCCATGGTGATCGTCTGCCGCCTTTCAAGGAGGAATCCGTTGTCCGCGCCCGCCAATCCGCTACAGGACCTCTACCGCAATCTCTCCCAAGTCATATACTGCCGTCAGGAATCGCTCCTGCTGACCCTTACGACACTGCTGTGCCGGGGGCATCTGCTGATTGAGGATGCCCCCGGTCTGGGCAAAACCACCCTGGCCAGGGCCCTGGCCAAATCGATGCATCTCGACTTTCGTCGCCTGCAATGCACGCCGGATCTCATGCCGTCAGACATTACCGGCATCAGCGTATACAACTCCGAGGAACACCAGTTTCATTTCATCCCGGGACCGGTGTTCACCAACGTTCTCCTCGCGGATGAAATCAACCGGGCAACGCCACGTACTCAGTCCGCGTTGCTGGAAGCCATGGCGGAAGGGACCGTCACCATCGACCGGGAAACACATCACCTGGCTGACACGTTCATGGTCATCGCCACCCAGAATCCGGTGGAATTCAGCGGCACCTATCCGTTACCCGAGGCCCAACTGGACCGTTTTTTCATGCGCATCAGTCTGGGTTACCCGGATGCGGAACAGGAGCAGCGCATCATGCTTTCCCAGCAATCCGGTCATCCCCTGGACGAGCTGGAAGCGGTCTTGTCGGAAGACACCTTGAAAAAACTTCAGGGCCGATGCGAGAAGATCGGCCTCTCTCGGGAGATGGTCCGTTATATCAGCGCCCTGGTCCGCGCGACCCGGGAACATAAACAGGTCCGAATGGGCGCCAGTCCACGGGGTTCCCTGGCACTCATGCGGGCCGCTCGGGCCATGGCCATGCTGACGGGAAAGAAGGCGGTCACCCCGGAAGTGGTCCAGCGGCTGCTGGAGCCGGTCCTGGCTCATCGGCTGATTTTCCGGGATGCCTCTCTGGTTCATGCGGATAAACGCCAGGCCTTCTGGAGCGAACTTCAGTCCAGCATTCCGGTCCCGGATAACCCCGACCAGGGCAACGAGACGGCTGCCAGCTAATGGCCGCACAAGGTGATCTCGACGCCCAGCTTAAACCCCTGCTGGATTGGCTGGGACGACATTTCAATGCTCACCGTTTTCTCTGGTTTCTCGCCCTGGCCAGCTTTCTGGTGGCCTGGAACCGAGGCCTTGATTTGCTTTACGGCCTGCTGGCGCTGGTATTGGCTCTGCTGGCCATATCCTGGCTATTACCCTGGCTTGCCATTCGCGGTATTCGTGTCGAACGCCAACAATCCGGTGCAGCCCAAGCGGGCAAAACCCTGCGTCTGGAATACCGGGTGTCGTCCCGCAAGCCTGCATACCACCTGACCCTGCACGAAACACTGCCCTGCAGGGTCAATGCTGCGCCCTGTTTAACCAGTCTCCCGGCCATTCGACGGGAAATCCGCTTTACCCGGGAACAGCCCTGCGACCGGCGCGGTGTGTTTACGGTTCATTCGATTCGGCTGGGCTGCGGCTGGCCCTTCGGCCTTGTCCACCTGGAGCGCGTTCGCGCCACTCCCCCCTGCCAGCTGGTGGTAATGCCCCGCACCTTCAAGATAGAGGCCTTTCCAGCGTTGCGGTCGGATATCCCCGCCATGGATGGCTATAACCAGACCGCGCGCCCAGACATTAACAGCGAGTTCGCCGGCGTCCGTGAATACCGCTTCGGTGACAGCCTCAAGCATATCCACTGGTCTGCCTCGGCCCGCCACCAGACGTTGATTGTCCGCGAATACGAGAGTCACGACCGCCCCCACCTGTTAGTGGTGATAGACGGAAGGCCCGAGTCCGAGATCGGCGACGCACCCATGTCCACCTTTGAACAAGCGGTGACAATCGCCGCATCGCTGATCGAGTATGCCGTGGAACAGCAGATTGGGCTGCATCTCGTGGTGGGTGGTCTGAACCCGCTGGAACTTTCCGTGCCGCCAGGGGCCCGAGACCCCTACAACTATCTGGAGCCCCTGGCCTGGGTAAAAGCCGACGGCGGGCCCGACTACGCCCAGCTGGTGGCCCAGGCCCGTGAGCGGTTCGGCACCGTTAATGCGCTGGTGACCCTGCGAAACGAAGGCGAGCGCGCGCCCCTGCCCCCCATCGACACAGGCCATCTGGATATCCTTTTCCAGGAGGAAAGCTACCTCTACCCGGTACGGCGCTACGCAGAGGGCTGGCAGCCCGCAGGCCCGGATCACCAGATACTGTGGGTCAACCGCAACAGCGATCTGGAGGAGCTGTTCGGCCATGATCAATAACTATCAGGTCATCCTCTGGTTTGGGGTTCAGCTGGCCCTCGGGATCGGGGCCGCCGTGGGCGCGCAAACCTCGCCGGCAACCGGTTTTATCGCCGGCCTGGCTACCCTGGGGGCGGGATGGCTCACACTTCAACTGGGCTGGTCAGCTCGCAAACGCAAAAACGCCCTGAAACCTCTCTCCGACGGCGTGGCTGTGCTGGGGTTGGCCGCCTTCCTGTTCCTGCTGTTCACCCAGACTCTGGTCTGGGCCCTGGGTGCGCTGCTACTCGCCGCGCAACTCGCCATGAATCTGATCCTGCGAGAATATCGCCAGCTTTATTTCGGACTCGTCATTGCCTTTGTTTTTGTGCTGGCCGGTGCGGCCGAGGCGGTCTCCGGCAGTTACCTGCTGTTCATCGCTTATGGCCTCGCGGTCAGTTTTTGTTTCGCCCAGATCTGGCTGGACCAGCGACCGGACAGTGTCGAAGACCTGCCCGCGCCCAACTTCTGGCAACGATTCCGGGTGGGCGCTCTGCTGCTATTCGTCGCGGCATTGATCTATCTGCTGATGCCCCGGCCGCCAGCCGCCAATCTGGGAAGCCAGGAGTCCTCGTCGCCGGATTACTACACCAGTCAACAGTGGGAACAGGAAGCGGGTCGCGGCGCATCCGGAGAAGATTCCGGCACCGGCCTGAATTCCGATGGCAGCCCGCAATCCAGAGGCGAACCAGGGGTACGGAAGACACAACCAGGCTACCAGTACGGCGGCTTCGATAACCAGTTCGACATCCGCCAGCCTGGCGGCGACACCGATCAGACCGGCGGCGAGGGTAGCGGCGAGGGCAATATCAGCCGCAACAGCAATGGCATCGTGGCCTACATGCGGGCTGCCCACGGCAGCTACCTGAAGGTGCGCACCTTTGACCGTTTTGATGGCACCCGCTGGTTTTCCAGCACCAACCGCTACCGCAAGCGGCGCGTGGACTTCGGCCACGTCACCCTGAGGGACCGGTTGGAAGGCAATTTCCGCCAGGTCATCAGCATCAATCAGCGGCTCTCGGCGTTTCTGCCCACAGCGCCCCAACCGGTAGAGCTGTGGCTGCCCGCGACCGTGATTGCCCAGGACGCATGGGACCAGCCGCTGCTGCCCGGGCCACTGCAGCCGGACACCCGCTACACCGTGGATTCCCACATCGAATGGTTTCAGAGTCGGCTGGTATCCGCCGCGCCGCGCCCTCGGGAAGCGGATCTGCAGCTACCCGAAGATCTCGATCCCCGCATTGGCCAGCTGGCCCGACGGGTAACCACCTCGGCCACTTCGGATTTTCGCAAAGCCCAGGCCCTGGAGCACCACCTGCGTACCCAGTACGAGTACAGCTTCGAATCCATTTTTGAATCCCAGGGCGTGACCCCACTGCCAAAATTCCTGTTCGAGCAGAACCGCGGCCACTGTGAGTACTTTGCCAGCGCTATGGCGATCATGCTGCGCACGCAGGGCATTCCGGCTCGGCTCATCACCGGCTTTTCCGCCACCCAGAAAAACCCCATGACCGGCTACTACGAGATTCGCGCCCTGGACGGCCACGCCTGGGTGGAAGCCTGGATACCTGACGCGGGCTGGATCACCTTCGAGCCCACCGCCTTCTACCAGCTTCCCACGGACCAGACACAAACCCTGAGCGCCCAACAAATCAACGATTATGTCGAGAACCTGCGGCGTGCGGAGGAAGCCGTGGGCGACGGCGAGTGGACCTGGCGCAAGCTGCTGGCGAGCCTGTGGGAAGCCCTTTTTACCGCGACCATCGTAGCCCTGGCCTATATCAAACTGTTTATCCTGACCACCTTGCCCCTTCTGGTCACACTGGCGGTGGCGGCAGCAGCCCTGTTTGCCACCCGCGACCGCTGGCAGCCTCGCCTCTTGCGCGTTCTGGCACGCTGGCGTATTCATCACTATCGCCCTGCCGATCCGCGGGCCGCGGCCCGTTTCTATCTTTACCAGCTGCAGCGCATGTCGCGCAGCCACGATATCCCCCGCGCCCCGGGTGAGCCCATTATGGACTGGAGTCAAAGAGTCACCCATCGGTATCCTGACGCCCGCGCCCTGCTGGATCTTGCGGAAATGGTGAATCGCCTGTATTACCAGGAACAGCCGGTCCCTCTGGAGCAGCTTCAAAAGGCTTCGATCCAGGCGGCCAGTGGCCTGGCGGGCTGATCTCACCCGCTTGAAAGGCACACCGCCTCATTGCGCAACCGTAATAGCCTTCAAGCCGGGTTGCTTGATCCATGTCATTGAATAATGCATTACAAACGCGTATGTTAATGATTCCTATTTGAGATCTACCGAAGGTATTGCCATGAAGCGATTGTTCCTCTCTTCCCTGCTTGCTGTTGCACTACCGGCAATGGCGGCCACCCCCACCTTCAACCTCACCATCAAGGATCACCGTTTTCAGCCGTCCGAACTGACGCTCCCGGCGCAGCAGAAGGTCAAGCTGGTCGTCAGCAACGAAGACGCCAGTCCGGAAGAATTCGAGGGCGAAGACTTCGATGTGGAGAGAATCATTCCCGGCAATACCAGTGCCACCCTTCACGTCGGGCCCTTCAAGCCGGGCCGCTACGAGTTCATGGGTGAGTTCAACGAAGACACGGCCCAGGGTGTACTGATCGTCGAGTAAGCGAGGTTCCGCAATGCTGAGTTCTGCCGTAATCGTTTTTCGCGAGGTACTCGAAGCGTCCCTGATCGTTTCGGTACTGCTCGCTGCAACCCGGGGCCTGCCAGGCCGCAAACGGTGGATCAGCGGCGGTCTGCTGGCGGGGATTCTGGGTGCCCTGGTGGTCGCCTATTTCGCCGGTGTCATTGCTGGCGCCTTTGAGGGCACCGGCCAGGAACTGTTTAATGCCGGGATTCTGCTGAGCGCCGTGGCCATGCTTGCCTGGCACAACATATGGATGTCCCGTCACGCCAAGGAACTGGTAGCGCATCTGCGCAATGTCAGTGCCCGCATCACCGATGGCTCCCTGCCCCTGTACTTCCTGGCCGTGGCGTCCGGCCTTGCGGTACTGCGTGAGGGGTCAGAAGTGGTCCTGTTCATGTATGGCATGGCGGCCGGTGGCAATACGGCCGGCTCCATGGTGGCCGGTGGTGCCTTGGGTGTCGTTGGCGGCGTGCTGGTTGGCAGTCTGCTCTATGCCGGCCTGCTGCGAATCCCTACCCAGTGGCTGTTCCGGGTGACCGGTTGGCTGATCCTGTTGCTGGCGGCCGGACTGGCGGCCTCTGCGTCCGGCTACCTGAGCCAGGCAGGTCTTCTGCCGAGCCAGGCGCCGCTCTGGGATACCGGCGACATCCTCTCTGAGCGTTCCGTCGTCGGTCAGTTGCTGCACATCCTGGTGGGCTATCAGTCTCGACCCACGGAAATCCAGCTGATCTTCTACGTGGCAACATTGGTGCTGATCGGATCCGGCATGCGCTGGGTCCGCCGTCGCCCCTCGGGCGCGCCTCAGACAGCCTGAGGATCTGCAATACGGCGTCCGGGGTTCTTCACACCGGGCGCCGTTTTCCTGTGTCTCAGGCTTTAACCACTTTTTCCAGCTGCACAATATCGTCATCTTTCCCTATCGGCTCAAAGCCCAGACGTTCGTAGAAAAGTCGAGCCGGATTCGATGACAACACGTTCGCCCTGATACGCTCCCTGTCCTGTTCCGCGGCCCACTGTTCCAACCGGCCTACAGTCCAGCGACCAATACCCTGCCGCTGATAGCGGCTGGCCAACTCGATGTCGCGAATAGTCAGTACTCGGGGTGTAAACATCAACGAGACAAAGCCCACAACAGCGTGATCGACATGCAACATGAAATTCTGGGAGTGGGCCCAGTGTTCCCGGAATTGCGCCGGTGACCAGTCGACACCACTGGCCTGATAAAACGGGGTCAGATGGCTGACCACGAGGGTTTCGGCAAACTGGAAAAACGTATCCGATGCGGCAACAAGCTCAATCATGGCTCCGGCCCCTTTCCTGGACGACGATTTGCTGTCCTCACACATTAAGCATGGGATTGACTCGCCCCACTTTCATCCCCCATAAACAGGCTGTCATGTTCCGGAAAACCGCACGTGGCGCTCCTCCACGGTCTGTTGCACAATAAGCACTTCACCACAGCGGATACACGCCCCATGGCCGCCGACGAAGAAGACAGCAGCAAAGCTCCCGGAACCGCCCCCGAAGCCCCCATCGTCAAAGCCGGCTGCGGTATACGCTTCGATCCCGATCAGCTATCCGAAGACACCGGATTCGATTTCTCTGACGCGCAAAAGCTCAAAGCCCGCCTCAAGCGCTACCAGGGAAGCAACGACGAAGAGGAATAGACTGCCCCAAAATCGATCATCGTTCGCGGCCACGCACCGTCATAGTCCACGCCAGAGCGCTAATGCGAGCCGCACCCTTCTCTCGCCTCGCCCCAAAAGCCAATCTACCCTATTGTTTTTAAATAGCTTTACCCCTTCTCCGGCACAGTACCTGCTCAGTCCACAGGGCAAGCTCATTCTTTGTGCAACCGCCAGGCATCCGTACAGACCGAATGCAGAGTTGCGCCGGCATTCTGGCCGCCTAAAACCTGACCACGCCGGTGCCACTCCGCGGTTGCAAACACCAAGGAGCACACCGTGTTACTGGCAACCGACCTCGATGGCACTTTCCTCGCCGGCGATCCTCAAAGCCGCCTGAAGCTCTATCAGCTCATCACCGCTCACCCCGACATGCAGCTGGTTTTCGTGACCGGACGCGGGCTGGAATCTGTGCTGCCCCTGCTGTCCGACCCGACGATTCCCGAACCGGACTACATCATCTGCGATGTCGGCTGTACCGTGGTGGACGGCGCCAACCAGGACCCAGTACAACCGCTACAGAGCCGTATCGATCTGCTGTGGCCGGGGGAACGTATCGTGGAGGAAGCCCTGGCGGACATGGAAGGACTGGAGCGCCAGGAGGTGCCACAAGCGCGGCGCTGTTCCTATCTGTGCACGCCGGAACAGGTCACCGATGAAATCCACAGTCTGGCCACCCGGCTGGACTGCGACGTGCTGTTTTCCGCCGGCCAATACCTCGATATTCTGCCCCGGGGTATCAATAAGGGCAGCACTCTGCGCCAATTGGTGAATCATTTGGGGATAGACCCGGAAGCGGTGCTGGTCGCTGGGGATACGCTCAACGACCTGTCGATGTACGAACAGGGGTTCCTCGGGGTCTGTGTTGGCGAATCGGAACCCGCGCTGCTCGATGCCACCGAAAGCCGGGCACGGGTCTATCATGCCCGTCTGAGTGGCTGTGGTGGCATACTGCAGGCTCTGGGTTATTTTGGTTTCCTTGGCCCCAATGGCATTGCCGCCGAGCATCCGGATCTGCTGGAAGCCGGCCAGTCCGATCTGGTGATCGTCTATCACCGCCTGCCCTACGAGGAGGCGGTGGAACAGGGCCAGCGCGTTCGCCGCCGCCATACCTCCCCCAACGGCATCATTCCCACACTGCTGAGCTTCTTTGCCAACGGTACCGCCGGCTCCTGGGTCGCCTGGTCCGTGGACGAGCCCCATCTGGGGCCGTTCGAAACCCACACCGAAGTGGACCCGAAAAGTTACCCCAACCTGGTGGCGGCGCGGGTGCCGTTACGCAAGAACGATGTGGACATTTTCTACAAGCGGTTCTCCAAAGAAGCCTTCTGGCCCACGCTACACACATTCTGGGAACGGGCCAGCTTCCACGAGGAGCACTGGCAGGTGTTCCTCAAGGTCAATCGCCTGTTCGCCGAGCGCACCGCGGCTGAGGCGGCCAAAAACGCCACGGTCTGGATCCACGACTACAACCTGTGGATGGTCCCCGCGTTCCTGCGCGACCTGCGCCCGGACCTGACCATTGCCTTCTTCCACCACACCTATTTCCCGTCCGCAGACGTGTTCAACGTGTTGCCATGGCGCCGGGAGATCGTCGGCAGCCTGCTGCAGTGCGACTACATCGGCTTTCACATTCCCCGACAGGCGGAAAACTTCGTGGACGTGGTGCGAGGCGTCACGCCCGTGAAGGTCACCCAGCGCACCGGGTGCGCGCCCCGTTTTCTGACCTATGGCTGCGCCGTGGGCCTGGATGAAATGACCACCGAGATAGAAGTGAACGGCCGCCTGATCGGCCTGGGCGCCCACCCGGTGGGACTGGATGTGGACCGTGTTCGCCAGTCCCTGGAACTGGAGTCGGTGCAGCAACACATGAGCACGCTGCGCGAGGACCTGGGCACTACCCGGCTGGTGCTATCGGTGGAGAGGCTCGACTACACCAAGGGCATCCTGGAGAAACTGCAGGCTTACGAGCAGCTGCTCACCGATCACCCCGAGCTGGCCGGCCGCGCCACGTTGATGCTGGTCTGTGTGCCAGCCGCCCGGGAGATGACCATCTATCGAGAACTGCAGAGTGAAATCGAACAGGCGGTCGGCCGGATCAACGGTTGCTTCGCCAAAGTGGGCTGGACGCCGGTGCAATTCTTCTTTCGCGGATTGCCGTTCGAGGAACTGGTGGCCTACTACGCCATGGCTGACGTCATGTGGATCACCCCCCTGCGCGACGGGCTCAACCTGGTGGCCAAGGAATATGTGGCCACCCAGGGGCTGACCGAGGGCCGGGGTGTGCTGGTGCTCTCCGAGTTTGCCGGTGCCGCCGCCGAACTGCGCGGGGCCATCCTCACCAACCCTCACGATCCCCGGGAAATGGCCCATACCTGCTATCGCGCCCTCGCGCTACCACGCACCGATGCCCGCCGGCGCATGGCGGAAGCCTACGACACCGTCTGCCGTTACGACATCCGGCACTGGGGGGACGAATTCCTCGACGCGGTGAACCAGTGGCGCGAGAAAAACCAGCAAAGCCACGGGCGCGACAATGTTCGCTCCATCGCCTGACTCTATTCATCCTACAGAGCGAGATTTGCCGTGAGTCTACGCAACGCTGTGCAACTGATCGCCTACCCCAATCGGATTGGCGACGGCCTCGGGGATCTGGCCACCATGCTTGACCGTCACCTGGCCGACGCCATCGGCGGTATACATATTCTGCCTTTTTTCCCCTCCAACGCCGACGGGGGCTTTTCGCCGCTAACCCACAAGGAAGTGGACCCGGCCTTTGGCACCTGGGAAGACATCGAATACATCGCCGCCCGCTACGACCTTTGCGTGGACCTGACCGTTAACCACATCTCCGATGAATCCGACGAATTCCAGGATTTTATCCAGCAAGGCTACCACTCTCCCTACGCCGATCTGTTTGTCCACGTGGACCAGCTCGGGGAAATCACCCAGGAAGACCTGGCCAAGATCCATATTCGCAAGGAAAAGGAACCCTTCCGGGAAGTCACCTTTGCCAATGGGGACAAGGGCCGTGTCTGGTGTACTTTCACCGAGCAGCAGATCGATCTCAACTACGAGTCCCGCGCCACCTACCAGTTGATGGAAGACTACATCCGCGCCCTCACCGACCACGGTGTCAAACTTCTGCGGCTGGATGCCTTCGGCTACACCACCAAGCGCATTGGTACCAGCTGTTTTCTGGTGGAGCCCGAGGTTTACCGCATCCTTGACTGGCTCAATGAAACCGCCCACCGCCACGGAGCCGAATGCCTGCCGGAAGTCCACGATCACACCAGCTATCAGTACGCCATCAGCCGCCGCAACATGCACCCTTATGGCTTCGCGTTACCGCCGTTGCTGCTGTACTCCCTGCTGGACGCCAACAGCATCTATCTCAAACAGTGGCTGCGCATGTGCCCGCGTAACATGATTACCGTGCTCGACACCCATGACGGCATCTGTATCCCGGACGTGGAAGGCGTGCTGCCGGAAGACAAGATCCACATCCTGATCAACAATATCGACGCTCGCAGCGCCGATCCGATCCTGCGCAAGTCCGCGGCCAACATTCATTCGGTGGGCGCGATCTATCAGCTCACCTGCACCTTCTACGATGCCCTGATGCAGAACGACGATGCCTACATCGCCGCGCGGGCCATCCAGTTCTTCGCGCCGGGGATTCCGCAGGTGTATTACGTGGGACTGCTGGCCGGATGCAACAACGTAGAATTGATGGAGGCCACCGGCGAACTGCGTGACATCAACCGCCATTTCTACAGCCTCGAAGACGTGGACGAGGCCATCCAGCAGCCGGTGGTCCAACGCCTGTTGCGACTCATGCGTTTTCGAACCCAGTACCCCGCCTTTGACGGGCGTTTTGAACTCAACTATTCCAACGACTCCAGCGTGGCCATGGCTTGGCGTCATGGCGACAGCTACTGCCGGCTGTTTGTGGATCTCAACTTCAAGACGGCGAAGGTGGACTATCTGGACGAGGAGACCGGCGAGAAGGTTTCGTTTCAGTGTTGATGAGCGTGAGCTGCATGCCAGCATCATAACCACCACACCCCCACGCCCTGGCTTCTTCCAGGGAGTGGGGGTGCATCAACGGGAGACTGGCCATCACTCCGATCCCGGACACTGGGCTCCGGCATCGATCCAGGCATAGAAGAGCTTTCCAAACACCTCCTGACTGCCCGGCACCGGTTCCAGTTGTCCCGGCGGATTCCAGCCATAGGCCACCAGGCGGTCATGAGCCATGTGCTCACCCAGTTCCTGTAATGAGCGACCGCCGTTACGTTTTTCATCCTTGATCTGCCGACAGATCTCGCTCAGGGAATGACCTTCCCAAGCCATGGAGGCCGGCGCCAGGCGCCATCGGGGGTTGCCGGGCACGTTCTGGACATTGTCATCCAGGTGGCAGTTATTGCACATCACCGGTGGACTGCCCATCCCGTCCAGTCCCCTCACCACCAGGGGCTGATGCAGCGCTCCATCTTCCCCCTGCAGAGGCCGGTCCGTCCGAGGGTGGCAATTGGTGCAGCGGGGGTGCTGAAGCACCCGGCCGATTTCCTGGAACAGGGCGCGGCCCCGCTCCTCGTCGTTATCAATCTTCTTGAAGCTCGCCAACGGTTTCAACCTGTCGCGATCGCTGCCGGCCTCGTCGGCCGCCGCCACACTCCAGGCTGCTATCAGTCCCAGCAGGACCATTACCCATCCCTGTTTCATGCCTCAGTCCCCTTGGCCGCGTTCTTTATGGCCCGACGGATCCGCATGTAGGTGGCACACCGACAGATGTTGCCTGCCATGCCGCGGTCGATATCCTCGTCATCGGGATTGGGCACCGACTCCAGCAACGCCACGGCCGACATGATCTGACCGGCCTGACAATAGCCACACTGGGGCACATCGATATCCTGCCAGGCGGTGCGCACCGCATCGGCCACCTCCCCCTTCACTCCCTCGATGGTCCGTACTTCAGCCTCGCCTACGTTTTCCACCGGCGTGACACAGGCGCGCCGTGGCTGACCGTTGACGTGCACTGTGCAGGCGCCGCACTGGGCCACTCCGCAACCGTACTTGGTGCCAGTCAGTCCCAGGCGATCGCGTAACACCCAGAGCAGCGGAGTGCCCTTGGCCACTTCGAGCTCATGCCGGGTACCGTTGACGTTCAATGTGATAGCCATGGCAGGCCTCCTTAGCTCAAGCCTTCGATGGGTAAGCGATCGCGACGATCCGTGTCAAAAATCGGCAGCCGCCGAATACGCAGTCCGGTGGCGGCAAAAATGGCGTTGGCCAGCGCCGGTGCGGCGGGTGGCGTCGGAGGCTCCCCCACGCCACCGGGCGGGGCATTTGATTCCACGATCTTCACTTCCATCGCCCTGGGCGCTTCATTCATGCGCATGAGGCGCCAGTCGGGGTAGTTCGCCTGCTGGATGATTCCATCTTTCGCGGTAATGGCACCGAATAACGCATTCGACAGCCCATAGAGCGTGCCGCCTTCCATCTGGGTGGTCACGTGGCGGGTGTTAACCACGGTACCGGCATCAATCACGGACCAGACGCCAGGAATGGTCAGGTGGCCCTTTGGGTCCACGGCAACTTCCACCACGGTGGCCACGTAACTCAAAAACGAGCGATGGGCGGCTATGCCCAGTCCGTGCCCCTTTTTCAGCGTGCGCCCCCAGTCGGCCATAGCCGCCGCTTCCCGCACGACATTGGCCCAGCGCCCGGTGTCGATGGGGTATTCCGATAGCGGATCGCCGTAATTGTCGTACTCGGCCCCTTCCTCCCGCGGGTTGACGTGGCGCGGCGGACCGATGAGCTCCAGGAGATAGTCTTTCTGGTCCCGGCCGGCGGCATGGGCGAGTTCCGCAGCAAAGCTCTGGATGGCAAAGGCGTGATAGATATTGGCTACGGATCGCAACCAGCCAATCCGCACATGGGCAGCGGCATCGCCGGATTCCAACCGCAGGTTGGGTACTGCAAAGGGGTTGTCGGTCGCACCCAGCCTTAATTCCCCCCAGGAGGGCTTTTCGACCCCGGCCTGGAAAGTGGACGGAATGGGCGGGAATACGGTGCGATGCAGGAAAGCGGTGCACTTGCCATCAGCATCCAGTCCGCCCTCCATATGTTGGGCACTCACGGAATGGTAATAGCCGTGTTGGGTTTCATCTTCGCGGGTCCAGGTTACCTTTACCGGCCGGCCAACCTCCCTTGCCACCAGCGCCGCTTCCACGGCAAAGTCAGGCTTCGATTTGCGACCAAAGGCCCCGCCGAGCCAGGTCACATGGACGGTGACGTTTTCTTCCGGCACCCCACAGGCCTTGGCAATATTGGTCCGCGCCGCCTGAGGCGCCTGCACGCTGGTCCAGCACTCCACCCGATCACCCTGCCAGCGCGCCGTAGCTGCTGGCGGTTCCATGGGCGACTGGGACAGATGCGGGACGTAGTAATCCGCTTCGATACGCTGGTCGGCCTGCTGCAGGGCGGCCATAACATCGCCACGGTCGCGCCGCACATCACCAGGCGAACGGGCGGTTTCCAGCATGCGCTCGGCGAAGGCTTGCGAATCATAGTCAGCATTGGGCCCGGGGTTCCATTCCACCTGCAACGCTTTTCGACCCTGGATCGCCGCCCAGGTATCTTCCGCCACTACCGCGACGCCCCCCAGGGCCTTGAAGCCGGCCGGCGGTTCCAGGTCTGGCAGTCGCACCGTTTTGACCACCCCGGGGACCGCCATCGTTGCCTTGTCGTTGACTTTGCGAACGCTGCCAAACACCTGCGGCGGCCGGGCAATCACCGCGATCAACATATCCGGCAGCTGCACATCAATGCCAAAGGTGCCCTGCCCCTTGACGATGCGTGGCACCGTCAATGACGGAACCGGCTTGCCAATCAGGCGCCATTGGTCGCGCTTTTTCAGACCGACCTCACTCTCCGAAGGGATCGGCTGTGAGGCCGCTGCCTCGGCCAGCTCACCGTAATCGGCTCGGCGGCCACCGGGGCCCTTCACCACGTTCAGCTCTCCCTGGCAGTCAGCCGCGTCCACTCCCCACTGCTCGGCTGCGGCCCGCTCGAGCATGGTCCGCATGGCCGCTCCGGCCACCCGCAAGCGATGGAAGTTACGGCGCACCGAGCGCGAACCGTCGGTATTCTGATCGCCATAGCGTGGGTGCCCCAAAGCCTGAACGATCTCCACACGGTTCCAGTCCGCCTCCAGCTCATCAGCCATGATCTGACCCATGGAGGTCCACACCTGCTGGCCCATTTCCGAGCGGTGACAGGTCAGCTTGACGGTGCCGTCTGGCTCAATCGCAATAAACAGTGAAGGCGTTGCATCGCCGCCCTCCACGTCCTTTAGCCCACCTGCCGTGGAGTCAGCCAACACATGGCCACCGCGCAAGGCAAAGCCGATGACCAGTGCACCGGCGCTGACTCCCTTGAGAAAACCACGACGACTGACATTCACAAAAGGCGCGCCATCGGCTTCATTGCCGTCCGATGGCGGCAGCACATCCGCTGCTTCGGTCATGAACATGGCCTGTTCCTATCTGTCGATGGCCCGTAATCCATGCAAACGCCCGGGGCGTAAAGATGACATACGAGCCAGGTGTATGGGCTTCTCCCCACCCGTCACCTCAAATGACGGTGTGTCGAGGCTCATCCCCTTACGTCCGGGGAACAGCTGGAACTGCAAGACAAACCGGCACGATGGCCGGCTAATGCTGAGGGCCGAGCGGTATCCGCCCGGTGGATGAAGGACTCTCCGGTATCAAGGGAGAATGTAACAACAGTGTTCTCATAATTGGACTATTAGCAGCCAACCGTCAAGCATTACGACAGACAAGGCCAGATATCAAAAGACTCATGGATACGCTCTACTACGATGGCCAGTGCCCCCAATGCATGAAGGAGATCCGGCTTCTTGGGCACCTGGGCGACAGCCAACTCCGACTTCAGGACATTCACGGACTGACTGACGCCCAATTGCCGGAAAACGCCAGCCGGGAAGCGCTGCTGAAACGGCTGCATTTGCGGAATGCGAAAGGACACTGGTCCATTGGGGTCGAAGCCACCGTTGTAGCCTGGTCACACACCCGCTGGGGCTGGCTCTTCCGCCCACTGCTGTGGCCCGTTATCCATCCCCTTGTGAACCGAGTGTACGTACGCTGGGCAGACAGACGCTACTGTGGGCGGTATGCCTGCAGGGTCGATAAGGGGTAACCGCCTTAGGACAAGCTGGGCCCCCGGCCCCGTACATCCACCTGACAAAAGGATCGCCAACACATACCCACACCCTGACGACATGTTTTACGTGATTTCAAACACTTCCGGTCCAAGCTTCGGTAATCTGAGAATCCGGAATTCCAAAAACAGTGGACCACCATGGCGTACACGGAAATCGTTGAAACCTCAGTGACCGTCGATCAGCTTCGGATCGGCATGTATGTGACCCGCCTGGATCGCCCCTGGTCCGAAACCGATTTCCCCATGCAGGGCTTCCTGATTCGTTCCAACGACGACATCCAGGCCCTTCGCGAACACTGCCAGTTCGTCTACATCGAGGGGCAGGTTGAGGTGGATGCTTCTGTCTCGTCTGCCAAGGGCCGCCCGACCGGCGCCAGCCCCCATGTCCGAAAACGCACCACCTATATCCATACGGTTTCCATGGAAGAGGAAATGGCCAACGCCATGGACAGCTTTCATGAATGCCGCAGCCTGGCCAAGGATATTCTGGCCTCGGTACGCCTGGGCAAGGTGATTGAGCTCAATAAAGTCAGGCCGGTGGTCCAGAAAGCCGTGTCGAGCATCATGCGCAATTCCAATGCGCTTATGTGGCTGACGCGCATCCGCACCAAGGACGGCTATACCGCTGAACATTGCATGAACGTCTGCGTGCTGGCCGCGGCATTCGGCAAACACCTTGGATTGCTCCAGGGCGAGATCGAATCGCTCGCCATCAGCGCCATGCTGCACGATGTCGGCAAGATCAAGATAAGAGATGAAGTCCTGAACAAACCCGGCGCCTTCACCCCCGATGAATTCCGGGAAATGAAGCGCCACCCCGAATACGGGCGCCGGGTGCTGATGAGCATTAACGGCCTGGAACCCATCGCCGTGGACGTGGCTCATGCCCATCATGAACGCATAGATGGCAACGGCTATCCCCGGGGTCTCTCTGGCGACCAGATTCCCTTCTTCGCCAAAGTCGTGTCGGTCGTCGACGCCTACGATGCCATGACCGGCCACCGGGTCTACGACAGCGCACGCCCCTCCCATCAGGCCCTGGATATCATCTACAAATGCCGCGGCGAACAATTCGACGAGGAGATTGCCCTGAGCTTCATTGGCTTTATCGGCATCTACCCGCCGGGCTGTCTGGTGGAGCTGACTTCAGGCGAGATTGCCATTGTCCTGAGCTCCCACAGCAATAATCGCCTGCGACCGGTCACCCTGGTGGTCCTCGATAAACATCACAACCCCTGCCGGGAACGTGTCCTCGATCTATCGCAACTCCATGCCGATGCCGGCGAACCGGTGCAGGTGGCCCGGGAATGGCCCAATGGCAGTTTCGGGGTGGATATCCGGCAATACCTGGAGCGGGGGCTGAGACTGTCCCGACCGACTTCATCCACCGACAAGGGGTCAACCTTGACCAGCGACCAGATCCACGCCCACTACCATGCCGAACGGGAAGCGGACCGGCCCCATTAAAGCGCCCCGGATTCTTGAACCTAGCCCGCCTTGCGCTCCATGGCCCATTCGTAAAAGCGATCCACCGGCATGGGCCTGGCGAACTGGTACCCCTGCACCCGATGACAGCCCAGTTGGGTAAGCAGCTCCAGCGTTGCACTGTCTTCCACCCCTTCGGCCACGGTTTCCAGCTGCAGGGTTTCGGCCAGCTTGAGGGTGTTTTCCACTATCCAGAGATCATTGCGGTTGGCGTTCATCTGGCTGATAAAGCACCGGTCAATCTTCAGTTCGTGAATGGGCAACCGGCTCAGGTAAGCGAGGGAGGAATAACCGGTACCAAAGTCATCCAGTGCCACCTTGCTGCCACCATCGGCGATCATCAGTAATGACCCGATTACCACATCCATGTTTTGCATCATGGCGGTTTCGGTGACTTCGAAGACCAGGCGGTCCATGGCTACGCCCTGCCTGCGGGCATCCGCCAGCATATCAGTGACGAAATGCGTATCGGTCAGGTTCTTGACCGACAAATTGATGCTGCAGGTGATGGGCAACCCCCATTCTTCAAGTCGCGCCAGGGTTTTCAGAGCTTCCCGCACCACGAACCGGGAGAGCAGATCCATCAGGCCTGCGTTTTCGGCAATGTCGATCACCTCCCAAGCCGGCACCGGCCCGAATTTCGCACTGTTCCAGCGCAGCAGGACTTCGGCCCCCACCAGATCCTGCCCTGTCTGGCTCATCTGCGGCTGCAGGTACAACTCCAGCTCACCCTCCTCGATGGCCGGTGGCAAGGCGCTCATCAGGGCCAGACGCCTGCGGGCGAAGGCGGAGATATCGTCGTTATAGATCTGCACCGGCACTTTGCTGCGCATGCTGCTTTCCATGGCCGCCAGGGCATGCTGGAAAAGCACCTCCGGGGTTTCCCCGTTTTCCGGATACTGGGCCACGCCGCAATGCATCATCAGCAGCGGCAGTCTGACTGCATTCACGGAAATCTCGTGCTGGCCGGCCATGGACTCGATAAATGGCGTGAGCGGTTTATCCAGCCGGTTCAGGTCCACCAGAAAGGCCGCAGAACCGAACTCGGGAATGGCCACATAGGCTGGCCCCTTGCCCTCCAGACACACCAGCGCCTCCGGGCCGGACAGGACGTGATTGAGCTTTTGCGCCAACTGCAGGAACACCGTCTCCGCAAGACTGTGCCCCATACTGGAGGCGATATCCTTCACCTGCGGATAATGCACCAGCACCACAGCCACATGGCAGTCCTTGGCCAGCAATTCACGCAGACGGTGATTGAGCAGAGAGGTGTTGGGCAACCGCGTAACCGAATCATGCATGGCCCGCTCCAGGGTCTCCAGCTCCAGCCTCCGTACCCGACGTTCCGCCTGCTGCTGCCGCTCCAGCGCGGCGATTTTATGAGCCCGCTCTTCCTTGATGCGGTGGGCCAACGCAAAAGACAGCAGCAGCACCTCGGCGGCAGACCCCACCACAATGCCGTGATTGGTAAAGATGTTCACTGGAAGCAGGTCAAAGATATTCAGGAGGTACAGGGCCACTCCAGTGGCCAGCGCTGTCCATGCCAGCACGAAATACCGGGCAATCGGCACCCCGGCCACGAGGCTCGCCAGTCCGGCGGTGATCAGCAGGGTAATCACCAGTCCCCCAAGAAGCCCGGATAACAAGGCCCCATAGATGGGAAAAAACGGTGTCATGACGATCAGCACCGCCGCCAGCAATGCCGTCACCCGCATGCTGCGGTCCAATCTGGCCGGAAAGCCGCGCCATTTGAGAAAACTGCGCGCGAAGAGCAGCGCCCACAATGAGACAAAGCCGGTACTGCTGGACAGGACGTAGCGGGTTGTCGATACCGCTTCCGCCCAGACAAAGGCCTGCCCCACCCCGGAAAGGCACAGCATGAGCAGACTCAGGGCAATCAGATAGAGCACGTAGTAGCCGTAAGCAGGATCACGGATCGAGAGAAACAGAAACAGGTTATAGATGACCAGCGCACCCAGGAGGCCGAAATACACCCCCCAATACAGACTTTCCTGGGCAAACTGGTCTAGCAGGTAATCCTGGCGCCAAAGCTCCAGGGGCACTTGCAGGGATGTGGAAGAATTCGCCCTGAGCACCAGATCGAGGGTCCCGGAGATATCGCGCGGCAAAGGCAGGGTAACCTGATAGCTTTGGGCATGGGGCCGGCCCTCCATGGCCTTGGCGCGGCTGGTCTGGTACACGGCGGGCAGGCTTCCATCACGCAGCACATACAGCTCAGCTTCTTCCAAAAGCGGATAGGGAATCACCAGATACCAGGGCTGGTCGGTTCTTTCCGGAATGCGTATCGATGTCTTGAGCCAGACCACGCTGTCGGTAAACCCAAGATTGAGCGTGTCGGCGTCCCGCTTCTGCTGCCACTGGTCCGACTGGATCACCTGCTGCAGGGTCAGGGCCTTGGAGCTGTCTTCCACATAGGCCAACTGATCGTTGAGGGAATACACATCCTGATCACCCAGGGTCAGTGTTTGCGCGTAGGTGTTCGCCACCACCAACAGAATCAGGATCGCAACCGCTACACCCCGGAATGACCACATCATCCGCTCCCGGTCTACTCGTCCAGAGGCCTGATGAGCCGCCCCACGAACCCCATCTTTTTCGCCTCATGGCAAAATGACAGGAAATCCTGTCCTTCCAGTTTCGGATGCTGCAGCAGTACGAGAGCCTCCACCAGGCAGCCGGGGATGTCCCGGTTGTTCCAGGCCGGCATGCGCGGCCACATCAGGAACTCCTCATGGGAGAGCACCACCTTTTCCACCGCAATCTCCTGTTCCTGCAACTGCTCTCGCGCCTCAAGGCTAATGCAGGGGTGGGTATCATCGGCGATCAGCGAACCGGCCGGCATGTGGGGGCTCAGATCCAGAATGACATCGCCGTGGTGGGTCAGCCCGATATACAGTTGCTCCGGTTGAAGTCGGGCGACGTTGGAGGTGCGAATGATGGTGCCCTCGTTGACTTGGAGCTGCTCCTCCTCTTCGTACCGGGGGTCGAACGCAATCACCGTTTCGAATTCCCCGGTCAGATCTTCACACACGGCATTGCCGATCCGACCGGCACCACCGAGCACCACGATGCTCTTATGCTGGGCATAACGTGGCAGGGCTTTCATCTGCCGGGCCACATCCCAGATCATGTAGCGGGTACCCAGACTCCCCTCGACCAGGGGCGCGGAAATCTCAATACCGGCCTTTTTCACGAAATTGGGTAACCGTCCAACCAGGGCGATACGCTGAACCTCGGGAAAATCCGCACGCAACTGGTCGATATAGGCCTGCACCTTGCCCGAATCCTGCTGGAGTTCTTCCTCAAAGGTTTGCGATGCCACCAGCAACCCGCGCATGTGCTGATTGCGGATGAAGCCCAATACCAGGTTGGGCGGCATGCGTCGGGCCATGCCGGGCGTGAAATAGGTATCCGCTTCCTTTTCGGTGCCGTAAACCGCAAACACAAAATGGGGCCGCACCACCCCAACGATTGCCCGGCGCAGAAAGGTATTGGCCGCCAACACACCAAAACGGCGGCTGTGCATCCAGAGCGCCCGCCTCGCCCGGGCAAAGAAGCGTTGCCAGACCGGCGCCACGGAATACAGTTCTCTCAGCTCATATTCGGAAAGCTGTCGCCGGTAAAACTGCAAACCGATATGGGACTTGCCCACATGGGCCACAGTCGCGGGGACCGTGGTATCCGCCTTGTTACGGAAGGTGATATCGAGCTTTTCCCCGGGTCGCAGGAACAGGTTCCCGGGCCTCTGCAGACGCATCCCACTGGTTGATACGTCCACCGTCTTGGCTTCCAGCGTTTCGCTGGCATAGCTTATGTCCACCGGCATCCAAATATTGGACCGCCTATGCCGACGGTATTCTCCGTGCATCCTACGCATGGCCGGACCCACCCATCAGTGGTCATTTAAGCGGACTGGATAACCTCAGTCTGGACCAAACCCGAGGAAACCGACAAGCTTTGCGGACGGATAACCGCGATCCTTGCAAAAGGTTCATCATCCGGGCCAGGCCATCTGTCGCCAACGCCCCCACAAACACCGACTTACCGGCGTTTTCCTGCGATTCGAGTTACAGAAGGTGTTTTTCAAGGCGCCTCTCCCTAGCTCAGGTAACCTGCTGCGTCCTGGATCCCCGGTGTTGGCTTGAATCACCCCCCGGGTACACGGACAGCCACCCCGCCCGTCGAGCCTTGTGGTACAGCATCCGGCTGCACAGATTCTGTTGATGCCAGAAAAAACGAAAACGCCATTTCAACCGGGGAATCCAAAATCGATCCGGCAGCGCCAATGTCACTTCCCCTGGCACCAGCTCAAGCTCGGCGTGGATCACGCCCGGCCCCTCATGACGCTGCCGCCGGGCCAGGCACTGCCCCCGGTTGTCGATGATCTGCGCCTCCCCCATCAACTCACCGCGATAGGCCACGGGATGCACGGGCGGTGGCAACAGCGGCAGTTTCCCCACCAGCGGTCCGCAATGAGAGGCATGGATATTGGACACCCCAAGCAGACGCGCAAAAGTGCCCGGGGCGCTTTCCAGGTAGTCGGCGTTCATGTCGGCCATGGTGTGAAAGAACTTTTTCAGCACGGGCCAATTGAGCGGCGGAGACCACCAGTGGCTCCCGGACATCACAAAATCGATCCGCCCCCGCAAACGACGCACGGTCTGCGTTCGCATTGTTTCCCAGCACACGGCGGTGCCCACGGTTCCCAGGGAGGATTCATGAATGCCGGGATCCTGCCCCCCGATGTAGTAGGCGTTCTCGATCATGGTCGGGCGATCCTTGTCATGGCGGGTAACGGAGCCATCGGGATGCACGAGGACGTAACAGTTGAAAACGTCCTCGCCGCGCTTTTCAAGATAGGAGCCGCCAATCAGCAGGCCATAATCCAAGGCGTAGCGTCGCAGAAGATCCAGGGCGGGATTATCAGGCGGAAGACTGCACGCCCACAGGCGCGGATCCTCCACAATGGGAGTGGTGAAGAACTCGGGAACCGCCACAACCTGCGCCTTCAGGCGCACGGCTTCGTCGAGCAGCTCCCGCACATGGGCCAGATTGTACTGAATATCGGCCACTTTGCCCTGCATCTGCAGAGCACATACGCGCGTTGTCGTCATGACATCCCCTTCCCTGGCTATCCAGAACCCGGACAGCTACACACCCTGCAACAACGCCACCTTTCCTTGGCTACCGCGTTGGCGGCCGCAATGAACTGTCCCTCCTTCGCTATATTCCTCCTGTTGCAGCGATCTGCCAAATCCTTTGATTCATTAATGCAGTCCATGACGGAAAGGGGCTGGCAGCCCCTGACCCACTCATGCCAATGCAGCTATCAGCTTGTCAGCCACCGCCGCTGAGGACTGCGGGTTCTGACCAGTGATCAGCTTGCCGTCCTGAACGGCAATGGGCTGCCAGTCATCGCCTGGCTGGTAGTCTGCCCCCAGTTCCTTCAGACGGGACTCCAACAGGAACGGCACCTTCTCCACGCCACCGACGCCCTGCTCTTCCGAATCGCTGAAGCCGGAAACCTTGCGACCCGCGATGAACGGCTTGCCATCCTTGTCACGCATACCGGCAAACACGGCCGGGGCATGACAGACACTGGCGATCACCCGACCGGTGCGATCGAAATCGTACAGCAGTTGATGCAGCGCACGGTTGTAAGGCATGTCGAACACGGTTCCGTGTCCGCCGGGCAGGTAGACCGCATCGAAGTCATCCGCGTTCAGCTCCAGGAACGCCGGGGTATCCTTCAGTTGCTCGATGGCCTCCGCCCAGGCCTCCTTTTGCGCTGCCTCGGGCTCACTGTTGGGGTCAACCGGCACCGGGCCGCCCGCCACGGAACTGACCGTCACCTCGTGGCCCGCCTCACGGAGTTTCAGGTAAGGCACGGCGAACTCTTCCAGCCAGACGCCGGTGGGGTCGCCGTTCAACATGCGGTCATGGCTCGTCAAAACGAAAAGAATGCGACTCATGGTCAAATCCTCCTGCTACGGTTTATTTGACCCTCACCATGCCCTACCACGTAGAATTGACCCAGTTTATTTCTTTTATTCGTGTTATTTCATAATTGAATATCTGATGCGCTACGACCTGAATCTCCTTCGCACCCTGGTAGCCCTGTTGGAAGAACGCAGCGTCACCCGAGCGGCTGAACGTCTGGGCATCACCCAGCCAGCGCTCAGCAATACCCTCAACCGTTGTCGGGAACTGTTCGAAGACCCGCTCTTCATCCGCGAACGCTACGGCATGCGTCCCACGGAAAAAGCCCTGGCCATCGGACCGGTTCTACGACAGGCTCTGGAGCAGATCGATCACGTGGTGCTGGAACAACAGCATTTCGACCCGTCCACCACCACACGACGCTTCATCATCGCCGCCAACGACTATGTGGAATACGTCCTGCTGCCGGCCCTGATGCAGCGTCTGCAGACCAAGGCGCCCGGCATCCAGATTCGCGTCATCCCCTTCGGCGCCGATCTGTCGGAAACCGGTATCGTCTCCGGAGACACCGCCCTGGTGCTCGGCCGCGTGGTCGATCCCCCGGAGAACCTGGTGGTTCAGGAACTGATGACCGATGGCCTCTCCTGCCTCCTGCGCGCCGACCACCCGATCGCCGGTGAAAAGCTGAGCAAGGAAGCCTTCGAAGGCCTCAAGCACGTCAACATGCAACCCCCGGGACGGCTCAAGGCCGGCCTTTTTCAGGCCATGTCCCAGACCGGGCTCAAACGTGACCTGGCGGTCTCCGTCACCCACTTCCTTTCCATCCCCGACCTCATCGCCGCAACAGACTACTGCACCACCCTCCCCAACCTGATCTGCCGCCGCTTCGAACAGGATCCGCGGCTACGCATCATGCAGCCTCCTGCGGACCTGGGCATCTTTCCGGTGAACATGGCATGGCATTCGCGATACCGGCAGGATCCGGCGCATGGCTGGTTGCGTGAGGAGATCAAGGGCGCTGTGGAAGCTATCCAGAAAAATGGCCGTCGCCAGGCCTCAAGCGGCGATGCGGACGAACCCTGATATCTCTGGAGCAAGCGAGACAGAGAGCTGCGCCCAGGGTGAAAGCGATTCGAGCCTGAATCTCCCCAGGCTCGAATCCTGGACGGCCCGCAACCGAAAGTTCGATGGCCAGGGGCAGTCGGAGCGGGCAAAGATCAGTCAGCTGCCGAACCGACCACACCGCCTCTGAGCCCATCTCGCTGAATCAGCTGCCGAACCGCATCCTCCGGACTACCGGCCATTTCCCGGAACATGCCCATGGAGCCCAGCAGGGCCGACGATTCATAAGGCACGAAGATCCGTTCCCCATTCTGGGCCATGTTGGGCAGCACCTTGATGTAGCTTTGCCCCAGCAGATAACCCACGACGGTGCGCTTGTTCTCTTCCGACTCGCCCAGGGTATTCAGCACCAGGCGAATCGATTCCTGCTCCCCCTGGGCGCGGAGGATCGCCGATTCCTTGTCGCCCTGGGCTGTCAGAATGGCGGATTCCTTTTCACCCTGCGCCTTGGCGATCGCCGCAGCCTTTTCGCCTTCCGCCTCGGTCACGGTCGCCCGGCGCTTTCGCTCGGCGGCCATCTGCAGGCGCATGGCTTCTTCCACCTCTTCGGGCATCTCGATGTCCTGCACCTCGACCCGGGTGATCTTCACACCCCACTTCGATGCCGGCTCTTCCATTTCCGCCTGGATGGCGTTGTTCACTTCAGAGCGGGACTCGAACAGCCGGTCCAGCTCCATCTTGCCCACCACGGAACGCAGCGTGGTCTTGGCCAGCACTTCCACCGCCTGGCTCATGTTGGCCACCTCGTACACCGACCGGCGCGGATCGATGATCTGGTAATACAGCGCGCCGTTGATCTTCACGGTTACGTTGTCCGTGGTCACCACCGGCTGGCCGGGGAAGTCCATCACCGTTTCACGGCGATCGATACGGGTTTCCTCGCTGCTGATGGGGTGATACTCCGTGCCGGAACGGATGTAGCGGATGATGGTGATCGGCCGCGGTTTTTCCAGAAACGGCACGATAATGTTCACGCCACTTTCCAGGATGCGGTTAAACGACCCCAGCCGTTCGATCACCATCACCTCGGACTGGCGAACAATCACCAGGCCCTTGGCCAGCAGCACAATGGCCAGAATCACAAAAATAAGACTGATCACCAGACCCGGTGACAGGATAGTTTCCATTTTCCTTTTACTCCTTGCTTGCGGGGGCCCGATGGACGATAGCGGTCGTTCCATCGAACCGTTCAAAGATCACGGTTGTGCCGGCTGGCAGCTCCTGCTCTCCGGTTCGGGCAACCCTGATCCGATAAAAATCCCCATTGATCTTCACGCCGGTCGCGCCATCAAAATCACGCTTTTCCGTGCGGTACCGCTGCCCCACCTCAACGCCGGTACCGGTGGTCCCGTAATTGACACCACGCGGAGACAATCTCGGCCGGATATACAAGAGAGCCAACGGCACCAACACGGCCGAAAACAGCCCCATGGCCACCAATTGCCCGGTGAAGGACACCTGCAGTGCCGCCACGATCGCCGTCAGACCCGCAGCAACACCCAGGGCCAGCAACACAAACGCTCCCGAGGCCAGCTCCGCCAGCCCCAAAACCAGCGCCACGATCAACCAGAGGTGAGTGATACTCCAGTCCATGCTGTACTCCTTACATAGCTTGGGGAGCGAGATTACCGGAAATGATGAAGGGCCACTAGTGGCGGTTCATAGGGATAGGGCATGGGAATGGCTGGAATCGGTGCCAAAGAGCGCAAATGGCGGTCCCACTGATTGACCGGCTGCATGGTGCCGATCGGGTGGGTGGCCATGCACCACCAAAACGCACTGTACCGATCAAGTGGCTCGGGCTGCCCCGGCCGGCGCGACTTCGGCCAGGAAGGCTGCCACCTCGGCAAACACATGCTGGCCCACTTCTCCCCGGACAATGCCGTGTCGGTCTGAGGCGACCTCCCGATAACGTTTATGGGGCGAGCCGAGTCGCCGATAGAGCTCGCGTGCACCCCGCACATCCACCTTTGGATCATGGTCGCCGTGCACGATCAGGGCCGGGATGCGGATCGACGGCAGGCCGCGGCGTACATCGCCCATCAAGTGCTGTATCTGAGCGATGGAATGCACCGGACAGCGCAGGTAGTTGATGTGGGGGTTATCGGCGTGGTTAGTGACGAACGGCTTGCGCAATCGCTCGATGCCCAATGCCTGGAACACCCGATTCCAGAGGCTTAACGGCCGGGCAAAGTGGGCAGAAAATTTCCTGAATCGGAGCGGCGCACTGACGCTGATCACCGCGGCAAAGGCTTGAGGCTGGTCAATAACCGAGTGCAGCACCACCGCACCGCCGGTGGAAAAGCCCGCTGCCACCACCTGCTCACAACACCCCCGCAGGATCTCATGACCGCGCTCGACCGATGCCAGCCACTCCCCGGCACTGCGCCCCGCCAGATCTTCCGCCGAGGTGCCGTGTCCCGCCATGCGCGGGGCATAAACCGTGTAACCCTGGGCATAGAGAGCCTCGGCCCATTCCCGCACCTCTTCCGGCGCGGCCATCAGCCCATGCACCAGCAGCACCCCGGTCCGGGCCTCAGGACGGTAAAGCAGGTAAGGCGCGCCGATCGCCCCGGACTTGGTTTCCCCTTCCAGATAATGGGCCGAACGCTCCCGGGCAAAGCGCTGAGCTTCCTCCTCCACTAACCGGGACGACGGGCTCGCCACGTTGCAGGGCGCTGTTGTCATTCCCGGCCCCTGTCAGCCATTCACGGCCTGGAAGTTGGAGAAGGCGTCATACACCAGCGCATAGTGACTGCCCGCACCCAGCAGCACCATGACGTGAAACAACTCGTGAAAGCTGAACACCCCCGGCTTGAGCAACGGGCGCTTAAAGGCATAGAACAGAGCCCCCAGGGTAAAAGCCGCACCGCCGGCGAACAGCAGTGTCACCTGCAAAACGGTCATCGCGTCAAGCACCTGCCTGATGGGCAGTACCAGCAACCAGCCCATGATGAGGTAGATCACCGCATACAACATTCGCGGCGCCCGGGGAAAGAAAATCTGGGTAAACACCCCCAGGGCCACCAGCCCCCACTGAAGGGCTATCATCGGCACCCGCCAGGCGTCGTCGAGGAAAAAGTAACAAACCGGGGTATAGGTGCCGGCAATCATGGCGAAAATCGCCAGCCGGTCCAACTTGCGCCAGAAGGACAGTTCGTTTTCCTGGGTCTTGAAGGCGTGATAGAGAGAACTGGCAGAAAACAGAAACACCACCGACAGGCCGTAAACCAGGGCGGTCAGCATCAGAGACGGCGACGACGCCGCATGCACCAGCAGCACCACCATACCGACCACCGCAAGCACCATGCCTGCCAGGTGAGAATAGAAATTGAAGGTTTCCTGACGTCTCACCGTGATCTCCCGTTGCGGCTTGAATAACCATTCTTTCAGCGGAACGCTCGACAATGCAAACAGGTTCAATGCCAGCGATACGACTGAGGTCCAGAGTACCGGTAGCGACTGCGCCCCGACCCATCACGCCGCCAATAGAACAGAATGGGTATGCCGCACTATATAGAGCCTGCCCTGGCTTGGCGTTGATAAGCATCAACAGAAGCGCATGCCCCTAACCCGCATTTCTCACCAAGGGTTCGGATTTTTGCGTGCTCCTGGCGAAACAGGTGGGCCGAATGGGCCGCCGGGCGTGGCCGCAGCCCCGTCCAAGGGCCATTCGGTCCAGATGTGAAGCCAGGGGCAGGCAAAAACCGAACAGATCCAATTTGGATTTTGGCATATCCGTCGATTTCGCATATAGGAGACTGTTATTCAACAATTTTTCGAGCATTGTGATCGGCCTTGGTGAGAAATGCGGGCTAAGTGCCCGATGCGTTTCAGCCCGCATACCATTCCAGAGGGGGATCTGGGGCGGAAGGCACGCTACCCGCCAAATCCCCGGCTCAGGCCCGCTGCGTCTGACCCAGCCTGCGCAACAGCGGCCCCAGGCTTACTGTGGCAATATGGATGAACACCACGGCCAGAGAGCCTTCGGCCACGCCCTCGTGCAGGTCTTCCCAGCCCCACCAGTCCGCGCTCAGGCCGGTGAGGGTCACCACCACCAGGGTTAGCAGTACCGCGAGTCCGGACAGAGGCACCAGGGGCGTGCGCCCGCGAAACACCTTGAGGTCGCCTCGGGCCAGACGTTTGCCGAAGTTGGCCCAAAGTGTTCTGGAAGGCAACGGCAGGGACCAGATGCTGCGTTCGGACACCAGCCCAGCCACCAGGAGCCGCACCGCGAGCAGGGCCAGGGCGATGTAACCGGCCAGCTGGTGCAGTGCAAAGGCGCCCTCCGACGTGAGATAGGCCACCGTGTACGAGCCGGCAAACAGGCCGTGCCAGAGCAGCAGAAAGTCAAAGGCCCGGGGGAGTCGCCACTTAATCGTCATCGTCGTGCTCCTCCCACTCGTCGTCATCCTCGCCGGCGCCGACAAGCCCGCTCACGCTACTGGCAAAGCCCTTATCGTAGAAGGTCCCGTAGGCCACCGTCAGTCCGCCGATCACAACGATGCCCAAAAGGACCAGTGCGAATGCTTTTTTGAACATGGTAAGGCTCCTTGGTACTCAGTCTTTGAGCCTTACCTTAATGAAGGAAGCTGACAGTGAGCTGAACAAACGGGTCTATTGGGGCAGCCGCACAGAGGCCTCGAAACCGTCGCTGCGGCCGCTGGCCGGGGATTTCAGTACCAATTGGCTGCCTGCACCCCGGGCGATGGCCTGGACGATGGCCAACCCCAGCCCAGCCCCGGATGCCCGGGTGCTTCCGCGTACGAAACGATCAGTCAGACTGTTGAGCACATCCGGAGACACCGCCGGCCCGCCATTGATCACCCGCAGGCCATCACTGGCCAGGCGCACCTCGACGTCTTCGTCCTCCGGCCCGTGCTTGAGGGCATTCTCGATCAGGTTGCGGAGCAGAATGGCAAAGGCGTCGGGATCCATGGTCGACAAGACCGGTTCCGAGTCCGGCAAATCCAGTACCAGACGCCCTTCCCCGGCCCGGAAATCCTCCAGGACATGGCGCAATACCGGCACCATGTCCTGAGCCTGGGCACCGATCAGGCCTGCGCCTTCCGCCTTGGCCAACTGCATCAGCTTCTCCGACAGGCGGGCCAGCCCCCTCAGCGATGACTCGATCCGCTCAATCCGATCCTGGCCGGAACCTTCCGGGACTTCCCGGCGCAGTCGCTGGAGCTGGGCCAGGGCCTCCGCCAGAGGGGTCCGCAGTTCGTGGGCGCTGTTGGCGGTGAAGCTGCGCTCGGCTTCCAGTGCCCGACGCAATCGATCCAGCAGCTGATTGACTTCCTCCGCGATGGGATCGATCTCGGCCGGCAGCGGGCCGCTCTGGACCGGCGTCAGGTCCCCTTCACCGCGCGCCGCAATCGCGTCCCGGTAACTCACCACACTGCGCAGGCTATGGCGGACATAGAGCCAGACACCCACGAGACTCAACGGGATGGCGATGGCCAGCGGCAGCAGCAGTGCGATCACCGCCTCGCCCAGAGCCTCGCGACGATGGCCCAGGGGCTCGGCCACTTCGATGTAGACGGTGCCGCTGACGGCCGAGGCCCCATAGAAACGATGGCTCGACGTCGTATGAAAACCCGCCTGCGGCCGTGGCGGAAAGACACTGGGATCCACATCGTGGGATTGCAGCAGGATGCGCCCCTGGGCGTCGCGCACCAGATAGGTCAGGTATTCCTGGGGCTTGTCCAAAGGAGCAATGTGCTGGGGCAAGCGCAGCTCCTCGGCCTCCTCACGGTTGATGATCTCCATCACCGCCAGAGGCAGGAGCCGTTCGGAGGTCTCCTGCAGGGCGCTGTCGAACGCCTCGTCCATTTCGTGGCGAACCACCAGGCCCGCGGTCAGGGTTGCTGCCAGCCACAACAGGGTCAGGCCCAGGGTCAGGCCCAGCCCCAAACGACGTTGCAGACTGCCCGGTCCGGCATGACGACGTTTCAGCCAGGCCCCGATCATGCCGGCCCCAGGCGGTAGCCCATCCCGCGCACGGTCTCTACCGCGTCACGGCCGAGCTTCTTGCGCAGGCGGCTGATGTAGACCTCGATGGTGTTGCTTTCGATCTCGGCGCCAAAGGCGTACAGGCAGTCCTCCAGCTGGGCCTTGGTGAGCAGCACGCCCGGCCGCTGCAGCAATGCTTCAAACAGTGTCCATTCCCGGGACGTCAACGCCACCGGATGGCCGTCCCGCCGCACACTGCGCGCCGCCAGATCAATCTCCAGTGGCCCCCGATGAACCAGCGGGTTGGGATTGCCGCTGTAACGCCGGGCCACGGCGGCCACCCGTGCCGATAGTTCGTCCAGATCGAAGGGTTTGACCAGGTAATCGTCGGCACCGGCATTGAGGCCCTCGATGCGATCTGAAATCTGATCCCGGGCGGTGAGAATGATCACCGCGGTCGTATCTCCCGCGCCGCGACGGCTGCGCAGTAAATCCAGCCCGCGCCCGTCCGGCAGCATCAGGTCCAGCAGGATCAGGTCGTAGCCGGTGCTACGCACGCTGGCCTCGGCCTCACGCAGGGACTGGACCCAGTCCACCGCATGGCCATCGTCCGCCAACTGGTCCCGGACCGCCTCGCCCAGACCGGGAGAGTCCTCGATAAGCAGAATACGCATGGTCAGATCAATTCCCGTTTCATGAATGGGCATTGTAGGCCAGTTGCCGCGCTTCGTCCGGCCTGATCGACCACTCTGTCGCGCCAACCTGACAGTCACCTGAACAAATGGGCGCAGACGCTTCAGCTCACTGTCAGGTCGTCCCCCTACAGTATCCCCAGCCTGACCCGCATTCCTTGACGGAAGCGGGCCGGATTAAAGCTGACAGGAGACCAACCATGACACGCAAACTTCTCACCGTTGCCGTAATAACCGCGGCCCTGGGTGGCGGCATCGCGCTGGCAGACGAGGACTGCTACGACCCGGTGGCCGACTGGCAGCCCCGGGAACAACTGCGCCAGCAACTGGAAGCCCAGGGCTGGACGGTGTACCGGATCAAGATCGACGAAGGCTGTTACGAGGTGAACGGGGTCGATGCCCGGGGTAACCGGGTGGAAGCCTCCTTCAGCCCGGCCAGTCTGCAATCCCGCGGCGTCGAGTACGACGACGAGGAAGACGACGAAGACGAGGACGAAGAGGGCTATGAGCACTCGCGCACCCCCTCAGCGGACCGCGGCAATGCGACGCCGAACAACGGCATCGTCAAAAGCCGGCCCAGTGTCAGCATCCAGTAAACCGTTGCACAACCAGGGAGTTCAAATCATGCCATCCCCCAAGATCGAGAAAAGATTCAGCCTGCGCCTGAAAAAGCTGGCAACCGCCATTGGCCTGACCGGCGTCATCGCGATGCCGATGCTGGCCCTGAGCGAGCCGGCCGCAGCCCGGGAGGTCACCTTTACCACCCAGTTGGACAGCTACTACGGCGATGGGGCCTATCTGGCGCTCTACCTGACCGATAGCCAGGGGCGCTACCAGGGCACCCTCTGGGTCGCCGGCGGCAAATCCAAATATTACCGCCACCTGCGGGACTGGGCGCGGGGCAGCCGTATGGCCAGCGCCGCATATGACGGCCTGACCGGCGCCAGCGTCGGCAGTGGGCGCACCCTGAAAATCACCGTGGACCTGGCCGACACCCTGATCGATGCCGGCTACCAGGTACGGGTGGACAGCGCCGTGGAAGACATGCGGGAAAACCCGGCCGATGTGATCGCGCCACTGACCACCGAGGGCGCGGGCCAGCCGGTATCGGGCCGCGGCTACGTGCGCTCGTTCCGCTACGACCTGTAAATCCACTAACGGCAACCCAAAGGGAGTCCTGATATGTTGCGCCGACTGCATTCCTTACCCGGCCTGATCGCCGGCCTGTTGCTGATCGTGCTCGCCACGAGCGGCGCTATCCTGGCCCTGAGTCCGGCCCTGGATCGGGCCCAGACGGTGCTGCCAGAATCCGGGCAGGTTAATGTGGCCCAGCTGGCGCAACGGGTGGTCGCGCACTACCCGGGCACCGAGCAGATTCAGCGCACCCCCTCCGGCACCGTGATTGTCTACTACAGCCAGGGTCGCCGGCCCGACGCAGTGCGCGTCGATCCCACCAGCGGTGAAGCCATTGGCCCCTATCGCCCCTCGCCAGTGTTCCGCTGGGTCAAGGACCTGCACCGCTCCTTCATGCTGGGTGACGGCGGCCGGCTCGCCGCAGGCATCGGAGCGGCGATCATGGTGCTGCTTTGTGTATCCGGCATCCTGATGCTGGTGCGCCGCATGGGCGGCTGGCGCCATCTGCTACGGCCGATCCGGGGCACCACCAGCCAGCGCCTGCATGGGGAGCTGGCCCGCTTTGCGGTACTGGGCCTGCTACTCTCCGCGCTCACCGGCAGCTATATGTCGGCGGTGCGATTCGGGCTGCTGCCGGAGGCCACCCAGGCCGAACCGCCGTTCCCGGCCCAGGTGACAGGCGGGGCGCCGGCACCGGTCGGTGAACTCTCCGCCCTGCGCGCCACCGATCTGGGTGATTTACGGGAACTGGTGTTCCCCTACCCCGGCGATCCCAACGACGTCTATTCCCTGCGTACCGATCAGGGCGCCGGTTTTGTGGACCAATCCAGCGGTGCCCTGCTGGCCTTCGAGCCACGCCAGCCGGACAGTGCGCTGCAGTCACTGATCATCAAGCTGCATACCGGCGAGGGCCTGTGGTGGCTGGGCCTCATTCTGGGCGCATCGGCCCTGACCGTGCCGGTCCTGTCCGTCACCGGCGGTCTGATCTGGTGGCGCCGGCGCCGTGCCCTGCCGCGCCTGCGCAACAACAGCTCCGCCCGTAATGGCGAAACGGTGATCCTGGTGGGCAGCCAGGGCAACACCACCTGGGGATTTGCCCGCAGCCTGCACGAAGCCCTGACCGAAGCCGGGCACAGGGTCCACACCGCCCCCATGAGCCGGCTGGAGCCCGATTATCCACGGGCGCAACGACTGTTGGTGCTGACGGCCACCTATGGCGAGGGTGAGGCGCCGGAGTCGGCCCGTGGTTTCCACAAGCGCCTGGGCCGGATGACTCAAAGCAACGCCCTGCCCTATGCGGTGCTCGGCTTCGGCGACCGCCAGTTCCCGCGCTTCTGCCAGTATGCCCGGGAGGTGTCTGATGCCCTGTCGGAAAAGGGCTGGCCCCAACTGCTGCCAACCGAGTTCGTCGATCGCCAGTCCAGCCAGACCTTCCATCGCTGGGCAGAAGCTCTGGGAGAGCACTTGGGTATCGCCCTGGACGTGAATCACCAACCGGCGCGGCCGCACACCCAGTCACTGGAACTGGCTGCCAGGGAGGACTACGGGCAGGCCGTGGGCGCGCCCACCAGTGTACTGCGTTTCCGGCTCCCCGAAGGCCGGCGGCGCTTGCTGGGCGGTCGGCGGATGCCTGCCTTCGAGGCCGGCGACCTGCTGGGCGTCCTGCCTCCGGGCAGCGAACATCCCCGGTTCTATTCCCTCGCGTCGGCCAGTCGGGACGGGTTTGCCGAAATCTGCGTACGCCAGCATCCGGGCGGATTGTGTTCGGGGTTCCTGCACCAGCTGGCGCCCGGGGACCGCGTCGATGTCTTCATCCAGCGCAACCCGGAGTTCCGCCCCCACGCCGGCAAGGCCCCCGTGGTCCTGATCGGCGCCGGCACCGGAATCGGCCCGCTCGCCGGGTTCATTCGCCACAACCGGGCACGCAATCCCATGTATCTGTACTGGGGTGGGCGTAGCCCCCAATCCGATTTTCTGTACCGGGACCAACTGCATCACTACCTGTCCGACCACCGGCTGCATGCCCTGAACACCGCCTTCTCCCGGGTCGAGGCCGGCAGCTACGTACAAGACCGGGTAACCGCGGACGCCTCCCGATTGCGGCAACTGGTGGAAGCCGGCGCGCAGATCCTGGTCTGTGGCGGGCGTGATATGGCCGCCAGCGTGATGGCCGCCCTGGACGACATCCTGGCCCCGTTGCAGCTGGATGTCAGCACTCTCAAAGCGGAGGGACGCTACCGTGAAGACGTCTACTGAACACCTGCACCTCTACAACGTTAACGGGGCCACCATGGGCACCCGCTATACAGCCCGGTTCTATGGCGCCGAAAACCTCGACACCACGGCCATCGAAGCGACCCTGTTCGCTGCCGTCGACCAGGTGGACCGCCAGATGTCCAGCTGGAAATCCGACTCGGAGCTGATGCGTTTGAATGCGGCGCCAGTGGATACCTGGCAGAACGTCCCACAGGAGTTGCACCAGGTACTGGAAGCCGGGCTGGCCGTGGAGTCGGCCTCCGGCGGCGCGTTCGACATGGCCGTGGGCGATCTGGTCAACGCCTGGGGCTTTGGCGCCGCCTGCCAGGAACCGGAAGCAGCGTCCATCAAACGCCTGATGCAGGGTGCCCACACGCCGGCCAGCCGTGCCCTGGAACTGGACACCGGTCGTGTTCGCAAACATGCCCCCATCACACTGGACCTCGCCGGAATCGCCAAAGGCTTCGGCGTCGACCAGCTTGCACGCTGCCTCGATGGCTTCGGGATCGATCGCTATCTGGTGGGGATCGATGGTGAAATGCGGGCCCGAGGCCTCAAACCGGACGGCGAACCCTGGGATATCGCAGTGGAACGCCCGGAACGTGGCCTGCGTTCGGTCATGGGCGTACTCGCCCTCACCGATGCCGCTGTGGCCACCTCCGGCGACTACCGGCACTGTGTAACCGTCGGCAGGGACTGCCTCTCCCACACCATGCACGGCGCCAGCCGCGGCCCTGTCCGCAACCATCTGGCCCAGGTCACCGTGGTCATGGCCGACTGCATGCAGGCCGACGCCTGGGCCACCGCCCTGATGGCCGCAGGAGAAACCACCGGCCCCGCCCTGGCCCAGCAGCAGGGCCTCAATGCCCTCTTCATCCTCCGAGAGGCGTCAGGCCTGCGTGAAATCGCTGTCGGTTCGCTGTTTTGAGCGATTGACCCGGAGAAAACCGCCAGACCACCTGGCTTCCCAACGGCCTGGCGGTCTAACCTGAGGGTTCAGTCAAGCGATGTGAGCCACCATGAAGAAACTGAAAAACGAGAAGGAACTGCTGAAGAAGGCGATCGCGGAAGGCATGCGATACGGCGAGGAGCGCGGCGTGGTGGAGTTCGAAGCCACCGATTCCCAGGACGCCAAGATCGAATACATCTACCGCCTGCTGGTCCACGACAACGTCATTCAGGCCATACCGGAAGACCAGGTCTCGCAGAAAGCCATGCGCCACAAGCTGGCTATTTGGGGGTCAAAACTCAAATAACCGAGTCCAACAAGCAGTCAGCTCATGCGATTCCCACCTTTAAAGTTAATTGGCAGGCGTGATGCTGGTCTTTGACGAACGGATTTTCTGAACGTTCTCCGGCATCGCCACGTAGGAGTATAAGAGGCCCATCAACGCAGGAGCGAGCAGATGAGCAAGGACACCGCAATCACCCAGCACTGTCGACTCATCAACGCCCTGGCAGGCGGCTGGGTCGCCGATGCGGCTGCGCTTGGGCTGCATTGGGTGTACGACAGCCAACGTATTCTCGACGTTGGCGGCCAGACACCGGAATTCCTGCCGCCCAAAGCCGAGTATTTTCGTGGTGGCGTGGGTTATTTTGCCCACAAGGGCAAGGCCTCGGGGGACGTCAGCCATTACGGGGCCGCCACCGGCGTGCTCACCAAAAGCCTTCTGGGCAATCGGGGCCAGCTCAATGTCACCGACTACCAGCGCCGCTTTCGCCATTACTTCGGCCCTGGCGGTGAATGGCAAGGCTTCATCGACAACCCCACCCGCGTCACCCTGGAAAACCTGACCGCCATCGAAAAGGAGGCCATCCAGCAGGCCATCGACGCCGTCGCGGACCGCCTGACCGACGAGCAGCAGCGCATCATCGTGCAAAAGGTCCTGCCCTATACCCGCTACCTGAGCGGGGATGAGCTGGATGCGCCGATTCGCAGGGCGATCAACGCCACCTACCCTGAAAAGGAGGTCCAGGACGCCGGGGTTCATCTGGCCAGGACCATCGACCAGCACCTCTCGGCGGAAACCGGCGCCGTCGACATGCAGATAACGGCCATCTCCAAATTGCCGCCGCTGGTGGCCAGTTTTTACGGCAGCGATCAACTGATGGCGGTGACCGAAGCAGCTGTCCGCGTCACCAACAACCACGACGAAGCCGTGGCCTGGGCCCGCTGTGCCGCCAGACTGCTTGAGCAACTGTTTCAGGGGCACCCCATCCAGGACGCCCTACAGGCAGCCATTCCAGAAGCCCCGGATCCGCACAGCCTGAAAACCGCCTGCGACAGCAAGAGCCTGGATGGCCCGGGCGCCGGCGACCAGTTAGGCCGCACCTGTTACCTCAACGAGGCCATGCCCGTCAGCTTCCATATCCTCAGCCAGGCCGACAGCTTCACCGAAGCCGTACGCGCCAATATCCAGTGTGGTGGGGACTCCTGCGGCCGCGCCTGGCTGATCGGCCCGGCCATGGCCGCCCTGCACAGCGCCGGGACTGAACGCGGCTGCCCCCTGAGCTGGCTGGCCCGACTCACCAACGCCTCCGGCATTCTTGAGGACATTGAAACGCTGGTTGGGAAGGATTGGGAGGCCGCCGAAGCGCGTGATGAGGTCGGGGGTGGGCCAGTGCGCTGAGAAAAGCTATAAAGTCTGCTGATGCGACAGCCGGGTTACGGAGTCTGCCTCGCCCGGCGGTCTCTATTCCCGGTTGCCAGGAGCAATCTCGCCCTCAAGGCTGCCCCGGAAATCCGACCGAGGTTCGTTCCCCTCGAACAAATGCCCGTAGGCCTGGCGCAGCCCTGCCACGATGTAGTCATGGGGGACGTCATCAAACACCCCATGGTCGAAGACGTATTCCATGTGAGCCTTGCCATCCGCCGTATAGGGCTGAAACACCGAATCCGCCAACCCGTCGAACTCAAGGGGCTCCACACCGATCAACCGGCATAACCGTTCATTAAAGGCCGGCGTCGCCTTGACCCAACGGCCATTCAGGTAGAGCTCGATAAACCCGTGCATGCGGAAAATATCGGACTGCAGCCACTCGATCAGGCGCGGACTGGACAAGTGGTTGCGCACGTCCGCCAACCCGAGCCGGCTGGGCACGCCGATAGCCCGGGCCGCGGCCCCCAGGAGCACCGCTTTCGGGATGCAGTAGCTTTCACCGCTCAGCAGCGCATGGCTGGCACGAAAGGTTTCAGCTTCGGGACGGCACACGTACGGGTTATAGGCCACCTGGTCCTGCACGGCGAGATACAGCGCCTTGATCTGTTCCAGCGGATCATCGGTCACCCCAATCACCTGCTTCTCGATCCAGGCCCTGAGGTCCGGCTGGTCATAGTCGAAAAAATACGTAGGCCGAAGACAGGCATCCATCATTGACGCTCCCGGTGCGGGTGTACCCCGCTCAAAGTTTCAATCGGAGCTGCTGGGTACACTATACTCGTCCCTGCATCTTTGCGGACAGGGCCTTGAGCACCAATGAACCTGCCTGCCAAAACCATTGTCCGAATGGATCAGGACGCAGCCTCATGACCAGCTATTTTGTTCAGGCCTTCATCTACCTTGCCGCCGCGGTTATCGCCGTCCCCCTGGCAAAGCGGCTGGGGTTGGGCTCAGTCCTGGGTTATCTGGTGGCGGGGATTGCCATCGGCCCCATGGCCGGATTGGTCGGCCAGGAAACCAACACCATCCAGCATTTTGCCGAGTTCGGCGTCGTGATGATGCTGTTCATCGTCGGCCTGGAACTCGACCCGAGATCCCTCTGGGCCATGCGCACCCGGCTGGTGGGACTGGGAGGCCTGCAAGTTGTCGTGACGGCCTGCCTCGGCTGGTTGGTGGCCTGGTTCGCCGGCCAGCCCTGGCAGACCAGCGTGGCCATCGGCTTTATCTTTGCCCTGTCCTCCACGGCCATCGTACTGCAAACCCTCAATGAGAAAGGCCTGGCCAAAACCGACGGTGGTCGCAGCGCGTTTTCCGTTCTGCTGTTCCAGGACATCGCCGTCATTCCCATGCTGGCGCTGTTTCCCCTGCTGACCCTCGGGACGATCGGCGGCGGTGACATCAACGCAGATCATGACGCCGGCATGAGTCTGGTGAACGAGCTCCCGGCGTGGGCCCACGGAGTGGTCGTGATCGCGGCCGTCGCCGTGGTGGTGGGTGGCGGCTACTACATCACCCGCCCGCTCTTTCGCTACGTGGTGGAATCGGGGCTGCGGGAAGTGTCCACCGCGGCCGCCCTGATGCTGGTGATCGGCATCGCCGCGCTCATGAGTCTGGTCAATCTCTCCCCCGCACTGGGCGCCTTTCTTGGCGGCGTCGTACTGGCCAACAGTGAGTTCCGGCACGAACTGGAAGCCAACATTGACCCGTTCAAAGGCCTGCTTCTGGGGTTGTTTTTCATCACCGTAGGGGCCGGCATCGATTTCCAGCTGCTTTGGGATGAGCTAGGCACCGTCGTGGTACTGGGGTTGGCCCTGATGGCCGGCAAGGGCCTCGTGCTGCTCGGCCTCGCCCTGCTCTTCCGGCTGCGCGGCAGCAACGGCTGGCTGTTTACCCTGGGTCTGGCCCAGGCCGGTGAATTCGGCTTTGTGCTGCTGAACTACAGCCAGCAAAACGGCGTCATCCCCCCGGATACCGGCAGCCTGCTCTCGCTGGTGGTGGCCTTTTCCATGTTCCTGACCCCGGTCCTGTTCATCGTCTATGACCAGTGGGTACTGCCCCGCTACCGCACCGCCAAGAACAGCGACCAGCCCGCCGACACCATCGACGAGCAGGCCCCCGTCATCGTCGCAGGTATCGGCCGTTTCGGTCAGATCGTCTGCCGCCTGCTGCGCGCCAACAACATCCCCATCGTGGTGCTGGACCACGAGATCAACCAGGTGGAAAACGCCCGCCGCATTCACCTCAAGAGCTACTTTGGCGACGCCACCCGCGCCGACCTGCTGGAAACCGCCGGCATTGAAAGCGCCCGGGCCCTGGTGGTCGCCATCGACGACCGGGACCGCGCCGTCACGCTGGTCCATCACGTCAAGCACCACTATCCCGGCGTCTGGATACTCGCCCGCGCCTGGGACCGGGGCCACCAGTACCAGTTGCGCGATGCCGGTGCCGACCAGACCGTGAGCGAAACCTACCACTCCGCACTGGTCATGGGCGCCCAGACGCTGACGGCGATGGGCGTCCACCCGGGCAGAGCCAAACAGATGACGGACGTCTTCACCGACAGCGAAGCCGCTCACGAAGACGAACTCTTCGGGGCCTGGAAAGAACTCGAAGAAGGCGCACCATTTGGGCCGCGTTACAGCGAACTGTTCATGAAACTGGAGGAAACACTGGGCGAGGCCATGCGCGAACAGCGCGAGGCGGCGAAGCAGGAAGGCGCACCGGTGTGGACATCGCCGGAGTAATACCCGAAGTCGACGCTTCACCCTGCCCTGCAGCCGGTGGCCCTCACTGCATATAGCAACCGCCCCATATACCCGCTCACGCTGAATGCCAGCGCAACACACGCTCCAGCATCCGGTCCTGGTCAGCTTCACGGCCCTTTCGACTCAGGTAGGGCATGCGGACATGGGGCGGAATACCCACATCCTCATAGAGCTCGCCCGAGTAAGCCTCATAGATCTCGTTGGATAGCGTCAGGTGCCAGCCATTGGGCATATGGCGCTCCAGGGTGTCAGAGAGGATGCCCTGAGTGGGTTCGCCGACCAGTGTCAGATTAGGGCGTTGCAAAAGCGCAAGTACAAAGATTTCCGCGGCGCTGGCCGTCAGCTCGCTGGTGAGCACGAACAGATTCCCCTGGTAAGTGCCCTCCCTGGCTGGCATCACATGCACCGCCTGCTTGCCGGTATAACCGGTGCCCCGTCGGGCGCATTTGGTGAAGGCCAGACGTTTGCGATCCAGAAGGTACCCGGCAAAGCGCAGGGCAACCGCGTCGTAACCGCCCCCATTGCCACGAATATCCACCACCAGATTGGGGCAAGCGCCCAGGTCGCCCAACACCTTTTGCATCACCCTGTCAGTCGCCGTCACATCCTGTCCCGGATGACCAATCTGCCCGCTCTGGCCGGCCATGGCCCGAATACCCAGATAGCCGGTGCTCTCATTCAGCCAGCCCCAGTCCACCAGACGGTTTCCGGCCTGGCGCCCCTTGCCGGCCAGATAGTCGCCGTGGATCAGGTCCTGCGACCATTCCTGCAGATCGCCCAGGTAACGGCCAAGTTCACGCGCATCGTTGGCCTCTTCAAGCTCCCGCTCCAGGCGCCGATAGAGGGCCGGCAAAGCGCCGGCATTGAAGTGGCCCCAGGGCGTATGCAGCCGGACATGACCATCTTTCAAAGGGCGTATCATGGCAGCCAACGTGGCAAACAGGGTTTCACGGGAGCTTCCGGCATGGATGCGGGGCCGATAGGTTTGGTAGGTCTGGTTCCAGTCAACGCCCTTGAGGCCAAAGAGCGCGTACTGCTCCGCGAAGGTGCGCCAGAACACCTCAAAGTTGTATTCCGGATCCTGGGGGTTGTGGTCCCGGGTCCGCGCCACGGTCCGCGGCAGGGCCTTCAGCCGGCGAAAGCCGATACGGGTGACCCCGGTGGCCCGGTGGGCGCTGAACGTCTGACCCGCTGGAGAAATCCGGAGATCATCGTAATACTCGGCCAGTTCATCGAGGTTACCGGCATAGACCTTCTGACAGCTGATCGCGGTTTCTTCAAACAGCGTGTAGCGCTCCTGGTCGACCAGCAACAGCTTGCCATATCCCTGGGAGCGCCAGATGCCCTGAAGCTGCTGAAAATCTGCGACCGCGATGTGGCTTCGACGGGCAGGCTGCATAGCAGTCTCCAGAAAACCGGAATAGGTTCATTCTTTGCCCTTTGCAGGCCCAATGTCCAGAGAAGCCCGGCCATTTGCTTGGGAGGCGCTCAGTGCCAGCACCCAAGGCAAGCCCCACGAGTTACACAGAGGAGGTTTTATTGATTAGGTAGGTTATGTCACAACCGGTCAGACATCATCAGCATCGAAATCCACAAACAGCCGACCGGCCAGACGCTGGTACGTGCCGTCCTGCTTCAATAGCTTCAACTGCCGGGACAGCGCATCCACGAACCGTTTGGATTCATCCGTTTTATGACAGGTCATCCGGTCATAGCCCTTGAACAACGGATGGTTCGGAGAATATGCCAGTTCCGAAACATAGGTGGATATATCAGGCAACGCCGCAATCATCACATCGATGCGACGTTGCCGCAGCAACTTCAGGTTTTGCTCATCAGAAAGGACCAGCATCAGGTTGGTCTCCGGCAACAGGGCGTCGCGGTAATAGGCGTCCTGTCCGATCACTCCGGAGACCCTTTTCCCCAACAGCTGGCTCGGTAAAGTCAGTACCGGCGTCGTTTTGAGGGTGAACATATGGTAGGCAAATGCCCCCAGCGGAAAACTGGCCACAATACGGTTCTTGCCCAGCTTTTTGGCCATGACGTCGGTCATCGAATAGATACAGTCGAATTGACCTTTTTCAAATAGCAGGTTGGCCCGTTTGTAAGGGAAGAATTCCTGGCGCACTGGCATGTCGATGCCGACCAGGGCCTTTTCCATAATGCGCTGATAGACGCCAGACTGATCGGCTTCAAGGAGATTGGTGATACGCGGAACAGCGATACGCAATTCAGCAACGGCCAAACCACTTGCAAACAGCAACACGAAGACAATGGCCAGACCAAAACGGCTGCTGAAAGATTTCATTATAGATAGGGGCCTAATAGGTTACAGAATACATTTTAGCATATCTGAAACTGTGAGAGCCGATTTCGATAGGGAGCGATCACTGAAGCGCCTCTTCCACCGCTTCCAGAAACCCGACCATATCCACTTCCCGCTCCGAATCGGGGTCCAGGGTCTTGCCCTTGAGGTCGGCGGTGACCACACCACTGTCGACGGTATTGATCAGTGCTTTCTTGAGATTGGCCGCGTATTCCATCAACGGCGCGTTGTCCTCCTGCTCGCCCAGGGCCTCCAGGGCATTGCCCACGGCATAGATCAGGGCGGAGGGATTGAAGTGGACCACCTTGCCGTCGCTCTCCAGGTATTTCAGGTAGAGATCATGGGCGGTGCCATGGGGCGCCTCGAAGAGCATGGTGCCGTCCTTGCTCTCGATGATGGAACTGGCCGTGGCCAGGCTGCCACCCAGCGCGGCGGAAATGTCCGAGTAGATGTCCCCGTCCAGGTTCTGGGACGGATAGAGGGCATTGCGGGGCGGGTCCGAGATCATCTTTTTCAGTTGGCTCGAAGGCCGCATGATCATGAACGACGGCGGCGGCGTTTCGTTGCGGGCCAATTCACGGCGCACCTCGGTGATCACATCGCTATACACCTCATCGTATTCCATGTATTCGCGCTTGAGGCCGAAGTACACCTCCTTGTCCTTGCGCGAGGCATCGCGAAACACCTGGGTCACCCAGTCCTTGATGGCCTGGCGGTCATTGGACATCAGCAGAATGGGATCGCCTTTACGGACCCGGCGGGCATGTTTCTCATCGCCATCCACGATCGCCTTGAGAATCCCGTCTTCCTCGGCCGGCATATTGAAGCTCCCGTACTGGTCGCCCCCGCCGGCGCTCATGCGAGAGATGGACACATGGGCATAACGCCCGGGAATGCCATATTCCTTGAGCTGCTCCACCAGCTTGTACAGCTTGCGCCCGGTGGTGTTGTCCGGTACCCCCCACAGCGCACGCTCCGGCGGGTTGGAAATGAGGCGCGCGGCCTGGGCGTCTATCAGCTCGTAATGATAGGCCAGTCCCAGTTCCTTGAGCTTGTCCTGGTAATCGCTCTTGTAGATGTCCTCGATGATGGTTCGCATGGCACCGTCGTAGCCTGGAATCACCGTGTCCTTCAGGCCCAGGTAGACGTCGCGCTTCTCATCGATGGCGCGCTGGAAGAAACGGTGCGCCCAGGCTTTCACATCCTCCACATCATTGGTGCCGAGCAGCCAGGGATCGCCCTTGTTGATCTCACGACGGTGCAACTCCACCGGATCCCCGCTACTGCCCACGAACATCAGCTTGAGCACCCCGGTAGCCATGGAGAGCTGATTGAAGCTGTCCTTGATGCCGCCGTCCTCCATGGTATCGACCTCAATGTCGCGCCCCACCCAGTCCGGCCGCTTGATATTGAGCCGGCGGAACGGGATATCCTCGCGGGTGATGTTGCCGCTGATACCCTTGCGGATCGCCCCGTTGGGGGATTTGGTGGCCAGCGGGTCGAGATCGTCCTCTTTCAGGTCCTTGTGCTTGGCGAGCAGCTCCTTCAACTGCTCCCGATTGACTGTCATGCCCGCGTTCTTGATCCCCACCCCATAACGCTGAAGCGCCTCAATCGCATCCGTCACCGCCTGGCCATTGGTCAACAGCCGATGCTCCGCAGACAAATCGATTTCCTCCAGCTCAATATCCAGACGCGAAGTCACAAACCGCTCAAGAATCTGCTCAAAAGCCACCTGGGCCATTTCATCACCGTGAAGAATCACCAGTGGCGAGGTGACATTGATCCTGTTTGTCATGGAGGTCTCCCTGGGGTGTGGATTCAGTTGTTTGCCTTAGCGATACCATACTGGAGGGTAATGTTTGAAGTAGACGTTGGTTTAGTGGCGCCTGGAATCCACCATAATGTCCCGTGTCCGAGGGGTTGGACAGAGGCCTTCAAGGCGTGCCATGTTCGATCGCTAAGACCAGGCCGATTCCGATTTTAAAGCTGGTCCGGCGCAACACCATGCCCTTCAATTTGAATCGGCTCCCCACCACGGACTTCCTTAAACATCATTACGATACTCCCACCCGGATTTAGGTTCTGGGACAGGCCGTGCTGTGGGCACGGTAACGGGCGCAGGCCTGGGCCGCGCAGACGGAAGGCGAATACCTGCCGGTCCCGCCATACAAGATTCCAAAGTCGTCGAGGCGCTTGATTTAACGGCTTCCACCAGACAAACTGTCACCACTTAACAACAAATGGTGACACTTTGTCTGAAAACACTGCAGCGCCCTCCCAACACGCTTCGCCGGAGGCCATCTTCCGTGCTCATGGAGGCCAACTGCGTATGCGTGAAGCGCTGAAGCTGGGCATTAGCCGTTATCAGCTCTATAAATTGCGGGATGAGGGGGTGATTGAGTCCATTAGCCGGGGGCTTTACCGTCTGGTCGAGCTACCGCCCATCACCAATCCAGATCTTGTGGTGGTAGCATCCCAATTCCCCCAGGCGGTCCTCTGCCTGGTGTCCGCCCTGGCCTGGCACGACATCACCACCCAGATTCCCCATACGGTGCATCTGGCGGTGGCTCGTCAGGCACGACTTCCTCGGCTCAAGCATCCACCGGTCACCGGATACCGGTTCTCAGAACCAGCTTTTTCTGCCGGTATTGAAGAAACCACTGTCGACGGCACGCTACTTCGAGTGTATACCGTGGAAAAAACCCTGGCAGACTGTTTCAAGTTTCGAAATCGGCTCGGTATGGATCTGGTGATGGAAGCACTTCAGCTATACCGCAAGCGCCACCCATTCAAACTGAATAAGATCCTGGAGTATGCCCGCCTCTGCCGGGTTGAGAAGGTCATGCTCCCTTACTTAGAGGCCCATCTATGACCGGCAAACGGAATATTGCCGCATCGGTTCGACAACGCTTGCTCAATCGTGCTCGTGAAGAGCGACGCCCTTTCCAGGAGCTCTTGCAGTACTACGCCATGGAGCGGTTCCTCTATCGGCTGAGTCAGTCCCATCACCGAAACCGTTTTATTCTCAAAGGCGCCCTCATGCTCCGAATATGGGAGGCCCCTCAAGCCCGCCCCACCATGGATATCGACATGTTGGGGCGTACCAATAACGATAACGACGCTGTACTCGCACAAGTGCTTGAGATTATTGACCAGCCAGTGGAAGACGATGGCATGATCTTCCACGCTGCCAACCTCAGGGCTGAGCAGATCACCGAAGACGCCGATTACCAGGGCGTACGGATTTTATTTAGTGGCGAACTGAACGGCGCAACGGTCAAGATGCAGCTGGATATCGGGTTCGGCGACATCGTTCACCCCGCGGCGCATCGCGCTACTTTCCCGATCTTGTTGAACTTACCAGCTCCTGAATTGCTCTGTTACAGTCGAGAAAGTGCCATTGCCGAGAAGTTCCAAGCCATGGTGTATCTGGGCGAGCTAAACAGCCGGATGAAAGACTTCTATGACATTTGGTTGCTGGCCCGCCAGTTCGACTTTTACCCACAGGCTCAACCTGGATCACGTGCCTGATACCTTCGAAAACATATTGAACACCATACTAGAGTTCCTGGAGCCGGTGTTTGCAGCGGATACCAAAGAGGCAAAACCAAGGATATGGAGGGCGGCTGGTCCATGGAGCAAGGAGGCGGATGAAGGATTTCATATTCGAGGATGACTTCGATCAGCCACCGTTGCAGCGATTATAGAACCTACACCTTTAGCATTGGGAACTGCTACATCCCCAAACCGGATGAACTCAATGGCCGGTCTGATAAGCATGATCCATTCGGGCTGGCCAGTGCGAAGTAGCTGTTCTTCTTTCGACTCCGTATTACGTCTGTACCTAGGCCACAAAGCCTGTACAATGCGTGACCTATTTTCCGGGCACCGCACCACTCAGCCGGGCCCAGTCTCACTTCTATCCCGCAGGACCCCCTATTTTGATTTCCACCGCAAATATCACCATGCAGTTTGGCGCTACGCCGCTATTTGAAAACGTCTCCGTCAAATTTGGCGGCGGCCGTCGTTACGGTTTGATTGGCGCCAATGGTTGTGGCAAGTCCACCTTCATGAAAATCCTCGGGGGCGACCTGGAGCCCACCAGCGGCCAGGTCATGCTGGAACCGAACGTGCGCCTGGGCAAACTGCGCCAGGACCAGTTTGCCTACGAAGACTACACCGTCATCGACACCGTGATCATGGGCCATGAAGAACTGTGGAACGTGCATACCGAGCGGGCGCGGATCTACGCCAAAAGTGAGATGACCGAAGAAGACGGCATGGCCGTCGGCGAACTGGAAACCCAATACGCGGAACTGGACGGCTACACCGCCGAGTCCCGGGCCGGCGAACTGCTGCTCGGCCTGGGTATCCCGATTGAACAGCACAACGGCCCCATGAGCGAGATAGCCCCGGGCTGGAAGCTGCGCGTCCTGCTGGCACAGGCGCTGTTTTCCGATCCGGACGTCCTGCTGCTGGACGAGCCCACCAACCACCTGGATATCAACACCATCGGCTGGCTGGAACAGATCCTGATCGCGCGCAATAGCACGATCATCATCATTTCCCACGACCGCCACTTCCTGAACAGCGTCTGCACCGACATGGCCGACCTGGACTACGGCGAGCTGCGCCAGTTCCCCGGCAACTACGACGAGTACATGACCGCCGCCACCCAGGCCCGCGAACGCATTCAGGCAGACAATGCCAAGAAGAAGGCCCAGATTGCCGAACTGCAGACCTTCGTCAGCCGCTTCTCCGCCAACGCCTCCAAGGCCAAGCAGGCCACCAGCCGTGCCCGGCAGATCGACAAGATCCAGCTGGAAGAGGTCAAGCCCTCCAGCCGCGTGAGCCCGTACATTCGCTTTGAACAGCACAAAAAACTGCACCGTCAGGCGGTCACCCTCGACAAGGTCAGCCAGGGCTTTGACGACGAAACCCTGTTCAAAGACCTGAGCCTTCAGATTGAAGCGGGCGAACGGGTCGCGATCATTGGCCCCAACGGCATTGGCAAAACCACCCTGTTGCGGACCCTGGTGGAAGAAATGGCGCCGCAGGCCGGTCACGTCAAATGGGCCGACGCCGCGGACGTGGGCTACTTCGCCCAGGAACACGGCAACGCATTTCGTGACGACGACAACCTGTTCGACTGGATGGCCCAATGGACCGAAGGCGGTGAACAACTGGTGCGCGGCACCCTGGGCCGCATGCTGTTCTCCAGCGATGACATCGCCAAATCCGTAAAAGTGATCTCCGGCGGTGAACAGGGCCGCATGCTCTTCGGCAAGCTGATCCTGCAAAAGCCCAACGTACTGGTCATGGACGAACCCACCAACCACCTGGACATGGAATCGATCGAAGCGCTCAACCTGGCCCTGGAAAACTACCCCGGCACACTGATCTTCGTCAGCCATGACCGCGCCTTCGTCTCCAGCCTGGCCACCCGCATCATTGAACTCACGGAAACGGGGATTACCGACTTTAGTGGTTCCTATGATGACTACCTGCGGAATTTGGGGGTGGCGGTGTGAGAGTTAGTCACCTTAAGAATTAGCGAAACACCCGCGTCAACAACGTGATTTAAACGGATTTGGGCCTGGATGTCCGGCTAGTTCATCAAAGCATGGGAACAAGGCGGGCATAAATCAGTTGATATCAATAGTTCTTTTTTTAAGGCCTTTAGCTGGGTTGTTATCCCATTGACGGGTAGCCCTTACGTGATCATGCTTGCTCTGTACTTCACTTGACAAATTACACTCGCAAATGCCACTGACGGAAGAAGAACAAGCCATCTACGACAGAGCCGTTGCCTTTGCTAGGGCCAATAAGAGGGATATTGCTAAAAGACTGACAGACAAAACCATATATCTTCCCGAGGAAGAGCCTGTATCTGTTTTCATGGCAGGTTCACCAGGAGCAGGCAAAACAGAAGCCTCACTCGAGCTTCTGGATGAGCTCGCCGGGGAGGTCCAGGTATTACGCATTGATCCTGACGAACTAAGACACGAATTTGATAACTATGGAGGCGGGAACAGCTATCTTTTTCAGGGTGGGGTCTCCATCCTTGTCGAAAAGATTCATGATCTGGCACTAAAGAACAGACAGAGCTTCCTACTGGATGGCACTCTTGCCAATTATGACAAAGCGCGGGATAACGTAAGGCGTTCCCTCAGAAAAAACCGATTAGTGCAAATACTCTACGTCTATCAAGAGCCTCTCTTGGCGTGGGATTTTGTCCAAGCGAGAGAGGCCACAGAAGGCCGCCGTATTCTTGTGGAAGACTTCATAGATCAATACTTCAGCGCGCGCGATACTGTTAATCGACTCAAAGCGCTTTTTGGGAAGGAACTTCAGATAGACCTGTTACTCAAAGACATTGACAATTCCCATCGGGCGTATAAGGCTAATATTGACCGCATTGACAACCATGTGCGCGAAAAATATACTCCGGCATCCCTAGCAGATGCCCTTAAGCAATAGGTGTTCGACATGCTCTCTACACTGAAATCTTCATCTAAAGGAGTTTCGACGCCTTTCTCTGAGTTTTTCCGCAACGCATCTTCTCGAGAAAAAAAGCGAGTTTACTCAAAAGTCCTCGAGGGCGCGACTGAACGCCAGCGCCGGCAATTGGAACGCGCCAAAAGCGCTGGCTGAGCAAAGCGCATAAATTCCAGAGAGAAGCCGCCATTTGGGCGGCTTTTTTGGTTTCAGCCCTCTAAGATCACAGGATTCTGTATTTTGCAATCAAGCTCAGTCGGAGGTGCAAGATGCAAAACCTGATCCCGAGCACCCTGATAATGGTGTCAGAGATCAGTACCTGTGTCGGCATCCGTGCCCTAGCTGTCCGATCCTGCCAATACTGCTCGACCCTATGCAATGAATCACCTAACAGCTCCGCCGCACGGGACGGCGTGACAATGCCCTCTGCCAACGCCCGGTAGCCCAACTGACGCATCCGGTAGGACGCCTCCCCTTTCAGGGGCTGCGGTTCGGCTTTACGGTACCCTTGCGCGGACCAGAACCGGACCAGGCTCTGATGGTAGCTGTCAGTGATGATCTGCAAATCCAGCAACCGCCTGAGCGCCGCCTGCATTTTTCTTCCAGGTCCGAGCCCTCAGGCGCCAAAAGCTCTGCAAACACAAAATCCGTCGTCACGAACTGGTAAGGCAATGAAAACACGGGCTCTAAGCCGCCACGAAACTTGGCACATCAACGGCGCCCCTTATGTCAGGTTGAATGAATCGATGCTCTTCAAACCCGCCTGCTCAATCCGAAGGTCGACCCCATTGGTCCGGTAGCGCGTTCGGCCACAAGTCTTTTGAGAATATGCTCAAAAACAACCCGGGCCATTTGGTCGCTATTGAAGGATGGCCCATGGCCACCAGAGCCCAGCCCGCACACGCCATTCATGAAACGACCTGGATTGGTTTGAGATCTTTGTCCCCTTTTAAACCCTTTTAAGTGCTATCGTCAGTGGAACATCAGAAGGATCTGGAGTCATGGCATGAAGCCACTCCCCAAGCGCATCAAGACAACCAGCTTGCATCCTGCCGATCTGCAGGGCCTCAACCGGCTGGTGGTCGACGCCATTGCCGGTATCACGGAACTGGCGGAAACCGTGCATCTTAATGTCTTGCGCATGGACCCTCCCCCAGAGACATCCATACAACCGCTCACCGGCGGCATCCGACTGATTTACCGGTCTGTCTGGCAAGTCACGTCACTGGTCAGTGCCGTACTCGATACTGTGATTCAACGCCTGATTCCCTTGCTCGAGCCAAGCGGCTCCTCATTTACCCGGGAGGCGGTTCTCGCGGCCCTGAATGGCGTTCTCGGGGACTACCTGGAGGAAACCGACAGCCCCCTGGCCATTCCCATGCAGTTCCGTCAACAGGGGCAACCCCTGATACTGAAAAAAGCCCACCTTGCCGAGGCCTATCCGACGGCCACCCACAAGATCATGGTGCTGGCCCACGGCCTTTGCATGAATGACCTGCAGTGGGGCCGGGAGGCAACGGATCTGACCGGCGATGGAGAGCGTGTGCACTACGCCGACCTGGCCCGTGAAATGGGATTTACCCCCGTTTATCTGCATTACAACACCGGCCGCCATATCTCCACGAACGGACACGAATTTGCCTCGCTACTGGAGACGCTGAAGCGCCAATGGCCCGTTCGCGTCAAGGAAATCGTGATTGTGGCCCACAGCATGGGCGGGCTGATCACACGCAGTGCCTGCTATTACGGTGCACAGTCACACTGCCGTTGGCTGCGTAAGCTCAAAACCATCGTTTTTCTCGGAACGCCCCACCAGGGCTCGCCCCTTGAACGCAGTGGCAACCTGGTCGACCACACCCTCGAATCCAATCCCTATACGGCGCCCTTTGCACGCATTGGCAAGATCCGCAGCGCCGGCATTACCGACCTGCGCTACGGCTACCTGCTGGACGAAGACTGGCAGGGCAAGGACCGCTTCGAGCGACACGGACACCACCGGCGGGAGGTGCCTCTACCCAGGAAGGTTCACTGCTACGCCGTTGCCGCAACCACATCCAAAAAGCCGGGGCAGATGGCAGAGCTTGTGGGAGACGGCCTGGTGCCGGTGAACAGCGCTCTGGGCCGGCACCGAAAAGGCGAAACGGCGCTGGAGATTCCCCCATCGCACCAATGGATTGCCTACGGGACCAGCCACCTTGGGCTGCTGAGCCAACCCGCCGTGTTTGAGCACGTCAAAAGCTGGCTCGAGGGCAAAGTGAATGCCACCGAAAAGACGCCGCCAGACAGTGTGGCTTGAGCAACAGTTGAAACCAGGGAACCCCTATTCCCTCAATGAGACAGCAGGGAGAATGGCATGCAACTCGGAATGATCGGTCTGGGCCGCATGGGCGCAAGCATGGTGCGACGCCTGATGAACCAGGGGCACGAATGCGTTGTTCACGACACACACCCTGAGTCCATGGCCTCGCTGTGTGAGCTCGGCGCGCTGGGCGCGACCTCCATCAAGGATCTGGTGACCCAACTGGAACCGCCGCGCGCGGTCTGGATCATGGTCCCCGCGGCCGCCGTCGATCCGGTACTCGATGCCCTCGCCCCTCACCTCGAACCCGGCGATATCGTCATTGACGGCGGCAATTCCTATTATCGCGACGACATCGGCCGCGCCCGCAAAATGGCCTTGGCGGGAACCCACTATGTCGACGTGGGCACCAGCGGTGGTGTGGCCGGGGAAAAACGGGGCTATTGCCTGATGATCGGTGGCGAAACAGCAACCGTCACCCATCTGGAGCCCATTTTTTCCGCCCTCGCTCCGGGTGTCGGCACCATCCCCCGCACCCGCGGACGCAGTGGCGAACCGAGCCAGGCGGAACAGGGGTTTCTGCACTGCGGTCCGACCGGCGCCGGTCATTTCGTCAAGATGGTCCACAACGGCATCGAATACGGCATCATGGCGGCCTACGCGGAGGGCATGGAGATTTTGGCCCATGCCGATATCGGCAACCGCACTTCCACAAACGACGCCGAGACCACACCGCTGCGTGATCCCGAGTTCTACCAGTACCAGCTGGACCTGCCCGAAATCGCCGAAGTCTGGCGGCGCGGCAGCGTGATTGGTTCCTGGCTGCTCGACCTCACCGCCAACGCGCTACGGGACGACCCCCAACTGTCCGATTACGGCGGCCGCGTATCGGATTCAGGGGAAGGCCGCTGGACCATCCAGGCCGCGATCGATGAGGCGGTACCGGCCCATGTGCTCACCACGGCCCTATACGAACGCTTCGCCTCCCGCGGCGAAGCCGGCTTTGCCAACCGCCTGCTCTCTGCCCTGCGCCACGAGTTCGGCGGGCATGTGGAAAAACCGCCCGAGGCCTCCGAATGAGCCCGACTGCGCCACCCCCATCGAGCGACGACATCGTCTATTCAGACGCGCTGATTGTTTTTGGCTTCAGCGGCGATCTGGCCAGCAAGAAAATCCTTCCGGCGCTCTACGCCATGGTCAAGAAAGGCATCCTGTCCGTGCCGGTCATCGGCGTGGCCTCCTCGCCCTGGAGCATCGAGCAATTGCACAGCCACGTGCGCACCAGCCTGGAACAAAGCCAAGGCATCGACGACGAAGCCGCATTCGATCGGCTGCTATCGCTACTGAACTACGTCTCTGGCAACTACACCGATGCCAACACCTTCCAGCTGCTTAAACGCGCCCTGGGCGATGCCCGGCGTCCGGCCCACTACCTGGCGATTCCGCCCTCGTTATTTGCCACGGTCATCAAAAGCCTGGGTGACACCGGACTGGCCGAGAATGCCCGCGTCATCGTCGAAAAGCCCTTCGGACGCGATCTCGCCTCGGCGCGCGAACTCAACGCCATAGCACGCTCGGTGTTCCCGGAAGACGCGATCTTTCGCATTGATCATTACCTCGGCAAAGACGCGATCATGAACATCCTCTACTTCCGATTTGCCAACGCGTTCCTCGAGCCGATCTGGAACCGCCATCACGTGGCCCACGTGCAGGTAACGCTGGCGGAGGAATTCGGCGTCGGCAAGCGCGGCGGCTTTTATGAGAGCGCCGGTTGTCTGCGGGACATGGTTGAGAACCACCTGTTCCAGATCGTGGCCCTGCTCGCCATGGAGCCGCCCGCTTACCAGGGGTTCGGAGCGGTACACAGCGCGAAGGCCAGCGTGATCAGGGCCATGCGCCCGCTGACGCCCGACGACCTGGTGCGCGGGCAATACGAGGGCTATCGCGAGGAAAAGAACGTCGCGCCGGATTCGGATGTGGAAACCTTCTGCGCCCTGCGCCTGTATATCGACTCCTGGCGCTGGGGCGGCGTGCCCTGGTATGTGCGGGCCGGTAAAAAGATGCCCACAACGGCCGTCGAAGTGCAGGTTCAACTCCACGCCCCGCCACAAAAACTCTTCGACGATGCCGGCCCGGACGGGCACAACGTCAACTACCTGCGCTTCAAACTACAACCCGGCTCCGCCATCGCCCTGGCCGCCCGGTTCAAAGAGCCGGGCAAGGCCTTCCGTGGCGACCTACGTGAACTCTATTTCCAGCAGGAAGAAAACCACGAGGAAACCACCTACGAGCGACTACTGGGCGACGCAATGGCCGGCGACGGCGCGCTGTTCACCAACCAGGACGCCGTCGAAGCGGCCTGGAACGTCGTCGACCCGGTCCTCAACGACCATCCCTCCGCAATCCCCTACGCCCCAGGCACCTGGGGACCACCCGCCGCTGACGAACTGATCGCGGGTGACGCGGCCTGGCATAAACCCGAGCCGGAGAGGCGCTAACAGCGGCCCGACCGAATGCTTGACGGTCTCCCGGGAGATGCCATGGCCGTACCCCGGCAAGAACACTCATCATAGAAAACGGGGGGATGGTTCAGGCTGGTGGCGGTTTGGAGCTAGCGGGGGATCCTGCCTTTAAACACGATCACGCCAGAAATTCCTGCCAATGAAGTGTCGCCCAGATGCAGGATGCAGTGGCGGTAAAAAAATAAGTCTGTCCCAGTTTTCACTGTCAGTGGTGATCACGCGCGATCGGACGTTGCATCCGAAAGGCTCATCATTACGACACTTCGACAACATTCGAGCTACAAGCGAAAACGCGAGAGTGATAGCGCCACGTGGATGCACCAACAGCCAGACCTCACGGGCTTTTAGTCTGTCCATTTAGTGGGTTTTTCAGGGCTCATTTTTACTGTTTAGATAGCCACAATATGCAACGAATCCGAATCCCACGATGAACAAGAGGAAGAACAATATATGGTTCCAATACTCTCCAGTCAGAAACCATGCAATGGCAAGCAATGCCATCAGGATATAGAAAGCAGCAAGTACTCGCCGTTTAGAGTTCATTGGGCTGGCAACTTTTGATGAGGTCCACGACGGCCTCCACGCCAAGCTCTGTGTGTGAAGCTTCTCTCTCAGAAAGAGCAATACCGGAAACACGGAATACCTGGATACCTGTCTCTGTGCGGCGGGCGTGAAAACCGTAAACATTAGCGGAAAGCGGGTCTATAGGCTGAAAAGTGACGACCTGTCCGTGGCCGGTACTGGTGGTTGTCGATGCTTTAAATCCTGTCTCAGCCATGGAGTCCAAGTACAGTTTTTTTGCATTCTCGGCGATGTGAGCAGACAGGTTATTAGCTTGGGTGCCTTCCTCCCCCTTCAGTAAGGGGTTGTTCGTATACGGTTTTTCGAATTCAAAGGCTGTCGAGAGCCAGTGATGGTCGTCTCGCTGATAGGACAATTCATATCTGACGAACCCCTCCCCTTCCATATAGTTGATCTCAGCGTCGGGTACGACCTGTGATACATAGGAGCAGTTCAGGGGGGCCGCAGGTACGCCGCCGGATGCGAGCAGTAAAGCGCCTGCGAAAAGAGATATGCTGGCTGGATTCATGGCTTGTTTAAGATGTAGGTCTATGAGGTTTATGGCTTTTTCGCTCAGCCTGGAAAAACAGGTAGCTGCCATAGAAAAGTGCCGTCAGCCAAACCGACCAGAACAACCACGGTTGCTGCTCTGGAGGTCTGGTCTCCCAAAGCCATATCACCAGTGCAAATATGGCAGCATATTTCAGTGTCAAAGTTAATATCCGAAAGGTCATCGGAAGTACGGCGAATCCTTGATTTGAGAGCGCCTTTTTTGTTCCGCAATAGACGCATTGAGCTCTGAATTGTTGCCTGCGAATGCAACGCCGATAACGAGCAGAGCAATACCGCTGGGGCTAAGTTTTCCGTTTCTCAGTACTTCCTTGACAACATCCTTACCGGAACTGAGTGACAGGGTTGCCCCGCTGATTGCTCCAACAGTGTCAATGACCCGGTGGAAGCGAATATCCTCAGCCAGCTCTTCATTCGTTAGGGACCATAGGCCCCACTGAGGGTTCAAAAAGGTTGTATCCAAGGCAAGCGCGACCAATCGGGCTCCCAGAGCCTTGTTGGGTAACGACTGCATTTTCTTCATTGCCTTGTATCGCTGGTGGCGATCCAAATGACGATACAAAATCGCGGCACACATGGCCTCAGCGCCAGCTTCGCCTAGCTTTTCGGCGGCAGCAGGCGAGATACTGAGAATCTTCGCGAGAGCCCGGAGTTGTCCTTTGGTGTCCCGAGGGAGATGATAGGGGAGATCTGATACCTGAGGCATCGTGGCCATAAAGAATTTCCTTATTCCAGTTGACGGCCGGGAATGTAGCAGGAAGTACATAGGCGATCAACGAACCCTTTCCCGTTTAGAGAACCGCCCGCGCGAATTCCAGCTGCAACGGCCTGCGGACCCCATGAGCCACACCTCCGCCGCCATCGCTCAGTCTAGAACAGTCCTGACACTCTCGCTGGCCTGCTAAATCCGAAGGTAGACCCCGTCTTTCTGCAGTTCTGTACTCGGCGAGCCCTTCAGTACAAATCTTTCTGAAACCCGACAAACACCTCCCGAATATTCTTCACCGCGCCCAGTTCCTGTACGGCGTCCCGAACGGTGTGGTATTTCAGCTCGATAAGCTGGGGCAGTTTGTCCGGGTCCAGTTCGCTCACGCCGCGTTCGACATAGTGGTCCAACACAAAGCGCAGAAAATCCTGCTGGCGATAATCGTACTGGCGGAAGATGTCTTGCCGATGGGTTTTCACGCGCTCGGCCCGGGTGACCGGCGGGCGGTTGAAGGCGATGTAGGCCAGTACGTCGTAGATGTCGCTTTTCTCGGCGTCGATCATCCTGCCGATGGCCTGCAGTTGCTCAACGCCATAGCCCTGCTCTTCCAGGCCTTCCAGTAGTTTCTTGCGGGTATCCGGGCGGCTCCAGATCTCGCGCAGTTTGTCCTCATCGGCAAACCAGGCTGGAAAATCGCCATAGAGCCTTTCGATGAATTCGGCCGCCGACATCGGCTTGCCGTCCGGACTCCAGAAGGTGGTGGCGGTCATGTGCTGGATGGTGCGCTCCTTGCCATCAGCGAGCTTTACCTTGACCTTCCTTTTCTTGCCACAAACACACGGGTGCCCACCGCAGACGGGGCAAGGCTCCGGCGGTTCCTTTTCGCATACGCACGGCCGCTCCCCGCATTCCGGGCAGGGTTTGGGCGGTTCCACCGCGCATTGGCAGGGGATCTGGCCGCACTGACCACAGGGTTCCGGGGCGATGGGTTCGCCATCCCATTCCGGGTCGTTGAAGTGCTCGTAGGCCTTCACGAAGTCGTAGATGGTGAAGTAATCCTTGCCGTCAAACAGCCGCGTGCCCCGGCCAATGATCTGCTTGAACTCGATCATGGAGTTGACCGGGCGCATCAGTACGATGTTGCGCACGTTGCGGGCATCGACGCCGGTGGACAGCTTCTGGGAGGTGGTCAGAATGGTGGGAATGGTTTTTTCGTTATCCTGGAACTGCTTCAGGAAGCGCTCACCGTCCTTACCGTCATCGGCGGTGACCCGTTCGCAGTAATGCGGGTCTCTGCTGGTTTTCATGCGATTGATCAGGTCGCGCACCGCGAGGGCGTGTTCCTGGGTGGCGCAGAACACCAGGGTCTTTTCACGCTGGTCGATCTGGTCCATGAAGACGCGGACCCGGTACTTTTCCCGTTCCTCGATTTCGATAACGCGATTGAAATCCGGCTCGGTGTAACGGCGCCCTTCTTCAATCTCCCCTTCAATCACGTTGTCGTCGCTGGTGTAAACATAATCATCCACCGTGGTCGCGATCTGCTTGACCTTGAACGGCGTGAGGAACCCGTCGTTGATGCCTTCTTTCAGGGAATAGATGTACACCGGCTCGCCAAAGTAGGCGTAGGTGTCGGCGTTGTGATCGCGCTTAGGCGTCGCGGTCAGGCCCAGTTGCACCGCCGGGCTGAAATACTCCAGGATGCCGCGCCAGTTGCTTTCATCATTCGCCCCGCCCCGGTGGCATTCATCGATGATGATGAAGTCGAAAAAGTCCGGCGGGTAATCGCCAAAGTTGGGCGCCGGGTCGCCGTTGTCATCACGGCCGGTCATGAAGGTCTGGAAGATGGTGAAGAAGATGCTGCCGTTCTTCGGCACCCGGCCTTGCTTGCGGATGATTTCCGGGTCGATGCGCACCAGCGCATCCTGGGGAAAGGCGGAAAAATCGTTGAAGGCCTGATTGGCGAGAATGTTCCGGTCCGCCAGAAACAGTATGCGCGGCCGCCGTCCCGGCTCGCCCGAGGCCTGGGCCGACAGGCTCCAGCGGGCATGGAACAGCTTCCAGGTGATCTGGAAGGCGATGGCGGTTTTGCCGGTGCCCGTCGCCAGGGTCAGCAGAATCCGCTTGCGCCCCTCGGCCACCGCTTCCAGGGCCTGGGTGATGGCGTTGTGCTGGTAGTAGCGGGGCTGCCAGAAACCACCCTTGTCCTCGAAGGGCACGGCGCCAAAACGCTCGCGCCAGTCATTCTGTTCGGCAAAGGTCTCGGCCCAGAGCTCGTCCGGTGAGGGATAGCGGTCGATCGGCCCTTCCTGGCCCGTGGACAGATCAACCCGGTAAATGCCATCACCATTGGTGCTGTAGGCAAAGCGGGCCTGCAACCGTTCCGCATAGCGCTTGGCCTGGGCCAGTCCTTCGGTGGGCGGCAGGCCCCGCTTCTTGGCCTCGATCACCGCCAGCTTCTGGCCCTGGTAGATCAGGACGTAATCGGCAATGTCCGACTGGGCCCGTCGTCCACCGCCCTTGAGACGCCCCGGCGCAATCACCTCACGGCGCACCCGGCTGGCATCCACCACACCCCAGCCCGCTTCCTTCAATGCGGGATCAATGAGTTCAGCGCGGGTTTCCGCTTCATTGAGTGCGGCGTGGCTCACTCGCCCTCCTCGGCCAGCATATTCATGATCAGGCGGATCATAGTGTCTTTATTCTTGGGGTCGGATTCGGCTACCAACAGGGTCAGTGCGGCGAGCCCCACATCGTTGATCACCGGCTCCCCAGACGCATCGAGCAGCCGACCATTGCGGTGGAGAAAGTCCACAAACAGAAAGGCGGCGCTGCGTTTATTGCCATCGGAGAACGGGTGGTTCTTGATCACAAAATAGAGCAAATGCGCCGCTTTTGCCTCCACACTGGGGTAAGCGGGCTCGCCGAAGATGCTCTGGTCCAGGTTGCCCAGCAGCGATTCCAGCCCATCGCCCCGGTCGCGGGCGAACAGCTCGGTGGCCTCGCCGCGCGCAATCAGTTCGGCTTTCAGGCCATCCAGCGCGGCTCGTGCCTCGTCCAATGTCGGCAGCGTCCCACCCGCCTGGGCCTGCGGCTCGGTGAGTAGGCCTTCGTCGTAGCGCTGCAGAAGCAGGAAGGTTTGGGCGTAGCGGCTGACGATATCCACCAGCCCGCGACTGGTGGCGGTATCCAGCGCCGGGCTCAGGGCGGCTTTGCGCACCAGCGTCAGGGCCGCTTCCAGTTCCTGGGCATTTTCCTCGAAGCGTTGGCGATTCAGGGTCCAGCCCTGGGTGAGGTGTTCCCGCAGGATGCGGGTGGCCCAGATGCGGAATTGGGTCGCTCGGGTGGAGCTGATCCGATAGCCCACGGAAATCACGGCATCCAGGTTGTAGTGCTTGCGTTTACGTTTGACCTCTCGGCCACCCTCCGATTGAACTTGTAAGAAATCCTTACAAGTTGCCTCTTCCGCCAGCTCACCCTCACCGTAGATGTTCTTCAGGTGCATGGTGATGTTCTGGGGCTTGACGCCAAAAAGCTCGCCCATCTGAGCCTGGGTCAGCCAGAGTGTTTCGTGCTCTCGATCCAGACGCACCTCGACGGCCTGGTCGGCGTTTTCGTAGATGACAATGGGGCTATGGTGATTTTCAGTCATGGGATCGCTTCATCCTTGAAGGTCTTCCATAAGCAGACTGCGGCCATATTCATGCCACGGCCTCGTCGACTTCTTTTTCGGCAACGTTTTCTGTGAGTTCGCCGGAGAAGGCTTTTTGAAGAAGGGATTGCTTTAGCTCAGCTAGGGCCTCCAACTTCTTTTCGTAAATCGCCTCTAACTTTTGTGACTCTTTTGCCACATCCGCTAGCTTTCCTACAAGCTCTTCTTGTACGGATAGCTTTGGTAATGGAATTTGATATTGAGCAACACTCTTGGCGCCAAGATTTGGCTGCGCCGCCCCATTCCCAAATACCTGAATAAAGCTCTTTCCAACCGGACTAACAAGGAAAAAATAAAGAAAGCGGTTATCGAGAAACGGCTTAGGTCGAATTATGACAAGCGAAGAAGCCACTGCACCTTTATTAAAAGGCTCTACTAATGCGGTTTTACCGAGTGTTGCACCACGCAGGCAATATACTAAATCGCCGGACTTTACCTTTCCACTCCTGAGCGACTCATATTTCTCATAAGAAATATAATTCATTCTATCGAGTGACAAAGTTCCATCGTTATTTATGTGGCCAGTATTTATCCAAGGAATCCCGTCACTCCTATATTCACTGCGTTTAGGATAATTTTTCCCGCGATCACCATTTTCAAAAAGGCAGACATCCCCTAAAAAGCTTTTCGGGAATTTTTCACACTCCTTGCTGAACACCGAATTCAAATAACTCTCAAAAAGCTCCCTAGCATTGGCGTGGTTCTTTTCGGTGTTGGCGATCGCCGCGTCGATGCCCGCGAAGGCTTCATCGAGGATGGCGACGATGCGTTTTTGTTCGGGGAGCGGAGGAAACTCGATTTCCAGCTCTTTCAATAGGCGATAATGTCTGGCGTAGCCAAGCTCTTTTACAGGATTGCCTAGCAAAAAATAGTACAAATAACCCGCATCTAAAAAGCTCTTCGGCTTGAGGACTTTGACCCCATCGGCACCAACAACAAAGTCAAAATCCACTAACTTGAGAACCTGCGTGTGATCGCCAAAAATTACGACGGGTCTGTCTAGCCGTACAACATCATCTTTATTGTTCCAGTACCCGTTTACCGTCTCTTTTTCCTGGGAAATGACAGGGAACAGCCCTGAATCAAGAAATTGTTTTTTCTTTAACTTTTTGGCTTTCGGACTTTTTTTTAAACATTTTGGAAGCTTGAGTTTTTGCCAATTGCTCATAACATCCCCCGAATCCCTTCCAAAATCTCCTCACTCTCCCGATCCAACGTCTCAATCTCATTAATGATGACTTCCGGATCGCGCAGCGGTTCTTCCTCGGCTTTGTTCGGGTTCTTTACGGACAGATCGTAGGTTTCCGGGTCCACGTCGTCGATGCTGAGGGTCCAGGAATTACCCGAGTCCTCAAAGTTGGCCTGCTTGGCCACAAAGTCTTTCAGGTCATCGTCGTTCAGCGGATTGGTCTTGCCCAGGCTGCGGCCGGGGTCGAGCTGGTAGTACCAGATGTTTCGGGTGGGCGCGCCCTTCTCGAAGAACAGCACCACGGTTTTCACCCCCGCCCCCAAAAAGGTGCCGCCGGGGCAGTCGAGGACGGTGTGCAGGTTGCAGCTTTCTAGCAGTTCCTGGCGCAGGGCGCGGGAGGCGTTGTCGGCATTGGACAGGAAGGTGTTCTTGATCACCACTGCCGCGCGGCCGCCGGCCTTGAGGTACTTGATGAAGTGCTGCAGGAACAGGAACGCCGTCTCCCCGGTCTTGATGGGGAAATTCTGCTGGATTTCCTTGCGTTCTTTGCCGCCGAAGGGGGGATTGGCGAGGATGACGTCGTAACGGTCCTTTTCCTGGATCTGGCTCAGATCCTCGGTCAGGCTGTTCATATGGACGATGTTGGGCGTCTCCACGCCATGCAGGATCATGTTCATGATACCAATCACGTACGGCAGGCTCTTTTTCTCCTTGGCGTAGAAGGTGCGGGTCTGGAGGGTTTCCAGATCCTCGGTGGAGAGGCGGCGTTCCGTATCGTCTCCGTCAAAACCGTAGCGCAGGTAATCGTGCGCCTCGCACAGAAAGCCCGCCGAACCCGCTGCGCCGTCATAGATGCGCTCGCCGATGGTGGGCTTGATCACCTTGATCATGGCGCGGATCAGCGGGCGCGGTGTGTAGTATTCGCCGCCGTTGCGACCGGCGTTGCCCATGTTGCGGATCTTGGCCTCGTACAGGTGGGACAGCTCGTGTTTTTGCGCCTGGGAGCCGAAGCTGAGGCTGTCCACCAGTTCCAGAGCGTCGCGCAGGCTGTAGCCGCTGGCGAATTTGTTGCGAATCTCGCCGAAGATCTCGCCGATCTTGTATTCGATGGTGTCGGTGCCCGAGGCCCGCTCCTTGAAGCCGTGCAAATACGGGAACAGCTCGAAATTGACGTACTGGATCAGGTCGTCGCCGGTTAGGGCGTTGTCGTGATCAAAGCTGCCATCGGCCTTTTTCGGCGCAGCCCACTGAGACCAACGGTGCTTCTCGTCGATAATGAAGCGATAGGACTGCCCCCGCAGCTCGGCTTCCTGCGAGCGCTCGAATTCCAGATCGTCCAGATACTTGAGGAACAGCATCCAGGAGGTTTGTTCGGTGTAGTCCAGCTCGGTGGCACAACCGGCCTCTTTCCAGAGGACGTCATCGATGTTTCGGAAAGTTTGTTCGAACATGGGAGTCCTGATTCAGAGTATTTCAGCGCAGATAGGGTATGGATTACACGCTGCGTATTCTGACCGAAAGCGAATCTCATCACTACGGGGTACCACTGATTTTGCGCCATGAGCGAACAGCCCATGTTATGGGGCAGCACCAAGATTCAATTAAGAAGAGAAAAGATAGTGTACGGAGCCTGTGCAGGCAAAAGCCGGAACACACAATGTTTCGATTGATTTTAATGGTGCCCAGGGCCGGACTCGAACCGGCACGGCCTAACGGCCAAGGGATTTTAAGTCCCCAGTGTCTACCAATTTCACCACCTGGGCTTTTCTAGGCAGGAAGTAGGGGCAGGATTCTATCGGCGCTGGGGTGTTGATTCAATAGAGAGTTGGGAATGAGGCTGCTGAGAAAGGAAGAGCCGATGCGACCCGTGCACGAGCACACGGGTCGCATCGGCTCTGAAATGTGTCGAGAAGGAAGGAAGACCGTGCTTGCAGCTTTGTCTATCGACACATTTTCAGCATACGCGATTGAACCGTTAGCACAGCGACCGATTTCACAGTTTACTGGCTAAAAATTCTTGCGAAACCGTAACTGGAATCGACTCATATTTAACTCGGGACCGCTTCCGCCTGTGGCACCGTGAGGGTGTATGCTCCAGACGGGAGGGAAAACAATGCTTTATTGGGCGCTCGTTTGTTTAATCGTCGCCATCGTGGCGGGCATTTTTGGCTTTGGGGGGATCGCAGGGACGGCGGCTTCCTTTGCCAAGATTCTGTTCTTTATCTTCATTGTGCTGCTGATCATTTCTCTGGCGGCCAATGCCATGAAGGGGAAAGGCCCCAGGCCTTAGTCCTACCCCATGCAATACAGACGCGGTGACGGAGTAGGAAGGCCTCACCGCGGCACTGGTCCTTCCTCCTCCAGCCCTTTCGTTCACCTCTGCCCTGCCCCTTTTTCCTTATAACCTGACCAACCGGTTGCCAAACTGTAAGCGATATCGCCCGCTTGTTAATCCAGTTCGTTGCCCAGTTATGCCAATTTAGAAGTGAGCTTTGATGGACGCTGAATTATTCAGTACTTCCTCAGGAACAGGAGGATTAACCATGCTTTCTTGGGCGATGGTTTGCTTGTCCGGTGCGGTGATGGCCGGCGTGATTGGATTCAACGGCTTGATTGGGCCAGCGGTAACGTTGCTGGGACAGGTTTTGTTCTTTACGTTTCTGGTGTTACTGAGCGTTCCGGTGGCCGCTTATGTCATACGCCAGCGTCGGCATCGGGAGCACTGAGAGCGTGCCCGGCCGCGTGAGGCAGCCGGGCAGCGTCAATCAGGCCTCGGGTGTGGAGAGCGGCCCGATGCGGAAGAGGGATTCGGCTTCGTGGTCGCCGAGCATTTCCCGGGTGAAGTGGTTTTCGTACTCGGTCATCTCGGCCCCTTCCTTCTCCGCGAAGCGGGCAAACATCTTGCGGGAGGCTTCATTGGACTTGGTGATGGTGGTGTTCAGTTCGGTGACACCACGGCAGCTCTCGCGGGCCAGGATGGCCTGAATCATGCGGTTGGCCAGGCCGTGGCCACGACCTTCCTTGCCAACACCCACCTGCCACAGGAAGTACTTGTTCGGCTCTTTGGGCTTGCGGTAGCCGGTAACGTAGCCGATGATTTCGCCGTCTTTCTCGGCGAGGATGCAGGTTTCGGAGAAGTCGTCACATTGCAGCACGTTGCAGTAGACGGAATTCATGTCGAGCGGCGGGTTGATGCGAACAAACGTGTACAGGCGCGCACCATCTTCCGCTGTGGGTTCGCGCAGGGTAATCCCATCGAATTCGGCGTCAATTTTCATGAGTAACCTCTTTTAAGTGCATCATCCCAGTGGCCGCACAATCCTCGGCCACGGCTTCCATAATCGTATTGAGTAAACACAGATAACCCAATGATACGCGGCGGGGCGGGAATTTTCAGCGCTTGCCGCGGTTGATCAGGCCGTCCACCAGCCATACAACCAACGCCCGCCCACGCCCAGGACCACCAGCCACACGATCACCACAAAGGCCGCGGCCCCATAACTGACGGGCTGGTCCACCGCCTTTTCAGCCCGCTCCCGGGCCGATTCGATAACCTCTCGTGGCGTCAGGCGTATGACCAGCGCCAGCCCCAGGGGAACGATCACCAGGTCGTCGAGGTAGCCGATCACCGGGATGAAATCGGGAATCAGGTCCACCGGGCTCAGTGCGTAGGCCGCCACCAGCAACGCGATCAGGCGCACCGCCCAGGGCATGCGCGGGTCCCGGGCGGCGAAGTAGACGGTGAGACTGTAGCCCTTGAGGCGGCGTGCCCTGGTGGTCAGTGTTTCCTTTGCCATCGCTTGTGGCCTCGTCAGCCGGCTTTTCCGTGGCCGGGATAGGGTTTGTCGCGGCCGGATTTGCGGAGATTGTCGAAGACTTCCAGCTCCCAGGGGCGCATGGCAACCAGCATGCTGACCCCGAAGCGCTGCTCCAGCGGCAGGTTCAAATCCTCCTGGTGACAGTGGCGAAAGTCCAGCGCCAGGCGTTTGATTTTCTGCTGAATGGCTTCGTTGGACTGGGTGGAGAACATGCCGTTGAGGAACACCCGTACCTCTCCCGGGCGGTTGAAGCGCGCTTCCAGGAAGTCGCCCTGCACCTGGGACTCAAAAAAGCTCTGGATCGGTCCGTTGCGTTGCCAGTGGAAGTCGTGAGAGATGAGCGTCTTGATGCGGTTGTTGGGAAGCAGCTCGATCAGGCCCATGCGGTCGAGCTGGGCGAGTTTGCTGATGACTTCCGGCTCGGTCAGGGTGTAGGTCTCGATGATCTGCTCGAAGGTCCAGTGGTTCAGCGCGCACACCGCCACCAGCAGCAATCGGGCATCCTCGACCAGGGCCCGCTCCTGGGCGGTGTCGAGCTGGTCGATGCGCGGTTCGTGGGTGATCCGTTTGGTGAGGTCGGTAATCTCGATGCCGAGCAGTGCGCAGATCTGGTCCAGGCGTTTAAGTGAGAACTGGCGTTGGGAGAACAGCCGTTTGACGCTGGCTTCGGACAGGTCCAGTTCTTCGGCCACCTGCTGGTAGGTCACCCCGTTCTCCCGCAGACACTGTTTCAGCGCATCCACGATCGCCGCCGTTTGTGCCACTCGCTGCCCTCCTCTCTCTGTTCGTATTGCCAAATGATACTAGCAGAATATTCGAACGATACCTTTGTGCTTTTTCTCGCCAATCCCCGGCCGCCCTCCCATAGTCACTCCCGACACACAACAACCGGAGGCGGTATGGAAAACGAATCAGGTCACCACTCAGGCAGCTGGGTCTTTTTCGTGAAGGTTTCATTTGGGGTGGCTTTGCTGGCCGCGGCCATCGGCATTGCCTTTGCGCCAACGAGCCTGATGGTCAAGGGCTACATGGCGATCAGTGCCCTGTTCCTGGTGAGCAGCACCATCACCCTGTCCAAGACCATGCGCGACGAACACGAGAGCCGGCGCATCCACAATCGTCTCTCGGAAGCCCGCGCCCAGCAGTTGCTGAAAGAGTATGGGGAGTAAACGCCATGACGATCTGGAAGAAGCTGGGAACACTCATACGGGCCTCGGCCACGGAGCCCGCGGAGAAGCTGGTGGATGCCAACGCCGTTCGCATCCTGCAGCAGGAACTGCGGGAGACAGAGTACGCCATGTCCCAGGCCAAAGGCGAACTGGCCAGCCTGATGGCGGAACGCAAGCAGCTTTTACGGAGCAATGAGGCCCTGAAAGCGACGCTGGACACCCGCAACCAGCAGGCCCGCCAGGCCCTGCAGCAAAACAATGAAGCACTGGCCCGGGAACTGGCGCAGCGCATCGCCGAGGAGGAAGCCACCCTGCAGGAACAGCAAACGGCGGCGGACTCCCTGGCCACCCAGGAGAAGCAATTGCGCCTGCGGCTGCGCGAAGCGGCCCAGACGCTGCAGCGTTACCGCCGGGACATGACGCTCATCCGCGCCAACCGCAATGCCGAGCGCCTGATCGGCAAGCTGGGCGCCCACACCAGTGGGTTGAGCAACCACCTGGGGGATCTTGCGGAATCGGTGGCCGCGCTCAAGCAGCAGCAATGCCGGTTCTTTGATCGGGATGAGGCACTGCGCGACCTGGAGGCCGAGAGTTCCGGACAGGACCTGGACGACAGGCTCCGGGCGGCGGGCATCAAAACCGCCCAGCCCGATACCGATGGAGTGCTGAGCCGCCTGAGAGCGCAGATATCGGAGGACGGGGCAGCGGCCTCGCAACCCTGATCGATCCGCCCGGGGGAATCCTGGGCGGTACCTCTCCCTCCAATAACAATCACCTGGAAAGGAATTTCATCATGGGATGCATCATTGTTTTGCTGTTCAGTTGCCTTGTTGAGCGCCCCTCCCCAATCGTCATGCCCGCGTAGGCGGGTATCCAGAGCGGGTAACAGACTGAGTACGGTGCATTCCGCCCTTGATCCCGGCCTTCCCACACTGCTGTCCGGGGAAACTTGAGAGGTTCGCCGGGAAGACTTTGCGGTATTTGAGTTGATTGGGCCGAGGCTGCCCCCTCACCCCAAACCCCTCTCCCCCGGCGGGGCGAGGGGCTCCATGGAGCAACCTCTTTAAGTTTCCCGGACAGCAGTGTGCCTTCGCATGATTCCACTATCAATCAGTGCGCGCTGCGCTATTTCCTAAGTTTGATGAACCATCGGGTCAGCCAAGCCACGGTGGCAATGCTGCCAAGGGCCACGAAGCCGATGACTTCAAACTTCTTGATATCACCCAGTAGCAGTTCCAGGGTGTACCCAAACACGTATCCCAGCACGCCAAACACAATGGCCCACACAACTGAACCAATCAGATTCAGAACCAGGAACTGGGCCGTGGATACCCGGCTGGCCCCGATGATAAATGGGGTGACGGTACGCAGGCCATAGAGGAAGCGGAACCCCAGGATCAAGCCAATGGGGTGCCGTTCGAGCCAGGCGAAGACTTTGCCGGACCGTGCCTGCCAGGAGGGACGTTTCTGCAGGAATTGCTGGCCCTTGCTGCGGCCGATGTGGAAGTAGAGCTGATCGCCGAAGAAGGTGCCGAGGAAGGCCCAGACGATGACCCAGGGCAATTCCAGGTAGCCACGGCTGGCGGCGAAGGCGGCCAGTACGAGGATGGTTTCCCCTTCCAGAAAGGTGCCGATACCAACGGCGGCGTAGCCGTAGGTTGCGATCAGGCCTTCCAGTGTCATGGTGGTTCAGGGCTCCGAAATGGGGCGTGCTGTGTGGGTGAACCTGTTCAGCCCATTGTCATGGCTGTGGGGGTGGGAATCCAGTTTGGGTTGTTTTGGGCGCCTGTTGGCGCCTCCCCCTCTCCCTGGCCCTCTCCCACGTTGGGGAGAGGGGATGTTTGCCTTACAACCGCACCACCCGGTTCTTGCCCGAATGCTTGGCCGCGTAGCTGCCCCGGTCCGCGGCTTTGATCAGTTCATCCCGTGACATACCGGCCTGGTAGGTGGCCACGCCCACGCTCGCGGTGATGGCTTTGGGAATCTCCTCCGGCAGGGAGTCACCGGGATTCTGCCAAACCGTCGGCTCCCGGTCGCCCTTGATGGACTCCATGTGCTGTCGGATGCGCTCGGCGATCCGGTCACTTTCCTCTTCATCGGTTGCTGAGAGGATGACGGCAAACTCCTCGCCACCGATACGGCAGACGAAATCCGTGGTGCGTACCGCGTTCTGCAGGGCCATGGTAATGCGTTTGAGCGCGTAGTCGCCGGCATCGTGGCCCCAGGTGTCGTTCACCCACTTGAAGTCGTCCACATCCAGCAAAACCAGGCTGAGGGGTTGTTGGCGGCGGTGGAAGAGTTCGATCTCCTGTTCCAGGCGACGAATGAAGAAGCGCCGGTTGTAGGCCCCGGTGAGTTCATCCACATGGACCAGCGCTTCCAGCCGCCGGTTTGCCTCCGCCAGTTGGTTCCGCAGGCACTGCAATTCCAGGTGTTTCTTGACGCGCATGCGAACGATGATCGGCGAATAGGGTTTGCGGATGTAATCCACGGCGCCCAGTTTGAGGCCCTCCTGTTCGTCTTCCTCGCGTTCGCGGATTGAGACGAAGATGATCGAGGTGCTTTCCAGGTTGTAGGTGGCCTGCAGGTCACGGACCAGTTCGAAGCCGTTGCGGTCGGGCATTTCGATATCCATCAGGACCAGATCGGGAATGGCCTGGTCACACAGTGCAACAGCCTGGCGGGGCTCCGTGGCAAAGCGGACGCGGCCGAGGTCCTTGAGCATGTCCCCCAACAGGAAGACGTTATCGACGCTGTCATCCACAATGAGAATCTCGGGGGTCATGACGCTTTCCCCTCGAGAAACCAGGCGACGTGCCGCGAGGCCTCGGAGTAGTCCAGCGCGGCCACCGCCCTTGCCAGCGCCCTGGCGCGGCTTGAGGAGATGCGTGCCAGTTCGGGCATCAGCTTTTCCACCAGTTCATAGGCGCTGAGGTCGTAGTCGGCCAGCAGTACATCCAGCTTTTGCATCTCCGCCTTCAATTCGGCTTGCGCCACCCGGGGTCCAAAGGCTTCCTGTGGGCTGCTACGCAAGACGCCGGCGACAGTGCGGGCGGTATCGAGCAGTTGCATCAGTTCATCGTTGAACAGTAACGCGTCTTCGCGCAGGGAGGTGGCCACGGTGGTGTCGCCCTCGCCTTCGTCTTCCTCCGTTTCCACCAGCAAGGCCTCCTGCAACCGGACACTGGCAGTGTACAGTGAATGGGCGCCCATATTGGCCAGAAAACCCGTTAGCAGGTGCAGTTCGCGCCGTTTTTGTGCCCGGTACTCGGGGCTGTCCAGGTGTTGCAGATCCACCAGTGCGCGGCCATGGAGGGACTCGAACTTTCCCAGGGCGTCGTGCAGCCAGCGAATGTCGCCGGTTCCGTTGACGATGCCCTCGGGGATGTCGACGCCCGGCAAAGACTGGCAGATCTGGCCGAACTGCAGGAGATACTCGCAGAGCCGGGTCGCATCCTCCCAGCGTTCTTCAATGATGGCCTTTTCGATAGCGGCTGCGATCTCGCTTAAGGGGCTGAAGCCAAAACTGGCTGCGGCGCCCCGCACGTGATGTATATACTCACGAAGCCCGGCGAAATCCTCGGCATGGTAGGCCGAACGGATATTCTCCAGATCCTTTCCGAATTCCTCGACAAACCGTTGCACCAGATCCAGTGGCGGTGTCTTGCCGTTTGTAACCTCAGCTACCTGACCCTGCTGTTTCAAATACCGGCCCATCGTTTCCACGAAAACGGCCCTGTCGATGGGTTTTTGCAGGTGGCTATCGAATCCAGCGTCCAGATACCCTTTGACTTCGTGTTTCATGGCGTTGGCGGTCAGTGCCAGAACGGGCGCCCGAATTCCGGCTTTCTTCAGGCGCTTCATGGCTTGCAGGCCGTCCATGCCGGGCATCTGAATATCCATCAGGATCAGGTCATAGCTGTTGGAAAGTCCTTCCGCCAGGGCTTCCTCGCCGTTCTCAACCAGGGTTACTTCCAATCCAAGCCGCCGCAGCAGTCGTCCGATCAGGTCGCGGTTTTCCGGGTGATCCTCGGCCAACAGCACGTGCCCGGACAGGCGCGGCAGCCGCTCACTGGCGAACAGGCCGCTGTCTTCTTCCGGTGACCACTGCTCAAGGGTTTCCACAAACTGCGTACCGGAGGTCAGCTCCAGGGGGATGGCGCAGGTGAAACAACTGCCCTCACCCGGAGTGCTGGCGACGGACAGCTCACCGCCCAGGGCCTGGGTCAGGCTGTTGGCAATCGTGAGGCCGAGGCCGGTGCCGCCGTATTTCCGCGTGGTGGAGGCATCGGCCTGGGTAAAGGGCTGGAACAGCCGCTGGCGTTGTTCTTCGGTCATACCGATGCCGGTGTCTTTGACCCGGAAAACAAGCCTGTCGTCTTCCACGCTCAGCGTGACGTCGACCTTTCCGGAGTCCGTGAACTTGATGCTGTTGTTCACCAGGTTGATCAAGATCTGGCGCAGGCGCGTGGGGTCGCTGTGGATCCGGTCGGGTAACGGGAAGACATAGTGCTTTTTAAAGGTGAGCCCTTTGTCCCGGGCCGGCTTGGCCATCAGCGATTCCACCTGTTCGAAGAGCGCCAACAGGTCCATGTCGATCTTGTCCACTTCCAGGCGATTGGCCTCGATTTTCGACAGGTCGAGAATGTCATTGATGACCCGCAGCAGGTGTTTGCCGCTGTTGGCGATGACCCGGGTGGCATGATCACGCTCCGGAGGTTCGATGTCCCCCAACAGGAGCCCTTCGGCATAGCCAATGATGGAAGTGAGCGGGGATCGGATCTCGTGACTCATGTTGGCCAGGAAGCGGCTCTTGGCCTGGCTGGCTTCATCCAGTTCGCGGCTCTTCTGGTAGAGGCGTTCGTTGGCTTCCGCCAGCTCCCGGGTACGCTCCTCCACTTTGACTTCCAGTTGGTCCGTCAGCTGGCGGTTTTCGGCGACCACCAGTTTATGGTTATAGGCCAGCGCAAAGGCCAGCAGGATCCCGTCGATGGTACCGCCCACCAGGGTCCAGAGTTCAGCGTTGTCCACCACATCGGGAATCAGCCCCAGATTGCCGGGCAGGATCAGGCTCGCCGGGATCAGCAATGAGAAGAAGGCACAGAGGAAATAGCGGGCCGGTCGGAATCCGCGCCGCCAGGCGGAGATACCCGAGACGATAGCCAGCACCATCCAGATGCTGATGACGATGGTCGCCCAGGCGTGAGTCATGCCGGGCTGGTTATAGACGAAGGGCAGCCCAAGAATGGCCAGGATACCGTTGCCCAGCGTCAGTTTCGCGAGCATTGGATTGTAGGTACGCAACTTCAGGAAGTTGACGTAGAACAGCCCGTTGAGCAGCGGCAACAATGCAAACGGCACCATCTGCAGCTTCAGCCAATCGATGCCAAACAGCACCTCCGGGATGTTGAACTGGTGCGACCAGCCCCACAGGTACGTCAGGGTGTAGAGCGAGTAGTACAGGTAGCTGACGTCCCGGGAGCCGGCGAAGATAAACAGGTTGTAGAGGCTCAGGGTCAGCAGCGCGCCAAGGCAGATCAGGGCCAGGGCGTTTTCCTGCAGCACCAGATCCTTGAAACCGTGTTCGCTATAGATATTCAGACGGGGAATGGACTGGTAGATGCTGCTCGCCATGCGCGCCACCAGCACGTAATCCGCCTGCGGCTGCAGCTCCACCTCGTTGCCGTACTCGAACAGAAAATTCAGGTCGTGGGCATAACCGGTGGAAAAAGTTTGGGGACGGGAGGAGGCAGACGAGTAAAGCCGGGCGTCAAAGTCTTCTATCAGCGAGTTGCGCGGAGCAACAATCCAGTCCCCGCCCTGATCACCGGCATTGAAGCGCAGGACAATCCAGAAGGAACCGCCCAGTGTGGGGAAAGGATCGGACGCGGGTTTAAGACCGGTTTCCCAGCTTTTGACGGCGTCAAAGCCAGCCGGGAAGGTCTCATCATCAGCCTGATAGACCGCAGCCCTGCCAAGCAGATCAGCCCCGTCCAGCGCCTTGGAAAGCCGTAGTTCCTCGGCCATGGCCGGCGCCATGGCGGCCAAAAGAAGCAGCAACAGCCCCAGTAGCGCAGCACCTGACTTTCCGCATGCGGGGGGACAAACAGCCTTGTTCGTTCCCAAATGTGGATTTCCCTGCATCATAAAACTCTGCTGAGCCTGAAAGCCCGACCTCTGCTCCCTAAGGTTTACGGGCACTGTTATTGTTTTTGAAGGAACCCCAGAAGGCTCCGGCGTTTAAAACGCTTTGTTATTTGTGGCCACGATTATGCCATGGCTACTGTCTGCAAAGCCGTTACATTTTCCGAAATCTGCCAACCGAAACGCACTACAATCCCCCTGATTTTACGAGTGGTTGACGATTAAAGGTGGTCGATTCGATGTTCTTTGCCCCATTTGCAGTCCGGGATCCTACCCTGCAATAAAAGGATAGAGCATTGTAATATTTAGTTCATGTGGGTTCACGGAGCCAGTTTTACAGTTCATGGGCAGTACGTTTCCAATGCTGTTGAAATGGACGCATCATCTGCCAAACCGCTCCGCCCTGCTAAACTGCCCGAAAGACGCGCGAAAACCGTCATAAGCGACAGCGTTTTTTGCGCGACCATTAGGTACAATCGCACCACTTTTCCCCATCCATAGAACTGGAGCCGCCCTGATGCACGGTGTGGTAACGCTCGCTGTCTTGTTCGTCGTTTCTTTTTCCGTTCTCGCCCAGACCCCGGAAGAACGCGGTCTCGCCATTGCCCAGGAGGCTGACCGCCAGGACCAGGGCTGGGAAGATTCCGTGGCCGATCTGGTCATGATTCTGCGGAACGAAGAGGGAGAAGAAGCCCTGCGTCGGCTGCATATCAAGACCCTGGAAAACACCGAACAGGGTGACAGGAGCCTCACCGAGTTCGAAACCCCACGGGACCTGCGCGGCACCGCCCTGCTCACCTACACCTACAAGAACCAGCCGGACGACCAGTGGCTTTATCTGCCAGCCATCAAGCGGGTGAAGCGTATTGCGGCCCAGAACCAGTCCGGCCCGTTCATGGGCAGCGAATTTGCCTTTGAGGACATGTCCTCCCAGGAAGTGGAAAAGTTCACCTATCGCTACCTGCGCGACGAGCCCTGTCCCGACCTGCCCGGCGACTGCTTCGTCATCCAGCGCACGCCGGTGAGCGAGTATTCCGGCTACAGCCACCAGGTGGTGTGGATCGATCAGGCGGAATACCGCATCGACAAGGTGGACTACTACGACCGCAAGGAAGAATTGCTCAAAACGTTGCGCAACCAGAACTTCCAGCAATATCTCGATGCCTACTGGCGCCCGGGCAAGAGCCTGATGGTCAACCATCAGACCGGCAAGAGCACCGAGCTGCGCACCGAGTCCATCGAATTCAGGACGGGCCTCAGCCCGAACGATTTCAACCCCTCCCGCCTCGGCCGATAGGCGGATTGGCCCATGGTTTTCTGCAAGCGCGGACTCTGTCCGCTCGTCCTGACCTTATTGGTTCCCGGCGCTTACGGGGAATTCAACGCCTCGGTGGGTGTGGAGACCTGGGCCTTTGCCCATGAAGGCGCGGCCGGACAGGATCGCCTCGATGTGGCCGCCAGCGCGGAACCGGAATACCGCACCGAGTGGAATCACGGCGACGACCGCCTGGTTTTCGAGGGCTTCCTGCGGCTGGATGGCCAGGACAGCGAACGCACCCATGGGGACCTGCGCTCGCTCTACTGGCATCATCTGGCAGCGGACTGGGACCTGCGTGTAGGCCTGGACCGTGTGTTCTGGGGGGTCACCGAATTCACCAACCCGGCCGATATGGTCAACCAGACCGATCTGGTGGAAGATCCTGACGGCGACGCCAAGCTCGGCCAACCGATGATCCGCTGGACCTGGCTCGCCACCCACGGCACCCTCGACGTGCTCGCCCTGCCTGGCTTTCGCGAACGCACCTTTGCCGGGGAAGACGGGCGCTTTCGCACCATCCCGCCGGTCAATGCCGACGCCGCCCAGTACGAGTCCGGCGCCCATCGCCACCGGCTCGACGGCGCCATCCGTTACCGGTTCACCTGGCAACAGACCGACTGGGCCCTGTCCCACTTTTCCGGCACCAGCCGCGACCCGGTACTGGTTCCACGGCTAACACCTTCCGGCGCGGAAATCATCCCCTACTACCCCGTCATCGACCAGACCGCCCTCACCCTGCAAAGCGCCCGCGGACGCTGGCTGTGGAAACTGGAAGCGGTCAGCGCCTCCGGCCCGGTCGACCGGCACACCACTGCTACCGGGGGGTTTGAAGTCACCCAGTACAACGTGGCGGAGACCGGTTGGGATATTGGCTGGATCACGGAGTACCTGTTTGATGACCGCCGGGACGACATGCTTGTGCCCTTTGAACGGGACTGGTTCTTCGGGGCGCGATGGCAGCTGAACGATATTCAGTCCAGTGAGGCGCTGTTCGGGGTGGTCTGGGATCCGGTCACGGAAGAGCGCATCTTCTCCCTGGAAGCATCCCGGAGGCTGGGGCGCCATTACTCGCTGGACCTTGAAGCGCGTGTCTTTACCGGGGGTGAGGGGCTGTCCGCCAGCACGCCGACGATCAGCAGCGACAACAAGCTGGGGTATCTGCAGCGGGATGATTATCTGCGGGTGCAGGTGAGTCGGTATTTTTAGGGCTGGAAGGTGTTCTCCTCAATTAATAACCGGCTCCCAATCTGTAGGTTGGGCTGAGCCTGCGAAGCCCAACATTGTGGGCATTACACGGGTGTTGGGCTTCCTGGCGCCAGCCCAACCTACGAGTGCTACCCAACGTCATACCCGCGGAGGCGGGTATCCAGGGCGCCTTTCGGCGCCTCCCCCTCACCCTGGCCCTCTCCCACGTTGGGGAGAGGGGATCCAGACGCTCACTTCATCAGGAATTTTGAATCCCTGGGTTCGTTTTTTTCGAGCCTTCCACATCCACCTTCCCGACATAATGCCGCAAAATCCTTGCAGTCACTAAGCAGGATCAGACAGGCCCTGACTCAAGGCCTCGCGGCGGATGGGAGGCCGATCAAGACGAAAATCCGAGCCCACAACAAACCCCCTCCAGCTGATTAAAAAACGTCCCAAACCCGCCCTGATCCAGCCCACAGGCGCCCTTTTCAGGACGTGCGTAACACCCTCACTTGCAGTATGGTTGAAAACGCATCTGTTTTTGCTGCGAGGCAAAGACGTCTTTATGAAAAACAGATAACAACAGGGAAAGCACCGGCCGGTTACCCTCAATGGTCGGTGCGGGGCCAAAAGCCCCTTTCAGTCACTTCCTGCTCAGCTTTGGGGAGACACTCTCAAATGAACATCAGGAAGGTTCTTATCGCCAATCGCGGCGAGATTGCCGTGCGTATCGCACGCGCCTGTAAAGAACTGGGAATCCGCTCGGTCGCCATCTATTCCGAGGCCGATGAATACAGCCTTCACGTCAAGAAGGCGGATGAGGCCCACTGTATTGGCGCCGATCCGCTCACCGGCTACCTCAACCCCCACCACATCGTGAACCTGGCCCGGGAAACCGGCTGCGATGCGCTGCATCCCGGTTACGGTTTCCTCTCGGAAAACGCCACCCTGGCGGCGGTGTGCAAGGAACGGGGCATCCGCTTCATTGGCCCCGCGGCCGAGGTGATCGAAGGGCTGGGAGACAAGACCCAGGCCCGGCAGACCGCGGTCAAGGCCGGGGTACCGGTCACCCCCGGCTCGGAGGACAACCTCCGTGACGAGGACGATGCCGTTCAGCAAGCGGCCGAGATTGGTTATCCGGTCATGCTCAAGGCCACCTCCGGTGGCGGCGGCCGTGGTATTCGCCGTTGCGACAACGAGAAGGAGCTGCGCCAGAACTACCAGCGGGTCATTTCCGAAGCCACCAAGGCCTTTGGCAGCGCCGATGTCTTCCTGGAGAAGTGCATCGTCAATCCGCGCCATATCGAGGTGCAGGTGCTGGCCGACAGCCATGGCAACTGCATCCACCTGTTCGAACGGGACTGCTCCATCCAGCGTCGTAACCAGAAGCTGATCGAGCTGGCGCCCTCGCCGCAGCTGAACGATGACCAGCGCACCTACATCGGTGAACTCGCGGTCCGGCTGTCGAAAGAAGCGGGTTACGAAAATGCCGGCACGGTGGAATTCCTGCTGGATGACGACGGCAGTTTCTACTTCATGGAGATGAACACCCGGGTGCAGGTGGAACACACCATCACCGAGCAGATCACCGGCGTGGACATCGTCAAGGAGCAGATCCGGATCGCCGACGGCCAGGCGCTGCGCTTCAAACAGGAAGACATTGCCTACAAGGGCTATGCGGCCCAGTTCCGGATCAATGCCGAAGACCCGAAAAACGGCTTCCTGCCCAGCTTCGGCCGGATCAGCCGCTACTATTCTCCCGGTGGCCCGGGGGTACGAACGGACGCCGCCATCTACACCGGCTATGAGATTCCGCCCTACTACGACTCCATGTGCGCCAAGCTGATTGTCTGGGCACTGGACTGGGACGAGCTGATCGCCCGCTCCCGTCGGGCCCTGGGCGATATGGCCATCCACGGCGTTCGCACCACGAAAACCTACTACAAACAGATTCTGGACGATCCCACCTTCCAGAGTGGCTCGTTCAACACCGGTTTCGTGGAAGCCCATCCGGAACTCACCGAATACAGCATCAAGACCCGCCCCGAAGCCCTTGCCGCCGCTCTTGCGGCCGCGGTTGCGGCCCAGGCTGGCTATTAACACGGCGGTTAGAGCGAAAGGAGAATTGGAAACATGGCCAAGAAAAAGATTCACATTACCGACGTTATCCTGCGAGACGCCCACCAGTCGCTGATCGCCACCCGCATGCGTACCGAAGACATGCTGCCGGCCTGCGACATGCTCGACAAGGCGGGCTACTGGTCGCTGGAATGCTGGGGCGGCGCCACCTTCGACAGCTGCGTGCGCTTCCTCAAGGAAGACCCCTGGGAACGCCTGCGTCAGCTGCGCAAGGCCCTGCCCAACACCCGCCTGCAGATGCTGCTGCGCGGCCAGAACCTGCTGGGCTACCGCCACTACGCGGACGACGTGGTGGAAGCGTTCTGCCAGAAGGCGGCGGACAACGGCATCGACGTGTTCCGCATCTTCGATGCCCTCAACGACGTGCGTAACCTGGAAACGAGCATCAAGGCGGTCAAGAAGGCCGGCAAGCATGCCCAGGGCACGCTTTGCTACACCACCAGCCCGGTGCACACTATCGACGCGTTCCTGGATCAGGCGCGGGCCATGCGCGACATGGGCGTGGACAGCATCGCCATCAAGGATATGGCCGGCCTGCTGACCCCGGCGTGCACCGGCGAGCTGGTTGGAGCCCTGAAAAAGGAACTGGAGCTTCCGGTGTTCCTGCACTCCCACTACACCTCCGGCATGGCTTCCATGTGCCAGTGGGCGGCAGTGGAGGCCGGCGTGGACCACCTCGACACCGCGATTTCCGCCTTTGCCGGGGGCACCAGCCACCCGCCCACGGAATCCCTGGTGGCCGCGCTACAGGACGCTGGCTATGAAACCGGGCTGGACCTGGAAACCCTGGATGGCATCTCCCGCCACTTCCGGGAAGTGCGCAAGAAGTACCACCAGTTCGAGAGCGAATACAATGGCGTGGATACTGCGGTGCTGCTGAGCCAGGTGCCTGGCGGCATGATGTCCAACCTGGCCAACCAGCTGCGCGAGCAAGGCGCGCTGGACAAGATCCGCGACGTGTTCGAGGAGATTCCACGGGTACGGGAAGATCTGGGCTACCCGCCTCTGGTAACGCCCACATCACAGATCGTTGGCACCCAGGCGGTGATCAATGTTCTCAGCGGTAAGCGCTATGAGAACATTACCAACGAGGTGAAAAAGTACCTGCAGGGCTGGTATGGCGAAGCGCCCGGTGAAATCAACGACGAACTGCGCCGCCGCGCCGTGGGCAACGAGGACCTGGTGGACTGTCGCCCGGCCGACCTGATTGCCAACGAGTTCCACAAGCTCAAGGAGCAGTTGGGGGATCTGGCCGAGTCCGAGGAGGATGTACTGACCTACGCCATGTTCCCGGATCAGGCCAAGCAGTTCCTGGAGCAGCGCAAAGAAGGCACTCTGCAGCCGGAACCGCTCAAGCCGAAACCCGAAGCCGGCGCCGGCAGCAACGTGGCCACCGAGTTCAAGGTGACCGTGCACGGGGAAACCTACGACATCCACATCACCGGCGTCAGCCCAACCAGTGAGAAGGACCGCCGTTTCTACATGACGGTGGATGGCATGCCGGAAGAGGTCAGCATCGAAAGCCTGGCCGAGTTCGCCAAGGATGAATCCGGCGGCGGCAAGCGCGCCAAGGCGAGCAAGGAAGGCCACGTCACCACCAGCATGCCGGGCAATATTGTCGATGTGCTGGTCAAGGAAGGCGACAAGGTCGAGGCCGGCGATCCCGTGCTGATCATTGAAGCCATGAAGATGGAGACCGAGGTCAAGGCACCCATTGGCGGTGAGGTGACTGCGGTTTATATCAAGAAAGGGGATCGGGTGACGCCTTCGGAGGTGTTGGTCGAGATTGAGTAGTCACCCTCGGACTCTTGGCTCCCTCTCCCCTGGTGGGAGAGGGTTGGGGAGAGGGGGAACCGAGGCGCAGCCTCGATCCATGTGGCCCGGACACCTGACGGTGTCTCCCCCTCTCCCTGGCCCTCTCCCACGGTGGGGAGAGGGGATGTTCGTCGATGATAGCGGCGTTTGGGTGATAGCTACCCTTCCTCAGTGGCAACCTTCCCCACACTCTCCTCACGCTTAGCCCCCACCACCAACATCGCCGGCAGCAAAAACAGATCCGCCAACAACGCAAACGCAATCGTCATCGCCGTCAGCATCCCCAGATGACTGTTTCCGGTAAACGGCGAAAACGCCAACACGCTAAAGCCCACGGTAAAGACGATCGAGGTCATCACGATGGCCCCACCCACCGTGCGATGGGCATAGCGCACCGCTTCCTGGGCGGACAGCCCCAGTTCCCGCCGGGCCCGCAGGTACTTGGTGAGAAAGTGCACCGTGTCGTCCACGATCAGGCCCATGGTGAGGCTGGCGATGACCGATTCGGTCAGGCCGATGCGGCCGTAGAGGAAGCCCCACAGGCCGAAGGTCATGGCCATGGGAAGGAGATTGGGGATCAGGCTGATGAGCCCGGTGGTGACGGAGCGGGTGGCAACCAGGATCAGGGCGGAGATAACCAGTAACGCCAGTAAGGTCCCTTCCAGCATGGCGGGAATATTGTCCCGGGCGATCTGGGAGAACATGGTGTCGATGCTGACGCCATGGGTGGCCAGTGACGGCGCATTCTGCTCCAACCAGGCTTCCGCCCGGTTCTTGGTCGCCAGGATCTGCTCGGAGCCGGTAAGCTTGAGCAAGGCGGTGACGCGGGTTGCCGAGCGGTCCATGCTGATGAAGTTGGTCAGGTCGTGGCCGTAGGGTAACGACAGCTCATACAGCAGGGTGTACTGGGCCGCCTCGCCCCGGCTTTCGGGCAGTTTGTAGAAGTCCGGATCGTCACCGTGCATGTTGCGGTTCAGGCGTTTCATGACCTGGATGAACGATTCCACATCGGTGATGCCAGGCTGCGATTTCAGGTAGCGGGTGAAGGCGTCCACCTTCTGCAGGTAGTCCGGATCGTAAATCCCGTCGTTCTGGCCGCTGTCCAGCTTGAAGTTGAGCCGGTGCACACCACGCAGGTTTTCGTCCATGAATTCATTGGCCTGGCGGAAGGCGAAGGTGCGGTCGAAATATTCAACGAACACTTCATTGATGTTGTTGCGCGGCAGGCCTGCCAGCAGCACGACCACCAACAGGCCACCCACGGCCAGGATGGCCTTGTAGCGACGCAGCACGAAATCCGACAGCGTCTGTGTCGCCCGCTCGGCCCAGGCGCGCGATTTCGGCGTCCGGATCGGCAACAGTCGAACCAGCGCCGGCAGCAGGGTCAGGGACAGGATCATGGCCGCCACGGTGCCAATCGCCACGGTGTTCCCCATATCCCGCAACGGCGGTGATTCACTGAAATTGAGCCCCAGGAACCCGACGGCCGTGGTCAGGCTGGTCAGGATCACCGGCTTGTAATTGAGCGCCAGGCTGTCGGCCATGGCGGAGACTTTGTCCGCCCCTTCCCGCATGCGCTGAAACAGGGTCGCAAACAGGTGCATGCTGTCCGCCACGGAAACGATCATGATCACGCTGGGCGCCACCACCGTCGCCGTGCTGATGGCTGGATTGAACAGGGTTTTCAGGGCGAACGCCGCCACGGCTGAACCAAGGATCACCAGCAAGGTAATCACCATGGCCCAGACGCTGCGCAGCAGCACCGCAATCAGGCCAAAAATCAGCAGGTAACTGAGGGGCGTCAGGAACTGGCTGTCCCGCTCGATGGCGTCGGCGAAGGACTGGTCCGCCATGATGGTGCCGTTGAGATAGAACCGTACGTCCGGATACGCCTGGCGCAGCTTGTCCAGCTCCGCCCGCATGGCATCAGCCACTTCCGGCGTCTCCTTCACGGGGTTGTCGGGAATGTTGAGCTTGAGGGCCACGGCCGCCACCCGGCCGTCATCGGAAACCAGCGTGCCGGCGATCGCCGGATCGTCCAGCGCCTCCCCCTTGCGACGTTCGATTTGTTCCGGCGTCAGCGTGTCCGGCTTGCCGAACAGGGAAAAGACCGTCAGCACATCGTCTTCGGCGCGGCTGAACTGGTAGTTGGTCAGGGAGTCGACCCGCAGCGTGTAGGGAATCTGCCAGCTGGCTTCGGTCAGGCTGTCGATCAGCTTGAGGATGCGCGGCTCGAACACGCTCCCCCTCTCCGGCGCCACCATGACGAACAGGGTGTTGTCGTCAATAAAGGTGCTTTCCAGCTCCTCCATGGCCTGGAGCTGTTTGTCGCTGTCGTCGAAATAGACCTTGTAATCGATGGTCATCCACAGCCGTTCCAGCAGCGGTGACAAGGCACCGAGCACGAGACCGCAAAGCAGCAGGGTAATAAGGGGATGCCGGAGAGACACTTCGGGAATTCGGGACGTCATGGAGAACCTGGGTAGCTGATCACGTAACAGGCAGTTTTGTCCCCGGAGGGCAAAAGAGCCACCAGTATATCTGTTTCAATTCGTAACAAAGGTCAATTTATGTAAATTTGTGCCAAAAAGCACCGTGGAGCGGGTGCCATTCTATTTTAAATTGGTACAATGTTACCAGTTGTTACACAAGTAACACCAAAGTAACAAACCGATGCGTCGTCACTGACTACCTTTTCTGGAAGGCAATGTATGTTGTTCCGAAGGGTGTCACAAGACGCTCTGCATTCGCCCGATGTCGTTATAGGAGAAGTAACGTTGGCGACCCAAGCAGTTTCCTCCCCCTGGCTGTCCCGCTTCACGGACTGGATTGACGAGCGGTTCCCCTGGAAGAACGCGGTTCTCTTTTTCATTCTCTACCTCACGGTGGCGGTGCTGACGCGCGCCTCACAGGAAGGTGTGGATCTTCACCTCTCGCTCTTTGATCTCGGTGGCTGTTTCCTCGCCTGGAGCTTCTTTTTGCTCATCCGCATCTTCGACGAGCACAAGGACTACGAGAAAGACCTGCACAACCACCCTCACCGCGTTCTGCAAAGCGGCCGCATCACCCTGGGCCACCTGAAAGCCGTGGCCGCGGTCGCGCTTCTGGTACAGGGGCTGGTGGCGGTGGGCCTGGACGGGGGCTTCGGTGCCGTCACCACGGCGTGGATCGCCCTGCTGGTGTGGCTCGGCCTGATGGGCAAGGAATTCTTCTGCGGTGAATGGCTGGAGCAGCGCCTGCCGCTGTACGCCATCTCCCACATGGCGATCATGCCGTTCATCGTGTTCTGGTTCGCGCAACTGGCCGCTCCCGGCGCCCAGTGGAACGGCCCGCTCATTGGCCTCAGCGCCCTCGCCCTGATCAGCGGCTTTGCCTTCGAGATCACCCGCAAGACCTGGGGGCCCGAGGAAGAACGGGACACGGTCGACTCCTATGCCCGCATCTTCGGCCTCAAGCGGGCGATCACCTATATCTCCCTGCTAGTCCTGGCCATGACAGGACTACAGGCCTACCTGGTCTGGGCGCTCACCGGCTCGCTCACGGTGTTCGGTATCGCGGGGCTGGTGCTTCTGGCCGTGCTTGGCCTGGCCCTCAAGACCCTCCTGGCCTTTCGCCGCGCCCCGTCCGCGGAAGGCCGTGAAAAGAATGAAGCCGCGGTCGGCATCGCCACCCTCTTGGGGTACGTGACGCTGATTGTCGCTGTGCTGTCTTCCCAGTCTTTCCACTGGGCCGTGATTTGACGCCGTTTAGCAGATTCAGGAATTGCCAACATGATGTTGAATAATCAGTCGCGCCGCCGCAGCTTTAACAGCTCCCAGTACGCCGGGGAGCTGCTTTTCGGGCTCAATGGCAAGCAGCATCAGCTGCTGATCGGCCAGCTCACGCAGAACAGCGTGGAACTGTTGATTCCCAACCACGGCCTGCTGTCGGAAATGGCCGTCGGTCTCAAGCTGGAAAGCCCGGAAATCCAGGTCAACGGGGAAACTCTCTGTGGCATGGAACTGGTGATCCAGGGGCAACGGGCCTCGGAACAGCGTCATCACGTGGGTGTGGTCACCGCCACCGTGCCGGGCAAGGCCAACTCCAAGTGTCTGTGGCGCGCCCTGTTCCTGCTTCACCAGAATGAGCGGGCTGAAACGGATGGCGGCGAACGGGCCGCTCACGAGCTGCCCAAAGTTCCCGGCCGCGGACTCTACACGGAAGAAGCCCGCCAGGAGCGCGTGCAGTTCCTGCAGGAGCAGACCGGCGTCAATCTGGAAGGCGTGTCCCGTAACAGCTTCGATCCCAACAAGCTGATGAGCAACGTGGAGGCGTTCGTTGGCTCCGTGGAGATTCCCGTGGGCGTGGCCGGCCCGTTGCTGATTCATGGGCAGGCGGTCAAGGACTTCTCCTACGCGCCCATGGCCACTTCCGAAGGCGCCCTGGTGGCCTCGGCAACGCGCGGAGCCACCGCCCTCTCCCGGTCCGGAGGCGTCTATACCCGGGTGATGGGCCAGCGCATGCTGCGGGTGCCGGTGTTCTTCCTGGAATCCATGCAGGACGCCCTCTTCTTTGCCGAATGGGTGGAGTGCCACTTCAACGAACTGAAAGACCAGACCCGTCGTTTTTCCAACTACGCCAATCTGGTGCAGATCGAGCCCCAGGTGTTCGGCAAGGCGGTCCACGTTCACTTCGTTTACGAGACGGGCGATGCCGCCGGTCAGAACATGACCACCACCTGCACCTGGCACGCCTGCCTGTGGCTGATCGAGCAGATGAACGACTTCAACGGGCTGACGATCCGCAATTTCATGGTCGAGTCCAACCTGTCGAACGACAAGAAGGTCACCTACCAGTCGTTCCTCAAGGGCCGGGGCATCAAGGTGATGGCCGAGTGCTGCCTGCCGGAAAGCGTGCTGCGCCAGACCCTGAAAGTCACCCCGCGCCAGCTGGTGGATGCCTATCAGAGCTTTGTCACCGGCAGTGTGGCCGCCGGCATGGTGGGCCTGAACATCAACATCGCCAACGTGATCGCCGCCATTTTCACCGCCACCGGGCAAGATATTGCCTGCGTGCACGAATCCGCCATTGGCCAGCTCAACCTGGAGCTGATCACCGATGACAACGGCCAGGAGGCGGTCTATGCCAGCATGATGCTACCGAGTCTGGTGATCGGCACCGTAGGCGGCGGTACCAGCCTGGCCCACCAGCGTGAATGCCTGGAGCTCCTGGGGTGCGCCGGGCCCGAAAAGGCCCATCGCCTGGCCGAGATCATCGCCGGTTACTGTCTGGCCCTGGACCTGTCCACCCTGTCCGCCATTGCCAGCGGCCAGTTTGCCAGTGCCCACGAAAAGCTGGGGCGCAACCGCCCGGTGGATACCCTCAAGCTGGGGGATCTCACCCCGGAATTCTACACGCCGATGCTGCGGGAGCACTTCTCCGATCCCAACCTCACTGTCACCAAGGTGGAGTCCCTGTCCCCGGTCTCCACGGGTTCCAGCATCGTTACCGAGCTGACGGGCCACAAGGTCAACAAGCTGGTTGGCCACTTCCCCATGGCCCTGCACTATCAGGATGGCCTCGGTCGGGAGCGGACCCTGAAGGTGATGACCAAGGTCAAACCCCTGGACGAGGAAGTCATCCTCATGCTCAACGGCATGGCCGCCATGTGTGATGCCCGTCTGGCCCAGGAATTCAGCCGCTACAAGGACCGCCTCGGCTTCCGTGGCTGCCACGTGCGCGAGTTGGCCGTGATGAGTGACGACGACCCGCGGGTGAAGAACCACATGCCAACGGTCTACGGGGTCTACCAGAATCCGGAGCGCGAAGCCTACGTGATCGTCGAGGAACTGCTGGAAGACATGGCCCTGATGGATGTGGCCGATACCCTTGCGGGCTGGACCCTGGAGCATACCCGCAGCGCCATTGCCGGCATCGCCGAGGTGCACAGCCGCTGGTACGGGCGCGAGGACGAGCTCAAGGCGAAGGACTGGATCATGGATGCGCCCAACCGCGAGTCCCGCCAGGAGATGCAGCGCCTGTGGGAGATGCTGGGCGTGCACGCCCGGGAGGAATTCCCGGAATGGTTCAGCGATGAGGACCTGGAACGCTACCGCATGCAGGCCAATGGCATGCCGTTCTGGTGGCGGGAACTGGAAAAGCTGCCGAAGACGCTGATCCACAACGATTTCAATCCGCGCAACATCGCCTTCCGCCACGGCGAGGACGGCCCAAGGATGTGCCTGTACGACTGGGAGCTGGCCACCGTTCACGCTCCGCAATACGACCTGGCGGAACTGCTGGTGTTCACCCTCACCCCGGACACGCCAGCCGACGTCATCGAAGAGCTGATCGACTATCACCGTCAGGAGCTGGAGCGCCATACCGGCCAGAGCATCCCGGCGGACCGCTGGCGCTGGGGCTTCAGCCTCTGCCTGTTCGATCTGCTGATCTCGCGGATGTCGCTCTACACCATGGCCCACACCTTCCGGCACTACGGTTTCATGGAGCGTGTCCATCTGACCTTCCGGGCCTTCGTGGATCGTGAGGAAGACCGCTTGCGTCGGGCCGTCAGCCTGGGAGGCGGCGCATGAACAATCTTGTATGCCCTGCCCTGGAAGCCAGTGCCCTGAGCGAGGCCGAGCTGGGCGGCAAGGCCCGGCAGATGGCGTGGCTGAGCCGCAACGATTTTCCGGTGCCCGAATGGGTGGCCGTGACCACAGAAGCCTTTGACGCGTTTCTGCAGGAACACGACCTCAAGGGCTGGCTGTCCACCACCCTGAAAAAGCTTACGGCCGATAATGCAGCCGCCACCTCGGCCGCGATCGCCGAGCGGATCGAGGAGCACTCCCTGCCCCTGGTGCTGGTCAGCGAACTGGCCCAGGCGCTGGGTAGTCTGGATTTGCCCGCAGACAGCTTCTATGCGGTGCGCTCCTCGGTTGTGGGTGAAGACGCCGGCAATGCGTCCTTCGCCGGCCAGATGGATTCATTCCTGTTCCAGCAGACGCTCGAAGATATTCACAGCGCGATCCGACGGGTCTGGGCCAGTGCCTTCAGCGAGCGCGCCTTGCTGTATCGCATGCGCCATGGCCTGCCTCTGGAGCATATCCAGTGCGCCGTCATCGTGCAGCGCATGATCGATGGAGAGGTGTCCGGGGTGATGTTCACCGCCCACCCGGTCAACGGCCACCGCGACCAGGGGCTTATCTCTGCCTGCTGGGGCTCCGGCGAGGGGCTGGTCTCCGGGATTTGCGCCGCCGACGAGTTCACGGTGGGGCTGGATGGCGGCATCCTGGAACAGCAGATCGCGGACAAGGATCAGGCCCTGCGCTTCGATCGGGAGCAGGGCCGCGGTACCCGCGAAGTGGAGGTGCCCGCTGAGGAACGTCACACCGCCTGCCTGTCTCCGGAACAGTGCCGGCAACTGATGCGCGTCGGCCGGGCCATTGCCCGCAAATGCGGCGCCCCACAGGACATCGAATGGACCTACGCCGACGGCGGCCTGTGGGTCCTGCAGACCCGTCCCATCACCGCCCTGCCGGCACCGGCCCGCCCCAAGGGCGAGTGCATCGTCTGGGACAATTCCAATATCCAGGAGAGCTACTGCGGCGTCACCACGCCCCTGACCTTCTCCTTCGCCCGGCGCGCCTATGCCACGGTGTATGAGCAAACCATGCGTATCCTGGGCCTGCCGGAACGGACCATCCAGGGCCACCGGGACATGCTGGACAACATGCTCGGCCTGATCCGCGGCCGCGTCTACTACAACATCAACAACTGGTACCGGGGCCTCACCCTGCTGCCCGGCTTCGGCAACAACAAGGAAGCCATGGAGCGCATGATGGGGCTGCAGGATCCGGTGGACTTCATTCAGGACCAGGAGCGCTCGGGACTGCAGAAGCTGCGGGAAATGCCGGCGATGTTCCGCGCCCTGGCCGGCCTGCTGCTGAGCTTCCTGCGCATGGAGCGCAAGGTGAAGGCCTTCCACGGCATGTTCGAGACCGAATACCAGGCCTTCCCGCGCCACGAACTGCACACCCTGGAATTCGCCGAGCTGATGGACTGGGCCCGGCGCCTCGACCGCAACCTGCTGCATTGCTGGACCACGCCGATCCTCAACGACTTCTACGTGATGATGTCCAACCAGCAGGTGCACAAATGGCTGGAAAAGGCCGGCGTCGAGGGCATCGAAGCGGTGCAGAATAACCTGATGTCCGGTGAGGAAGGCATCGAGAGCACCGAGCCGACCAAGTTCCTGCTGGCCCTGGCCGACCGCATCCGCAAGGATCCGGAGCTGACCCGGCTGGTGCGGGAAACGCCCGACGAGCGGCTGATGGCGGTGCTGCAGGCCCAATGGCCCGACGTGTACCGCCAGTGCCTGGACTACATCGAGCGCTACGGCGACCGCACCATGGGCGAGCTGAAGCTGGAGTCGCAGACCCTGCGGCACGATCCGGCGTTCATGTTCCAGATCCTGCGCAATTTCCTGCTGCGCGGCGACCTTTCCCTGGATCGACTGGCACGCAATGAACAGGTGCTGCGCGAAGAGGCCGAGTCCACCGCCTATACCGCCGTGCGCAACGGCTTTGGCGAACGTGGCCTGAAGCGTTTCCGCAAGGCGGTGCAGCGGCTGCGTGCGGCGGTCAAGCACCGCGAGAACATGCGTCTGGCCCGCACCCGCATGTTCGGCCTCTACCGGGACATCTACGAGACCCTGGGCCAACGCCTGCACGAGGCGGGGGAGCTCAACGACGCACGGGACATTTTCTACGTCACCGTGGAAGAGCTGGATGGCTGGATGAACGGCACCTTCGTCGGCGGGCTGGCCCCGACGGCGGAAGTCCGCAAGGCCGAGTTTGCTAGCTACGAAGGCGAGGACCTGCCGCACCACTTCTTCACCTACGGCCCGGTCTATCACCACAACACGCCGGTGTATCCGTACCAGGCGGAAGACGAAACGCTCAGCAGTGGCAGCACCCTCAAGGGCATCGGCTGCTATCCGGGCATTGTCGAGCAGCCGGTGCGGCTGATTTTCTCGCCCAAGGACGAACTGTCCCTGGACGGGCAGATCCTCTGCACGGTGCGTACCGATCCGGGCTGGGCCCCGCTGTTCCCCACCGCGGGCGGCCTGCTGATCGAGCGCGGCTCCACCCTGTCACACTCTGCGGTCGTGGCCCGGGAGCTGGGCATTCCGGCGGTGGTTAATGTTCCGGGCATCACCCAACGCCTGCAGAATGGCGAGCGCGTCCGCATCGACGGCAGCAGCGGCGAGGTGCGGTTACTGGAACGGGAGGACAGCGCGTCCCCTGAGACAAACCAAGAGGCGGTCAGCGCATGATGGGCCAGGCCGACACCTTTCACGCTGTGGCCCGCCACGTCTACCGGGACGACCCGCGCTGGCTGGGTGAGGATCCGCAGGCCCTGGCACGGCAGTTCGCCGCGCTCGAAGACGATCCTGCCCACCGCGCCTGGTTCGATACCCACAACGACCAGGCGCGTCTGGCGGTGTTTTACCATCCCAATCAGGTTATCGACGGCCAACCCACGGCCTTCTTCGGCTTCTGGGAAGGTGAAGACGATCTCGCGGCCCATGCCACCCTGTTCAGGGCCGCTGAACAGTGGGCCCGGGACCAGGGCGCAACGCGCTTGCTGGGGCCGATCAACATCAGCACCTTCAATGCCTATCGGGTCCGTTTAAACCATTTTGAAGATGGCCCCTTTCCGGGGGAACCCTACAACCCGCCGTACTATCCGCGTCTGCTGGATGAACTCGACCTGAAACCGGTCAAACATTTCCACAGCTGGCTGGGCCCCATGGACGGCCGGGCCGAATCAATGGGCCGGAGCTTGGAGCCGGTCTACCAGAGCCTTCTGGCCGAAGGGCTGCGTTTCTCGCCTCTGGACGGGGCCACCTGGCTGGGCCGGCTGGATGAGTTCTATCGCTATGTGGACCAGATTTTCGGCAACAATTACGCCTATACCGGCATCAGCGAAACCGCCTTCCGCCAGGGCTTCGGCCAGCCCATCGCCAGCCGGCTCTGCCCGCGCAGCTCGGTGCTGGTGGAAACCGCCGATGGCGACGTTGCCGGCTTTTTTCTTGGCTTCCCCGACTACGGTCCCCTCGCCTGCCAGGGCAATCCGAAACGCAAGGCGTTGGCCGATTGCACGTTTGACGACCTCGCCCGTATCCCGGGCCGCAAGACCCTGCTGGGCAAAACCGGGGGCGTCCATCCGGCCTATCGTCAGAAAGGCCTGTTTGGCGTCATGAGCTACCGCATGATGCAGGCGGGCACCGGGCAGTACGACTGGGGCGGCGCCGTGATGGTGCGCGAGGACAACCCCTCGGCCCGCGTCGGCCAACTGGCCTACAGCCGGCCGGACGATGAGCAACACGATTACGCGCTCTACGGAAAGGAACTCTGACATGCACCGGATCATTCCCTCTCTGACTCCGGCGAGCGGTAATTTCGCGGATCTGGTGCTGCGCCACGCCCAGGCGCAACCCTGGGTCACGGCGCTGGAAGTCCACGGTGAGACGCCGGCTAGCCTCAGCTTTGGCGAGCTGGCGCAATCCATCGAGGGTTTCCGCCGTTTCTGCCGTGCTCAGGGCTGGCGTCGTGGAACGCCTGTGGTGGTCATGCACAAGCCCGAGCCAGGCCTCTATGTGGCCGTTCTGGGGCTGCTGGCTGAAGGGCTGATTCCGGTGTTCATCGATACCGGACTGGGCCCCCGGCGCATGCTCAAGGCACTGCAGCTGAGCGGTGCCCGGCAGGTGATCACCTCGGCCAAAGCCAAACGCATCGGCCCGCTGTTGACGGCCGGCCGTGGGGTGCGCTGGCATTCCCTGGAGGACGTGTTGCGCCAGGCCGGCCAATCCAGCGACTGGAGCTGGGGAACCGCCCTGCCGGCAGAAGCCCACGGTCTGATCTCCTATACCTCCGGCACCACCGGCAAACCCAAGGGCGCGGACCGCACCCACGCCAGCCTGATCGCGCAGCACCAGGCCATTCGCGATCACTGGCCCGATGCCTGCGACGACGTCGACATGACCTGCCTGCCGGTGCTGGTGCTGCACAATCTGTGCTGCGGCATGCCCTCGGTCCTGCCGGCCATGGACTTCGCGGCACCGGCCAAAGCCGACGGTGCCGCGCTGCTGGCGCAGATCCGCCAGAGCCGGGTGACCCGCATCAGCGGCGCGCCGGCGTTTATCAGTCGAATTGCCAGTGCCGTGGAAGCGGACGCCGCTCCGGAATCCCTGCGCAGCATCCGTATCGGCGGTGCCCCGGTAGGCCGCAAGCTGGCCCGGCGGCTGGCTCAGGCGTTCCCAACCGCGGATATTGCGGTGGTTTATGGGTCCACCGAGGCCGAACCCATCGCCCATCTGGAAGCCGCGGCCCTGCTGGATGATGATGCTGTTGGTTATCCGGTCGGCCAACCCGTCCCTCAAACCCAACTGATGCTGATCCGCGAACAGGACCGTATCGACCATGCCTGCGAGCTGGAGGCGCTCCGGGTTCCAACCGGCGAACCCGGCGAAGTTGTCGTGGCCGGCCCCCATGTGCTCAAGGGCTATGTGCGGGACGAACAGGCCACCCGGGAGAACAAGATTCCCGGTGAAAACGGCACCGTGTGGCATCGCACCGGGGATCTTGCCGTCATGGACGAGCGGGGGCAGTTGCGTCTCCTTGGCCGGCGGGGCGACCAGATTCGCTGGAACGGCCAGGCCATCCCGGCCTTCCCGCTGGAACGCCGCATTCAGGATCTGCCGCTGGTGGCCCAGGCCGCCCTCGTCCAGGCCAGGGTTGGCACCCGTCCCCACCTGTTCATCAGCCTCGAAGCCCGCGGACGTTCGGTGCAGGCGGAACGTGAGTGTCGCCAGTTGCTCGCCGAGGCCGATCTGGCTGGTGCGCCGGTGATCGTTCTCGACACCCTGCCGGTGGACAGCCGCCATAACAGCAAGATCCAGCGCGCACCACTGAAGAAGAGGTGCCGGCTGTGACCCAGAGGTTTCTGATTCGCCTCACCCGGGTGGACCTGATCACCCTCACCGGCCTGACGCTGACCGGTCTGGCACTCTGGCTGATGGCAGCGGGATGGCACACCTTTGCCCTGGCGGTCCTGTATCTGGCCATGCTGGCCGATGCCCTGGACGGCTATTGCGCGCGCCGCTGGGGACTGGTGCGCGAGTTCGGGCGCTATCTGGACGGTTTCGTGGATACGTTCCTCTACCTGGTCGCCCCCGCCTTCTGGCTGTGGCAATGGGGCTTTGACGGGCCTCTGGCGGCGCTGCTCATTCTGGGCGTGTGGATCTCGGGCATTGTACGCCTGGCAGTATTCAACATGGCCGGTAACAACACCCTGGATGGCAGGCTCGTATACCAGGGCATGCCGGTGTTCTGGTTGCTGTTCATCCTCGGCGGCGCCCGGCTTTTGGGCTGGCTGGTGGGCGAGGACATCGCCCGGAGCGCCATCTACGGGGCCTGGCCTGTGGCCGCCCTGTTGATGGTCTGGAACCGACCCTTTTTCAAATTCACGCGTCTCGCCCACATCCTGACGCTGGTGCTGGGCGGCGCCGCGATCTTCTTTTTCGGTGGTTTGATGGAGTATTACGGATGACCGACATGATTATCGCCGCCCTCCTGCTCACCCTGCCCATCGTGATCGGTGGGGTGCTGCATATGATGGCGGTATCCAAGGGTTGGCTTAGCAGCCTGGCAACGCCCCTGCAGTCGCGCCGGTTCGGCCCCAACAAGACCTGGCGCGGAGTGGTGCTGATGCCGGCGTTTACGGTCCTCGGTGCCTATCCGCTCTATTGGCTGGCGCCCGCGCTGTCGCCCGAACTGGCTGCCACACTGGCGCCCATACCGGCCTGGTTACTGGGCCTGGCGCTGGGCCTGGGTTACATCCTGCTGGAATTGCCCAACTCCTGGATCAAGCGCCGCCTGGGCATCCCTGCCGGCGAGACGCCACGGCGCTTTTCCGGCCTGTTCATCCTGATAGACCAATGGGATTCGGCCATCGGCTTCGCCCTCGCCTATGCCCTGCTCACGGAACTGGCTCTGGCCACGCTCGCCGGCATGGTGCTGCTGTTCCCCTTCGTCGCGCTGTTCGTCAAACGGCTGCTTTATTGGGCCAAGTGGAAGGAGAAGTACGTCTGAGACATTGCCGGAGCATTACATTGTGGGAATAACCCTTTGCAGGACGGCTTTGAGGGCCTAGGTTTTGAAGGGAGTCTCAGGATGAACTCCCTGATCAAATCCCGCCGATGCGGGCAAAAGCCTTCTGCTTCTCTCAAATCCGGCGGAAAAGGAGGTTCCCCATGGTGCCAACCTGGTTGACCGCGCTCAGCTGGTTTTCGGTGATCCTCGGCATCGCAGCTGCGGCGTTTGTGGTCGTTGATCTCAAGCGCCATCCCCAGCACATGACCATCATGAATTATGTATGGCCCTTATGTGCGCTCTTTGGCCACGTCCTGGTGGTTCCCTTCTATCTGCGTTACGGGCGCCTCGCCGCACACGAGGTGGCACATCCGGCCATGCAGAACAATGAAACACCGCCTCACATCAAGCGCACCCCCTTCCCCATGAAAGTCGCCAAAGGGACGCTTCACTGCGGCAGTGGCTGCACCCTGGGCGATATCGTCGCCGAATCCCTGGCACTGTGGTTCCCTGCCATCGCGATCTGGCTGGGCTGGCAGACCCTGTTTCCGGAGAAGATGTTCGCAGTGTGGATCTTCGACTACATCCTGGCCCTGGTGATCGGTGTCGCCTTTCAGTATTTCTCCATTGTACCCATGCAGAACCTGGGCTTCCGCGAGGGCCTCAAGCAGGCCTTCAAGGCGGATATCCTGTCATTAAGCTCCTGGCAGATCGGCATGTACGGTTTCATGGCCTTCGCCCATTTCTACATTTTCGCCACATTGTTCAATGACAAGCTCCATGTGGGCTCCATCGAGTTCTGGTTCATGATGCAGATCGCCATGGTGGCCGGTTTCATCACGGCCTATCCCGTTAACTGGTGGCTCATCAGCCGTGGCACCAAGGAAGCCATGTAAGCCCCGGAATCCAATTCGAAAGGAGTCGCTTATGCCCTATGACAACAAGCAGCAATTGCCGGACCAGGTGACCAACAACCTGCCGTCCCATGCTCAGGAGATCTACCGCAAGGCCTTCAACCATGCCTGGGAGGAGTACAAAAACCCCAGTGACCGGCGGGGAAACCAGAGTCGCGAAGCGGTGGCCCATGAGGTGGCCTGGTCGGCCGTGGAACAGAAATACCACAAGGAAAACGGCAAATGGCAGCGTAAGCACTGACCTGACGGTCTGATCAGCAAAGCACGGAGCTGGCCCAGGGCCGGTTCCGCCTCTCTACTCCCTCCCCCTGAATCTATCGCCGCCCCAAACCGTACCGCCCGCCCACTTTTTGGTACTGGCGCACAGTTTTCGTAATTCCCCCGGCCAAACCATTGCGTAACATTTCGTAACCTGAATAAGATCGAACGGTCAGTATTTGTACTGTCGTACCAATCCGATCAGGGATGGACGGAACCTCTATTGCGCGAGAAAGGGGAGTTATCGCGCACCCGAAGCAAGGGGCCCTCTGTGTCAGTTCTGGCATCAAAGGCTCTCAAGACAACAACAATGAAACGAGGATTCTCCATGAACAAGCTAGCAGCCATGACCCTGGCTACGGGACTGGCCTTCGGCGGCGCCAACGATGCACTGGCGTGGAAGCAGCCGACCCACAAACGCATCGTGATCGACGCCGTGAACTACATGCAGGCGCATCCCGATTCCACCGCCTACAACAAGCTCAAGGCCGTTGCCAATGCCTCCGGCTACAGCATCAGCCAGTTTGCCGATGTGCTCGGCCAGGGCGCGTACGATGTTGATGACTTCGAAGATACCTTCATCTGTGGCGCCATCACCGGCGACTGCCAGACCGCCCCGGTGTGGGGACTGGGTTCTTCCATCGTCAAATACACGTCCTATTGGCATTTCCAGAACCATACCCGCGGTACCGATGCTCACGGCAACGACTTCGGCGGTTACGACTACGACAAGCTGACGGTCTGGGGCGACATCGACGACATGGCCGCCGCCTGGCTCTACAACGACCACCTGGATGACGGTCACGGGGGCATGGACGGCTGGTTCGGTGATGGTTCCAAGTACGACACCTACCACGTCACCGAGGCCCACTACCGCCAGGGCAGCTACTCGCGCAAGAGCCAGTACGAAGACTTCCAGGACATGCCGTTCCAGCCCATCGACAACCTGGGCAACTACTGGTACCAGGCGTTCCTGGCCAACCCCACCGCCCAGAGCCTGGGCTTTGTCCTGCACACCACCGATCTGCTCCAGCCGCACCACACCTGGACCACATCCGCGCTCAACCACTCCGGCTGGGAAGGCTGGGTTCAGGACTACTACGACTCGGAAGACCTCAACGATTTCGCGCTGGTGGAACAGGCCATGAGTGATTTCACGCCGCTGGCGCCGGGGCAGACTGACATCCGGCCGCTGCTGACCCAGGGAGGCACCTACTCCTATTCCCTGGGCGGGATCGTGCTGAGCAGCACCAACCACGACGACCGGGTTCAGGTGGCTCGCCAGATGGTGCCCCATGCCATTGCCATGGTGGTTCACGTCCTCAACCAGGCGGCAAACCGCTTCTGAATCCCGACTTTGGGCCTGGACGGGGTCTGGGCGGGTAAACCGTCCTGGCCCTGATAGGCCCCGCAAGAGCGGGCCGGCAGGCACAGGGAGGTGTCTGCTTCTTCAACCGGAACCCCCAGCGGTACACAGTCATGAAGTTGATAGCAGTCGTAGGCACCCTGACCCTTCTCTTTTGCAGTATGGTCGCAAGCAGTAACGCCGCAGTCACCGGTGAGATCCGTGATCCCGAGGTGCTGGCCACCGTCGATGGCAAGGCCATTCCCACCGCCAGCGTCGATCTCCTGCTGAAGGTACTGTCACGGGACAACCAGGACCTGGATCGCAGCACCCTGGTCAACGGCATCATCGAGAACCGCCTGTTCGCCCGGGAAGCCCAGCGGCAGATGAGCGACGATGAGATCTGGCAGCACTCCCGTGTCGGCTACCCGCCAAGGGTCACCCTGGAAAAGCAGTTGGTAGGTCTGCTCCATGCCGCCTTCAAGCCCCAACTGGAGCAAACCGTCCAGGCCATGGGGGGCAACCTTTTTTCCCTGTATGAGCAGAAGCCCCATATCGACGCCGACCGTTTCAAGGCGCTGTCGACCCTGAGCAACCAGGTGGCCTACCAGCTCAGTCCGGAACAGATCGAACTGGCGCGGAAAACCGTGGTCGCCACCTACAAACTACCCAGCGGCAAACGCGGCTCCTTCTCTTACTGGGACCTCTACCACCGGGAAAATGTCCAGGGCCGCGCCCAGCTGCACCAGGGCAATCGCGACCTGCTGACACAGCTTGCTCACACCCGATTGCAGCAACTGTTTATTCAGGACTGGGCGCGTCACCAGTCGGGCCTGTCAAAAACGGAGTATCAGGCGATCAGCGATTTCGTCACCCACAAGTTCGTCAAGCTGCGTTACCTGCAGCACATGGGCCTGTGGGCGGACATCCATGACGAGAACCAGGCGCTCCAGGCAGAAACCAAAAAGGTGACCCAGGCGGAAATCCGGGATTACTATGAAACCCACAAGGACGAATTTCGGCAGACGACCTCGGTGACGGCCTATCACATCACCACGGCGAGTGAGGTCCAGGCGCAAAAGGCCCTTGAGGCCCTCAAGGCCGGCATGGCAGACCAGGCGGCGATCAAGCGCTTCTCCACGGCCGACGACCGCAAGGCCCAGAATCCCGGCCGCATCGGCCCCATTGCCCGCCGCGAAGGCGTGGACAACTGGCTCAACAGCATTGCCCTGATGATGCCTCCGGGCCACTGGTCCCGACCGCTGCGCAGCCCCGGCAGCGGCGACGTTGAGCCGGTGTGGGAAATCGTCAAGGTGGTGGACCGCCAGGAAGGCTATGAGCCTGCAGACAGTGAAACCGTGCGCTACCTGGCCTCGAAGAAAATCGCCATGGACAGGATTCAGGCGCGGTTCAAGGCGACCAAACGGAAGCTCTTCGAGGACGCCGCGATTAAACTGAACCAAACACTGTTGGCGCGCCCCTCGCAAACCGCGGCCGCGTCCACCGGCGGACAGTAGGCGCTCAGGAGGCATGATGAAGCATTCACGATCCAAGCAGGGGCTCAAAATCCCCCTGATCGCCGTCCTCCTGCTTCTGGCACTCGCGCTCATCGTGGCTCTTGTGGCGTTTCAGCACACGCCTATTGTGGTTCAGTCTGACGATGAGCCCACCAGCCAGGTCGCGACAGTTGCGGGCCCGATGCCACAACCGCCCTCGCCCAAGGCGGCCGCCAAAGGTACAAAGCCCCAGCCTGCCGGGAAGGACGAAGAGGAAACAGCGGCACCAGAAGCCACCCTCGATCCAGAAGCCATTGCCTCAATGCGCCAGGCCCGGGACCAGGGCGATCCCCGCACCCCGCCCATCGTCCACTCTCCCGAAGGCCCTTCCGCCACACCGGATGAACTGGCCGACCCGCAGCTCTATGAAGCGTTCGAAGCCCGCCAGGAAATGGCCGTGTATCGACGCTTCACCTACGCGGCCACGGCGAAGATCGATAAGCTGGAGAAATTGCTGGCTGAAGGCAAGGCACAGGGGCTGCCGCCGGAGAAGCTGGCTGAAGGTGAGGAAAAAATCGCCCGCCTCAAAGAGGTTCAGGAGAAACTGCTCCTGAAATACCCTGACATCCTCGACAAACCCGCCCCCTAACATCCACTTAATCCCCCACAGCACGCTGTTCCATTTGGGCTAGCCACAAAAAGCGATATAGTGAAGCAGCGGATTTAAAAGGACATTCAGTGACCGCCAAGCGAGGAACGCATGGATTCGTTCGTAAAACGCTCGGCCATCGTGGTGGGAATGGCAACGGCTGTCATTCTTATCTTCCTGGCGTTCAAACACTTTTCGGATTTTATTCTTCTGCTGTTTGGCGGCGTTCTCTGGGGCGTGGCCATCAACGGCCTCTCTCAGCTCCTTTCAAGAATGGTTGGTCTGCCCTACCAGCTGGCCATGGCAGCCACAATACTGCTGTGCCTGCTGTTGATCGGGCTCTCAGTGCTCTTCTTCGGCCCCAAAATCATCAGTGGATTCGAACAGTTGCAGACCATGATCCCCCAGATCATCGACCGCTACGATCAGTGGATCGCCCATTACCCGTTACTGGATCAACTGCTGGAACGCCTGCCTCAGGAAAATGGGCAAGCGCTTTCGTTCAGTCGGGTTGCCGGCATATTTTCAACGACATTAGGCGTTCTGACGTCGATCGCGTTCGTGCTGGTCACGGGCATCTACTTCGCCGTCGAACCAGAGCTTTATAAAAAGGGCCTCGAGCATCTGGTGCCCAAGTCGTACCGCCAGTCCACACGTAAACTGATGGACAAACTGGGTCATGTGCTGCGCTGGTGGTTACTGGGTCGTTTCCTGTCGCTTTCGATTGTCGGCGTCTGTACCTGGCTGGGGCTGATGGCCCTTGATGTGCCTTCAGCGGCCGCACTGGCCTTCATCGCGGCGCTGTTATCATTTGTGCCCAATATCGGTCCCATCATGTCTCTGGTTCCGGCCATCATTGTGGGATGGCTTCAGAGCCCTATCACCGCCCTCTGGGTTCTGGTGCTTTATATCGGCGTTCAGATACTCGAGAGCTATTTCATCACGCCCCAGATCCAGCAACGCAACCTGGGCATTCCGCCTGGGCTGCTGCTCTCGGTGCAGTTATTCATGGGGTTACTGTTTGGTTTACTGGGGCTTTTGCTGGCCACACCGCTAACGGTGGTGGGACTGGTGCTGGTGCGGATTCTCTACGTCGACAAGGTTCTGAACGACCCCATGCGGATACCCTAGCTCACGCTTTTGGCCTGGATGCCCTGCCAATTCAAAATCTGGGAGTTGTCTTGGGTATCCAGCTAGTCCGGAGCCAATCCGCCTGCTACACCCGTCTGGGTATACAGTACATAACCGCTGCCGCCATGATCCTTCGCCCGGTACATGGCGGCATCGGCATGATTGATCAGCTCTTTTGCGTTAGCGGCGTCATCCGGATACACCGCAATCCCAATGCTGCAACCCACGCTCACGGTTCCCTTTCCCACATTTACTGGCAGTTCAGCCGCTTCCAGCAGTTTACGGGCTACCACAAGAGAGTCTTCGGCGTTATGGAGAGGGTCGAGAAGGACAGTAAATTCATCACCCCCAATACGGGCAACCGTATCTTCACTGCGCACCGCGTCAGCAAATCGGGTGGCTAAGGTCTTCAGCAGGTGATCACCGGCCTCATGCCCCAGGGCATCGTTAATGGGTTTAAATCCATCCAAGTCGAGGTAGAGCAACCCTACTCGGGCCTCAGGCCTATCCTGGGCCCTGGCCAGGGCGCTCTGCAGGCGTTCAAGGAAACAGCTGCGATTGGCCAGTCCCGTTAAAGGGTCATAACTGGCCAGCTGCCTCAGCTTGGCTTCCATTTGACGGCGCTGGCAATTGGAAAGGGCTTGCGTCATAAATTCCGTCACCGAGGTGGCAAACATGCGCTCATCCGGCGTAAAGGCTTCTTCACCGCTATCTGATTCGATGAACAACAGCCCCACGGTGGCGCCCTCGTATCGCGCTGGCAACAGCCAGTGGGTGCCACCAACAAACCCCTCATTGGCAACCATCCGTTCTCTTAAAGCGGCCAGCATCCCGGAATCCCGAGCCGGCCCCAACCCCATCTCATCCAGCTTTTCAAAAAGGTCGGGGTGCTCCTCCCTGAGCAATGGCTGTGGAGGCGAATAGTGACGATCCGGGGGATTGAATACATCCAGACCGTATAGTTTCCGACGTCCGCCGTCTTCCAGCAGCCAGATACTGCTCCGTGAGGCCCGAAGACCTGAAATCGCAGCGGCATTGATCCAACGGGCCGCTTCCTGCAGGTGATTGCAATCCGCCACTTTCCTCGCCAGATCCAGCAGCAGCTCGTTTTGCAGGCGCTGCCGTTCTTCAGCAACACGCCGCTGCTGGTAAGCCTTTTCCAGCCCCAGCAACATGTCGTTGATGGCAATTTTAACCTGACCGATTTCGTCCCGGCTGGTCACATCGATACGCGAAGCCGTCGCGCCCTCTTCGCCCAATTCTCGGGCGGACTGGCTCAAACGCTGCAACCGTTTGAGGACCACCTGACGCAATAACCCCAGAACCAGAAGAGTCATGGCAACGACAGCCAGAAACCAGAACAGCAGGTTCTTTCTGACAGTGGCCAACCCCTCCTGATAGATATTGCGGGGCTGGTTGATACGGGCCAACAACGTGGGCTGGCCGAGAATATCGCGAAAAACCCGATAGCCGCTAATGGCCTCTTCAGAGACCGGTGCTATATCGGTTCCAGCTGCCACAGCCCGGTTCCAGGCCGTCTCCAGGTCCGCCCTTTTTGCAGCATCCAGCGTGAGGAACTGGCTCTGCAGCCGTGTGCGTTCAGCGAGCCCCTCTATGGTCTGCTCGGTAAATCGACGCACCATGACCAGCACGCCCCGTGAAGGCCCTTTCAACTCACTGGTCAGGATGGGCGCGGCACTGAGCAGCCACACTTTGCCATTCGCGGCATAAATTCCGGTATGGCGCTCATGGGCCTGGGCGGAAGTGCCGTAAAGTCGCTCAAACAACCCCTCGAGGACGTTCAGCACTTCCGGACGAGTGGAATTGTCCGGATGGTAGGAAAAGGTTCGGAAGATTTCTCCAGCGGGAGTCAGATAAAGAATATGGTCCACTTCCAGTGTCTCAAACGTGGAAGCCATGATGTTGGACGTTTCGTAGGCGCTATTGGGCTGCTGCATATAGGCATAGGTGTCGTCCCACTCGGCCCAATCGCGCACCAGGGTCTCCATGGCCGCCAGTTCGCTGTTGAAAGCATTCTCAAGGCGGGTCAGGTTTTCTTCCATTTGGTGGCGTTCAAGTTGCACGAACGGCTGCACAAGCAATTGCTGGGCGCTCAGGTAAAAGGCGAATAACAAGGCTAGCCCGGCACCCAATACAATCAGGGCGGTCTTCAGTTGTACGCTCATGGCTCAGCCACACTGGATGAAAGGGACTCCTTTTTACCAGTCTTGTCCCCTTAAAGGGGGAATGCAAAGGTCAAATGTTGTCAGCCGTGAAGGGGTTGCGGCGCCTATTGCTCTGGCAAGCCCCAAACATCTCACTCGAACGCTTTCGGGGCACTGTTCGTGGACGTTCTGTTTGGGCGCCTCCGCTGGAGGACTATCTGGAATGGACGAAACTGTGCATTGAACGGATAGAGAACCGACAGCCTGTAAGGATCAGCTGATTAGAGAGGAAAAGAGTATAGGGGGCGAACCAGACAACGATCAGATTTGAGCGGGAACAGAAAGTTTCTGAGTGAGTTAGATAAAACCGAAAAATCTCCAACGGACCTGATTGCCATGGAACTTCCACTAAGAGTACACTCATTGTGTACACAGATAGGGTGAGAATCATGCAAACGATCAATGTTCGAGAAACTCGGGAAAAGCTCTCAAATCTTTTGGACGCTGTGGCCGCAGGAGAAGAGGTTGTGATTCTGCGCCACGGTAAACCTGCCGCACGCCTGACGGCGGCCTTGCCCGAAAAGATTCAGTTTCCAAACCGTTCGGAACTCAGGGCATCTCTGCCACCCGTCCGGGAAAGCTCTGCCGATGCGGTGCGGGAACTCAGAGACGAAGAGCGCTATTAATGTTGTACTTCGATACCAGCGCCGTTCTCCCCTACTACAGACAAGAGCAGGCTAGCGATCGAGTTCAGGCATTGCTTGAGTCGCAAACCCAGCCTGTTCTTATTAGTCATCTGACGGAAGTTGAGGTGGCAAGCGCACTGGCTCGGTGGGTTCGGATGGGAGAGCTCAGCGAACCCCAGGCGAACCGGATCGAAAGTGCATTCCATGATGATGTTAGCCATGGCCGCTTCAGTCTGTGCCCCATTGAAACGGCCCACTACAAACGGGCCAGCCACTGGATTGGCACAAGGAAGACAAGCTTGAGAACGTTGGATGCACTTCATTTGGCATGCGCAGAACATCACCAGGCTCAACTTATCAGTGAGGATGAAGCGTTGGTGAACGCGGCGGTTTTCTTTGGCATCGACGCCCGCCTTACTTCAATGGGCAACTAAGCACCATGGCTAGCCCAAAACACCTCACTCGAACACTTTATGAGCAATGGGAAACTGTCGACGCACTGGTTCGGGCCACTCGGGAGATGCCGGCGTTCTCCGAGGAACAGGTTCTTACTGCCATTCGCCAGGCTCAACCGGCCCTCGACGACGTTCAAGTCCGGGAAGCCCTACGTAGGCTTTTGGCAAGCGGCGTACTGGAGACTCAAAGTCGCTCTGAAAGCTTCGTGGTCAATGCTCATGTACTTGAGTTTGTCCGTGGCCTGACGCATGAACACGAACTAGGACTGTCATCAGTCATTCAGGCGCGCATCGAAGCAATTCGTGGTGCGACAGAGACCCTCACCGCCGGTATCGAAGCCGGAGATACCGGTCAGCAGACTCAAGCCATTAACCAACTATCTACCCTGTTCAGAGATATTGCCCGCCAGCTCGAGCAGGACCGCCATGCGATTGCCGAGCTGGCCGAACAAGCCAAATCAGCAGACACTCGGGCTCCTATTGCAAAACGCTACAAGTCCGTCCTCGACGCGTACGATCAGTATGTCGAACCGATGAACGAGATGATGGATTCCGGACCTTCCGGCATTTTCTACCATCACCTCGCCGCAGCGGAAGACGCCCTCGACCTCGGATACAATCGCCTGGTCACCAAAGGCGCACTCTACAGCCACCTCAACCGTCTCCGGCACGTTGGTTATCAGGCCAAGGAATTGCGACGACTGGGGCGAATCACGGCTCAGCAATGTGCTGATATCCTGTTACCCCTCCGAGAGGAAGCACGCCAGCATAACAATCTTTCCTCGGCCATCAGCCGGCTGTTGGGACAGGTTCGCAAAAAAGGGCTCAACCGCACCTTTCGCAAACGTCAGGATCAGACCTGGCTGCCGGTGTGGCGCGTGAATCAGAGCCGCAGTGTGTCTGTAGGCGACGAGGTCAAAACAATCATGGCGGAAGCCAGGAACTTTGAGCCGACTGAACGGGAGTTTCCGGGCGAAGTGGATGCGGCGCCCATAACCATTGCTGAGTGGATTGACGAAGAACAGCTCCGGCAACAGTTGTTAAAGGACCTCCCGGTCGGCAACCTTTTGGAGTGGCTGAAGCATCACTACCCCTCCCTGCCTGACCAGGTTCTTCTGCGGCTCTATCATGACCTGGCACGGGAGGACCTATGGGAGATGGAGCTGGAAGCGCAGCCTACAATATCCGCCCTTTCCCTGATTTCAGTGCACTACTGGCCCTACCGTCTGACACAACCGGTGAATAAGACTCGTGAGTAATACCAGCCAATTCCAACAAATCGCCAGCAACCTGCCAAACCTGGCCCATCTTTTTCGGTGGTTCAACCGGGGCCGGCATCTAAACCGGATCTCAGAACCGGTATTGTGGGAAGAGCTTGAACGCAACCTCGACGATTATGGGGCCATTTTTACCGCACTGGGTTTTGACCTTCGCCTTGATGGCCGGGGCTTCGCCTGGTTCCATCAGGACGACGGAAGCAGCAATACAAACAAAGCCACCCGGCAACTGGCCCTGTTGTTCATGGTCATCTTTGATACTCAAGCGGATGCCGGCATTCCGCTGATGAAATTCGAGCATTGGCGAATCGATCAAACCCTGCTGACAACGGTTTTCGAGCAACACCAGGACTTGCTGGAGGCAGAAGAGCTGGATCTGTCCGGCCTGGTGAGCCTGATGAGAACCGCAGAAAACTTCGGCTTTGCCCGATTCGATTCCGGGGCCTGGCAGTTGTTGCCGGCTGTATGTCGTTACCTGGATCATTACGAGGAACTGGCCAGCCAGGTCGACCAGGAAGAAGATGTATCCTGGGCTGGCGATCAGGACGACGAGGATAATTCCCTATGAGTTCCGATTACGGATTCCAGCAGCTGGTTCTTCTCAACAGCGCCGGCTATGAGCGCGCAGAGCTTCCTCTGGATGAATCAGTTTCTCTCATTGCCCCCAACAATACTGGCAAGACCAGCCTGATCAATGCCCTGCAATACCTGCTGATTATCGACAAGCGGCACCTGGATTTTGGTGCTCACGACAAAGACAAGGCGAGACGTTTCTACTTCCCATCCAATAGCAGCTACATCCTGCTGGAAGTCACTTTGCCTGAATCCGGCTCAGTGGTGCTGGGGTGTGTGGGCAAGGGGTTTAGCTATGACTATAGTTATTTCGCCTATCAGGGCCCTCTGGATATTGAGGAGTACAGGCTGGACAATGGCAAGCTGGTGGCGCAGCCACAGCTGTTGGAACAGCTGGCCCACCACGGGCGAACGGCCAACTTTTACTCATCGACTGAGTTTGCCGAGATGGTCTACGGCGGTGTCCGCAAGCGGGGCCAGACCACCTCCCAGTTCACCGTGTTCCGGCTGGAGAACCGTAATGACGCCAACGCTTACCGTCAGGTTCTTACCCGGACCCTACGCCTGGACAAACTCAGTTCCGGCGAAGTAAAACGCCACCTGCTCCAGATCTTCAGTCGTCAGTTGCCGGACTCCGTGGTGGATTTCAAACAGGAATGGGACAAGGCCTTCGCCGAGGTCAACCAGGATCGGGAACAATACCGAGCCGCCAAAAATCAGCAAAAACTGATCGACGAACTGGAGCGCCAGCAGGAAGAGCGCCTCGCCATCCGAGGCCGGATCATTGCCCGACGCCCGCTCATCGACGATGGGCTGGAGCGTTGGCAGAACCATTACCAGACAGAAAGCGAAAGGCTTCAGCACAAGCTTGGGAAATTGCAGAAGCAGGAAGCGGAATTACTTCAGAGGGACAGGGAACAGACGCGTCGCCAGAGTGAGCTCAACCAGCGTCTGGAGGCACTGATCAAGGACGAGCAGCGCCGTGACGAACTGGAGAACCGGTTCGCGCTGGTCAATGGCCGCAGCCAGCTTGAGCAGCAGCTTGCTAGCGCCACCGCAGAACGCGACCGTCAGATCGCCCTACTATCCAATGCCCACGGTCAGTCAGCTGCCGCCATCGATGATCTGATCCGGCGCGAGGAGAAAGAGCTGTCCGCATTGGGCAAAGAACAGGAGACGCTTTCTGATAACCTTTATCTCACGCTTAAACAGCACATCTCCGAAGACCAGCTAAGTGTTCTCAATCGCGGGCTTGCCCGACAACTCCTCACCCTGCCCCCCGGCGACTATCAGCTCGATCCCAACCAGCTCCATCGCTGGCTGGAGGGCATGGCGGCAAACCGATTTGAACTACCCGGCCTGAACTTGTCTGTCGCAGACCAACCACTGCAATATCAACAACGGTCAAACGAAGAGATATCTCGCCTAATTGATGACTGCGAGAGCCGGCTCCGGCAACTGCAGGAACAGAAAGCAGCCACCCTGGAAATGGACACCCAGAAGAAACGCAAGGCGAAACTTGAGCAGGAAGTAAAAAGTCTGGAAAAAGATCTGGAACAGTTTGACGAGCTGGCTCAACTTCAGAACTCTCGCCCGGATCGTTTGAAAGAGATTGCGGCAGCCAGGCAGGAGCTGGCAGAGATTGAACACGCCCAGGAACAGGCTGGTGCCCAGCAACAAGCCCTCAGGGAGCAGATCCAGGGAGTCGCCAATCAACAGCAAACCTTAGACGCCGCCCACCAGGAGATCGATCGTGGCCGCCAGAATCGGGGCGATACCGACGAGCAGTTCAACTGGCTTGCCGACCTGCCCCATACCCCCTGGGTTGGCGACCCGGAGCTACCGCTCGACCAACTGGCGCAAACGCTGCGTAACTATCAACAGGACTGCTATCAGTTAAAAGAACTGGACCGGGATCTGCAGCACCGGCGCATCACACTGCATAGCGGTGGCCTGACGAAATTCCAGTATGCGCCCAATCCGGAAGAGGAAATCCGGTTGATGGTAGAGTTCCGCCATCATCTGGCCCGAGAGGCAGAAGCTCTAGAAAAGAAAGCCCGCAGTGCCGTGGTCACTGTGACGGCCAGCCTCCGGGATCTTCGCGGCAACCTGCAGTCATTCGAGAATGCCATGCATGAATTCAACCGTCTGATCAGCCGCAGGAAACTGTCCGACCTCAAGGTCTTCCGCATTCAGCCGGTTCACGAGAATCACCTTGTCGAAGCGATCGACTTGCTGATCCAGACAGCAGAAAAAGTGGAGTCTGGCGAATCCTTCGAGCTTTTCAACCAGTCCAGCGTACTGGACGACCGACAGCTGGACCAAGCCCGCCAGTTACTTATCGACGAAGGTAGCGCTCGCCACGGGCTGAAGGTTGCCGATTTGTTCCGCCTCACGTTCGAGCTAGGCAAAGAAAACCAGGACGCAGAAAGCTTTGACGACATCGACAGCGCAGCTTCCAACGGCACCGTGCTCATGGCCAAGTTAGTGACCGGTCTCGCCATGCTTCACCTAATGCAGGACAAGAGCCGTAGTGTTCAAGCCCTTTGCTACCTAGACGAAGCCCTGGCCCTGGATGCGGCCAACCAGAGAAGTTTGATCAAAACGGCTTCCGAATTCGGATTCGCGCTAATGTTCGCCTCACCTTCACCGTTGATTACCGCCCATTACTGCGTTCCTATCCAACAGTTGAGCAACGGAAAAAACCACATCAGCCGCAAGCATTGGCAGATTCTGCAGCCGCTTGAAGCTGTCGAGGCATGAGCTCGCCCTAATGAACAGGTCACTCAGAGAAGCATTGGTCAAACTTGAGGATTTGGGCGGAGAATGTCCTGGATCACGGTTCACGCCCTCACAGAAGCGGGTGCTTGACGAGTTCCTCCGCAGCACCGCATGTGTCTCCAAGCTGCGTCGGGGCAATGGCTTCGTTTATCGCATCAGCAACTCACCGGTTTTTGAGCAACACCTTCGGGAGTTGCGGCCCGACGCAAATTCAGCCAACCAGGCGAATCCAGTTCGGGCACAAAACCTCGCACTTACCCGGTCCACCAAAGGTCGAAAGAGTTCACACGCAGCTTCTTACCGGCTAGTGAAGGCAACAATACCGGGCGTAATCTGGAAACGTGATGGAGAGTTGCTCGACCTATGGCAGCTGACATCCATCGCCGGCGCCCTCGCCATCGATATCAGCCAGAATGAAACGCCTCTGGCCACCGACAGCCCCTTGTGGCTGGTGGAAAATCAGGGGTTGCTGGATGACACCAGCTGGGTGCCTGAAGGCTTGCACGGATCTGTACTCTATTATCAGGGCCAGCTCAGTGAACGACTGATAGAGTGGCTATGCGGGAAAAAACGAAGTCCACAGATTCTTATGTTTCCAGACTACGATGGCGTCGGACTCGAGAACTATGCCCGCCTGCGCAAAGCGCTGGGTGACAATGTCGAACTATGGCTAATGCCTAACTGGAAACGCAAATTGGAGCGCTATGGCAATTCTGAAGTATGGCGAAATAATCTTAAATATATTGCCAATGCCGAGGAAAATTTAAATTTGGATCATGAGCCGGATGAGGTGCTCGAGCTTATAGAGGCCCTTAAGCTGAGCGGTAAGGCACTAGAGCAAGAGGCTGTGTTTTTGGTCAAAACAGACAGCTAATCACGCTTGTTCAAGATGCCCTGCACATTCACTTATCCGCTCTTCTGTCACGGATTGAAGTGGATAATACTTTGGGTTTAATTTGGATATTTTTTTGGGTGAGAAAATCAACTAATTGGATATGGAGTAATTTGTTGATTTTAAAAGGTAAAAATGGAGGCGCGGGTCGGAATCGAACCGGCGTACACGGAGTTGCAGTCCGCTGCATAACCACTCTGCCACCGCGCCCGGAGAGCAAAAGCCCCGACAAATTGCCGGGGCTTTCTGGAAATTGGAGCGGGAAACGAGATTCGAACTCGCGACCCCAACCTTGGCAAGGTTGTGCTCTACCAACTGAGCTATTCCCGCAAAAACTTTTCGGGCTGGTCACCCGAGGCTGTCGCCTTTTGCCGTTTCGGGTCACCCCCGAAACCGGCGCCTATATTAATGGATCAGGATTATGTGTCAAGCGTTTTGGGAGAAAAGTCATCGCTCAAGTGCTTGATTCCTATTCGGACTCGTTGGGCAGCGCCTGATACCGCGCTGCCCCGCCCTGTCACGAGGAGCCGTCACCTTCCACGGCCTTTTCCTTGATCGCGACTGCCTCACCGCCGCTCTTCGGGTCGACCTCCAGCAGCGCGTGGCGGTTGCCCTTGTAGCGCAGGGTGACCTTCGCCTCTCCCAGCCAGGGTTTCACCTCGTCCAGGTGATTGGGCCGGATGCCCAAAAAGAACGGTGTTCCATGGCTCATCAGGGCCTGTATCTCCTGCTCATCGACGGTGGCCACCTGTTCGCGCAGGTAAAAACGCGCGGAGAACGGGACTTCGCCCCAGTAAACCAGGGGAGAATGTGGCGAGGTACGCTCCAACCGGTACTGGGCGACCAGCGGTTTTTCGGTCTTGATGGCATCAGTGTTGATCATGGCGTAGACGCCTGCGCCCAGGGCCAGGACGGGCACCACCGCCGCCATCGCCCCGCTCCAGCGCATGCCCGAACGTTGCTCTGACGCCCCTTCCCCCATCTTCAGCAGCACTCGGGCCAGCATCAGCGCGACGAAAGGCAGGCCCGGCAACACGTAGGTCCAAAGGATGTTGCCACTCAGTGTGAAAAACAGCATGGGGGCGATGGCTGACAGCAACAGGAAGCGGCCGCAACTGCTGTCATAGAGTTCGGTACGCAGGGTTTTCCGCCCCCGGGCCAGGAAACCGGTTCCCAAGAGCACCAGTCCCCAGGGGAATGACGCCCACAACCACATCAGCCAGATCTTCCCATGGGGTTCGCTGTGCCCGTTGCCATACAGGTCACCCTGCCAACCCGGATCCAGGAAACGCCGAAAATGCTCACCCACAATAAAATAGTCAAGAAAACCCGGTGTCTTGATTTCCGCTGCGATATACCACGGCAGGGCCAGCACCAGGGTCAACAAGGTGCCGCGCCACCACGGCAAGGCCCGCCAGACCGCGCGCCAATGGTTACCCCAGACCGTCCAGATACCGATGGGGAGCCCCACCAAAACCAGCGCCAGCGGTCCCTTGGCGAGCAGACCGATCACCAGCCCCACAAAAAACAGCCACCGGGCGGCCCCTCCTCGGGCATCGGTGAACATCACGGTCGCGAAACCGGCGAGGCTGAGGGTGGTCCCCAGCAGCAGGAATGGATCGGTCATTACGGCGCCGGCACTGATAAAGCTCAGGCTCATACTCGCAAATATCAGCGCAGCGAAGGTGCCCGCCTCCTTACCCCAAAGCCGGAAAGCCAACCGCGCCACCAGGAAGGCTGTCAAGGCGATCGCGATCCACGACGGCAGACGGGCCGCCCATTCGTTGACGCCCAGCCATTGCATGGACAGGGCCTGGGCCCAGAACGACAGGGGCGGCTTGCCCCAGAACGGCACACCCGGCTCAAACCAGGGCGTGATCCAGTCGCCGGTCGCCACCATCAGACGGGCGATTTCCGCATAGCGGGGTTCGGTGGTATCGGCCAGGGGCACGATGGCCATGGTTACAAGCCGGCTGGCGAGAATGGCCAGGGCCAGCCAGAACCATTTGCGATAGCGTTCAGTCACAGACAGCTTCCTCCGACATCAGTTCTGCAGCTGCCTCCAGATCCATGGAATCGCCGATCACATCGCGCACGAGGTAAAGCGGCCGCTGTTTGGCTTCCATATAGGTTTTACCCACATACTCCCCGACTATCCCGATGGCCATTAGCTGGCATCCCCCCAGGAAGGTCACGACGGCGATCAGGGATGGGAAGCCCGGAGTTGTGGTCCCCAGCCAAAGTGTTTTCGCCACGATCCACAGACCGAAGCTGCCGCCGATCACTGCCGCCGCCAGGCCCACCAGCATGGCCAGGCGCAACGGCGCCGTGGAGAAGGAGGTGATGCCCTCCCAGGCCAACTGGGCCAGGCCGAAATAGTTCCACTTGGTTTTTCCGGCGGCCCTCGGCGAGCGGTCGTACTGGAGAACAACCGTCGGCAGCCCCACCCAGGCAAAGAGCCCCTTCATGAAGCGGTTACGCTCGGGCAGCTGCAGCAAATGGTCCACTGCGCGGCGACTCATGAGACGGAAATCCCCGGTATTGGCCGGAATCGGCGAACGACTGAGCTTGCCCAGCAGCCAGTAGAAGCCGTAGGCCGTTGCGCGCTTCACCCAGGTTTCGCCGTGACGGGTCCGACGTTGCATCAGCACCACGTCGGCGCCCTCTTTCCAGTGGTCGATCATTTCGGGTATCAGTTCGGGCGGGTCCTGCATGTCCGCATCCAGCACCACGACCACGTCTCCCCGTGCATACCCCAGCCCGGCAGAGAGTGCCGCTTCCTTACCGAAATTCCGGCTCAGACGAACCAGGCGAATTTGAGGATGGCGTTTTGCGGCCTCGATCAGATAACGATCGGAACCGTCACTGCTGCCGTCATCCACGAAGAGTAATTCCATTTCAAGCATCAGTGACCGCCCCACCTTGAGCAGCCGCTCCAAACACTCCGGTAACACTTCAAGCTCGTTGAAGACCGGAATCACGACACTGAGCAACCGCCCTTCGGTTTTACTCAGTCGGTTTACAAAACTTGTCATGGAACACGAGCCTCTCGTACAGACGATAATTCAGAACGGCCACTGCGCCGGTAGTCAGCAACTGGGCAAGCGCAACCTGCACATGCAGGCCAAGATGCAAGGCTGTGAAAACCAGTTGATTGGTTAAAAAAGCCAGTACCAGGGAAACCAGGTACCGCGGCAGTGCGGAACGGTGTGACCGTTGCGAGCGGAAGGTGACTCGGTGTTGCAGACCGTAGTTACTGACGGCCCCCAAAACGGCGCCCCCGGCGGTGGCCATGAAGGGGGAAATCCCCCAGGCTATGAACAACGCCATGGAGAGCCAGTGGATCAGCGTGGCCAGACCACCGGTAACGACAAACCGCAGCGGCTGGGCAAGCATCTCGCGCCAACCGCTACTGCCATCCGTACTCTGGTCGGATCTAGGCCTGGTCGTCTGCATCCGGTGCCCGTTTGTAGCCGGTCAACATGCTGCGCGCCAGATTCTCGCGATGCCGGACACTGGCCAGAACCACCCCGGCCAGGTGTAAAGCCACAAGGGCAAGGAGGCCGTTGGCGAGAAATTCGTGGGTTTCTTCCACCCACTCGACACCCCAGAAACGATCGGTCGTATACATCCAGCCGGTCAGGCAGACGCCGGCCAGTGCCAACAACAGCGCCACAATCATCGCGCCACCCGCCGGGTTGTGCCCGATGAAACGCTTTTCCTGCCCCGCGACCACCGCCTTGAGGTACTGCCAAACGGCCTGCGGACCACGGAGAAACTGGCCAAACCGGGCATAGCGCGAGCCGACCAGGCCCCAGAGGATCCGGAAGGCCAACAGCCCGGCCACCACATAGCCCGCGGCTTCATGCACATCGTCCCACTCGTCGCCGGTCAGCCAGGCGACCGCGAATGCGGTCACCAGACTCCAGTGGAATACCCTGACCAGCGGATCCCAGACCTTGACGGTCTTGGCCCCGGTTTCAGTCATCACGCTTGACCTTGACCAGCTCCAGGGTTTGCGGGTTGATGTAGGCCTCGACGCGCTCACCCTTCTCGTCCAGGGCATAGGCTTCGTAGCAGCCGTCTTCCTTCGCCAGGCGCTTCACGGTCCAACCTTTCTTTTCCAGCGCCGCCTGAACGGTGGCTTCCGGCTGCCACTGATCGGACGGGACGTCACACATTTCGCCGGCAAAGACGGGAGCGGCGCTCATAACGGAAACCAGAACTGCGATCGAGAGACCTTTTTTCATCGTGTAGTACCTTCTGTTTTGAAATCGAAAGGATTTTGAAACAGGGGCATGATGCAGGTGGTGGCTTAAAGGAAGCTTAAGGGGAGGAAAAATATTGGAGGGACATGGAGCCCCTCGCCCCATCGCGGGAGAGGGGATGTATGGGTTGTTGCTTGGGTGGCAAACGCTATGGATTCCCGCCTTCGCGGGAATGACGGCGGACGGGAATTGTCAGAGAGAACAGTTCTTCAGGATGAAGTGTCCGGCTTCATTTCAACCCAGGCGGCCCGAAGATAGATACACATCGACCACAGCGTCAGCGCCGCCGCCAGATAAAGCAGCACCACACCAATCTGGGCCCAGAGCAGTCCCGGCTGGTTGGCCAGGAGCAGCACGATGGCCAGCATCTGGGCCGTGGTCTTGATCTTGCCCAGGAAGGACACCGCGACGCTGGCGCGGCGGCCGGCTTCGGCCATCCACTCGCGCAGGGCGGAGATCACGATTTCGCGACCGATGATGATCATGGCCGGAATGGTCATGCTCAGAGCGTTGTATTCCTGGATCAGGACAGTCAGGGCCACCGCCACCATCAGCTTGTCCGCCACCGGGTCGAGGAAGGCGCCGAAGGGAGTCATCTGATTCCAGCGCCGGGCCAGGTAGCCGTCCAGCCAGTCGGTGGCGCCGGCGATAGCGAAAATCAGGGCGCTAACCGGGTAATGCCAGCTGAATGGGAGGTAAAAAACGATGACGAAAACGGGAATGAGGACGATGCGCGATAGTGTCAGGATGTTCGGCAAGTTCAGTTTCATGGACTACTCGTCGTGGAGTGCGGCGTAGATAGTTTCTGCAAGCTGGCGGCTGACACCGCGAACTTTGGTCATTTCTTCGACACTGGCTTTACGGATGCCCTGCAATCCGCCGAAGTAGTGTATCAGTTCACGACGCCGTTTGGGCCCCACCCCTTCAATTCCTTCCAGGGTGGACTGGCGACGTTTCTTGTCGCGCCGCTGTCGGTGGCCGCTAATGGCAAAGCGGTGGGATTCGTCGCGGATATGCTGGATCAGGTGCAGGGCCGGTGAATCCGGCGGCACGCGGAAGCTGGCGTCGGTCAGGGCATCGATCAGGGTTTCCATACCGGCCTTGCGGGTCACCCCTTTGGCCACCCCAATCAGGGTGACATCCTGCACCCCCAGCTCTTCGAAGACTTCCCGGGCCACGTTAAGCTGGCCCTTGCCACCATCGATAAAGACCAGATCCGGACGTTTGCCGTCCCCGGCCTGGATCTTCTTGTAGCGCCGCGTAAGTACCTGTCGCATGGCGCCGTAATCATCCCCGGCAGTGACATCCTTGATGTTGTAGATCCGGTAATCGCTCTTGAGCGGTCCGTTCTCGTCAAACACCACACACGAGGCCACGGTGCTTTCGCCATGGCTGTGACTGATATCGAAGCATTCCAGCCGCTGGGGCACCTCTTCCAGTTCCAACAGATCCCGTAACGCGAGAAAGCGGCGATAAACGGTTTCCTTGCTGGCGATATGGGTCTTCAGGGTCTGTTCCGCATTGGTTGCGGCCAGCTCCAGCCAGCGACGGCGTTCACCGCGTACGCTGTGACGCACGGTGACAGAGCGCCCTGCCGCTTCTGTCAGGGCATCGGCCAGGACCTGGGCATCCTCCATCGCGACCGGTACCAGGATGTCGCCGGGAATCTCGCGCTGATTGTGACCTGCCAGGTAATACTGGCCGAGAAAGGCGCTGATGAGATCGCCAGTGTCATCGTCCAGGGAATACCGGGGAAAGTAGCTTTTAGTACCCAGCACCCGGCCACCGCGCACCACGATCACGATCAGGCAGACCACGCCGGCTTCCTGATTGATCCCGATCACGTCGGCGTCACCACCGGCCGCCTCGATGGACTGCTGCTCCTGCACATGACGCAGGTGGGTCATCTGGTCCCGGTACGCTGCAGCCCGCTCGAACTCCAGGTTTCGGGAGGCTTCTTCCATGGCCGTCTTGAGTTCCTCAATGATGGCGGGATTACGCCCCTCCAGGAACATGGTGGCGTGCTTGAGATCTTCCTGGTACTGCTCCGGGGTGATGTACTCAACACAGGGCGCCGTGCAGCGGTTGATCTGGTATTGCAGACAGGGCCGCGAGCGATTGTTGAAGTAGGAATCCGAGCAGTTGCGGATCTTGAACACCTTCTGCAGCACGTTGAGGCTCTCGCGCACGGCGCCGGCGCTGGGATAGGGGCCGAAAAACTGCCCCTTGGCCTTCTTGCTGCGCCCGCGCTTGAAGGTCAGCGAGGGGTAATCGGAATGCCCGGAGCGATAGATGTAGGGATAGGACTTATCGTCCCGCAGCAGAATGTTGTACGGCGGCCGCAGTTCCTTGATCAGGTTCTGCTCCAGTAGCAACGCTTCAGTCTCGCTGCTGGTAACCGTGACCTCAACATTGGCAATACGGCTGACCAGGGCCTGGGTCTTGGGCGCCAGGCCACTCTTGCGAAAGTAACTGCTGACCCGGTTCTTGAGGTTGCGGGCCTTGCCCACATAGAGCACCTGCCCTTCCCCATCGAGCATACGATAAACGCCCGGCCGTTCGGTCAGGCGTTTGAGGAAGGATTTGTGATCGAAACCGGAGGACTGGGAATCAGACTTTGTTGTCATCCAATAATCCGAGACGTACCGCCATCAGGGCCAGCTCCACGTCACTGGAGATGCCCAGCTTGTCGAAGATGCGGTAGCGATAACTGTTGACCGTTTTGGGACTGAGGCACAGTTTATCGGAAATATCCTGCACTTTGTGACAATCGACGATCATCATCGCGATCTGCAGCTCCCGTTCGGACAGCTGATCAAACGCGATCTCCTCTTCCGTGGCTTCGCCCTGCATATTCCGCAGGGCCATCTTCTGGGCGATCTCGGGACTCACATAGCGTTGTCCGACATGGGCCATACGAATAGCCCGGATCATCTCCCGCAGATCGGCACCCTTGGTGATGTAGGCCGAGGCGCCGGCCTGCATGACTCGCGTGGGATAGGGGTCGTCGGCACAGGCGGTCACGGCGACCACCTTGATCTCGTCGTCCACACGCAGGATGCGCCGGGTGGCTTCCAGCCCTCCCATGCCCGGCATTCTCAGGTCCATGAGCACCACATCGGGACGTTCCTTCTTGATCGATTCCAGCGCTGCTTCGCCGGAATCGGCCTGGTCGATCACCCTGATATCTTCGTCGTCCGCCAGCATCCGGGTGATGCCGGACCGGACCAGCTCGTGATCGTCAACGATCAACACTTTGATCAAGCCGTCACCTCGTTTTCCTGAACCATGACCATCGCTCCGGCATCCCCGAGGGCGTGTCGCCACGGCGTCGCCCCAGGGAGCGCCGAAGGCGATTGCTTTAAGCTGGATGGGTTCGTCATAAAGGGATATGAACCGCGCCGGAATACGAAAGCCAATAAGGAGGCAAAACGGCCACTTTCGGGCCGTTCTTCTGGGGGCATAGTGTCCCGCAATCCGGGGTATTATGGCAATGGATAAGATGCCTGCATCATACCTTTTTCCCGGCTCGTCATCGGGTTGCAGCGGTTCAACTGACAAGACTGACAGGACTCGGTGATCATCCTTTGACCTCTATCAAGCTTTTACCGGCATGACCCTCTATCCTTGTCGGAGAATACAATGCTTCAACACAGGACATCCATGGACGCACGCCCCTCTCCCCGCACGGCCAAACATTTTCGCCCCGTTACCGTAGCGGCGCTGATTGCCGGACTGGTGGTCCTCTGGATGCTCTCCGGCCTGCTGGACACCTCGGATCAGGCCCCGATGGAGGATCAGCCGGCCGCAGACACCGCGCCGCCCTCCGTGCGCGTGCTGGCGCTCGCCCCTTCACTGATCCGCAACCAGATTGTGGTCACCGGGCGCACCCTTGCGGATCGACGGGTGCAGGTCAAGGCAGAAACCGACGGTCTGGTGGAAGCCGTGGAGGTGGACAAGGGCGATACCGTCACCCCGGGCCAGGCGCTAGTCCAACTGGCCGTTGAAGACCGTGAGGCCCGGCTGGCCGAAGCCCGCGCCCTGCTCCAGCAACGGGAGCTGGAATACCGTGCGGCCCAGTCCCTGCGTGATCGTGAATCGGTCTCGCGCACCGAGCTGGCACGGGCCAAGGCGGCGTTGGAAGGGGCCCGCGCCGCTCTGGAGTCCAGTGTGGAGCAGTTGGAAAGAACCCTTATCGAGGCGCCCATCGAAGGCACCATCGAGGCGCGCCAGGTGGAAGTGGGCGACTTTGTCAGCCGTGGCACCCCCGTGGCCGAAATCGTCGATCTGGACCCCATGCGCGTACGCGGGCAGCTGTCGGAACGTTTTCTCGGCCAGGTGAAGCCAGACACCCGCGCCAGGGTCCGACTCCTGGACGGTACGGAGCTCATCGGCACCGTCGATTTCATCAGCAACGTGGCCAGCCCCACGACCCGCACCTTCCCGGTGGAAATTATCATCCCCAATCCCCAGGGTAGCCTTATCGAAGGCCTGACCGCGGAAATCACGCTCTTCTCCGACCAGGTGGCCGCCTACCGGATCCAGCCCTCCATGCTCTCCCTGTCGGATCAGGGGATGCTGGGGGTTAAGGCCGTAAACGACGACAACAGAGTGGCGTTCTACCCTGTCGCACTGGTACGTGATACGCCGGAAGGGCTCTGGGTCTCGGGCCTGCCGGACCACCTGCAGCTAATCACCGTGGGCCACGAGTTCGTTAGCGAGGGCCAGCAGGTAAAGCCCGTGCCTGAACAGACCAGCAACACCGGGAGCTGAGCGTGGCAGTCATCGACAAGCTCTTCACCCACCATCGTGCCATCTATACCTTTCTCGCCCTGCTGCTCATCGCCGGCACCTGGTCTTACCTGACCATCGCCAAAGAAGCAGAACCGGACGTCGATATTCCCTATATTTTTGTGCATCTGGGGCTGGAAGGGGTCTCCCCGGAGGATGCCGAACGGCTGCTGATCCGCCCCATGGAGGTGGAGCTGCGCGGTATCGAAGGGTTGAAGGAAATGCAGGCCCGGGCCTTCGAGGGCGGTGGTGAGATCGTGCTGGAATTCGATGCCGGGTTCGATGCCGATCAGGTGTTGCAGGACGTCAAGGACGCAGTCGACAAGGCTGAACCGGATCTGCCGCCGGACGCGGACGAGCCGGTGGTGCAGGAAATCAACACCAGCCTGTTTCCGGTACTGCTGGTGACACTCTCCGGCGATCTGCCCCAGCGGACGCTGCAGCAGCTGGCCAGGCACACCCGTGACGAGATCGAATCCATTCCCGAAGTGCTGGAGGTCAACATCGCCGGGGAACGGGAGGAAGTGGTCGAAGTGGTGGTCGACCCGCTCAAGATCGAAAGCTATGGGCTCCAGGCCGGGGGCGTTATCCAGCAACTGAGCCGCTCCAACCGTCTGGTGGCCACCGGCAATCTGGACACCGGCCAGGGGCGCTTTGCCATCAAGGTGCCGGGGCTGTTCGAGTCAGTGGAAGACGTGCTCAACATGCCGGTACTCTCTGAGGGTGATGCGGTGGTCCGCTTCCGCGATATCGCATCGGTACGGCGCACCTTCAAGGATGCCCAGGGGTTTGCACGGGTCAACGGGCTACCGGCCGTTACGCTGGAAGTCAGCAAGCGCACCGGCGAGAACGTGATCGATACGGTCGCGGCGGTAAAGGAAACCGTGGACGAGGTGCGCCGCCGCTGGCCGGATCAGGTGAGAGTGACCTACAGCCAGGATCAGTCCGACTTTATCCGCATGATGCTTGGCGACCTGGAAAACCACGTGGTCAGCGCCGTGGTGCTGGTCATGGTGGTGGTCGTGGGCGTTTTGGGCCTGCGCTCCGGGCTGCTGGTGGGGATTTCCATTCCCGGTTCCTTTGTCAGCAGCATCCTCGTCCTGTACCTGATGGGTTATACCGTCAACATGGTGGTCCTGTTCGCCCTCATCCTGGCCATTGGTGTTTTGGTGGATGCAGCCATCATGGTGGTGGAGTACGCCGAGCGTCAGATGGCCAGCGGCGAGACGGCGGCGGGCGCCTATGCCATCGCGGTGCGGCGAATGAGCCTGCCCATCATTTCCGCTACGCTCACAACGCTGGCGGCGTTTCTACCCATGCTGTTCTGGCCGGGTATCGTTGGGGAGTTCATGCGCTACTTCCCCATCACCCTGGTTACCACTCTCACCGCCTCCCTGGTCATGGCCCTGATCTTTGTCCCCACCCTGGGGGCCCATGTGGGCGGAACCGGGGCCCAGGGTCACCGTGAACGCCAGAACCTGCATGCGGCGGAATACGGAGAACTGGACGAGGTTCGCGGCACCAGCCGCAGCTATATGAATCTGCTCAATCGGATGCTGAACGTTCCCGGCCGCATTCTGGCGCTGACCGGGCTCGGCCTGGTGCTGGCCTGGGCGCTTTACGCGGCCTATGGCAAAGGCATTGAATTCTTCCCCAAAGTGGAACCGGATTTTGCCACCCTGCTGGTGCATGCCCGGGGCAACCTGTCCCTTGAACAGCAGGATCGGCTGGTACGCGAAGTGGAACAGGTGGTCCTGTTGCACGAGGATGCGTTCGAGAGCGTCTATGCCCGCACCGGCGACGGCGGTGCGGGCCAGATGGGCGACGTGGCCGAGGATGTTGTGGGCCGCATATCGGTGGAGTTCAAGGATTGGGACAAGCGCCCGCCGGCGGATGAGATCCTCCAGGCCATCCGCAAGCAGACCGACCAGCTCGCAGGCATTCAGGTGGAAGTGCGCAAGCTGGAAGCCGGACCGCCGGTGGGCAAGCCGGTCCAGCTGCTGCTGAGTGCCCGGGATCCGGAGCTCCTGCCGGACGCCGTGGGGATCGTGCGACAACGTTTCGAATCCATGCCCGGGCTGACCGATATCGACGACGACCGTCCCCTGCCCGGCATTGAATGGGAACTGGCAGTGGACCGCGCCCAGGCGGCCAAATTCGGCGTCGATATCACCGCCATTGGCAATGCTGCCCAGTTGGTGACCAACGGCTTGCGGGTTGGCAGCTACCGTCCCAACGATGCCGACGAGGAGATCGACATCGTGGTGCGTTACCCGGAAAACTGGCGCACCCTGGAGCAACTGGACCAGATCCGAATCGTAACGCCCCAGGGCGCCGTTCCCATCAGTAGCTTCATCGAACGGGAAGCCCGACCCAAGGTGGACACCCTGCGACGGGTGGATTCGAGGCGCGCCATGAGCGTTCGGGCCAACCTGAAACCCGGCGTACTCGCCGATGATCAGGTGCGGGAGCTGCGGGCCTGGCTGGCGACCAACCCACTCCCCGGCGGAGTGCGTGCCCAGTTCAAGGGGGAGGACGAGGAACAGCGAGCCGCGGAGGCTTTTCTGGTCGAGGCACTGTTCATTGCCCTGTTCCTGATGGCATTGATCCTGGTGGCGCAGTTCAACAGTTTCTTCAGCACCTTCCTGGTCCTGTCGGCGGTGGTCTTTTCAACCATTGGCGCGGCGCTGGGCCTGCTGATCACGGGCCAGGCCTTTTCCATCGTCGTTACGGGCACCGGCATCATCGCCCTCGCTGGCGTGGTAGTGAATGACAACATCGTTCTGATTGATACGTTCGACCGGATGCGGGAGAAATTTCCCGATCCCCGGGAGGCCATTCTCAGAACAGGCCTGCTCCGTCTGCGTCCGGTGGTACTGACCACCGTGACCACGATCCTGGGTCTGATGCCGATGATGCTGCGGCTCAATATCGACCTGTTCACCCGAGAAGTGGCCTTTGGCGCTCCGATTACCCAGTGGTGGCTGAGTCTCGCGACGGCCATTGTTTATGGGCTGGCGTTTGCCACGGTTTTGACGCTGATTGTGACGCCCTGTGCGTTGATGGCCAGGGAGGATTTTCGGGCTTGGCGTTTGGGGCATGGGCGGTCTGCAGCGGGGCATTTGAGGCGAAAACCACCTGTGGAGGATGGCTGAAGATCATTACAGAGGTTCGCGGCATGCTCCCCTCGCCCCATCGGGGAGAGGGGATTAATAGTGCCGGGATCAACTCGGCAACAACTCGATCGGATACCGAATCTTCGTCTTATCCACCCCTGGCTCCGGACCAAAATTCACCAACTGCAAACGGCGGCAGATCTTGCTCTCCAGCTTCGGCTCGTTGAGGGTGGAGTCCACTACTTCGCAGCTGGACACCGCTCCACTCTCTTCGATCACCAATTCCGGCGTAATGCGGCCGCGCAGGGACGGCTTCCGCCGCAGGGCCCGGTTGTAGATGCTGTAGATGGCCGCCTTGTTGGCATCCATGGTGCGGCGGATTTCTTCCTTCGTACGCTGGGACCTCGCTTTCTCTGCGGCACGCTCTTCCGCCTCCACCGCGGCCACGGTCTCCTGCGGCGCTTCCACCTGAGTGCGCTGGCGCTCGGCCAGGGCCACCTGCCTGGTTTCGGTACTCAACTGCGTCTCGTCGACACCGGCGCTGCGGGTTTTAGTGGAGGCCTTGGCGGCCAAAGTATCCGTGGTCTTGCGCGCGATCGGCTTGGCGGTCACGGTCTTGGGCGTATCCAGCTGTACCGTGTCAGCCAGGGCGCTCAACTTGGACAGTTCATTACTCATCGCCAGGACGCCGGATTTACTGGCCTTTTCCCGGGCCTTGGCCACTTCTTCGGGCTTGGGCTCGGGTTTCGGCTTGTTGACGATCTTTGGCTTGGGTTCCGGCTTGGGCTCCGGTTTCTTCGCCACTTCCGGTTTCGGTTCCGGCTTGGGCTCCGGTTCCTTCTTCTTCGGCTTGATCACCGGCTTGGGCGGCTCTTTCTTCTCCAGGATGATGCGCGCCAGTTGCGGTGGCAGGGTTTCCTTCTCTTCCCGGGTCTGCTCCGGCAGGTCCACCCAGCTCACGTAGACGGCCACAAACAGGAACAGCGGCGAGACCACCGCCGCGATCAGCCGCAGGCGTCGACGGTCCGCCTCTTCCTGATTCCAGGGCAGGCCCTGACGTCTCGCTGACATCATGACGCTTTCCCTTTAGCCGCTTGATTCACCGCCAGATTGATGCTGGCGTACCCTGCATCCACACAGGTGGACATGATTTTTTTCAGCAGCCCGTAGGGGACCGCCTGGTCCGCCAGGATGGTGATCGGGCGCCCCATCTCGGTGGGCGGCACGCTGGAGCGGCGAGCCTGATAATCCAGCTCTTTCTTCAGAACCGGCTCCACATCACCGTCGTAGGCACTGAACTCATCCCGCTGGACGACCGGCTGGCCGTTGACCAGGATATAGCGGTCAGTGACCGCCAGGGCCAGCACATCCGCAGGCGGTGTATCGGCACTCGATTCCGGGAGTTTGATGGCGTTGTCCTGGTTGAGCACCTGCACATCCGAGGACGAATTCACCATCAGGAAAAACACCAGAATGGTAAAGATATCCATCAGGGAGACCAGATTCAGTTTGCCCTGGTGCTTGCCGCGACGGTGATGGCGCTTGAGGCGCTTTGCCTTGGCTGATTCTTTCATGGCGCTGTCCTGTTAGCTGCTGGCTATTTTCGGCGCATCGGCAATGGAGATTTCCGGAAACAGCTCCGCATCCACCACGCTGCCGGCCACGACGGCCTCATAGGAACGCACGGTATCCATGACCGTGATCAGCGTCTGATAGGAGGTGTCCTGCTTCGCCATGATGGTTACATCCTTCTTGTCCGGCAGGCGGGCCTTGACGTCCTTCATGACCTGGGCGAGCAGTTTGTAGTCGTGCTGCTTCTCCTGGTCGGGGATCTGCTTGATCACCCCACCCTGGCTGTCGGCCACCACCAGCTTGTCGTCGAGGATGATGACCTGCAGCTGCAACTGCTCCGCCTGATCCGCGGCCGAGCCATCCAGCTCCGGAAAGTTGAGCTGCAACACGGTGGTGTGGGCAAAGACCATACTCAGCAGCAGCACCGGCACCAGTACGATCATCAGGTTCATGAACGCGGTGATGTCCAGCTCCGCTTCACTCTGCAGTCGGCGATGTCGACGCCTCATGGCAAGACTCCTTCAGTCGCCAGGGATCAGGCCGGGGAACCGGCCGCTGCGGGAGCGGGGCCTGCCGAACCCGATGAGCGGGACGGCTGGGACTGCGCGGCCGGGGCACCGGACTCGCGGTCGCTGATCTGGTTGAGCACCTTGACGCCGGCCATCTCGAAGCTGTCGACGATTTCGTTGGTCTTCGTCTGTAACAGCGAATGGATCAGCAGCAGTGGGATAGCGGCCATGAGGCCAAAGGCCGTGGTATTCATGGCCACGGAGATACTCTGTGACAGCAGGCTCGCCTTTTCGGCGGGGTCGGCGGAAGCCACCGCAGTGAAAGCGGCGATCAGGCCGATGATGGTGCCGAGCAGCCCCAGCAGGGTGGATACGTTGGCCAGCGTTGCCAGATAGGGCGTGCGCTTCTCCAGACGCGGCATGATCTCCATCAGCCCTTCTTCCATCGCGTACTCGATGTCCTCGCGGGACTGACGGCGGGCCAGCCGCTGCAACCCGGAGCCGATCATGGCGGCCATGGCGCTGCCAGACTCGTTGGCGTACTTCAGCGCCGCCTTGAGATCCTTCTTGCCGAGCAGAAAATGAATGCGGTCAAAATCCCTGCGGTTGGTCCGCTTCTGGGCAGTCAGATACACGAAGCGCTCGATGGCAACGATGACGCCCACCAAAAGGACGACGGCGATCGGATACATGAAGACCCCGCCTTCCTGGAAAAACCGAATAGCCGTATCAATCATTTTTGGGTCACTCCCAGTTGCAAATTTGGCCCGTCCGGGTCGGATTGACGAAAGTCTAGAAAGAATCGGATCTTATAGGGGTGAGATTGCGCAATCTATTGTTGCTAAATGTTGCAATCCCAAGTTACTCACATCATTTATGTGAACTCGGGCAGGATTGTTCAGGAACCGAACAGTCTTTTCGGTTGTCGCTGTCCGCCCACTCGAACAGTTATGCCTGAGTAGGTTGGGCTGAGCCTGCGAAGCCCAACAGACCCGCCGACTGCCCCCCCCCTGTTGGGGAGAGGGGATGTTACGTCATCACTCTGTTAGGACCGATTATTTGCTGCCTTCTTCTGGGGCTTCCCTATCCTTCTGATGCGCCTCCAGCCTCGCCTCACGAAATTTCCTGTGATAAGCCACCAACCGCTGGAAATTATAACGCTCAAGCGGCTCCAGCACCTGCGGGGCCGCCAGGCCGCCCTGCACCGGAGCCAGTTCCTCGGCCACCGGCGGCTGCCAGGGCACGATGTACATGACCGTGGGCAATTCCTGATCCCCGCGGATCTGGGTACCCTCGATCACCAGCACGTCATCGTCGCTGTGGGCCAGGCTGCCAAGCAGCAGGAGCGCCGCCACAACAGCCGTTTTCAGGCACGCTAGCGGTGTTTGAGATCGAATATCCATTCCTTCACCTTCGGGTCGGGCTCGTCCTGCAGGGACTGGTATTTCTCATAGAGCGGCAGGGCTTCGTCAAAGCGGCCCTGGAACAGGTCGAGCAGGATGGCGAGGTTACGGATCGCCGGAGCGTAATCCGGATGGGTTTCCAGCGCCTGGCGGTAGTACGTCTCGGCCTGTTCAAAATCGCCATCACGGCGCGCCATCATGCCGAGGTGATTGAGGGCGGCTGGATGGTGGGGGTCGCGTTCGATCACCTGCTGGAACAGCTCCCGGGCTTGCGCTTCGTCGCCCTTTTTGAAGGCGATGATGCCCAGATTGGCCAGCGGGGCTGCCAGGTCCGGGGCTTCCTCATGAATCTGCCGGTACAGCATGGCGGCCTGTTCGAATTGCCCTTCGCGCTGCAGGGCAACCGCCTTCTCAAATTGGGTTTCCAGGCGGGCCCGCTTTTCGGCTTCCGCCGCCTGTTTTGGGGCGGCCGCGGCCTCCGGGGAAGTCGGTTCCGGTTGGGGCGTTGTGGTGGCACAGCCTGCGACCAGCAGCAACGCTGCCAGTATCCCCACCACTACGGCTCTGAAACATCGATCAATCCAGCTCATCCACCACCTCCCGTGCAATCTCGGGCTTGTTGTAGCGCGCCGGCAACAGCCGCTTGAGCGCGTCATAGCTGCGTTTCACCCACTCATCGTAGATTCCGTTCCAGGCTCGGCTGGCGTTCTGCTCATGAATGTCGATGGCGTTATCCTCGAACGGATAGGACTGTTCCTCCAGCAGCAGCTCGTATTGGGACAATTCCAGTTCGCTGAGCCCCTCGGGCCGTTCGGAGTCCATCAGGTCTCGAGCCAGCTGGGCGTAAAGATCGGCCATCTGGTAACCGGCTTCCGTGGAAAAGCTGGAAATGCCGTAGCTCGCCGTTTTCTTATAGGCTTCGATGGCCTTCTGTAGCGCAGCCGTCTTGGCCTTCATGGTTCGGGTCAGCGGCAGGGTCAGTTCAATGGACCGATACCGCTGCAGGGCATCCCGCGCCAGCACCGCCGAGGCCGAAGCGGCCAGATAACGCATGCGGTCGTCCGCCTCATCCGGATGCTGGTCCACGGTTTTCATCTGTTTCGCCAGCCAGAAACGGCGTTTCAGGGGCTTGTCCTGAAGCTTATAGATTTCCGCCAGCCGGTTGGCCGTTTCCATGTATTGGTCCCGGGGCTCGGGATAGGTGTTGGCGTACTTGCGGTAAGCCACCCGGGCCTTTTCGTAGTTCTCGGCGCGGTCGTAGAGGTCGGCGGCGATCAGCAGGTTCTGGCGCTTTTCCTCTTCGGTGTCCGCCAGCTCGACCATGCGCCGCAATTCATCCGCGGCGGCTTCCCACTGTTCGGTTTCACGGTAGGCCAGCGCCAGTTTCGGTGGCAGGGTGTCGATCATGGGGTGGCCGGGGTAGTCGCGTCGGAAAGCACGGAGCACGGCAATCGCCCGATCCCAGTCTTTGAGATCGATCAGCAGGTTGGCGGCATCGTACTCGGCGTTGGCCTGGAGTTTGGAGGTGGGGGCGGCCTGCCCTACCCGCAGGAATTCGTCCACCGCCTGGCGCTTCTGCCCGGCAGCCAAATAGGCTTCGGCTTGCTTATAGACACAGGCCGCCAGGTTTTCCACCAGGCCGTCGTAGCGCTTGTCCTTCGGGGGCAGTATGGCCAGCGCCTGTTTGTAGGCTTGCTCCGCCCGCAGGTAGTCGGCCTGGGCATAGAGGCTGTGAGCCTTGAGCAGGCGCGCTTCGAGCAGCAGGTCGCGTGGTGGCGCGGGCTGCCAGTCGATCATCTGCTGGGCCTGGGCCACGACCGCCGCGTAATCCTTGCGTTCATAGGCGTATTGGGTCGCCACGTACAACACATCCAGCGCTCTGGGGTCCTGCGGGAAGGTTTTCACGAAGCGCAGGCGGCTCTGCTGCTGTTGCGCCCGGAGCCGCGCCGCCTGTTCCACCGGCAGTTGAGACCAGGATTGGGCGTACTGACGGTAGGCGAGGATCGAGGCATAGGCTGCTTCGGCCGCCTTCTCATGTGCGCCGAAATCGTAGGCGACCCTTTCAAAGGCTTCGATCGCGCCTTTCCAGTCCGCCAGCGCGTTACGGGTCTCACCCAGCAGGAACAGCATGTCCGTTGTTTTTGGGTGGTCCGGGAAGGTCTGCGCGAACTCAGCATAGTAGCTGGCGGCCTGGCGATAATGGTCACGCCGCTGCTCGCCCCTGGCCCGCTGGGCTTTCACGTAGTGGCGGTCGGCCATCTCCGGCAGCAGGGTTTCCAGCTGGATGCGGATATAGTCCCGCGTGGCGTCATCCGCCACCGGCCAGTAGGCGCTAGCGATGCCGTACTGGCGGATAAAGGCAGCCTTGCGCGCGGGAATCTCCTGCAGGAAGCCCGCCCGGCGCAGGGTGTCGATGGTGCGCATGTGGTAGCGCGGCGCCCAGGGGCTTTGGGGATGCAGGGCGATGAAGCGTTCATAGACGTCGATGGCATCACTGTACTGTTCCTTCTCCAGCAGCAGCTTGCCGTAGCGGTCGTAGACTACCACTTCGTAGGGCTTGGGGCCGGTCTCAGCGAACAGGGCTTCCAGCGCATCGGCGCCGCCAAGATAGGAGAGGGACAGGCCTATGACCCGGAACAGGTCCTCGACCAGGGTCCGATGTCGGGCTTCCACATCGTCAACGCCCTGCCCCTGCGGCATGACACGGTCGAGCACCTGGGTGTAACTGAGCAGCGCCGGCTGATAGCGGCCACGCTTGAACTGGCACCAGCCGGTCATGTAGTGGGCATTGACCACAAACGCCTCATCCCGGGTGCCGGGGCGGGCGCGCTCGATGACCGCTTCGAACGCCGCCTGGGCATCGGCATAGCGGGAAAGGGTAAAGAGTATCTCGCCACGCCGGAACTGCGCCTCAACCCAGTACGGCGAATTCGGATAACGCTCAACCAGGGTGTTGAGGGTGGCCAGGTGTTGCTCGGTCGCACCCTTCAGGTCATAGGCCTTGGCCAGCTGATAGTAGACGCGGTCGTTATCGGGTCGGTCCGGGTACTTTTCGAGCAGCGCACGGTAGGCCTGGATCGCCACGTCCAGGTCATCCACCGCCTGCTCCACCATGCGGTTTTCACCCTGCATGAACTTGAGATCCGCCAGACGGTGCTGCACGCGGATCTGGGTCTCCGGATCTTGCAGCAGCGGGACCAGTTCGCTGTAGCTGTCGATCACCTCCTGCAGCGGGACGGGCCCGGACGGGGTCTCGCTCGCTTCGAGGGTAGCCGGCTGCAGGTTGGCCAGGGTCTCGCGCTGATCCACGGGTTCCGATGGCCCCCACATGGGCGCCATGCCGAGACTCTGGCACCCACTCAGCACGGCGATCGCCAGCCCGAGGGTGGCCAGGCGGTAGCGTAGGGAGGCCATCAGGGTTGCTCTCCCTGCCCGGTCCGGAAGAGGCTGTCGGCCAGACGCGCCTGCGCTCGCCGGGAGGCCAGCAGGAAGCGCTCAACCGCCTGTTGCTGGCGCCGCAATTCATCCTTCACCAGGCCCACCAGTTTATCCCGGGCCTGGGACAGCGCCTGATCCAGTTCTGAGCGCACCGCTTCGAGGCGTGCCTGATTGCGGTTCACCCGCTGCGCCAGGGCTTCGTTTTCGTCGTTGGAGGCCATTTCCGCTTTCAGCACCTCATGGCGCTCGCCAAATTCGTTCATGGCCGCCTCCAGCTGGTTGAGCTGCTTCTGGGCGGCCCAGCGATTGACGCCATACTCGTCCGCCAGCCACCAGTCGAAATAGGCCTTGATACGCTGCAACTTCCTGCGCTGCTCGGCGGTGGAGGCATCGCCCGGCAAGTCCGCGAGAATGTCCTGGGCCGACTGAATACGGGCCTGGTAGGCCTTCTGCTTATCGCTCATGAAGAAGGCCGCGTCTTCCCGGGCCAGTGCCTCGTTGATGGTCTGGCGATAGTGGGCCAGTTCCTCGGCCCAGTGCGCGGCATTCTGTTCCTTCAGGGCTTCCCGGGTCGCCTTGATGCGGGCCGTTCGCTGCTGCTCCCGGGTCGCCAGCATGACGCGGAAGGAGTCCAGTTGCCGCTCCCAGCGGTGCATGGAGCGCTGGAGTTTGTACAGTTCGTGAAGATCCCGCAGGGCCAACTGGAAGTCTTCGGTGGCCAGCAGCGCAGCCAGGTTCAGGTCGGCCGGTTCCACGCGCAGGCGGCCGTAGGGGTCGTTCGGAAGCTGGGCATCGCCCAGGTCGAGACCACGATTGCGCGCTGATTGCACCTGCAGGGCCTGGATGACAGTCTGTTCGTCGAGCTGCTCGCGCCGGCGTTCCAGCTCGTCCTTCTGCGCCACATAGTGAGCAGCCGCGGCCTTGTAGGTTTCAAACGCCCGTTGCGACCGCTCAAGCTGTTCGTAGAGATAGCCACGGGCGAACGGGACCTGCTGCAGCCAGGGCGTGAAAAGGGGGCGTTCCTGAAGGGTATTGAGCGCCTGCAACGCCAGGCCGTGCTCCCCGTTATTGGCGGCTGCCACGGCGAAATCGAACAGGGCACGGTCGGAAAAGACGCTCTTGAGACCGACCTGCTTCAGGCTGTCCAGCGCCTTGCCGGGTTGCCCCTGCTGCAACTGCACCTGGCCGAGACTTAACAGCACCCGGTCGCGCAGTGCCAGGGTTTCGCGCTGGGCGTCCGTCAGCTCGTTCTCATCGCGCACCGGCTGACGAAGGGCCGTGGCCAGGTCCTTCCATTGCGTCACCGCCGCTTCGGTCTTCCCCTGCTTGATCCACTGCAGGCCCTGGTTGTAGCTCAGGTAGGCCCGCCAGAGGGAAGCTGCAGGGAGTTTTCCGATCAGTTCCGGCACTTTCTCCGGCTGATGACGCAGGGCCAGCTGGCCCTGCAGGTAAAGCCACTCCTGATAGAGTTCCGGCGCCTGGGCCTGCAGAGTCGGTGTTTCCACCTTGCCCAATGACTCTGCGGCAGCGGCATCATCCTCTTCCAGATAGGCGACTTTGCCGAGGTAGAACCAGGCCTGGCTGCGGTGCAGCGGCGACACCTGCTCGCGCAACACCTGTTCAAACAGTTTTCGGGCCTCCTTGCGCATGCCGTAGGCGAGCATCAGCCCGCCCTCGACCAGCTTGGGATGATCGCCGTGCCCTTCGATGCCCCCGCGCTGCTGCGCCACGTCGAGGCGGGTCAAGGCCTCAAAGGCGTTGCCCTGGTAATACTCGAACAGGACCGCTCCGTAGGCGGGATCATGCACACGCCGCGGGGGTCCGTCCGCTTCCTCCGCCACGGCCACGCCACAACTCCCAACCAGCAGGAGCATGAGCGCGTATCGGGTGATGCGGAAATACAAGCTATCAGGGCGCACCGTTACTCCCACTCGACGATTTCGAGGCTCGGTTGGTAGGTGCTGGACTGGTCCTGGATGCGGATCTCCAGGGCCTCGGTGCCGGTGCCCTTGTCGATGGTGAGCGTTGCGGCCTGCTTGTAGGCCCGCTCTTCCGGCCCGATACCCTCAACAAAGGCGGTGATCTCGTGCTCCCCACTCTTGAGGTTGCCGATATGCAGCCGTTGCATGGCTCCACGTTGCAGCGCCTTGACCTGCCGTTCGGTGTAGAGGTGGCTGGCGACAATCTCGCCGTCCACTTTCAGCTTGACCGCATCCAGCTTTAAAAACTTTCCGGTATCCAGGCTCAGGAACACCGCAAACTGGGTGTTGGCGGGAAACAGCAGGTCTTCCTCCAGAATGAACAGGTCGCGGTTGAGCTCGATGACTTTTTTCTTGAGATCCTCAACGCTACTGGCCACGGACGGATTGTCGTCGGCAGCCAGCGCCGTGCCCAGCCAGAGACAGGCCATCAGACCCAGCAGCAGGCGATCGAATGGACGAAGTGCGGGACGCATCATAAGCAGGCCTTCAGTATTCCAGAATCAGGGACGCGCGGGTGACCCAGGCGTCGAATTCATACAGGGGTTCTTCACCGGGCTGGTAATCGCCGGAGGCGGTCACATCCCGGAAGTTGTCGTATTGGAAATCCAGATAGTCCACGAGCAGGCTGAACTGCATACGGTCAATATGGGGAACGGCCCCCCGTTTGAGCTCGTAGGTCACGCCGGTGCCCAGCGTGGTCCCGGAATAGGTGCTCAGTTCCTTGTCCCGGCCGAGATGGGTTTGGGAATTGGGGTAGGCATAAAGGTCGCTGTAAAAATCCGCCTGGTCCTGGGTGTAGTAGCGAACACGCCCTTCGAGGGTCCAGTGATTGGCAAACGGATGCACGTAGCCCAGTTCGAAGGTATGGGCATCGATCCCCCAGGTGTCCGTGAAAAAGCGATACTCTCCGCGCAGTGAGGCGCGATAGGGCAAGTAGTACAGCGCACGAATGGCCGCCGACGTGCTGGTCCGGGTCTCCGGATACTCCTCGGGCTGATAGAGGTAATTCGTGGAATCAGCGGGGTCGATATAGCGATTCTGTCGGTACGGATTTTCCAGATAGCCCTCATCGGTGATCGCCTCGAAATCGAACCCCAGCAGGCTGTTCTTGGTGATCACCTGGCTGAGACCGAGACGATAGTTCTGCCGGTCGGCGTCTTCGCTGAAATCGCCATTGCCCACCTTCCCCACCGTATCCCAGCCTCGACCGTAGCCCATGGTGAGCGTGGTGAGATCGCCGAAAAAATCCTGACTGACGGAAAAGCTGACGGTATCCGCCTCGTAGTCGTTCTCGGAGCTGTTGGTGTAGCCCAGACTCATGACGGTGTCTTCGTGCAGGTAGTCGGCCCCGACGGTGTACTGGGTACGCTCCTCTTTGTATTCGCTGGCCGTGGCCAACACGTCCACTGAAGCGGCGGAAACGGAGTCAACGTAATACTGCCCGCTCAGGGAAAACTGGTTGCCGGCGCTCTTGCGCACCAGCACAGAGGGCCCGTCGATGACCATGCCGCCGCCGTCGTAGCGGTGGTAGAGGACGTCGACTTTATCCTCGGGGAGTGTGGCGGCGTCAGTTGCAGATGCCAGACAGAGGATCATCAGACCGAACAGCTGCCAGGCGTTCAGACGTTGGACGTTGGAGGTTGGACGATGGACGTGACTTGCCGCCATCAATGATTTAGGGCGAACACTGGATGTTGGCCTGCTTCTCGTGAAACGTGAAACGTCCAACGTCCAACGCTTGCTAATTACACCCACAGCCACCTCCCGTGCCCCCTTCCGACCCGCGGGACGACTCGCGGGCCTGATAGACGTGATGCATGTAGCTGTCCGCATAGCCATGCCGGCTCAGGCTCATGATCGGGTCCGCCAGGTTGTCCCGTTCGTAGGGCTTCACCCACGGCTTGATATCACTGCATCCGGCCACGCCGAACAACAGCATGGCGGCCAGGGCGGCCGTTAGCGTGCGTCTGAAGATGACCATCTTTTACTCGCGAATCAATTGCTTCACCTGTTCCCGGTAATGCTCCTCATAGCCGGGCTGGTAGCCGCGATGGATGAAGCGGCGGGTGCCGTCGCGATCGATGATGACCGTGGTTGGCATGGCATCGACCCCGTACATTTCGCTGACCCGGCTCTCGTTGTCGTAAAGGACCGGAAAGCTGACCGGCACCTTGGCGAGGAAATCGTCGGCGTTGGCGGGATCTTCATCGACACTCACCGCCATTACGGTAAAGCCCAGGTCCTTGTACTGCTGGTGAATCTCGTCCAGCAGAGGCATTTCCTGGCGGCAGGGTCCGCACCAGGAGGCCCAGAAGTTCAGCAACACCACCTGGCCGCGGAAGTCTTCCAGCCGGAGGTTTTCACCCTGTTTGCTCTTGAGGGTGAAATCCGGCGCCGGGGTATCCAGGGCATCGGCCTGAACCAAGGTGGCCAGGGCAAGCAACAGCCCGCCGGCGAGCATTTTCAGGGATCGCATCATTGGAATCGTCTCCTCTCCATCAAACCCGTATCAGAAAAACACCGACAGGCCGGAACTGATCTCGGCGTTGTAGGCGACCTTGTCCTCGCCCAGCAGGTCGATCTGGTACAGATGCTCCCGTACCCCGATGTGCCACACCAGGCTGTCATTGAGCAGCACCTGGTAACCGGCGCCAAAGTTAACCGTGAAACGGTTGTCCCCCGCAAATTCCGTCGCCCCGGCCCCACCAACCAAATAGAAGTTGGAATTGAAGGTCAGGTTGTCCGTCGGATACGCCTCGCCTGGCAGAATCCGGTACCCGAAATTGACGTTGTAGAAGCTGTACTCGCGCTCGCTGTCGGTGATCAGCTGCACGTTGCCCCCGAGCTGCTCGAAACTGGTTTCGTTCCCTTCGGCGAACCCGACGTTGGATTCGATAAAGAACGACTCACTCAAATGGTAGGCAACCCGCGCACCCCACAGGAAAGAGGAGCCAAAATCCTCGATGTGCATCACACCCACAAAGCCGCCGAGCTCAAAGTTCTCGGTGTCGATGAGCGACTCGTCCACTTCCTGAGGGCGCACGTCCGGTTCGATCAGCGGCCGGTCGTCCTCCGCTGCGGAAACAGGCGTGGCGGCCGCCACAAGCGCGGCTAGAAGAATACGCTGAGTCCAATTTTCCATTCTGTCGCTTCTTGGTTGTCTTCCAGGTCAGTGAAGATCTTGTAGTCCTTCACCTCGGCTCGTATGAAAAAGCGGTCCTGCACGTAAAACCGCATGCCCAGGCCCACGTTTGCGGCGGTGTTGTCACGGTTTTCCGGGTTGGCCAGGGTTGCCTTGGGGTCAACGAACAGTTGCCCGATCCCCATCGTGAAGAAGGGTGAGGCCCGCCATGTTGGGAAAGGCTGATGCACCAGGTTGAGGTGGGTCATCAGGATTTCCGAGGCATCTCCGAGGGCCTGGGCGCCCGAGAGTTCAACGGCCAGGTTTTCGGTCATCCAGTAGCCGAGATAGGCCGAATTCACGGTGGCACCCTCAAAGTCCCCAAACAGCAGTCCGGCTTCCCAGCGGCGGCTGCTAAAGTCGTCAAAGCGCGGTTCGCTCAGCGTCACCGGTTCACCGCGGCCATTCAGTGTCTTGAGCACCTCGTTCACATGCACCCAGCCCTCCTGCCCCCGTTCGTCACGCACCTTGAGCCACTGGGTCTTGCGCTTGAGCAGCGTCAACCATTCCCCCTGCTCCGAAGCGTGAAACACCGGATAGGCCGAGCCCGGCCCGGTGTGCCACTCCACAAACGGCTCGGCCACCTGCACCTGCGGCTGGGGCTCGTCACGGCCGCCCCACCACTCACCCGCCAGCGCGACCCGCGCCTGAAACGCGAGCAGGAGCAGTAATATGCAGTGAGCGACCCAAGCGCCCCGATAACAACACGAAGGAAACATCAATGATTAATTTTCAGGTGCATCGAATGGGTTGTTGTAGTACTGAGCGCCCAGGTCCAGCCATTCGGCGATCAGTTTGAGTTCGGCATCGCTCAGATAGCCGGCATGGGTGCCGCCGGTTCGGAACCGATCGAGAAAATCGTTGCTGGCCTGAGCCCCGGCGGTACTCATGCTGGGGCTGACGTTGACGGTCTCGAATATGGGAATCGGGTTGCCCTGCGCGTCCAGAATCAGTTCTCCATTCTCATCCCGCTCGAATTCACCGGTATCAATCAGCACATCGCTGAGGGCGCCGTTAACCAGTTCCTGTTCGTTGTCGTTGAACAGCAGCTCCCGGTACGCCTTGAGATGATCCGGATCATCCGTGGAGGGGCCGTCTCCCAGATCCAGCTGGGCATCGGGGATGCGCGCCGCGCCCATGTCATCCTCGCTGGTATGGCAGCTGGTGCAGGTATTGTCGGCCAGCACCGTCACGCCATCGGTGTCCAGCACCTGGCGGTCCAGGCTCCAGAGGGGATGAATATGCTGTTCATAGTTGATCACAATCCGGCAAAGGCTGGTCCATTCCGTGGCGCATACCGGGGTGATCGGCTGCTGCGTTTCCAGATCCGCATAAGCGTAGCTGAAACCGGGAGCTTTGGTAGTGGCGGCGGGGTCGGTCCACTGGTCTTCGTATTCGATATCTGCCGTCAGCGTTCGGATACCATTGATGCGGGCAAACACTTCGGCCATGGTTTCGCCCATGTTGGCGAACAGCGCCGGCTCGGTGTTGGGGAATTCCACACCGGTGGTGGACGCGCCGGAGTTGGCTGCGGGCGGCTCAGCATCGAAGCGGCCGTGGGGCACCTCACTGTCCTGGGTGTGGCAACCGATGCATTCCACGGTTTCGCCGCGTTGCAGTTGCATCCAGTTCTGGTGGCGCGGGGTAATACGCTGACCTTTGTCGTCCAGGACGCTGATGGCAAAAGGCACGTTGGCCGGGACGGCGATCTTGACAGACCCGTCCGGTTCCACCGGGGCGTAGCCGAGAATTTCCCGCATGGACTGTCCGGCGCTGCGGCCGAAGGCGGAATTGTCGAAATCACGCACATTGTCGTCCGGAATGGAGACAGGCTTTTCGATGCGTACAAAGCGGGCCGGACGCTGGCCTGGCGGTGTCTGAACCGGATCTGCCATGGCCGCTATGCCGTTGGGCGTGGTATCGGTACCGTCAAAGTCGTACACGCTGCGGATATGCAGCACACCATAGCCATCATCCGCCAGGGACTGCACTTCATCGTCAAAGACCTGACTGTCCGGAATATAGTTCGGCAGCGGGCGGCTACTCATTAGAACGGCCTCATCCACCACCTGCCCTTCCTGCGGACGCTCGATGGGCAACTGGGTGCCCGAACCGGCGTTCAGAATCCACAGGCCATAGAGCGGATCGGCGGCTTCATAGGCGTCGGAAGCCAGGCGATCTTCGCTGCAGTTGGTGGTGACAGAATCAGCGGTCGGGTCCGTCATGTCCGGGACGGCCTGCAGCCGGCAGGGGCTCCAGCTCACCAGATAGCGATTGGTGCCATCGAACAGTGGATAGGCGGAACGGTAGCGGCCATTCAGGCTGGGTTCTTCGCTGGTTCCAAGGCCGCTCATCAATGGCGTCTGGCCCTCGCCTTCGGCACCGTCCACGCTTCGATCGGCTTCCACAAAGCCGGCCACATCCACCAGAATCGGCAACGCGCCAAGATCCTGCGGCTCGAATGTTCGCAACTGAACCAGCAAGCGGTCCTGTCGGTACTCCACCGGCTTGAGGTATTGCACCCGATCGCCCTCGTCGCCTGAATCGTGGGAATGGCGGCCATAGCGGTATTCCAATTGGGTGCCGTCCGGGTTCACCTGATAGAGGTTGATACCGTTGTTACGGGTCTGGCCGGCGTTGTCCCAACGGCTGAATACGATCTTGCCGTTATCCAGGACGGTGGGATCCAGGTCATGGCTCTGGTTAAAGGTGATCTGTTCGATCGCGCTGCCATCGTCTTCCATCACATGGAGCACGAAGGCTTCAGTATCCCGGTCCTCATCAAGGTAGGAAAACTGGGGTTTGCCCTCATCCAGCAAAATGGCCTTGGAAGTTCGCTGGCGTGTCGAGGAAAACACGATGCGCCCATCGGGCAAGTAGGCCGGTGCGATGTCCTGTCCGGCTTCCGCGACAACGTCCGAGGTTATAATCCGGTGCAGATCCTCCCCTTCCAGATCGTATTCCCAGATATTCCAGGTGGGCTGGTCCTCTTCGTCCGCATCTTCAATTTCCGGTGCCCGCATGGCAAACAGGAGTTTTTTGCCGTCGTAGGAAACTGCTAAATCCTTGACGTCATAGAGAAGTACACCGTCGTCATTCAGAAATGAGGGATCGGAAAAAACACGGGATGTAATATCCCGGGCCTTGGCACTGGCAGCGGCTTTGTTTTTTATAAATAAACGGGCACCGGGGTGAAATGCTGCAGGCTCTCTTATATCTTCAGTGATTATTTCTTCGCCATTGTCATCGAAGAGTAACGGGCGCTTGATAAAGGCGACCGCGTTCTCAACCACAACCGGATCGGATGCCTGGCTGTCACTGCCCGGGCCGCAGCCGGCGAGCAAAACAAAAACGCACAAAAACAGTGCAAACAGGCAGTTAGCTCCGTATATCGGCTTTTTACTGTCTTTGCATGAGAAACGAGTCACAAAAATACCTGCAGTTTTAGTTTTTACCCGTCAAAAAACGGCGCTTGCGCGAAAACCCAATGGAGAATAAGTATGTTCATTGCTCTCGTCCACTCCAAAGGTTTTGCGTAACGCAATGTAATTCCGTGGAGAAGCCCGCAAAACAACGTCTATTACCTAACTTACACTTTTATCTCGACAAGCTTCGGTATATTTTTCCGCCGAACCGTTGTATCGAGGATTAGAATAATGACGGTCCAGACTGTAGCCGAACACAACAAGGCAAAAGTAATGCGGCATTTATTTGTTTTAAGTCTGCTTTTGGCGTGGCCGCTTTGGGCAGCCGCTGGCGAACGAGAGCAGGCCAAACGCATCCATGATCGACTGGCCGGCGTTCCTCCGACGGAAACCGTGCTGACCGCCATGGCCGCGGATATTGCCGGCGGGAATGCAGAAGATGCAGCCTACACCGCCATGGAAAACAGCGCCTTCTACGATGTCACCCTGAAAAACTTCGTGGCGCCCTGGACCAACGAAGAAATGAGCCAGTTCGTGCCGCTCAACGACTACACGGCAACGGTCATCGGCATGGTCCGCGACAACGTCGACTTCCGGAAGATCCTCTACGACAACATCCTCTATGTGGCTGACAGCAGCCTAGGACTGCCGGCCTACTCCAGCAGCAACAACGACCAGTACGAACAACTGGAACAGGGTGGCTACAGTCTTAAAGACAACCTCGTGCAGGTCTCCCAATCCAGCCGTAACGGACTGCCGGCGGAGGCAACCGCCGGCATCATGACCACCCGTGCGGCCGCCAAGGCCTTTTTTATCGCCGGCACCAACCGCGCGATGTTCCGCTTCACCCTGCTCAATCACCTCTGCAACGACATGGAGCAGGTGAATGACATCACCCGCCCGCCGGACCGCATCCGCCAGGACGTGTCCCGTAGCCCCGGCGGCGACAGCCGTATCTTCCTGAACAACTGTGTGGGCTGCCACAGCGGCATGGACCCGATGGCCCAGGCCTACGCGTACTACGATTATGAGTACGATGCCGACAACGATCCCACTGGTGAAAACGGCCACATGGTCTATAACACGGCCGGCATGACCGATCCCGATACCGGCACTCGGGTCCAGGCCAAGTACCACATCAATGCCAGCAACTTTGAATTCGGCTACGTCACCCCGGACGACAGCTGGGACAACTACTGGCGTTCAGGCCCCAATCGTCGGTTGGGTTGGGACGCAGGTCTCAGCGGATCTGGCGAAGGGGCAAAGACCATGGGCAAGGAACTGGCCCATTCCGACGCCTTCGCCGAATGCCAGGTGAAGAAGGTCTTCAAGAATGTCTGCCTGCGATCGCCCGTGGACAGTACCGACCGTTCACAGATCGCCAGCATGGTGAGTTCGTTCAAGTCCAGTGGCTACAACCTTAAACAGGTCTTTGCCGAATCCGCCGTCTACTGCATGGGAGATTGAGCATGAAGTCACTTCTCTTCATCCTGCTGACGGCGTTCGTGCTGGCCGGCTGTGGCGGTGGCAAGGACACCGAAACCCTGCCCAATACCGGCAGCACCACCACCAACAGCAATTACGACGGGCCAGCCCCGGCCACCGACGATGTTCAAACCTTCAAGCGCAGCCTCTGGGACAATCTCGTTTCCACGGACCGCTGCGGCGCCTGCCACAGCACCGGCGGCCAGACACCGACGTTCGTCAACGATGCCGACATTAACACCGCCTATGCCCAGGCCAATACCGTGGTCAATCTGGATCAGCCCGGCCAGTCCCGGATGGTGACCAAGGTGGCCGGCGGCCACAATTGCTGGCTGGACAGCACCTCCGCCTGTGCCGACACCCTCACCCGCTACATCGAAAACTGGGCAGGCGGGTCCGCAGGTTCAGCCACCCAGATCCAGCTCCGCGCGCCGGCCATCAAGGACCCGGGCAATACCAAGAGCTTCCCGGCGGACAGCAGCGGGTTCAGTTCCACGGTCTATCCCCTACTCTCCAGCTACTGCAGCGACTGTCATGTGGAAGGGGTTCAGACGCCCTATTTCGCCAGTGATGACGTGGACGTGGCCTATGATGCTGCCCAGGCCAAGATCGACCTGAACAACCCCGCAGCCTCCCGCTTCGTGGTTCGCCTGAGGGACGAGTTCCACAACTGCTGGGGAGGCGATTGCGAAACCTCCGCCAACGCCATGCAGAGCGCCATCGAAACCTATGCCGGCAGTCTCACGGCCCAGGCTGTCGACCCGGATCTGGTCACCAGCAAGGCGCTGACTCTGCTCGGTGACGGTATCGTTGCCAATTCCGGTGGACGCTACCAGGACAACGTCATTGCGCTTTACGAGTTCAAGACCGGCGAAGGCAGCACCGCCTACGACACCAGCGGCGTTGAACCCGCCCTCAACCTGACCCTCACTGGCAACGTGCAGTGGGTTGGCGGCTGGGGTATCGATATTGGCGCCAGTTTTGAGGATGAACAGGTAGGCATGGTGCGCGACGGCAAGGCGCAGGGCACCACAACCGCCAGCAAGAAGCTCCACGACCTGATCACCGCCTCTGGTGAGTACGCCATCGAAGCCTGGGTGGTCCCGGGAAACATCACCCAGGAAGAAGCCCGGATCATCACCTACTCCGGTTCCAGCGACGCCCGCAATTTTACCCTCAGCCAGACACTGCAGAATTACGAAATCCTGCACCGCAGTTCCACCACCGACCAGACCGTCCCCTTCGCCACTGCCGATGACGATGAGCGTCTGCAGGCCACCCTGCAGCATGTGGTGGTCAATTTCACCCCGGGCGGCGGTCGTCAGATCTACATCAATGGCGAGTTCACCGGCGACGAGGACCCTGCCGACGGTGGCCTGCTCAACACATGGGACGACAGCTTTGCCTTCGTACTGGGTAACGAGACCGACCGCAACTCGCTGTGGGAAGGCACACTGCGCATGGTGGCCATCCACAACCGGGCCCTAACGCCGGAGCAGATCCAGACCAATTTCGAAGTGGGGGTGGGACAAAAATTCTATTTGCTGTTCAGCGTCGCCCACCTGATCGACGTGCCGGAGAGCTTTATCGTCTTCCAGGTCAGCCAGTTCGACAGTTACAGTTACCTGTTCAGCGAGCCATTCTTCATCAGCCTTGATGAGGATCAGGTGCCAGACTCGATTCCCGTCAAGGGCATGCGTATCGGCATCAACGGCGAGGAGGCGAGCGTAGGCCAGGCCTATGCCAATCTGGACGTGACCCTCAATGAGGCCGGCTATACACCCGGCAGTGGTCAGCCCCTGTCCGATCTGGGCACTGTGATCGCGCTGCAGGAAGGACCGGAGAATGACGAGTTTTTCCTCAGCTTCGAGCAACTGGGCGACAACACCCATGTGGTGGTGGAAGCTGCCCTGCCCCCAGCCCCGACGCCGAGCGACCTGGATCCGCATTCCGCCATTGGGCTGCGTACCTTCGATGAGATCAACGCCACCATGTCGGCGGTCACGGATGTACCCACCACCAACACCGCCGTGGCCGAAACGTTCGACACCGTTAAACAGCAGCTGCCCACCACGGAAGACATTAACGGTTTCCTGTCCTCCCAACAGATGGGGGTGACACAGCTGGCGATCCGCTATTGTGATGCACTGGTTTCAGACACCAGCCTGCGCAGCAGCTATTTCCCGGGCTTCGATTTCAGCGCAAGCGCCGGAAGCGCCTTCGATGCCGCCGGCCGGGCCCAGATCATCGACCCGCTGTATGACCGTCTCGTCGGTCAGAACCTGGCCAGCCAGCCGGCCAAGGCGGATGTGGATTCCGAGCTGAACAATTTGATCGACACCTTGACCAGTTGTGCCGGCAGCTGTCCGGCAGACCGAACCGAAACCGTGGTCAAGGCCACCTGTGCCGCCGTGCTGGGCAGTGCGACGACACTGGTTCAATAAACCGAGAGGAAGCCTGAACATGTTCATCAAACGTTCTCGTAAAAAGTCCTACGCCAACGGCGAGCCTCTCAAGCTGGAAAGCCATGGCCGTCCGCGCACGCGGCGGGAATTCCTGTCCCAGGGTTTCATGGCCGGCACCGCCACGGTGTTTGGTGCTTCGATCTTTTCCCTGTTCGGCAACCCGCGCATGGCCTCGGCAGCGCTGTCATCCGATCTGGAAGCCCTCAAGTCAAGCTGTGGTATCGCCGTTCAGGGCGCCGGAAAGATCCCTTTCATCTGCTTCGATCTGGCCGGTGGAGCCAACGTTGCGGGTTCCAACGTGCTGCTGGGAAAATCCGGCGGTCAGAAGGACTTTCTCAGTACGGCCGGCTACAACCGGTTAGGACTGCCCGGAGATATGCTCCCCAATGACCCCGCTTTCGTGAACGAAGAAATGGGTCTGGCCTTCCATTCCGACAGCGCGTTCCTGCGCGGCATTCAGGCCTCCAGCAGTGCAGGCACCCGCGCCAACACCAACGGTGCCATCATCGCGGCCCGCTCGGAAAACGACACCGGCAACAACCCTCACAACCCCATGTACGGCATTTACAAGGCCGGCGCAGACGGTTCCCTGTTGTCGCTGATCGGCTCGCGCAGTTCCGATTCCGGCGGCAATTCCATGGCCCCCATGGACCTGATGGACCCCAAAGCCCGCCCCACCAAGGTGGATCGCCCGTCGGACGTCACCGGCCTGGTGGATGTGGGGGATCTGGTAGGCATCCTCAATCAGGACGATGCAGTCGCAGTCATGGAATCCATACAACGCATCAGTGATGCCAAGATGAACAACATGAATACCGAGGTCACCACCGATGCGGTGATCAAGGATCTGGTGCGCTGTGGCTACGTCAAGAGCGCAGACCTGGCTGACCGCTTCGGGGATCCCAGTTCGCTCGATCCCGAACTGGATACGGACATCGTCGGTGCCAGCGGTATTTTCAGCACGGCCGAGTTCGCCAGCGAGCGCGAGTTCCGGAAAACTGCTTCGGTCATGAAGCTCGTCTGCAACGGCTTCGCCGGCGCCGGCACCATTTCCATGGGCGGTTACGACTATCACACCGGCGAGCGGGCCACTGGCGAACGCCGCGATTTCCTGGCTGGCCGCTGCATGGGGGCCTGCCTGGAGTATGCTGCTCGCGTAGGGGTGCCCCTGATGCTGTATGTGTTCAGCGATGGTTCCCTGGCCAGTAACGGCCGCATCGATGATTCCGTGGATGGGCGCGGTAAAGGCGAATGGACGGGCGACAACCAGCAGACGGCAGCTGCCTTCTACCTGGTCTATAACCCGGCTCAACGCCCGGTCGCCATTCGCAATCAGATTGGCTATATGCGCTCTGACGGCTCCGTGGAAACCGCCTCAAGCCCGGCGGCCAATAACGTGAACCTGCTGGTACAAACGGTCTTGCTCAATTACATGGCCCTGCACGGGGAGGAAGGCAATTTTGCCTCGAAGTTCCCGGGGCATGGTTTGGGGAATGCAACGTTGCAGGAGAGCCTGATTGCGATGCCGAGTATCGTGAGTGGGACGATTTGATGGTTGGACGTTGGCACAAGCATGCGGCCGGGAGCACCCGAGTCAAACTTTTTTACGTGAAACGTCAAACGTCCTACGTGAAACGCTTGAATGCCTCATTGAGACGCCTCCGGCGGCACTAATCCTTCTGAATAGTGCATTTTCCGTTCTGAATCGATGATGATCGCATCGATCCCCGGTAAGCGGTTGATCATCGCCAGCCCCTCTTGCGTTCCAAGGACGAACACGGCGGTCGAAAGGCCGTCGGTGGTGGTGGCGTCTGGCCCCAGTATCGTGACGCTTTGCACACCTTGTGCAGGGCGCCCCGTTTTGGGGGAAATAATGTGGTGCACCCGCTCGCCATTGTCATCAATGAAAAAACGCTCGTAATCACCGGAGGTTGAAACAGCCACATCGGACAACGGCAGCAGCACAGCATTGGCCTCCTCCGAGCGGGGATCACGGACACCGACAATCCAGGGCTTGCCGCGCTTGTCTCCAAGTAACAGCATATCGCCACCGGCGCTCAGGCGCGCGCTAAGAACGCCATGTGCCTTGACGATGGCCATACCCCGATCCACTGCATACCCTTTGGCGATTCCCCCCAGATCCAGGACAACGCCCTTCTCCCTAAACCGGACTGTGTGGTCTGAATCGTTCAGTACAATGGCGTGATAATTAATGTGGGGAAGTCTTTCCTCGATTTGATGTTCGGATGGCTGCTTCTTTTTCCGGTAATCATATAAATAACCGACAGACGCAAAGCTGATATCAAACGCCCCATGACTGAGCCGGGACACATTCAACGCCTGCTTCAGGATCTGAAATAATTCGCCACTGACTACAACTGGATGATCGGCAGCCTCGCGATTAACCCGAGACAACTCGGAATCATCACGATAACGACTCATCAAATGGTCAATGCGATCGAATTCCGAAAAAACAGCCTGGCGGATTGATTCCGCCTCGACTTCATCCTGGCACCACACCTCAAGTTGGACCCGGGTTGTCATGGCCGAGCCTTCGAAAAGGTACCATTCGGCATTTACTGGCTGGACACTCAATAAAAGAAGTAATCCAGAAAACAAATAGAAAACTCTCTGCATCATTAAAAAAGGGGAGCCATGCTCCCCTCCTCTCGCTTGCCCTGCCGGATACATGAATACCGGATCAGGCAGGCTGCTTCCACTGATCCACTTCGTCCTTGCCGTATTGTTCACGCCAAGCCTTCAGTGTCTTGTGGTTGCCGCCACGCGTTTTAACCACTTCGCCGGTGTGCGGGTTCTTGTACTTCATCAGCGGCCGCGCGCGACGGGTACCGGTAGAAGCCGAGCTGCCCGCAGTAACGCTCGGATCAATCTGGCCAAGTACACGCAAAACATCCTTTGCGTCCTTACTATACTTGTCCATCAATTTTTCCAGATCACCTTTGAACTGCATTTCCTTTTTCAGTTCTTCGCTGCTCTCCAGCTTTTCCAGTTCCTTTTGGATGCGTTCGAGTTCTTGTCTTTTCTTTTCGTAAACCTCGATCTTCGACATACCTGCTCCAGAAAAATGGATTTCAAAATAAAATTAGCCATCAATGGCGAACAATACAACCCAACTGCGGGAATAATAAGATCAAAGAATGTTAATTTCCAGCCCTATTAGCTTCGCTGCCGATAAAACTTTTAAGCACCATACTGTGAACCCAGGTCGGGTTAAAGCCACAATATCGGCCTATCCGGAAATCTGCAGTATTTTTACGAGGTAATAAATCGAAACCTTCGCCACCAAGTCGGCTGAATTGATGACGATAAGGCCATAGTGACACACCATCTAATACAAACAAAAGATACACTTTTTCCAGATGGAGAGAACGAAAAAATCGAGGATGCCCACAATCGATCCCATTTTATAATCGAACTATCGGGACGGGACGTATAGAAAACAACAGGGGAACGATGCCATCGGCCAGGCAGATCGCGTTGGGTAAAAAAGGAAGAAGAAATTGAAAAAACAGGAAGAAAAAGAAGTGGCGGTGGGCCAGACCACCAAAACAGCCCGTAAACACCTGAAATACAAGCATTTTTCTAACCGAAAATAATCTAAACCCTTGTCCTGCCTGAAATACTTGTAACATCCTGTCGCATGGTTTAGCATCCGTTAATATATTTTATGGTACGTATGATGGAGCGTACCAAACAGGGGATTCATAATCCCCACCCCGGATTCTAACTCTAATTTGGAGATAACCATGCCCAAAAAAGCCAAAGAATTGAGCGCAACAGAAGTCCGGCGGCTGTCCTGTTCGCTCGGAAAGGATGGGCAACCGTATAACACCCTTCACCCCGTTGGTGGCGTCTCCGGCCTGACGTTGCAGGTAACTCCCAGCGGTGCCAAAACCTGGCTGCTCAGAACAATGGTAGGAGCCAAGCGCCGTTCAATCGGTTTAGGTGGCTTCCCTGACGTGTCATTGGCAGAGGCCCGCCGGAAGGCTCAGGAGTATAAAGACAAGATCGCCGCAGGTATCGACCCGGTAGAGGAAAAAAGAGCCGCCAGACGCGCCCTTATAGCTGCTCAGATGAGTACCGTTACCTTTGCCGATGCAATGCGGGACTATATCGACATGAAGTCTAAAGAGTTCAGGAATCCCCGCCAGCGTCAACAGTGGGAAAATAGTCTCAATACCTACGCCGTGCCCCATATCGGCAAGGTGCCTGTTCGGGAAATCGAGCTACCCCATATAAAGGCCGTACTTGATCCAATTTGGGAGACGAAAACCGAAACCGCCAACCGTGTCAGGGCGCGGATGGAAAATATACTCGGCTGGTGTGCCGTTCATGGCTACCGCTCAAACGAGAATCCCGCTAAGTGGCAAGGCTACTTAGACGAGGTTTACGCTTCACCGGAGAAGATCAAGAATAAAGGTCATCATGCCGCCCTGTCAGTGGACGCAATACCCGACTTTATGAAGGCAGTGAAGAAACGCACCGGCACGGCTTCCCGCGCCCTTGAGTTCCTGATTCTCACCGCCAGCCGCACAAACGAGGTTATTGGTGACAAACGTATCGGCAAGGCCGGTATCACTTGGCAGGAAATCGACTTCAAAAAGAAAGTTTGGACGGTGCCAGCGGATCGTATGAAGTCCGGCAAGCTGCACAGAGTCCCGCTTACTGATGCGGCAATAGACCTGCTGAAAGGCATGGAGCCGGGAGAACCTGACGCGCTAGTGTTCCCAGGCCCGAAGGGTGACATACCGTCTAATAACTTCCTGTCTGCCCTCCTGAAACGGATGGATCAGCCCGTAACGGCTCACGGTTTCCGTTCCACTTTCAAGGATTGGGCGCGAGAGCATACCGCCTATGCCGATGAAGTATCAGAACTGGCCCTGGCACACGTTAACAGTGACGCTACCCGCGCCGCCTATGCACGGTCTGAATTGATCGACAAGCGCCGTTTGCTGATGAAGGACTGGGAACAGTATTGCTATCACGGCAAGGCGAAGGAAAAGGACGAGAGCGGCAAGGTTACAGCGATAGGTGCAGCGAGATAGGAAAACGGTTATAAAAAAGGCTTGCGTTATAACTGACGTATCGTGTAACATTCATTCCAGTAGCTACACAATGCTACTACAAATTGCAGCTAGAGCGAGAGTAAGTTTCAAGGTTATTCATTAAGCGGGGCTTGATGTTCTAACTTTCCGGCGGGGCCGGTGCCACGGCAGAAAACTAGGGTAGCTCTTAAAAGTGGCGGGGCCACTGGCTATGCGGAATCGACCTTTTTGATTCGCAGCCGGTGCCCGCCATTTTTTTATGCGGCATTGGTTGCCGGAGATCCCGACATGACCAATGTGAAGCAATACCTGTCCGACAAAGACAACGCCAACCGTTACGCCGTATGCCGCCAAACTATCTGGCGCTGGGTACGTGAAGGCAATTTCCCCTCCCCTGTAAAGATCAACGGCGCTACCCGCTGGAAGCTGTCAGACCTCGAAAGCTGGGAAGCTAAACAGGAGGGCGCAGCATGAAACGCACCCCCGGAACTTTCCTTTCAAATGGGCGCGAATATGTGGCCCTCTCCAACGTCCCGCACCTAACGGGAGTTGCCGCACATACCGTGACCGATGCGGTAAGCAATGGCTATGTCACTGTTCGCCAGTTTAGCGGTTGCAAAGTAATCAGCCTGGCCGATGTTTTCCGGCTACTGGATTACAAGGAGGGCGAGAAATGAAAAACGCCCCGATCGTAAACGACCAGAGCGCAAAAAACATTCACCTTGAGCAAGTGAATTATAACACCAATCAGGCAAAAACTGTTCACAAAACGACCGTTTATAGCCGGTTGCCAAGTGATGCAGAGATTCAAAAAGCCATTACCGACCTGCAACGGGCCGGTGTGTTCCATATGCGGTACTTCTATCACGAATCACACGACAGCACCCGCATTGCTTACGCTTGGTTCGACGCTCAGAAAACAGTCAAAACCGGCCAAACATGCTTACCCGTAAAACACATGATCGAGTCATGGGGATGCCGCTACTGTTCAACCGATAGCGTCATTGTGGCGGCCTACCTTCACCCGCGAATTAAAGGCACTTACCCATCGTTCAATCTATCGGCAAGGCTCACGCTTCCAGCGTTTGAACGGCTTTATCCGATAGACGAGGCAGGAATTCACCCTGACTACGCCGGGAAGTACCCGAATGAATACGCAGTGCGGGAGGTGTGCCATGACTGAACAACTGAAAACAGATATTGAACTGGCTGAACACTTCCTGACTCTGCTGGATGAGGAAGCGGAAGCCTTCACATTCCAGACGTTTGCCGATACCCCAGAGGCCAAGGCAGAGGACAAAGAGCGGGAAAGCAAAGGCCAGCGGAAGAAATACGCACAGGTATTTCATGGGGCACTGTCCCGGCACGCCGCCGCGCTGGAAAGGCTGAACCGTAGCGGTGCCGGTGTGTTCATTACGGTTAATCAGACCGATCTGAAAGGCCGCAAGGCTGACAACGTGCGACGAGTGCGGGCGGTATTCGCTGACACGGATGGCGCAGACCTGGCCCCGATCCTGAACGCCAAACCGGAAGCGAGCTTCATTGTCGAAAGCAGCCCCGGCAATGCTCACCCCTATTGGCTGACGGATGGCCTGCCATTGGCTCAGTTTGAAGGCGTACAACGCCGAATCGCTGACACCTATGGCACTGATAGCAGCGTCACGGACTTGCCCCGCGTGTTGAGGCTCCCCGGCTTCTATCACCGCAAGGGTGAACCGTTCATGGTTCGCATGATGCAGGAGAACGGCGGCCTACCCTATACCGCTGACAAGATCCTGGAAGCCTTCCCGCCACTGGAAAAGGAAGGCACGTCACGCCAAGCCCGACAGCTCGAAATCAGCGAGGGTGACGAGATCCTGAAGGCGCTGAATGATGGCGGTATGGTTCGCTCCCGGCGGCCTGATGCTGGCTTTAATGTGGTGTGTCCGTTTGAGGCTGAACATTCCAGCGAGAGCGGACAGACTGAAACCGTGTACTACCCGGCCAATACTGGTGGCTTCAAGTCTCCGGCCTTCAAGTGTATGCACGACCATTGCACACACAGGACGCTGAACGACTACCGCGAAAAGCTGAGCCTTGACCAAGTGGCAGAGCCGCGAGAGTTCCCCGAATTACTCGCAACCGCTCAGGGATTCACCCTTGAGACAGAACCCGAAGAAATCGAGGCGCTGATTCTTGAATGTGCAGCCCTGCCAGCCATTCGGAAGCGGAAGGTACACGAGGCCATACGGAAGACAACGAAACTGCCATTTAAAGCCATTCAGGAAGCAGAGCGGCAAGCTGACGAGGGCAGCCAAGCCGATGACCTGGATCTGGCACGCGGCCTAGTGTCTGACATTGGCACGGACAACGTGTTAGCGGCTCAGTCTTTTGTCTGGAAGTGGCACGCTTGCGGAGTCTGGAAGAAACAGGACGAACGCAGCGTTAAGCAGTGGGTACAGCACTATATCGGTGACAAGGTGGAAGCCGTGCGGAAAAGCAACGTGGACAGCGTAGCGGATCTGTTCAGGACTGAAATCTATATGCCGGATCATGCCTTTGATATTGGCCCGGTGGAGTGCGTAAACACCCTAAGCGGTGAACTGATGCTGTCAGGCTCAGGCCGTTGGGAAATTCTACCCCACAACCGCCAGCACTACCGCACTACTCAGGTGCCGGTAGAGTATGACCCGAAGGCGGAGGCCCCGCAGTTTGTGAAGTTTCTGGCTGACGTGTTCAAGAATGACCCCGACGCGGCAGACAAGGCAACCGCACTGCTGGAAATGATGGGCTATACGCTGATGGCTCACTGTAACCACGAGAGATTCATTATTCTGGTGGGCAGTGGTGCCAACGGTAAGTCAGTCTTACTGTCTGTTCTGGAAGCCCTCGCAGGCCGTGACAACGTGGCAGCGGTGCAGCCCTCTCAGTTCGATAACAAGTTTCAACGGGCGCACCTTCACAACAAGCTGGCGAACATCGTTACCGAGATCAAGCAAGGCGCTGTCATTGATGACGATGCCCTGAAAGGTATCACGTCAGGTGAACCCACAACCGTAGAGCACAAGAACAAAGACCCGTTCGATATGCGGCCTTTTTCAACGTGCTGGTTCGGTACCAACCACATGCCACACACGCGGGACTTTTCGGACGCAGTATTCCGCCGCGCCCTGGTGGTGCAATTCAATAACGTGTTCAAGCCGGAGCTAGGCAACTGTGATCCCAACCTGAAAAACAAGCTGATGGCCGAATTGCCCGGAATCCTGACGCTTGCCCTTGATGCCTATGCAGACGCATTGCTGGAAGGCTTCACTGTCCCGCAAAGTTGCATTGATGCCCGCGAGGAATGGCGTTTAGAAGCCGATCAGGTGGCACAGTTTGTTCAGGATGAGTGCGAGGCCATACCAGAGGCGAAAACGCCGGGTAGTGCCATGTATGGAGCCTATCAGGAATGGGCCACTGCAAACGGCATTCACAACAAGCTGGCAAACAAGGCATTCAAGGAACGTATGGAGCGGTTAGGCTTCACCCACAAACGGACGAACACGGCGCGAACCTTCACAGGCATACGCTGCAAACGAGCGTTTGTCTGCTAACCCACACCCACCACAACAGCCCCGCCACAGTGCAGGGTTTTTTAGTGACGCATGAGTGACGCAATAGTGACGGGTAAGCGGTTTTCGCGTCACGGCCAAAAGCCTTGCAGCACAGGGGCTAGAGCGATATTAACCCCATGTAGTGACGCCAGTGACGCCTAAATCCTATTGAATGCGTAACGAATTTCCTTTCTTTAATACCTAGTGACGCCCTAATCAGGCAAAAAAAGAAAAATTCACAGTAGGAATGATGTGGGTTTGTCGCGTCACTCGCGTCACTCGCGTCATAGGCAAGGTTAATCGCTTTTATATCGGTCATAGGAAACTGCAATATAGACCCCTGTACCCTCCTATACGCAGGTTAGGCGGACATACTCACCGCCACACCGCCCCATATAACGCATTCTTATATTGATGCCACTTCTTATACCTGCCATAATACGTACCATAAACAGGTTAGATATGGCACAGATATGACGAAACAAGCCGCAATCCCTCCCAAGTATTCAGCGGACTGGCTGGAAAAGTTGGATGGCCGTACAAGCCTAGCCCGTGCGGTGAATGACCGTTACCACGATCTGACCCAGGACTTAGGCGGAAACGACCGCATGAGCTATCAGCGGCGGTCACTGTGCAAGCGGATTGTTTACATGGAGTGCGTCATAGAGCAACAGGAAGCAGCCCTCAGCCGTGGGGAGGAAGTAGACCAAGGGCGGCTTACTCAGGCGGTTAATACGCTGATTGGCCTGCTCAAAACCGTTGGCCTTGATCGCCAAGCCCGCGACGTGCCAGACCTGGCCACCTTCCTGAAGAACCGGGAGGGCGGCAAGTGATTACTATCCGCGACCTGATGACAGATCCGGCCTTGTTCGGGGATCAATTCGGGGGCGATAGCTTCAAAGCATGGCGCGCCCTTCTAGCTGGCTTCTATGGCCTTGAACTGTCCGATGATGAGCTACCCCACTGGCAGGAACTAACAGGCCGTGAGAGCGCCCCAGAGGCCGCACATGATGAACTATGGCTGGCTATCGGTAGACGTGGCGGTAAGACTCAGAACGCCGCCCTATTGGCAGTGTATGAAGCCTGTTTCAATGACCATTCAGACCGGCTAAGCCCTGGCGAAGTGGCAACCGTGCTATGTCTGGCACAGGATCGAAAGGCCGCACGCTCAGTATTCCGCTATATCACTGGCCTAATGAACGCTAACCCCATGCTGCAACGGCTGATCGTAAAGGAATCAGCGGAAACGCTGGAGCTAGCCAACCGCGCCGTTATTGAAGTGGGTACGGCTTCATTCAGGGCCACCCGTGGCTATACGTTTGCGGCTGTTATCGCTGATGAGGTGGCGTTCTGGCGTTCAGAGGATAGCGCAAACCCAGATTTCGAGATATTGAATGCGGTACGCCCCGGCCTTGCCTCATTAGATGGCCCCCTGATTGCCCTTTCCAGTCCATACGCCCGCCGTGGTGCCTTGTGGGACGCTCACCGCCGGTACTACGGACAGGAAGGCTCTATTCTGGTGGCTCAGGCTCAAACCCTGACCATGAACCCCACCTTACCCCGGCGGATTGTCGATCAGGCTTATGACCGTGACCCCGTGGCCGCTGCTGCTGAATATGGGGCGCAATTCAGATCAGACGTTGAAGCCTTCATAACGCGGGAGATGGTAGACGACTGCACCCGCGACGCCCCGCTAATGCTCCCCCTTCGCTCCGGCAAACAGTACGTTGGATTCGTAGACGTGGCAGGCGGTGGTGCCGATGAATACACGATGGCAATCGCACACATTGAAGGCAGCCGCGTGATAACGGATGCGGTACACAGCCAACGAGGCAATCCGGCAGAGATAACAGAAAGTTACGCCAAGGTATTAAAGCAGTATCGAATATCTACCGTCATGGGTGATCGGTACGCGGCAGAGTGGCCCCGGCAGGAATACCGAAAGCACGGGATCAACTTGGAGCCTTCACCCCTTAACCGTTCTGAACTGTATCTGGAGTTTTTGCCACTGCTTCAAACGGGCCGCGTAGAGATCCCGCCAGACCATAAAGCGGTTATTCAATTCGCCAACCTTGAGCGCCGTACAAGCCGCGCCGGTAAGGACTCAGTGAATCACCCGCCGGGAGGCCATGACGATAGAGCAAACGCTATTGCCGGTGCCTGCTGGATGGCAAAGGAACGGATCAACCACACACCCCCGAAAATCACCGTGCTATGGCCCGGACAGCATGGCGGAAGATCCCGCCAGCAAGGCCACCCCCCAGGACATTAACGAGGTAACACCATGAGCTACAGAACCGACCTGCAATACCAAAACGGAAAACTCGCAGTACGCGACCACGACAAGGGCGCAGACACCGCCTATGACCTACCCAAAGTTGAGGCAACCGACCTGCTGGTGTCCGACCGATGGGGCGAAACCTGGAAGCGTGAAGCCGGAGAGCTTGGCAACGACAAGTCGCTAGAGTTTCTGTCTGATGCTCAGGCCGCTATCAGTCGCACGTTTTCCGCTTACAAGGAAATCCGCGAACAGAAAAGCCCAGAGGTCACGCAGGCGGCACACCTGAACAACGTGGCCCGTGATTTTGACCGCGCCTTGAAAGGATTGGCAGACCGTAGCGACCGCGCCCAGGCTCAGGCCAAAGCCCGGCTAGAGTCCATTGAATCCGAGTTTCGCCAGTCGGTGAGGTGGTCTGAACGTGATAACTCAGAATTGCGCGCTGTATTGCGTGGCATGAGTGACAGCGAGCGCCGGGAGGTTATCGGCAATGCCATTGAACAGGGCGATGGTCAGGTTCTGGCGGCTGTCATTGGGGCACACCCCACACTCTCCGGCATGAGTGCAGACAGCCACAAGGCCACCCGCACCCGCGCCCTACAGAAACACCGGCCCGACCTTTACAAGCTGGAACAATCAATCAGCAAGGCAAGCGAGGCCACCCGCAGAGCCTATACAGACCTGCTAGACAAGGCGGACACGATGACCGCCAGAGAGGTCAGGGACAAGTACCAACAGGCCGCTATCGCGGCTGCTGAGGCCCGCCAGAAAGTCGAAGAGAACTATTAACCCAGACCGGCGGCGGCTTTGATGACTGACGAGCTTTTAGACGTTACAGAGATGGGCCAGCTTGCCGGGGCCGCTGAATTGCAACTATGGATGGCTGCACTTGCCCTGCTGGTAAAGGACGCTAAAGCCTATTGGCAGGAGCGGGCCACGGATGGCAGTACGCAGGACGACCGGGAAGAAGCATTCGACGCGCTCATTCAGTGTACGTGGATGCTCCGGCGGATCTGCACCTATACGGGCCATGATGCGGAGTGGCTGAGTTCTGGCTTTATCCGCTGGTGTGAAAACGATGTGGCCTGATTAACCCAAAACTGGAGGCTTCACCATGAACGATGACGGATTAGTTCCCGGCACTGCTGTAGCTCGGGATGAGTACCAACAAATCAGCGCATTGCACAGACTGGCACGATTGATGGTCATTCGAAGTGATGCGCCTGATTATGCAACAGCGATTGCCAGCCTACGGGCTTGATCGTTTGGCCTGAACCTGGCGGATTCTAGGTATCGCTGGGGGATGGCCGCCTGATTATGGCAGGCCACCCGCTTCTAAGTTCATTCGTTTGTTTGCGAGTCGAACCAGTGCGCTAACTCATCGACACAGCGCGAGAGCTGGATTTTATCGTCTATGGAGAGTGTCGCTGCTTTCACAGCCCATAGGCCCTTTCCATCATCATCGGTTAAACCATCCGTGCTCATAAGACCCTTGATAACCTTTATCCAATCTTTGGCCGAATCATCTAAATGTTTCGCCTTTTCTGGAAGCTCAATATCCTTAAAGCCCAGAGAGCAAACATGGAAAGCATCGGCGATTGACTGTTCTTCCCCACTACTGTGAGGGAGCATTAATGCCCGCCGAGCTTCGCTAAGTTTTTCAGCCTGATAATCGAACATCGTTATCACTTCCTGTCTGTGGTGAGAAAAAACTGTAGCGGATGAAGTTACGCGGAAGGGTGAAAGCGGTCAATGGTGTCAGTCTCTCCTGACAGTCCCACCATTTCCGGCAGGTGGCACGACCGCTTGGCAATCCATGCGAGCGGCACTTACATTGAACAGTAATTGACCATTTTTCGCTTGGTACGTTTAATGGTACGTAAATTATTCTTCTGTTCGTAAGTGATTGAAAATAATAGAAAAATGGCGGTGGGCCAGGGATTCGAACCCCGGGAGGGCGTAAACCCTCGGCGGTTTTCAAGACCGCTGCATTCAACCACTCTGCCAGCCCACCGCATGGTGCTGCGTGTTGAACAGCGAAGCGAATGATACCGAAATCAATTTGCGTGTCAACAACATGACGACAATGCGGGAACTGAAAACCGCGCCTGCGGTCAAAAGTTCACAAAGTGAACCGATTCACGACCAGGAGGATTTCGGTGAACTAAAAATTTAAAAGGATTGAATCTTGGGAAAACGTTATTATTATCAGGTTAGCCTTACAAAACAGAGACATTGCGTCACTAACCTGTAGGCAACGAACGATTCACGCTTTATCGTTATTCGGAGAAGACGATGGACAATAGACAGATCCAGGAACGGGCTGCGGCCTATCAATCAAGTGGCGGCTTGAGCGCAGGCTACAAGGACGAGGTGTCCTCGGTCCTGCGCAACACTTACATGCTCCTGGGCATGACACTGGCGTTCGCCGCGCTGATGGCCTGGATGAGCATGAGCCTGAACCTGCCCTACCCGAACATCATTGTTCTGCTGGTAGGCTTTTACGGCTTGCTGTTTGCCACGCACAAACTCCAGAACAGCCCCTGGGCTCTGGTAACCACTTTTGCCCTGACCGGCTTCATGGGCTACACGCTCGGCCCCATTATCGGCATGTACGTATCGGCTGGCGCGGGCCATATCGTGGCTCAGGCCTTCACGCTGACCGCGATCACCTTCGTTGGCCTGTCCGGCTATGTGCTGGTAACCCGCAAGGACATGAGCTTCCTGTCCGGCATGATCATGGCCGGCTTCTGGGTGCTGCTGGGCTGTATGATACTCAGCTTCTTCATCAGCACGCCGGCTTTCCAGCTGGCGATTTCCGGCGGCTTTGCAATTTTCTCGTCCATGATCATCCTGTTCCAGACCAGTCAGATCATCCATGGCGGGGAGCGCAACTACATCCTGGCCACGGTGACCCTGTTCGTGGCGCTGTATAACCTGTTTATCAGCCTGCTGAACATCCTGACCGCGCTGTCAGGCGACGACTGATTGGCTGATCACGCAAAAACGCGTTAATCTGAAGCCCCGGTTTTCCGGGGCTTTTTTTGTGGCCGTTTTCATTCCGGAAACAACGCACGCTGTTCGCTGGATTATCCCACTCATGCGCTACGCCATAACCATCACCGGTGCACCCTACACGTCCCAGGCGCCGCAGACGGCCTTTCGTTTCTGTGAGGCGCTGCTCGCTCGGGGGCATGAGATCCATAGCCTCTTCCTGTATGGAGACGGCGTCTATCTGGCTTCGCATCTGCAGACCCCACCCCGGGATGAAGTGAACTGGTACCGTCGCTGGACCGAGCTGCTGAGCCAGGCCAATGTGCCGGCTATTGTCTGTGTCGCGTCAGCCCTGCGCCGCGGCCTGGTGGATGAACGGGAGGCCAGGCGCCATGAGCTGGAAGCCTTCAACGTACGGGCGCCCTGGCAGATTGCCGGCCTGGGCACATGGATCGAGGCGCGCACAGAAGCCGACCGCGCCCTGCAATTCGGCCCCGGGAACTAACCATGAGTCACACCTCCTTCCTCTTCATCGCCGACAAGGCCCCCTACGACACCCTGCGGTGCAAGGAACTGCTGGACATGATCACCTCGGCCGCCGCTTTCGACCAGAAGGCCTGCCTGCTGCTGTTGGGGGACGGCGTTCTCTGGGCGCTCGCCGGCCAGGAGCCAGCCGCTCTCGATCAGAAGAACGTCAGCAAACAACTCGGCATGTTACCCATCTACGGTGTCGAGTCACTCTACGTCTCTCAGCAGGCCCTGCATGAACGGGGGCTGGAGGCCGATGCACTGGTCGACGGGTTCCGTGCCATTGACCCAGAGGCCATTGCGGGGCTCTATGAGGACTACCAGCAGGTGGTGCCCCTATGAAGGCCACGCTTCACATCCTCAACAAACCGGCCGACCATCCCCGCATCCGCCACTGCCTGGATGCCATCAGGTCAGGCGATAGTCTGCTGCTGATTGAAAGCGCGGTCGCACTCTGCCTGCATAACGAGTGGCTGGAGACGCTGCCAGCCGAGGTGGAAATCCATGCACTGGAGCCCGACGTTCAGGGGCGCGGATTAACACAGTACATTAAAAACCCGATTCAGCTCATTGATTTTGCTGGATTCGTCGGGATAACAGAACAATTGGAGCGGGTCATCCACTGGTAGCATGGGATCGCGCTTTGGGCTATTCTTCGCGCCATGAGCGCTATCGAAGTCGACAAAGAAGGTTTTTTGCAGGATCCATCGCAGTGGTCAGAGGCCGTTGCCGAGGAAACTGCTGCGCGGGAAGGCATTGCACTGACGGATGCGCACTGGGAAATCATCCGGGTTCTGCGGCAATTCTACGAACGCCACGACGAGGCCCCGGCCATGCGTCTGCTGGTCAAGGCGGTGCGCCATGATCTGGGCGAGGACAAGGGTAACAGCATCTATCTGATGCAGCTGTTTCCCGGCAGCCCAGCCAAACTGGCGTCCAAGATTGCAGGGCTGCCGAAGCCGACCAACTGTCTTTAAGGACTATCGTTTGCCATTCTGCCCGCGGCGCTGGGGTTCGACACCGCCAAGGAAGGTGCTGATCCCCTCCTCCAGCAACTCGGTACCAAAACGGGTCACCTGACGGGTGGCATCTCGCCAGGATGTTTCAGGTATTTCACGCAGGCTTTCCCGCATCCCTTTTTTGACGCCATGCTGGACTCGCGGCTCAACCTCTTCCGAGATCTTGCGCAGATCCTCCACCTTGGCATCCAGGAAGGGCTTGAGCACCAGACGGTGAAAAAGCATCGCCGCGACAAACACCGCCACCACGGTGACCACGAATTGCAGCAACAGTGTAAGATACCATTCCATAAACCAACTCTCCTGCACGACCTGTGTTCAGGCCCCGCTCATGAAAAACCATTGTGTCAGACCGGCCACGGCACCGAGTATGCCACCCACCAACATGAGCAGCCATTCCTCCTCCTGAAAGGCCGGCCGCAGAATGTCCTGGAACTGCCTGGGCGGCAGCGCGCTGATTCGCTCTTCGATGGCCGCGGCCACGATGGGCGCCCGATCGCGATTGAATGACGGGTTGTGGAACGCCTCGTCGGAGGCTCGAATCGCCTTCTCGTTCATGGCCTTCTTCAGTTCGGTATACCCGGTCATACCCACCGCCACCTGGGTCATCAGCTTCATGGTGGCAGATTGATCCAACATGGGCCGCAGGTGCTTCTGGATGATGGCACGGGTGCGAGAAGATTTGTCGCCATGCAGCATGGCATGCGCCACCCGCTCAACGGTCAGCAGATCCTCGGCCACCACACGGCTCCAGACCTTACTGATCTCAGGCTGCCGCTTGAGGAACAGCCCCTGGAAACGCCAGGGGCCGATGCGATACTCGTTAACCGGGCGGAACAGCAGGCTCAGGGCGATCCAGTTGGTCAGGAAGCCGATAAAGAAACCCAGCACCGGAAACCACAGCGGGTGAGCGACCCAACCATTGAGGACGGCCGGCAAGGCCAGCGCCCCGAGTAACCCGCCGATGGGGCCGCCGGCCCGCACCAGAAAGCGGAACTGCTGGCCACCCGCTTCCTGAAAGATCCGATTCATGAGGTCCGGATTGCGTTTGAGCTCGGCGCTCAGCAACGCCTTGAGATCCACCAGGTCTCCCAACTCATCGCCGAAATCCTCCACCAGCGCCTCAACACGCTCAGGCAACTGGGCACGAGCCCAGCGGTAAATCCGGTTACGGACGGAACGCGGTACGTTATCCCACAGCACCGGCTGCAGTTCGTACATGATCTCGTCGATGTATTCGTCGATACGAGGTGCGATCTGGGAAAGAATCTGCCCGGTAATCAGGGCCGGATCGAGCCGTTCGTAGACATCCTGAAGGCTGCCGAACTGGCTGAGGGTACGATCGACGCAGATATGCGCCATCTTCTCGGACTTGCGGGGTATCACGCCCTGCCAGCCGAGATAGGGAGCCAGGCCAATAAAATTCACCGGATAGAACGACATCCGCACTGCCAGCCAGTTGGTCCCCCAACCCACAAAAGCAGCGCCCAACGGCAACAACACGATGAGTTTAAAAACCGATTCCACGGCTACCATTGGTGCTCTACAACCTCCGCCCGATACAAGCCTTCGCTAAACCTTAACGGAAGGCTATTGTAATCACATGAAAAAAAAGCGCATTCTGCTTCACCTTATTACGTGACACAGAATACGCTTTTCGGGCCATGGCTCATTGGCAGCAATGCCTGCCGCATTAGGGCACTTGGGCGGCGATGCGCCCCGAAACCGCGGAATCAGGCGGTTTCGTTACTGATAATAGGCATTTTCAGTATAGGTGTGGTCTGTGACATCGCGCACACCGTTGATCTCCGGTACACGCTCAACCAGCGTCCGCTCCACGCCCTGCTTCAGGGTCAGGCTCACGGCACTGCAACCCTGGCAACCCCCACCGAAACGCAATATGGCGACGCCGTCTTCGGTGATCTGTTCCAGAGAGACCTCACCGCCGTGGGAGGCCAGATTGGGATTGATTTCCGACTGCAGCACGTAATTGACCCGGTCCGGCAGCGGCGCGTCATCGGAAACCTGAGGGACCTTGGCATTGGGCGCCTTGATGGTCAGCTGCCCGCCCATGCGATCCTCGGAATAATCCACCACCGCATCCTCAAGAAAAGGCACGCTGTTGTGGTCGAGGTAGAGCGGGAATTTGCCCAGGTCCTTCTTTTCGTCCGTGGGAACCACCTCATGGGGTGGACAGTAGGCAAGACAGGTTTCCGCGTACTTGGTGCCAGGCTGGGTGACGAACATGCGTACCCCCATGTCCTCGACATCCTGCTTCTCGATCAGTTGGGCGAGATAGTCCCGCGCGGAATCGGTAACGTTGACCATGATAGGCTGAAATTCCTCTCAGGTAGAATTTGTCTCATTTTATGTAATTTACGACCGTTTTGAAAGACCTAGTAAAATACTTGGTCTTTTGCGTGATCCTCTTCTCTCCCATGCCACCGGACCGCAAGACGCCCCACCCCTTCTTTGGTATCATTGGGCGCTTGCAATTGACCAATCACAGGTTTAGGGCTCACATGACTGATCGCAATACCCGACTACAACAACTCCATCAGGCTCTCAAATCGCGCATTCTGATTCTGGATGGCGCCATGGGTACGATGATTCAGTCGTACAATCTCAGCGAAGCGCAATACCGCGGAGACAGATTCAAGGATTATGAGCGTGAGGTCAAAGGCAACAACGACCTGCTGAACCTGACCCAGCCGGAGCTGATCAAGGACATCCATCGCCAGTATCTGGATGCGGACTCCGACATCATCGAAACCAATACTTTCAACTCCACCCGTGTTTCCCAGAGCGATTACGGGATGGAGGATCTGGTGCCGGAGCTCAACCGCGCCTCCGCCGAACTGGCACGCGAAGTGGCCGACGAGTACACCGCGAAGAACCCCGACAAGCCACGCTTTGTTGCGGGCGCCGTAGGGCCCACGTCCCGTACAGCCTCCATATCACCGGACGTGAACAACCCCGGCTACCGCAACACCTCTTTCCATGAACTCTACGAGAACTACTACGAGGCTATACAGGCTCTGGCTGAAGGCGGTGTGGATCTGCTGCTGATCGAGACCATCTTCGACACACTCAACGCCAAGGCCTGCATCTACGCCGCGCAGCAGTATATGGAAGATTCCGGCATTGAACTGCCGATGATGATCTCCGGCACCATTACCGATGCCTCCGGTCGCACCCTGTCCGGCCAGACAACCGAAGCCTTCTGGAATTCCATCGCCCACGCCAAGCCACTGAGTGTTGGCCTCAACTGCGCACTCGGCGCCGATGCCCTGCGCCCCTATGTTGAAGAGCTGTCACGCGTGGCCGACACCCTGGTCAGCGCCCACCCCAATGCCGGCCTGCCCAACGAATTTGGCGAATACGACCAGACGCCCGAGGAAATGGCTGAGATCGTCGAAGGCTTTGCCCGCGACGGTTTCGTCAACATCATGGGGGGCTGCTGTGGTTCCCGTCCGGAACACATCCAGGCCATCGCCAACGCCATGGCGCGCCATAAGCCCCGCAAAATCCCGCAGCGGGCACCCCTGCTGCGCCTGTCCGGTCTCGAGCCCTTTACCGCCGACAAGAACATTGTCTTTATCAATGTCGGCGAACGAACCAACGTAACCGGCTCCAAGCGTTTCCTGCGCCTGATCAAGGAAGAGCAATACGAAGAAGCGTTGGACGTGGCCCGCCAGCAGGTGGAGAACGGCGCCCAGATTATCGATATCAACATGGATGAAGGGATGCTGGACTCGAGGGACGTCATGGTCCGTTTCCTTAACCTGGTCGCCTCGGAGCCGGATATCTCCCGGGTTCCGGTGATGATCGACTCATCCAAGTGGGAAGTTATCGAGGCGGGGCTGGAATGCGTCCAGGGTAAATCCGTGGTCAACTCCATCAGCCTCAAGGAAGGTGAACAGGATTTCCTCGACAAGGCCCGTCGCTGCATGCGCCATGGCGCGGCCGTGGTGGTGATGGCGTTCGACGAGGAGGGCCAGGCCGACACCTATGCCCGCAAGACCGAGATCTGCAAGCGCTCCTATGACTTGCTGGTGGGAATCGGCTTCCCGCCCCAGGACATCATCTTCGACCCCAATATCTTTGCCATCGGCACCGGGATCGAAGAGCACAATAACTACGCGGTGGACTTCATCGAAGCCACTCAGTGGATTCGCGAAAACCTGCCGCATGCTTCCGTCTCTGGGGGCGTGAGTAACGTCTCGTTCTCCTTCCGGGGCAACAACCCGGTGCGTGAGGCCATTCATTCGGTCTTCCTTTATCACGCCATCAAGGCCGGGATGAACATGGGCATCGTCAATCCTGGCCAGCTGGTGATCTACGACGAGATCGAACCCGACCTCAAGGAACGGGTGGAAGACCTGGTACTCAACCGCCGCTCGGATGCTACCGAACGGTTGATGGAAGTGGCAGACCGCTTTAAGGGTGAAGGCGGCAAGCCCAAAGAGGAAGATCTGGCCTGGCGGGAGTGGCCGGTGCAAAAGCGCCTGGAGCATGCTCTGGTCAAAGGCATCACCAGTTACATCATCGACGACACCGAACAGGCCCGCCAGGAAGCCGAACACCCCATCGAAGTGATCGAAGGCCCGCTCATGGACGGCATGAATGTCGTCGGCGATCTGTTCGGTGCCGGCAAGATGTTCCTGCCCCAGGTGGTGAAGAGTGCCCGGGTCATGAAGCAGGCCGTGGCACACCTGATTCCGTTCATCGAGGCGGAAAAGAGTGCCGGCCAACAGGCCAAGGGCAAGATTCTCATGGCCACGGTCAAGGGCGACGTGCACGACATCGGCAAGAACATTGTCGGCGTGGTGCTGCAGTGCAACAATTTCGAGGTCATCGATCTCGGGGTGATGGTGCCCTGCGAAAAGATTCTGGAAACCGCCAAGGCAGAGAATGTCGATATCATTGGCCTGAGCGGGCTGATCACCCCCTCCCTGGATGAAATGGTGCATGTTGCCAAGGAAATGCAGCGTCTGGACTTCCAGGTGCCGCTGATGATTGGTGGCGCCACCACGTCCAAGGCGCACACGGCCGTCAAGATCGAGCCGCAATACCAGAATGACGCCACCATCCACGTGACCGATGCCTCCCGCAGTGTCAACGTGGCCGCACGTCTGGTCAGCGAGAAAAACAAGGCCGACTACGTTGAGGAAATCCGCCAGGAATATGAGGAACTGCGGGAGCGCCGCAGGAACCGCACGGACAAGACCCGCCTGGTCACCCTGGAAAAGGCGCGGGAACGGCGCACGCCGATTGAATGGGAAGGCTATCAGCCACCCAAGCCGCACTTTACCGGCGTGAAGGTATTCGAAGATTACGACCTGGCGGAACTGGTCGACTACATTGACTGGTCGCCCTTCTTTATTGCCTGGGAAATGCCGGGCAAATACCCGAAAATCTTCGAGCATCCGGAACGTGGCGCAGCGGCCAAAACGCTTTTTGACGATGCCCAGGCGATGCTGAAAAACATCATTGCCGATAAGCGGCTCCGCGCCAGCGGTGTGATCGGATTCTGGCCCGCCAACGCGGTGGGCGACGATATCGAGGTTTATACCGACGACTCCCGTTCGGAAGTCCTCACCACCCTGCACCATCTGCGCCAGCAGGATGACAAGTCCCCCAACCGCCCATTGGCGGCCCTGTCGGACTTTATCGCCCCCAAGGAAACCGGCCTTGCCGATTATATCGGCGGCTTCGCGGTCACCGCGGGCATCAATTGCGAGGAGCTGGCCCGCGCTTATGAAGAGCGGCATGACGACTACAACGCCATCATGGTCAAGGTCCTGGCCGACCGCCTGGCCGAGGCGTTCGCCGAGTGCATGCATGAGCGCGTACGGAAGGAATTCTGGGGTTACGACCAGGGCGAGCACCTGTCCAACGAAGAGCTCATCAAGGAGCGCTACAAGGGCATTCGCCCGGCCCCCGGTTACCCGGCCTGCCCGGATCACACCGAAAAAACGGCGCTGTTCGAGATCCTGAACGCGGCCGAGAATGCCGGCATGGATCTGACAGAACATTACGCCATGACCCCGGCCGCCGCCGTTTCCGGCTGGTACTTCTCACATCCTGATTCACGCTATTTCGCCGTGGGCAAGATCGGCCGCGACCAGGTGGAGGACTACGCCAAACGCAAAGGGGTGGATGAGGCCTTTATCGAGAAGTGGCTGGCGCCCAGCTTGTCTTATGATCCGGATGAGTGAGGTTTAAGGCGATAGTCCACATCCCCTCTCCCTAGCGTGGGAGAGGGCCCAACACGGCGAGTTTTGTGTTGGACGAATCGATGACTATGATGCGTAGATAGACGGAAAGGTTCAGCGCTATGACGGATGACCACAAGCCGACTCAGGATCAACAACGCCAGGAAGACGATTCACAGACGCAAAAAGCGGGTTTCTGGCAGGTGGTGACCAGCGTATTGGCCGGGGCGTTTGGTGTGCAGTCACGCAAAAAACAGGAAATGGATTTTTCCAGTCACAGCCCTCTACCGTTCATCGTTGGCGGGCTGATCTTTACCCTTCTCTTTATAGGCACGATCGCGCTGATCGTCTCCCTTGTTACCTGAAGCCGATCAGCGCCGGGGGAGCCGACCTATTGAGCGCTCACCCAGGTCACAGCCATACCCACGAACAGCAGGATCAGAGCGATGGCTGCCAGAGCGTCAGCCACACTATCGTTCTCAATCAGGCTTTTACTCATTGTTTTTCCCTTTTGGACGATCAATTGGGTGTTTGGATACGTGCCTCCACAGGTCTACATCAACCGTCCGCCATCGGCAAGTGGCGGGGCTTCCTTTTTCCAATTCGTTATTAGGATATGGTCAAATAATCGTTTTATGCATAAGGCAAAACTGATAGATTAGCCTCCCCACAAAGTGGTAGATACCTGCTTTAGAGCGGGTTCTGTCGGCAACAGTCCTGTAATTATTTGTCAGCAACAAGCCACCAGATCAACGCAGTTCCGGAACCCTAAGATTATGTACGTATACGACGAACACGACCGCAGAATCCAGGAGGATCGCGTCAAGCAGTTCCGTGAGCAGACCGAACGCTGGGTCAACGGTGAACTCGAAGAGATGGAGTTCCTTCCCTTGCGCCTGCAGAACGGCCTGTACGTTCAGCGCCTTGCGCCCATGATGCGCATCGCCATCCCCTACGGCCTGCTCTCTTCCAGCCAGCTGCGTCGTCTGGCGCGCATCACCCGGGACTATGACAAGGGCTACGCCCACTTCACCACCCGCCAGAACGTACAGCTGAACTGGCCGGAAATCGAAGACGTGCCCGATATCCTGCAGGAACTCCTGGAAGTCGAGATGCATGCCAACCAGACCAGCGGCAACTGCATCCGTAACACCACCACCGACCAGTTTGCCGGCGTCAACGCCGACGAAGTGGAAGATCCGCGGCCCTATTGCGAGATCATTCGCCAGTGGTCCACCTTCCATCCGGAATTCGCCTATCTGCCGCGCAAATTCAAGATTGCCGTGAACGCCTCTCCGGAGACAGACCGAGCCGCCGTGCAGGTTCACGATATTGGCCTGGAACTGGTTCGCAACGACGAGGGCGCCCTGGGCTTTCGCGTGTATGTGGGCGGGGGGCTCGGCCGCACGCCGATGGTAGGGCCGGTAATCCGTGAATATCTCCCGGAGCTGGACCTGCTGACCTATCTTGAAGCGATCGTGCGCGTCTACAATCGCTATGGCCGCCGCGACAACAAGTTCAAGGCCCGGATCAAGATCTTGGTGAAGGCGTTGGGCCCCGACGCGTTCGCCGAGAAAGTGGAAGCCGAATGGCAGCAGATCAAGGACAGCAAGACACGTCTGACCCACGACGAGATCGATCGCGTCAAACGCTACTTCACCAGCCCGGACTATGAAAACCTCAAGGATGAGCCGGAAGAGCTGGCCGTTCCCCGCGAGGAAAACAAGGCCTTCCGGGCCTGGCTGAAGCGGAACGTGACACCCCACAAGCGGCCAGGCTATGCCGCGGTAACGCTGACCGTGAAGAAAACCGGCACACCGCCCGGCGATGTCACAGACCGCCAGTTGGAAGCGGTCGCCGGCCTGGCTGACCAGTACAGCTTTGGCGAGGCTCGGGTCAGCCACAACCAGAACCTGATCCTGGCCGATGTCCGGCAGAAGGACCTGTTCACCCTGTGGGAGGCGATTCGTCCCCTGGGCTTTGCCACTGCCAACCTGGGCCTGCTCACCGACATGATCTGCTGCCCGGGCGGCGATTACTGCGCCCTGGCCAACGCCAAGTCCATTCCGGTGGCGGAAATGATCCAGCGTCGCTTTGACGATCTCGACTTCGTGCACGACCTGGGCGAACTCGACCTCAACATTTCCGGGTGCATGAATGCCTGTGGCCATCACCACGTGGGCCATATCGGTATTCTCGGCGTCGACAAGAAAGGCCAGGAATACTACCAGGTCTCCCTGGGCGGCTCGTCTCAGCGTGATGCCGCGGTGGGCAAAATCCTCGGTCCGTCCTTCGCTCGCGAGCAAATGGGGGACGTCATCGAAACCCTGATCAATGTGTACGTCGAGAACCGCACCGAGGAGGAGCAGTTCCTCGACACCTATCGCCGTATTGGCATTGAGCCATTCAAGGAGCGTGTGTATGCCTGAAGTCATTACCCTGGATGGCATCAAGCCCGATCCCTGGACACTGGTGGAAGCACCGGCCGAAGGTGAAGCGCTGGAATTGCCGGAAGGTCCGGCCATTGTTCCGCTGTCCTGGTGGCTGGAAAACCGTGACGCGGTAGCCGGACGCCGTGATATTGGCGTCTGGTTTGAAAGCGATGACGAGCCGGAACGTCTGGGCGAAGAGTGCGTCTCGCTGCCGCTCATCGCGGTCAATTTCCCCAAGTTCACCGACGGCCGCGGCTACAGCATTGCCCGCCTGTTGCGGGAACGCTATGGCTACCCCAACGAGTTGCGTGCCATTGGTGATGTGCTGCTGGATCAGCTCTTCTACATGAAGCGCTGCGGGTTTGACAGCTTCAAGCTCCGCGCCGACAAGGACATCAACAAGGCCGAAGCCTGCCTGAATGTCTTCCGCGATGCCCACCAGGCCGCAGTGGACGAACCGTCCCCGCTGTTCCGGCGCCGTAGCAAGTAAGACGTCGAACGCCGAATTCCGGAAGCGTGGATGAGTCCCGTTCACTACGCTTCCGGTATTCGGCAGCGCAATTGCCTTGCCCGTGACCTCTCAGCAGCCTGCTGATAGGGTGGTTTTATACCTGACAGTACACTAGCCTTAAAACAAGAGGCACCCCAGCCAGTTAGCGATCCATCGGGTTCCGGCGATTTCGGATTCCGGGTGCCAGTGAGGCAACTTCAGTCGCTGCCATTCACCGAAAGGAGCTCATTCGACCGTTATGGACAGCACCTCCATCGTCACCTCCTTTTTCGTGATCTTCAGCGGCGCTGCCATCCTCGCAACCGTGGCCCTTTACACCCGTCAACCACTGATCCTCGCCTATATTGCCATCGGCGGCATTGCCGGGCGACACGGGTACAACTGGATTACCGACGGCAAGCTCCTGGCCGAGATTGCCGAGATCGGCATTATCTTCCTGCTCTTCCTGCTGGGCCTCGACATGCAGCCCAAGGCCCTGGCCCGCATGTTGCGCAAGGCCAGCGTGGTGGCGATCGTCAGTACCCTGGTGTTTGCCTCCCTCGGCTTCGTGGTGTCCAAGACCTTCGGCTTCGACGACAAGGAAGCGCTGGTGATTGGCGGGGCCCTCGTGTTCTCGAGCACCATTATCGGCCTGAAGCTGCTGCCAACGACGGTGCTGCACCATCGCCATGTGGGGGAGCTGGTCGTCGGCCTACTACTGCTGCAGGATTTGATCGCGATTATCGTACTACTGCTGATTGCCGGCTATCGCACCCAGGCCAGTCCTGAATGGGCCCAACTGTTGCTGACCCTGGGGCTGCTTCCAGTCCTCGTCGGCGCCGCCTTCCTGGCCGTACGCTATGTCCTGCTGCCCCTGCTGATGCGGTTCGACCGTTTCCACGAATACATCTTCCTGATTGCCATCGGCTGGTGTCTTGGCATTGCCGAGATTGCCGAAACCATCGGACTGTCACTGGAGATTGGGGCGTTTGTGGCGGGGGTCAGTCTGGCCAGTGCGCCCATTGCGCAATACATGGCCGACCATCTGCGTCCGTTGAGAGACTTTTTCCTGGTGCTGTTTTTCTTCTCGCTGGGGGCGGGTTTTGACTGGAGTCTGCTGCCGGATGTATGGCTGGTGAGTCTGGTGCTGGCGGTGCTGGTTCTGGTGGTCAAACCGGTGGTCTTCCGCGTACTCCTGGCGCTGATCCAGGAGCCACCTCGTACTGGTTGGGAAATCGGCTTCCGACTGGGGCAAACCAGTGAGTTTTCGCTCCTGATTGCCTTCCTGGCTGCCTCTACGGCATTGATCGGCAACGAAGCGTCCCTGGTGATTCAGGCCACGGCCATCATGACATTCATTGCCAACACCTATGTGGTCATACTCAATTACCCCAGCCCCATCGCCGTCAAGGATCGACTGCGGCGCGACTAGTTTCCCGTCTGGTTAATTCGCTGACTTACTGCGTGACTCTGAGGCCCCCGGGCCAAGGTTCCCCCAGCCCGGCATCCTCACAGTGCCTACAGGCCGTGCTGCAAAACGACGCGGCCCTGACCTTCCCCGCGCAGGAAACGACGCAGATAGTCATCCAGCTGGTTAAGGCCAATCACCTCGACACTGTCCTCGGTTTGCGGACAGGCCCAATCGCCGGCCAGCCGCTCCCACATGACCTGTTTGCGCTGCGGCGGGATTTCCACGGAATCCACGCCGAGCAGGCTCACGCCACGCAGAATGAAGGGAAAAACAGAGGCCGGGAACATCGGGCCCGCAGCCAGGCCGCACATGCTCACGGCGCCTTCAGGCTGGATAAATTTCAGTAATTCCGCCAGAGGTTCACCCCCAACGGTATCCACACCGCCGGCCCAGCGCGGCTTTTGCAGCGGCTTTTTGCTGGCTTCCAGCTCGCCACGCCCCAGAATCCGGGTTGCCCCCAGGCGTTGCAGCTGATCGTGCAGGGCTGTCTTGCCGCTGATGGCATGCACTTCATAGCCAAGCTTGGCCAGCAGCTCTACCGCGACAGACCCAACGCCGCCGCTGGCCCCGGTCACAACAATGGCGCCATCGTCCGGCATCACATCGGATCGCTGCAGCTTGTCGGTACACAAGGCCGCCGTCAGCCCCGCGGTGCCGTAGGTCATGGCTTTCAGGGCATCCCACCCAGCGGGCATGGGAATGCACCATTTCGCCGGGACCCGAATCATCTCCCCAAAACCACCCGCAGTGTTCATGCCCAGGTCATAGCCGGTCACGATAACCGCTGTGCCCACGGGCCAATTGGGATCGGTGCTGTCGACCACCTCGCCCGCAGCGTCGATACCCGGGGTGTGAGGGAAGCTCCGGGTGACGCCCTTGTTACCCGTTGCGGAAAGCGCGTCCTTGAAGTTGAGCGAGGAATGACTGACCTTGATGGTGATATCGCCCGCGGGCAAATCATCGAGGGTCAGCGACTCGATACGTCCCTCGTAACCATCCTCTTCCTCGTGAACGCGCCAGGCGTTGAAACCTGTATCGCTCATAGCCTTCTCCCTATAGTGATCAGCCGCCAAAGCGGCTATCGCGCAAGCTTTGCAGCAAACGCATGACGGTGCGTTCCGTGACCTGGCTGACGCCCACGCCCAGGCGTTCGGCGAGGCTCTTGGGATGTTCGTATTTGACCAGCAATACGTCCGCCGATTCACAGGCATCCACCAGGTACTGGTCCGACGTCATCAATTCATCCACGAGTTTGACGTCCAGTGCCCTCTGACCAAACCAGATGTCGCCATTGGCCACCGCGTCAATATCAAGCTCCGGGCGCCGTTCGCTGACATAGTCCTTGAACAGACCGTGGGTATCTTCCAGGTCGTCCAGAAACTTGCGACGCCCCTTTTCCGTATTTTCGCCGAATACGGTCAGCGTCCGCTTGTACTCGCCCGCCGTCAACACTTCGTAGTCGACGTCATGTTTTTTCAGCAAGCGGTGGAAATTGGGCAGCTGCGCCACAACACCGATGGAACCGAGCACGGCAAATGGCGACGCAACGATGCGATCAGCCACACAGGCCATCATGTACCCGCCACTGGCAGCAACCTTGTCGACACAGACCGTCAGCGGCAGCTTCGCCTGACGCACCCTATCCAACTGCGCCGCAGCCAGGCCATAGGCGTGAACCAGCCCGCCACCGCTCTCCAGGCGCACTACCACTTCATCGCCGCGCTCCTGCTTGGCCAGCCCCATGATCGCAGTGATGGATTCACGCAATGACTCGTTGGCGCTTGCCTTGATGTCACCATCAAAATCGATCACGAACAGCCGCTTGCGCTTTTCCGGGTCCCTGCTGGCCTGCTTCTTTTCTTTTCGGGCCAACTTGGCACGGGCTTTTTCTTCCTTGCGCTTTAGTTTCTGCCAGGCCTTGCGCTCGCCTTTTTCCATCAGCTTGGCTTCGACAGCCTCGTGCATCCGCTTCAGACGATCATTGAGCCGGGTGACTTCAATCTCACCCTCTTCATGCTTCTGGCGCGCCTTGTGCGAAATGGATACCGCGGCAGTCAGCACGACGATGATAGCCACGACCAGTGTCACGGTCTCCGCGAGGAACAAGCCATAATCCGTTAGAAATTCCAAATTCAGATCTCCCAGGTCGTTTACAGCGTTTGCGGCATTGTAACGAAGGCGTTGCACCCCGTCATCGGAGCCTTTCCTCAGCAAAACAACACTTCGCTGCAATGGCTAACGGAAAGCAAACGATCTTTTCAAACAAGCGTTCGATCGGCCTTGACAGCTTCACAAGAGCCCCCTACAGTCAGGATGCGCATATATCTTGGAGCAAGACGCGATCGCCTGGCGATCATTTCGGTGTCTCTGCAATGCACCGCGACGTCCCAAGAATGAGAACAAACAGCTTTGAGGTACGGGTCCCGGACCGGTCCACTGGCTTTTGACATCAAACCTGATAAAGGAACGTGAGCATGTCTGTTAAGAACGTTTTCGAGCAGCTCAAAGGCAATTTCAACCCGGAAGCTGCAGAAGGTCTGGATCTGGTTTTCCAGTTCAACATCGAAGATGGCGACGACTACCACCTGATCATCAACGATGGCTCTTGTGACCTTGTGGAAGGCGAGCACGACGATCCGTCCGTAACCCTGATCATGAACTCTGAAACACTGCAGGGAATCGTCAGCGGCGAAACCGACGGCATGCAGGCATTCATGGCCGGCCAGCTGCGCGCAGAAGGCGACATGATGCTGGCAACCAAGCTGGGCGAGCTGTTCAACGTCGGCTAAGTCGAGCGTCAGGCAAAAATCCCGAGCCCGGTGAACCGGCCTCGGGATTTTTTTGTTTCCGGGTTGGGCGTTTTTTTAATCCCAGGATTGCACAGCCTGGCGGGCCGCATCGTTCATTGGAACGGCAACCAGGCCCGTGTCTCCCAGCCTGACGTCATAGAGCGCATCATTACGCAGGGGCATGAAGGTGGCGTTGCCATACTGGGATTCGAGCAGCGGAAGACCCCACTTACGGTCCAGGCTCCAGATATCCACCCAGGGCTCGGGACTCAGGCTGTGAACGGTGCGCTCTCCGGTCTGCTCCTGTTCCAGGGAGATATAGCGCCCGGCCAGACGATCCAGTCGGTAGGCCGGTTTCAGGCCCAGCCAGCGCAAGGGACCATTAAAGCGCAGCAGGCGCGCATCCAGTTGCCATTGGTCACCTCGCAGCTCAAACCGGTGCGCCGCGCCCTCCTCTTCCGCCAGCACCACCTGCCAGTGCTGGGGACCCAACTTTTTGGCGTGCAGTTGTGCGATGGTTTCGAGGTCGGTCAGGGCATGATAGGCCCGCAGGTTTAGCGCCAGAACGGCCAGGCTGCCCGCCATGAACAGCAATAAAAAGGCGGCACTGCCCTTCAACCAAGCCATGAACCAGCGCGGACGCAGGAAGAACAGCAGACCCGCAAGCGCAAAACAACCCGCAAGTACGAACAGCAGGATGACAGCGCTTTCGAAGTCAACCATAGGGGGGAATCAGAGTCCGACGTCAGTCAGTGAGGTATCGGCCAGCTTGAGCAGATCGGCGTTGCGCTCTTCCTTGTTGCCAAAGCCCTCGATGTAGTATTCGAGCGAAGTCAACGCGTCGGCCAGGGCCTCTAGAACCCCAGGCTCCGGCTGCTCCTTGGCTTTCAGAAGATGGGTTTCGATACTATTGGCCACACGTTCCAGCGCTGCCGCGGCATCCTCGTCGTTCAGCATCAACAGGCCGCCCCAGATACTGCGCAGGGTGGCGGGCACGTTGGCCAGGTGCATACGGTCGTAGTCCGACTCCAGAAACGCCGTGATGGCGCGCTTGGCCAGGGTTAGCGCGGCGCGTGCTTCGTCGGTGACCACAATAAATGCTTCCCGGAGATAGAGTGAACGCTCGTCCTGGCGCACCCGGCCTGCCAGCTCGTCCGTCTCAGCGGTGATGCCTTGGGTGACAATCTGGTGGGCGGCATCCTCGATGCTTAGCACGGCATCGGCCACACTGTAGATTTCGTCCTCACTGGGCAGCCGGCCTTCCTTGCCCCACTGGCGCAACTTGTTAGCTTCACGCCGGGACAGCTCGCTGAGCTTATTGAGGTCCAGAATCAACAGCGTATTGCCCAGCCGATCTACGGAGGCGGCAATGTTTTCCAGCTCCGAGACGTCCGGATCGATGCCCCGCTCTATGATATCCAGCTTGTCCTTGAGCTGGTTGATCTCCTCCAGGAGGGCTTCCGACAGCGAGCGCAGCACATCCGCACCAGGGCCATACAGCCGCTTGCGGTGCTCCATCATGACACTCTCGGTGAATTCCGTCGGCACCAGCTGATAGGCGTCCAGCACCGCGCGCACTTCCGGGTTGGACGATCCGGATATATAGAGGATGTAAACCAGTTCGCGGTAAAGCGAATCGGGTGGGGCCTTGGTTGTCGCCACCTTCCCGACGTAAACCATCTCCCGTGCATAGCGTTCGATACGCATGAACAGGCGCTTGCGCGCTCGCTCGAACCCCATACCGCGATCCTGCATGGCACCGGCCACGGTATTCAAAAGACACCAGAGCTGCCCCATGGGCGCACCATCGCACAGGCGGGTCAGGCCGGTAGCGGCCTTGCCAATGAGTTTCTGGCTGATGGTGTAATCGCGGTCCCTTAGAATACCCAGCAGGCCGACCTGATACATCAGCCGATAACGACGGGCATGTACTTCGTAATCCCGCTCGTTGCCCTCTCCCATGGGCTCTATCTGGTAACTGGCGCAGAAATCCGGACGCTTGCCTGCATCCAGGTCAAAGAAGCAGGAATCAGGATAGGGCTTTTCCTTTCTTGCTTCACGCAGCTCATTGATGATGGGAAGCATCAGTTCGGGGTGATCGGCCCGCTGCCGCTGGTAGTACTCCACGTAGCGCCGCAGCGTAAACAGTGCGTTACTCAGGGCAGTCAGCAGATTGTTCTTGTCATCGGTGGCCCCAACCGGGACCTCATTGGCCAGTGACACCGCCTCCTGGCACAGCAGGGTACCTCCCCGCAGCTCCACAAGGACGAAAATGCCGCGCAACTGGTTCAAGTAATCGACACAGTTCTGGAGATCTTCACCGCTTTCGCGATTCTCCTGAAACCGCTCCAGGCTCTGCTCGGCCTGCTTGATGGTGTTTTCTATCTCACCCTTGACCAGGTCAAATGAATGCGATTTCGTCGCCAGAGACGATTGGACCATATTGATAAAGCTTCCTGATTACCCTTGGGGACTGTTCAGGCCTCGCCGGCACATTTCATGCCCTGGCCAAGGCCGCAGCCTCATTCAAAATCCCACCCCCAAGCGGAGAGTCAACAAGGCAACCCTCGACGAGAACTTCTCGTACAGCATTGCCGCCCGGTCAGACTGTCTGATGCTCCTGCCGAATCGTAAAATAGAGCATCCGTTATTTATCGGCTTGTTTTGTAAAAAAATATGAACCTTCCTTAACTTATAACACAAATTTCTAGGTCCTCAAGGAAGCGGGTGTTTCAGTATTTATCCGTGCGGCCTGTATCCCGTTTGCAAAAATCGGTGAGACTTCCGGAAATAACCCCCGAATACCCCATTAGGTTGTACCACCATGCGCTGATCGACTTTGAACGCCATTTCAGTTATCGTTCGCGCCCGATTGCCCTACCCGCCCCGCACCAGGTTTCGACGGCTGCCAACACCCCGGGAGGGCCACCATCGATCGACCGGACAGAACCGCGCCATGACCCACACTTACCCGCAAGCCATCTTTTCAAACTTTCTGGGCCAGAGCCCTGCCTGGTACAAGCAGGTCATTCTGGTGTTCCTGATCGTTAATCCGCTGCTTTTTGCCGTGAGCCCGTTCGCGGCAGGCTGGCTGCTGATCATGGAATTCATCTTCACGTTGGCCATGGCGCTCAAGTGTTACCCCCTGCAGCCAGGCGGGCTGCTGGCCCTTGAGGCGGTCTTGATCGGGATGGTATCCCCGGAAGGGGTCTATATCGAAGTGCGCAACAATCTCGAAGTGATTCTGCTGCTGATCTTCATGGTGGCCGGTATCTACTTCATGAAGCAGCTCTTGCTGAGCCTTTTCACCCGAATTCTCCTGGGCATCCGTTCCAAAACCAAACTGGCCCTTTTCTTCAGTCTCGCTGCGGCCTTCCTGTCTGCCTTCCTCGATGCGCTGACCGTCACCGCAGTGATCATCAGCGTGGCGGTCGGGTTCTACTCGGTCTATCACAAGGTCGCTTCCAACCAGAAATCCCTTGACCAGTACGACTTCGGTGATGACGATGCCATTGGCGACGGCCACCGCCGCGACCTGGAGCAGTTTCGTTCTTTCCTCCGCTCTCTGCTGATGCACGGCGCGGTTGGTACGGCTCTGGGCGGCGTTTGCACCCAGGTCGGCGAACCGCAGAACCTGATCGTGGCGCAACGCCTGGATTGGAACTTCATCGAATTCTTCCAGGCCATGCTGGTGGTGACAATGCCCGTGCTGGTAGCGGGCCTGCTGACCTGTCTGGCCACAGAAAAACTCAAGTGGTTCGGCTACGGTGCCAAACTACCCCGCGCGGTGCGGGCCATCCTGGAAGACTTCGCCCGCGAGGAAAGCAAGAAGATGACACGGCAGCACATGGTCAGCCTGATTGCCCAGGGCGCTGTGGCGGCCCTGCTGATACTGGCGCTGGCGTTTCATGTTGCCGAGGTGGGGCTGATTGGCTTGATGGTCATCGTGCTGACCACCAGCTTTACCGGCGTGATTGAAGAACACCAGATTGGCAAGGCCTTTGAAGAGGCACTGCCCTTTACCGCACTGCTGGTGGTGTTTTTCACCATTGTGGGCGTCATCCATGAACTGCACCTTTTCCAGGGCATTATCCAGTGGGTGCTGGCTCTGGAGCCTTCCAGTCAGCCTGGCATGTTCTTCCTGGCCAATGGCGCCCTGTCGGCGATCAGTGACAATGTCTTCGTGGCGACCGTCTATATCGACGAGGTCACCAAGGTTTACCAGGAAGGCCAGATCTCACGGGAGCATTTCGAGGACCTGGCCGTGGCCATCAATACCGGCACCAACCTGCCAAGTGTGGCAACCCCGAACGGGCAGGCAGCATTCCTGTTCCTGCTGACCTCGGCGGTGGCACCGCTGATTCGGCTGTCCTATGGCAAGATGGTGTGGATGGCCCTGCCCTACACCGTCGTGCTGACCGGTGTGGGTTTTGCCATGGTTGAGGCGTTTCTGTAGTTAAGAGGGGGTCGGACGTCCAAGCAGGATCAGCTTTCGGACTCGCCGCGCCAAATAGCGTGTCCGCCGGCCTTTTCCACCTTGTCCAGCAGGGCTTCGTGAGCCTGGCGTTCTTCCTCGGAAACGGTGATCACCTTCAGGCGCGGGCGCTCGGCGGCCAGGCGACGGATGCCCGAGGCCTCTTCGTCTGCGGACTCTCCGGAATCCAGTGACAGAGCCGTCTGTCCGCCCGTCATCAGCAAGTAGACATCGGCCAGAATCTCGGCATCCAGCAGGGCGCCGTGCAATTCTCGGTGGCTGTTGTCGATACCGTAGCGCCGACAGAGCACGTCGAGGTTATTTTTCTGTCCCGGGTGTTTCTTGCGCGCCAACTGCAGGGAATCGGTAACCGTGCAGATGTCGTCAATCACCTTGTTGCGCGGATCCAACAACCGGAACTCGTGGTTCATGAAGCCGACGTCGAACGGCGCGTTGTGGATGACCAGGTCGGCACCCTCGATAAACTTCACGAAATCGGCGTAGATCTCGCGAAACTTGGGCTTGTCCGCCAGAAATTCATTGGTGATCCCGTGCACTTCAATGGCGCTGTCTTCCACCTCGCGCTCGGGATTAATGTAGACATGGAAATGCCGGCCCGTCAGTTCCCGGTCGATAACCTCGACGCAACCGATTTCAATGATCCGGTGCCCCTGCTCCGGATCGAGGCCGGTGGTTTCAGTATCCAGTACAATCTGTCGCATCTGCGCTCACTACCTGCTTCAGGAAACTCTTGAGGTTTCAAATTCGCGGACACCGAGGTTGGCCAACTCGTCCGCCTTTTCATTGCCGGGATCGCCCGCATGCCCCTTCACCCAGTGCCAGCGCACGGTGTGCCGCTGGTTGAGCGCGTCCAGTTCACGCCACAAATCGGCGTTTTTCACCGGTTTCTTGCTGGCTGTCTTCCAGCCGTTACGCTTCCAATTGGTCATCCACTGATTAATGCCGTTTCTGACATAGGTGGAATCTGTGTAAAGGTCGACTTCGCAGGGACGTTTAAGCGCCTCCAACGCCCGAATGGCCGCCATCAATTCCATACGATTGTTGGTGGTTTCGGCTTCGCCGCCATGTAGGCATTTTTCCTTGTCACCATAAGCGAGCACAGCTCCCCAGCCGCCCGGCCCCGGATTGCCCTTGCAGGCGCCGTCGGAATAAATCGTTACGCTTTTCGCCATTAATTCTGCTCTCTCATGCGGTTCACGGCTCTGGATCGATTGGCCAGCGGCAGTGCCACCACTTTTTTCTGTGACCATTGCGGCCGCAGACGGATCATTGCCCCCACCCGCTTCTCGGCGACGACCACATAGAAGGCGCCACCGGGAATATGCCGCTGCAGGGCCGATTTCTCCAAAAAGGCCAACCGATTCAGAAGGCGGGCATTTTGCACCGGAGGACGTATAAAATGAAAGTCCACCAGCCCGGGTTCGAAATCCAGCAGGCTCAGCCAGTCCTCAATCCGGCGACGGCCGATAAAGCGACCGCTCCAGGGCATGCTGCGGCCTCGCGCGAGAAGGCGCTTGAGCCCCCAGAAGGAAAACGGGTTGAATCCCACCAAAACGAGATGACCGCCTCCCCGCAAGACCCTTGAGGCTTCTCTCAGTGCCTGGTGCGGATAATCGGCGTAGTCGAGGGTGTGATGCATGACCACAAGATCGACGGAATCGTCCGGGAATGGCAATTCCTCATTGCGGCACACCACGGTTCCGTCCGGCAACGAATCGCGTTCGCCGGAGATCGCAAGCATACGGTGCCCGCAATTAACGAGACTGGAGACCTCCGCTTCAGGCGCCACCCCCATCTCCAGATGCCGCACGCCAAACAACCGCGTCAGAGCGTGATTCACAGCTTCCCGCTCGGAAACGAGCAACTGCTCTCCCAGGGGTGTCTCCAGCCAGCGAGCGAAAGCTTCCATGCGTTGCGCCGCATCGGACAACGCCCGCTCATTTTTCTGATCATTGGCCCCTTGCGGCGTACTTGGGATCACCGGTCACTTCCCCTATCATGGGTTTAAACTCTCTGATACAGGTGCTCGGACGTCATGAGTTACAGAATAACGCCGATCTCCGCATTTACAGACAACTATATCTGGTGCCTTGAAAATACCGCAAATCAGGCTGCACTGCTGGTGGATCCGGGGCAGGCAGCGCCCGCCGCCCGGTTTCTGGAAGAGCAGGACCTGACACTGGAAGGCATTCTGCTCACCCACCATCATCCCGACCACAGCGGCGGCATTGACAAGCTTGTTGCCGAACGCGACATTCCGGTGTACGGCCCAACCGATTCCCCCTGCGGAAAGGTGACTAACCCACTGCGTGAAGGCGAATCGGTAAGCTGGCGTGACCTTAACCTTGAGGTGCTGGAAATTCCCGGTCACACCCTGGATCACATCGCATTCTTCTCAAATTCCGCCCCCCTGGACAATCCCATCCTGTTCTGTGGTGACACCCTGTTCGCCTGCGGCTGCGGCCGCCTGTTCGAAGGCCAGCCCGCGCAAATGCGCCATTCCCTGGCCAAACTGCGAAATCTTCCCGGCGACACGGAAGTCTATTGCGGCCACGAGTATACGCTGGCCAACCTGCGGTTCTCCCGCAGTGTGGTACCGAATGATACGAACCTGGCCGAATACGAAGCCTGGTGCCGTGAACAGCGGGACGCCGACCGCCCCACATTGCCCAGCTCCATTGCCCGTGAAGCCCGGCTCAATCCTTTCATGCGCTGGGATGACCCGGCGGTGATCGAAGCAGCCCAGCGTCACAGCCAGGACAGTGGGGATCGCATCGCAAAAAGCGATCCCGATGCGGTCTTCGCCGAAGTCAGGCGCTGGAAAGACCATTTTTGAAAGGAACCCAGCTGGTTATAACCCGTCCAACCGTGGCCTGAATTTAATCTTTGGCAGCTTGACCCACTGGAAGGCGGCTGCCTAGAATCCACCTGCCCTTGAGAGGTGCTGCTCTGCTCCAAGAACCCCCTGAATCAAGTGGCAGAGCACTCGGTAGGCGATTCCCGTCCACCCCTGACGGGGTCCGATTGATTGGTGACATGCGACGCTTTTTCCCGATTCTTCTAATCCTGGCGCTTCTGACAGCCTGTGAGTCCTTACCCACCGGCTTTCAATCGGATGATGCCGATACGACCCAGTCCTCCCTTCCGGAAGAAGAACCCATGGTCCCCGTGGGTGACGAAGCCCTCATGGAGGATGTGGAGAAAGAGGGAAAAGACGCTGCCGAAGCGCCGATTGACGACAGCATCGACCCGGAAGTACGCCAGCAGATGGCGGAAGCCCGTGAGAAGCTCGACCAGGGGGAGACCGCTGAACCCTCCAAAACAGCGGATAAAGGCGACTCTGCCGAATCCGACATCGCCGAACCTGAAGAGCCCGAAGATCTCTGGGCACGCCTGCGCGATCAGTTCAAGCTCGACCTTTCCGTCGATAACCCACGCACCCGTGCACAGCTGAAGTGGTACGCCGATCATCCGGCATACATCAAGCGAACCGTGGAACGGGCGCGCCGTTACCTGTACCACATCCTCGACGAAGTGGAACGCCGCGACATGCCCGGCGAGCTGGCGTTATTGCCCGTTGTGGAAAGCGCCTTTGATCCGTTTGCCTATTCCCACGGCCGAGCAGCAGGTCTGTGGCAATTCATCCCGTCCACAGGACGTTATTTCGGTTTGGACCAGAACTGGTGGTATGACGGCAGGCGGGATGTCATTGCCGCCACCGACGCCGCGTTGCGCTATCTCCAGCGTCTCAGTGATCGTTTTGACGGCGACTGGTTGCTGGGCCTGGCGTCCTATAACAGTGGCGCCGGCACGGTCAACCGGGCGATCCGCTACAACAAGCGCCGCAACCGCGACACGGATTTCTGGTCCCTGCGCCTGCCACGGGAAACCCGGGCCTACGCCCCCAAGCTCATTGCCATCGCCAAGCTGATAGAGGATCCGGCCAAGTACGGTGTCACGCTGCCGCCGTTACCGGACGAACCGTACTTTGAAGTGGTCAAGATCGATTCCCAGATCGACCTGGCACAAGCCGCCGATCTGGCCGGAGTGGACGTTGAGGAGATCTATCTGCTCAACCCCGCGTTCAACCGCTGGGCGACTGCGCCCACCGGGCCTCATCGCCTGCTGGTCCCCAAGGACGCCGCCGAGAAATTCCGCACGGCCCTTGCGGAACTGCCACCCGAAAAACGCCTCAACTGGAGCAACTACACGGTCAAACGGGGAGACACCCTGATCCGGATTGCCCGGCGCTATGGCACCACGCCCGATGTCATCAAAGACGTCAACCGCCTGCACGGCCACATGATTCGGATTGGACAGAACCTGCTCATCCCGATGGCCAGCAAGGGTGGCGATTTCTACGCCCTGAGCCAACAGGAACGGCTGGAACAAACCCAGGCCCGGTTTGGTGGCGGTGGCAAGGCCAAGGTGGAATACCGCGTTCAAAGTGGCGATACACTCTGGGACATCGCCCGCGAGTATGGCGTCAATCATCGCAAGCTCGCCCGCTGGAACGGCATGGCACCCGGCGATCCTCTCATGCCCGGCAAAAAGCTGGTGATCTGGACCGACAACCCGCCAACGGTAGTTGCAGCCAATTCCAGTTCCCGCAAAGGCATGATCCGCAAGATCGGCTACCGGGTACGCAGTGGCGACTCCCTCTACCTGATTGCCAACCGCTTCAACGTCAGCGTCAAGGATCTGGTGGCCTGGAACGGGATCAACCCCAACCGGTACCTGCAACCGGGCCAGCGTCTCACCCTTTATGTTGATATTCGCCGCAGCCCCTGAGAACATAACCGTTCGAACGACTTAAGTGCTTGTCATGCCTGACACTCCAAGCACGGGCGAACCGCATTGCCGTCACAACTCATAACCAACAAGAGCTTTCACATGCGGAAAAAAGGAACCATCGCACGTTGTCTTTTCCTCTTGGGTTTTTCCCTGCTGGCTACCCTTGCCTTCCCGGGCCAGGCGGCTGAAACAGCAGTCGCACCCCGCCACGCCGTGGCCATGTATGGCGCCCCCAAGTACCCCGCCGATTTCAAACATTTTGATTACGTGAAGCCGGATGCGCCAAAGGGTGGCACCCTGCGCCAGGCGGTGGTCGCGAGTGGTTTCGACACGTTCAATCCCTTTACCATCAAGGGGGTATCGGCAGCCGGCACCAGTAACTACCTCTACGACACCCTGACGGTCCAGTCTGAAGACGAGCCATTCACCGAATACGGACTGATCGCCGAGTCCATCGAAATGCCTGATGATCGTTCCTGGGTGGTTTTCAACCTGAATCCCAAGGCACGCTTCCACGATGGCGAGCCGATTCAGGCGGACGACGTGGTATTCAGTTTCAATACCCTGGTGGAGAAAGGTAACCCGGCCTACGCTCAGTATTATGCCGACGTCGCCAACGTCAAAGCGATCAACAAGCATCGGGTGCGTTTTGAATTCAAGAACAAGACCAACCGCGAGCTGCCCCTGATCCTGGGCCAGCTGCCGGTACTCCCCAAGCACTACTGGAAAGACCGCGACTTCAACAGCGTCACCCTGGAACCCCCTGTGGGAAGCGGACCCTATCGCATTGCCGACTTTGAGGCCGGCAATTATGTTGAATACAAACGGGTGGATGACTACTGGGGCAAGGATCTTCCGGTTAACCGTGGGCGCTTCAACTTCGATCGCCTGCGCTTTGAATACTACTCCGATGATACGGTGGCGCTGGAAGCCTTCAAGGCCGGCAATTACGATTTCCGCCTGGAGACCACCGCCAAGGTCTGGGCAACCGCCTACGAGGGTGACAAGTTCGATGAGGGCCTGATCGTCAAAGAGGAGATCGAACACGACATGCCGGCCGGCATGCAGGGCTTCATCTACAACACCCGCCGGGATATCTTCTCGGATCCCCTGGTACGCCAGGCCCTGGCCTATGCCTTCGATTTTGCCTGGACCAACAAGAACCTGTTCTATGGCCAGTACACCCGCACCGACAGCTATTTCGAGAACAGCGAACTGGAGTCACAGGGGCTCCCGAGTAAACGGGAGCTGGAGATTCTGGAACCCTATCGGGACCAGCTCAAGCCGGAAGTCTTCAACAAGGAATACGAGCCGCCCAAGTCGGATGGCTCCGGCAACATCCGGGACAATCTTCGCCAGGCCTACCAGCTGCTGCAGAAGGCGGGCTATACCGTCAAAGACGGCAAAATGGTCAACAAGGAAACCGGCAAGCCGCTCAAGTTCCAGATCCTGCTCCATCAGAAGGCTTTCGAACGGGTCGTGCTGCCTTTTGCCAAGAATCTGGAAAAGCTCGGAATCGATGCGGAAGTGCGCCTGATCGATACCAACCAGTATGTGCAGCGCATCCGGTCGTTCAATTTCGATATGACAGTCCTTTCACTGCCCCAGTCCCGATCACCGGGCAACGAGCAGCGTAGCTACTGGACCAGCGAAGCAGCGAAGACCCCGGGGTCCCGCAATTACATGGGCGTATCCGATCCGGTGGTGGATGAACTGGTGGCGAAGGTCATCGCCTCTCCAAACAGAGAAACGCTCGTGGCCCGCACCCGCGCCCTGGACCGGGTGTTGCTGTGGGGCCATTATGTGATTCCCCAGTGGTACCTGGCCATGCACCGGGTCGCCTACTGGAACAAACTGCATCACCCTCAGGTTATCCCGGACAGTGGTGTTGCCCTGGACACCTGGTGGATTGAACCATCGCAAGGGACGCAATAAACGCCATGAAGGCTCCCAACAAGCACTTCCACATACCCTTGCGGCGGGGGTAAACGGCCATGGCCCGTTATATTCTCCGTCGCCTGCTGCTGATCATACCGACCCTGCTCGGTATCATGCTGCTCAACTTCGTCATTGTTCAGGCCGCGCCGGGCGGCCCGGTGGAACAAACCCTGGCCCAGATGCAGGGGATGCAGGGTGGTGTCCAGAACCGCATGGGCAGCACGGCGGGCACCGAGGTGCAGAGCAGTGGCAACGATTCAGGCTATCGTGGCAGCGAGGGCCTGCGCCCGGAACTGATCGAACGTATCGAGAAACTCTACGGCTTTGACAAGCCGGCCTACGAGCGTTTCTGGATCATGCTCAAGGGCTATGCCACCTTCGACTTCGGGGAAAGCTTCTTTCGCGGCCAGTCGGTGGTGGATCTGATCATCGACAAGATGCCCGTATCCGTATCCATCGGACTCTGGTCGACGCTCATCATCTACCTGGTCTCCATTCCACTGGGGATCAAGAAAGCCGTAGTAGACGGCTCGCGATTCGACGTCTGGACCAGTTCCGTCATCATCATCGGCTACGCCATTCCCGGGTTCCTGTTCGCGATTCTGCTAATCGTCCTGTTTGCCGGCGGCAGCTACTGGGACCTGTTCCCCCTGCGCGGTCTGACCTCGCCCAACTGGTCGACCCTGCCCTGGTACGAGCAGGTTCTGGACTACTTCTGGCACCTGGTATTACCGGTAACGGCGAACGTTATCGGCGGTTTTGCCACCCTCACCCTGCTGACCAAGAACTCGTTCCTGGATGAGATCAACAAGCAATACGTGGTCACGGCCAGGGCCAAGGGACTGGAAGAAAAACGGGTGCTCTACGGTCATGTGTTCCGCAATGCCATGCTTATCGTGATTGCCGGACTGCCGGGGCTGCTCCTGCAGCTGTTTTTCACCGGCGCACTGCTGATTGAGGTGATCTTCTCGCTCGACGGGCTGGGTCTACTGGGTTTCGAGGCCACGCTGAACCGGGACTATCCGGTCATGTTTGGCACGCTCTACATCTTCACCCTGCTGGGCCTGGTGCTGAAACTGGTCAGCGACCTCACCTATATGCTGGTCGACCCCCGCATCGATTTTGAATCCCGGGAATGAGTATGACGATCAGGAAAAAGGGGCTCACCCCCATTCAGAAACGCCGACTGAGAAGCTTCCGCAACAATCGTCGCGGCTTCTGGAGCCTGTGGCTTTTTCTGCTGTTGTTCGGGCTGTCACTGTTTGCAGAGTTCATCGCCAACGACCGCCCCCTGGTGGTGCACTACCAGGACGAATGGTTCTTCCCGATCTTCGAAACCGTCCAGGAAACGCGATTCGGCGGTTTTCTGCCCACGGAAGCGGACTACCGGGATCCCTTCATACGGGAGGAGATTGAAAACAATGGCTGGCTCCTCTGGCCGGTGATTCCCTACAGCTACGATACGGTGGTCAAGGACCTTCCCAGTCCGGCGCCAACGCCACCCTCGGCGGACCACTGGCTGGGAACCGATGATCAGGCCCGCGACCTACTGGCCCGCGTCATCTATGGTTTCCGAATATCAGTCATATTCGCGTTAACACTGACCTTCTTCAGCAGTGTCGTCGGGGTCATCGTCGGTGCTGTGCAGGGGTACTATGGCGGCAAGATCGATCTGCTGGGGCAGCGATTCATTGAGGTTTGGCAGGGGCTTCCAGTCCTGTTCCTGCTCATCATCCTCTCCAGCCTGGTACAGCCCAATTTCTGGTGGTTGCTTGGCATCATGCTGCTGTTCAGCTGGATGGCACTGGTGGATGTGGTCAGGGCCGAATTCCTGAGGGCCCGCAATTTTGAGTACGTACGAGCCGCCAGGGCCCTGGGGGTGGACAACCGCAGCATCATGTTCCGGCACATGCTGCCCAATGCCATGGTGGCCACCCTGACCTTCACGCCCTTTCTCCTGACCGGCGCCATCACCGCCCTGACTTCCCTGGACTTCCTGGGCTTCGGTATGCCGCCGGGATCCCCCTCGCTGGGCGAGCTGATTGCCCAGGGGAAATCCAACCTGCAGGCCCCCTGGCTCGGCATCACCGCTTTCGTCACCCTGTCGATCATGCTGACGTTGTTGGTGTTTGTCGGGGAAGCCGTCCGTGATGCCTTTGATCCCAAGAAGAGCGCCTGACTATGAGCACCAAGTCGCCCATTCTGACCGTCGACAAGCTGAGCGTTGCCTTTGGTCGTCATGACGCTACACGGACCGAGGGCGGCACGGGACTCCAGACCGTAGTCGACGAAGTCAGCTTTGACATCCAGGAAGGGGAATTCAAGGCCCTCGTGGGGGAAAGCGGTTCCGGAAAATCGGTGACCGCCCTGTCTATCCTGCAGTTGCTCGATTACCGCAACGCCTCCCACCCCAACGGTCGCATTCTGTTCCACGGTGAAGATGTGACCCGCATGTCGCTGCCCGAGTTGCGGGCACTGCGCGGCGACCGAATCGCCATGATCTTTCAGGAACCGATGACGTCCCTGAATCCGCTGCACACAGTGGAAAAGCAGATCGGGGAAACCCTGCTGATCCACAAAGGCATGCGCGGGCCGCAAGCGCGCGATCGCATTATCGAGCTCCTCAGCCTGGTCGGCATCCCTGAACCCGAGCGCCGTTTGACAAGTTACCCCCACGAACTCTCCGGGGGACAGAAACAGCGGGTCATGATTGCCATGGCTCTGGCCAACGAACCGGAGCTACTGATCGCCGACGAACCGACCACCGCCCTGGATGTCACCGTCCAGCGCCAGGTTCTTGAGCTGCTGGACCGTTTGCGCAAACAGCTGGGCATGGCGGTCCTGCTGATTACCCACGACCTCAGTATCGTGCGGCGCTACGCCGAAAATGTTGTGGTCATGCAGCAGGGACGCGTGGTGGAATCGGCGCCCTGTCAAACCCTGTTCGACGACCCGAAGCACCCCTACACCCGCAAGCTCATAGCGTCCGACCCGCACGGCAAACCCCATCCGGTCATGAATTCCGCCAAGGACCTGCTGGCCACGGAGCAGCTGAAAGTCTCTTTTGCCCTCCAGAAGTCCCTGTTCGGGCGTACCCTGAAAAGTTTCGTCGCCGTCGACGGGGTGTCCCTGTCCGTGCGCGAGGGCGAAACCCTGGGCATCGTTGGAGAGAGCGGCAGCGGCAAGACCACCCTGGGGATGGCCCTACTTAAACTGCAACGCAGCGAGGGCGTGATCCGGATTCGCGGCAAGCGGGTGGACCAGCTCAACCAAAAGGCCTTCAAGCCTTACCGCAAGACCATTCAGGTGGTTTTCCAGGACCCTTACGGTAGCCTGAGCCCCCGCATGTCGATTGCCGAAATCGTGGGCGAAGGTTTGACCATCCATGGCAGTGGCGACGAAAAGGAGCAGGAAGATCTGGTCATCCAGGCGCTGCAGGATGTCGGGCTCGATCCCCTGTCACGCCATCGCTACCCTCACGAATTTTCCGGCGGCCAGCGTCAGCGGATCGCGATTGCCCGGGCCCTGGTGCTGAAACCTGAGCTGATCATCCTGGACGAACCCACCTCCGCACTGGATCGCACGGTCCAGGCCCAGGTCATCGAACTGCTGCGGGAGCTGCAACGCAAATACCGCCTCAGCTATCTGTTTATCAGCCACGACCTGGCCGTGGTCCGGGCCCTGAGTCACCGAATCCTGGTCCTCAAGGACGGACGCATTGTCGAATCCGGTGATGCCGAGACCGTATTCACAAACCCCAAGCACCCTTACACCCAGGATCTGCTGGAAGCGGCATTCTTTTATCAGGCCGGGGGTTCCGACGGAGCCAGCGCCTGAGACCTTAGACTTTCATCGGCTTCTCACGGTGCCGCCTTCGGGTCACAATGAAGCTCCAAGTCTCGTGACCCGGGCTATCCAAGCGAGTCAGACGGCACGGTGTGCCAATTTTGCCCTGGGTCGGACGGGTATCTTGTTTCAGTAATCGGAATGACAGAAAGAGGAAGAGCTCATGGGTTTTCTAGCGGGTAAGCGGGCTTTGGTCGTGGGCGTGGCCAGCAAGCACAGTATTGCGACCGGTATAGCCGAAGCGCTTCATGCCCAGGGGGCCTCACTGGCGCTGACCTACCAGAATGAAAAACTCAAGCCTCGCGTGGAAAAGTTCGCCCAGCAGTGGGGTAGCGATATCGTGCTGCCCTGCGATGTCGCTGACGATGATCAGATCGATGCCGTCTTTGACGCCCTCGCCGAGCACTGGGACGGCCTCGATATCCTGGTCCATTCCGTGGGCTTTGCACCGGGAGAAACCCTGGATGGCGACTTCACCGACGTGACCAGTCGCGAGGGGTTTCGCATTGCCCATGACATCAGCTCTTACAGCCTGACCGCCCTGGCCCGCGCTGCCCGCCCGATGATGAAGGACCGTAATGGCGCGATCATGGCCATGACCTACCTGGGCGCTCAGCGCGTGCTGCCCAATTACAACGTCATGGGGCTGGCCAAGGCCAGTCTTGAAGCCAACATCCGGTATCTGGCCAGTTCCCTAGGCCCCGAAGGCACCCGGGTCAACGGCATTTCCGCCGGCCCTATCAAAACCCTTGCCGCCTCCGGCATCAAGAGTTTCCGCCGCATGCTGGCGGAAAATGCCAAGCGCGCGCCCCTGCGTCGCAATGTGACCACAGAGGAAGTCGGCAACAGCGCGGCTTTTCTGTGTTCCGACCTGGCGAGCGGCATAACCGGGGAAATTCTCTACGTCGACGGCGGCTTCAACGTCACTGCCATGGGTAGTCTCGACGACTGAGACGGTGAGGCTGCCCGGCCAATCTCGTCGCAGCAGAACTGTGTCACTGTTACCCACCGTTACAATCGGTACACTATCGCCAGCTTTGGTGGCCCTCATCGCCCTGCCGCGCTTGCCCGGCAAGGCCTTAAGCGGCATCGATCCACTGGCAGACCGTTAACTCGGTGGTTCCATTACCAGCCTTATCGTTCAGGGGATACTTGGTATGCAGTCAGCTGTTCTGCTTCGACGCTTTCTGATGATGTTTTTTGCAGTGCTTGTGCTGTCCGGCACGCTTTCCGGATGTTCCAGTATCGGCGCTGCCATGGAGGCCAGCCCGACACTGGCCAACGCCATGGGCGTCGCGGAAATCCCCCTGGACGACCTCAAGGAACGCTACACCAACGAACATTCCAAGTTCGTCGAGATCAACGGCTACAACATCCACTATCAGGATCAGGGCTCAGGCGATCCGATCATCCTGATGCATGGCATCTTTTCGGCACTGCAAACCTGGGACGGCTGGGTTGAGGAGCTGAAAAAGACCCACCGGGTCATCGCACTGGACATGCCGGGTTATGGCTTGACCGGGGGCCCGGAAAATCTTGAGGATTTCGACGCCGACAACGTGCTCAACACCGTGGCCAAGTTTATTGACGAGCTGGATCTGAGACAGGTGTCGATTGCCGGCAATTCCCTGGGCGGCTTCATTGCGGCCAGCTATGCCGCCAAGTACCCCGCACGCGTCGACAAGCTGATCCTCCTGGATCCCTTCGGCTACCCCCAGGAAACCCCCTGGATCCTGGGCCTGGCCACGTTCCCGCCGATTGCCTTCATTGGCAACTACATCCAGCCTCCGATTGTGGTCACGCTTAATGTCCGCTGGGTCTACGGGGATCCGCGCCGAATCAAGGACAAGGATATCTATCGCTATGTCCGCATGAACCAGCGTCCGGGCGCCAAGCCACTCTATGTTAAAACCCTGAAGATGATCGACGAACAGGCGAAAAACCTTGATCCCCGGCCGTTCTACCGCATCTCGGCCCCCACCCTGTTGATGTGGGGCGAAGAAGATGACTGGATCCCGTTGAAGATTGCCGATAAATGGTTGAACGACATTCCCAACGCCAAGCTCATCACTTACCCGACGGTGGGTCATATGCCGATGGAGGAAGTCCCGGAAACCTCCGTCAAAGATGCCGAGAAGTTCCTGGATGAGGGGCTGGGCGCATTCAAGGCTGCCGCCCAGAATGACCCGGAGTATGACTCCGAATCCGCTCAGGCAGCGGAAGGCTAATCCCCCGCTAACAACTGAGCAATGGCCTCTTTCCATTCCAGGATTGAGGTCCGATCCGACTCATGCAGTGCAAAGCCCGCCGTGAACTGGCCTTCGGAATCTTCTGAGGGCCGGCACCACATGACTTCCCCCATCAGGAAGTAAGCCTGGTCTGCGGCAATCTCCACGCACACGGGCAACAGCGCGCCCTGTGGCAAGGGCTCCGGGGCCTGTAATCGCAGGCCGTTGGCGGAAATGTCGTTGGACCAACAGCGCAGCGAGCGTCCGTCGGCGCCACTGATGGGGTCCGGCGCCTCGACTTCCACATAGACCCATACGCGGCCCGTCAGCCGATATTCCTGCCGTTGATCTTCACTGGGAATCCACTGTTCGAACTGTTCATCGCTTTGGCTCATTATTTACCCACCCTGATACGGCCAACCACTCGGGACAACGTATCGGCGAACTCGGCACCCTGACTCAGAATGCGCGCCTCTCCCGCGGCCAGTCGGTCGCGAAGTTCCATACGGTTGATTTCCTGGCGGTTCAAACCCAGTCGATCGACAAACACCAACTTGCCGCTGGCATTGATCCGCACCGCCAGTTTCAGCTTCTGTTTCTCGCCATCACTGATGACCTCAATCCATCCTCCCAGCTCCAGGGCATCCACCTCCTTGAGCAGATCTCGTGCCCGGGCCTCCTGTTTGGCCTGCTCGGCTTCTTCCTCGGCCTGCTGGGCCTGGCGCTGTCGCTCGGCTTCAGCCTGGCGCTCGCGCTCAGCTGCTTCCGTCTCCCGGCGTTCGGCTTCTTCGCGTTCGCGGCGCAAGGCCTCGGCCTGTGCCTGTGCCTTGGCGCGGGCGGCGTCCCGCTGCCTTTTCTGGGCCTCGAGGACCTTGGCCAAACCATTCAGGGTATCGTCCAGTACCTGCTGGAAATGCCGGGCCGGCGGTAACAGGGCCAAGGTCTCATCCCGCAACTGTTCCTGCACGGCCAGCAGGGACTCGACCCCAAGCTTGACGCCCTGACCGTTGGTCCACAACGCCTCCCCAGACTCGGGAAAAATGGCAAACAGGTATCGCCGCTCTTCGGAGGCGCCCTCGCCGGTGACAAACCACTGCCCCGTCAGCTCGGCAAAATCCTGCGTGTCCATGCTGTCTACTTGCAGCCACTCGGGATCATGCTCCGGGATCTCGACCGGCTCCACCTCGGGCGACTCCCCCCGCAGCCGCAGTACCAGCAAGGACTGGATCACCCCCAGATCCTCCATTGGTGGTGGCGTGTCGGAGGCACTTCGCCACACTTGCTGCAGGGTATCGGTCAGTTTCTCGCCTACCTGATACAGTTTGTCCCGCTCCTTATTGGAAAGCGCAGGGTCCATAGCCCAGATCAACCATTCCATGGCGCGGCGCGCATGGCGCCACTGGTCGGATCCGGTGCCCTGTTTGTAGGCAATCTGACGCAGCAATGGTTGCCAGTCGGTTTTAAGAAAATCAGACACGGCCGCTGGCAACTGCCTTTGCCGCAGCAGCTGCCCCATCAGCGCCCAGGCCTTTCCATCCGCGGCGCGCTGGAGCGCGGCCCCCTGCTCCGTTTCAAGCAGCCTTTTACGCAGCTTTTCCACCCGTTCCTGCTGCTTGTCCTGGTCGGCTTGCCATTGTGCGACGTACTGATCGAGCCCGGCCGTGTCTCCAGTTTCGAATGCCTGCCCCACCACATCCACAAGCTGATCGAGCTTTTCCAGCAAACGCCGGGCACTGCGTCCGCCGGTGTCGCTCCAGCCACGCAGTTCGCTCAGGCTGTCCAGCCACTGGCGCACGGGGCTCGCGGTTGCCACAGCGTCCTCACCCTTGAGCGCCAGGTCACCGGCGAGCCAGAACCGCAACCGGGCCACCCGCGTCACCAGAGTGGCATGCAAGCCGGACTTCTGCAGATAGATGTCCATGATCCGGTCGGCCAGATAGGCCGCGTTGACCGCTCGCAACGTAAAAGGGTCCGGGTGCTGCTTGAGGACGGCAATGACCGTCTTGTCGGTTTGACTGCGCCAGGCGTGTGCAAGCACCGGCGTCCAATCGGGGGCATCTTCGGAAGCTTGGCGTTTTACGGGGTAAGGAAGGTCAGGAACCCGCAGCTGGTTGATGATCGTTTCAATCAGACTCACAACATTCCTTTATCAGTGGAATACCTAACCCGAGCCAGTCCGGTGACAGGGGTACCTCGATACCTTCTCAAGATAAACGACACCCTGGCCGGAATCCAGAAAGCTTCAGACCGAAGAGGCAATGGAGGCTCAGGCTTGCCACTTTGAGACCCATGTGGATTGCATTGAATTCGCAAATACAGCAGTATAGAACGCCCTCGGCGGCTGTCAGGCCGCGCTCCAATGGGCCTCGTAGACATTCTCGCCTGCCCGGGCCATGTTTCTCGGAGGCCTCTCAGCGCCCTGGACAATCGACATGTCGCAACGCGTTTTAGGGATACTGTTTCAATGTCAGGCAACCAGATCGAAAATACCAACGTGGCCAGTCAGGAAATCCTGATTACTCCGGAAGCTCTCAAGCGCGAAATGCCGCTTGGTGAGGAAGCATCCAAGACAGTGCTTGAAGGCCGTCAGACCATCAATGACATCCTGGATGGCAAGGATCACCGACTCTTTCTCGTGGTCGGCCCCTGCTCCATCCATGACCCCAAAGCCGCGCGGGAATACGCCGAGCGCCTGCGCGCCCTGGCCGACAAGGTCAGTGACACTCTTTATCTGGTGATGCGCGTCTACTTCGAGAAGCCGCGCACCACCATCGGCTGGAAAGGCCTGATCAATGACCCGCACCTGAACGATTCGTTCGATATCGAGCAGGGCCTGCATATCGGTCGCCGACTGCTACTGGACATTGCCGAGCTGGGTCTGCCTGCAGCCACCGAGGCGCTGGATCCGATCTCCCCCCAGTACCTGCAGGACACCATTTCCTGGTCGGCCATTGGGGCACGGACCACCGAGTCCCAGACCCATCGTGAAATGAGCAGTGGCCTGTCCATGGCCATCGGCTTCAAGAACGGCACGGATGGCAGCCTGGACGTGGCAGTCAATGCCATGAAGTCAGTCTCCCACCCCCACAGCTTCCTGGGCATCAACCAGGAAGGTCAGGTGGCGATTATCCGCACCAAGGGCAACCAATACGGCCACGTGGTTCTGCGCGGAGGCGGCGGCAAGCCCAACTACGACTCGGTAAGTGTCGCCCTGTGTGAAAAAGATCTGGAAAAGGCCGGGTTGCGCAAAGCGATCATGGTGGACTGCAGCCACGCTAATTCCAACAAGGACCCGGCGATCCAACCGCTGGTGATGCAGGACATTGCCCATCAGATTATCGAAGGCAACGAATCCATCATTGGCCTGATGGTTGAGAGTTTCATCAACTGGGGCAACCAGAAGATTCCGGAAAACCTGGATGACCTGCAGTACGGCGTTTCGGTCACCGATGCCTGCATCGACTGGGAGACCACCGAAAAGGCGATTCTCGAGATGCGGGACAAGCTGAAAGACGTCCTGCCGGCGAGGAAGAAGGGCTAGGACGTCGGAAAGGCATTGTGCGGCCCGGGAGAGTGGAATCAATCCCGGGTCGTGCTGTCCACCGTTACGATACCATCGCCCAACCAGTCCAGCTGCTCGCGCAACTTCACCACCTCTCCAACGATCACCAGCGTCGGCGCCTTTACGCCGGAAGCATCCACACGATCGGCGATCGTGTCCAGCGTTCCCGTCACCACCACCTGATCCGGCAGAGTCCCCTGGGATACCAGTGCCACCGGCATCGTCCCGGACATGCCGTGATTGATGAGTTCCCGGGCGATAATGGGAAGGCCGACCAGCCCCATATAGAACACCAGCGTCTGGTTGCCCTGAACCAGGTCGTTCCACGGCAGATCCGTGGTGTTGTTCTTGAGATGGCCGGTCACGAAACGGACGGACTGGGCGTAATCGCGATGGGTCAGCGGGATGCCGGAATAGGCCGCGCAGCCTGAGGCGGCGGTAATGCCGGGCACCACCTCGAAGCCGATGCCGGCCTCGGCCAGAGTTTCGATCTCCTCCCCGCCGCGCCCGAAGATGAAGGGATCGCCGCCTTTCAGGCGCACGACGGTCTTGCCGCTCCTGGCCAGGTCCACCAGCATCTGATTGATGCCCTGCTGCGGCACGGTGTGCTTAGAGCGTTTTTTGCCGACGTGGATTCGCTCTGCGTCACTGCGGATCATGTTGAGGATCGTGGACGATACCAGACGGTCATAAACCACCACGTCGGCCTGGCCGATCAGTCGCAATGCCTTGACGGTCAACAGGTCAGGATCGCCGGGGCCGGCTCCGATCAGGAATACGCGGCCCTGCTGGTCGTTCCGGAGGGCTTCCTCAAATACCGTATCAATCGCGTGGGACAGCTGCGCGTCGCTCCGGGCGGTCGCGCCCTGGCTCAGTGGTCCCTCCAGCAGTCGGTTCCAGAAACGGCGTCGGGCGTCACTGCTGTTCAGGCTCTCAGCTTTTTGCCGCAGTCGCTGGGTCGCCTTTTCCAGCAGTGGCCCCAGCCCCTTCGGCAGTGCTTTTTCCAGCTGTTGCCGCGCCCACCGCGACACCACGGGATTCTCGCCCCCGGTATCCAGTGCCACACGCAACGGTCCACGTTCCACCGTAGCGGGAAAATGCAGGCGAGACGCCTCCGGCAGCCCCTGAATCCAGCAGTCCAGGCCCTGTTGTTGCCAGGCCAGACCAACACGCCGGTTTTCATCGTTATCACCGGTATCGACGAGCCCCCAGCGGTAAGCACCGTCGGGCAGCCGGTCGGCACCATGCCCGGCCACACCGACTCGCTCCAGGTCAGCCCATGCATCCGGTATATTGCCCAACCACACCAGTTCCGCCCCGGCCAGCCAGAAACGCTCCGCTTTCGAGATCAACCGCGCTGAATCACCCATGCAAAGGATGGCGGTATTGGAGACATCCAGGCTGAGGGGCAGAGTTTTCATGGCGTACTCTTTACTTCGGTTCAATCACTTCAAGACCGCCCATGTAGGGGCGCAGTGCCTCGGGTACCTTCACGGAGCCATCGGCCCGCTGATAGTTTTCCAGTACCGCGACCAGGGTGCGCCCTACCGCCAGTGCCGAACCGTTCAGAGTGTTCAGCAGTTCCGGTTTGCCGGTCTCCGGGTTGCGCCAGCGGGCTTTCATGCGCCGGGCCTGGAAATCACGGGTATTACTGCAGGAAGAGATCTCGCGATAGCGGTCCTGTCCGGGCAGCCAGACTTCGATGTCGTAGGTCTTGGCCGCGGAGAAGCCCATGTCGCCACCGCAGAGCGTCACCACCCGATACGGCAAACCGAGGAGCTTGAGGACATTCTCAGCGTGCCCGGTGAGGTTCTCCAACGCCTGCTCCGATTCTTCCGGGCGCACGATCTGCACCAGCTCCACCTTGTCGAACTGGTGCTGGCGAATCATGCCTCGCGTATCGCGGCCGTAGGAGCCGGCTTCACTGCGGAAACAGGGGGTGTGACAGACCAGACGCAGCGGCAGTTCGTCGGCTTCCACGATACGGTCGCGAACCAGGTTGGTGGCCGGCACCTCGGCGGTCGGAATCAGATAAAGTTCACCATCATCGCCAATCTGGAAGAGATCTTCGGCAAACTTGGGCAACTGACCGGTCCCGAACAGGGAATCCCGATTGACCAGGTAAGGCAGGTAGACTTCTTCGTAGCCATGCTCAACCGCGTGCAGGTCCAGCATGAACTGGGCAATGGCACGATGCAGGCGGGCGATGGGCCCATGCATGACCACAAAGCGTGAACGCGCCAGCTTGCTGGCATTCTCGAAATCGAGGCCTGCCAGGCCTTCGCCGATATCGACGTGGTCCCGGGGCTCGAAATCAAAGCTGGGCTTATCGCCCCACTGGCGGATCTGAACGTTGTCCTCTTCGTCCGCTCCGGGCGGTACGTCCTCGTCAGGCAGGTTAGGGATGCCCGCCAGAAACGCGTTCAGTTCTTCCTGCAGGGAGCGCAGCTGCTCTTCAGCCTCGGCCCGCTGCTGCTTGAGATCGTTGACCTCATCCAGCAACGGCTGGATGTCCTCGCCCGCGGCCTTGGCCTTGCCGATACCCTTGGAGCGCTTGTTCTGCTCGCTTTGCAACTGCTCGGTACGGACCTGAATATCCCGGCGCCGGCTTTCCAGTTCGTTGAAAGTCGTCAGATCAAATTCGTAGCCGCGCAGCTTCAGTCGTTCCGCTACGGTTTCCGGCTGTGATCGCACGGTTTTAGGATCAAGCATGGTTATTCGGTCCTATCAGAATCTGTTTTTATCAAAGCATTACCATTGTCGCCCGGCCCACAGTCCCAGGCCCGCCGCGAGGATGCATAGTATAACGCTGCCGAGCAGGTAAACCATGGCCCGCAGCCATGCACCTTCCTGCAGGAGATGCACGGCTTCCAGAGCGAAAGAGGAAAACGTCGTGAAGGCGCCCAGAAGGCCGACCATGACCAGCGATCGCCATTCGGGACTCAGCGCCGCGCGCTCCACGAAGATGACGTAGGACAGGCCAATCACCAGGGACCCGGCCACATTTGCTGCCAGCGTCCCCCAGGGGATCCAGCGCCCGGCTGCGGCGGTGACTGCGGTCACTACCCAATAACGGCCCATGGCCCCCAACGCGCCCCCCAGCGCAATAACCAACCACTGCATCAGTGCTTTCCTCCATAGCGCTGTTTGCCGCTTTTCGCATTGAGGGCATCGAGATACTCGCGTTTTTCCGCCAACTTGACCTCCAAACCCCGCTTGGGCGGGTCATAGTAACGGGTTCCGTGAAGCGCTTCCGGGAAATAGGACTCACCGGCGGCAAAGCCTTCCGGTTCATCATGGGCATAACGGTATTCCGCACCGTGGCCCAGCTCTTTCATCAGACGGGTCGGGGCATTGCGCAGATGGACGGGCACCTCATAGTCCGGCTGCTTGCGAATATCAGCCCGGCATTGGTTGTAGGCCGCATAGACACCGATACTCTTCGGCGCCATCGCCAGGTAGATCACTGCCTGGGCCAGGGTCAACTCGCCTTCGGGGCTTCCCAGGCGCTCCTGCACATCCCAGGCATTCATCGCCAGCTGCAGCGCCCGCGGGTCGGCATTGCCGATATCCTCGCTGGCGATTCGCACCAGACGGCGCGCCACGTAGAGCGGATCGCACCCGCCATCGAGCATGCGGCACATCCAGTACAGGCTGGCATCCGGGTCTGACCCGCGAACCGATTTGTGCAAGGCGGAAATCTGGTCATAGAAGACATCCCCGCCCTTGTCGAAGCGCCGCAGTGAGGTCTGCAGCACCTGCTCCAGAATGGTTCGATCGATCCGCTCGTGCCCTTCCCCGTCCGGTTCGGCCAGATCCGACGCCACCTCCAGCACATTGAGGGCCCGCCGCGCATCGCCGTCCGCTGCCTGCACCATGAGGTCCAACACCCCCTCTTCCAGCACGATCCGCCCGGCGAGACCGTCGGAGGATTCCAGCGCCCGTTGCAGCAGCGTTCGCAGGTCGTCCTCACTCAGTGGCTTGAGGACATAGACCCGGGTGCGTGACAGCAAAGCGCTGTTGAGTTCGAAGGAGGGATTCTCGGTGGTGGCGCCCACGAACAGGATCGTGCCCTCTTCGATATGGGGCAGAAAGGCATCCTGCTGCGCCTTGTTGAAGCGATGCACCTCGTCAACGAAGAGCAGCGTATCACGCCCTTCCTGCTGACGGCGGTGCTTGGCCTGCTCGACGGCCGCGCGGATATCCTTGACACCCGCCAACACCGCCGAGAGGGTTTCGAAGTGGACATTACCCTGCTCCGCGAGCAGGCGGGCGAAGGTCGTCTTGCCAACCCCCGGCGGGCCCCAGAGGATCATGGAGTGGAGCTGTCCCTTCTCCACCGCCAACCGCAGCGGCTTGCCGGGCGCCACCAGGTGGGCCTGGCCGACGTACTCATACAGGTTTCGGGGCCGCATGCGTGCTGCCAGCGGCCGTAACCCGGGCTCGTCCTGGAACAGCCCCTCCTGCACTACTGTGACTCCAGGTTGGAAATCACATCCACATCATCCGGAACTTCGAGATCGAACGTGGCGTTATCGACCGGCTCGTTGATGACGATGCTGGAGAAGCGCAGCGTGTTGCGCTGATCGAGTGAATCATGCATGCGCATCTCGACCAGACGGCCGTCTTCGAAATGCAGGGTCAGCGAGGTGAAAAGGGATTCCGCATTCTTTGGCTTGAGCCGGAAAGCGGCACCCGGAGTCGCCTCCTGCTCCGATACCTCATAGGCCTCGGCCAACCCGTCGACATTGCCGCTGAGCAGCAGGGCCGGCGTGGCCGACAGTTTCTTGTCCATGGGATAGAGCGTCAGCTGCAGGAGATCCGGATCGTACACCTTCACGATCTTGCCATCGGCGGTAATCACCTGTTCCAGCGGCGGCTCCGAGCGCCAGTAGAACAGCCCCGGCCGCTTGGCCTTGAGACTCCCCTTGGCCTGCTGGATCTGGGCGCCGGTATCGTCCACCAGGGATTGGGTAAAGTCAGCCTGGTAGGTCTGGTAGTTTTCCAGCAGCTTGCTCAGCTCACGTTCAGCGGCTTTTCCACTGTCTTCGGCGGACGCTGCATTGGCATGAATCGCCAGCACGGCCAGACAGATCCAGATCAACCAGTTGTAGCGGGATATTGGCATAGCTATCAGTCCTTTGGCGGTGGTGGCGCCAGCACTTCACGGGCGCCGTTGTGACCGGCTGCGCTCACGACACCGGCTGCTTCCATGGCATCGACCAGATTGGCGGCACGGTTGTAACCGATCTTGAATTTGCGCTGTACGGATGAAATGGACACGCGCCGGCTCTCGGTGACAAAGGCTACGGCCTCGTCAAACAGCGCATCCTGCTCGCTGTCGGTGGAATCCAGCCCCAGATTGGGCATGCCGGGCACACTGTCAGCCTCGCCCCCGGTCAGGACTTCGTCGACATATTCCGGTTCGCCGCGGTTCTTCCAGGCCTGCACCACGCGATGGACCTCGTCGTCGGCCACGAAGGCCCCGTGCACCCGAACCGGCATGCCCGATCCGGGCGGCAGGTACAGCATGTCACCATGCCCCAGAAGCTGCTCCGCGCCGCCCTGGTCCAGAACGGTACGCGAATCCACCTTGGAGGATACCTGGAACGACATCCGGGTCGGTATATTGGCCTTGATCAGGCCGGTAATGACGTCCACCGACGGGCGCTGGGTGGCCAGAATCAGGTGGATGCCCGCAGCCCGCGCTTTCTGGGCAATACGGGCGATCAGCTCTTCCACCTTCTTACCGACGATCATCATCATGTCGGCAAATTCGTCGATGATGACAACGATGAAGGGCAACGGCTCGAGATCTGGCCGTTCCTCCTCGCCATTCTCCAGGTGTTCATCCGGCTTCCACAGAGGATCCTTGAGTGGTTCGCCCGCCTCGGCCGCCTCCCGTACCTTGCGATTGAACCCGGCCACGTTCCTGACACCCAGCGAAGCCATGAGCTTGTAGCGGCGTTCCATCTCGGCCACACACCAGCGCAGGGCGTTGGCGGCCTCCTTCATGTCGGTAACGACCGGACAAAGCAGATGCGGCACCCCCTCGTAGATGGAGAGCTCCAGCATCTTGGGATCCACCATGATCATGCGCACCTCTTCCGGGGTCGCCTTGAGCAGCATACTCAGGATCATGGCGTTCACACCCACGGACTTACCGGAGCCGGTGGTACCGGCCACCAGCAGGTGCGGCATTTTCGCCAGGTTCGCCACCACGGGATTGCCGCCGATATCGTTGCCCAGGGCCATAGTCAGGGCCGAAGCGGCCTCATCATAGGTTTTGGAGGAAAGCACCTCGCTGAGCCGAACCATCTCGCGCTCTTCGTTGGGAATCTCGATCCCCACCACGGACTTGCCGGGAATGACCTCGACCACCCGCACACTGATCACCGCCAGTGAACGCGCCAAATCCTTCACGAGATTGGAAATGCGACTGACCTTGACCCCGGGCGCTGGCTGAATCTCGAAACGGGTGATGACCGGCCCGGGATTCACCTCCACCACTTCCACGGAGATGCCGAAATCAGACAGTTTCTCTTCCAGCAACCGCGAGAGATAGGCCAGGGACTCCTGGGAGTACCCTTTTTTCTTGTGGTGTTCCGGCGGATCGAGCAAGGCGATGGACGGCAGCGGCCCGTCATCGTCATCAAACAACGAGGGCTGCTGCGCCTTCTGGGCACGCTTGCTGGTATCCTGCTTGCGCTTGAAGGGCGAAATTTTCGGAGATTTCTGTTCTTCGCTCTCCGGTGCGCCCTGCTTTTTCTCTTTCTTGCCAGGAGACGGCAAGGCCTCCGCTTTACGGGCAACAGGTTCCCTGCCCTGAGCGGGATCGGGAATAACAGGCTCCCGCCTTTCCTCAATCGCCGCTCCCCCGCTATTGCGCCGAAAGCGTGCCTTGAAACGCGCCATCAGGCCAGGACGAGTGTCTTCGACCCGATCGGTAACCACCGGCGGCGCCGGCGCCTTCTCCGGTTTTTCAGGCTTCGGGTTGCCTCCCGCGGTCGGCGCTGAAAGGCTGCGGCGCTGAACCAGGGCCGCGAGTTTTTCCCAGCCCTTGAGGGTCCACGAACCCAGCACATCCATCAGCCGCATCCAGGACAGGCCGGTAAAGAGCGTCAACGCAAACAGGAAAATCGCCACCAGCAAGAGTGTAGTGGCGGGAAGATTGAAGATCGCCACCATGGCTCCGGCGATCTCCTGACCGATCACACCGCCGGCCGAGTGGTCTGTGCCGAACATGCGGTAGAGCGCAAGAAGGCTGCTACCCGCCAGCAGGACCAAAACAAAGCCGCCCATCCGCAACATGAACAGCGGCCCGTGAAAGGAGGTGCCCCGCCGGTAGCGGCGTCGGAATAGCAGCACCACGTAATTGGCGATCAGGAGTGGGAACAGGTAGGCCATCTGACCGAAGAAAGTAAACAGCAGGCTGGCAAACCAGGCACCGGTACGCCCTGCGTAGTTGGTGGCCTCGGCATTGTGGCCAACCACCGCCCAGCCCGGGTCCGCCGGGTTATAGGAGAACAGGGCCATGGACAGGTACACGCACAGGGCCACCAACCCGATCATGGCCCCTTCGCGGCCGCCCTGGGCCAGGTAGCGCTGAAAGCGTTGCTGCTTCTCCTGGGTCGTGGTTCGTTCGAGTTTCGCTTCTGACATTAAAGGTTGCTTGCTCCCCGGCTCCGGCTGCTTTCCAGGTATTCCGGGGCGCCGGATGCCTACTTCACCATAGAGACGACATTAACTATTGAGTATAACACTCTGATTTCAGGAAGCACCGTGACAATCGGTTCAACCTGCCTGGCTGGCCGCATCCAGTCCGCGCTGGAGGTCAGCCTGGAGATCCTTCAGGTTCTCCAGCCCAACGGACAGTCGGATCAGGTTCTCGCTGATGCCACACAGACGCTTGTCCTCATCTGAAATGCGACCATGGGTTGTAGTCGCGGGATGGGTAATCGTGGTACGCACATCTCCGAGGTTGGCCGTGATCGACACCATCTCGGTGCCGTCTATAAAGCGCCAGGCCTCATCCCGCCCACCTTTAAGGGTAAAGGAGACGATGCCGCCAAACCCGGACTGCTGTTTTTCCGCCAGCTCATGCTGGGGATGGGAAGGCAGCCCCGCATAAAAGACCTGCTCAACGGCCGGCTGTTTCTCCAGCCATTCAGCGATGGCCTGGGCCTGTTCACAGTGGGCCCGCATGCGCAGCGGCAGGGTTTCCAGGCCCTTGAGGAACACCCAGGCATTGAACGGGCTGAGTGTCGGCCCGGCAGAACGCAGGAAACCGTAGACTTCCGTCATCAGTTCGTTGCTACCGACCACAACGCCGCCCACGCAACGTCCCTGCCCATCCAGGTACTTGGTGGCGGAGTGAATGACCACATCCGCGCCCCACTCGAAGGGACGTTGAAGTACCGGGGTGCAGAAGCAGTTATCCACGACAAAGTAGGCGTCGTTGTCCTTCGCCACCTTCGCCAGGGCCGCCATATCCGCCACGCCGCATAACGGGTTGGACGGGGTTTCGATAAACAGCATGCGGGTATCCGGCGTCACCGCCTCAGCCCAGGCGGCGGTATCCGTCAGGTCCACAAACGTCGTGGTAACGCCAAAACGCCCCATGTACTTTTCAAACAGGACCGTAGTGGTGCCAAATACGCTGCGCGAACACACCACGTGGTCCCCCTGCTGGAGCAGTGCCATGCAGGTACTGAGGATGGCAGCCATGCCGGAAGCCGTCGCGACCGACCTTTCACCACCTTCCAGCGCCGCCATGCGTTCCTCGAACGCCGCCACGGTGGGATTGGTAAAACGGGAATAGATATTCCCCGGCTCATCGCCGGCAAAGCGCGCGGCAGCCTGGGCCGCACTGCCGTATACGAAACTGGAGGTCGGGTAAATGGCCTCGCTGTGCTCCAGTTCCGGCGAACGGCGCTGCCCCGCGCGCAACGCCAGCGTTTCCAGGCTGGCATCGTCGAGCTGGGAGCGGGGAATCCAGGCTTCTACTTTTTCCGTTTTGCTCATGGCTTCACTCGTCGTTATGCAGGTCGAGAACGCCGTTGTCGGCCATCAGTTCCTTATTGCGACCCTGTTTCTTCTCGTCGTTGCGCTCATCTTCCAGATCCTGGAGATACTGGGCATCCACGTCCCCGGTAATGTACTGGCCGTCGAACACGGAACAGTCGAAGCGGGCCACGTGGGGATTGCCCTCCAGCGCACACTCCACCAGATCTTCCAGATCCTGGTAGATCAGCCAGTCAGCACCGATCAGCTCCTGAACTTCCTCCACGGTGCGATCGTGGGCAATGAGCTCGCTGGCCGCCGGCATGTCGATGCCGTACACGTTGGGATAACGAACGGGAGGCGCGGCAGAGGCGAAATAGACCTTGTTCGCGCCGGCGTCCCGTGCCATCTGAACGATTTCCTTGCAGGTGGTGCCACGTACAATGGAATCGTCCACCAGCAATACGTTCTTGCCACGGAACTCCAGCTCGATGGGGTTGAGCTTCTGGCGCACAGACTTCTTGCGCATTTTCTGGCCAGGCATGATGAAGGTCCGGCCGATATAGCGGTTCTTGATGAAGCCCTCGCGGAACTTCACGCCCAGGTTATGAGCGAGCTGCAACGCCGAGGTACGGCTGGTGTCCGGAATCGGCATCACCACATCGATGTCATGGTCGGGTTTTTCCCGCAACAGCTTGTCGGCCAGGGTCTCGCCCATGCGCAGGCGGGCCTTGTAAACCGAGATACCATCGATGATTGAATCCGGCCGCGCAAAGTACACATGCTCAAAGATACAGGGGTGCAGCTCGGACCCGTCCGCACACTGTTGGGTGTACAGGGTGCCGTCGGTTTCGATGTAAACCGCCTCGCCCGGGGCGATATCGCGCACCACCTTGAAGCCCAGGGCACTGAGCGCCACGCTCTCGGAGGCAATCATGTATTCCTTGCCCTTTTCGGTCTCGCGCACGCCGTAGCACACGGGACGAATACCATTGGGATCCCGGAAACCGACAATGCCATACCCGGTGATCATCGCAATGACCGCATAGGCGCCACGACAGCGCTTGTGAACGGCCTTCACCGCAGTGAAGATCTCGTCCTTGGTGGGCTTGAGCTGGCCCATTTTCTGCAATTCATGGGCGAAGACGTTGAGCAGCACCTCGGAATCGGAGTTGGTGTTGATATGGCGCAGATCTGAACGGAAGATGTCTTCTGCCAGCTGATTGGCATTGGTCAGATTGCCGTTGTGCGCCAGAGTAATCCCGTAGGGGCTGTTCACATAGAAAGGCTGGGCCTCGGCCGAGCTGGACGTCCCCGCCGTGGGGTAACGGACGTGGCCGATCCCCACATTGCCCACCAGGCGACGCATGTGACGGGTCCGAAAAACATCCCGTACCAGACCGTTGTCTTTTCGCAGGAAGAAACGCTCGTTCTCGAACGTCACCATGCCGGCCGCATCCTGGCCGCGGTGCTGCATGACCGTAAGAGCGTCATAAAGGCTCTGGTTGACGTAACTCTTGCCAACGATTCCGACAATTCCGCACATAGCGTGCTTTTACTCCGACGTTTTACCCATGAGCAGCACGCCTGAGACGTGCCCTAAATCGGGTCTGGCGCAATGCTGCGTCAGACCGCTGACGTCGGATGTCCGACGCCTACAGCCATGGCGGCCTGCACTGAGCCACCCATAAAGCGTTCAATCTCGTCGCCGAAAACCCGGCGCGACCACTGTTCCACCAGAATAAAGCGGTTGACCAATACCGAACTCTGCCACCAGGTATCGTTGACCACTGGCGTCAGACGCAGCATCGCCACCGCAAACACCACCAACACCATGCCCCGGGCCAGTCCAAACCCCATGCCAAGCACCCGATCCGTGGCGCTCAGGCCCGTTATCCGGACCAGATGGACAATAAAATTGTTGATCAGAGCGCCGATTATCAGCGTACCGCAAAACAGAATGGCAAAGGCTGCGGCCAGTCGCACTAAGGGCGTCTCGACCGTGTCGGCCAATAACGTTTGCATATTGGGATGAAACGAGCGGGCAATGATGAAGGCAGCAATCCAGGTCACCAGGGACAGCGCCTCGCGTACGAAGCCACGTTTCAGACTGATCAGGGTGGATACGGCGATAACGACGATGATGACCCAGTCGATCCAGATCAAGGCATTCATTCAGCAGCCCAAGTACGATTCAAGCGAAACGCAATTCTAGCAGGAATCACGCCCACCCCAAACCATATCAGGGTGCAAATCAGCAGGTTCCTGTTCGGCCACTGTCTATTCGCTATCGCCAGACATCACCAGGCTGTTGACGCCAAAGGCCTTGTCCAACTGTGACTTGGCTTGCTGCGCCAGGGTCTTCTTGGCGAAGGGCCCGGAAATGACACGGGTCAGGGTTTTGCCCCCATTTTCGTACTGGGTGGTGAAAGCGTCGTAGCCCTTGTCGATCACCGAGTCCCGGAGCCGGTTGGCATTTTCCTGGTTTCCGAAGCTGCCCAGCTGGACCAGCCAGGCGCCTTTGAGCGCTTCGCGGCTATGGTTTTCCGTGGTTTCTTCGCGGGAGGGTTCAGGTTTGGTGATTTCCGGAACTTTCTCGGCGACCTTTTCCTCAGTGACGGACTGTTCCTTGTCAGGCTCTGTCGTGGTGGCCGGCTTGGCCTTTGGCTGATCAGGAATTTCCTCCAGGGTCCACTTCTGGTTACCGGACTCGTCAGAGCCTGTATCAGCATCTGCCGGCAAGGGAACCTCTTCGGGCTGGTCGGCAAGGTCCGGGGCCTGCGGTTTCTCGATGCGAACTTCAGGAAAAGCCGGTTGCTCCGGAATATCGATTGTCTTGGTGGTTTGCGCTTGCCTTGGTTCATCAAACAGCATGGGGACGAAAATCACCGCCAGGGAAACCAGAACGAGTGCGCCCACGATGCGTTGCTTTAGTCCATCCACAATCGACCCTCTACCCTCGGTTCAAAAAACAAAAGGGAGTGTAACCCGCGGCTCCGGGCACTGACCAGCGCCATTCTTCCCGACACTTTTGCAGCGGCTTCAAATGGTGCCTTTGGCTCCATCCGTCAGCGCCCGCTTGGCTTCCGCGACGGTGTAGAACGAGCCCAGAACAATCACCCGATCTTCTGCGGCCGCCCCTTCCAGTGCCGCTGAAAGAGCCGCTGCCACAGTGTCATACACTGGCGAATCACCCAGCCCGGCCGATTCCAGACGCTCCCGGAGCGCTGCCCGCTCAAGAGCCCGGGGCTCGCTAAGCAACGCCGGCAACCAGCGATCGATCACGGGCGACAAGGCCTGAAAGACCCCAACTGTGTCTTTGTCCGCCAGCCCGGCATATACCGCGAATGTTCGTCCCTGACAGGCTTCATCCTGCAGTCGCCCAGCCAGCCACCCGGCCGCATGAGGATTATGACCGACATCGAGAATCACCCTCGGCGCGTCCCGGACAATCTCAAAGCGCCCCTGCAGCGGTGCGAACTTCAGGGCTGCCATAATATCGACCGACTGCGGATCCTCTCCCAGCAACGCCAGGGCCTGGATGGCGGAGGCAACACTGGGCAACGGTAACGCGGGCACGGGCAGCTTCAGCTCCCGGGACTCGCCCTTCCACTGATAACGAATCCGTGCCCGCCCATCGCCTTCATTAACGGCGTCATATTGCTGCCCGGCACGATACAACTGCACCTTCTGGGCCAGGGCCTGCTGCAGCACCGAGGATGGTGCATCCGCCTCGCCATAAAGCGCGGTGATGCCGGGACGCAGGATGCCGGCTTTTTCAAAGCCAATGGTGACCCGGTCATTGCCGAGCCAGTCGCTGTGATCGATGGCCACGGAGGTAATGATGGCAAGATCCGGATCCAGGCTGTTGACCGCATCCAGCCGCCCCCCAAGCCCAACCTCCAACACCCAGTCGTCCACGTTGCTGTCGGCAAACAGCAGAAACGCCGCCAGCGTGCCGAACTCAAAATAGGTCAGCGAGACGTTGCCGCGGGCGGCTTCGATGCGCTGGAAGGCATCAATCAATGCTGCATCCCCGACCGCCTGGCCATTGATGCGGGCCCGCTCGTTGTAGGCCAGGATGTGCGGCGAGGTGTAGAGACCGGTCGTCCGCCCCCGGGCACGCAGCAGGCTCTCCAATGCGGCCGCGGTGGAACCTTTGCCGTTGGTGCCGGCAATGGTGATGATGCGGGCATCCGGACGACGCGGGAATAACCGGCGCAATACCAGCAGGACGCGGTCGAGTCCCAGATCCATGGTTTTCGGATGCAGGGACTCGAGATAGCTCAGCCACTCATCCAGGCTCGCGTTACTCTTCGGTGGGTTCATTCGGTACTTCTATCGGGTCCGGATCATCTGGCTCGATATGGGGCTCGGGCCAGTGACTGAGCTTGGAGAGGATTTTGGCCAGGCGTTCGCGCATCTCAAGCCTGGGGATGATCATGTCGACGGCCCCGTGCTCAAGCAGGAACTCACTGCGCTGAAAGCCCTCGGGCAGTTTCTCCCGCACGGTCTGTTCGATGACCCGCGGGCCGGCAAATCCAATCAGCGCGTAGGGCTCGGCGACATTCAGGTCGCCCAACATGGCCAGACTGGCCGACACACCGCCAAAGACCGGGTCGGTCAACACGGAAATGTAGGGAATGCCCGCCTGTTTCAGACGCTCCAGCGCCGCGGCGGTTTTGGCCATCTGCATCAGGGACAGGATGGCCTCCTGCATCCGGGCGCCCCCACTGGCGGAAAAACACACCAGCGGGATGCGCTCTTCCAGAGCAAGGTTACAGGCGCGAACAAATTTCTCACCGACCACAGCACCCATCGAGCCGCCCAGAAAATTGAACTCGAACGCCGCAGCCACCACATCGACACCATGGACGGCGCCGCGCATGACGACCAGCGCGTCCTTTTCACCGGTCGACTTCTGGTTGTGGTTGAGACGGTCTTTGTAGCGTTTGCTGTCCTTGAACTTGAGGCGATCGTAAGGCTCCAGATCGGCAGCAATCTCTTCCCGCGGCTCCGCATCCAGAAAGATATCCAGCCTCCGCCGGGCCGATACCCGAATGTGATGGTCACACTTGGGACAGACATCCAGGTTCTTTTCCAGCTCCGGGCGGTACAGGAAGCCGCTGCATTTCGGACATTTCTTCCACAAACCTTCGGGCACACTCGAACGCTGCTCATTCTGAGCCCGGTTCATGCCCGGCATTATCTTGTCCAACCAGCTACTCATGTCCGTTCCTTCTTGCCGCGTCGAGGGTATTGCAAGCCGGGGCCCGGGAGCCCAAAGCAGTGGCCCTGTATACCCGTTACCGTCGTCCGACTTATGCCAATTCGTCCAGAGCGTGCCGCATGGGACTGACCAGGTCACGAATGGCCTGATGCATATCCTCTCCACCCTGGGGATATTGAGCAATGGTATTCACTATGACAGATCCGACAATTACACCATCGGATACCTTGCCGATCGCCTTGGCGCTTGCAGCGTCGCGAATACCGAAGCCCACCCCCACGGGCAGCGCCGTCAGTTCATGAATCTTGTTGACCCGCTGGGCCACTTCCTCGGTATTCAGCCGCCCGCCGGCGCCGGTCACGCCCTTGAAGGACACATAGTAAACGTAACCGGAGCTGTGATCGCTGATGGAACGAATGCGCTCCTCGGTCGTGGTGGGGGCCAGCAGGAAGATCGCATCCAGATTCTTGGCCTTGAGTAACGGAATCAGCTGGTCAGCCTCCTCAGGAGGCAGGTCCACGGTCAGCACCCCGTCCACCCCGGCTTCAGCGGCGGCGTCCACAAATGCTTCTGCCCCCATGGCCTCGATGGGATTAAGGTAACCCATGAGCACGACCGGGGTGTCCGCATCCGCTTCGCGGAACCTGGCCACCATGGCCAACACCTTGCGCAGCGAGCACCCCTTGGCCAGGGCCCTTTCGGTGGCTTTCTGGATCACCGGCCCGTCCGCCATGGGGTCGGAAAAAGGGATGCCCAATTCGATGATATCCGCACCGGCCTCAACCAGGGTATGCATCAAGGGCACCGTTTCTTCCAGATTGGGATCACCGGCGGTGATAAAGGGAACCAGGGCCTTGCGTCCGGCCTGTTTCAGTCCGGACAATTTCTTTTCAATTCGACTCATCGCTGCTCCGCGCCTTAAAACTCAATCCCGTCCATCTCGGCGATGGTGTGAATATCCTTGTCACCACGACCGGAAAGGTTGATGACCACCGTTTGGTCCGTGTCCATCTGGGCCGCAAGCTTGGTGGCATAGGCCACGGCATGAGCCGATTCCAGGGCCGGCATGATGCCTTCGACCGAGGTCAGTCGATGGAAGGCTTCGATGGCCTCATCATCGGTGATGGAGACGTACTGGGCACGTCCGGCATCTTTCAGCCAGGCATGTTCGGGCCCTACGCCCGGATAATCGAGGCCGGCCGAAATGGAATGGGTACCGGAAATCTGGCCGTTCTCATCTTCCATCAGGTAGGTACGGTTGCCGTGCAATACCCCGGGCCGGCCTGAACTCAGCGGCGCCGCATGCTCACCGGTCTCAAGCCCGTGCCCACCGGCTTCAACGCCGTACATGGCCACGCCCTCATCCATCAGGAACGGGTAGAACATGCCGATCGCGTTCGAACCGCCGCCAACGCACGCCACCAGCGCATCCGGCAGGCGTCCGGTCTTCTCCAGACACTGCTGACGGGTCTCGCGGCCGATCACGGACTGGAAGTCCCGTACCAGCTTGGGATAGGGGTGGGGGCCGGCCACGGTGCCAATGATGTAGAAGGTGTCATCGACATTGGTGACCCAGTCGCGCAGAGCCTCGTTCATGGCGTCCTTGAGTGTGCGGGTGCCGCTGTCCACGGCCTGCACTTCGGCGCCCAGCAGCTTCATGCGATAAACGTTCAGCGACTGGCGCCGCACGTCCTCGGAGCCCATGAAGACCTTGCACTTGAGGCCAAGCCGTGCAGCCACCGTGGCAGTGGCCACACCATGCTGTCCTGCGCCGGTTTCGGCGATGACCCGGGGCTTGCCAAGAAACTGCGCCAGGAGGGCTTGCCCAATGGTATTGTTCACCTTGTGCGCGCCGGTGTGATTGAGGTCTTCGCGCTTGAGCCAGATCTGGGCGCCGCCCACTTCGCGAGTCAGCCGTTCAGCCAGGTACAGCGGAGACGGACGCCCCACGTAATCCTGCAGGTCCTTATCGAACTTGGCCTGAAATTCAGGATCGTTCCGGAGCCGCTCGTACTCGCGCTCCAGTTGTGTGAGCGAGTCGAACAGGGTTTCAGAGACGAATCGCCCCCCGTAATTGCCGAAATGGCCTCGCGCATCCGGCAACCCTTTCAGCATATCTTCAGTCAGTTTCAACGACACTGCGCACCTCATTGATGAATTGGCGGATCTTGTCCGGGTCCTTGATTCCCTTGCTGGCCTCAACGCCACCACTCACGTCGACGGCCCAAGGACGCACGGCCCGCACCGCGCCCGCTACGTTATCAGATGTCAAACCACCGGCCAACACGACCGGCAAGGGCCTCTCCCGCGGAATCCAGTCCCAGTTGAACGGCTGCCCGGTGCCGCCGTACTGGTCCTTCACGTAGGCATCGAGCAGCAGGCCATTGGCCCCGTCATAGTGGTCGAAAGCTGAGGTCACCGTATCAGGACCACGAACCCTGACCGCCTTCATATACGGCCGGTCAAACTGTTCGCAGAAGGCCGGGCTTTCATCGCCATGGAACTGCAACAGGCTGATGGGAAGAGTTTTCAGCGCCTGTTCCACTTCAGCCACGGAAGGATTCACGAACAAAGCCACCAGCGATGTAAACGGCGGCAGCGCATCACTGACCGCCCTGGCCTGCTCTAATGTGACCGCGCGTGGGCTGGGCGGATAGAACACCACGCCCACCGCCTCGGCACCGGCCCTGGCGGCGAACGCGCCGTCCTCCGGCTTTGTGATTCCGCAAATCTTGATACGTGTCATGGGCAATTTGGGTTTGTTCCTGCTGTCAGCTTTGCTCAATCGGCCTGCAAGGTCGGCCAGCCCGTCAGCATCAGGGGCCCGACCTGAGGCCTGGGAACTGACTTCTCTTCGGGATAGCGTACATCAACCAGATAAAGACCGGCAGCCGGTGCGGTAATACCCGCGACACGGCGATCCCGGGATTGCAGGGCGTGCTCCAGCCATTCCACCGGCTCTTTGCCGGAACCGATGGCCATCAGCGATCCGGCAATGTTCCGAACCATGTGGTGAAGAAAGGCATTGGCTTCGACATCGATCACCACGAAAGGGCCTTCACGGAGTACATCAATACGTGACAGATAGCGAAACGGCGACCGCGACTGGCAACCGGCGGCACGAAAGGCCGAAAAATCATGCTCCCCTACCAGGCATTGGGCGGCTTCGTGCATAAGTGCGGCATCCAGAGGTGGATGATGCCAAGTGACATTGAAGCGATAGAGCGCCGGGCGCACGATATGATTGAAGATCACGTAGCGATAACGCCTCGCCGTAGCACTGAAACGGGCATGAAAGTCTGCAGGGGCGTTACCTGCCCAATGGACCGTGATGTCGTCCGGAAGGGCCGTATTGATTCCCAGTATCCATGAACGCAGCGGCCTTGTCACCTCAGCGTCGAAATGAACGACCTGGTAGCTGGCGTGTACACCGGCATCCGTGCGGCCCGCACAAACCAGTTCCACTTCCTGATTCGCCACTTTTTCCACGGCCTGCTGGAGTTGGCCCTGCACAGTGCGGACCTTGGGCTTGTGCTGATCCTGCCAGCCCTTGAAGCGAGTGCCATCGTATTCGATGACCAAAACGACACGACCAGCCCCGATTTCGAGACTGGTCGTTAATGTAGGTGGTGTTTCTAGCAACGGTGAACGGCCCCGACATTGGAGTAAGTCGGGGCATTATACCGTTTTAGGAGAGTTTTTTGAGCAGGGTTTGGGCTTCCTGCTTTTGTTCATCGCTGCCTTCCAGAGCGACTTCCTCCAGAATATCGCGTGCACCGTCGGAATCGCCCATTTCGATGTAGGCCCGGGCCAGATCCAGTTTGGTCGCTGCCTCATCGGTACCTGCGAGGAAGTCGAAGTCTTCATCCTCGCCCAGATCGGTGTCCGGCGTTTCAACCGACTCGGTTTCCGCTGACGCCTCGCTGGCCTCTTCCAGAATGCTGTCGTCAAACTCCGATTCGAGATCCGGCTCTTCCACTTCAGCCTGAGTCTCGTCGACTACCTCTTCCGGCTCTTCGGCCAGACTGTCGATGGCCTCTTCAGGAGTTTCCTCAGGTGTCTCGGTTTCGCCCAACTCTTCGAGTGGTTCCGCCGGCTCGCCTTCAGTCGCCGTTTCCGGCTCATCCAGATCCATGTCCAGCAGCGGTTCTTCATCCGCCAGCCCGAGTGCTTCGGACTCGTCTGATTCCTCAGCGGCGCCTTCCTCGGCCGACTCTTCCTCCAGGGACGGTGGCTCAAGCCCTTCGGTTTCCTCGTCTCCTGCCACTTCTTCGATCAGAGCCAGATCATCGTCGGACACGTCCAGTTCCAGATCGTCCAGCTCATCGCCAGAGGCCTTTTCCTCTGTGATGTCCTCTTCACCTTCTTCGGTGACCTTGTCGAGCTCAGCATCCAGTTCTTCCAGGAAGGAGTCATCAAAGTCCCCACCTTCCTCTTCGGGTGTTTCCAGCGATTCCTCAAGCTCCGCTTCGATATCCGGTGCCTCATCGCTCTTCGGGGCTTCCTCTTCGGCCAATCCGGTTTCGGGCTCTTCCGCTTCAGGTTCTTCGGCCTTCTCCGAGACGGTTTCCTCGAAATCCAGGTCGTCAAACGAGAAGTCCTCTTCCTCTTCGGGCAGCTCACCTTCTCCGGCATCGAACTCGGATTCCAGATCCAGGGAATCGAGTTCTTCGTCAGACAGCACGTCTTCGGAAGTGGTTTCTTCCAGGTCCTCGGTGTCCAGCGAGAAGTCGAAGGCCTCCTCCTCTTTCTCGCCTTCTGTCTCGCCGGCTTCTGCCACTGGCTCTTCTTCTGACGTTTCTTCCTCAAGCCCAAGATCCGCAGTGTCGAAGTTGATCATGCCATGATCTTCTTCCTTCTCCGGCTCCTCGACCTGTTCGGCCGCCTCATCAGCCTTGTCTTCGGCTTCTTCGACTGTGCCCGCAGCTTCCTCACTGAGATCCCATTCCAGGCTGAGATCTTCCTCTTCCGGTGCCGCTTCTTCCAGCTTATCCGCTTCGGAGGGACGCTCTTCCTCGGCCAGGCTGTCGCCGCCGAGACCGAACTCGTCCTCGCCGCCGCCACGCTGTACGTCGGCCTTCAGTTGGGATTCCAGATCGTCGATGCTGGGCATCTGATCCGCTTCGGCCAGCTTTTCGCGCAATTGCATGGCCTGGTTCAGAGCTTCCTCATCCCCCAGCGCCTTCACTTCGCCAACCTGCTTCTCAAAGGAGTCCTTGTCACCGTGCTCGGCGTAGACTTCCAGGAGCTTCAGGCGCAAGTCACTACGGCTGGGTTCCTTGGAGATGGCTTCCTCCAGAACCTGTGCAGCCTGATCAAGGCGGCCGTATGCGAGATAGACATCGGCCTCGCCAATGACATCCTCACCTTCGCCTTCACTTTCAACCTTCTCTTCTTCCGCGAGTTCAGCGGTATCGGCTTCAGTGTCAAAGCTTCCCGCAGCCAGAGAAGAATCGGTATCCAGTCCTTCTTCTTCGCTCTGAAGCTGCTCGTAGAAACTCTTTTCGCGAGCCGCATTGCGACGGGCCAACCACCACAGGAAGGCCAGAATGCCGATACCGACGCCTCCCGCCCCGATCTGATACATCGGGTTGCTGACCAACTGATCGAAGAAACTACGCGTGGTAAAGGTTTCCTCTTTTGGCTGCTCAGGCTCGGTTTGTACCTCAGGTTGGGTTTCCGCCGGTTGCGTCATCGCCGTTTCCGGCTCAGCCTGGGCTTGCTGCTCAGTCTCTGCCGGTTGTTGCGCGGCCGGCTGCTCTGTCGCTGCGGCCTCTTCCTGCGCGGGCTGCTCCGGTGCGGCTGCCTCACCCTCCTGAGCCATGCTTTCAGCTTCCGCAGCCGTCTCACCGGCTGCCTGATCCACTGTGGGCTCGCCTTGTGATTCCGCCGGGGCCTGCGCTTCAGCAGCAGCCGTTTGTTCCGGCGCCTCGGCAGTCGCTTCACCGCCAGCGCCCTCTGATCCGGGCTGTCCCTGGGTTTCAGGCTTAATACCTTCCTGCTTCATCTGCTGCTGCAGCTGGGCCAGCTGATCGTCTTTCAGCTTCATCAACTGCTGCAGTGTATTGAGCTGTTCTTCGAGATCCTGAACCTGGTTTTGCAGGTCCTCATTCTCCCGTTCAACCTTGTCCACCTGCTCCATGGCCACTGCCACGTCGGGGGATACCTCACCCTCACCAGTGCCGCCGATGCCACCGCCATGAGTGCCTTCGGTGGATTTCTTACCGGTTTCATCGACGACCAGTTTCAGCTCGTCACCCTGAGCCGCACCGGAGGTGGAAGGTGCCTGCTGGGACTTGCGCTGGGTAGCGTCAACTGCCGTCTGCTGGGTAGCTGACTTGAAGCGACGATTCTGCGCCACCACCTGCTGGATGGCTTCACGCGCCGTGCGACGCTGAACATCATCCAGCGTCGGCGTACGCAGGACCTGGCCACGCTTGAGCCGGTTGATATTGTTGCCAATAAAGGCGTCTGGATTCAGATCCTGCAGCGCCAGCATCACCTGCTGAGTGGAGACGCTCTGGTTGGGACGTACTTGCTCCGCGATACTCCAGAGGGTATCGCTGGCACGGGTCGGACCGTATTCACCCCGCGTCTGCGTTCCGGCAGTTGACCGTTGTTGCGGCTGGGGCTCGGGCTGCCGTGCCTGAGTGGTGCTCGGCTGCTGGCTGGCGGTCGGCGCCGAAACCGGCTGAGCCGGCTCTTCACTATAAGTGGGCGGATCCACCAGGAAGGAATATTCACGCATCAAACGACCGCTGGGCCAGGCCACTTCCATCAGAAAGCTGATGTAGGGCTCCCGCAGTGGCTTGTCGGAAGTCAGCCGAATCGCCAGTTTGCCCTGGTCGGTGCGAACCACGCTGAAATCAACGGAGTTGAGGTAATAGGCACGGTCGAGACCGGCCTGACTGAAGGCCTCCCGGGAAGCCAGGCTGGCGATAATTTCATCGCGAGTCAGGTCGCCCGGGCTTACGAGCTCGATTTCCGCCTGCAGGGGTTCATTGAGATTGGATTTGAGTTGGGCTTCCCCAAGACCCAGGGCTTGAGCAAGACTGGACCCGAGGCCCCCCGCCAGCGCTAGAGCAACCGCAAGCTTGCGTACTTTCATGCTTTTTCCTTACCAGTCTCCGTTACGATTCAGCGTGCCACTCATCCAGATTTGGAGTGAGGTTGACCGCTTAACCTGAGAAATTGCTTGGATTTATGGAGTTAAGCGCAAGTATTGTTTATAAACCCTGTTTTAGCAATAAATCGACATTTGAATTGGCTCACGGGGCGAGCATTTCACAGACCGGTGTGCCATTGGAAGCTTTCGGACGTCTTCCCGGTATTGGGGCTCTGTGCGTTATGTCCACACTGGTGTATTGCGAACCCTATTATTTGCGCTCAAATAAAATGGGGGCGGCTGTCACACTGGACAGCCGCCCCCATAAAGATAGACCTGTTCAGGTCATTCGCCAGCTCAGGCGTTTTCCTGCAGGATCCGCAGCATGCGACGCAGGGGCTCGGCAGCACCCCACAGCAGCTGGTCACCGACGGTAAACGCGGAGATGTACTCCGGGCCCATATTCAGTTTGCGAATACGGCCAACCGGGACATTCAGCGTGCCAGTCACTTTCGCCGGCGTCAGATCGCGCATGGTGGCTTCTTTCTCGTTCGGCACCACGCTCGCCCACTCGTTGCTTTCCGCCAGGATGCCTTCGATATCCTTCACCGGGATATCCTTGCGCAGCTTGATGGTCAGCGCCTGGCTGTGGCTGCGCATGGCACCGATGCGGACACAGATGCCATCGATCGGAACCGGATTGTCGGAGCGACCGAGAATCTTGTTGGTCTCGGATTGCGCCTTCCATTCCTCACGGCTCTGGCCATTCTCCAGCGGCGTATCGATAAACGGAATCAGGGAGCCGCCCAGCGGTACTCCAAACTGGTCTACCGGATACTCCGAAGAGCGCATCGCCTCGGAAATCTTGCGGTCGATCTCCAGGATTGCAGAAGCCGGATCATCCAGCAGTTCCTTGGCGCTGGCATGCAGATAGCCCATCTGATTGATCAGCTCTCGCATGTGCTTGGCACCGGAACCGGAGGCAGCCTGGTAGGTCATGGGGCTGATCCATTCCACCAGATCCTTCTCCAGCAGTGCGCCCATACCCATCAGCATCAGGCTGACGGTGCAGTTGCCACCGATGAAGTCCTTCTTGCCATCGGCCAGAGCCTGATCGATCACCTTGCGGTTAACCGGATCCAGAACAATGACGCTGTTGTCGGCCATGCGCAGGGTCGAGGCGGCGTCAATCCAGTAACCGTCCCAGCCGCTCTTGCGCAGGTCTTCATAGACCGCCTTGGTGTAGTCGCCGCCCTGGCAGGTCACGATGACATCCATGCCTTTGAGGGCTTCGATATCGTTGGCATCCTGCAGCGCAGGGACGTCCTTACCCACATCCGGTGCCGGCTGACCGGCCTGGGAGGTGGAGAAGAATACCGGTTCGATATCGGCGAAATCGTTTTCTTCACGCATGCGCTGCATGAGGACCGAGCCCACCATGCCACGCCATCCTACAAGTCCAACTCGCTTCATGTTGCGACCTTTGAACCTCGTTTTGTGCCGTCCCGCATCGTGCGAGACGGATGAGTTTTCCCAACTCGCGTGTTGCGAGTTTATTGGGCCTTGAGCGCTGCGAGGACGGCTTCGCCCATCTCCCGCGTGCCTACCTTGCGGGTGCCCTCGAAATGGATGTCCGGCGTACGCAGGCCGTCATCCAGCACACTGCTCACCGCAGCCTCGATGGCGGCGGCCGCCTGCTCGGCCTGTAAACTGTAGCGGAGCATCATCGCCGCCGACAGAATGGTTGCCAATGGGTTGGCAACGCCCTGGCCGGCGATATCAGGCGCGGAACCGTGGCAGGGCTCGTACATTCCCTGCTTCTGTTCGTTCAGGGAAGCCGAGGGCAACATGCCAATGGAGCCGGTCAGCATCGCAGCTTCGTCAGACAGAATATCACCAAACATGTTGCCGGTCACAATCACGTCGAACTGCTTGGGTGCGCGAACCAGCTGCATGGCGGCGTTATCCACATACATGTGGCTGAGCTCGACATCGGGGTAGTCCTTGGCCAGCTCTTCCATGATTTCCCGCCACAGAACAGTCACTTCCAGCACATTGGCCTTGTCCACGGAGCACAGCTTGCCGTTGCGCTGCCGGGCCGCTTCGAACGCCACTTTACCGATGCGACGGATCTCGGATTCACTGTAAACGTAGGTGTTGTAACCCTGGCGCTCGCCGTTTTCCAGCTCGCGCACGCCACGAGGCTGGCCGAAATAGATACCGCCGGTCAGCTCACGGACGATCAGGATATCCAGGCCGCTGACCACTTCCGGCTTGAGGCTGGAGGCTTCCGCCAACTGCGGGTAAAGAATGGCCGGACGGAGATTGCCGAACAGCTGCAGGTTGGAACGCAGCCCCAGCAGCCCCTTTTCCGGGCGCTTGGCCATCTCCAGATGATCCCACTGGGGACCACCAACGGCGCCCAGGAGGATGGCATCCGCTTCTTTGGCCTTTTCCAGAGTGCCTTCCGGCAGCGGCTCACCGGTCGCTTCGATGGCGGCGCCGCCGACCAGGGCTTCTTCCAGTTCGAGCCCCAGGCTGCAGCGCTCGTTGACGACTTCGAGCACCTTGCGGGCTTCGGCGACGATTTCGGGGCCAATGCCGTCGCCAGGTAGGAGTAGAATTTTTCCAGACATGAATGATTCCTTTATAGCGTATCCAATTGCGCCCGCCGTAGGTTGGGCTGACGAAGGAAGCCCAACAATTGGCCTGCCACAACCGTGTTGGGCTTCCTTCGTCAGCCCAACCTACCGGCGAACGCGCCAAACCAGATTGTTCTTCCCATCGTCATGCCCGCGAAGGCGGGCGCTTTGATGCAAACCGCCGTGGATCCCCGCCTTCGCGGGGATGACGGGGTCAGGGCGGAGTGTTTGATTTCAATATCTGTTACTGCAGCTTGCCAAACAGCCAGGGCGCTTCCTGCTTGCGCTTCTCTTCATAGGCCTTGATGGCATCGTCGCTCTCAAGGGTCACGCCAATATCGTCCAGACCATTGAGCAGGCAATGCTTGCGGAACCCGTCCACCTCGAAGCTGTAGACCGTGCCATCGGGCAACCGGACTTCCTGGGCCTCCAGGTCCACCGTCAGCTCAAAACCGGGTTTCTCGGCCGCCTGGCGGAACAGCTCATCCACCTGTTCCTCTTCCAGAACAATGGGTAACAGGCCATTCTTAAAGCAGTTGTTATAGAAGATATCGGCAAAGCTCGGGGCAATGATCACCCGAAAACCGAAATCCTCCAACGCCCAGGGCGCGTGCTCACGGCTGGAACCGCAGCCAAAGTTGCGGCGCGCCAACAGCACACTCGCCTCTTTATAGGCCTCCTGGTTGAGGATGAAATCCGGATTGACCGGACGCTGGGAACTGTCCTGATCCGGCTTGCCTTCATCCAGGTAGCGCAACTCGTCAAACAGGTTGGGGCCAAAGCCGGTACGCTTGATCGATTTCAGAAACTGCTTGGGAATGATCATGTCGGTATCGACATTCGCCCGATCCAGGGGCGCGACCACGCCGGTATGTTGAGTAAATGCTCGCATGCTCAGGCCTCCTCTTTGACAAATTCACGGACATCGACGAAATGCCCGGCGATCGCGGCCGCCGCGGCCATGGCCGGACTCACCAGGTGGGTGCGCCCGCCAAAGCCCTGACGCCCCTCGAAATTGCGGTTGGACGTGGAGGCACAGTGCTCGCCCTGCCCCAACTTATCCGCGTTCATGGCCAGGCACATGGAACAGCCCGGATCGCGCCATTCCAGACCGGCTTCCAGAAAGACCTTGTCCAGACCTTCCTCTTCAGCCTGCTTCTTGACCAGACCGGAACCGGGCACCACCATCGCCTGCTTGAGACTCGCCGACACCTTGCGGCCCTTGACCACCGCCGCCGCCTCACGCAAGTCTTCGATGCGCGAGTTGGTGCAGGAGCCGATAAACACGCGGTCCAACTTGATATCCGCAATCGGCATTTTCGGGGTCAGCCCCATATACTTGAGCGCCCGCTCCATGCCTTCGCGCTTGATCGGATCGGCCTCTTCCGCCGGGTCCGGCACCTGCGCACTGACGTTGGCCACCATCTCCGGAGACGTCCCCCAGCTGACCTGCGGCTCAATCTCGGCGCCATCCAGTTCCACCACCTTGTCGAACTCAGCATCCGGATCGCTGTGCAACTCTTTCCAGGCGGCAACGGCCTTGTCCCACATCTCACCCTTGGGCGCATAAGGACGGCCTTTGACGTAATCGATGGTGGTGTCATCCACCGCCACCATGCCCGCCCGGGCGCCGGCTTCAATCGCCATGTTGCAGATGGTCATGCGTCCTTCCATCGACAAACCGCGAATCGCCTCACCGGCAAACTCGATGGCGCAGCCTGTACCGCCGGCAGTGCCAATCCGACCGATCACCGCCAGGATGATGTCCTTGGCGGTCACACCCGGCTTCAACTGGCCGTTCACCTGCACCAGCATGTTCTTCATCTTCTTCTGGATCAGGGTCTGGGTGGCCAGCACATGCTCCACCTCGGAGGTGCCGATGCCATGGGCCAGGGCCCCGAACGCGCCGTGGGTGGAGGTGTGGGAATCCCCGCAGACGATGGTCATGCCCGGCAGGGTCGCGCCCTGCTCAGGCCCGATGACGTGAACGATCCCCTGACGCATGTCCTGCATCTTGAACTCCAGGATGCCGAACTCGTCGCAGTTGCGGTCGAGGGTTTCCACCTGCACCTTGGACACCGGATCCTCGATGCCGGCCACGCCGCGGTCACGGCCCGTGGTGGGAACGTTGTGATCCGGGGTCGCCAGATTGGCGTCCACCCGCCAGGGCTTGCGGCCCGCCAGGCGCAGCCCTTCAAAGGCCTGCGGTGACGTCACTTCGTGCAGCAACTGACGGTCGATGTAAATCAGCGCCGAACCGTCTGCCCGCTCGGTGACCAAATGGGCGTCCCAGAGTTTGTCGTATAACGTTTTACCTGCCATGGAATCCTCCCGGCTCTCTCTTATCAGGTGATTCCATTTTACGGTGGCTGGCCGAATAACAGCAATTCATGTTATTCATGTTTTAAATTCCATGAAGGAATACCAAAGAATGGACCTGCAAGCCGTTGAAGCCTTTGTCGCCATTGTCGACCACGAATCCTTTTCGCACGCCGCCGAATCGCTGCATCTGACGCAGCCAGCGATCAGTAAACGCCTGGCCACACTGGAAAAACAACTGGGCCATCCCCTCATCGAACGGGGCGCTCGGCAATTGCGACTCACCGATGCGGGCCACCGCCTGCTGCCCCACGCCCGCCGCATTCTGGATGACGTGCATAACGCCAAGCAGGATATCGCCCACCTGAATGAGGATATCGGCGGCGCACTGACGCTCATCATCAGCCACCATATCGGACTGCACCATCTGCCCCGCTGGCTCCAGCGCTTCCGGACGCAATATCCGAGCGTGCAGCTGCAGATGCGATTCATGGAATCGGAGATGGCCTTCGAGCACCTGGAAAAACGGGAAGCCGAACTGGCGTTCGCCACCCTGAACGACCGCATCGTCGAACAGTTTCAGGTGCATCATGCCTGGGAGGACCCGATGAAATTCGTGGTGGCCCCGGAGCATCCGCTGGCAAGCCAGAAATCGCTGTCTCTAGCGGTGCTGTCGCAACATGAGGCGATCCTGCCTGCAGCCACCACCGAAACCTACCGGGTGGTCTCACACCTGTTTCTGACCGAAGGCATCAACCTGCAGGCCCAGATGCCCACCAATTATCTGGAAACCATCAAGGTGATGTGTGCGGCCGGGTTGGGCTGGTCGGTGCTTCCGGAGAATATGCTGGACGATAGTCTCATCGTCCTGGATTTGCCGCATCGTCTGGTTCGGCTGCTGGGCGCCGTGGGATTGGCCAGACGTCAGCCATTTAACGCTGCCAAGGCGTTTCTTGAAGTAGTGCGGGATATAGAGACGGGTCTATAAAACCTCGAGCTTAGGGCCAAGCTGAGCCGTGGGCAGCGGCAGGGGTGGTTTCTGTAGCAGTGACAAGGACGTCACGGGAGCGTTGCCGGGCCAGGGACGGCCCGTCAACGCGGCGAAAGAAACCACCCCTGCCGCTGCGAGAGCTACCGGGCATACTCCATCCCAGCCCGAAGCCGCAACCCAAACCAGATCACAAAAACCCCGAGCATAGCCATAGAAGCACTTCCCCAAAATGCCCAGGACGTATCCCCCGTATCCACAAGTACCCCAGCCAGCCAGGCCCCCGTCGCCCCACCAGCCCCAAAGCTGAGCCCGCTATAGAGCGCCTGCCCCTGCCCCTGATGACCGACACCAAAATGGCTGTGAATAAAATGAATCGAAATGGCATGCATGGCCCCGAATGACGCCGCGTGCAGCAACTGCGCAAACAGCAGCACCGGCAACTCATCGGAAGAGGAGGCAATCAGAATCCAGCGCAGGACCGTTAGCGCCATCGCCACCAACGCGATGCGCCGCAGGGTAAACCGCCCCAGCACCCGATGCATCACCAGAAACAGCAGGATCTCGGCAATCACCCCCAACGACCACAACGCTCCGACACTGGCCTCGTTATACCCCAGCGATTTCAGATGGATACTAAAAAAGGTGTAATAAGGCCCGTGGGATGCCTGAAGCAGAAAGTTCATGGCAAAAAACGCCACCACTTCCGGCTGTTTGAGAATCCCCTTGAGTGATCCATGTTCCGGCTGCCGCCGAGTGTTCGGCTCGTGCCGCACCCCGAACGCCGACACCACAATACCCAGAAAAACCGGCATCAGAATCCAGGGCAGGTTGACCACGGGCACCCATTCCAGCAATAGCCCGGCGCCTCCCACCGCCACAATGAATCCAATCGACCCCCACAACCGCACCTGACTGTAACGGTGACGATCGGCGCCAAGGTTGTGGAGCGTGATCACTTCATACAGCGGGAGGATGGCGTTCCAGAAGAAGCTGAACGCAAACACCACCAGCACCATGCCCAAAAGGCCGGGCTCCAGGAAAACACCCAGAAAGCAGGCGGTCGCGAGAATGGCGCCCATCCGAACCAGCAATAGACGGCGGCCACTATGGTCACCCAACCAGCCCCACAGGTTGGGCGCCACAATTTTGGTGCCCTGGAGAATGGCCATCAGGGTGGCGATTTGCAGATAGGAGAAGCCCCGCGCTTCCAGGTACAGCGACCAGTAAGGGATCAGGGCCCCCAGAAGCGCGAAAAACCAGAAATAGAGGTTGGAAAGCCGGATGGCAGGGCTGAGCACTATTTCCCGGCTTTGTTTCGCTGAATGGCCGCGATATCCGGGGTGTCCACCCGCACATCGGCATTTTGGGCCCGGTGACGCAGATAGTGATCCATCAGCACGATGGCCAGCATGGCCTCGGCAATCGGCGTAGCCCGGATGCCAACACAGGGATCATGACGCCCGGTCGTCACCACTTCCGCCGGCTCGCCCGCCACATCAATGCCCTGCCCTGGCAGGCGAAGACTGGAGGTGGGTTTGAGGGCCATATTCACCACCAGAGGCTGACCGGTCGAAATACCGCCCAGAACACCACCGGCGTTATTGCTGAGGAACCCCTCCGGGGTCATCTCGTCACGATGCTCGGTACCCTTCTGGATGATCGATTCGAATCCTGCGCCGATTTCCACACCCTTGACCGCATTGATGCTCATCATGGCATGGGCCAGGTCGGCATCCAGCCGATCGAAAACCGGCTCACCCAGACCAGGCGGCAGCCCCTCGGCCACCACGGTGATGCGCGCACCGATGGAGTTACCCTCCTTGCGCAGCGCATCCATGTAATCTTCCAGCTCCCCGACGCGCGAGGGGTCCGGGCAAAAAAACGGATTGTTGTTGGTTTCGCTCCAGTCTTTCGCCTCGATCTCGATGGGACCCAACTGTGTCAGGCCACCCATGATGCGAACGCCCAGCTGCTGCTCCAGGAATTTACGTGCAATCGCACCGGCGGCCACACGCATCGCGGTTTCACGGGCAGACGAACGGCCACCGCCGCGGTAATCACGAATGCCGTACTTGTGCCAATAGGTATAGTCGGCATGGGCGGGACGGAACTGATCCTTGATCTTGGAATAATCCTTGGAACGCTGATCCGTATTCTCGATCAGCAACCCGATGGGTGTCCCGGTGGTCACCCCCTCGAAGACACCGGACAGAATCCTGACTTCATCGGCCTCCCGGCGCTGGGTGGTATGACGCGACGTCCCGGGCTTGCGGCGATCCAGCTCCTTTTGCAGATCGGCTTCCGTCAGGGGCAACCCCGGCGGACACCCGTCTACGACACAGCCCAGGGCCGGCCCGTGGCTTTCCCCGAAAGTCGATACTGAAAACAGTTTTCCGAAGGTATTTCCTGACATCGTCGTCGCTTCTTATTCAGTCGAAACCAGATCTTTCGCGTCCAGGGCGAAGACCCCCTCACCGCCCTGCTCGAATTCGAGCCAGGCCAGTGGCAAATTCGGGAACGCGGCCTCCATGGCGGCCTGGCTATTCCCCACCTCTACGATCATCAACCCGTCGGGACCCAGGACCCTGGGGGCCTCGTCCAGCATGCGACGGACAATGTCCAGCCCGTCATCCCCGGCAGCCAGGGCCAGCTTGGGCTCGTGCTGGAACTCCGGCGGCATGGCAGCCAGATCCTCGGCATCTACGTAAGGGGGGTTGCTCAGGATCAGATCGTAGGGGCCGTCCAGATGCTCAAACAAATCCGATTCGATGGCACGAACCCGATTCTGCAGGCCGTGGCGTTCGATATTCGACCGGGCGACCGACAGGGCCTCGTCACAGAGGTCTGACAGATCGACCTGCGCTTCGGGAAACGCGTAAGCCGCCGCGATACCGATGCAACCGCTCCCGGTACACAGATCCAGGATACGATGGACCGGACGCCCACCCAGCCAGGGTTCCACCTGGTTCACCAGCAATTCACCCAGCGGCGAGCGCGGAATGAGGACGCGGGAATCCACATTGAACGGCAGCCCCATGAACCAGGCCTCACCGGTCAGATAAGGAACCGGAATACGTTCGCAAGTACGCAGTTCAATCCGGCGCTGAAGCAGTTGGCGCTCCGCGGAGGTCAACCGGGCATCGAGAAAGACTGCGTTGTCCTCCATCGGCAGATGCAGGCTGGGCAGAATCAGCTGTACCGCCTCATCCCAGGGATTGTCGGTACCGTGCCCGTAAAAAATATCCGCCTGATTGAAACGGGAAACCGCATAACGCAGCCAATCGCGTACCGTTTTCAGGGAAGTTAACGCATCGGAGGCGTCGACCGTCGTCATATCCATCGCCATTGTCACAAGTGGGCGCCAGAGTATACCCGAAAAGCGCCCTGACCCCCCAATGCTCCGGGAACGTTCGATTCCATACCGGACGACTTCCAACACCTAAGAGCAAGCCCGGGGGACTACTCGCCCGGCCACATGGGAACCGTATTTGCCCGGTTATGGCGCTTACGATGTTCTTCGAGGGTCTGCTTGGCCAACTGGCGCCCCATGTAAATCAGTTCCGGCGCCTTGTGGTAATCGAAAGTGCGGCATACGTTCTTTGGAATGTTGATCAGGATATCCGGGGGATAACCCGCGACCTTGTAGCGGGTCAGGCTGCTCTGAAGCGTTTCAAGGGTCAGGTTCATGATATCGAATTTGCCAAGCCCCAACTTTTGCAGGCTGATCGGCTGAGCCACGTCCTTTACCTGGTTTTCCCCGCCTTTTTTATTGGCCTTTGCCAGCGCTTCTTCCTCACTCCGGGAATCATCCGAGCGCCAGGCATCGACATCGAACCATTGGCCCACCCGGTGCTTAATCCGGTTGAGCCATTCACTGTCCGGAGTGTCCGCCTCGTGGGTGGGATCGATCATGTCGTCCAGCGATTGCGATTCTTTCTTCGCCGAGTCCGCTTCGGCTTTTTTGTCCTTACCCGCTTTGGCCGGTTTCTTGTCCGCTTTGCCACCAGCCTCTCCGGCTTCGACCACCTCTCCCCGTTCTTCCGGCGGATTGAGATCCGGATCCGCATCACCGGCGAGGTTCACGGCTACGATCAGATCGGCATGCGCTGCAACCGTTGGGCTGATGGGCAAAGGATCTATGACGCCGCCGTCCACCAGAACCCGTCCGTTCATCAGGACCGGGGTGAAGACGCTGGGAATGGCAATCGAGGCGCGAATCGCCTGCAGCAGGCTGCCTTCCTGAAACCAGATTTCCTTATGCGCCAGCAGGTCGGTGGCTACCGCCGTATAAGCCAACGGAAGGTCCTCGATGCGGGTATCGCCAATCATTTGCTCAAGGACCCCGAAAATTTTCTCGCCGCGGATTGCGCCGGGGGATGACAGGGAGAGGTCCAGCAGCTTGATCAGATCGAACTGCCCCAGCCCGGTGACCCAGTCCTTGTAATTCTGCATCTTGCCGGTCGCGAACAAGCCGCCAATCAACGCGCCCATGGAACAGCCTGAAATGGCCTTGATGGTGTAGCCCTGCTCCGCCAGCACTTCAATAACGCCAATGTGCGCATAACCGCGGGCACCGCCGCTTCCCAGCACCAGGGCGACCGTTTTGCCGGTGCCGGGCTTGTCCTCGCTGGTTTTTAGTCCGGAAGTTGTGATCTCGGTCTGATTCATTCCTTTGCCTCCCGCAGCAGGAGCACTTCCACCCGTGCTCCCTGCCGTTCGCTTTCGAACGCGGGCATGAAAGGACCGGCATTGATGGATTGTAATCGTGCCGCCGAAATACCCGCATCCGTCAATTGCCCTGCAAGCGCGTCAATGGCCGCATCCGATTGGGATTCCAGGGTATCGATGGAGGCGTCGCCGAGGCCGCTGTGCCCCACCAGGGCAATCCTGGCGGCCGGGTAACGCTTCGAGAGTTCCAGAATATCGTTACGCACGGCGTCGCTCAAATTCAGGGACACCGCTTTGTCTTGCGCCGTGTAGGACACCACGAACGGTCCAAGCAGGCGCTTCTCGGCCAGATCGGCGCCAGGAATCAGCGCCCCGTTTTCCGGCTTCAGTTGCTGCTCATAGACCTGGATCTCACGGTTGCCCCGCTGCACCAAATACAGCAAAAGTAATCGGGTATGGTTATGATCATCCCTCCAGGCTGCCACTGTGTAACGTTGCTGCTTGTCTCGCCCGTATAGCGATGCCTTGCCAAAAACGCGAATTGCCCAGACATTACTGCTGCCACAATCCAGCCCTTCGCATTGATAAAGGATTTTCCCGTTGACCCGTTCCAGTTCGCGGCGATAATGGTCGGCCACCTGGTCCAGCCCATAACCCTGCTTGACGGAAAACAGGCGCTGCTCGCCTTCCACCGGAATCCGGAACTCACTCTCAACCCGCAAATCACTGCCAATTTCGTTGACCGCTCCCATCATCACCCGATAGTCGTCGTCACTGAGGTGGTCACGTTCAAGCACGGTGGTGTGGGGGAAAGGCTGGATCTGTGCCATGGCCGGCCCCGCCAGGAGGACCAGGAGCCAAACCAGCACGAGTCGGAAAACGACGGATTCGCTGTATCGGTGCATGTTTTAATCGTCCTGATAAAAATGCCTGAGATGCTTGCCCAGGGTATCCACATCCCCATCCAGATGGCAGTGATGCCCCCCGGCGACGGTCACAGTCTGCAGATTCGCAATACACTCGGAGCGGGCGCGGATACGCTCATTTTGCGCCATCATGCCGTCTTCGCCCAAGGCCAGAAGCACCGGGCACTCGATGGCCGAAAGATAGCCCCGCACCTGGCCTTCCGTCAGCATGACCGGGGACGGCCACCGTAGTCGTCGGTCGGTACGCCAGGTCCAGCCTCCCTCGCATTCACGCAGGTTGCGGGTCACAATCGCTTCGGCCGCCTTGGGGGAAAGGGGCAATCCGCCTTCGATTCGCGTGGCGTAAGCCTCCTCACGGGTGGCGTAGACGGGCAAGGATGAGCGGGCACCTTCCAACGCACGGCCAAAGCCCTTGCGAAGGCGGCGCGCGAACTCTTTTTCGTCCGCGACATAGGGCCCAAGACTGTCAATCATGGCCAGGCGCCCGACCTGCTCCGGAAAACTGGCAGCGTAAAGACTGGCAATGATACCGCCAAGCGAATGCCCGAGCAGGTCAATCGGCGGCTCGAAATACCGCCGCACCAGATCCGCGAGTTCCTGGACCGCTTCCACCATCAGATAGTGCGTATCCGCGGAGCGATGATCGGAGTAACCGTGCCCCGGCAAATCGATCGCAATCACTCGCCGTCCGGAAAGCAGTAAGGGCGCCAGGACGTTGAAGCTGGCGGCGTTGTCGAGCCAGCCATGAAGGGCAATCAGGGGCTTGCCGTCGGCAGGCCCCCATTCAAGCGCGGCCAGATCAAGCCGCTGCAATGGGTAACGGACAGCATTGGGCTGCGAAGGGGTAGCGCTCATGAGCCCCGATTATCGGCTGTTATGGGAAAGAAAAAACTTCAACTTACATGGTATGCGTCGGGCGATCGGATCCCAGTGCACCCGCCAGGTAGGCCTCAATTTTGGTACGCGCGGTTTCATCGTCATCGTTGAACTGCACGCCGATGCCGGCGGCACGGTTGCCCTGCGCGCCTTTGGGCGTGACCCAAACCACCTTGCCGGCAACGGGAATCTTCTCCGGCTCATCCATCAGATTCAGCAACAGGAAAACCTCATCGCCCAGGTGATAAGTCTTCTGGGTGGGAATGAACAGCCCGCCATTGCGCACAAAAGGCATGTAGGCAGCGTAGAGCACCGCCTTGTCCTTGATTGTCAGCGTTAATATCCCGCTTCTAGCACCGATTCCGGGCCCCATACTCCCTACCTTTTCCGGGCCGATGGCAAACCTGTCATGACACTGCCCAGTATGCCGCTAATGGCGGCCGGTTTGTCTACCATCGGACTGCTGTATTGATACTCTTTATTCGAAGCGCAGCGCCTGTCAGTTTACTCGGTCACTGCCCTAGCGGTAATTCTAGACGTTTAGCGCCCAGTTGCCAGCCTTACCGCACCGGATTCACCGACCGGGCTGCACCTTGCGGGGCATGAGCTCCCGCCACCCCATCAACAGTTCAGATACCGCCAGTTCCGGATTGATATTGTAGTCCAGGCCTTTGCGCAGCCGCAGAATGCGAGCCGCCAGATCATGAATGCGGGTGCCAGGGTTGCGCGTGGCCAGAAAACGGAACATATCCGCGCCGGCGGGCTCCCGGGGTGGCTGATCGGCGACCGCGAGTCGCGCGACATCATGAGCCCAGTCGAGCATCAGGTTCAAGCTCTCTTCGAGGCCCAACGAAACAAAGGGCTGGCTGGCCTGGGAGACCGGACACTGGCCTTTCATATAGGCTTTCAAGGCGTCCAGGCATTCGCCACGGATGTGTTGATGCCCTGCTGTGAAGGCTTCCCATGCCAACCGTGGGCCTTCCGGATACTGCCGGATCACAGCTTCCAGGTCCGCCATATCGGGTTCCTGATCCGTCACCTGTGCCCTCACCCAGGCCAGACCCTGTTCCCGGCTGGGCGACGGCAGCCGGTGTACCTGGCAGCGGGAGCGGATGGTTGGCAGGATCGTCTCGCCACTATCGTGCAGCAGGATCAGAACGGAGTCGTCGGTCGGCTCCTCCAGAGTCTTTAGCAACGCGTTGGCGGCATTGATGTTGAGGCGATCTGCGGTATCGACAATCACCACCTTTCGCCGCGCCACCTGCGGGCTGCGTGACAACAGCTCCCCCAGCTCACGCACCTGATCCACCTTGACGTAGCGACTGCTTTCGGGCCGTACATGGCGAAAATCCGCATGGGTCCCCGCCAACATCAGGTGGCACTGCTTGCACTCGCCACAGATCCGCGCCTCTTCCTGCCCCACCGTGGGCCGGTCACACAGCACCAGCGCCGCCAACCCGCGGGCAAACTGCTGCTTGCCACTACCCCGCGCACCAGACAGCATCAGGGCATGGGCCAGATTGTCCTCCTGAAGCTGTCGGGCCAGACGATTCCAGACCGATGACTGCCAGGGCAAGGGTTCGAGTGCTGAGGTTACCGTGTCGTTATCGGCCATGGTTCACTTCCCGGGAATGCTGTTGGGATCGGCGAGTATAACGCATCAAGACCCTCAGCTGGGTTTCCAGCCGTTTCAGATCCCGTTCGCTGCCGGGCCGATATAAAAGGTCATTCAATCTCTCGGCGTACCCCCGCAGCGCCGTGGCCTGCTCGGGATACAGTGATCCGGCCTTCTCCGCCAGGGTCAACGGGGTATCGCCCGGCTTTGGACTGACGCCCAATTGCCGCAGCCCCTTAATCCAGCGGGCGTAAAGCTTGAATTCCACACCTCTCGGCCGGCGCCGACCGCGCCACAGGGTGACGAAAGTGAAAAGGGCCACAAAGCCCGCAAAGATACCAGCAGTCCAAAGGGCCAGGCTTTGCAGGTCGGCCTTGCCCGGCAGCATTCCCAGCAGGGACTTCTGGTCCTCGCCCTGATAGCCGGCCACCCAGCGATTCCAGTAGTAGTTCATGGCATCAAGGCGAAGGGTCAGCCAGCGTATGGCAGCCAGATTACGGTACTGTCGCGGATCGCTCCAAAGGGGTGCGTCCTCCCCCTGTTGGCCTTGCAGGGCCGCATCCAGCCCCTGCTCCACCCGTTCCGGCGCAATCCAGGCGGTCGGATCGAATCGCACCCAGCCGGCCCCCTCGAAATAGGCTTCCACCCAAGCGTGGGCATCATACTGACGTACGATCAGGTAAGCGTTATCGAGGCCGGACTCTCCGCCCTGGTAGCCGGTAACGATGCGAGACGGAATGCCGGCGGTGCGCAGAATAAACGCCAGTGCGCTGGCGTAATGGGCACAGAAACCACGCTTCTTGTCGAACAGGAGCTGATCCACCGGATCTTCACGCATGAGCGGCGGATTCAGGGTGTAGAAATAGGCCTGGTTACGCAGCCGCTGGGCCACGGTTTCAATCAGGGATTTGGCGGTGGCGCCCTTATCAATCTGCTGGTGGACCCATTGCCGGGTACGGGGATTTCCCCGTGTCGGCAGCTGGGTATAGAAACGCCTGGCCGCGTGGCCAAGGCCGCGCTCAGCGTCCTGGCCCGCGACCGTGAGCCGGTACCTGACCGGAGTATCGACCGGCCGCGGGAAGCGGACCAGATCGTCTTCCGTCACCCGGACGTTGGTGGTGGTTGCCCGGGCATTCTGCAAATTGAACCCCCAGCGTTCGAAGCTTGGATCCATGAGAATTTCGTATTCCCGGGCGCCCAGCTCCCCTACTCCGGCACTGGTATTAACGGGCCCCAAGCTACGCCACGGGCCCTTGCCTCGGCTGGTCTGACGCCATGTCTGACCATCGAAACGGTCGAGAATCAGCGCACGCCAGTACAGCGTGCTCTTAAGCGGCACCTCGCCGCCAAAGGTGACGCGGAAGACCCGTTCGCCATTCTGGGCCAGCTCGCTGATATCGCCCGGTGTCATGCGGTCACTCAGGCCGGTGCGAGCACGCTCCGAAACCAGAGGTACACTCCATAGCGGCCCCATCCGAGGAAAAAAGACAAAAAGAACCACCACCAGGGGCACCACCTTGAGCAGCAGGCCTCCAATGTCCCGCCAGGCCAACGGTACCGACCGGCCCGCCAGCAGACGCTGCAAGCCAACAAACAGTAAGACGACCCCGGCAATCACCAGTAACGACCAGATCAGGTCTCTTTCAAACAGAAATGCGACAGCCGCGAGGTAACAGAGGATCAGAAACAGGATGAAGTAATCCCGCTTGCGCTCGAATTCCTGCCATTTGAACGCCACGGTCAGTACGAAAAAGGCCGCGGCTGTATCGACGGTAAAGCGCCCCCACTGGGTCACTGCAAAAATGCCAATCAATACAGCCACGGCACCATAACGCACGGCCCCACGAAGGGGGCCTGCCTGACGCTGGTAACGCCACCAGGTCCATAGCGCCGAAACGGCGGCGACTGCCAATAACCAACTGTCGATATGGCCGACCAGCGGTATCAGCAATGCCAGAAACCCCAGGCAGAGGCTGTTGACGCTTTTGGCATTGATCACCTCATGCCGCTGCGTCATGTTGGCGATCTCCACAGCGCCAGCGCCCTGAGGCACTCCCTGCGATGCTGGGGCCCGAGTGAGATATCCACCACCGATCCCGGCAATCGAAGCCCAAAAGGCACATCATTGCGGGAGAACTCTTCAACCAGGTAGCTCAGATAGCTCAGTCGCAACTCCGGATCCGCGCCGGGAAAGGACTGATAATCGAGCCATTGCGGGGTGCCCTGGGGGCCCTCCCAATCCATGACGACCATATCCCCGCTGCGCGCAAAACGCTTCCATTGAACGCGCGCCAGGGAGTCACCAGCCCGATAGGGGCGCAAGGTCATCTCATCCATCAGTCCGGCTACGGGTATATCCCTGGCCTCCCCTTGCTGGGTGGCACCCCGAGTGAGCTCCGGGGGCATCAGCGGCTGAGGATAAGCCAGCGCTTTGGACGCAAAGCGCACCCAGCCCCAGGCCTTGAGCAAACCGAACGGATAACGGGTTTCGATACGGATTCGGGGAAGATCGATAAGACCACGTCGTGTGGCAAATACCTCAAACAGAACGTCCTGGGACTCTCCCGGAACCAGCTCCAGACTCCTGGCCTCTCCATCCGGAACAGCCAATGCCAGCGCAGGCCGCAACTGGTCTGTTTCCTGGGAGACGCGTACTCGAAACGGCAATGACTGCCCAGCGAAGCCTTCTCCGGCATCCGCGAGCGTGAGCCGCAAGGCCATCAGATTACTGTGGGTCTGGGCGATCGCCACGAAAAAAATGGTGCCGAGCAGAAAAGTCAGGAGGTAGATCAGACTGTTCTGGTAGTTGATGCCGGTCAGCAGCATCACCACCAGCAATACCGCGAACAGCCCACCTTCCCGGGTCAGGAAGATATACAGGTTGTTACGCCCCATGGTGTGGCTATCGGTGATTCTGACGCGACGATCAACCCACCTGAACCAGCGTTTTTTCAGACCGGCCGTAACCTGCATTTGCTCTCGTCTATACACCGTTTCAAACACTTCAAGAGAGCATTGTTACCACGGTTTACGGACGGCGTACACAGAATCCACGTTTGCTTGTTGAATTTGCAACCATAAACCCAAATACTGTCTATTGGAAAGCTTCAATACAGGACTCTGCTCATGCGTGTCACCCGCCCTCTTTTACTGGCCGCTGCAATCGGTTCAACCATGGCAGCCCAGGCTGGCGTTAAAACCCTGTCCTCCGATGAAATGGTCGATACCTACATCAAGGACTCGGCCATCATCGTTGTGCCCAAGCAGCGCCCAGCCGAACAGGAAAAAGAGCAGGAACAGAAGTCCGAATCGGAAAGCCGATCCGTGACAAAAACGTTGACGATATCGCCGGGCGAGCCCCCCATGACGGAAGCCGAGCGGGAAGCCGTCATGAACAAGCTGCGTGACAGTCGGGACGAACAGTGGGCGCTGGCCGAAGAAGTGGCCAAACAGGAACAGATTCGCAAGGCGGCTTTCTTCCCCCAGGAACAGCTGGCAGCGGCGCAGCCTGTGCCCGAATTCACACCACTGGTACCGCCCACCATCAACGGTCAGCAGATCGAAATTCCGGATGCCCCCTTCACCAAATCACTGTTTGGGGACCAGCTGGGCTTGATGTATGACGGACAGACCCTGAATTTCTCTATTGGCAATCTGCCCGGGGTTGATCAGATTGAAGTCCCCAAGGGTATCAACGAAGGCCCCATCCAACTGACGCCTCGCCCCGGTGGTGGCTTTGATATGGCCATTCAGGTGCCCCAGGATTAATCCTGGGCACCGGGCCCTCCTTGATTAACGCCGTTTCTTTGTTAGCTTCCTCCTCTTTCGCTTTCCTTAAAACAAGCGCTTAAGGCTCTGATAGTGCTCGAGTATCAGTGGATAACTGTCAAGGTCGGAAAATAGGCACCTCAGGCAGCGAACGCTTTACCAGAAAGAGGTTTGGCGGGAGCTTTTGAAGGAAGGATCGGCTATTTATTCTGGGCTATTGCCGCCTGGCACACTGATCGATGCGCGTATCAGCAATGAGATGGGGCTTATTGAAGGCGCGGTCATCCTTGACCGCCACGGCATGGGCTACGTCCTAATGGCCGTATACGACCATCTTGGTGCCGTTTAGAGAGAGATCATTTATTTTAACGGAACCGATGGACGGGGCAGATCCAAACGTAATGACCGGCAGGTCAACATCCGCCTCGAACTGGTTGATGTCGATTCCCAATCCATTGGTGACGTTCGGGGTATCCTCTTTGTGGATATCCAGCTTGAGTTTTGCCCCAATGTCTGGCAACCCAACATATCCCCACTGTTGCAGAGACTCAAAATAGCTGGTGCCAGCAATTTTCATGTCCCGAATACCGATACCAAGGAATTCAATATCGGTGTCCAGATCATCAATCCCGAATGTCGTCTCTAGCAGCAGATGCTCTGTCTGATTGTCGACTTTCATTCGAAAATCGAGACCAAGCCCCGTCATACTCAGGTTGCTCAAAAGCCGCGTACCATCCGTTCCATTGGACGTTTGCAGAAGCCATTCGCCCGTTTTCAATGAAAAATCGATGGCCTGACCAAAACCTGGTTCCGGCTTGGTAAAAAACACCAAGTCCCCGTCACTCATCACATCGATATTGATCTGAAGGTGATCCAGCCAATCGCCCGAATAGGTAGCGGCCCCCCAGTCCGAGCCGAAATAGGTGGCCTTGTTGGCGCCGCCAATTTCGATGTCCCGAATGGCCAGACTGCCCTGATCCTGATATCGGAACTCGGCAAGATTGACTTTGGCACTCAAATCAATGGAAACGCCGGCCTGACCGGTGATGTCTCCCATTGAATCCTCTGACAGAGGGTGAATTTCCGCGCTGGCCACTGTCGCGAACAGACAAAGCGACAGTGCAGGCGGAACATATTTTCTTATATAACGTTTCATTGCGCCTCCCAGTTATTTTTTTTATCTCAATCCCAGAATTATTGCAGGACAAATCAATAAAGATGACTCACTAAATATAGTATTAAATTCTGTTAAGGCAAACAGGAAAGGCTTCACACTTTGATCGTTATTCCACCAATTGTTCATAACAACAGTATTGAAACGCTTGCCACCTTGCAAAACACATTAAAGTTAGCAAAAACAGTCTTTTGGCACAGGTTCACAAATGTGCTTTAAAAGCGCCACAAGCGGTTTGCCCATATCATCGAAAAAGGATAGTGCAGAAATAAAAAACTTCGGCTTACTAAGGCAAAGATAGGCCCGTTAACTAAAAAAATGGCCATAAAAAAAGGCCGCCTCGAAAGGCGGCCTTCTTCATGAAGCGACTACTGGGTCGATTAGTGACCGTAGACGTTCATGTTGGCTTGAACGCTCAGGTCAGTCATGAATACATGACCGATAGCCGGAGCAGAGCCCAGGGTGATGTTAGTCAAGTCGATATCACCAGAGAAGTCAGTAACGTTCACGTTCAGACCCTTGGTAGTATCGGTGTTCGGAGAGATGTCAACCTGAGCGTGTGCGAAGGACGCAACATCAGGCGTAGCCTTGCCGTTGGTGTAGACCAGCACGTCGCTACCACGGCTGTTATGAACCTTGAAGCCCATGCTAGTAGCCATGAACGGCATGGTCACCTGACCACCAGCCTGGAAGTAGGCGTTGATGTTCATGTTGTTGGTCTGACCGTCGATCACGATGTCGATCGGACCCAGCTGAGCAGCCATGTTCAGGTTAGACAGCAGAACAGTGCCGGTTCCGGAAGTCGGAGTGTAAGAACCAGTCGCCGGATCAACACCTTCGGAAGAAGTACCCAGAGACACTTCCTGAACGCCCAGGTACATGTCTACGCCGTCGTTCTGGTCGATTGCGTCCAGAGCGATAACCAGGTCGCCGTCTTCGATAGTCGGACGAACTTCGCCGTGGGTGCCAGTGTTGGCAACAGTGGTAATGCGAGTGTCAGTGATCTTGTCCAGACCGTAAGCCTGACCCAGATCGCCACCAGCAGAACCAGCGATATCGATATCGATCTTCAGGTTATCCAAGCTAGTGCCGTAGGCGTTGCCGTCGCCGTCGGTCATACCAAGCTGACCAAGACCACCGATAGTAACGCCCTTCATGAACAGGCTACCTTGGTCCTTGTACTGGATCTCACCGATGCTGACGTTTGCGTCGAGCTCGATGGTTACACCAGCCTGACCGGTAACGTCGCCCATGGCGGAATCGTTCATGGCTTTCAGTTCAGCCTGAGCGCCGAAAGAAGCGCCCGCGATGGCGGTAACCAGTGCAATTTTCTTCAGGCCTTTCATATTGTTCTCCTTAAAGAGGTTCAACATTTTTATCATTAGATTTTTAGGTGTTCAGGAGCTTCGTTAAAGAAGTTCATCCACCCGAACAATTTCCATTGTAGAGACTTATGAACAGGTTTCTGCGATGAATCTCACATTTCCAGTTACCGTTTTTACACTCAACAACCTTTGGTAACACTTTCAAACGCTTGGGCGACAAAAGCGGAAACGATCCGTTACACCCCGCTTAAGGCTTTACTCTACGCCTTCCATTTTAGAGAGCAACTCGCTGAACACGCGGGACTCCATTTCTTGCTCTCCCATCCCCATAAACTTCACGGAGCCATCATCCAGAATTTTGAAAGGCGCCGCCCGCACTTTGGCAGCGCCGGTTACGTATTCCAGCTCCACATTGACCTGCTTACCAATGATATTGCCATCGTCATCGGTACGCGCGTATTCGTAAACAATGGCCGTGGCCAACAGGCGCTTTGCCGTGGCATTGGCGGCCAGCGTCTTGCGCAACGCCGCCAACGCCAAGCGGGGATCAATTTTTGAGTTCTTCTTGTCGTTGGACACCGTCCAGGCAAAATTCATTTTGCCTTCCGGACCCACGGCCACCCCAAACGGATAGAATTTTCCATAATCTTCCAACAATTCCCCAGCCTTGCTAATGGCCTTGGAGGTCATGAAATCAAAGTTGGTATCGATCTCTTTCTTCAACGCTTTGGCTTGGGGGCTCCCCTCCGGCAACTCGCTAATGGGGACGGCGTTTTGCGCCCCCTCCACATCCAGCTGCTTCTTGTTTGACTCTCCCTCCTGGGCAATCGCGAAGCCAAAACTCAGGAAGAAGCCAACAGTGCCGATCAGTGCCATCTTCAGCAGCTTTGCGCTGTAACCGGTATTTCGCATCTTGTTTTACTCACTCTGTGGTCTTTGCGTTAAACGGGCCTATATTAGGATGGCAACCACATCAGATTCCAATCACCAATTCAAGTTTTGGGCCTCTAACGCAATCGGGTAAAATGCCGTCCGGCATGAGCACGGCCAGTACGCCTTGCGCCGTGAGTAAGAAAAACCGGGGTAACAGCCGTATTGCCAGCGTTCCCATGTTTGGTTTTCTTCTAAACACCCCAAATACCTTTCCAAATCACCAAGCAGACGTTCGCTTGGCCGCCAAAAGCACGAGGAAATGATTTTGCCCCAAAGACGCCGGCTCGATGTGATGCCCATCAGCAATGCTGGACCGCTTGTAGAAAAACTGGCTGGCGAATCTGGTTTTGTTCAGCTGGGCCCTCCGCCAAGCCTACGGGATGCTGAAGGAAAGGCGGGTGGGCGCTATAGCATCACAAGCGCCCTGCCCGAATTCGAGCTGCAACTTCGCGCCGGGTCGTCCGAAGATCAGTTTAACGCCATACAGCAAGCGCTGGACTCACATCTAAAACAAGCGGCTTTAACCAACGACAGCATGACTGAAGACTGCCCCTTTACCGGCGGGTTTATCGGGTATGCCGCTTACGAACTCGGCTTTTTCTGCGAACCTGCGTTACTGGACTATGTCGCTGATCTGCCGCCGGACACCTTGCTGCTCCATGCCGCATTCTACAGTTGGGGATTGATTCAGGATCATATTGAGGGCCGCAGCTTTCTTGTCTTCCACCCCAGCTGCCCAGAGGCCAAAAAACAACGGCTCCTGAAAGAGCTTTTATCGGAAGACATCCCCCAGGCCGAACAGACCTCTTTTTCAATGACAGCTCCCTTCAGGGCCCTGGAAAGCAAAAAGGAGTACCTGCAGAAAATCAGACACATTCAGGACGGCATAAGGGCAGGCGATTGCTATCAGGTTAACCTTTCCCAGTGTTTCGAGGGCGCATTTACCGGCTCTTCCTGGCAGGCATACAAAGCGCTTACCACTGTTATCGCTGCCCCGTTTTCTGCCTATCTGGCTCTCCCGGATCACTGCGTCCTGAGTCTCTCACCCGAGCGTTTCATCCGTATTCAGGACGACAGGCTCGAGACCAAGCCCATAAAGGGCACGCGCCCCCGCGGACACACCCCGGCGACGGATAGCAGACTCAAAGAGGAACTGATTCAAAGCCCAAAAGACCGGGCCGAAAATCTGATGATTGTGGATCTTTTGCGCAATGACCTTGGCCGTAGCTGCCAGACAGGCAGCATCCGGGTTGAACGCCTGTTTGAAGTCGAAAGCTATAAAAACGTGCATCATCTGGTCAGCACCATCACCGGCAGACTCAAACCGGATGTGCGCGCTTTTTCAGCCCTACTGAATGCCTATCCGGGAGGATCGATAACCGGTGCCCCCAAAATCCAGGCCATGAAGGTGATCAAGAAGCGTGAAAACGTCACCCGGGGGCCTTACTGCGGCTCCGTTTTCTATTTGAGCACCGATGGCCAGGCGGATAGCAGCATCGCGATTCGAACGGCGCTTTGTCAGCAAGGAAAAATCCGGTTCTGGGGAGGCGGCGGGATCGTGATGGACTCCGACCCGGAGACTGAATACGAGGAGACGCTTACCAAAGTAAAATTGATGATGGATTTGTTAGAGAAGATGTAAGGGCAGAGACGGCAGCGCTGAAAACAGACCACAACCTGTTTATGCCAGCTACCGGGCCCGATAAATCGGTACGCCCTGCCCATTACAAAACCGAATCAGGAGCGCCTGATTTGCTCCCGCAATTCAAGAAAGGTCTTTTTCAGCGCCTCAAAATCATCCACCGCGGGAAACTCCGGAAACTCTTCGATAACGTTCTGCGGCGCATGGAAGAGCACACCGGCCTCGGCCTGCTTCAGCATCGTGGTATCGTTGTAAGAATCACCTGCTGCAATCACACGATAATTCAGTAGCTGGAAAGCACGCACAGACTGACGCTTGGGGTCCCGCTGTCGCAGCTTGTAATCGCTGATGCGGCCACCCTCTTCCACTTCGAGCTTATGGCACAGCAGTGTGGGGTAGCCCAGCTTGGCCATCAGCGGCATGGCAAATTCATAGAACGTATCAGACAGGATGACCACCTGGAAACGCTCACGCAGCCAGTCCAGAAACTCGGCCGCACCAGGCAGCGGGTCCAGTTCACCAATCACCTCCTGGATGGCGGGCAAACCATAGCCGTGCTCATCAAGCAGCCGCAGGCGCTGGCGCATGAGCACATCATAATCGGGAATATCACGGGTGGTCGCTTTCAGCTCTTCGATCCCCGTTTTCTCCGCAAAGGCAATCCAGATTTCGGGGATCAGCACCCCTTCCAGGTCCAAACAGGCCAGTTCCACAGTCGGCTCCTCTTACGTCTAGTGCGGCCGGTATGATAATGAAACCCTCTGTTTATTGCACCTTTCAGGTCGCTCTTCCGTCGAATCAGGCACAAGGGATGCCCTTGCGGCGCCTAAACAGGTTGCACCCCAGTGCCCCCATAGCCCACGCAGAATAAGGATCGTTCCCTCTATAACCTTATAAGGGACTGTTCTTTCTGATTTTCCATCCAGCGATGGTAGAGTTGCTCCATCTTAAAGCCGTACATGGATAAAAAGACAGATGAGTGAGATCGAAAAGCTAGCCAGCGAATTGCAGGATGCCTCCCCCCGTCAGATCCTCAAACGCGCCCTGTCGGAGTTCGACCACATTGCCATCTCCTTCAGTGGCGCCGAAGACGTGGCGCTGATCGAAATGGCCAAGAGCCTGAGAAGGCCCTTGCCAGTCTTTACGCTGGAAACAGGACGCTTGCACGAGGAGACTCTGCGCTTTGTCGACCGCGTTCGCGAGCATTACGATCTTGATCTGGAACTCATGTACCCACAAACAGAAGCGGTTGAAAAGCTGATTCGGGAGAAGGGTCTGTTCAGCTTCTATCAGGATGGCCATGAAGAATGCTGCGGTATCCGCAAGATCGAACCCCTTCGCCGTAAACTGGGGACACTGGATGCCTGGATAACGGGCCAGCGCCGGGACCAAAGCCCGACGCGTTCGGACGTGCCGGTTGTACAGCTGGATACCACGTTTTCAGGCCGCAACGGCCCCCTGGTCAAGTTCAATCCCTTCGCGAACTGGAGTTCCAAGGATGTGTGGGACTACATTCGCATGACGGAAGCACCCTACAACGAACTCCATGAAAAAGGCTTTGTCAGCATCGGCTGCCAGCCCTGCACGCGCCCAGTGCTTCCCGGCCAACACGAACGTGAAGGCCGTTGGTGGTGGGAAGAGGCCACCAAGAAAGAATGTGGCCTGCATGCCGGGAATATGATTGCGAAGGATTGAGAGCGTCCTAGTGTGTTGGCAGTTCTATATCCTTGAACAGTTCGTCCAATTCCATGCGGTTGGTTCGGTGGCTGGCCGCTTCCACCAAATCTCGAGTCAGATGGGGGGCGAAGCGTTCAATGAAGTCATACATATACCCCCGCAGGAAGGTGCCTTTGCGGAATCCAATCTTGGTGATGCTCGGTTTGAACAGGTCCCGGGCATCCAGGGCCACCAGCCCCTCATCCTTCTCCGGATCGAAGGCCATCTGGGCCACAATGCCTACCCCCAATCCCAGCCGGACATAAGTCTTAATCACATCGGCGTCCGCTGCGGTAAATACCACCTTGGGAGTGAGACCGGCTTCCTGGAAGGCCTCATCGAGCCTTGATCGCCCGGTAAAGCCGAATACATAGGTCACTAGCGGGAAGCGCGCCACATCCTCGAGGGTCAGTTTGTCCACCTGGGTCAGTGGATGATTGCGGGGTACGATGATGCAGCGGTTCCATCGGTAGCAGGGCATCATGATCAGGTCGGAGAACAGTTCCAGGGCCTCGGTGGCAATCGCGAAGTCCACCACGCCATTGGCCGCCATTTCCGAGATCTGCATCGGCGTCCCCTGATGCATGTGCAGGGACACGTCCGGGAATTCCTCGATAAAGCCACGAATCACAGGCGGCAAGGCATAACGGGCCTGGGTGTGGGTGGTGGCGATACTCAGATCGCCCTTGCGCTGGTTACTAAACTCCTGCGCGATTTTCTTGATGCCTTCCACGCGCCGCAGGATTTCACCGGCTTCCCGGATAATGGTCTCGCCGGCGGGCGTAATCCGGGTGAGGTGTTTGCCGCTGCGCGCAAAGACCTCCACGCCGAGCTCATCCTCCAATAGTCGGATCTGTTTGGAGATTCCGGGTTGGGACGTAAACAGGCTCTGGGCCGTAGCAGACACGTTGAGGTCATGATGGGCCACTTCCCAGATGTAACGCAGTTGTTGCAGCTTCATAAGCGTCTCCTGAATGCGAGGCAACGATCCTGTCACCCTCTGCCCAAATGTCCCGTCTGAGCAGTTCGCCGGACAGAGCCTTTATCGATATTCCAATAAACGTCAGTGTAAGGCTAGTACAGGATGCATAAAAATATAAGCAAATATTCTTTTTAAGAATAGAAGCGAGTCGATACAGTAGGTCTCTATCGCTCGATCCGTTTGGGATCAAAGCCGTACCAGCCACTGGACCACAATAAGCAGCGTGATGGATATCCTACTGTACATATTGGCAGGGGCCGGCGTGGGTCTTGCCGTCGGATTGACCGGTGTCGGTGGCGGATCACTGATGACGCCGCTGCTGTTGCTGTTTGGCTTTCCCACCCACATTGCCATCGGCACCGACCTGATGTATGCCGCCATCACAAAAGCCAGCGGTGTCTATGCCCATCACCGCCAGGGCACTGTGGACTGGAAAGTGGTGAGTCGCCTGGCCGCTGGCAGTATTCCGGCCTCGATTGGCACGGTGATCGTTCTTTCCTTCTTTTTTACCCATCCGGAAGAATATAAGACGCTATTGCTTTCAACCCTGGGCGTCATGCTCATGCTGACCTCTACGGTACTGATCCTGCGCCAGCGTCTTCAACGTTATCACCGGGAAAGTGCCACGCACCCTGCCCCACACCGTTACCAGACCAGCCTGACCGTGATTGCCGGCTTCTTTCTCGGGGCCTGCGTCACCCTTTCCTCGGTGGGCGCCGGCGCCTTTGGCGCGGCGATACTGCTGATACTCTATCCCGCCCTGTCCTCCGTCAGAGTGATTGGGTCAGACCTGGCCCACGCTGTCCCCCTGACGCTCATTGCGGGCCTGGGACACGTTCACCTCGGCAATGTTGATTTTATGCTGCTGGGCAGTCTGTTGATCGGCTCCATCCCCGCCATTCATCTGGGCACACGACTGGCCAAACGGGTTCCTGATCGGGTTCTGCAGTCCGGGCTGGCAAGCATTTTACTGGTCATCGGGGTCAAATACGCGTTCTTCTAGGCTTCCACGCGGTCTTCCCTTGACATCCCCCCGCAACCATCGACAATGCCTACGACAGACCGGGCATTTCCACGATGCTGTCCCGACTAGCCGGTGATCCACCGGCGCTGTAGCTGTATCCAACAACCGAAGCCAGCGATGTTACTAGCCACCAAATTTCTCAGACCGGCCCCCGATCCCCGCGCTATTGCACGGGAACGGCTGACGGACCAGCTCGGTCCGCGTCCGGGAAAGCGCCTAACCACAGTGACCGCACCCGCCGGCTATGGCAAGACCACGCTGGTCAATCAGTGGGTGGAGCAGCAAACCGGGCAGGTGCTCTGGCTGTCCCTGGACGAGAATGACGACCAACCCGAGCGTTTTTGGGAATACGTTGTGGGGGCCTTTGAGCAGTCAGGCCTGGTGGACGAGTCGGTTCGCCAACGCATACATGAACTTGACGCCTCGTCACTTGAGGGGGCGCTGACCACCCTGATCAATCAGCTGACGCAAGCCAGCGCCGAGGCGACATTGGTCATCGACGACTATCATTTTATCCAGTCTCCCGAGATCCATCGGCAGCTGGCCTTTCTTGTGGATTACCTTCCTCCCGGTATCCAACTGGTGTTGATATCCCGCACTGAACCGCCCCTGCCTCTGGCACGCTGGCGTGTGCGCCAATGGCTGGATGATTTCCATGCCAGCGATCTGGCGTTTTCACAACAGGAGTGTCACCGTTTTTTCGTGGACTACATGGGGATGCCTCTGAGCGAAGAAGAAACCACCCAGATCTGGCAGCGAACCGAAGGCTGGGCGGCTGCCATGCAGCTGGCGGCTCTGTCGGGCCGGGGGCAGAATGCCTCTTCCGCAGTCATGGGCTACAGCGGCGACAGCAAGCATATCTCCGACTATGTCCTGGGCGAGATCCTTGAGCAGCAGCAGCCGGAAATACAGTCGTTTCTGTTGGATACCGCCATCTGCCTGCGAATCTGCGCGTCGCTGTGCGATCAGATTCGAGAGCGCGAGGACAGCCAGGCGCTGCTTGAACATCTGGTGCAGGCCAACCTTTTTGTGATTCCCCTGGATGTCCGGGGGGAATGGTATCGGTATCATGATCTTTTCAGGGAGGCCCTGGTCAATCGCCTCAAACAAAGCGCGCCCGAGCGCTGGCGCTTACTTCAATCCCGGGCGGTGGAATGGTTTATCCGGCACGACCAGTTCCAGGAAGCCGTGGAACTGCTGGTCCAGCTGGAAGACTGGCCCTGGCTGACTCAGGTTCTGGAAGGCCATGGTAACACACTGATACATGGTGGTTTTCATCTGCCGGTCCTGAGTTGGTTGCGTCATTTGCCGCAAGAGCATATCGAGTCCAATCCACGCCTGCTGATGCTCAATATCTGGGCGCTCTTTTTCAGCAATAAACTGGAAGTCATAGAACCTTTGCTGGAGCGCCTCGAAGACCTGCTGGATCGCCGCGTCGCCGACTCTCATCCGGACGCTGGCGGTGCGCTGGCCCTGCACAGCGAGATCGCCCTGATTCGTTCCTACCTGGCCCGCTCGCGGAGTGATCTGCGCAGCGCCAACGAATTGACCCTCCAGGTCCTGGAAGACATCGATCACTCGGATATCCCGCTCAAGTCGGTCACCTATTACGGTATCGGCCTGGACAGTTACGGGCGGGGTGATATCGCAGCGGCCCGCTCAGCACTGCAATCGGCCATTGAGCACGGAAAACTGGAAAAGAAACATTCCACCGTTCTATCCAGTGGCGGATTGCTGGCGTGGATCCTGTTTGAGCAAGGGGAAATGGACCTGGCGCTGGAGACGGCCTCCCAGGTCCGCAACTGGGTAGACAGCTTTCACACCGATCCCACCCAGCCCCGTTTGATTTCCTGCTGGCAAAACAGTGCCATGGCAGAAATCTATCGGGAGCGTAACGATCTTGAAACCGCCCGGACGCACCTTCTTCCTCTCCTGGACCATCTGGAAAAGGGAACAGAGCCTGGTCAGCACGTTGTCATTCAGTATGTGCGGGCGCATTTGGCGTTTTCTGAGGGAGATCTCGATACCGCCGTAGAGGCGCTGGAGGATGCGCAGCGTGTTCTCGCCCACAAACAGGACGCCATTCCTTTTGAGCCACCCGCGCTAAATGCCCTTTGGGCACGCTGCCAACTCGAACTCGGTCACGTGGAAACCGCGCTTCACTGGGCTGAGAACCAGACCACGGATCAATACCATAACCCCATCAATCGTGAACGCTGCATTATCTCGGCGGCACGCGTTTTCGTGGCTAATGATGCTCCTGACAAAGCGATTGAACTGCTCAATCCACTGCGGTTTTCCGCAGAAAAGGATCATCATATCAAGCACCTGATGGAGATTCTTGCGGTCTATTCCCTGGCACTTCACAATCAGGGTCGCCCCGAGGAGGCCAGTCGCATGTTAAGACGCAGCCTGGAACTCGCCTCCCGTGACCGATTCCTGCGCCTGTTCATCGAAGAAGACCCGGCGCTCTTGTCCATCTATCGCCACGTTGATCGTTCGACACTGCCCGCTGCCTATGTTCGGGAGCTGGACAAACTATTGGGCCTGCAGTCCGAGGGTAGCCAGGGGCGGGTGGTAAAACGGCGCATTGAGGTGCCAGAACTCACGGAACCGCTGAGCATCCGTGAGCTTGAAGTGCTCAAGCTGATCAATCAGGGACTCGCCAATAAACTGATCGCCCAAAAGCTGGAAGTCGCACCGACCACCATCAAGGCCCACATTCGCAACCTTTATGGCAAACTAGGCGTCACATCCCGCACGGAAGCGCTCGCCAAGGCACGGCAGCTCCGACTTCTGGACGATGAAAGTGTGATATAGATCACATTTATTGCGCAATACGCCCTGCTTTACGCCTTTTGGACGATCCGATTACGCCCCCCTCCTCCCTATACTTAAAACCATCGAAAGACAGATTCTGAAACTTCAGGCCTTCAGCTTCTGTTCCCTTTTTCCAAGGGCCTCCCAAGTCAAAGCCCTACTTATAAGGTGTTATGCTCGTTCGGCGCATAGCACCTTTTTTTATGGCTGTAATTCGGGTGGGGAAAGGCCCGCCTTACGCCTCGATCTGACGCTGAAAAGGCGGTAGCGAATCCAGAAGCAGCTGGCCGTAGCGCCGGGTAATAATACGCCGGTCGAGAATCGTGATGCGACCGGTATCAGATTCGGTACGCAGCAGTCGACCAGCCGCCTGCACCAGACGAATGGATGCATCGGGCACGCTGATTTCCAGAAACGGATTACCGCCGCGCTGGGTAATCCATTCCGCCAGGCTCGCCTCGATCGGATTGTCAGGGACTGAGAAAGGTAATCGGGTAATAATGACGTGCTGCAGGTAGTCTCCCGGAAGGTCGATGCCCTCGGCAAAGCTGGCCAGACCGAACAGGACGCTTTTCTGCCCCTGATCGATTTTTTCCCGATGGCTGCGCAAAACCTCGGCCCGGGACATATCCTCCTGCGTCATCACCTCGGTTTTCTGTTCGTCGCTGAGGCGATCCAGCACGTCCCGCATCTGCCGCCGGGAGGTAAAGAGCACCAGAGTGGACTGATCCGCAGACCATAGTGACGGCAACCGCTCGACCAGAGCCTCCGTAAAGGCATCCGCGGCACTGGGTTCAGCGTGCATGGCAGGTACCGCGACAGTCGCCATCTCGGCATAGCGAAAAGCGCTGGGAACCACCAGGAATCGGCTCTGCGCTGGCGTTCCGGCGCGCATGCGGAAGCGGTCGAACTTACCCAGTGCGGTTAATGTGGCGGAGGTCAGTACCGCACCGTAACAACGATTCCATAGCCGACTATAGAGCACATTGTCCGCCAGCACCGGACTGCTAGACAGAATGATATCCGCGCCCTGATCACGCTTGCGGTAGCGCAACCATCGAGCCGGGGAGGGGCTGGCCGAAGTGGCCGGTGCCTCAATCTCCGAATTCTCTGCGTCCACCGCGCGGTTCGTCGCCTCCTCGCTATCCTTTCCCGATGCCGCCCCCGAACTCGACGACGATTCGATATCGGCAGTAAAGGCCCGCCAGAGGCGTACCTGCTCCTCGCTGCGGGCGTGGAAGGTCGCCATGACCGGGTACCAGGCCTCGGCGGTCATCCGGTCGATCTCACACTCCTTGTCTCCCAGGCCCTTCTGCATTTCATCGCTGAGCTGGCCCAGCTCACGGGTCTGCGTCGCGGTCAGTACCAGCAACCGCTGCATGATCTCGCCCGTTTTTTCGGGAATACGGCCTTCGGGATAGCGGTATTGTTCATCGCCCTGATCGGCCGGCTCCCAGGGGGTGTTCTGCTCAAGGTGGCTAAAGAGCTCGTTCAGCAAAGGGTCCAGATCCCGACCGATCGAACTGATCTTCTCCACGCTTTTGGCAGGCGCCGTTCCCGGTGCCAGTGCAGGTATGAGCTTGGCCAAGGCCTGGCTGAGGGCTTTCAGGTTTTGCCGGGCGCCCTGAAGCCCCAATGTTGCCGCAAAATGATTGAGCGCCTTTTCCGGCAGGTGATGGGCCTCATCCAGCACGTAAATGGTGTCTTCAGGCGGCGGCAGGATCGCGCCCCCTCCCAGCGCCAGATCGGCCAACACCAGATCGTGGTTGGCCACAATGACTTCCGCCTGCTCCATTTCGCCCCTTGCACCAAAAAAGGCGCAACTGTCGAAGTAGTGACAATGGCGGTTGGTACACTGGCGATGGTCGGTGGTGACTTTACGCCAGGTGTCGGTGTCGATCTGTTCGGGCCAGTGATCCCGGTCCCCGTCCCATTTGCGCTGGGCGTACTCCGACAACATACGCTGGAAGAGCACCTTCTCTTCCTCGGATTCACCCTCGGCACCTTCCAACAGGAACAGCGGCATGCTCTCGCTGTCTTTGCTGCCGGTTTCCTGTAGCCTGGCTTCCAGGCGCGACAGACAGAGATAGCGCCCCCGCCCCTTGGCAAGCGTCCAATTGAAATCCAGACCGGTATGGGAGCGTACATCGGGCAGATCCTTGAGGACGATCTGGTCCTGCAGCGCCACCGTTGCTGTGGCGATCACCAGCTTTTTGTTCAGGGCCTTGGCGACCGGAATCGTGGCCAGAAGGTAGGCCAGGGTTTTACCGGTCCCCGTCCCGGCCTCGACGACGCAGGCAGACGGCGGTGAAGAGCGTTTATTGTCCGACTGCGTAATCCCGCCCAGATAGCGTGCGATCTCGGCAATCATGAGGCGCTGCCCATAACGCGCCCGAATGTCTTTGCCCTTGAGGACATCGCGGTATGCTGACTGGATGGTGGCTTTGGTCTGTTCGTCTAGCATGAACTCTCCGTCAATGTGATCCCTGTCTAGAATGCCCGCTTTTATTGAGGTGCATTCCAATCGTTGACCACACTGACACGCACCATGGTCCCGCCGCGGTTGAGAATAACGCCCTGCTCAGTAATTTCTTCTACCACGAGTCCACTGAAATGATCGCCTTCGCGCAGATAATTGTTGTTGATCATGACCCGGCGCGAGGACGGATCGGCTGAATAGATGTGGCTGTTAAACACCAGATCGGGCATGGAGCGCTGAAAACTCATGGGCATATCACTCAACTGCGGCACGCTCATTTCCACCGCCAGCGGCTGAGACCGGGAAGACTGTGGCGCTCCACTCGGAGTGCCTTCAGCCGAAGGCCTTGCCGAATTTCCGGAGAGGCTAGGCTGTGCTGAAACCGTCAGAGGTTCCGAAGCCACAATGACCTGCCCTCGCTGGGGTTTGGCCGCAGCCGGCTGCTCTGGAGCCCCCACGGGTTGCTGCGGTTTTACCACGGCCGGCATTTCTGGTGGCGTGCTGGCGGGCGCTGCCCTTCCCCGGCTGTTGTCATCATTGATCACGGGTTGTTTCATTGATCGGGTCTCGGCAATGACCGCCGAAGATCGATCAGCACCCGGCTGCGCGGAAGTGCTGCTGTGCTGTTCGGTTGCTGCGGGCCACACCGGTTCTTCGCTGGCTCCAACCGCCGCTTGCCCTGCGCCCTTGGGCCAAAAGACATAGGCCATCACCGCAGCATTGAGTGAAAGCGCCAACGCAATCCAGAAAACCGCCGGTATTCCCCGGCGACGGCGGTGGTGAACCATTTGCACCGTGGCCCCGAGATCCGGGATTTCACCCTGGCGGCGCTCCGATTCCGATTTCTTCAACGCGTCCAGAATATACGACATGGCTAGCTTTCACTCACCGCGATTGAGGGATGCCGGGAAGACTTTAGACGAGGAACGCCCGAGTCGAGGTCCGAATTGATGCGAATCAGCGTCATGGTACCCAGGATGCCGTCAGGCACCAGCCCTACCTGGTGCTGATACCAGCGAATCTGCTCTTCGACAGGCCGTGACGCCCAGTCCTCGGCTTCCGGATTCTCCACGTCGTAATGGTTTCGCAACCGGGCGAGGGTTTGCTGCAGCCAGAGCGCCTTGTCGGTCACGTCACCGGGTTTGATCAGGGACGAATCATAGGCCGGTACCTGCCAGAACAGCGAATAGTCACCCAGCCAGTGCTGGTCGACTTCCTGAAGGGAGCGCTGATAGTCCTGCCCATCAATATTCAGGGTCACCGTCTGACCGTCAACGCTGACAAGGGTGACAAAGTACTCTTCACCCTGATTGTTGAATAAGCGCAGGATCGCTGGACGATCCAGCTGTAACAGGCTGCGCCAGTTACCCTGCCGATGGAGGCACCGCAAGCCGCGGGTTTCGGCGTGATCACAGGCGTAACGGTTATCCCCTTTATGGAAATCAATGCCCCAGGCCGCAAACAATGCCCGATAGGCCTGATAGCTGTTGTCCTTGGCGGGCTTGAATTGCGCCAAAAGCCTGTCCCGCCCTGCGCTGTCATCCCTGATATCAGGCTCAGACTGTGTGCTGCCGATTGTTTCTTCGGCTTTTGGTTGCTCCTCTGCGGTTTTTGAAGCAGCGACCTCTACCGCTTTTTCGGACTCGGACGCTTTGACCTGAACGGTTTGCTCAGGCACCGCTGCCGCGGGAACAGACAGATAACTCCAGAGCCCCACCACCACAGCCGCCGTAGCCAACCCACCCAGCATCCCGGCCAGGGTGTTTTTCCAGAGCGGGTTGGCAGGCTTTTCATGGCTGACAGTCACATGATCCCCCAGCACTTCCCGGGCAGCCTGCTTGATGAGGCGTTTGTCCACCACCGACGTGCCCTGGGCGTAGGCCCCCAGCAACGCCCGATCCGAAATCAGATTGATCAGTCGAGGAATCCCGTGACTAAGCCGATACAGGCTCTTCAATGCCCCCCGATCAAACAGCTGCTGCTTTTGCCCGGCAACAGACAGGCGATACCGCACGTAGGCTTCCAGCTCATCAGCCGAAAGCGAATCCAGGTGGTAGCGGGCTGTTACCCGCTGTGACAGCTGGCGTAATTCTGCCTGGGCCAGAATATCCTGCAGTTCCGGTTGCCCCAGAAGCACAATCTGCAGCAGCTTTTTCTCTCGGGTTTCGAGATTGGTCAGCAGCCGCAACTGTTCCAACACCTCGGTACTCAGATTCTGGGCCTCATCGATAATCAGAACCGTGTGACGCCCCAGGGCGTGGGCATCCAGCAGGTGCCGGTTTAGCTGGTCGATCAGCCGCTTGATGGAAGCCCCGGCGGGGTATCGCAGGCCCAGCTCGTCACAGATGGTTCCCAGCAGTTCCCGCGCGGAAAGACGTGGATTGAGAATCAGCGCGACATCGACATGTTCAGGAATACTGTCGAGAAAACATCGGCAAACGGTGGTTTTACCGGTTCCAACTTCCCCGGTAATCACGATGAAGCCACCCTGCCCCTGCACGCCATACATCAAGTGCGCCAACGCCTCCTTGTGGCGTTCGCTCAGGTAGAGATAGCGCGGGTCTGGCGCGATGGAAAAAGGCGGCTCTCGAAAGCCGAAAAACGCGTTATACATGATCTTCCAGGGACAGGGCATCCAGGGCTGTTAACTGCCGTCCGGACTCGAACGGACAGGCACTATGATAGCGACTGCGCCCCTGCCCTGTCATTAAAACCAGGGGCGATTTCAGGCGATCACGCGTATGTCGGCGCGGCGATTGCGGGTGCGCTCTTTGAGGCGCTTGATGCACCGCTCGAGGGTGTCCGAAATCTTGGCGTGGGTCCGGATGCGGGATATGTGCGGCCAGGTTGCGCGCTCCCCCTCCAACATCAACTGGCGCACCAGCTCCGGTGTAGGGTTGGAGAGCATTCGTCGATAATGGGACCACTTGTAATGCGGCGCGATGGTCACATCGCCGTAATAACGCTGAGCGAGGATGGTGTAGGCCTGACCGGACATCTGCCTCAGCAGCTCGGGCCGAGCCCGGGTGCGCAGAAAGTCGAAAATGCCCCGACCATGGAACTGGATTTCTGATTTCAGGAGCTGCCCCGGCAAGCGGAACAGGCCTCCACCCTGCTGATGGCTGGCAAACCGCATGAACGGTACTACATGAGGGTTGGTTTGGCTGACCAGGGTGAAATTAACGTCATACAGGTGCATCAGCCTCTCAATGGGCAAATCACTCACCACGGAGCCATCCACAAAACGCAGTCGCGGCATATACGGCACCAGATTCCCCCCAGAGTCCCGCTTCATCAGTTTGACGGGAGGAAACACCATGGGCACCGCAGCCGATGCCAGTGCAGCACTCCACACCATCAGATAGGGGGAGGTGTAGCCGCTCAGCAAGCGTGCCTTTTGGTGTTCATGTACCGGCGAAACACTGATATTGATCGACCGGCCGGTGCGCTCAAAGGCTTCTTCAAAGGTGTACTCACCGATATTGGCGCGCAAACACCGCTCCAGCGCCGACTGATCCATCAGGCCTTTGCCGCGCATCGCGCTCAGCAGCCCCCTCCAGCGCCAGGCCTTGAGGTTATGCTTTTCCGGATCAAGCATCTGCGGCACTTCCGCATCGGTATGGGTGCCAAGCATGCCGGCGATAATGGCGCCAACGCTGGAGCCTGCAATCACCTGGGGCAGCAGCCCCCGCTCCCAAAGACACTTGATCACACCGAGATGAAACAATCCCAACGTTGCTCCACCACTGAGCAGCAAGGCCGGACGCCCGTAACTCAACAGCGTGTCTTTGAAGAACTCGAGCTTATCGGGCAGGGGGAAGTCTTCGATATCGGTGTCGCAGAGGTAATTGAGGGAGTCGCAGACCTGATTGACGTATTCTTCAATCAGGTGCTTGGTGCCGACATGGCACTGTTGGTAGAGGCGTTCATCCCCCATGTTTCCCAGGTCATGATGAAGCCCCTCTCGCAGCGCCCGCCGCAAATCCTGGTGATTGTGCTGCTGATGGTATTGCCGTAGTTCGTTGAGACGGTCGAAGATCAAGCGGTAATTATAGAGATCGGAAGCAAACGCCTCTTTCCAGTCGACCCTGTTTTCCAGGTAATCAAGCTCCAGCGCCGCCGCTTTCCAGGTCTCGTAGTTGGGCGCCTCGGCGAGCATTTTGCGGTACTTGCTTATTTTGCTTCCCATATCGTTCCACGTTGAGGGCAACCGTTAAACCATACTCTTTAACATAGTCTAAAGACTGGAACGTTGCCCGCGGCCAGTGACCGGGACAATGCTTCCCCCCCGTAGCGAAACGAAGCACACAGGCAAAGGGCTATTGCTCAAGAATCTTTATCATGGGTTGCAGCCATTCCTCATACTCCCTCCAGGCCTCGGAGCTGCCCTTGTACATTTTTTTACGAACCTGCAGGTTGGATGCCGTTTTAACAGCACGATCATTTTTGTGGAACTCCAGAACTGAATCCTCCCAATCCAGCCCTAAATGTTGCAACATTTTTTTCGTTTCGCTTTCCTGATTTTCCGTCAGCGCCTCATAATCCAGATCATAGATTTTTCCTGGATATAACTCATGCCAGAAAGCCATAAGGTCTTCATACAACTTGTAATATCTGGCCACATCCTCCAGGTCAAACGAGTACGTCATTCCAACGGCGGGGAAAAAGTTCTTGTAATTCGACCAGCAAGTCGCAATCGGATCACGCCTCACATGGATAATCCTTGCTTCTGGCAGGGCATTAATGATGATACCCAACCACCTGAAATTATGGGGCAACTTATCCGTTATGAAGGGCCCCTCCCCATAAGACGCGAGGGCATCAAGGTAGTACTTTCTGATTGAATCAAATACTGTCTGGGCGCCCTCTTCACTGTCAGGTAAGCCATATTTATCCATGGCATTTGACATGACGGTCAATTCACCTGCCCCATCCACCTTCGAATGCGAGGATAAAATCTGCTCAACCAATGTAGTGCCAGAGCGCGGCATACCCACAATAAAAACAGGACTTATATCCGATTTGTTTTTATATTTTGGGAGATCACCGTATTTTTTACCGCTAAATGATTTTTTGATTGCTCTAAAGAGATCTTCTTCTTGCTCTATAGAGTAATCCGTTTGCTTTATCCTGCTGGCGCTGCCTTCAGCGAGGTACTGCATCGCCTCTGCTGCGTTTCCTTGTGCAAACTCTACTTCACTTAGGGCAAATGCGAGATGCATTCGATCGTATTCCGATGTCTCTGGATTGGCGTAGAGCCTTTCCATCTCTTCAATAAACGAAGGGGTAAGGCGTCCTTTTTTCATTCGCGCGAGAATTCGATAAGCGGGACCGAATTCCGGATTGTATTGTATGGTCTTTTCAAAACTCTCTGTGGCCGCGTCAAAATCTCCCATGTCCTGCCTGATGATCCCAATTTGGTGCAAAGCCTCATAGTAATTCGCGTGTATTTGGACAGATCGACCAAGATACTCTACGCCCTTTTCTATCTCGCCCTTATCGACCAACCCCAAACCATAATAATAATACACGTCAGCAGACTGGTCGTTCTGGCTTAACAATTCTTCAAAAATTGTAAATGCTTCTTCGTATTCCTCAAGTTGAACCAGGCTATTTGCAAGATTGATTTTGGCTTCATAGTAGTCTGGATCGATGTCCAGAGCCCGTCGGTAGCATGCCACTGCGCGATGATAATGTTCCCGCTGGTACAGAATGCTGCCTAATGTATTATGGGCCTTTTTATATTGAGGATCTAACGCGAGTGATTTTGAGCAGTAGTCGGCCGATTTGGAGAGCTCGCCCTTCTCCTTATATGCCAGCGCAACATTATTAAATAGTTCCGCGGATTCCGGTTGATGCTTTATGGCGACATTAAAATAACTAATCGCCTCATCATAATGCCTCAGGGCTTTGTGCGCCATTCCAATGATATTATATATAACTACAGCACTAGGATTGCTCTTTAAATATCGCTCTCCCTCGTTAACCACCTCTTTATACTGCGCCGCCCGATACATATCGGTTAAATGCTTAACAGCCTTCTTCAATGCCGGGCTATTCAAGTCACCACGCTTTTTTTCGATAACCTGCAGTCCCTGTAGCGCCCGACCATTGTTTGGAACCTTTTTCAATATTGCAACATAGGTTTTTTTTGCTTCGGCAAATAAACCCTTTTCAACACAGACTTCCGCGTGCTGAAGTGCCTGCTCGAGAGATACCTGTACTTTATTGCCCATAACACCAACGAATTATTAAAATCAATATTGAAGTTATATTAGATCGCTTGTGGGTGCCGTAACTTCACAGAGCGTTCCCAGCGCGCCGACGCACTTTAACTCACATTTACATTGAGGCTTTATAACTTTTTTTTGAGGACTTGTATGTGAAACACTACGCAGGGAATGCATCCATATAATAAGAGGTTAGCGTAATCCGGTAGTGCTGATCAGGCTCACTCAAAAATCTTCAAGCATCAGATCCTCATCATTACTCGTGAAAGGATCAGAAACCTTGCCATCCTTGACCAGATACTCACGCCGCTGCAGATAGGCATTGCGCACGAAGCTGTATTTTTCGCCGGTAATACCCCGTTCCGCTGGTATCAGATCCGCTCGGCGGTCGATAGCTTCGGTGCCGCGGGCATAATACACATCCGGTGATTCCACCTGGTCCCAGGGACCCGGCAAAGCGTAGTCCACGCCAAGGCCGCCGGCGTCCCTGACGCTTGACGGCCCAAGAAAAGGCAACACAATGTACGGCCCTGTATCCAGCCCCCAGTACCCCAGAGTCTGGCCAAAATCCTCATTTTGGGCGGGCAGATCCATATAGGTGGCCACGTCAAACAGGCCGGCAATGCCGAAGGTGGTGTTGAACACGATGCGTCCGGTAGTGGTCAGGAAGGCATCGGGTTTGGCCTGGAAGGCGGTATTGAACAGGGTGGTGACTTCACCGATGTTGCTGAAAAAATTGGTGATGCACTGGTCCACCAGGCTGGGGGTTATCCAGCGATAGCCCTTGGCCAGGGGTTTGGCAACGTAGGTGTCCACCGTATCGTTGAACTGGAAGATCTGGCGATTGAACGATTCCCAGGGATCCGGGTTCTTCTTGGGCGTTGAGGCAGCCTGAGCCGCGCCGGCGATAAAAAAAGCGAGCGCCAGGCTCGCCATGCTTGTTGTTCGGATTGTCATCGTTGATTCCGGGCTACCACGTTGTGTACGGACCCTAGTGTACTGTCTGATATAAAACCACCTTATCAGACAGTACACTAGGCCCTTCCTACTATTGCAAATCCCCTGTGACTTCAGAACAATTCCGCCACCGCTCAATCACAGGAGAAGTTCATGTCAGAGCAGCGTCGTCATGTATTCAGCAAATCCCTTTCGCTCCGCTGGGGTGACATGGATGCTTACGGACACGTGAACAATACGGTTTATTTCCGCTTTTTTGAAGAGGCCCGCGTGGAATGGCTCAATGAACTGGGGCTGACCGTTGATGGCAACGACGAAGATCCCATCATCGTGACCACCGGTGCCACCTTCGTGCGGGAGCTGAACTACCCCAACGACGTGGAAGTGCGCACTTACACCGGCAAAGCCGGTCGCTCCAGCCTGGAAACGTTCCACGAGGTGGTGGGACAAGATGGCACGCTCTATTGTGAAGGCTATGCCAAGATTGTCTGGTTTGATCACGGTACTCGGCAATCCAAGCCGCTGCCGGACAAACTGCGGTCGCTCGCAGCCTATGAGTGAAGAGCTTCTCAGCGCTTCCTGACCACCACATTGCCTACCGAATAGCCGGCGCCGAAGGAGCAGATCACACCCATATCTCCGGCGCCGAAGTCCTCATGATACTGGTGGAAGGCGATGATCGAACCGGCGGAACTGGTGTTGGCGTATTCATCGAGGATCACCGGCGCCTCCTGTTCGGTGGGCTCGCGCCCCAGCACCCGTTTGGCGATCAACAGGTTCATGTTCAGATTCGCCTGGTGCAACCACATCCGCTTGAGGTCGGTAACCGCCAGATCGAGACTGGCCAGGTGCCCCTGAATCAGCTCGGCCACCAGCGGGGACACTTCCTTGAACACTTTCCGCCCTTGCTGGACGAAGAGTTTGTCCGGCTGGCCGATACCGGACTCATCGCAACGGTTCAGGAAACCAAAATTATTGCGGATATTGTTGGAGAAACGGGTCTTGAGCCGGGTACCGAGGATCTCGAAACCCTGACCGGCTTCCACCAGATCTTCCCGCTCAACCAGCAGGGCGGTGCAGGCATCACCAAAGATGAAATGACTGTCGCGATCCCGGAAATTCAGATGTGCTGAGCAAATCTCGGGATTAACCACCAGCACACGATCCGCGGATCCGCTGTCGATGGCATTCGCGGCTGCCTGCAGGCCAAAGGTGGCGGAACTGCAGGCCACGTTCATGTCATAGGCAAAGCCATCAATGCCCAGGGCGTCCTGAACTTCGACCGCAACCGCCGGATAAGGCCGCTGCAGATTGGAACAGGCCACGATCACCGCATCCACTTGCGAGCCAGAAACGCCCGCCCTTCCCAGGGCTTCCTCAGCCGCGGCCACGGACATTTCGCACTGGATACTGGGCTCGTCGTTGGAACGCTCGGGAATGAAGGGACGCAGGCGCTCGGGATCGAGAATGCCGGCACGGTCCATCACATGACGACGTTTGATGCCGGAAGCCTTTTCAATGAAGGCTGACGACGAGGGCTGCAAGGGTTCGAGTTCGCCACGTTCGATGGCATCGGCATGAGACGCATTGTAGCGCTCGACATAGGTATTGAAGGCTTCGACCAGTTCGTCGTTGTCGATAAACTCCGGCGGCGTGAACAGGCCGGTTGCGCTAATCACCGCTTTGGACACAGGCTACCCCATTGCTGATTGGAATGGACGCTGCCCCACCCGGGCATTGCCCTGAAAGGGTTTAATGGGCGAATAGTAACACAGTACTTTCTGGATTGACCGGGGGACAATAGTCTCACACCCGGACCTTTTCCCACTGCCGGTCGAGACGCTGGGGTGACACGGAGAGCGCCGTGCCCAGCTGCTGGGCAAAGAACGACACCCGGTATTCCTCCAGCATCCACCGATACTGCTCGAGTTCCTCATCCGTAACACCCTGGCGCTGGAACTGCTGCTTGCGCTCCGCGTAACGGTCCCAGCGTGGCTGGAATTCGTGCAGGAATTCGCGCTCTCGTCCCATTTCCCGGGGCATTTTCTCCAGCCGTATTTCCGCCGCCTCCAGATAGCGCGGAAAATGCTCAAGCCATTGCGGAGGCGTCTGACTCAGGAAGCCGGGGTACACGAGATTGGCCAGCTGGAATTTGAGATCCGACAGGCTGGCCGCCAACGACAGGGGCACATTCCCTTTCAGGCCCTTTTTCAACTGGTGATGGCGACGCAGGATCCGGTGCAACAGTTCCCCAAGTTGCTCCAGCGTAGTGGAGAAATCACCCCGGCGCGCCTGGAGCCGTTCTTCGAACGCTGCCTTGTCCCGGGGCAACGCCTGATCTCCCAGAAAATGCTGCTTCGCCGCGGCCATCAGGAAGTCATCAAGAAGTGCCCGCTTCTGGCCAATTGGGGCGAACAGCAAAGCACTGTCCTTGAAATGAGGAATACGCTTTTCGACACCTTCCAGGCTATTGCCCAGTGCATTGAGCGCCAGTCGCGCCTGGGCCTGGCGGGTTGCTTCCCGGGCAGTCTCCGGATCGAGCCACTGGCTGTCCCGCGCACCGTCGCCGGTGTCTTCCAGTCCGGGATAAACACGAACCGTTACCCCGCCCTGGTCGATTTCCCGGGTTTCCGGCAACCGTTCAAAATCCCACGCCCGATGGACCGCGTCCTCCACCTCCGTTTCCGAGGGGGTGGACTCGCGCTCGGCGAGGGCTTGCTCGGAGCGCCCTTCCAGCTGTTCCAGTAGACGATGGATATCCCGCCCCTCGGCCTGCACCTTGCCCTGGCGATCGACCACTCGGACATTCATCCTCAGATAGGGCTCGATCTGGTCCGCGGACCAGGCGTCCTCCGGAATACGCACGCCGGTCATGCGTTCGAGCTGTTCACCCAGCTTTCGCGTGAGCGGTTCGTTACAGGGAGTGAGATTATTCAGTGCGGCGCCAACAAAATCGGGTACCGGAACAAAGTTGCGCCGCAATGCCTTGGGCAGGCTGCGCACCAGCTGCTGGGCCTTTTCCTCCAGCAGCCCGGGCACCAGCCACTCGATCCGGTGAACAGGCACCTGCTTGAGCGCCATCAACGGTACAGTCAGCGTTACCCCGTCATCCGGCGCACCGGGTTCGAAGCGGTATGTCAGACGATAGCGAATCCCTTGCCACTCGAGCTCATCCGGATAAGCCACTTCCGTTGCCTGACCCGGTTCCTGATTCAGCAGCTGTTCCCGGGTCAGCTCCAGTTCAGCCAGTTGCGCGTCACTGCAATCCTTCCACCAGCGCTCGAAATGACGGGCACTGACGATATCCTGCGGTAACCGCTCGTCATAGAACCGAAAGAGTTCCTCATCGTCTACCAGCAAGTCGCGGCGACGGGTTTTGTCTTCGATGGCCTCGACCGACGCCACCAACGCCTTGTTGTGATCAACGAATGGCGCCCGGGTGTCGTAATCCCCTTCCACCAGGGCCCGACGTATGAACAGCTCCCGGGTTTCCTGTGGGGCGATCTTGGCGTAGTTGATCTTGCGTCGCGCGACGATATCCAGGCCGTAAAGATTGACTCGTTCAAAAGCGACAACCTGACCGCGCTTGCGCTCCCAGTGCGGTTCGAAATGATGCCGTTTCACCAGATGCCCTGCCAACGGCTCAATCCAATCCGGCTGGATGCCACCGACCATGCGCGCGAAGACACGGCTGGTTTCGACAATCTCGGCGGCCATGATCCATTTGGGGGCCGACTTGATCACCCCGGAGCCCGGGAAAAGCGTCAGCTTGCGGTTTCGGGTCCCCAGGTATTCCCGCTTCTCCTGCTTGACGGCAATCTGGCCCAGGAGGCCGGACAGCACCGCCTGATGTACCGCCTCGTAAGACGCCGCGTCCTTGTTGAGCCGCAGCTGGTTGTCCCGCGCCAGAAGCGTGAGCTGACGATGGACGTCGCGCCACTCGCGCATGCGCATGTAATTGAGAAAGCGTTTCTGGCACAGCCTGCGCAGCTGGTTTTGGGACAGGCTCTGGCGCTGTTCCTCATAGAATTCCCAGAGGTTCAACAGGGTCTTGAAATCACTTTGTTTGTCACGGTATTCCGCGTGCTGCTGATCGGCGGCCTGCTGCTTATCCGCTGGGCGTTCGCGGGGGTCCTGCACGCTCAGGCCGGCGGTAATCACCAGCACTTCCGCGAGACAGTCCATTTCATCCGCCTCCATCAACATCCGAGCCAGGCGAGGATCGATGGGCATCTTGGCCATCTTGCGGCCGGTTGCGGTCAGCTTGCGCTGGTGCGTGACTGCGGCCAACTCCTCCAGCAGTTTATAGCCGTCGTTGACCTGCTTGTTTTCCGGGGCATCCAGAAACGGAAACTTCTTGACCTCGCCCAGCCCCAGCACGGCCATCTGCAGAATGACTGAGGCCAGGTTGGTCCGCAGGATTTCAGGATCGGTGTATTCCGGTCGCGAGAGAAAATCCGCTTCGTCATATAGCCGAAAGCAGATGCCCGGTGCGACACGACCACAACGGCCCTTGCGCTGATTGGCGCTGGCCTGGCTGACCGGTTCGATAGGTAGCCGCTGGATCTTGGAGCGCACGCTGTAGCGACTGAGCCGGGCCAGACCGGTGTCGATCACATAGCGAATACCTGGAACCGTTAGTGAGGTTTCCGCCACGTTTGTGGACAGCACGATCCGCCGCCCCTTGTGGGGCTGAAAGACCCGCTGCTGCTCGGCCGAACTCAGGCGGGCATAGAGCGGCAGCACCTCGGTGTGGCGTAGATTGGCGTGCCGCAGGGACTTGCTGACCTGACGAATTTCCCGCTCGCCGGGCAGGAACACCAGTATGTCACCGGGTGGTTTGCTGGCTTCACGTTCGTGCTGCTCGATTTCATCGACACAGGCCTCGATCGCGGTGGGCCAGCTCATGTCATCGTCTTCGGCGCCACCCGCCAGGGGGCGATAACGAACGTCAACCGGATAGATGCGGCCGGAGACCTCGATCACCGGCGCCTTTTCGAAAAAGGCACTGAATCGGTCCACCTCGATGGTGGCCGAGGTAATGATGATTTTCAGGTCGGGACGCTTGGGCAACAGGCGCTTGAGGTAGCCCATGATGAAGTCGATGTTGAGACTGCGCTCATGGGCCTCATCGATGATCAGGGTGTCGTACTGGTCAAGAAAGCGATCGTGACCAATCTCGGCCAGCAGGATGCCATCGGTCATGACCTTGACGAGGGAGTCTTCGTCCGTCTGGTCCGTAAAGCGGATCTTCAGGCCCACCTGGCGACTACCCTCCACCTGAAGCTCTTCAGCCAGACGATGGGTGACACTGCGAGCGGCAAGTCGACGGGGCTGAGTGTGGCCGATCAGACCACGGCGGCCTCGTCCGGCTTCCAGGCAGATTTTAGGCAGCTGGGTGGTTTTCCCCGAACCCGTCTCACCAGCCACAATCACGACCTGGTGCTCGGACAGGGCACGGGCAATATCCTCAACCCGTTCCGACACCGGCAACTGTTGCGGGTATTCGATGTGGACCTGCTGGGCGGCACGTCGGTCGTACCCCGCCTTGCCCGCCTCCAGCCACGACTCCACATCCGCACGGTCCTTCTCGGACAAGTGTTTCTTACCCAGCCGACGGATGATACGGGCCGCTTCCCGTTGTCGGCAGACCGCCAGTTGATGGCGAATGTGGTCGGCCCAATTGTCGGTGTGATCAGTCATTTCTTTCCGGCATCAAAAAACCCCGCTCCCGATGCCCAGTCCGGCAGATGATAAAACCTGCTGGCCCGCACGTCCGGAGCGAGGTTGGTTGGCAAATCGCAGAGCGGATCAGGCGCCCTGCTTCTTCACCTCTTCGTCACGCAGTTCACGGCGCAGGATCTTGCCCACGTTGGTCTTCGGCAGTTCATCACGGAACTCGAAGGATTTGGGCACCTTGTAGGCCGTGAGGCGCTCGCGGCAATACTCTTTCAGGTCCTTTTCGGTCACGGTGCTGTTACTGCGTACCGCAAAGACCTTGACGGCCTCGCCGCTCTTGCTGTCGGGAATGCCGACGGCGGCGCACTCGGAAATCGCCGGATGGCCGCTGATGACGTCCTCGATTTCGTTCGGATAGACGTTGAAACCGGAGACCAGAATCATGTCCTTCTTCCGGTCAACGATACGGATGTAGCCGTCTTCCTGAACCACGGCGACGTCGCCGGTCTTGAGCCAGCCATCGTCGGTGAAGGATTTGCGTGTCTCTTCCGGACGCTGCCAGTAACCCTTCATCACCTGTGGCCCCTTGACGCAGAGCTCACCCGGCTCACCCAGTTCGGTGTCATTGCCATCGTCGTCGATGGTCTTGATCTTGGTGGACGGAATCGGCAGACCGATCGTACCGATCTGGATCGCGTTGAGTGGGTTGAGGCTGACGATGGGCGACGTTTCCGTCATCCCGTAGCCTTCACAGATATCGCAGCCGGTCACGGTCTTCCACATCTTGGCAGTGTCCTGGGTCAGCGCCATGCCACCGGAAGCGGTGATCTTGAGCTTGCTGAAATCCAGGTCCTGGAAATCTTCGTTGTTGCACAGGGCCACAAACAGGGTATTGAGCCCCAGGAACGCCGTGAAGGGATACTTCTTCAGCTCTTTGACAAAACCCGGAATATCCCGCGGATTGGGGATCAGGATGCTGTGGTTACCGCTTTCCAGCATAACGCTGCAGTTCAGCGTGAAAGAATAAATGTGGTACAGCGGCAAGGGTGCGATAACCACTTCGCTGCCCTCTTCCATCCGCTGCTTCAGCATCGGCTTGGCCTGCAGCAGGTTGGCGACCAGGTTGCGGTGAGTCAGCATCGCGCCCTTGGCCACGCCGGTGGTACCGCCGGTGTACTGCAGCACCGCGATATCGTCAGGCTGTACGTCCACCGGGGAAAAGTTCAGCTTGCTGCCAGCCTTCAGGACGGACACCAGGCTGGTGGCCTGAGGCAGGTTGTAGTCGGGCACCATCTTCTTCAGGTGCTTGACCGCTGCGTTCATCAGCGTCCGCTTGAGCGGTTTGTGCATGTCGGCAATTTCACTGATGATCACGTGCTCAATCCCGGTATGAGGCAGCACCTCTTCCAGGTTGGACGCCATGTTGGCCAGCACGACGATGGCCTTGGCACCGGAATCGTTGAACTGATGCTCCATTTCCCGCGTGGTGTACAACGGGTTGGTATTGACCACGATGATGCCCGCGCGCATGGCGCCGAAAACCACCACCGGATATTGGGTCAGATTGGGCATCTGCACCGCCATGCGGTCGCCGGGCTTCAGATTGGTCTTGTTCTGCAGGTAAGCCGCGAAGTTTTTGCTCTGGATGTCCAGGTCGCGGTAGGTCAGCGTCGCGCCAACCGCAGAGAACGCCGGCTTGTCAGCCCATTTCTTGACGGACTTTTCGAACACATCGACCATGCTGGAATACTGGTCGGGATCGATTTCGGCGGGTACCCCAGGCGGATACTTGTCCCTGAAGAATTGCTCCAGATCCATCGCACCATCTCCTGTTTAGCTTTGTGGTTATGATAAGAGCTCGACACCTCATCCTGGCGCAAACGCCGGCGAGGCTTTTTTATCTCTGTGGTGATTGCATGCCCTTTTTAACTCGCACCCGCTCCTCAAGCCCAAGGGTCCATGACTCAGCAAGCGGGAAACACTCGGGGCAGTCATTCCAAGTGGCGAGAGAATAACAGTTTTGTGGCTGAGGCGATAGATTCCCAAGCCATGCAGTGGTACATATAGCAAAGGGCCATAGAGCGCGAATGTGCAGCATTACAGACCGGGAATCCTCGTTTACGGGGATTGGCAGTGCGTGCTCCCCGGGGGAGGCGTGCGCGATTCCGGTATGAAAGCCGCACCCAATGCCAATTGAATCACGGCATCTTTTCGGCTTCCGGACTATCATTCCGCTGCTGCACATTTGTACCATATAAAATCAAGAAGCCCCGAGGAACCGATCTCAAATGGATTCTTTACAGACCACCACGCATCACATCACGGCACCGGATGGCCACACCATCCCCTTGATTCACTGGCAAAGTGCACGCAGCGACCACCATCGGGGCTATATTCATATCTGCCATGGCATGGCTGAACACGCAGGGCGCTATGCCACACTCGCCGCAACGCTCTGTGAACAGGGCTGGACGGTGGTCGCCCACCACCACCGCGGGCACGGCCAGCAGTCCTCGGATCCCATGCAGGGGCACTATGCCGACAAGGACGGTTGGTCCAAGGTCACCGGGGATGTGCGACTGGTTCAGGATTTTCTGCGCAAGCGCTCCCCGGATTCACCTCGGGTCATCCTCGGGCACAGTATGGGTTCTTTTATTGCACAGGGTTACCTGATCAATCATCCGGATCCCGATCTCGCGGCCCTGGTACTGAGCGGCTCCAATTACGATCCGCGCAACAAACTTCGTGCCCTGCGCATGGTGGCCCGACTGGAGGCCTGGCGCCACGGTGCGCGAGGCGTGAGCCCACTCCTCCATACCCTGACCTTCGGCACCTTTGCCAAGCAGCTCAATGATGGCCGGACGGAATTTGACTGGCTCAGCCGGGATACCGCCGCGGTTGACGCCTACATTGCCGACCCCGGCTGCGGTTTTGATTGCACAGCGGGGCTGTGGCGTGACCTGGCGGAAGGCCTGTGGCAGATCAATCAACTCGAAAACCTGGCCAAAATCCGCAGCGATTTACCGATTCTGATTTTTGCCGGCGATAAGGATCCGGTCGGTCACTTTGGCAAGGGGCCGGCGCGTTTGGCGGAAGCCTATCGAAAGAGCGGCCACAGCCAGGTGGAACTGCAGCTTTACCCGGGCATGCGTCACGAATCATTGAATGAACGCCACCGGGAACAGGTGTTTGATGATTTGAGCGAATGGCTCGACAAGGTCTTGCCTTCCTCCAGAATGTCCGCTTCAGCCTGAGCCTCCCTTTGCCGCTGCAACTTACCCCCCTGGGGTTGCAGCGGGTCCATCCTCTGAACCTCTCACGCATTTTTGGCAACTCTCACGCCATTTCGCTTGCGGTTTGACCACCCGGGGTTAAGCTTAATGGAATAGATGGTTTACAGGCTCTCATGCGGTTCCTTCGTGATCAGCCTGTTTGATTTGCCAGTTGGAGTAGACGGCTCTTATGGAAGCACTGGAAAACATCACTTACGACGAGTTGGAAATCGGCGATTCAGCCACCTACACCCGCACGTTGACCGAAGAAGAGCTGATTCTTTTTGCAGCGGTTTCCGGTGATACGAGCCCGCTGAATCTCGATACGGAAAATGCCAGTAAGAGCACGTTTCGCGACCGTATTGCCCACGGGATGTGGAGTGGTTCTCTGATCTCTGCAGCTCTGGCCAATGTGATTCCGGGGCCCGGAACCATTTACCTGGAACAGAGCCTGAACTTCCAGCTGCCCGTAAAATTGCATGACACCCTCACGGTTCAGCTGACCGTCGCCCGCAAGGAGCCCGCCAACCGGGTTGTGCTGGATTGTGATGTGCGTAACCAGGAAGGGGATGTGGTGGTCTCGGGCGAGGCCAAAGTGATCGCGCCCTCGGAAAAGATCACCCTGGATCGTCCACGACTACCGCGCATTACGATAGGCAAAATGCCGGACGCGTAACGCGCCTTGCCCACCTTTTATGAGCAAGGCATCAGACGTTCATTCCAGAACGTCTGATGTCACTGACAGGAAGGTACCCCCATCGCCCTAGGACGGTGGCAGGAAGGTGACCGGGAACTCTACCGTCCGCTGTTTCACATCCTTGCGGCCGAAATCGAACAAACGCACCCGCATTGCAATCTTCTGCTCCAGGTCGGGTGTGCCCAGTTCCGAAGACACCACTTCCACATCCGAGACGCTGCCATCCGGTTCAATCACCACCTTCAACAACAAGGTACCTTCCAGGCCGGGGTTACGCCGCCAGGCACGATTGTAGAGGGCGAAAAGCGACGCCTTGTTGCGGTCGAACGTTGCCCGAATGTTGCCCATGGACCTGACCCGAGGCCCGGCGTCCCCCTTTGCCGCTTTCGGCTGTTCCGCCGTCTTGGCGGCTGCCGCCAGGCGCTGCGTTTCACGATCCTGCAACGCGACCTCTTCACGCGGCCCGTCTGGCCGTCCCTTTAGCCCACCACTGCCGGCCGTTGCTTCAGCTTTTGATGTGGCATCCAGGACCGAGCTGGCCTTGTCTGCATCCGCACTGATGGTTTCGATCTGCTCGGGCGCTTCGGTTTGGGTCAACGAACGCATGTCCGCCAGCTCGTCCTTCAGCGCCAGAAGGCCTGACTTGCTCGCCTTTTCCCGAGCTTCCTGTACCGTTTCCTGCGGTTGCGGCTCCGGCGTCGGTTCCGGCGCGGTTTCCGGTTCAGGTTGCGGTTCGGGTTCCTGTTCGGGTTCGGGCTCCGACTCTGGCTCTGGCTCTGGCTCGGGTTCAGGCTCTTCCTTGGGTGCCGGTGGGGGCGGCTCTACCTTTTCCGGTTCAGGCAGCAGCTGCGCCAGTTGCGGCGGCACCTCCTCCAATTCTTCCTGCTGGGGTTCTGGCAGATCGATTCGAGGAATCCAGAGAGCCAGCGGCAGAAATACCACCAACAGCAGCCCAAATACGATGCCGAACCGCAGCTGGTCACCGGGTTCGCGGCTCCAGGGCAAGGCCAGGCTTCTGAGTCTCAGCTCAGCCACGATCAGACTCCTCCCCGGCCCGGTTTACGGCCAGCTTCACCTGCCTGAATCCGGCGTCGACACTGGACTTCATGGCGGCACGAAGCAGTTTGTAATGAAGCGTCTTGTCACCCACGATCATGACCGGCCATCCGCCCTCGGGCACCTCGCCCCGCTTTCGCTTCGCCAGACGTTCCAGCTCCGCCTGTAACGGAGGAATACTTTTCGCATCCTGGGGTAACGCCGCCAGTTCGGCAATTCGCCGCCCCTGGACCAGGACATAGCGGTCCGTCAGCGTCACCGTGAGCACGTCCTCAGGCTGTTGCTCCGCCTTGGATTCCGGCAGATCAATATCCGGTGACTGCTGCAAGACCTGCACATCGGACGAGTTCACCATCAGGAAGAACACCAGAATGGTAAAAATATCCATCAGCGACACCAGGTTGAGGCCGCCAGCCCGGTGCATGCGGGAATAATGACGCTGAATGCGACGCGCCCGGCGTGACTGCTTCATGGCGCCTCACCTCCTGCCGCTTGCTCGATCGCCCCCGGGGCGTCCCCCAGCGCAATATCAGGGAACAGTTCGGCATCCACGACGCTCGCCACCAGCACGCTCTTGTAGGAACGGATGGTATCCATGGCTGTGACCAGCGTCTGATAGTCCGTGTCCGGCTGTGCCAACAGAACAATGTCCTTCTTGTCAGGGAAACGGCGTTTGATTTCTTTCAACAGCGTTTGCAGGCGCTCGAAATTCGGTTTGCCTGCCTCTGGCGCAATCTTTTCGATCACGCCCGCACGATTGTCCCCCAGAACCAGATAGGGCCGGTCGATCGTGACCCGCAGCTGCAACTCTTCACTATCCGGATTGGCGGCCCCGGACTGCTGCTCAGGAAAATTGAGGTCGATCATGCTGGTCTGGGCGAAGACCATGCTCAGAAGCAAAACTGGAACCAGGACGATCATCAGGTTCATGAACGCCGTGATGTCCAAATCGGGATTGCTTTCCAAACGGCGGTGTCTGCGTCTCATAGGTGCCTTTTATGCAGTGGTTAACCTGAATGACAAAAGGGGCTGTCTGTCAGCCCTGTCCTGCAGGCTTCGCAGCACTGCTGGCACCGGAGTCCTCGGCAATGATGTTCAGCAGTTTGACGCCCGCCATCTCGAAACTGTCCACAATTTCATTGGTGCGCGTCTGCAACCAGGCGTGGAGCAACAACAACGGGATGGCGGCCATCAGACCAAATGCAGTGGTATTCATGGCCACCGAAATACTCTGGGACAGCAAGGTGGCCTTTTCGGCGGGGTCGGCATTGGCGACGGCGGTAAAGGCCGAGATCAGGCCGATGATGGTGCCCAGCAGGCCCAGCAGAGTGGACACGTTGGCCAGCGTTGCCAGGTACTGGGTTCTTTTTTCAAGCCGGGGCAGCACTTCCATGAGCCCCTCTTCCATCGCATATTCAATATCTTCGCGAGGGTGGCGGTTGAGCAGTCTGGCCAGGCCATTACTCATAATCGTTGCGATGGCTGATGAGGACTGGTTGGCCACCTTGAGCGCACTGCGGTAGTCCCGCTTCTGCAACATGGGCAGGATACCGCGGTCAAACGCCGAGCGATTGCGGCGCTTGACCGTTGCCAGGTAAATGAACCGTTCGATGGCGATAGCCAGACCCAGCAGCAGGATGACCGCTATCGGGTACATGAAAGGCCCGCCCTGTTGAAAGAATCGCACGGCTGTTTCCATCATCGATTGTTTCTCCAAGCTCGTTGCTGCTGTCAGATTTCAGGTTCAGGGACGAGTGCCCCTTTCGTATTGTCTTATCGCCCGGTGCCCCGGCTATCGAGAACATCCAGGCTTTGGCGGAACCGGCGATGGGTCTGGAATGCCTCCGGATCGATGGGCTTGATCACCGGTTCCACACTGTCGGTACGTAGCTCCGGCTTGGCACGCCGCTGAATCGTGGGCGGCTTCCAGGGCACGATATTGAGTACTTTCGGCTGTTCGTCACTGGCGCGGACGGAGATGCCTTCGACATCCGTCAGCGAGCGCCGGTCTTCCTCAACAGAAGACGTGCCGGTTGGTGCTGCCCAAACGACCGGGAAAATGGAGAGTAGCCCCAGGAGCAGTAAGCGGCAAAAGATTGGCTTTATACCCATGTTTTCCCCTCTAATTGGCGCGCCGTTTGAGATCCACGATCCAATTTGCGACTTCCGGATCAGGTTCGGATCGCAATTCCTGATATCGCTGGTAGTGCGCCAATGCGGCATTCAGGTCCATCAGGTAGAGCTCGCAAAGTACGGCCAGGTTGTAGTGCAACCGGGCGTTATCGGGGTTTGCTTCGATCGCGCGTTCCAACAGTGTCCTGGCCTGTTTGAAATCTCCACTGTGCTGCTCCAGCAAAGCCAGGTTGTTAGCGGCCACTGCGTGTCCAGGTGAACTTTCCAGCGCTTTTTCGAACTGCTCCCGTGCTGCATCCTCATGCTTAAGCGCCTTTTCCACGATGCCCAGATTGGCCCGCAGATCGGGATGGTCGGGATAGGTCTGCAGCAGTGCCGTCAGGATCGCCCGGGCATCCTGATAGCGGCCCTGCTGCACCGCCTGACGCGCGGTTTCCACCTTGGCCGCCTGTTCAGGAGGCAAAGGCTCAATTGTTTTCTGCTCCGTTCCCGCTTGATTCTGTCCGGTGTCACCGATTTCAGGCACAGGCGGGCTCGAGGAACACGCAGCCAACAGGAGCAAAAGCCCCAACAGCACCACAGTGCTGCTCGCCCGAATCCGTCCCTTCGATCCTTGCCCCGCCATAAGATTCCAACTTCTATAAGGCACGATCACTCCACTCCATCCAGCGGGTTTCTCGGGCATAGCGTGCCGGGAACAGCGAGGCCAAGGCGTCCAGACTCTGATCAATCCACTCATTCCAGAGACCGTCCCGAATCCGGGACTGGTTTTTCTCGTGGAGCGCAATGGCTTTTTCTTCAAAGGGATAGGCCTGCTCCTCAAGCAACAGGTCATACTGCTGTCGCTGCATGTCGCTTAATCCTTCCGGCCGTTCCGAATCCATCAGGTCCCTGGCCAGTTGCCGATACAACTCCGCCAGTTCGTAGGTACTTTCGGTGACCGCCGGCGCCAGCCCGAAGGACTGCGCCTGCTGGTAACGCTCCACAGCTCGCTTGAGCGCTTCCTTCTTGCGGGCGATCGACTTCTTCAGCGGCCGGCTCAAAGGAATCGCCCTGACACGGTCTGCTTCGCCCTGCGCCAGGACAAGCGCGCTCTTACTGGCAAGCAGTCGCGTGCGTTGTGTCCGCTCGCCCCTGGCCTGCGTCTCACTGGCGACCAAACGCTCGCGCCACTGCTGGGCCTTGGCCTCATCACGCCCCTGGTAGTAGACCAGCAGCTTGTGGCGCACTTCCTGGCGATAGCCGTGATCCAGTACTGATGCCGGCGCCTGTTCCAGGAACCGGGTATAAAGGGTGACCGCCTCGGCTTCCTTGTCGCCCTGCTCCATCAATTCAGCCGCCTCCAGGCGTTTTTCCCACTGTTTCGATGCCGGCAGCCCCTCATCGATGGAGGCCAGGATTTCCTCAGCCGCCCGCGCCGGCTCATGGGACTGACGATAGGCGTAGATCAGCTTTTCCGGAATCCGTTCGGCAAATTCACTCTCAGGATGGTTGCTCCTGAAGGACTGCAATGCATTGATGGCTGCGTTCCAGCGCTCTGCTTTCAGCAACGCATTGGCCGCATCGAATTTGGCCTGAATGGCAAGTTCCGACCCTGCGGCCAGTTGCTCGAGACGCAGATAATGGGCCACAGCTTCATCCGTACGACCGGCTTCGTCAGCCTGCTGCCCCTGTTGGTACACGCTGGCTGCCAACTGTTTTCGTATTTCAGCGGCCTTGGCCTTGTCGTCCCCGGCAAGCTTGAGGGCCTGCCGGTAGTCCCGCTCCGCCTCGCTGTAGAGCGTCTTGCGATAGGCCACATCTGCCAGAATCAGCCAGGCAGCCCGCTGCTGTTGGGCCGTAGCTGTCTCGAGCGTGGCCAGGGGCCTTGCCACCCGCACCGCACGGGCATACTGACCGTCTTCATAGATGCGATTGGCCACATAAGCCCGAACGTCCGAAGCTCTGGGGTCATCCGAAAAACGGCTGCTGTAGCGCAGGCCGGCCTCTGCAAGCGCCTCGAGATTGTCCTTGCCGGGATCCTGCTTCCAGCGTTCCCGCAATAGGCTGACCGCTGCGTAGCCGGCATCGCTGGCACCCTCGAACTCCTTCTGGTCGTAGGCGGCCTGCACATAGAGCGGTAATGCTCGTTCTACATTACCCGCCTCAACCCAGGCATCCGCAGCCAGCACGAGGTTTTCACCCTTGGGCTCAAGTTTCGGAGAAACCTCGGTAAAGCGCTCAAGATATTCCGCTGCCTGCCTGAAATTGCTCTGCCGCTCATCACCCTTGGCAACTTGCGCCGTACGATAGTGCCATTGGCCCAGGGTCTCAAGATAATCCAGTAATTTGTCGCGGTTTTCCGGCGTCAGTCGTGCGACTTCAGCCGGCCCTCCATAACGCTGCACAAAATCGCGCCGGGCTTGGCGCGCCTCGTCATGGAAGCGGCCCTGATCCAGCGCCTGGACCGCCTGGATCGCCATGGCCGGGGCCTGGGGGTGCGACGGGTTGCGCTCGACAAACGCCCGGCTGGCCTCAACACTATCCATGTAACGCTCATTGGCCAGATAGTAATCCGCCAGGCGATCATAAAGCAGGTAGTCGTATTCCCGGGGTCCAATCTCGGACAGCAGGCTGTTCAGACGGTCCGCGCCCCCTTCGTAGGCCGCGATGATGGAGAGGATCCGGAACGTGTCGCCTACGGTATTACGCTCGATCTTGCTCAGATCCTCAAACCCTGCTTCGCCGGCATAATAGTTGTCGAGCACCTTGATGAAGGTGCGGCTCGCGGTATCCCGAGCCCCCTTCTTGAACTGGCTCCAGCCAAGCATGTAGAGGGACTTGTCGGCGAACGTGCTGTCCGGATCGGATTGCAGGATGTCGCGGTAGGCCCTTGCAGCCTCGTCATAGTCACCGCTGCTGAATTTGTATTCGGCGATCCGGAAACGGGCCTCCGTGGCATACTCAGAGTTGGGATACAGGCCGACCAGCTGCTCGAGACGTTTGACCGTGTTCTTGTCTTCACCAATGAAGGCGTAGGCCTTGGCGGTCTGATAGAGCAGTTCATCCAGCCGCCCGTAGTAGACACCGGAGCTTACGATCATCTCGTAGCTGTCCAGTGCACGCTGATAGAGTTCGCGTTCCTGCTCGGGGGTAAAGTCAAGGACATCCCCGGCAATGGCCTGCAGGTTGTTAAGGCGGTGCAAGGCATCGACGCGGACTTCCGGCTCCTCGGCCTCTTCGAAGAGTTGCTTGTATCGGCGCGCCACCTCTTTCACGGAAATGGCTGGCAACGGGCGCTTTTCGAGCTCCATGAAAACGGGCCGGATCTCACCAATGGTTTCCCCGTCCTCTCCCAGTTGCACCTGGAAGCTGGGAGCCTTGGCCAACGCTGACGGCGTCAGAAGCGCGAAACACAGCGTGGCAACCAGGCAGCGACTGTGATGGGCAGACACGCGATTCATTTCCTGCCCTCCGACGCTTTTTCCTGCTGCTTCTCTTTCTGCAGCCGGCTCACGGCCATGTATTCATAGAGGTGAGCAATTTCCTGCTTGCTCCTGTCGAGGTGATCGTTCATGTTCTGCTCCTGCTCACGCAGGTAAGCCAGGACGTTATCCGTCATGCGACTGGCCGCTTTTTCCCGGTAATCCCTGGCTCGGGCCAGGAGCTGATCGATCCCCCCGCGCCCTGCTTTCACCCGTTTCAGCAGCGCCTGAAACCTCTCCGGGGCTTTGTCGGCCTTGCGGTCAAAGCTACCCAGGTTCGTTTCCATTTCGTCGATCTGCTTTTCCATCCGGGCCAGTTGACGGTCAAGCCCCGCCTGATTGCGCTCGAACTGCTGCTGGGCTTCCCAGGTCATCAGTCCCTTGAGGCGGCGCAACTGCTCTTTTTCCTGCGCCGTCCGCTGGTCCTCTGCCTTGGCCTCAAGGCGTTTCAGGGTTTCCAGACGGTCCGCCAGTTCGCCGGAGGCCAAGGCTGTCACGTTGCCTTCCTCAATCGCGGTCTTGTAGCGCTGCTGCAGCTGCTTTGCCCGAGTTTCGAGATTGTGGCGTTTCTCCTGAAGCCGCTCTCGCGTACGCCGTCCCCGATCCCCAGTCACTTTGGAAATCCGCTCCTGCAGCATACGCTGGAATACGTCCAGGTCGTGCTGGCTCTCCCCCAGCCGGCTGATCAATTCATCAATTTCCGCCACCAGACGCACAGCGCCCTGCGCTTCGGAGGATTCCATATAACGCATTAGCCAGGCCAGGCGGGGCGCGGTGACAGAACGGCTCTCTGCCAGGAACCATTCCACATCGGAATGACGACTGGCCTCGATCATGGCTTCATAGCCCCCTTTTTTCTCCACGTCCTCAATCAACTTGCGGATATTGACGATTTCCTTTTCGAACGCAGCATTGGCGGAGAGATAGGCTTCTGCGGCCTGACCGACAAAGCCTTCCTCGTCGTAAGCCCTGCCCATGGCAATATGGGCTTCCGGTACGCCGGCATAGGCCAGCGGAAATTTCACCGCCCGGTGCCAGGACTGCAGGGCCGGCCGGTAGCGGTCCAGCCGGGCCAGAGCCAAGCCATGCAGATAAAACCCCTCTGAGGCGTTATAGCTGTCCAGATGCACCTTTTTCAGAAAGTTGAGCGCTTTTTCCGGTTCATCCGCCTGCAAGGACAGGAGCCCCGCAGCAATGCGGCTACGATCAGCGAGGTCGTTGTTGAGACCGGTGTCTTCACCGGACACCATGGAGGCCGCTATACGCAGGGCAACGACCGGCCTGGCCGGCGAGCTCTCGCGGTTGGCGTAAGCGGTGGCCAGGTTGAAATAGCCCATAGCGGCCCAGGGACTCTTGGGCATTTTCGAAAGTGCCTGCGCCGCCTGCTGCAGATTTCCCCCTTGCCGTGCGATCTCGGCACGGTAGAACAGGGCCTCGGCCAGCTTGTCTCCGGACAGCCGGGGCAATGCAGCAGCGAGCTGCTGTCGGGCCTCGTCCGCATCCCCTTGCTTGAGCGCCAGATGTGCCAGCTCAAGCCGGGCCTCGGGCCCGAGACGGCCGTTGGCTTCCACCACGCTGTGGAAACTCGCAATCGCTTTTGTATTCAGCCCCAGATCAGCAAAGGCGCGGGCCCGCAGAAGGTCCAGTTTTTCGCCCTTCGCACCCTGGGCGTAATTGAGAGCCTGATAAGGGTCTCCGGTGTCGAGCGCATAGCCGACCAGTCCGGCTCGCAAATCGGCAGGTATATCGTCCGCTACAACCGCGCCCGTGGCGAGCAGGCCGCAGCTGACTAGAATCGCAGCAATTGGGAGGCGCCTGATGAGGTGCATGCGAGGCTCTTTCAGTTCCAGCGGTTGAGTTCGAAGGAAGGTTCGAAAGTTGGCTCCTTGGCTTCAATCACCAACTCAACCTTTTCAGCACCATTGGACTTGCGGACGGTGAAACTGCGTTCCTTACGAAAGTAGTGGTCGTTCACCCCCTGGCCATTCAACACGGCTGTCAGGGAATGATCACCGCTGGAGAGGTTACCCAGGTAGAGACGCTGGATGCCGCCCTTCTCAAGGGCTTTGCGTTCCTGCTCCGAATAGAGGTGAGAGCTTGCCATTCGGCCGTCCACCCGCAGTTCGACGGAATCCAGCGCAAAATAGCCCCCGGTCTCGACCGACAGGAAAACAGCGATCTGGGTATTGGCCGGATAGAGGATGTCTTCTTCGAGGGAGAACAACTCCTGGTTGAGAGCTGCCACATCCTCCTTGAGTTTTGCCACGTCCTTCTCAAGCGATCCTTCAGCCCAGGCCATTGTCGGCAAGAGGGCCAAAAGCCCTATACATATCCACGCCCGATTCAACATGGTACTCAACCCCCAATACTTGTCCTGTGACGACGTCGGCGCCTGAGGAACCACCTCTTACCCGATAGCTATCGGTGTCTACCGCCGAAACAGGGCGGGACCTTGCGAAGCGATACGGATTTGAGACGGTTCCAGAATCCCTTGGCACTCGTCATAAGGTGTTACAAAGTGAAGCAAATGGTAACAACTGGCGGGAAATCAGAGTGGTATCTATGTCACCAAATGGAGATCTGTGACCGTCGAAAAATTTGACGACGTTCGCGTTTTTGAAACCCAGGCGGAAAAAGGGGAAGCCGGACGGGATCGTTAATGACCTGATTTTAATCTGTTTTACATTTCCTGTCACAGTGCTTGCTGCACCCCGGATGTGCGAAGGAAAGCGGCAGCTCTATGGGCCGCCGCAGTCCGACGCCGTTTCCATATGCCGAGCCTGGCCGATGTCGCTCAACCGCATCGGCCCTTTTTTTGGCACCGCCTTGCTGACAAGCCATCAGGCACGTCGAATGATGCAAGCCCTATCGGCTCAAGTATCGCATCGCCGACTCCAGTCCTTCAATCGACAGCGGATACATCTGATCTCCCGCCAACTGGCGAATGATCCCCAGTGAGCCGCCCTGCCCCCAGTACTCCCTGGGCAACGGATTCAGCCAGACCACCTTGTCGAAGTGCTCCTCGATCCGCTGAAACCAGGTGGCACCCGCCTCCTCGTTCCAATGCTCGATGGAGCCGCCGGGATGGGTGACCTCGTAGGGGGCCATGGTGGCATCGCCGACAAAGATCACCTTATAGTCCGGACCGTATTTGTGCAGGATATCGTAGGTGGACGTGGTTTCGTTCATGCGGCGAATGTTGTTCTTCCAGACACTTTCATAGATGAAGTTGTGGAAGTAGAAGTATTCCATGTGCTTGAACTCAACCCGACAGGCTGAGAACAACTCCTCACACACCCGCACGTGCGGATCCATGGATCCGCCCACGTCGAAGAACAGCAGCACCTTCAGGGCGTTGTGGCGCTCCGGAACCATTTTCAGGTCAAGATAGCCAGCGTTGCGCGCAGTGGAGCGGATGGTGTCGTCCAGATCCAGCTGATCGGCCGCCCCCTGTCGAGCAAATTTACGCAGGCGCCTCAGCGCCACCTTGATATTCCGGATCCCCAGGGTGATGGAATCATCGAGATCGCGGTAGCCTCGCTTTTCCCAAACTTTGACAGCACGCCCGTGGCGGCCTTTTTTCTGACCGATGCGGAAGCCTTCCGGGTTATAGCCGTCGGCACCGAAGGGAGAGGTGCCGCCAGTGCCGATCATCTTGTTGCCGCCCCGGTGCCGCTTTTCCTGTTCTTCCAGGCGCTTCTTGAAGGCTTCAATCAGTTCTTCGAGCCCTCCGAGCGATTCGATCTGCGCCTTTTCCTCGTCGGTCAGCTGCTTTTCGAATTCACTCCGGAGCCAGTCATCCGGGATCAACGCCTCGAGGAACTCGTCAAGGTTTTCAATGCCCTGGAAGTAGGCGTCGAAGGCACGGTCAAACTTGTCGTAATGGCGTTCATCCTTGACCAGGCATAGCCTGCTGAGAAAGTAGAATTCCTCCATGTCGGCGAAAGCCAGCCGATGCTGAAGCGCTTCCAGCAGGTCGAGAAATTCCCGCAAGCTGGCCGGGACCTTGGCCCGACGCACTTCCAAAAAGAAATCGATCAGCATGTTCGTCGCCCTTGTTGAGAAATGGGAGCCACAGGAATTTAGCTCCGGCGGCGCGCCATGAACGCCAGCTTCTGCAGCAGATGCACATCCTGTTCATTTTTTACCAGGGCGCCATACAGCGGCGGCAGAGCGGAAGACGTATCTTTCTCATGTAATATTTTACGCGCCAGATCATCGGCCATCAGCAACTTCAGCCAGTCAATGAACTCCGAGGTTGACGGCTTTTTCTTCAGGCCCGGCACCTTGCGAACATCAAAGAAGATTTCCAGGGCATCGCGGACAAGTTGCTGCTGGATTCCCGGGAAATGCACATCGACGATCTGCTGCATCGTTTCGTGATCCGGGAAGTTGATGTAGTGGAAGAAGCAGCGACGCAGGAACGCATCAGGCAGTTCCTTTTCGTTGTTGCTGGTAATCACCACAATCGGACGCTGTTTCGCAACGACACGCTCCTGCGTCTCATAAACGAAGAACTCCATGCGGTCGAGTTCGAGCAGCAGGTCGTTAGGGAATTCGATGTCTGCCTTGTCGATCTCGTCGATCAGCAGAACGCTTTGCCGCTCGGATTCAAAGGCATCCCAGAGCTTACCTTTGACGATGTAGTTGGAAATATCGTGAACCTTTTCATCCCCCAGCTGGGAGTCGCGCAGCCGTGAGACGGCATCGTACTCGTACAGGCCCTGCTGCGCCTTGGTGGTGGACTTAATGTGCCAGGTCAGCAAGGGGGCATCCAGGGCGCTGGCCAGCTCTTCGGCCAGCAGCGTTTTACCGGTGCCCGGTTCGCCCTTGATCAGCAACGGGCGCTGTAACGCGATAGCCGCGTTGACCGCCATTTGCAGGTCTTCGGTCGCGACGTAGTTGTCGGTACCCTGAAACTTCATAATCATGGTCCCTCGGCTCAAATTAGCGGCTCAGTATATCGGCAGGGGGCCGGGGGCAACAAGCGCGGCGAATGTGGGCCTGACGGCGAGGCGGGCGAGTACAGTGGTGTCAGCTGTGATATGTTGTGGTCACTTTCAGGAATGCTTTTGCACCCCGCCGTCGTCATGCGAGCGGAGCTGTGTGCGCTTTCTCAAACAAGGAGTCGACAATGAGCAACATCTACACCGACAACTCGCAATCCATCGGCAATACGCCTCTGGTCAGGCTTAACCGTGTCAGCGAGGGTGCGACCATCTGGGCAAAAATCGAGGGGCGCAATCCGGCCTACTCGGTGAAGTGCCGAATTGGTGCGGCGATGGTCTGGGACGCTGAGGAAAGCGGCAAACTCAAACCGGGTATGAGCATCGTCGAGCCAACCAGCGGCAACACGGGCATCGCCCTTGCCTTTGTCGCGGCCGCAAGGGGCTATTCGCTGACTTTGACCATGCCAGCCTCAATGAGTCTGGAGCGGCGTAAGGTGCTCAAGGCGTTGGGTGCCGAGCTGGTATTGACGGAACCGGCCAAGGGGATGAAAGGTGCGATTGCCGAGGCCGAACGTATTGCCCAGAGTGATCCGGACAAATACTTCATGCCACAACAGTTCAGTAACCCGGCCAATCCCAAAATCCATGAAACCACCACCGGCCCGGAGATCTGGCGGGATACGGACGGCGCCATTGACGTGCTGGTTGCCGGCGTCGGTACCGGTGGCACGCTGACCGGTGTGACCCGCTACCTGCGCAACACCGCCGGAAAAGCGGTAAAAACAGTGGCGGTGGAACCCACCAGCTCTCCCATCATCACACAAACCCGTGAAGGCCAGGAGTTAAAGCCAGCGCCCCACAAGATCCAGGGTATCGGTGCCGGTTTTGTACCCGAAAACCTGGATATGTCACTGGTCGATCAGGTGGAGGCAGTAGATGATGATGAGGCCATGGCCATGGCTCATCGCCTGATGCAGGAGGAAGGGATTCTATGCGGGATTTCCTGTGGCGCGGCAGTCGTGGCTGCGGTCAGGGCGTCCAAGCAGCCGGAGCACCAGGGCAAGAACATTGTCGTTATCCTGCCGGATTCGGCGGAACGCTACCTGTCCTCGCCCCTTTTCGCGGATAGGTTCAGCGACAAGGAGCTGCAACAGTAAACGTGGTTTCCAGCCTCTCCCGCCAGTGGGCCGGGAGAGGCGCCTTCCCGGGCCGGGCACTCACCAGCCCCCTACTCCTTGCCGGGTTTCTTCCCGTCTTCGTCGCCTTTGTTTTCCTCATCCTCTTCACTGGGCAAATCATCGACGTCGGAAATATCGAAATCCTCCAGTGAGAATTCGTCCTCGTCTTCGCCCTCGTCATCCTCATTCTCGGCGAGAATCTGGTCGGCAAGCGCTTCGGCATCCATATCGTCGACGACTTTCTCCTGCGCTTCCTCCTCGGATGCTTCCGGGGCCGGCTCCTCGACGTTCTCTGCCTCCGGAATTTCTTCCGATGGGGGTTCCTCAGGCGCCTCTGAAGACTCTTCGGGCTCCGGTGTCGCCTCCTCCAGAGTGGGAACCTCTTCGTCAGGCGTTTCCTCCACGGGTTCCTCGGCCGGCGCGGGCTCTTCAGGTTCCCGGTTGTCTTCCTCGAGGTCGGTCATGACCTGTTCCAGCTCTTCTGCCGCCTGCTCGGTTTCCTTGTTGGGAGCCTCCTCCGGTTCGGTTTCGGGCTTGGGCTCTTCCGCTGCAGGTGTCTCGACTTCGGGCACCTCATTGGTCTCTTCGGGTTCCTCCTGGGCAGACGCCGCAGCCGCCAGCTTTTCCGCTTCGTCTTCCAGGGCCTGGTCTGCCGTGGGAGAGTCGGAATCGCTCAGTTGCTCGATACTGGCCGCCTTGCGACGGCGAATGACAAAGAAGGCCGCACCGCCGGCGATAACCAGAAGGCCCCCTCCCGCCAGGGCCCAGATCCACCAGGGCATCCCCTGTTCCTCTGCTGATGGCTCCTCCTGGTGAGCGCTTTCCTTCCGGGGTTCCTCCGGTTGCGTCTTGTGTTCTGGTTCCGGTTGCGGCGCCGCACTGTCTTCCGGCGCAGGCTCGTTGGCTACCGGTTCCCGCTGCGGCGGTTCTTCCTGCGGCAGCGGCTCAGCCTGGGAGGTATCAATCGGTGGCGCCAGGGTACCGAATTCCGCCCCCTCACCGCCACGGGGGAATGGCGCGGTGAACGTGCCCGGGCTGTATGTCAGAGGCTCGCCACTTTCGGTCTGCGCCTGGACATCGATCTGCACAGTGTAATCGCCATCACCCTGACTCGGTGTCACCGTCAATGCCCAGTGATCACCCTGCTGTTCCAGCCCTTTTTGCTCAGAGGTGCCGTCGGGCAAGGTGATGGTTGCCCTTGCCTCAACTGCCTCCGGCACAATGGCGGGATTGCGTGGCAGCACGGAGACTTTATAGCGGGCCTGATTACCACTGCCCTCGCCCTGGGTTTCCACGTCAAACGGGGCCTTCAGAATCAGGGTTTGCCGCTGCTGGCGCTTGAAGGTCTTGCCATCGGCGGTGATGGTGAAGGTGTATTCCCCGGGGCGCTTCAACTTACTGATAGTGTCATGGTAAGTGCCGTCCGCCGGAACCTGGTTGGGGTCGGAGAGCATCTTGGTGCCGGTGCGTCCATCCCCGGTTTGCAGCGACACCCGCACATCAATGACACCCAGAAAATCGGGATCGGTCAGCCGCTTGTCCTTCTCATAGAACGCCACATCCAGATTAAGGGTGTCTGTGGCATAGAAATAGTTGGGCAGGTCGGTCACGCCCATGCGCAGATCACTGACCACCTTGATGCGGCTGCCTGGCCCGGGGGCCTCGGCAAGTGTCCAGCGGCCTTCGGCCGGCTGGGTGACCGTAACCAGGGTGTAGTCCTCTGCCGCCAGCCAGCGCACATTGTCCGGGTGTGTGGAGGCATCCAGAACCTTGCCATCCGGGGCGCTCAGTTTTACCGGCAGGTTACCCTTACCCCGGAAAATCAGGGCGGTGAACTCGTCGATGGAACCGTCAATGGTAAAGCCCTCGTCCTCGAGGGGAACTTCCTCCACCGGCGCTGCGCTGTTGAACGCAGCCAGGAAGGCACGACTCAGATCCGCATCGGTCTTGGCAATCTGGAAGCTACCACCGGTTTCCACCGCCAGGCGCTCAAGGAGGGCTTTGTCGGCATTGTCCGAGAGTGCTACCGGATGAATCTTCGCATGCCGGACCTTGAAGCGCTCCAACACCTCGCCAAGAATGCGCTTGCGTTCCTTCAGGTCTGCCTGCTCGCCTCCCGGGATATCCACCATCCCGTCCGTGAGCAGAATGAAGTGCGTGTTGGCGTAGTCACCGTCGCGGTAAAAGTCATCGCTGGCCACTTCCAGCGCCTCGCCAATATTGGTATGCAGGGCGACCGAATTGATCTCGCTGGAACGCTCCCGGGCCTTGGCTCGCCACTGGTCATCCACTTTACCGTAGGGAACCAGCATGTTGACATACTGCCCAAAGGTCCAGACGCCGGCCTTACTGCCTTCCGGAAGTAACTCGGTAACCAGCCGCACCGCCGGCTTACGAAGGTTGGCGGGGTCGTTCTGTTTCATGCTGCCAGAGATGTCCACGATCAGACGCACATCGGTCTGCTCGGCGGATTGTGGCGACTGGGCGAGAACGGACAGGCTACACAGGAGTAGGCCCACTCCCAGCAGAAGGAAGGAAAATGGAGGCAACCGCATCTGTCTATAGGGACCTTTCGTCGTTATCGTTGAAACCGGTTTAACGACAATCAATTTGATTAAAAATTGCTGCCGCCACCAAAAGTTATAGCAGTTTCTTGAGATAACGCTAAACAGCCGGCTGCGCTCAGGAGCGATTATCTGCGCGTTTCCCGGCCTTTAGGGCTAGCCGCAAAGCGCGGTAGCCGGAGGCCCCCGTCAGGTTCGACGCCGGTAATGCAAGGGTATGTCGATACACAGCACGAACAGCATGATGGCCGCGCCAATGCCCAGGTTGGTCAGGGCCTGTAGCGCATGCTCTTCATTGCCCAGAATCGACTCGTAACCCAGATAGAGCCAGGCAGGATTGTACCAGTTCGCCACTTCGTGTGAGGCCACGGGCGTGAGGAAGAGCACAATCAGGATGGCCTTGAGGGTCTGGCGCACCACATAAAACGGAATCAGGCGAATCAACCGGCTGGCAACCCAAAAACAGAGCAGGAAGCCGGCGCAATAGATAATCCAGCCCCAGGCGTATGCATCCAGATTCAACAGTTCCACAATCCTATTCCTCTTGTACTCAGTTGCAGCACCCGCGTATTGCCACGGGTCAATTCGCCGGCCTCAGGACACCCAGTGGATAATATGCCCATCCCACTCTTCTTCAGGTACCGCCACATCAACCAGCGTACGCCCCTGAACCGAGTGGCCGCCCTCATGCATCGCCTTTGAGGAACCGGTAAGCAGGGGATGCCAGTCCGGCAGGCCCCGACCTTCACTGAGACGCCGGTAGGCGCAGGAGGCCGGCAGCCATTTGAAAGCGTCCAACTCATCGGGGGTCAGGTCCACGCACTCCGGCACCTTTTCCAGCCGTTCGGGGTAGACCGAACAACGACAGGTTTCCTGATCCAGGTACTGGCAAGCCAGGTGGGTATAGTGGACGACCTCGGTGTCCTCATCCTGCAGTTTCTGCAAACAGCATTTACCGCAACCGTCGCAGAGCGACTCCCACTCCTTCGGGCTCATTTCCCGCAGCGACTTGCGCTCCCAGAAATGCTCTCGATCAACCATAACGGCTTCCGGCATCGGGCGCCTGCTGCAACAGTTCTTCATTTTCCGGCGGCATCTGCAGATAAACGCCCTTTTCACGAATCATTTCCATGACCTTGGCGGCATCAGCCCGTGCCAGCTTGCGATCCGGCGTCAGCACCAGATCCATGACGTGGTGGGGCTCACCGAAATAGGCTCGCAGGCTTTCCGGTATGGCCTCGACACCCGCTTCCTGCTCCACGAAGGCATACATCTCTTCCCGTCGGGAACTCTTGTAGACAGAACATTGCATTTGATCGGTCATGCTAGCTATCACTCAATAAGGCTCGAATCTGCTCCTGCACTGGCGCCAACAGGTTACCGCGCCATCCGGTTTCCAGCTCTTCCGGCGGGCGGCCCTCACGCAGGGCATCACGAACAATTGCTTCCAGTTTACGTCTTGGTGCCAGCAGCTCCATGGGGACATCCGCTGCCTCGGCAAGCGGCTGAATCAATCCCTTCAGTTCCCGGTACACCCCCTGCTCTTCACGGGTCAAAGGGGCGGGCACCAATTGTTCGGGTGTGACTTTGTTCTTGCTGGCGTCCGCAATCAGGTCGAGCAGCTGCTCATGATATTTGCGGACAACAACCGGAGGCAGGCCATCGATACGGCTGAGCTGATTCCTGTTGCCCGGAAGGTTCTCGGCCAGCGCAATCAATGCCTTGTCGTTCAGCACCCGATTACGCGGACGGTTACGACGACGGCATTCTTTTTCGCGCCATTCCACCAGAGCCTGCAGGGCTCCTTGCTTCTCCGGTGGCAGGAACCAGGCCCCGCGCAGGCGCAGGTAATACTCCTCGGGGCTAGTGTTTTTCTGCTGATCGGCCAGAAACCGTTCCGTTTCCCACCAGGCGGCCTCCAGCATGTCACGGTCTCGCAGCTTGTCCGTGAGCAGATCGTAGAGATCGTGCAGATGGATCACATCAGCCAAGGCATATTCGACCTGCTCCGGTGTCAGGGGTCGCTGAAGCCAGTCGGAGCGGGTCTGTTCCTTATCCAGCGGTGACCCGAGCAGTCGTTCCACAATTCTGGCATAGCCCACCGACATGCCCTCACCCGCCAGGGCCGCCGCCAGCTGCAAATCCAGAACGCCGTGGATATCCACACCCAGCCACTCGCGGAAAAGTTCGGCATCCTCACTCATCGCGTAGAGCAGCTTCGGCTGTTCGGGATCGGCCAGCCAGTGTTTGAAGCCCTCAGCCTGCTCGGCCACGGCCGGTTCGATGAGATAGGCGTCATCGGGTGAGGCCACCTGGACCAAACCGGGGATCGCTCTAAAGGTTGTGGTGCGTTCGAATTCAGAATCCAGCCCGACCGGGGTGCCTGCGGGCAAGGCTGCCAGCCACTGGTCCAGCGCTTGGGGAGTTTCCAGCCAGGGACCGGTTTGCAGATCAGACGCCAATATCAGTTCTCCAACGGTTTGCGGCCACTAAATGCATGGGACAGCGTGGAGCCATCGACGTAGCCCAGTTCGCCGCCAACCGGAATACCCTGGGCCAGCCGCGTCATGAGCACGCCGCGACCCTCGAGACGATCGGCAATATAATGCGCGGTCGCATCCCCTTCAACAGTGGGATTGGTTGCCAGAATCAGCTCCGTGACACCTTCCTCCTTGACACGGTCGACCAGCACATCGACACCGATATCTTCCGGACCGATCCCGTCAATCGGCGACAGATGGCCCATCAGGACGAAGTAACCGCCCTGGTAGTTGCCGGATTGCTCAATGGCCAGGAGATCAGAGGGGGATTCCACCACGCAGAGCACGCCGTTACGGCGCTGCTCATCACGGCAGATGGGGCACACCGGCGTTTCAGAAAAAGTCTGGCACTTCTCGCAGCGGCGTATACGGGCCATGGCCTCGGTCAGGGTGTGGGCGAGATGCTCACCCCCTTCCCGGCCTCGTTCGAGAAGATGAAACGCCATTCTCTGGGCGGTTTTTTGGCCGACGCCGGGCAGACAGCGCAAAGCCTCGACCAGCTGGTCGACCAGCGGACTGAAAGCCATATCAGGGTCTGCCCTGTTAAAACGGCATTTTGAAGCCGGGCGGGAAGCCCATACCCTGGCTCATCCCGGACATGCGTTCCTTCTGGTGCTCTTCAACCCGACGGACAGCGTCGTTAACGGCAGCCGCCAGCAGGTCTTCCAGCATTTCCTTGTCTTCGTCCATCAGGGAAGGGTCGATGGTCACGTTGCGCACGTCATGGCGTCCGTTCATCACCACCTTTACCATGCCGGCACCTGCTTCGCCGGTCACTTCCGCCTTGGCCACTTCTTCCTGCGCCTTCTGGAACTCTTCCTGAACACGCTGGGCCTGCTTCATCAAATCGTTCAAACCACCTTTCATGGTCCAATAACCTCTTTGCTTACAACGGCTCGATCGTATCCTCGACGATCGCGCCATCAAAACTGTCCACCAAAGCCTTTACATGGGGGTCTCCCCGAATGGCTTCAACCGCACTGGCCTGCCGTTCGGCACGCTCTTTACGCTGATAGGCCGCAGGTGCCTGCTCGCCAGGCTCCCCTTCCCGGCATGCCAGCCTTTCAATTTGCGGCATGACCGCCTGCAATGCCTCCAGGATACGCTCTTTATGACGATCGTTCAGGAGGCGCATGTGGCCTTCGTCCATGATCAGGGTGGCCGAACTCCCTTCCACCTCCAGTGCCGATTCTGAAGCCAGATTCTTCGCCATGCCCTGCATCGGAAGCTGGTTGAAATCCCGACACCAATCAAACGGACCTTCGGGAGTTGCCACCGGTTGGGTCGCCGCGGGCGCTTCCGGCGGAGTATCCACCGGCGACTCGGTGACCGGCACTGCAGATTGTTGGGGTGCCACCTTTTCCGCCGCCGGCTCCGGCTCAGGAGCGGGCTCGGATTGCGTCGCCACGTTATCGTAGGCCTCAATCGGTACTTCTTCAGACAGGGGTGGCCCTGAAGGTTCCTCGACTTGAGCCGGTTCGGCCGGCGCCGGCTGCCCCGGGCTCGATTCCCCAGGAGGCTCAGGCGCTACGTCAGCCGAGGGCGTCACGGGTGTCTCCGCTTTTGCCGGTTCCGGGGCGGCTGATTCAGTTTTTTTTTCCGGCGTATCCTGCAAGTCCCGAGCCGGCTCCGCAGGCCCTTGCGGCGCCGTTGTTCCCGCGGCGGGGGCTGACGCCTCGACACTGACACTGTCTGGTGCCACGCCAGGCCGGAACGCCAGCATACGCAACAACGCCATTTCAAAGCCCATGCGGGCATCGGGGGTCACTTCCAGGTCCTGCCGTGCCATCAGCGCGGTCTGATAGAACAACTGGACATCCTCGGCACTCAACTGCGCTGCCAGTGCGGTGAGTCTCTCCGCATCGCCAAGGGCGTTGTCCGTGGAGCCCGGTGCCATCTGCTCCAGGGCACAGCGATGAAAAACCGCCAGCAAATCCGCCAAAACCTGGCGGTAGTCGGGAGAAAACGCGGCCATGGCTTCCACCTGCCCCAGCAGTGCATTGCCATCCCGGGCCACCAGGGCGTCTATCAGTTCGTAAACCCGCTGGTGGTCGATCGTGCCCAGCATGCCACTGACCGCTTCCGACTTGAGCGTTTCCGATCCGTAGGCAATAGCCTGGTCGGTGAGGCTAAGCGCGTCTCGCATACTGCCATCAGCTGCCCGGGCCAGCAGCCATAAGGCTTCAGATTCGTACTCAATCTGTTCCTGCTCCAGCACATGCCCCAGATGCTTGACGATATTCTCCGGCGTCATGCGCTTAAGATTGAACTGCAGGCAGCGGGACAGGATGGTCACCGGCAGTTTTTGCGGGTCCGTTGTGGCGAACAGGAACTTGACGTGATCGGGGGGCTCTTCCAGCGTTTTCAACAGGGCGTTGAAACTGGAATTGGAAAGCATGTGCACTTCGTCGATCAGGTAAATCTTGAAGCGGCCGCGGGTCGGCGAGTACTGGACGTTATCCAGCAATTCGCGCATGTCCTCGACTTTGGTCCGCGAGGCGGCGTCGATCTCAATCAGGTCGACAAAACGCCCTTCCAGAATTTCCCGGCAGGTGTCACAGGTACCACAGGGTTCGGCACTGATACCCTCTTCGCAGTTGAGACAGCGCGCCAGAATCCGGCCGATGGTGGTTTTGCCGACGCCGCGGGTGCCCGTGAAGAGGTAGGCATGATGAAGCCGCTGGCGATCCAGGGCATGGACCAGCGCCTGCAGCACGTGCTCTTGACCGATCAGGTCCTTAAACAGCCGCGGCCGCCACTTGCGCGCTAATACCTGGTACGTCATCGTCGCTTGCGTCCCCTGGAACAAGTCCTGTCACAATCTAATTCGGTTCAGTGCGGTCGCGATTCGCGTTGGTGCGGTTGCGCCCCCGGTCTGGGACTGCACTGGAGGTACGTGGTCACAGACGCTTCACCCGTTCGCAGTCTGGCGAATGATCAGCCGTCTGAACTTGCCAAGCCATAACCTTAGCATGCCGGTCTGTACGGGAGAAGTTGAGTGCGGCGAGGGAAGAGTGGGGGCGACTCCACCAGCGACACTCCGGCACACAAGTCCACCGCTACGGCTGCTCCCTTCCGGGCCTGACCGGGTTGACGGTATATTGTTGCGGAGGCACCGGCGGAGCCACCATAACGACCTTCGAGAGCGCTTTTGAGCTTTTGTCCCGAAGTGCGGAGCGGATTCTAGCAGGAAGCGAATCGCCGCTTCAATGCATGGAGGCGATATTTTCCTCTCCATCGCAACGAAACCAGCACGCGATACTGAATCGTTCGGCGGTGGCCTCAAGGACTTCGTGCGGAATCTCTTCGCTCAGAAATACAACCGCTCGGCCGCCGAGGGGCTCGATGGTGGACACTGCCCTGCCCTGGTTTTCCGGATCATACAGGCGCAATTGCCCGCCATCGGCCGGCTCCCATGCCTCATTGAGATAGACCACAAGACTGAGAAGCCGGGAGGCGCGCCCCCGAAAACTGTCGAGGTGCTTGCGGTAGTAATCACCCGCGCCAAAGCGTGCATATTGCGCCTCAAACCGCTTCAGGCCCAGAAACAGCGACTGGTTGGCCGCCTGCCGCAACTGCTCCAGCAACCCCATAAAGTGCTTCTGGGGCTCTGAGAAGCCGTCCAGCCAGGCAATCCGATCACGACGCACGGCGATGGTTTTCTGGTGATCGGCTCCGCGACCGATGCCCGCCGGCAGCAGTCCGCCCGCGGCGGTCAGGGCCCGGGCTTCTTGGCGCAGGGCCACTAACAGATCCGGCTGCTGCGTAAAAAGATCGTCAAAGCAGAACCAGCCCCGGGTAGTCAGGGCTGCAACCCAGTCGTCCCGGGAAGCATCCCAGGGGTCAAAGGGTGAAAGGGAATGTTCAAGCACCTGCAATGCGTCGTCTCCAAGGGCAAAACGCTCGCATTCTAGGGCGACCAAAAAAAGACCACATCAAAAGTTTGATGTGGTCTCGACAACCATCATGAATGGTCAAGTCCGATCAGGGTCGCTCGACTTCCTTGAGCTTGCCCTTCGCGGCTTTGGCGAGTTTTTCAATATCTTCCTTGGCAAAGGCGTCCACGCGAATGGCGTCATACATCGCGATCATGGCCTCACGCAACTGCTCGCTCTCCATCTGGGAAAGAATGTTCTTCTCCTCAGCCCACTTGAGCAGTTCGTCACGTTGGTGACCCAGCAACATTTCCAGGTCCTGCAACTCATCCGGATCAGCATTGCGAATGGCATCATGCAGGCGATCACGCTGGGGTTTGGTCTCCCTGGCCAGGCGATAGGCGTTAAGGACGCGGCCAATGGGGTCATCCGGGCGCTCATTGCTGTACACGCCACTGCAGATCCGCTGCCGTGCTTCCGTATCCTCCACGATGGACAGCGCCACTTCCTTGCCTTTCTCGTCCTCAGCGGCCGGTATACGGGTCCCCCAGGGGAAGATCAGGATTTTTAACGGAATCCGCAGAGGTTTGACCGGGTAGTTGTCGATCAAACGGCGCATGGCGATCTGCAGTTGATGCAATGACTGCTGCAAGCCCCATTCAACAATTGGCCGCATGGATTCGGGATAGCCGTCCTCGTGCCATTGCTTGATGGTCGCCGAGGCGAAATAGAGATGAACCAGGCAATCGGCCATGCGGCCTGACAAGCGCTGCCTCGCTTTCAGATCGCCGCCGATGGTCAACAGACTGACATCCGTCAGCACCGAGAACGCAGCTGAAAACCGGGAAAGCTGTCGATAATAGCGCCCCAGATTGCCTTGCCGGGGCACCGGTTCCAGCCACCCGTGACTCAGCCCCAGCACGAATGCACGCAGGACGTTGCGGGAGGTGTGCCCCACGTGGTTGAAGAACACTTCGTCGAACGCCTTCACCGCCTCGGTCCGGTTGTCGCTGTTGGCGGCCTCGATTTCCTTGACGATGTAAGGGTGACAGCGAATGGCCCCCTGGCCGAACACCATCAGGCTGCGCGTGAGGATATTGGCCCCTTCCACGGTAATGGCAATGGGGATGGCCTGGTACACTCGCGCCAGGAAGTTGCGGGGGCCGCTGATGACACCACGGCCGGCAATGACATCCATGGCGTTATTAACGACTTCCCGCATCAGATCGGTATTGCGGTATTTGAGCAGGGCCGAGGGAATCGTTGGCCGCAGACCACGATCGAGAAAGCCGGCCGTGAACCTTCGCGCCGCATCCATCATGTAGGTGTAACCGGCTATCGGCTCGAGCGCCTCCTGCACCCCTTCAAACTGGGCGATGGAACGACCGAACTGCTCCCGGATCGAAGTGTAGGCTCCGGTGGTGAGGGCCGACATCTTACCCGCACTGGTGCCCAGCGCCGGCAAGGAAATGGAGCGCCCGATGGACAGGCACTCAAGCAGCATTTTCCAGCCCTGCCCGATCATTTCCCGACCACCGATCACCTGCTCCAGGGGCACGAACACATCCTGGCCCCAGGTCGGCCCGTTCATGAAGACGGTATTCATTGGCAGATGGCGCGCCCCGTGATGGACGCCTTCGGCATCATGGGGCACCAGAACACACGTCACCCCGAGGTCATCCTCATCGCCCAGCAGGTGCTCCGGGTCGTAGACCTTGATCGCCAGCCCGATAATCGTGGCAACAGGCGCCAGGGTGATGTAGCGCTTGTTCCAGGTTATTTTCATCCCCAGAACTTCCTTACCATTCCACTTGCCTTTGCAGATCACCCCCAGATCGGGGATGGCGCCAGCATCGGAGCCCGCCATGGGCGAAGTCAACGCAAAACACGGCACCTCCTCCCCTTTCGCCAGGCGCGGTAGATAATGGTCTTTCTGCTCGTCCGTGCCATAGTGCAGGAGCAGCTCCCCGGGACCCAGCGAATTGGGCACCATGACGGTCACGGCTGCGGAAACGCCCCGGGACGCCACTTTCATGACCACTTCAGAGTGGCCCATGGCAGAGAAGCCCTTGCCACCATAGCGTTTGGGAAGCACGAGCCCGAAGAAGCCATTGGAGCGGATAAAGTCCCAGGCTTCCTTTGGCAGGTCGTAGAGCTCATTGGTAATGCTCCAGTCATCGAGCATTTCACACAGCTCTTCGGTCGGCCCCTCCAGAAACGCCTGCTCTTCTTCGGTTAGGCGGGGATGCGGCGTGTCCAGCAACCGCTGCCAGTCGGGTCGCCCCGAGAACAACTCACCGTCCCAATCCACATCACCACTCTTGAGCGCTTCCTCCTCGGTGGGCGAGAGTTTCGGGAGACGTCCCCGGACCCAGTCGAGCAGCCCGGCGCTGAGCACGTCACGCCGTAACGGCGTTCGCAGCATCAACAAAAGCGCAATGGCCAGCCCAAGCAAACCGAAGATAAAACTGGCGACGTGCCAGTGATCCAGATAGAGGCCCGCCAGCGTGGCCAGAGACAGGATCACGGCACCGGTTCCTCCGCCAATCCCGAGATAAAGCAGAACAATTCCAACCAAAAACAACAGTACAACGCTCATAGAGTCTTCCCTCCAAAGATATCCTTAAGCTGAGGAAGCGTTAAAAATCCATTCCAGGGGTACCGCTGGATTGTGCCCGGCCAGCTGCAAGCGCTCGCCCCGGGGCGCGCGAGGTCGATTGCTTATGTAGACCGTGTCTGATGCCCGAGAGAAATGCAACCGCCAAAGACACTTATAAGGGGCTGTCTTCCCCGAGATAGCGCTGGTGGATCCGCGCGAGCTCGCCGTTCATCCGCAGTGATTCCAAGGCCGCTTGCAGACGTTCCACTTCAACTTGCGGAACATCCAGGCTTACAGCGAGATAAAGCCCATGTGAAACACCGGGCAGGGGTAGCACTTTTTCCAGTGCCTCTGGTCTGAAGCCTTCTTTCCGAAGCATCATCGGCAGGCTGAAGGCATCGAAGGGAATCAGGTCAATACGCTCTGCGAAGAGTTTGCGAAGGTTGATCTCATCGCGATCTGCAAGCTCCAGATTCTGATTCAGAATAAAGCCCTGAGCCTGCAGATACTCTTGTTTGATATCCTTGATCTCCCCTCCAACCTTATACCGTTTGGCATCTTCCAGCGTCTGCACTCTGATGTCCTTACGGCGTTTGAGCTTATACAGATTTACGTCATAAGGCGCGATCGGACCAATCCAATGAAATAACGTTTCCCGGTCGGGGGAACGGGCAATGGAATAAACCGCTGAACCTTTGTGATCCAGTGCCATGGTGTAGGCTCGCGCCCAGGGATGAACCTCGTACTCGACCCCGGTGATGCCCGCCTTCGCAAACACGGACTGGACAATCTCCGTACAAAGGCCGGTCAAACGTCCATTTTCAGTGTAGGAATAGGGCGGGAAATCGGTGGTGAACACCCGCAGGTGCTCCTGACCAAAACTCATGGCAGTCATACAGAACAACAAAAGCCCGCAGAGCACTGGCCTGCAGCCAGCTCGCGCCCCTAACAGAAAGGCGCGCCAATAGGCGGACGTCATCTGGAAAGGGTTTCTGGTCACCTGACGGCTAGCCTCACATCAACACCTACTCGCTTCCACGCCTTAACGAACAGGACTACTGTCGTTTTCCAATCCGGGCCGGCCCGGGGGTTCGTTTATACATACTCCCTGCCCCGGAACATCAAACCTCAACGCACGACTTGCTTACCTTCTGAAATCATAGCCGATTCTGCAGAATTGCGAAGCCCGGGCTGACCATACACCGCGGCCTGATCACATCCGCCTGTAGCCGAAATGTGATGGTTCCAATGAGCACTGCTAAATTGACTAAGATAATGATTGTGTTTCGGCAAGCTGTGAGCCATATCGATGACCGGTCCCATGAGATTCCTGTTCCCCATACTGCTGTTATGGCCACTCATACTGGGTGCCGCTCCGCCGAACCCGCAAAACCTCAGCATCAGTCTGCTGGTGGCCAGTGGCGAGCAGCGTTCGGTGTTCCATCGCCTCTCCGAGCGCTTCGAAGAACGGCACCCCGGGGTCAAGGTGCACTGGCTTGCCCGCAAGGACGCGGATTACAAAAACAAGTTGTCGGAATGGCTGAAGGATCCGGAAGGCCCGGATGTCGTCTATTGGCAGGCGGGCACACGGCTTCGGCAGATCGTGCAATCCGGTCATCTGGCCGCCATTGATGACCTCTGGGAGAATGAAGGCTTTGACAGCGCCTACACATCAGGTGTCAAGCAAAGCGTCAGTTACCAGGGACGCGTCTACGCCATCCCCTACTCTTACTATCAATGGGGCTTCTACTACCGACAATCGCTTTTTGACGAGCTGGGCCTGACACCCCCGGCCACCTGGCATGAATTTCTCAACCTCTGCGATGCACTCAATACCGCCGGCATTGCGCCTGTCACGATTGGAACCAAATACCACTGGCCGGCGGCCGCGTGGTTTGACTATATTGATCTGCGACTGAACGGACGCCAGTTCCATCTGGATGTCACCTCAGGCAAAGTGCCTTTTACAGACTCCAGGGTTCGCGACGTCTTCCGCCACTGGAAAGAACTCCTCGACCACGATTGCTTTATTCCTGCACGTCTTCAGGCGCAGAAAGACTGGAAAGGCGCGTTGCCGTTCCTCTATCACAATATGGCCGCCTTGATGTTGATGGGTAACTACCTTGTTCCACAGCTACCTGAAAGCCTGCGTAACGATATCCGCTTCTTCCCCTTCCCGACAATCAATGCAGAAATCGGTGATTACGAGGAAGCGCCTACCGATGTATTTGCACTGCCGCGCCGCTCGCAAGACAACCCCCAGGCACGCGCTTTTCTGGCCTTTATAGGCAGCGCCGGACCGCAGACCCTGCTGAATAATCATATTGGAAAGATTTCCACCAACCTCAACGCCCAGGTGGGGGATGACTATTTCATAAGGGAAGGCACGAAACTGCTTGAGCAGGCCGATGGTCTGACCCAGTTCTTCGATCGCGATGCGCCCAAGGTCATAGCTGACGAGGCTCTGGAAGCGTTTAGTGCGTTTATGGCACATGGGGATGTCGAGCGGACCATTCAGCGACTGGAAGAGGCCCGTCAGGAGTGGTTGGCGGATCAGGGGGGATAATGGGGTCGGCTGCTCCGGTCGAACCGCGAGGGTTCTCACCCTCCCTTTCAAGCCTTGGAGGCTATTTCTTCTCCCAATAAAAAGCCCGGCAATGTGCCGGGCTTTTTAATAATGGCGGAGAGGGAGGGATTCGAACCCTCGGTACCTTTCGATACACACACTTTCCAGGCGTGCTCCTTCGACCGCTCGGACACCTCTCCGCATAAACGGGTTGCAATCGACTTGTCGTCAATCACTCAAATTTTAACTTTTCCTCAGGGCTTGCTTTGCAAGCCAGAGAGGGAGGGATTATTCGGCGCTTTGCGCCTCACCCCTTTCGGGGCCGTCGTCGCTGTGCTCCGACGTTCCTCCGCAGGCTTTGCCTGCTGCGGTCGAACCCTCGGTACCTTTCGATACACACACTTTCCAGGCGTGCTCCTTCGACCGCTCGGACACCTCTCCGAAAACTTTCAGGTTTTGTTTCAAAACCTTGGATCACCGCGCGGCTGCGTTGACCCCTGAATTCGGGCCGAAACTTTACGCGGTTTGAGAGCGGAACGCAACCGCTATTTGGCCCGGTATATGATTCCGGGCTGACACTGGACCATCTCGTACTTGTCCGGCAGGCCGTTGAGCGATTCGGACGCGCCCAGAATGAGGTAGCCTCCTGGATTCAGGGACTGGTGAATGCGCAGCAGGATGTCTTTCTTGAGTTCGGCCGAGAAGTAGATCAGGACGTTTCGACAGAACACGATGTCGAACTTCCCGGTATTGAAGCGCTCAAGCAGATTCAGCTCCCGAAACTCCACCATATTGCGTACGGGCGCCTTAACTCGCCAGCTGCCCTCTTTGGTGGTTTCGAAATACTGCCTCTGCCGCTCCGGTGACAGGCCACGACCGATGGCCAGCATTTCATATTCGGCCTTGCGTGCAGAATTAAGCACACGCTTTGAGATATCCGTTGCAACAATCTGCACCTGTTGCTGCAGCCTGCCCGGCCGCAAGCGACGGAATTCGTCCACCGTCATGGCAATCGAATAGGGTTCCTGGCCGGTCGAGCACGCTGCTGACCAGATGCGGATCGGGCTGCCCTTCTTCTTGTCAGCGAATTCGGGCAAGAGACGTTCATTGAGAATGCGAAACGGATGGGTATCGCGAAACCACAGCGTCTCATTGGTGGTCATCGCGTCAATCACCTCCTCCCGCAGGGCCCTGCCGGACGAGCGCTGAAGCAGCGCAACCAGCTCCCCCAGGGAGCCAAGTTGATGCTCTTCCATGATTTTTCGCAGACGGCTTTTGACCAGATACTGCTTGTTGTCTCCGAGCAAAATGCCACAGGCTTTTTGCAGGAATTCCTTGAAGGCCTGGTAGTCGGATGGCGTTATATCAGCTGTCATTACTTATTATCGTACCGATCCTCAGGAGTCGGCGTCACGGTTGTCGATGATCTCCATGATCCGTTGCGCCAGTTCATCCGGATTGAATTTAGCCATGAAATCGTCGGCCCCTACCTTCTGGACCATCGCACGGTTGAACACCCCACTCAGGGAAGTATGTAGCATGATATAAAGATCTGAAAGTGCAGTATTTTCCTTGCAGCGGGTGACGAGAGTATAACCGTCCATCTCGGGCATCTCCACGTCGGAAATCATCAAGGCAAAATGATCAGTGGCCTTTGAACCATCGGCTGTCAGCTCGAGCAGATGATCCAGAGCCTGCTTGCCGTCATTCTTGGTGACGACCTCCAAACCCACGGCCTCCATACAGCGCTGGATCTGTTTGCGCGCAATGACCGAGTCGTCCACGACCAACACCCGCATCGACGCAGCCTTCTCCCGGAAGGATGTGCTATCTACAGCCTCGCTGATGTCTTCCTGCATGGGCGACACTTCGGCCAGCACCTTCTCGACATCAATGATTTCCACCAGGCGATCATCAATGCGGGTGACTGCCGTCAGATAAACATCCTTACCCGCCTGCTTGGGTGGCGGATGAATATCCTCCCAGTTCATGTTGACGATTCGATCGACACTGCCGACCAGAAAACCCTGCATCTTGCGATTGTACTCGGCGACGATAACCAGGCGTTTCTGCACTTCCTCGGCAGGTATCGGCGGCAACCCTATCGCCATGCCGCAATCGACGACCGGGACAGTTTCCCCACGAAAATGCATTACGCCTCGCACCACCGGGTTGCTTCGGGGTAGCGCCGATAGCGGGGGGCACTGTAGAACCTCGCGCACTTTAAAGACGTTGATGCCGTATACCTGTGGCCCCTCCAGCCGGAACAACAATAGCTCCAACCTGTTTTTGCCAACCATTTGGGTACGCTGGTTGACATTGTCGAGAACACTACTCATGTCCTGTCCTGCCCCTCACCAATCGAAGATAACGGCACACCGCTTGCATCGTTCAAGCCATCCAGTCAAAAAACCGGCCTGAAAGCTTTAGACCAAGCATAGGACATTATGGGCAAAATGCGTATCTTCATTGTCTGCATCCTGATGATCTACCCCCTGCTGGGCCTTGCTCAGGAGGGCTATACGTCCTCCCATGCGATTCGGACCCAGGCCAAGGCGTATTTGCAGCAATTCGTGCAGAAGCAGGAGGCGCTTGATCGGAAGGTCAAGTTTGAGGTTGGCACTCTCGATAATCGACTAAGGCTGGCTGAGTGCCAGAAGACGCTCGAGTTTTCCTTCACCTCCGATCCGTTGACACGCACGGCCAATACCCTGCTTGTCAGCTGCCAGGGTCAACGTCCCTGGCGCCTGTTCCTCAACATCGACATTGAGATACGCGATGAGGCAATGGTGGCCACGACTCCGCTGGCCCGGGGCACTCGCATACAGGCCGGCATGCTGGATAAACGCGAAGTCATCGTCAATGCGCAGCGCAAAAGCACTTACAGCTCTCCAAAGCCACTGGTCGGGATGCTGCTCAAGCGTTCCATCGGTTCCGGAACGGTACTTTCACCGGACCTGCTTGAGGCGCCCGACGCCGTTTCCAGGGGCGATCGTGTTATCATTTCCGCATCATCAGGCCCCGTGGTCATTGAAACCCGGGGCAAGGCCCTGGCGTCAGGCAAAATCGGCGAGCAGGTACTGGTTGAAAACCTGCGCTCGCAGCGCCGTATTTATGGCATTGTCGCTGCGCCCGGTCGGGTAGAAGTCACGATGTAAAACGGGCTGCCCATTGCCGCCCGGCGGCAAAAAATTTCCGCTAAAGTTTTGCCAGGCACTGCCGATAAATAAGCAAAACCCGTTTTCGATGAGTGAGTATTGAGCCATGACTGATATCAACGGCGTGAACAACAGCCCGCTAAACCCGCGCAAGTCGGGCTCGGGTGAAGCGTCGAAAACAGCACAGAACAAGGCTTCCAATCCGCAGGCCAATGTTCAGGAGCAGGCTCGGAGTACTGCGACGGCGCGCGGCGAGAACGTCAACCTCAGCCAGCGGGCCAAAGCTGTAAAGCAGGTGGAGCAGCAACTGCGGGAACAGCCCGAAGTTGATGACGCCAAGGTGGAATCCATTCGCCAATCACTGGCAGACGGTTCCTTCAAAGTGGATGCCGAGCAGTTGGCCCAAAAGATGCTAGAGATAGATAAAAGCATCTTTGGGTAACGACTCATGACTGACTTTGCAAATACGCTGACTACGTTATTGAAAGAGGATCTTGGCGAGCTGCAGTCACTGGAAACAGCCATTGCGGACGAACGCTCGGCCATTCAGGTTAATGACCTGGACAAGCTGGCCCAAAGCACCGAGCTGAAGAACCAGTTGTTGGACCGTCTGCGGGAGCGGGCGAAGAAGAAAGTCCATGTGCTGGTGAAGATGGGCTATCGCCCCGACCAGGGCAAACCCTCGGAATTCCTGCGTCGTGCCGCGCTCGAACCAGAACTGCAGAATCTGTGGCAAAAGGCCCAGGACCAGCTGAAGCACTGCCAGGAACGCAATGCGGTCAACGGCCAGGTGCTCAATCACCTCCTCAACCGCGTTTCACGTCTGTCTGATATCGTCCGCGGCGTACAGGACAAACAGAAGCTCTATGGCGACAGCGGCCGCGAACAGGCGGTGAATCACAAGAGCATCCTGGCGAGCGCCTGACAATCAACACGATGCAAAATAAAAAAGCCTCGGTTCATCGCCGAGGCTTTTTTGTTGACACATCCTGCCCTGCAGGCACCTACAGGCTGTTCTGATCAGTGGGCATAAATGGTCATCTTGGAGCCCGCACTGAACGAAATATCGGTCATAAAGACGTGTCCCATACTGGGGGAATTGTCCCCGACCCGGATATTACGCAGACTCACCTGTTCGATACGCTCTGGCAAAGCCAATGTGATCCGACCATCCTGAGAAACGGATTGCAACGGCTGCCCATCACGATAGTGAACACCTGTGATGGACAAGTCATAGTCCAAGGCTGCAAGAATCGGCATAAAGGTCTTACCGACCACCTTGAGCGTTTCTACCGCATCAGCCGGCTGCTCACCTTCTGCTGAGGACTGGAGGTTCTTTATCTGATCAATAAATTCCTCGGTACCGCGCCCCGTCACCTGCTGCATCTCGCCATCAGTCATCGGTTGAAGACCGGACCCTTTGATAGTCTGAGTAGCCGCCGGCGGAACCGGAACTGCCGCCGCAGGGGTGGAGGCCGCAAAAGTAACCAGAGGCTGCAAAGGTGCGGTCGCCATGGCGGCAAAAGCGGCTGCATAGCGATAACGTTGCTGGTGCTTGAGGGTCCGCTTGAGATCCCGCGCTGAGATCACCCCGGAAGCAATGAGGATCTCCCCCAACCGCTCGCCCTTGCTGCGCTGGATTGACAGAGCTTCCTGCAGCTGGCCCTCGGTGATATAGCCCCGATTGACGAGCAGGCGTCCCAGACGTGATTTTTCGAGTTGTTGAGCGTGGACTTTCACGATGAACCTCCGAGGTTTCGTGTTTGAGTAGTTGCTTATCCCCACTCACATACTCGAAGTTAACGGCGAATCTGTACAGAAAACATTCACAGCTTTTGGTAACAATGTGTATGGCAATCTTTCGGCACTTTTCCGGCGCTTTCAACAAACTGCTAAACTACCGCGCCAGGAAACGGCCCTACTGAAACCTTTCAACCGTCCATCAACCAGTCAGGAGATCCTTACCCGTGCATCGCATTTCACGCTTAGCCCTGTTATTCATCGCGCTTATTCTGTTGACAGGTCACCTCCATGCCGAACAGCGCAATCCCCGCGTTGCGCTGGAAACCAACCAGGGACGAATCGTTCTGGAACTCCTGCCGGCACGGGCACCGAAGACCGTCGCCAACTTTCTTCAATATGTGGATGAAGGCTTCTACGAGGACACCCTTTTTCACCGGGTCATTCCCGGCTTCATGATCCAGGGGGGTGGCTACGACAAGGCCCTGCAACGAAAGCAGGCGCACCCTGCCATCGAGAATGAGTCACGCAACGGACTGAAGAACCTCAAAGGCACTGTGGCTATGGCTCGTCGGGGCGATCCCCATTCCGCAACCGCCCAATTCTTTATCAACCTTGTGGATAACCGTCACCTTGATGCCACACCAGGCCGCTGGGGTTATACCGTTTTTGGCAAGGTAATCAAGGGCTGGGATACAGTGGAACAGATTGCCGAGCGGCCCACCACGCGCCGCAAAGGCATGGCCAACGTGCCGCAGCAGCCTGTGGTTATCAAAGCCATTCATCGACTGGAACAACCGGACAACCAGGCCGACCAGCCGTGACAGCCAGCCCTTCCCCCCCTGCTCTGGAAACCGCCAGTCTGGAATGGACGTCCGAAGGCGATCCCGTATCGGCACGCTATGGTGATGTCTATTTCAGTCGTGACAATGGACTGGAGGAAAGCCGTTATGTTTTCCTCCAGCAGAATCATCTTGCTCAACGCTGGCAGACGCTGGGCGCCCTGGATACCTTCGTAATCGCAGAAACCGGTTTTGGCACAGGACTGAACTTTCTGGCGGCCTGGCAGCTCTGGGAACAACAGGCTACCGCGGGAGCGAGGCTCCACTATGTCTCCTTTGAGCTCTATCCGCTTGACCGGGAGGATCTTGCTCGGGCACTCGGTCGCTGGAGCACCCTTGCCAGATTCCGCGAGGCGCTGCTGGCCCAGTACCCACCACCCATTGCTGGTTGGCACAGACTGGTGTTTGATGAGGGCCGTGTTCGCCTGAGCCTCTACCTCGGCGATGCCAATGAAGGTCTGGAATGCCTGGCCTTTACAGCGAATGCTTGGTTTCTGGACGGATTTGCGCCCAAACACAACCCGGAGCTTTGGCAGGAAGCGCTCCTCGATAAATTGGGACAGCGCAGTGCTCGCAACGCCACGTTTGCTACATTCACGGCCGTCGGCGCCGTTCGACGACAATTGCAGGCGACTAATTTCAAAGTGGAAAAGCGCCGGGGTTTTGGCAGCAAACGTGACATGTTGGCCGGGCAGTTTGCGGGTACGCCCCACTCCACACCAGCAATGCCGCCGGCCCCTGTCCAATGGTCCGGGACTCGCCCCTCGGTGGCGATCATCGGTGCAGGTATTGCCGGGTGTTTGACTGCACGCAATCTGGCAAACCGTGGCTTTGATGTGCACCTGATTGATAAAGCCGAGAAGCCGGGCTCCGGAGCCTCCGGCAACGCGCAAGGCGCCCTTTACCACCGTCTTGGGGTGGAATGGAAACAACCGGAAACCCAACTGGCCGTTTCAGGGCTGCTTTTCAGTCAGCGCTATTTCAGTGAGCTGCAGGCAAATCTCCCGAAAACCAGCCGCTTTTGGTTTCCCTGCGGTCTGCTGCATCTGGCATTCAGCAAACCGGAACGTTCAAGGCTGGAAAAGTTCCTCAGCAAGAACACCTATCCGGGTACCTTTCTGCGCCCGGTATCTGCTGCAGAAGCCAGCGCCCTCAGCGGGATCCGGTGCGATCATGGTGGTCTTTATTTTCCTGGCCTGGGTTGGCTCCGTCCCAACCTTTTGTGCCAGGTGCTGGCGGACCATCCACGTATACTGTTTCATGGCAACCGCCGTATTGATGCACTCAAACGCCTGCACACCGGGTGGCATCTGCAAAGTAAAGGCAATGCGACGTTCTCAACCGATACGGTCGTACTTTGCAATGCGGATAAGGTGGGCCTTCTTGCAAAAATGCCGGAAGCTTTTCCGCTGAAAGCCATTCGGGGCCAGGTTTCCCGCTTTAAACCCAACGCCGTTCTCTCCCCATCGGTGGTCTTATGCGGCGACGGCTATATCAATCCGGCGCTTGATCACCTCACCCTGATAGGAGCCACGTTTGACCTGAACGACACGGCTTCTGATCCCCGGGATGGGGATGATAAGGCCAACCTGCGAAAACTCAACGAGTGGCTGCCTGCTTCCGTGGTGGACGGCAACGCCATTGCAGAGGACAGAAGGGTAGGCTTTCGTGCGGCCTCGCCAGACTACCAACCCCTGATGGGACCGGTGCCCGCCCCACACTATGGTGCCGATACGACGGCGCCCGCACTGGCCGCAGACCGCAAGCGTTATCTGGCCACAGAAGCCACAGAGTACCAATCTGGACTCTACTGTCTGACCGGACTTGGCAGCAAAGGCCTGTCAATGGCTCCGTTGCTGGCGGAGACACTCAGTGACATTATCTGTGGCAATCCGCCCGCCCTTGAAGACAAACTGATTGCAAAAGTTCACAGCGTACGATTCCTGAGGTCAGCAAAAAGGAACTGACGTCAGTTCCCAGAAGCTCATTGAGTAACTTGCGTTTACCCCAGGTTCATGGCAATCGTATAAAAAACCCGAGGGTAAAAAAGGCAACACACGCATGGCCATTTTCGTCTCAGAACCTGCACGTCCAGGACCAACCCGCTTACCCGAGGCGTTGCGAGCGCGGCGCATCACCGACCCGGATCAATCATCGGCCACCAAACCGGCCGGACCGGAAACGGATGAACCCATCGATCCGGCCCATTTTCGCTGGTACCAGGGGCGTCGCCAACAACCGCCACAAGAAGGGGTTGCTCAATATCAGGAGGAAATGGCTCAGGAGCGCGATGCCACTCAGGACTACTTGCCCGTTCGCAGCCTGTCCTCCAACCGAATCGTTGCCATTGAAAGCACACAGTCAGTTGTTGCGGCGATGCGACTGATGGAGGCACGGGGAATCCACCACTTGCTGGTTACCACACAAGGTGCTTTGGCTGGATTGGTGGATATGCAGTGGTTGCTGCACTCACTCTGGCAGGGAACTGAATCCGTGCATGAAAATACGCCACTGGCAAACCTTACATTACCGTCCTTCATCACCGTAACACCGGAAACCGATGCCCATGAACTGGCGTTGCAGATGTTAGGCAACCATTTGTCTGCTGCAGTAGTGGTGGACGCGAAAAACCAGCCGGCGGGTATTGTCACCGATTCAGATTATTTGCGGCTCTATGCTGATTCTCGCCAGGTTCATGAATCTATATAGAACATCGACGACTCAGAAAGGTCACGAACGAAATTCCGATCACACCAATTTCTTAGAGGGGGCGCTCTAACGACAAACAGCCCCCTCAAATCTGAACCAACCGGACGTTATCGGGCTTTACTAGTGGTCGAGTCTGTTACCCTCGAAATCGAACAACGCAATCTCGTAGCTGCGGCCGCCCCCACTATCCGTGTTTTCGATTAACGCAAATATCTTCCGTTGTTCATAAATGTCGAGGTCAATAACGCGACTGGCTTCTGTACCTTCCAACTGAACGCGCCATAGCTCTTCCAATTTGTCCCCATCCGAATCTCTTGTCGCCCGAACGGCAACCAGGATGGCATCATCAACACCATCATCAACAGCGCCATCTTGAAACACGCCGTTTGCGGACCCGCCGGCAACGATAAAATCGCCGTCAACCTTTACGGCATATAGATGCTCATCACCTGTACCATTGGGCAAAGACAGAACACTCTTTACGCCATTAAATGTTTCAAATTCAAGGAGGTATCCCTGTAGGCGACTGGAGAAATTTGCGGCCAGGAGTTCTTTGTCCTCGGAATCGTAGCTGTAGGTGAAGGGTGCACTGCCAACAACAATTGCCCTTTTGGCAGCCACCCCAGCGGCGCTCGGTATGTCATTCTCCTCCGTACCCGCCTGAGCGCTGTCAAAGGAGCTGGCACCGCGCTGGACCCCAAGCGAGAAGAAATCAGCCATCCCCACTTGATCTTCTGAAACCAGAGTTCCTTCGGTGTAGCCATAAGAGATGGGACCGATGCCACCCCCAACGGTCACGTCATCCAGCTCTGTTCCAGAGATGTTGACCTGATCAACGTTACCGCTATGCTCAATCCCATCCAGCTCCACAATGGCCACATCCAACCCGCCTTTTGGAGATTCTTCGGAGTCGGCCCAGGCGCCGGTGGTTTCCGCACCGACATACATCGAGTCAAGATTGGGTACGCCGATCCAGGCCAACTCGTCGTCTTCTGGACTTCCAATCAGACGCTGCCATTTCACCTGATAGCTATCAACGTCACCAGCTTCCTCATCAAACAAAGCTGAAATTGCGATATCTTTTCCGCCAATCCCTCGGGCTTCATTACTCAATACGCCATTGGTCGTTGCCGCTACGGCAACCCCCAGCTGACGCGTTATTTCACCCTCCTGGTTTTCCGTAACTGTGGAGCTTGCATCGACTCGTGGTCCCCAAACCCTGCCTGAACCGGCATTTGGCTCATCATCCAGGAGATTTTCCGCATCAAGCGCTCCCAACCGATTGATCCGGCGAAGGATTATTTCGTCGCCGGCGGCCGGCTCACGAGCGGCTATGTCTCCACTGGTAGTGTTACCGGTAACCCCTGCCACATAGACTTCCGAGAAAAGGCCAGTTGCCAGGCTTGTGGGGATAAAGTCGTCCGCTATATCTCCAAGATCTGGTGAAGCTGTCCATTCATTGATGTAGATACTTAGCGACTCATCTTCAGCAGCACGCGCATAGTTATCACGCCCAAACTGCTCATTCTCATCAACAACCAGCGCAATCAGATCATCCTGACTTTCTGGAACATCTTCCGTATCACCCACACCGAGTCCATCCGTGGTATTTGCAATGGCTTTCACTTTAAAGGTCTGTGAATCCTCATCGGGAGGGAATGTCAACGTAATTGATCCGGTAAACTCGTTACCATCAGCATCGATAAAGACAAAATCTTCATCCCGCGCGGTTCCCAGCTCAACATCGTCGTTCTCAATAACGACCTTAACAGGCTCGGTTCTCGGGATTTCGTTTTCATCGTTGTCGAAATGTGCAACCTTATTCAACGTTGCCGTCACTGAGATGGTGTCCCCTTCAGTAACCACGCGTTCGTCAGTATCAAATGTGACAGAAGGCTCATCGTCTTTGATTGTGACAGAGCTGATTGCCTTGGCCCCACTATCATCAATCGTTGCCAGGCCTTGACGTACTTCCGTCAATTGCACGTCAAAAGCTTCATCCTTTTCAGGAAAATTATCATCGACGACCTCGATCCGGATGTAACAGGTTGTTTTACCGGCTGGAATTTGGAGCAATCCACTGGTGGTCGAATTTGCCCCATCATATTTGAGGTAGTCAGGTAGCTCGAAGGCAGAATTTTCGTTATCACTGGTAGCAACGAAATCTTGCAGCAGGATCGCATTGTCACGGTAGTAATCACTGTACTGGCACTCGGCGTCCTTATCATTCAGGTTGCCGACAATACAGTTGTTAACCCCACTAAACCGATCGGTCAGTTTCCAGGCGACAGTAATTGGTTCAACCGAGGGCTGCTCCAGCTTCACAGGGATAACCACTGGATAGGTTTTAAACTCCCGGTCAACCTTCTCGAAGGTAGATCCCGAAGAATCAATAATGGGAACATCCTTGGCTACGAAAGAACCTGCTATCGGTTGAGGTTCCGCGTTATCACCTGCATTGTCCGGCAACGCTTCATAGACCTGTGGAAGCAAGCATTCGGTACTGGTGTCTTCCTCTCCGGGCTCTCGCTCTTCTTCCGGCTTGGGCTGGTCATTGGCTGCCGGCAAATAGGGCTCGCCCTCAATCACTTCAACATCTTCAATGGTCAAAGGATTGTTTTTAACGGTGACGGAAAAAACATTGCTGCCCACTCGCTCTCCGTCATTCGACACAATTTCTATTTGATCTGTTTCTCCCAGATCTTCTTCGCCACGTCGCCCCCCGGTAATGCCAGGAACCCCACGAAGAATAATGCCGTAACGGGCGTCGTTGGATTTTTCTTCAAGCGCCATCCAAGCCGGGGCATTTGTCAGGGAAAAATTCAACAAATTATCCCCTCCATAGGCCCCAAAATTGTATTCGTACTCTACCCCCAAATAGGCCGTTTGAGCCGGAATGCCCAACACCACCGGATCCTCAGCGTCTTTTTTCTTGCTGCAACCCGTCAGCACGGTCAGTGTACAAAGTGAAATAGCCAGAAGGGATCGTTGGAAGCTCAACCGCATGAACAAATCCGTTTCGCCAACAATGAATGGAACACCGTAACGCCCCGGCCATCGGTGCCGCCTTTGGGCGTATCCTCGGAATCTTTGGTCTTATTCTGTCAGGGCCTGCCACCTTGCCGGTAACCAACGCCCTGTCGGTCGGACCGGCAGCTTACATGCCGTTACAGACCGTCCCATACTATTGGATTTAGGGAAAAATCAATCTGCGGTAGTTCTCAGAATCGAGGCTCAGGCAGGGTCGGAGCGGCCTTTTGGCCCCCGGGGGCAAGGGCAGCCCTACTCCTCGGCAAGGAGAGATTTGAACTGTTCTTCATCAAGAATGGGCACTTCGAGGCTTCGGGCCTTGTCCAGTTTCGACCCGGCAGATTCCCCTGCCACCAGATAATCGGTTTTCTTGGACACACTACCGGTGACTTTTGCCCCCTTCTGTTCCAGTGCCTCCTTCGCCTCGTCCCGGGTCATACTTTCCAGCGTGCCGGTCAGCACAAAGGTCTTGCCATCGAGACCGGAGGAGTGGGAGCGGCGGGGTGGTGACTGAGGATGGATACCGCAGGCCTTGAGCTCTTCCACGATTTCAAGGTTATGGGGTTGGCGGAAGAAGGTATGTATGTGTCCAGCAACCACCGGTCCGATGTCCTCAACTTCCTGCAGCGACTCCAGATCCGCCTCCATAATAGCCACCAGGCTACCAAAATGCTGCGCCAAGCCCTTGGCTGTAGCTTCGCCGACTTCCCGAATACCAAGCGCGTAGAGGAAGCGGTGTAGTTCCGGTTCTTTGGTGTCCTGAATTGCATTCACCAGGTTATTGGCCGATTTTTCACCCATTCGTTCCAGTTCTACCAGCTGCTCCACCTGTAGCCGATACAGATCGGCAATGGTTTCCACCAGGCCCTTATCGACGAAAATATCGATCCACTTCTCGCCCAGGCCATCGATATCCATGGCCCGGCGGGAAGCATAGTGACGGATAGCTTCCTTTCGCTGTGCTGGGCAGTACAGCCCTCCGGAGCAACGCGCAACGGCTTCGCCCTCCTGACGATCCACCTGGGAACCGCACACGGGGCACTGGTCGGGAAACTCAATGGCTTTGGTATCGTCTGGGCGGCGGTCTTCGATAACCTTCACCACCTGCGGAATGACATCACCCGCCCGGCGAATCATGACGGTATCGCCGATCCTGACACCCAGTCGATCGATCTCATCCTGGTTGTGAAGCGTCGCATTGCGAACGGTAACGCCACCCACGAACACCGGCTCCAGGCGCGCCACAGGCGTGATCGCCCCCGTCCGACCCACTTGAAACTCTACGTCCTTCACCACCGTAGTGACTTCCTGGGCCGGAAACTTGTACGCGATAGCCCAACGGGGTGCCCGGGAAACCGCTCCCAGCGCTTCCTGAAGATCAAGATCGTTGACCTTGTAGACGATGCCGTCAATTTCGTACGCCAGACGCTCGCGGCGCTCCATCATATCTTCGTAGTACGCCAGGCACTTTTCGACTCCGGTCACTACCTGCATCTCAGCGCTGATACGGAATCCCCAGTCCTTCAGGTGCCTCAGCAGGGTGGCGTGCTTGCGTGGCAGCCGGGAGCCGGTATCGTTGATGGCGACGCTGTAGCAGCACAGTTGTAGCGGCCGCCGGGCCGCCACTTTGGGATCCTTGTTCCGCAGACTGCCTGCCGCTGCATTACGCGGATTAACGAATGTTTTTTCCCCCTCCCTGGCCAGCGCCTCATTGAGGTGCTCGAACCCCTCCAGCGGCATATAGACTTCGCCCCGCACCTCCAGATCGCGAGGGGGAGTGTCGCCGAGCAGACGTAAAGGCACTGAAGGAATGGTGCGTACGTTAGCGGTGATATCTTCCCCGGTTGTACCGTCACCCCGGGTTGCCGCCCGGATCAGGTGACCGTCTTCATAAAGGAGACTGACGGCGAGACCGTCCAGCTTGGGCTCACAGACATACTCAATCTCTTCGTCCCGTTTCAGACGCTCACGGATGCGCCGATCAAAGGCTTCGAATTCCTCGGCGTCGAAGGCATTGTCGAGGGAAAGCATGGGCGAGCGATGCCGGACCTCCTCAAAGGGACTGTCCGGAACGGCACCAACCCGCTGGGTGGGAGAATCGGGGGTAACCAGTTCGGGGTGTTCGGCCTCAATGTCCTGAAGCTCGCGAAGCAACCGGTCATACTCGACATCGGCCACTTCCGGATCGTCCAGAACGTAATAGCGGTAATTGTGGTGCTCGATTTCACGGCGAAGCCTTTCGGCCCGCTCTGCAGCAGTGTCCTTTTTATTCATGAGGGCGCTTATCCGAATCGGGTCAGGCGCGCACTGAACGGCGCTTGCGTTCGTATTCGCGAATGCGTTGACGGCAGTGCTCTATGGTTTGCCCAGTCATGACGCTACGCCGCTCGTCCTTGAGTTCACCATCCAGGTTGCGTACCACGGCCTGGGCGGTTTCCAGCATGAAATCGAAAGCCTGCATGGAGTCCGTTGGACCAGGCAGACTCATAAAGAAACTGATGCCCGGCGTACTCATGCTCTCCATGGATGCCGGTTCGAAATACCCCGGTTCAACAGCGTTGGCCACGCTGAACTGGACCGGAGAACGGGTGTCATCCTGTTCGTGCCGGTGATAGATGCCGAGATCGCCATGTTCCAGACCACAGGCTTCAAACAGAGTTTTGAGGGCTTTGCCAGCAAACACCTCACCCGGCCGGGCATCCACGTTAATCACCACCACTTCCTGGGCTTCAGGGCGATTGGCTCCGGCCGGTGGCCGGTTTTGGGCCGCACCCGTTTCCCGGCGACGTTCGCGGTAAACGCTGCTTTCAGCGCGCTCCCCTATGGGCGGGGTGCTTTCCGGTGCCTCCTCGTCCGCGGCAACATCCGCCGGGGACGGCATTTCTTCCTGCTCCCAGTCCTCGACTTCCACCTGCTCATCGCGTTCAGCAACCAACGGCGCATCATCAGCGATGTCGGCGGCTTCGTTCAGCGTGGGAGCAGCCATCTGGGGTTCTTCCCTGGGCAGGTCACCCTTTCGATTCGCCGGCCGCGCCCCGCCATTGGGAAGCTCGGGGTTGTAGTCGTCGTCCAGCGGGGTGTTATCGATCTCGCCGCCACCCATACCGCGGGAGATCTCTAGAGAATCCCGGCGCGCCCGATGCATCCGGCGTATGCCGTCCAGAACGATGCCCAGGATAATAAGAGCGCCGATAAGAATGAGCCATTCTCGAAGGGACATTGATGCGACCTTTTCACTCCAGTCCGTTGGTTCAACGGCTGGCTGCCCGAGCCTTCGGGCAGCCGGTTTTAACAATTGGAAACACTTTATTTAATGCGCCGGAAGAATACAACGCAATGAACGCCCTGTCCCCACTGCAACATTACGCTTCGGCAAGGGCGGCCGCCTCTTCCACATCAACGGAAACCAGCCTGGACACGCCCGGTTCGTGCATGGTCACCCCCATCAGCTGGTCCGCCATTTCCATGGCAATCTTGTTGTGGGTGATATAGATGAACTGCACCTGACTGGCCATTTCCTTGACCAGCGTGGCGTAGCGACCCACGTTGGCATCGTCCAGCGGCGCATCCACCTCGTCCAGCATACAGAAGGGTGCCGGATTGAGCTGGAAAATCGAAAATACCAGCGCGATGGCGGTGAGGGCCTTCTCTCCCCCGCTCAACAGGTGAATCGTACTGTTCTTCTTGCCCGGAGGCCTCGCCATGATGGCGACCCCCGTTTCCAGCAGGTCATCGCCGGTAAGATCCAGATAGGCGTTGCCGCCGCCAAATACTTTGGGAAAGAGTTCCTGCAATCCCCGATTGACCTGATCGAAGGTTTCCTTGAAGCGCTGACGGGTTTCACGGTCGATCTTGCGGATGGCGTTTTCCAGGGTTTCCAGCGCCTCGCTGAGATCCGCGTGCTGCTCGTCCAGATAGGTTTTCCGCTCGCTTTGCACGCGATACTCGTCAATCGCCGCCAGGTTGATGGCCCCGAGCCGCTGGATACGGTTGCCCAGCTTCTCCAGCTCCTGCTCCCAGACGCCTTCTTCGGCTTCCTCGGGCAGGTTCTCAAGGATGCCCTTGAGCCCCACTTCCAGCTCTTTCAGTTGCTGCAGGTGGTTATCACAGCGGATCTCCAGTGCCTGGGCTTCCATCCGCAGCTTTTCGATACGCTCCCGGACTGTCTGCGCCCGTCGCTCGGCCTCACCTCGGGCCTGCTCGATCTCCCTAACCCGAGTATCGATCTCCTCCAGCGCCTCGCGTGCCTCCGTCAGCCGCTCTTCTTCAGCGAGCCGGCGCTCCAGAAGCCCTTCCAGCTCCATGCGCAGATCCTCAACCGGTGCTTCGGTCTCTTCCTGACTGGACAGAAGCATGTCGACCCGCTCCGCAAGCCGTTCCCGCTGCATCTGCAGTCGATCGAGGGTGTCCTTCAGACCATCGCGCTGGTTCCGGAGGGATTGCACCTGCAGTTGCAGCTGGTGACTCTGGTCGCGATCGTGGCGTGCCCGCTGGCGCAGGTCATCCAAAAAGCCACGGACATCATCACGCTCGGCCAGTAACTGCTCTTTCTGTTCGGCATTCTCTTCCATGGCCGCCAGGGCTTCCTGCCACACCTCTCTGTGCTCGGTCAGACGCTGCTCTTCCTCTGACCAGTGATCCTCGATCTCAGCCAGATCCCCGCGCAGGCGTTCCAACCGGGCATCGATCTGTTCAAAGCGGGCCTCAAAGGCACGGATGCTGGAATTGATTTCGGAGAGGGCCTGATCTTCCTCACGCAGGGCTCTTCTGCATTCATCCCGACGCTCTTCCCGCTCGGCAATACCCTGGCGCTTTTCTTCCAGGGCCGCTTCAGCCTCTTCCAATCGTGCCTGGTGGGTCTCAAGACGCTGTTCCAGCTCTTCCACCAATCGCTGACGCTCGATAACGCCAATCTGTTCCGCCCCCAGCGCCGAGGTTCGCATCCAGTGCCGCCCCATCCAGGTCCCTTGCGGGGTGACAACAGATTCACCGGGCTTCAGCGAGGAGCGTAAAGCCATGGCTTCCTGCAGGGTGTCAGCGGTTCGAATCTGTCCCAGGAAATCATTGAGTGCAGAGCTCCCGGAGACATGTGCTGCAAGGGTCCCGGTGACGGCGGTTTCACCATGGGCTCCGGCCTCAACCATGGCGAGTCCGGTGGGAACACCTTGCCCCAGGGCCTCTTCCAGGCCGCCCAAAGCGTCCGTGGTGACCGCCTGAGCCAGGGCGCCCAAAACGGTTTCCAGCGCGTTTTCCCAGCCATTCGCGATCGACAGGACCTGAGCCAACCGGGACTGCCCTGCCAGCCCCTGCTGGTCAAGCCAGGCCTGAAGATCGGCATCGCGATCGCCCAGCTGCTCGTCCAGCATGGCCCGGTGCGAGGCGAGCTCCCCCTTACAGGTCTGGATCTGCTCGCGGCTGTCATTAACCGTGGCCTCGTATTCCGCCAGCGTCTCGCGCTCCTGCAGGATGGCTTCCTCCAGGCTTTCCAGCCGCTCGATCAGCTCATCCCGGCGCGATTCCGCCAGTTCCCGGTTTTCCTGCAGGGCTTCCAGCTCACTACGATCCACCTGCTCTTCGAGCAGGGCCTTTTCGTCTTCCAGGCGGGACTTGCGCTCGCTCAGGCGCATCAGCGCATCTTCACTGTTCTGCGCGTGAGACTGGGCCAGCTCGGCCCTCTGGCGGTCGTCTGCGGCGCGCTGGCTGAACTGTTCCCAGCGCTGTTGCCAGTCACTCATGCGGGCTTCAGCGTCCTGGAGCTTTTCGCCGGATTCCTCCGCCTTGACCTGATACTCTTCAAACGACGGCTCCAGCTCGGCCAGTTCCTCCTGAACCGCTTCCAGACGGCGCTCGTCCTGCTCCAGGTCCCGCTCCAATTCCTGGCGATTCTCCTGGGCCTGCTGCAGTTCCCGAACCAGCTGCTCCGCCCGCTCCTTCTGGTGGGCAAGACTCTGCTCGACCCGCGCTATATCCGCACCCACTTCGTAATACTTGCCCTGTGCCTTGTTGAAGCTGTCGGTGCGCTCGATATGCTCCTGGCGATGGTTTTCCAACGCCGACTCGTGGTTCACCCGGTCGGTGAGTGCTCTTTCCAGCTCCAGTTCAACATCCTGTAACTGCGACTGTTTGTCCTTCAGTTGCTGGTCGAGGTTCTGCCAGCGCAGGGCCGCCAGCTGGGCTTTCTTTTCTCGCTCTTCCTGCTTGAATTCCTTGTACTTCTCGGCTGCCGTGGCCTGACGCTGCAGATGCTGCAACTGCCGCTCGAGCTCATCGCGCAGGTCAGTCAGGCGCTCCAGGTTTTCCAGCGTCCGGCGCATGCGGTTCTCGGTTTCCCGCCGGCGCTCCTTGTACTTGGAAATACCTGCGGCTTCTTCAATGTAGATGCGCAGCTCTTCGGGTTTCGCCTCGATGAGGCGGGAAATCATGCCCTGCTCAATAATGGCGTAACTGCGAGGCCCCAAACCGGTGCCGAGGAACAGATCGGTGATGTCACGACGACGGCAGCGGGCGTTATTGAGGAAGTATTCCGACTGCCCTTCGCGGGTCACACGACGTTTGACGGAGATTTCATTGAAGCGCCCGTATTCCCCGGGAGCTGTACCATCGCTGTTATCAAATACCAGCTCGATGGAGGCCTGGCCAACAGGCTTGCGGGCGTGGGAACCGTTAAAGATGACGTCGCTCATGGACTCGCCGCGCAGGTATTTGGCGGAGCTTTCGCCCATAACCCAGCGCACGGCGTCGATCACGTTGGACTTGCCACAGCCGTTCGGCCCGACAATCGCCGTCATGTTGCTGGGGAACGGCACCGTTGTGGGATCGACAAAGGATTTGAAGCCAGCGAGCTTGATGGATTTGAGCCGCATGCGTTACGCCAGACTCCTTGAGGGCTAGGAAGCCACGTCCGAGGTCAACTCGGTATTGGCGGCCAGGGCATCCATGACGATGGCCCGCTGGTGATCACCGAATTCGCTGATGACCCGGGCGATGCCATCTTTATCGCGGTTCTGGGCATAGCTGATCAGATCGCGGAAGAAACTCTGAGTCCGTTCGGCTTCACCACGATACTGCTGCATGGCCAGGTAGTAGGTGCGACTGATGGCAGGCCGGAAGTTTTCCAGGGTTTCTTCCAGATACGGATTGCCGACGATGGGATAACACATCTGCATCACCGAAAAACCAGCCTCGATAATCTCTCCGGTATCCGGCTTGGGCGCGGCGATCAGTCGTTCCAGCCACTGAGTCTGACGCAGTAAAGGCGTCAAATCCCGCTCGGTCCAGTGTTCGGCGACTTGCTGGACCAGCATGGTCAGCAGGTGAATGTAGATGTCGTACAGGCTGTTCACCAGATCGGGCGACAAGGCCGACACTACAGCACCCTTTCGCGGATAGATCCGAATCAGGTGTCGCCGTTCGAGAATCAGCAACGCCTCGCGCACAGAGCCCCGACTGACATCGAGTTCTCCCGCGACCTTCAATTCCTGGATACGCTCGCCAGGCTTGAGTTGCCCGATGATGATGCGCTGGCCGAGATGCTGCGCTATTTGCTCGGAAAGACTTTCCGGTGCCTGAAATCGCATAATTTGAGTCAGCATGGTTACCGTCGATGGTGGCGAAGTTTATCACAGCGCCCGGCCACGAATACATTTCTGCGGGCACGTCCCCATTAATTGCTTTATTGTTTGACAATCCAACAATGACCTTTTTACTATAGCCGGAGAATTCACAGTCGTCACGTGTCCGGAACGATTGTGTTGGCTGACAATGATCACCGGAGAAGGATCATGCTCGAAAAACTGCACCCTCAAACCATGCTGGCATTCAAAAAGTACGCGTATCTGTTGTTCGCCCTGCCTCTGGCTTTTCCCGTTCTCACCTACTGGATGGCCCAGGCCTGGGGCTGGCAGAATTTCTTTGCGTGGGGCACGGTGATTTTCGTCTTCGGCATCGTGCCATTGCTGGATGCGATTCTGGGGAAAGATCCCGCCAATCCGGACGAAGAGACGCAAGTCCCGCAGCTGTCCGGAGAGCGCTATTACCGGATACTCACCCTCGCCTGTGTACCGGCCTATGCGGCACTCCTGGTGTGGGGCGCACTGGTGTTCATGGAGGACAATCTCTCGATCATCGGTAAACTGGGATGGCTGATGTCCATCGGCACCGTAGGCGGGCTGGGCATCGCGGTTGCCCACGAACTCATCCACAAGGACGAAAAGCTTGAACAGTGGGCCGGCGGCCTGTTGCTTTCCATGGTGTCCTACGCCGGGTTCAAGATCGAACACATCCGCGGGCATCACGTCCATGTATCCACCCCCGAAGACGCCTCTTCCGCTCGCTACAACCAATCGCTCTACGAGTTTCTGCCCCATGCCTACAAGCACAATTTCCTCAATGCCTGGAAGCTGGAGAAACAGAAGCTTGAGCGGAAGAAACAGCCTTTCATCAGCCGCCATAACGAGCTGATCTGGTGGTACGGGATTACCCTGGGACTGCTGGCAGCCTTCTCACTGGCGTTTGGCTGGATGGGCGCCCTTTTCTTTGTCGGCCAGAGCTTCTTTGCCATGACCCTGCTGGAAATCGTCAATTACCTGGAGCACTACGGCCTGCACCGTCGCAAGCTCGAAAACGGGCGTTACGAGAGAACCATGCCCGAGCACAGCTGGAACTCCAACTACTTCCTGACCAACATCATCCTCTTTCATCTGCAGCGCCATTCAGACCATCACGCTTACGCCAAGCGGCGCTATCAGGTATTGCGTCATCATGATTCGGCGCCTCAACTGCCCGCCGGTTACGCCACCATGGTACTTCTGGCCCTAGTTCCCCCCCTGTGGAAACGCGTGATGAACCCCCGCGTCGAAGCCTATTACCAGGGCGAGGAACATCAGCTGGCGAGCTAACCTTATGTTTGCTCCGCTCCTTGGAGCCTGTCCGAGCCGGGATTTTTCCCGGCTTTTTTGTGCCGTCATTTTTTTGCCGCCCTCCCTCCAAACGGACTAGTCAATCCTCTAACACCTGACTTAACCAGCTGTTCTCAAAGGCTCTTATCGTTTTGGCAAGGAATTCGCATAGAAAGAAATTACATCGTTAAGTCCCGCAGGAGTCATGAGGATGTCGAAGTCACCCTCCACCGTTGATAACACCGTGGACCTGAAAAAGGCCCGGTTGATTGCCTCGCATAGGGAAATGATGCGTCGATGGCAGGATGCGGATGACGTTTTTGTTCGGCTGGCGCGGCGCCTGCAAACCACTTTGGAAGTCGAAAAACAGCTGGACATTTTCTGCCAGGAACTCGACCGCGTGGTATCGGTGCATTCTCTCGTCTACCAGCACGGCAGCGACTATGACCAGCTGGTTTACACCCGTGGGCAGGGAGGGCAGCATCACTGCATCTACACCCTGTCGCTGAAGGGTGAGGCCCTGGGCACACTGGAGTTCTATAGCCGGTCACGCTTTGCCGAAGAGGAGCTTCAGGTTATCGAGCAACTGATCGGTGTACTGATTCATCCCCTGAAAAACGGGTGGCAATACCGTGCCGCCCTCAATGCCGCCCTCACCGACGCCATTACGCAACTGGGCAACAAACGGGCCATGGAAGAGTCCATGCAGCACCTGATCGCCTTTGCCCGACGGCAAAAAGAACCTCTGACGCTGATACTGTGCGATCTAGACCATTTCAAGTCGGTTAATGACAACTATGGCCACCTCTTCGGCGATCAGGCACTGGCCGATATAGGAGAGGTTATCAAGCGTTCCGTGCGAACCAGCGACCAATGCTTCCGCTACGGGGGCGAGGAATTCGCTGTCCTGTTACCGCATACGGATGCCAAGGCGGCAGAAGCCGTGGCAGAGCGAATCCGTGAAACGATTGAACGTCACGCCATCGCCCATCAGAGCGGTCCGGTTAAACTCACCGTGAGCCTGGGGCTGGCAGAGCTTGGCAAAAGCTCCGATCCCAATGTGCTGATCCATGATGCCGATGCGGCGCTTTATGAAGCCAAGCGGCAAGGCCGTAACCGCTTGGTGAGCGCGCAGATAGAGGGTTAACCGGTGGGCCCGGCTCAAACCGAGCCCCTAACCCGCCGGCAGGACAGTAAAGAAACTTCCGCTCAGCGCCGGCCCGGTCGCCCTTTTTCCGCCGGGTGCTTCTTGCGCTGCTTACGCTTAAACCGCTGTTTTTCCCCCGGCGTCTTGGTCGGCAGTGCTACGGGTTCCAGCTCCACAGCCCGGCTCAGCGCGTCCACGGCTTGCTGATCCAACTCATCCCACTGCCCCATTTTCAGACGGCTTGGCAGCATGATCGGTCCAAATCGCACACGTTTCAGACGGCTCACCCGCACACCTTGCGACTCCCAGAGACGACGCACTTCCCGATTCCTGCCCTCGAGCAACGTGACGTGAAACCACTGATTGTGACCGGTGCCGCCGGCGGCCGATATGTCGGAAAACCGCGCCATACCATCATCGAGGAGCACGCCGTCCAGCAGGCGCTGTTGCATTTCTTCATCCACGTCACCGAACACCCGAACGGCGTATTCCCGATCAATCTGCCTTGAGGGATGCATCAAGCGATTGGCCAGTTCGCCATCCGTGGTAAACAGCAACAACCCGGTGGTATTGATATCCAGGCGCCCAATGGAGATCCAGCGCTGGTTGCGCAGGCGCGGCAAGCGTTCAAATACCGTGGGGCGTCCTTCGGGATCCTTGCGCGTTGTCACTTCCCCTTCCGGCTTGTTGTAGATCAAAACCCGCCGTACCGGCTCCAGGACCGGATCTATCTCGACTGACTTGCCATCCACCTGAACCCTGTCCGCCGGCGTCACCTTGCACCCCGGTGCAACAACCTGACCGTTCACAGTGATCCGGCCAGCCTCCATCAGGCTCTCGATCTGGCGACGGGAGCCCACGCCCGCGCGGGACAGCACTTTCTGCAGACGCTCGGGTTCCTCATGACGGACTCGGGTGGGCTTGTTCAGGGGTTTACGACTCATAAAGGTCCAGCTGTTTTTGAATTAATGGACGGTATCGTTTTCCGAACCCACCGCACCGGCGGATTCGGTGGCTGCGTTGTCAAAATCCATTTCAGCCTGCAGGCGTTGCTCCACTTCACGCCCGATATCCTCAAGATCGCGGATTTCCGCCAGCGGGGGCAGCTGATCCAGGGACCTGAGATTGAAATAGTCGAGAAACTGTTTGGTGGTGGCATACATGGCTGGCCGGCCAGGCACGTCACGGTGGCCAACAACACGAATCCATTCACGCTCGTGCAGGGTTTTAATAATATTGGAGCTGACCGTCACGCCACGGATTTCTTCAATATCCCCGCGGGTGATGGGCTGCCGGTACGCAATCAGGGCCAGTGTCTCCAGCAGGGCACGGGAATAACGCTGCGGCTTTTCTTCCCACAGCCGCCCCACATGGGACGCATACTGCTGCCGCACCTGAAAGCGATAGCCGCTGGCCACCTGCTTCAACTCAAAGCCCCGGTCGGCAAAATCAGCGGTGATCTGGGTCAATACATGCTCGATGACCGCTCGGGTAGGCCGATCCTCTTCATCGAACAGATCGCGCAGCTGGTCCATCGCCAAGGGCTTTTCAGCGGCCAGCAGCGCGGCTTCCACGATGTTACGGACCCGGATCAGACTTTCGTCCATCTCACTCTCCTGCCCTCACTTAGACTGGGTTAATGGATCAGGCTGCGCGCGCCCGGACATGGATGGCGCCGAGGGTTTCCCCCTGCACCACATCGATCAGCTGCTCCTTGACCAGTTCCAACACGGCCAGGAAGGTCACCACCACTCCCAAACGGCCTTCATCAGGACTGAATAACGATTTGAAATCGACAAACCGGTCCTCAGACAGACGCGCCAGAACCTGTGACATCCGCTCCCGGGTGGAGAGCTTTTCCCGCTCCACCTGGTGACTCTCGAAGAGATCCGCCCGCAGCAGCACTTCACGCAGAGCGTACAGCATCTCGCTCAGACCAACATCGGGATGGACCTTGGCTTCCGGCAATTGCGGCACTGCCGCACGGGCGACATGATAGTCCCGGTTGTTGCGCGGCAGCTCATCCAGATCTTCCGCCGCTTTCTTATAGCGTTCGTACTGCTGCAACCGACGAATCAGTTCCGCCCGGGGGTCGACCTCCTCCTCGTCGTCGCTCTCCTTGCGTGGTAGCAGCATGCGGGATTTAATCTCGGCCAGTGTGGCCGCCATCAACAGATACTCCGCCGCCAATTCGAAGCGCATGGCCTCCATCAGGGCGATGTAGTCCATGTACTGCTTGGTGATCTCGCTGACATCGATATCGAGGATATCCATGTTCTGTCGGCGGATCAGATACAGCAGCAGATCCAGCGGCCCCTCGAAGGCATCCAGGATCACCTCGAGCGCATCGGGCGGAATGTAGAGATCCTTGGGGATCTCCACCACCGGCTGGCCGGCTACCATGGCCAGGCTCATTTCGCCCTGGCCAGCGCCCTGCTTTTCGTGCTCCGGGTTTTCCTGTTCGCTCATAGGCGTTGCCTTCAGGCCGCGTCAGCGTTAACGGTAGGCCAGCCCCATTGCCTTGCGCACTTCGTCCAGGGTATCCCGGGCGGCGTCGCGGGCCTGCTCGCAGCCTTCCTCGATAATTGAGCGCACCAGCTCCGGATTGCCCTCATATTCCCGGGCCCGCTCGCGCAGCGGCTCCTGTTCCGCCAACAGCGCGTCGATCAACGGCTTCTTGCAATCCAGGCAGCCGATGCCGGCACTGCGACAGCCTTCCTGTACCCACTCCTTGGTGCGTTCGTCGGAATACACCTTGTGCAGCGACCAGACCGGGCATTTTTCCGGTTCACCCGGATCGGAGCGGCGCACACGCTGAGGGTCGGTCTGCATGGTACGAATCTTCTGTACCACGCTGTCTTCCTCTTCACGCAAGCCAATATAGTTGTGGTAGGACTTGGACATCTTCTGCCCGTCCAGACCCGGCATCTTGGACTCCGGCGCCAGCAATGCCTGGGGTTCCGGCAGAATGACCTTGCCGCCACCCTCGATGTAACCGTACAGGCGCTCGCGGTCACCCAGGGAGATATTCTGCTGTTCCTTGAGCAGCGCCCGGGCGGTTTCCAACGCTTCTTCATCGCCCTGCTCCAGGAAACGCTTGCGCAGGCTGCGGTAAAGCTTCGCGTTCTTCTTGCCCATCTTGGCAATAGCCGCCTCGGCCTGTTCTTCGAAGCCGGGATCGCGGCCGTAAAGGTGGTTGAAGCGACGCGCAATCTCTCGGGTGATTTCCACGTGGGAAACCTGATCAGCGCCCACCGGGATCTGGCCCGCGCGATAGATCAGGATATCGGCGCTCTGCAACAGCGGGTAACCGAGGAAACCATAGGTCGCCAGGTCTTTTTCCCGGAGCTTTTCCTGCTGGTCCTTATAGGACGGGACCCTCTCCAGCCATCCCAGTGGCGTAATCATGGACAGCAGCAGATGCAGTTCGGCATGTTCCGGAACCCGTGATTGGATAAACAGAGTTGCGGAGCCGGGATTGACGCCAGCTGCAAGCCAGTCGATGACCATGTCCCAAACACTGTTCTCGATCGAATAGGGATCGTCGTAATGAGTCGTCAGGGCATGCCAGTCAGCAACGAAGAAAAAGCACTCGTATTCGTGCTGCAACTTGACCCAGTTTTTCAGCACGCCGTGATAGTGCCCAAGGTGGAGACGCCCGGTGGGGCGCATCCCTGACAGTATCCGTTGCTGGGATTCGACCGAACTCAATGGAAACTCCTTTGTCGTTGACCATCTGAACGGGCCATTATAAACATCAGGCCGCCCTGGTGTCCCGTAATCTGGCCCAACAAAAACGCCCCGCATAAGCGGGGCGCTTTCTTGGTGCTATCTCGACGTCGGACGTCGGAGACCAGCTTACCAGCCGGTGGCTTCCTGCAAAGCCTTGCCGATATCAGCCAGGCTGCGGACGGTCTTGACGCCTGCGCCCTGCAGCGCGGCGAATTTCTCGTCTGCCGTGCCCTTGCCGCCGGCGATAATGGCGCCGGCATGGCCCATGCGCTTGCCGGGAGGTGCGGTAACACCGGCAATGTAGGCGACGACAGGCTTGGTCACATTCTCCTTGATGAAGGCCGCAGCCTCTTCTTCCGCGGTGCCGCCGATTTCACCGATCATGACGATGGCTTCGGTCTGCGGATCATCCTGGAACAGCTTGAGGATATCGATGAAGTTGGAACCCGGAATGGGGTCACCACCGATGCCCACACAAGTGGACTGGCCGAAGCCGTAGTCGGTAGTCTGCTTGACCGCCTCGTAGGTCAGCGTGCCGGAGCGGGAGACGATGCCCACCTTGCCGGGCTGGTGGATATGGCCGGGCATGATACCGATCTTGGTCTCGCCCGGCGTGATAACGCCTGGACAGTTGGGCCCGATCATGCGAATGCCCTTGCGGTCGACGTATTCCTTCGCCTTGAGCATATCCAGGGTGGGAATACCTTCGGTGATACAGACAATCAGTTCGATACCGCCATCGGCCGCCTCGATGATCGCGTCCAGACAGAACGGCGCCGGCACGTAGATGACGGAGGCCTGCGCACCCGTCTTTTCCACTGCTTCGGCAACCGTGTTGAAGACCGGCAGCCCCAGGTGTTCGGTACCGCCCTTGCCCGGGCTGACGCCACCCACCATGTTGGTGCCGTATTCGATGGCCTGTTCGCTGTGGAAGGTCCCCTGGGCGCCTGTAAAGCCCTGGCAGATGACCTTGGTGTTCTTGTCGATCAATACGCTCATGCTTCACCTCCGGCTGCCGCGACGACTTTTTCTGCGGCTTCAGTCAGACTGTTGGCCGCGATGATGTTAAGGCCGCTGTCAGCCAGCTTCTGCGTGCCCTTTTCAGCGTTGTTGCCTTCCAGGCGCACGACAACCGGCACCTTGACGCCCACTTCCTCGACCGCACCGATGATACCCTCGGCGATCATGTCGCAACGTACGATGCCCCCGAAGATGTTGACCAGCACGGCCTTGACGTTATCGTCGGACAGAATGATCTTGAACGCTTCCGCCACGCGCTCTTTGGTGGCACCGCCACCGACGTCGAGGAAGTTGGCCGGAGCGCCTCCATGCAGCTTGATGGTGTCCATGGTCCCCATCGCCAGACCGGCACCGTTGACCATGCAGCCGATGTTGCCGTCCAGTGCCACGTAGTTGAGATCCCATTCCTGGGCGTGTGCCTCACGCTCGTCTTCCTGGGACGGATCACGCATGCCGGCGACCTGCTTCTGGCGGTAGAGCGCATTGCCGTCCACACCCACCTTGGCATCCAGGCAATGCAGGTTGCCCTGCTCGGTGATGACCAGCGGGTTGACCTCGATCAGTGCCAGATCCTTTTCTTCGAAGAGCTTGGCCAGCCCCAGGAAAATCTTGGTGAACTGCTTGACCTGGTCGCCCTTGAGCCCCAGTTTGAACGCCAGCTGACGACCCTGATAGGGCTGTGCGCCAACCAACGGGTCAATGGTGGCCTTGATGATCTTTTCCGGGGTTTCCTCGGCGACCTTCTCGATCTCAACGCCGCCTTCTGTGGAGGCCATGAAGACAACCCGGCGCGAACCACGGTCCACCACAGCACCCAGGTAAAGCTCCTGGTCGATGTCGGTCAACGACTCCACCAGAATCTTGCTGACCGGCTGCCCCTTGGCATCGGTCTGGAAGGTCACCAGGCGCTCACCCAGCCATTTCTCCGCGAACGCGCGAATTTCGTCCTTGCTGCTGACGAGCTTGACGCCACCCGCCTTGCCACGACCACCAGCGTGGACCTGGGCCTTGACAACCCAGCTATCGCCGCCGATTTTATCGGCAGCAACAACCGCCTCTTCAGGGGTATCGCAGGCGTGACCTGCGGAGACCGGCAGCCCGTATTCGGCAAAGAGCTGCTTGGCCTGGTATTCATGCAAATTCATAGGATTTTCCCGTTTTCCAATGGTTGATAGCCACTTACGGAATCTTTCTGGATACAGTGCCCGGACTAATAGGCACCCTATCGTGGCGACCCGGTGAAAAGACCCCGGGCCGCCGGGTCAAGGACTCCCCCGTTGAAGCCCCAAACCGGCGGGCATTTATTGCCCTTTTACTTTTTGCGCTTGCGATTCGCCTTGTGAATCGCGTGCCCGTCCACAGCCAGGGCGGCTTCGTGAACCGATTCGGAGAGCGTCGGATGGGCAAAGCAGGTCAGAGCCAGGTCCTCGGCGCTTGATCCAAACTCCATGGCGATCACACCCTGGTGGATGATTTCGGAGGCCTGCGGGCCAACCACGTGCATGCCAAGAATGCGATCGGTCTTCTCGTCAGCGATGATCTTGACCATGCCTTCGGTCGCATTGGCCGCCATGGCGCGACCGTTGGCCGCGAACGGGAAGAAGCCCACCTTGTAGGCAGTACCCTCGGCCTTGAGCTGCTCCTCGTTGTAGCCCACCCAGGCCAACTCCGGATGGGTGTAGATGACACTCGGGATGCAGTCGTAGTTGACCTCGGCCTTCTGATCGGCAATCCGATCCGCCACCATCAGACCCTCTTCGGAGGCCTTGTGAGCCAACATCGGGCCACGCACCATGTCGCCGATGGCGTAGACACCGGGTACTTCGGTCTGGCAGTAATCGTCGACATAGACGAAACCACGCTCGTCCAGATTGACACCGCAATCGCCGGAGAGCAGGTTTTCCGTGTTCGGCGTACGGCCGACAGCAACGATCAGCTTGTCACACTTGAGCTCCTGCTGCCCCTTGGTGTCCTCATACTGCACATGGACCAGGTTGCGCTTGATCTCGGTGTTGGTCACCCGGGCCTTGAGCTGAATATTCAGCCCCTGCTTCTTGAAATGTTTGAGCGCATCCTTCGCCACCTGCTGGTCCACCATCGGCAGGAAGGTGTCCTGGGCCTCCAGGATGGTCACTTCAGCCCCCAGGCGGGCCCAGACACTGCCCAATTCCAGACCGATGATGCCGGCACCGATCACACCCAGACGCTTGGGCACCTCGGAGAATTCCAACGCACCCTCACTGTCGACAATCTTGTCTTCCGTTTTGGGCGCCGGCGGAATTTCGATGGGACGAGAGCCCGTAGCCAGAATGACGTTCTCGGCATGGTAGGTCTTGGCCTTGCCGTCTTTGTCGGTCACTTCCACCTGCTTGTTGCTCAGGAGGCGGCCACGGCCATAGATAGCGGTTACACCGTTGGCCTTGAACAGCTGGGCAATGCCTCCGGTCAGGTTGTTCACGATAGAGACCTTGCGCTCCATCATCTTCTCGACATCAACGTCGATGTCCTTGATCTTGAGTCCCTGATCCGCAAAGCCTTCCTTTGCCTCCTGGTACTTGTGGGAGATTTCCAGCAAGGCCTTGGACGGGATACAACCCACGTTCAGGCAGGTTCCACCCAGTGCCGATTTGCCTTCCTTGGTCTGCCAGCTCTCCACACACGCGACCTTCATTCCCAGCTGCGCGGCGCGAATTGCTGCGACATAGCCACCGGGACCGGCACCTACTACGATTACGTCGTATTTGTCTGCCATGATCTAATCCGTTCTCTCTGTTCTTTGATTCGGGTTGTAAAAGGTCGCTTATACATCCAGCAGGATGCGAGCCGGCTCTTCCAGCAATTCCTTGATCGTAACCAGGAACTGCACCGCTTCCTTGCCATCGATCATGCGATGGTCATAGGAAAGAGCGAGATACATCATCGGTAACACAACCACTTCCCCATTGACGGCCATGGGCCGCTCCTGGATTTTGTGCATGCCCAGGATGGCCGTCTGCGGCGGATTGAGAATGGGGGTGGACAGCAGAGAACCAAAAATACCACCGTTGGAAATCGTGAAGGTGCCGCCCGTCATCTCCTCGATGCTGAGCTTGCCGTCTTTCGCCTTGCCGCCGAATTCGACAATGGATTTCTCCACATCGGCCAGGCCCATGCCATCGGCATCACGCAAAACCGGCACCACCAGACCACGCTCGGTGGAAACGGCCACACCCACATCCTGATAGCCGTGATAGACGATATCGTTGCCATCAATGGACGCGTTGACCGCCGGGAAACGCTTGAGAGCCTCAACAGCCGCCTTGACGAAGAAGCCCATGAAACCGAGCTTGGTGCCGTGACGCTTCTCGAAGGAGTCCTTGTACTGCTTGCGCAGGTCCATGATCGGCTTCATGTTGACCTCGTTGAACGTGGTCAGCATGGCTGCAGTCTGCTGTGCATCAACCAGGCGCTTGGCGATACTGGCCCGCAGACGGGTCATGGGCACCCGCTTCTCGGGGCGCTCGCCACCCGGCAGATCCACCTTCGGCATGCTTGGAGACTGGCCACTGGCAGCCGGAGCCTTGGCCGGTTGAGAAGCGCCTTTTGATGGAGTCTCACCAGCTTCGATATGGGCCAGCACGTCCTCCTTGAGGAGACGACCGCCCTTACCGGTAGCCTCAATCTTGTTCGGATCGAGATCGTGTTCCTGAACCAACTTACGTGCGGCCGGGCTCTGGATCGGGGCCTCACCGCTGTCGTCCGGCTCCTCGGCCTTATCCTCGGACTTGGCCTGGCTCTCGCCCTTGCCGGTGTCCTCGGCTTTGCCCTCTTTTTCCGCACTCGGCTTGCCTGCAGCGCCGGCCTTGAAGGTACCGATGACCTCACCGCTTTCCACGGTTTCGCCTTCGTCCTTGATGATTTTTTCGATGGCGCCGTCATCGGGCGCAACCACCTCAAGAACCACCTTGTCGGTCTCGATATCGACGATCAGTTCGTCGCGCTCGCAAGCCTCACCCGGCTTTTTATGCCAGGTCGCTACCGTACCTTCGGCGACGGATTCAGGAAAAACAGGAGCTTTAATATCTGTGGTCATTGCTTGTCCTTAGTCTGGCTCATCACACTTCGAAAGCGTCGTTGACGAGATTCTTTTGTTCTTCCACATGGACGGAGGAATACCCGGATGCCGGCGCCGCTGACGCGGAACGCCCCGCATACTGCAGGTACAGCTTCGGGTTCAGGCGATGCAGGGCCTGCCGCATGTGGTGCTGGCTGCTATACCAGGCACCCTGGTTCATGGGCTCTTCCTGACACCAAACCGCCGTCTTGAGCTTCTTCATTTCGCCCAGCACCTCGTCCAGATCGTCTGCCGGGAACGGGTACAGCTGTTCAATGCGCACCACCGCCACATCGTAGCGCTCGTCGGAACGCTGCTTTTCCAGCAGGTCATAGTAGACCTTTCCGCTACACAGAATGACGCGTTCCACTTTCTTGGGATCCACGTTCTTATCCGCGATCACGGTCTGGAAGGAACCTTCTGCCAGGTCGTCCAGACTCGAAACCGCTTCCTTGTGACGTAGCAGGCTCTTCGGAGTCAGTGCCACCAGTGGCTTCCGCAGCGGTCGTTTAACCTGCCGTCGCAGCATATGGAAAACCTGGGCCGGTGTGGTCGGGAGGCAGACCTGAATGTTGTGTTCCGCGCACATCTGCAGGAACCGCTCAAGCCGTGCCGAAGAGTGCTCCGGCCCCTGCCCCTCGTAGCCGTGTGGCAACAGAAGCGTCAAACCACACAAACGGCCCCACTTGTGTTCGCCGCTGGTAATGAACTGGTCGATCACCACCTGAGCACCATTGGCAAAATCACCGAACTGCGCTTCCCAGACGATGAGAGCGTTCGGGGTTGTGGTGGCATAGCCGTATTCGAAGGCCATGACCCCTTCCTCCGAAAGCAGCGAATCGTAGATCTCGAAAATGGGCTGCTTCTCGGAAATATTTTCCAGGGGCGTGTAAGTGGTACCGTCCTTCTGGTTGTGCAGCACCGCATGACGGTGCGAGAAGGTACCCCGGCCCACATCCTGGCCGGTAATCCGGATCGGATGGCCTTCATTGAGCAGGGTCGCATAGGCCATGGTTTCGCCATAGCCCCAATTGAGCGGCATGGCGCCCTGGTTCATCTTGTTGCGGTCCTCGACGATCTTCTTCACCTGACGCTGCAGGGTGAAACCGTCGGGCACCTGGGCCATCTTCTTGCCCAGACGCTGCAGGGTCTTGAGCCTTACGCTGGTCTTGCACTTGGCGGTCCACTCGTGACCCAGATAGGGGGTCCAATCAACATACAGCTTCTTGTTGGGCTCCTTGACCAGCGCCTTGACGACATGGTCGCCGCGATCGAGCGCATCGCGGTATTCGCGCTCCATTTTCTTGGCGTCATCCTCGTCCAGCACGCCTTCATCCACCAACCGCCGGACATACAGTTCCCGGGTGGTCGGCAGGCTGCGAACTTTCTCATACATCCGCGGCTGTGTTGCTGCCGGCTCATCCGCCTCGTTGTGACCACGGCGGCGATAGCATACAAGATCGATGACAATGTCGCGCTTGAACTCGTTGCGATAGTCCATCGCCAGCTGGGTGACGAACAGGACCGCCTCGGGGTCATCGCCGTTCACATGCAGAATCGGTGCCTGCACCATCTTGGCCACGTCCGTGCAGTATTCCGTGGAGCGGGCATCTTCCTGCTTGCTGGTGGTGAACCCAACCTGGTTGTTGATGATGATGTGTACCGTGCCGCCCACGCCAAAACCACGGGTTTGCGACATCTGGAAGGTTTCCATCACCACGCCCTGCCCCGCAAACGCGGCATCCCCGTGCAGGACGATGGGCACCACCTGTTCACCGGTGTTGTCTTCACGGCGAGTCTGGCGCGCCCGAACAGAACCTTCCACCACCGGAGAGACGATTTCCAGGTGCGACGGGTTAAAGGCCAGCGCCAGGTGAATCTCGCCGCCTGGCGTCATGACGTTGGAGGAGAAACCCTGGTGGTATTTCACGTCACCGGAGCCGTGATCGGTCAGGCGCTTGCCCTCAAATTCGTCAAACAGGTCCTTGGGGTTCTTGCCCAGGATGTTGACCAGCACGTTCAGACGACCGCGGTGGGCCATCCCGATCACAATTTCCTTGGCGCCGTAGCTGCCGGCACGCTGGATCAGTTCGTCCAGGCACGGAATCAGGCTTTCCCCCCCTTCGAGGCCGAACCGCTTGACCCCCGGATAACGGGAACCCAGGTATTTCTCGAGCCCTTCCGCAGCGGTCAGCCGTTCGAGGATGTGCTTGCGGGTGGCGGATTCGTAGCTGGGGTGGGAGCGCACCGGCTCTAGTCGTTGCTGGAACCAGCGCTTGATCGGGGTGTCGACAATGTGCATGTACTCGGCGCCCACGGTGCTGCAGTAGGTGCGCTCAAGTCCGGCACGGATATCTTCAAGCCGCATCCGCTCACTGCCGAAGCACAGCGAACCGGTCTGGAATTCGAGATCCAGGTCCGCTTCGCCAAGTTCGTGAAATTCCAGCTGGAGGTCTTCCACCAGTGGCCGCTCATAAACGCCGAGCGGATCCAGTTTGGCTTCCTGGTGGCCGCGGAACCGGTAGGCGTTAATCATCTGCAGCACGCGTACCTGCTTCCGGTCCGCCTCAGGCACAACATGGGCGGGAACCGCTGCGGCGGCGTACTGTCTCTGATTCTTGGAAATGTGACGGAACTGGTCACGGATGGCGGAGAGCGGAATATCTTGCGTGTGACCGTTCACGCGGGGGAGTTTGTCGAAGTAATTACGCCATTCTTCTGGGACGGCGTTGGGATCGGTCAGATAGGTTTCAAAAAGCTGCTCAACATAGGCCAGATTCCCACCCTGCAGGTGAGAGGTCTGCCATAACTGCTCCATTATGCTTTCGTGCATTTCGAATAGCTCGCCTTCGACTTGAAAGGGAACTATCTCTGCTCGGCGCGCGAATCAGTCAAGTTTTTGGTGGTGCGTTAACCTGATGATGCTGCCACCTCAGAGATAGCACGGATGTTTCCCGTTTCCCCGGTGGTTCGTAGGAACCACCGACATGACATCCACACCGGACCGAAATCCGGTGAGAAGAACCTGTCGTTGGTTCCTTTTCAGCAGTCCCTGGATTCAGCTTTGTGGGCCGTGCCCAGGGCTTCCGTATTTTGCTCCCTGTCGCCACCGCTGGCTATTAGCCATTGGTGGGACAGGGTCGGAATACATCAGAACAATATAGCGCCTGTGTTAGCTCCGTCGAGCGCGCTGTCCACCCTTAGGTGGCGCGCTGAAGCAACATCTGGCGAATATGCCCGATTGCACGAGTCGGATTCAATCCTTTGGGACAAACACTGACACAGTTCATGATGCCCCGGCAACGGAAGACACTGAACGGATCGTCGAGATCCGCCAGACGTTCGGCCGTTGCGGTGTCCCGGCTGTCCGCGAGGAAACGGTAGGCCTGCAGCAGACCGGCCGGCCCCACGAACTTGTCCGGGTTCCACCAGAAGGACGGGCATGAGGTTGAACAGCAGGCACAAAGGATACACTCGTACAGGCCGTCCAGCTTTTCCCGGTCTTCCGGAGACTGCAGCCGCTCGATTGCGGGCGGCGTGGAGTCATTGATCAAGTAAGGCTGAATCTTCTCGTACTGCTTGTAGAAGATGCCCATGTCGACCACCAGGTCCCGGATCACGGGAAGCCCGGGCAGCGGCCGCAGCACCAGCTTCTTCTTGCCTTGCATGGCTTCGGACAGCGGCGTGACACACGCCAGGCCGTTCTTGCCATTGATATTCATACCGTCTGACCCACAAACCCCTTCCCGGCAGGAACGGCGGTAGGCCACGGATGAATCCTGTTCTTTCAGCAGACCCAGGACGTCCAGCACCATGAGGTCCTTGCCCTCGGGGATATCGACTTCGACATCCTGCATGTACGGGGCGTTGTCCGTCTCAGGGTTGTAACGATAAATACTTACCAACATGACCGTTACCTCTTAGTACGTCCGGATCTTGGGCGGGAAGGCTTCCATGGTCTTGGGCGCGAAGTTCACCTCACGCTTGCCAACCCGCTTGTCAGCCGGGAAGTACATGGAATGCTTCAACCAGTTTTCGTCATCACGCTCGGTGAAATCGTTCCGGGCGTGCGCGCCGCGGCTTTCCTTACGCTCGATCGCGGACATCGCGGTGGCATAGGCCACTTCGTACAGGTTATCCAGTTCCAGCGCCTCGATGCGCGCCGTATTGAAGGCATCACTCTTGTCGTCGAGCACGGTATTGCGAATGCGCTCACCCAGCTCGTCGAGTTTCTTGAGGCCCTTGTCCATCGGCTCACCGTCACGGAACACGCCGAAGTACAGCTGCATGGTATCCTGAAGATCCTTGCGGACATCCGCCACTTTCTCGCCGGACTTGGAGTCGTTGAGGCGATTCAGGCGGGCCATGGCCTGCTCGATGTCGGTCTCGCTGGCGTCCTGGGTCTCGAAGCCTTCCTTGAGCATCTTGTCGATCTGCAGACCGGCCGCGCGACCAAAGACCACCAGATCCAGCAGCGAGTTACCGCCCAGGCGGTTGGCGCCGTGGACCGAGACACAGGCTGCTTCGCCGGCAGCGAACAGACCGTCGATGTACTGCTCGTTGCCGTCGGCGTCGAGGGTAATGGCCTGGCCGCCGATATTGGTCGGGATACCGCCCATCATATAATGACAGGTTGGAACCACCGGAATCGGCTCTTTGACCGGATCGGCATGGGCAAAGGTTCGTGACAGCTCACAGATGCCCGGCAGGCGCAGGTTCAGGGTCTCTTCACCCAGGTGATCCAGCTTCAGCAGTACGTGGTCCTTGTTGGGACCGCAGCCACGGCCTTCCAGGATTTCCATAACCATCGCCCGGGCAACCACGTCGCGGCCCGCCAGATCTTTGGCGTTCGGCGCGTAGCGCTCCATGAATCGTTCGCCCTCGGCGTTGATCAGGTAACCACCCTCACCGCGGCAGCCTTCGGTAACGAGAACACCCGCACCGTGGATGCCGGTCGGGTGGAACTGCCACATTTCCATGTCCTGCATCGGGAACCCGGCGCGCAGCGCCATGCCGGCACCATCGCCGGTGTTGATCAGGGCATTGGTGGTGGACGAGTAGATGCGGCCGGCGCCACCGGTGGCCAGGACGGTCGCCTTGGACTTGAGGTAGACCACCTCACCGGTTTCAATACAGATGGCAACCACGCCACACACCTGGTTCTTCTGGTTTTTCACCAGATCAACGGCATACCACTCGTTGAAGAAGGTGGTACCGCCACGCAGGTTGGCCTGATAGAGCGTATGCAGCAGCGCGTGACCGGTACGGTCTGCCGCCGCGCAGGTCCGGGCAGCCTGGCCACCCTTACCGAAATCCTTGGACTGGCCACCGAACGGACGCTGATAGATCCGGCCCGCTTCAGTACGCGAAAACGGCAGCCCCATGTGTTCCAGCTCGAAAACCGCCTGGGGGCCGACGGAACACATGTATTCGATCGCGTCCTGGTCACCGATGTAGTCGGAGCCCTTGACGGTGTCATACATGTGCCAGCGCCAGTCATCATTGGGATCCGCACTGGCAATCGCACAGGTGATGCCGCCCTGTGCGGAAACGGTGTGCGAACGGGTCGGAAAAACCTTGGTGATACAGGCCGTGTTGATACCCGACTCGGTCAGCTGCTGCGCCGCGCGCAAGCCGGAGCCACCGCCACCAACGACCAGTGCGTCAAAAGAAATGGTTCTCATGTTAGACATATTCAAAGCCCCCAAAGAATCTGAACGCCCCAGACGAAATAGACGAACATCACCGCCCCGCACAGCACCTGAACCGTAAATCGGATGGCTGTTGGCTTGATGTAGTCAGTAACCACGGTCCAGAGGCCAATCCAGGCATGGGCACCAATGGACACCAGGGCCAGGAGACTGAAAATACGCATCCAGGTCGCGTTGAACAGCGCGTTCCAGGTTGCATAGTCAAGATTCGGATTCGCCAGGAAAAAACCGACGAGGAATACCGTGTAGACCGCTAATACGAGCGCGCTCATACGCTGGATCATCCAGTCGTAAACGCCGCTCCGTCCTAAACTGGTTACGTTGCTTACCATACCCAAACTCCCGCCAGAACAATCAGGATCACTGAGAAGACGATCGTCAGTTTGGCGCCCAGGCGTCCGCCTTCAAGGGTTTCACCAATGTCGATGTCCATCAGCAGGTGACGAATACCCGCCACGAAGTGATAGGCCAGAGCCGACAGGATGCCCCAGACGATCAATTTGGCGAGGAATGAATCCATCAACGCCATCATCTCGTTGAAGCCTTCTTCGCCGGAAAGTGAAAGCTGGAGGCCATACAGCAGAAAGCCGACAGCTACGAACAACAGAACGCCGCTGATCCGGTGCAGGATCGACGTTATGGCAGGAAGGGGAAAATGGAATTTCCCGAGATCGAGATTGACTGGTCTTTTGGTATCCACAGCTCTCTCACACTCACTTGAACTCCGGGACAAGAGACCCAGAGGGAAGTTGATGGGTTGTGTACTTATATGAAGATACGATCAGGAAGGATCAGTGTCCGGCGTGGACACCGTGCGCCGTCTTTGGCGGACTCCCCCGTTTCCGGGCTTCGGATTATAGAGATTGGCCTTTTGAATTACAAACGAGAAAGATCAAGTGGCCAGGATTTGCGCGCTTATATCAGGCATTTGCCCTGTTTTCAGGGCAATCCCGTATTGACAGGTTTTCGACTTTGCATTGACAAAAAAAACCAAGTCCCTATATTTTGCCGCCACGCTTCGAGAAGTTCGACCTTTGTTTCCAGGCTTTTCGTCGGGCTTTTCGGACACGCAACCTTCAACCCAGGGCATCGCAGCCCCGGACTGGAACCCGATTCCAGGCACTCTCGTCCGTAGGTATATTTCCGACGGATCGGCAAGACAAGAAGATGCCGGACCGCCGTTTCTGCGGTACCATGCCACTCTCAGTGCCTGACCAGATGAAATAGGAGAGCACCATGACCGAGAAGAAAGCCACGCTTTCGGTAGGTGATAAGTCAATCGAACTGCCTGTCTACTCCGGAACCACCGGGCCCGATGTCATCGACGTTAGAAGCCTGGTCCAGGAGGGAATGTTCACCTACGACCCCGGCTTCGTCTCTACCGCAGCCTGCGAGTCAGCCATCACCTACATCGATGGCGCCAACGGTGTTCTCCTGCACAGAGGCTACCCGATCGGTCAGCTCGCTGAAAACTCCGACTACCTGGAAGTGTGCTACCTCCTCCTGAACGGCGAACTGCCCACAAAGGAAGAGAGCGAGCGGTTCCGCAAGACGGTCATCAACCACACCATGATTCACGATCAGATGCGCAATTTCTTCCACGGCTTCCGTCGTGATGCGCATCCAATGGCCATCATGTGCGGCGTGGTCGGTGCACTCTCCGCGTTCTACCACGACTCCATGGATCTGACCAACGAGAAAGAGCGTGAGATCGCCGGCTTCCGCCTGATCGCAAAAATGCCGACGATCGCCGCCATGTGCTACAAGTACTCCCTCGGTCAGCCGTTCATGTATCCGCGCAACGACCTTGGCTACGCGGAGAACTTCCTGCAGATGATGTTCGGCGTTCCCTGCGAGGAGTATAAGGTCAATCCGGTTCTGGCCAAGGCCATGGATCGTATTTTCATTCTGCACGCCGATCACGAGCAGAATGCCTCCACCTCCACCGTGCGTCTGGCCGGCTCAACCGGGGCCAACCCGTTCGCCTGTATCGCCTCCGGCATCGCTGCTCTCTGGGGTCCGGCCCATGGTGGCGCCAACGAAGCCGTGCTGACGATGCTCGAAGAGATCGGCGACGAAAGCCGAATCGAGGAATTCGTCGCTCGCGCGAAGGACAAGAACGATCCTTTCCGTCTGATGGGCTTTGGTCATCGTGTCTACAAGAATTTCGACCCGCGGGCCAAAGTCATGCGCGAAACCTGTCACGAAGTGCTCAAGGAGCTGGGCCTGGAAGACGATCCGCTCTTCAAGATGGCCCAGAAGCTGGAGAACATCGCCCTGGAAGACGAATACTTCATCCAGCGCAAGCTGTACCCGAATGTGGACTTCTACTCCGGTATCATCCTCAAGGCCATCGGCATCCCGACCTCCATGTTCACGGTGATCTTTGCCATGTCCCGCACCATTGGCTGGTTTGCCCACTGGAACGAGATGGTCAGCGGCTCCTATCGTATCGGCCGTCCGCGCCAGCTGTATCAGGGCTACACTCAGCGCGACTACCCCAGCGATCGGTAATCGGCGCCGCAGAGCCCGTCTTGAAGAACGCCCGCACTATGCGGGCGTTTTTTGTTTCGGGATAGGCAAAAATGCACGACATCGGTATCGTTTCTGAAATGCGGAAAACATCTTCAGGTGATTCGGGAAAAGGAGCCGCCCCAATGAAAAATGTCACATTTATCGGCCTGGGCGTCATGGGCTATCCGATGGCGGGCCATCTCACCGACGAGGCGAAATACAATGTCACCGTATTCAACCGCACCGGAGACATTGCCGCAAAATGGGAAGCGGAGTTTGGTGGCCGCAGTGCGGGGAGCATTGCCACGGCTGTGAAAGAAGCCGATGTGGTGCTCACCTGTGTCGGTGCCGACCGCGACCTGGAAGAAATCTACTGCGGCGAGGACGGCATTATCGCCAACGCCCCCAAGGGCGCGATCCTGATTGACCACACCACCGCTTCTGCCAGCATCGCCGAATATCTGGCGCGCGAGGCCCAGCGCAACGGACAGTCCTTCCTTGACGCCCCCGTCTCCGGCGGCCAGCAAGGCGCTGTTAACGGCGCGCTGACGGTCATGTGTGGTGGAGATGAAGCCGTGTTCGAGCGCGTGCGCCCCCTGCTGGATGAATACAGTAAAGCGGTGACTTACATGGGAGGCGCCGGTGCCGGGCAGCTGACCAAGATGGTCAACCAGATTACCGTAGCCGGCCTGCTACAGGGTTTGTCCGAAGGGTTGCATTTTGCGGAGCGGGCCGGTCTGGACCCTCGCAAAGTGGTCGATGTGATCTCCAAGGGGGCGGCCCAGTCCTGGCAGATGGACAACCGTGCCGAGACCATGATCCGGGGTGAATACAATCACGGCTTTGCGGTGGAATGGATGCGCAAGGATCTGGCGATCTGCATCTCAGAGGCCAGACAGCGCGGCGCCACCTTGCCGGCTGCCGCCATGATTGATCAGTTCTACAGCGACGTGGAGGCGATGGGCGGATCCCGCTGGGATACCTCAAGCCTCCTGGAGCGCCTGCGCGCCCTTCATAAACCGGCGAAGTAGAAGCCCTCTGGGTGGGGAGTCTACCCCCACCCTCGCCCGGGCGTCAGGACTTCTTCCGCTTGTCCTTGGGCTGCCAGCGGCCATTCTCGTAGAAGGCGCTCCAACCGGTCACCTTACCCTCTTTCTCGGACATGACGTACTGCTCCTTGGTCTTGCGGCTGAAGCGAATCACCGTCGGATTGCCATCGGGATCCTTTTCCGGCGCCGACAACAGGTAATGGTACTTGGGATCCAACTCATCACCATGAGGCTTGATCTCCTTGACCAGCGGCGCCCGCGTTTCCCGGTTCTTGGGAAACTTGCTCGCAGCCAGGAACAGGCCGGAGGCCCCGTCACGCAGGACGTAAGTGTCCTCCACCTTCTGGCAAGGCAGCTCCGGCATGGGGATGGGATCCATCTTGGGCGGTGCCGGCTCGCCGTTGCGCAACAGTTTGCGGGTGTTTTTGCAGTCCGGATTGGTACAACCGAAAAACTTGCCGAAGCGGCCGGTCTTGAGCTGCATCTCGCTGCCGCACTTGTCGCATTCCAGGGTGGGCCCTTCGTAGCCCTTGATGCGGAAGCTGCCCTTCTCCACCTCGAAACCGGGACAATCGGGGTTGTTACCGCAGATGTGCAGTTTACGGTTCTCGTCGATCAGGTAACTGTCCATCGCGGTATCGCACTTGGGACAGCGACGCTTTTTGCGCAGCAGGCGGGATTCGCCCTCACCTTCCACGTCCTCATCCACGGCAACCACTTCGTCGCCGGGAATCAGGTTAATGGTCTGCTTGCAGCGCTCCTTGGGAGGCAGCGCGTAACCGGAGCACCCGAGAAAGACACCGGTACTGGCCGTGCGGATCTGCATGTGGCGACCGCAGTTGGGGCACTCGATATCGGTGTCCGTGGGGACATTGTTGCGCATGCCCTTTTCCGGATCCTCGGCATCCGCCAACTGCCTGGAGAAATTACTGTAAAATTCGTTAAGAACAGCCTTCCAGTCCTCGCCACCGTTGGCGATGTCGTCCAGCTCTTCCTCCATCCGCGCGGTGAAGCCGTAGTCCAGCAGGTTGGAGAACGATTCCGTCAGCCGGTCGGTGACGATATCGCCCATTTTCTCTGCGTAGAACCGGCGGTTCTCCAGGCGGACGTAGCCGCGATCCTGAATGGTCGAGATAATGGACGCGTAGGTTGATGGCCGTCCGATGCCTCGCTTCTCCAGCTCCTTGACCAGGCTGGCCTCGGTATAACGCGGGGCAGGCTTGGTGAAATGCTGACTGGGGTCGAGCTTTTCCAGCTTCAGACCGTCGCCTTCCTTTACGTCCGGCAGCGCCACATCTTCATCTTTCTTGCCCGCCGGGGGCATGACCCTGGTGAAACCATCGAACTTGACGATGCGCCCGCGAGTCCGCAACTCGTAGCCCTGGGTCTCGATGACCAGCGTCGTGCTCAGATACTGGGCATCGGTCATCTGACAGGCCAGGAACTGACGCCAGATGAGGTCGTAGAGCCGCTCAGCGTCCTTCTCAAGCCCGGCAATGTCTTTTGCCGTCTTGGTCACGTCTGTCGGCCGGATGGCCTCGTGCGCCTCCTGAGCGCCCTCCTTGGAGCTGTAGAAGCGCGGCTTCTCCGGAAGATAGTCCTTGCCGAAGGTGGATTCGATGTAATCGCGGCTGCTGGCGATGGCTTCCTGACTCAGGTTGGTCGAGTCCGTCCGCATGTAGGTGATGTAGCCAGCCTCATAGAGCCGCTGTGCCAGTGTCATGGTCTTCTTGACGCTGAAGCCCAGGCGGTTGCTCGCCGCCTGCTGCAAGGTCGAGGTAATGAAGGGCGCATTCGGGCGACTTTTGGTGGGCTTGTCTTCCCGGCGGGTAATGGCATAGCCCGCCGCTTCCAGCTTGGCGACATGCTCGCGGGTTTCTTTCTCGTTGCCCGGCCGGAAGCCCTTGCCGTCCACCTTGGTGACTTCGAAACGCAGCGGCTTGTCAGCCTTCTTCTGTTCCGGCGACAAATCAGCATGCAACTGCCAGTACTCTTCCGGCGTGAAGGCCCGGATTTCGCGCTCGCGCTCGACGATCAGGCGCACCGCCACGGACTGCACCCGTCCGGCAGAGAGGCCGCGGGCGATTTTGTTCCACAGCAGCGGGGACACCATGTAACCCACCACCCGATCCAGGAACCGTCGGGCCTGCTGGGCATTGACGCGGTGATAATCCAGATCGGAGGGCTGCTCGAACGCTTCCTTGATGGCGCGCTTGGTGATCTCGTTGAACACCACCCGGCGGAATTTGCTATCGGGCTCGCCAATGGCCTCTTTCAAATGCCAGGCGATGGCTTCCCCTTCGCGGTCCAAATCCGTCGCAAGGTAGACTTCGTCGGCATTCTTGGCCAATCGCTTGAGTTCGCTGACCACCTTTTCCTTGCCTGGCAGGATCTCATAGTGCGCCCGCCAGTCGTCTTCCGGATCCACCCCCATACGCGCGATCAGCTGCTGGCGAGCCTTGCGCTTCTTGTAGGCCGCTTTCTCGTCGGGACTCATCTTGCGGGTCTTGGCGGCTTGCTTGGCGCGCTCCTTCGGATCAGTCTGGCTTCCCGAGCCACTGACCGGCAGATCGCGAATATGGCCGACACTCGATTTAACGATGTAATTCGAGCCCAGGTACTTGTTGATGGTCTTCGCTTTCGCCGGTGACTCGACGATGACCAGGCTTTTACCCATATTGGTTGCAGCAACCCCGCAAAGCTGTTGATGAATTCTCAAGCGGCCTGATGAAGTAATGCGCCTTGCCGTAATCTGCGCCTGGGAATGGACTCCCACCGAGTGGATACCCACCCCGCCCGCTCAAACTAATCGCGACCATATATAAGTGCTGACCTGCCCAGGGTCAAGTTGCAAACGTAATTCGCGACCCGGGAGCGCCCTTCAAAGCCAGCGAAACGCCCGTTTCAATTCGTCCGTTCCGTCACGTTCATACCATCGCCCATGACAGAGCAGGACGCGCTCAGGTTGCCAGTCCAACATAACCTGGAAGCAGCGCCGCGCCTCGTCTTTGTGCCCCCAGAACGTCGTTCGCAGATCCAGTGGCAATTTGCCATCCGGGTGCAGCACTCCGGTAAACCTTAGCAGCCATCGGACCTTCCAGCTGACTTTGTTGCTTTCGAAGTTTTCGATCAGGTCCGCCAGGATCAGCGTTCGGCTTTGCCGGTGAAAGAACACCACCTCGTCCATGAAACGACTGCCCCGAAATACCAGCTGATCGATTTCCTGCGACCAGTCCACTGGCGCACGGTCGGTCAGATCCTCCTGAAACGCAACGGCCATACCCTGCCCCGCGGCCCGCTCACGCACGCCCGGGGACGCCCAGGTCATCGCCTCGGGAAAGGCCCGCGCCCATTCGGCAATGTGCGCATAGTGAATCTTGTTGGGAGAAACCAGATGACGAACAGGGCCCAGGTCCGTGACCGCTTTTCGCAACTCTTCAGTGAGCGCTATGGGTGAATGACACCAGAGGTCGCCGTTGCTGAGCCTGACAATGGTCATGCGGGTGGAAAAGGGCAGATGCGTGCCGTACATGGCCATGTTCTCGATCGGCCCGTCAGCGATCCAGAGATCGGTGTCTATGGCCTTCAGCGTGTTAAGCGGCCGATACAGGCCAATCAGGGCTTCTCCGTCCATCTTTCTCTCCTTGTCACCCAGCCTGGACCGCAAAGCCCCATAGATTGGAGCGAAACAAAGGCGTGCGCAATACGCGAGCCTCCCTCCTTTTGCTGAAACCCTGGAAAAGATCGAGCCAGCCTTCCCCTCAACCCGCCATTTTTTCCTTGCAAAACCCCGGCAACTGCGAGAGAACTACGTAAAGCATTCGCTTTAGGGAGGTACCAGTATCTGCGGCGTCTCCCCGGCCACTGCACAGAGAAAACAACAATAAATTCACCCAAGCTTCCGGGCGCTCACGCTCCCGGCTCAGGATCAGGTCATGTCTACGCCACATTACGATGTCTTGATTGTCGGCGCCGGCCTTTCAGGCATTGGCGCCGCCTTTCACCTCAAGAAAAACTGCCCCCACAAGACATTTGCGGTTCTGGAGGGGCGCGACGCTATCGGAGGCACCTGGGACCTGTTCCGCTATCCCGGAATCCGCTCCGATTCAGACATGTACACCCTGGGCTATTCATTCCGGCCCTGGCGCGAAGGCAAGGCCATTGCCGATGGGCCCGCCATTCGCCGCTATGTGAAGAATACCGCAGATCAGTACGACATCACGCAAAAAATCCACTTCAATCATTGGGTTACCCGTTACAGCTGGTGCAGTGAGTCGGCCCGGTGGACCGTGGAAGCAACGGACAAAGAGCGCCAGAAAACCGTTCACATGACCTGCAATTTCCTGATGAACTGCAGTGGTTACTACCGCTACGACAAAGGCTATACCCCACAAATACCGGGGCTGGACCGCTTCAAAGGCCAGGTCGTCCATCCGCAGCACTGGCCGGAAGACCTGGATTGCAGTAACAAGCGAGTCGTCGTGATTGGCAGTGGCGCCACGGCTGTGACGCTGGTGCCGGCCCTGGCTGATCGAGGCGCCCACGTCACTATGCTGCAGCGCTCGCCGACCTATATCGTCTCCCTACCTGATGTCGACCATATCGCACGCTGGCTCCAGCGCATGCTGCCGGCGCGCCTGGCGTACCAGATCACCCGCTGGAAAAATGTGGGCCTGCAGATGTTCTTTTTCCAGTTCGCCCGGCGCTTCCCGAAGCTGGCCCGGCGCAATATTCGCCGCCAACAGCGCAAGGCGCTGGGCCCCGATTTTGATATCGATACCCACCTCAATCCCAGCTATAACCCCTGGGACCAACGGGTGTGTCTGGTACCCAACGGCGATCTGTTCCGGGTACTGCGCGAAGGCACCGCAGAGATGGTGACCGACCATATCGAGACCCTGACCGACAACGGTATCCGCCTGAAGTCCGGCCGGGAGCTGGAGGCGGACATCGTGATCACAGCAACCGGCCTGAACGTGCTCGCCTTTGGCGGCGCCCGGATCGATGTGGATGGGCGAAGGGTTTCTCTGCCCGAGACGTTCAGCTACAAGGGCATGATGCTGAGCGGCGTCCCGAATTTTGCTTTTGTGGTCGGCTATACCAATGCCTCCTGGACATTGAAGGCAGATCTGGTCAGCGAGTATAGCTGTCGCCTGATCAATTACATGGACAGGCATGGTTACGATTTCTGCACCCCCCAACTGGACGGCCAGCTTGGCCAGGCCCCTTTCCTGGATCTGGACGCCGGTTATGTCAGAAGGGCTTTGGACCGACTGCCCAAGCAGGGCGATCGCAGCCCCTGGCGCCTCTACCAGAACTATGTGCTGGACCTGCTGGGCCTGCGCTTCGGTAAAGTAGAGGATTCTGCTATGCATTTTTACCGCACCCCAGAGCGACAGACGGACACGCTGGCGTCCCAATCCGGTGCCTGAGCAACCAGAACCGGCCCTCAACGGGCCGGCCTCCTGGCAAATCAACCGACGCTCCAGGGAGCGCCTTCATTCATGCTCAAAACTTTGATGCCTTACCTGGCCCGCACGCTCTCAAGCAATAGGCTGCGAGATACCCGGCGTTATGTGCACGAAGCGGCCCGCCGGCTCCAGGGCGCCCCGCATCGCCTGCAGGTTTTCCTGCGCCTGGATGACCCTTACAGCGCCCTGCTCGTGCAAGCTCTGCCGGATCTACTGGAACGCTTTGATATAGAGCTCCAGTTTCACACGGTCCTCCACCTGGACCCGTCAATGTTTCCGGCACCGGAGATGTGGCGAGCCAATGCAATGCATGATGCAGCCCATCTGGCGCATTTATACGATCTTCCCTACGAGCCCCAGGGCTGGCTTGACGACGAGGGCGCCATTGAGGCCGCAACCGCCGCTTTGCTGGAGGCCGAAGGCAACGCTGAACGCTATCTACGGACGGCACATTCCCTTTTCTCTCATTTCTGGGTCCAACCGTCAGCCCGACTCGGCTCGCTTCCGGAGTACAACAGACCGTCACGGCTTGAGCAGCTGGCACACAACGAACGGCAATTGCGGGAAGAGGGTCATTATTTGAGTGCCATGATCGGCTATGGCGGGGAATGGTACTGGGGCCTGGACCGACTCGATCACCTGGAGCGGCGACTGATAGCCTTGGGCGCTGCCCGCCAGGCAGACCCGGAAATCCATTACGATCGCACCTACCGCGACTTCTGCCGCCACAGCCCTCCGTCCGCCCGGCCCCGCCTTCCCCTTGTGCTCTACTGGTCCGCCCGCAGTCCCTATTCCTACATCGGCCTGGAGCGGGCCGTGCAACTGGCTCACCACTATCGGATCGAACTCCAGATCAAGCCGGTATTGCCGATGGTCACGCGTGGCATGGCGGTGCCAAAAACAAAGAAAATGTACATTTTCCTGGATACCAAGCGCGAAGCCGAGAAGCTGGGATTACCCTACGGCTTTGTGGCTGATCCTCTGGGGAGGGCTGTCGAACGCTGCTATGCGCTGGTTGATTTCGCACGCGAGGCCGGCAAACTGGAAGATTTTCTGCTGAGTTTTGCTCGCGGCGTCAACGCGGAAGGCATTCGTGCAGAGACAGACCGGGGCCTTAGGAAAATCGTCGAGCGATTCGGGCTGTCCTGGCATGAGGCGCGCGAGCAGTTGCGGGATGAAAACTGGCGCCACTGGGCGCAACAGAACCTGGAAGAGATGCTAGCACTGGGATGCTGGGGCGTGCCGAGCTTTCGCTACGGCGACAGGGTGTTCTGGGGGCAAGATCGGATTGGTCTGATTGAACAAGCCATAATTGGAGACACCCTGGCCCACAATTAGAGGGGCCAGAACGACAAAAGGCAGACCATACGGTCTGCCTTTGTATCGTCTTCGTTCGCCGGCCCGTCCCTGAGGAGGGGCAGCGAGGACCGCTTTACAGCGCGACGATGTTCTCGGCCTGAGGACCTTTCTGGCCCTGAGTCACGGTAAACTCAACCTGCTGGCCTTCTGCCAGAGTCTTGAAACCGCTGCCTTGAATAGCGCTGTAGTGGGCGAATACGTCCGGGCCGTTCTCCTGCTGGATGAAACCAAAACCCTTAGCTTCGTTGAACCACTTAACGGTACCTTTTTGAGTCGACATAATTCTCGATTCCTAAATCATTCATAATCTAATGCCTCCGTGGAGGCGGGTTGTGCTTAAAGTGTTGCCTTTACTTATGACGATCAGGACGAGAACCGGTAATGCGGGATCGAAATGGCGTGCATAACTAGACTTACTTTGAAGCTGTAATTCAGTATACACGGTTGAGCGCGGACGACAATACCTTATTTTCAGCCATAGGTGTTTTTCCTTATCACGCCCCATCTGCTTGCCCGCAGCTGCAGCCATTCCTTTATTCCCCCGTTCTTCGGTGCGCTCATAATCTTTGAGCATGGCGATCGGCCTGCCAGATGACGAATCACTCTAAGGCAGCCCCGTAACTTTCTCTCGGTACAGGTGTCTCAATGACAGATCGGACTCGGGTGGCTAGGCACCTGGCCCCGAGCATTCAGCCGCAACCACGGAGGGAAAAGCCATGAAACACCAAAGAACCCGTTCCACGCTAGTTTTGACTGCCACTGCATTGGCCATGACGGCTGCTGTTGCCCTGGCCGACGGCCAGGCGGACCGTCGCAATGAACAGATACAGTATGAAGGCGCTCGCGAAGCGGTTTACGACATTCAGCACATGGAACCAACCGCAGCTGGCCGCCGCAGCATGGACAGGGACCAGATGTCACTGGAAGAACGTGAGGAAGTCCGGCAACAGCTGCACGACAGGCAGGACACGAATTCCGCCTACCAGATCAAACGTGCGGTATTTGGCGGCGAAGGCAATCGGTAACACCCTTCGCCGGCCGGGAGAAGCAACACAAAGCCATAAAAAAAGCCCAGCCTTTCACAAGGCTGGGCTTTTCGATCAAGGCGATGACAGCCTGGCTGTCTAAAGCCTATTGATCAGACACGCTCCCAAACGGTCGCAATGCCCTGGCCGAGGCCGATACACATGGTGGAAACACCCAGGTTACCGCCTTTGGCCTGCATGACGTTCAGCAGTGTGGTGGAGATACGGGCGCCGGAGCAGCCCAGCGGGTGACCCAGGGCGATCGCACCGCCGTTCAGGTTCACCTTCTCTTCCATCACGTCCAGCAGCTTCAGATCCTTGAGGACCGGCAGCGACTGACCCGCAAACGCTTCGTTCAGCTCCCAGAAGTCGATGTCTTCGACCTTCAGGCCAGCGCGCTTGAGCGCCTTCTTGGTCGCCGGAACCGGACCGTAGCCCATGATCGCAGGATCAACACCGGCCACAGCCATGGCACGGATCTTGGCGATCGGCGTCAGGCCCAGCTCTTTGGCCTTCTCGGCAGACATCACAACCATCGCAGACGCACCGTCGGTCAGCTGCGAAGAGGTGCCCGCGGTCACGGTACCCTTCGGGTCAAAGGCCGGCTTGAGCTGGCCCAGGGACTCGACAGTGGTCTCCGGACGGATGGTTTCGTCCTGCTCGATCAGCACCTTGAAGCCGTTGTCGTCGTGACCCTCGATGGGCACGATCTCGTTCTTGAAACGGCCTTCCTGGGTTGCTTCCCAGGCCTTCTGGTGTGAACGGGCACCGAACTCGTCCTGCTGCTGACGGCTGATGCCGTGCATCTTGGCCAGCATTTCCGCGGTCAGGCCCATCATGTTGGACGCTTTCGCAGAGTACTTGGACGCCGCCGGGTTGTGGTCAAAGCCCTTGGTCATGGGCACGTGGCCCATGTGCTCGACACCACCGACCACGAACATGTCACCGTTGTTGGTCTGGATCGCCTGGGCCGCAGTATGGATCGCGGACATGGCGGAGCCACACAGACGGTTAACCGTCTGTGCGCCAGACTCGTGCGGTACACGGGTCAGCAGGGAGATCTGACGGGCGACGTTGAAGCCCTGCTCGCCAGTCTGGTTAACACAGCCCCAGATCACATCCTCAACCTCTTTCGGGTTCAGGTTGGGGTTGCGATCAAACAGGGCTTCGATCAAGGCCGCAGACAGGGTTTCGGCACGCACATTGCGGAAACAGCCGTTCTTGGCGCGACCCATCGGAGTCCGTACGCAATCGACTACGACAACGTCTCTCGGATTAAGGCTCATAGATCTTCTCCGTTTGGATTCAGTTCAGCGATCAGCCGTGAAACTTCTTGCCTTTCTTGGCCATTTCGCGCATGCCATCGGTCGGGTGATACAGCGGACCCAGGTCCTTGTGCTTGTCTGCCATCTTGCAGAACTCATCCAGACCAATGTCGTCGATGTAGCGCAGCGCGCCACCACGGAACGGCGGGAAGCCGATACCGAAGATCAGACCCATGTCCGCCTCGGCCGGGGTGTCGACGATGCCGTCTTCCAGGCAGCGTACGGTTTCGATACACAGCGGGATCATCATGCGCTCAATGATCTCTTCATCGCTGAAGTCACCGCTTCCCTGTACGACCGGCTTGAGCAGATCGTAGACGCCCTGGTCCACGACTTTCTTCTTCTTGCCCTTGCGGTCCAGTTCGTACTGGTAGAAGCCTTTGTCGTTCTTCTGGCCGTAGCGCTCTTTCTCGAACATGACGTCGATGGCGCTCTTGTTCTCGTCCTTCATGCGGTCCGGGAAGCCTTCGGCCATCACTTCATTGGCGTGCTTGGCGGTGTCCATGCCGACCACGTCGAGCAGGTACGCCGGACCCATCGGCCAGCCAAACTTCTCCATGACCTTGTCGACTTTCTGGAAGTCGGCGCCGTCGCGCACCAGGCCGGCAAAGCCGCCGAAGTACGGGAACAGGACACGGTTGACCAGGAAGCCCGGGCAGTCGTTGACCACGATCGGGGTCTTGCCCATGGCCTTCGCGTACTGAACAGTGGTCGCGATGGCTTCGTCGCTGGTCTTCTCGCCGCGGATAACCTCAACCAGCGGCATCATGTGTACCGGGTTGAAGAAGTGCATGCCGCAGAAGTTTTCCGGACGCTTGAGGTTCTTGGCCAGACGATTGATGGAAATGGTGGAGGTGTTGGACGTCAGGATGGTGTCTTCGCGAACCTGATCTTCGGTTTCACGCAGCACGGCGTCCTTCACCTTCGGGTTCTCGACCACTGCCTCGACCACCAGGTCCACGGATTTGAAATCGCCGTAGCTCAGGGTCGGAACGATGCGGTTCAGCGTGTCCGCCATGGCGTCGGGCTTCATCTTGCCCTTGGCAACGCGCTTGGCGAGCAGCTTCTTCGCTTCGCTCAGACCCAGGTCGATACCTTCCTGGGCGATGTCCTTCATGATGATCGGGGTGCCCTTGTAGGCAGACTGGTAGGCAACACCGCCACCCATGATGCCGGCACCCAGCACGGCAGCCTTCTTGACCGGCTTGGCCTTCGGCTCCCACTGCTTGATGGTCTTCTTCAGCTCCTGGTCGTTCAGGAACAGCTGTACCAGGGAAGAAGCGACGTTGGTCTTGGCCATCTTGGCGAAGCCCTTGGCTTCCACTTCAATCGCCTTGTCACGGGTCATACCCGCGTGCTTCTGCATGACCTTGATGGCTTCAACCGGCGCCGGGTAGTTCTTGCCGGCCTGACCCGCCACATAACCCTTCGCGGTTTCGAAGGTCATCATGCTTTCCATCGGGTTCAGCTTGAGCTTGCCTTTCTTCTCTTCGCGACGTGCCTTGTAGTCGATCTTGCCGGCGTTGACTTCCTTCAGCAGCGCGATCGCCGCATCCATCAACTTGTCCTGCGGCAGAACAGCATCGACCGCGCCCATCTTGAGCGCCTTGTCCGCACGGTTCTCGCTGCCCATGCAGATCCATTCGATCGCGTTGTCAGCGCCAATCAGGCGGGACAGACGAACGGTACCACCGAAGCCCGGGAAGATACCCAGCTTGACTTCCGGAAGTCCCACTTTCGCGCTGTCGGCCATTACACGGAAATCCGTGGACAGACACATTTCGAAGCCGCCACCCAGGGCAACGCCGTTGATCGCGGTTACGGTCGGGAACGGAAGGTCCTCAATGGCACTGAACACCTTGTTCGCCTTGAGGTTGTTATCAACCAGTTCTTCTTCCGGCCCTGCAAACAGATCAGTGAACTCCGTAATATCGGCCCCAACGATGAAGCCGTCCTTTGAACTGGTGACGACAAGGCCTTCGATGCCCTTGGCGCCCTGCAGCTTTTCTGCCGCTTCACCCAGTTCTTGGATAGTGAGCCGGTTGAACTTGTTAACGGACTCACCCTGTAAATCGAAGTTCAGCTGAGCAAAACCGCCTTCGATCTCCTTAACCGTGATGGCTTTACCTTCGTAAATCATCAACTGATCTCCAGTCTGTGTTTGGAACTGTAAAGAACGCCCCTCATCTTGCTTGAGGTACGACTTTCCATACAGCGAGATTTCGGTCACTGCCCGAGAGTGATTCAAAAAAATTCATACAGTCGTTTGAATCGGAGTGCCAACGATGAAAAAAAACGCGGCGTTTGTCAATTTCTTTCTGTCCGGAAAGGTATTGAAAACAGCCCTGACGAGGTGAAAAATCGCAAAACGTCGCTCGCAAAGAAGCCGCCCATGAACTAGGCTTTGAGCGGGTAATCGTTGATTCACCGGGTCTTAGCTTCGAACGCCGGCTTGGCTCCCGCGCCACGACCTGGTGTTACCAGTCTGTTAACCGTTGATACCCGCTACTGCGTGAATGTAGTTCAGAATAAGACGGAGAAAACAATCCATGAATAGTTCCGCGCCTTTCCAGAAGCTTGCAGTCCTGGTCTTGTCGCTCACACTCCTGCTACTCGGCCCGATTCGCACTGCAGCCGCTGCGGAAATGAATCCGCTTCTGGATGCCCTCCACCGCTTCCGGCTGGAGAATTTCCTGGCCCTGAACGCCTACTACAACTACAGCGCCAACCGCGACCAGCAGACCATGAAACAGATCGTGGAGTCGATGAACGGCGCTCACAGCCTGTTGAAGAGCTTCACCGAGAAGGTGGGCGATAGCCTCACCGCGGATCAGCTTAAAGAGCTGACCAGCATGTTCCAGGATTTCGCCAAACTGATGAATACCAATATTCAGGATGTGCGCAAGCGCGGCTATCCGGACCTGCGGCTGGTATCGGAAATGGCCAACCAGGCGCGCCTGCTCAGTGACAAATCCCGGGAGGTTTATATCACCCTCACCGAGAAGGAAAGCATCCCCACCGATCCCACCCTGGAGAAGGCCCGGAAGGCGTCCCTGACCATGGCCCTGATGCTGACCAAATACTCGGCACGCTCCAATTCGAGTAGCAGCCAGACGTTCCAGGGCGCTGACACCGAAACGCCACTGGACCAGCTGGCCGGCGAATTCGATGGTCTGATGAAGGAACTGCTTCAGGAAGTGGGCAACGCAGATGCCGAAAAATCCCTGCGGGACGCCAAGTCCAAGTGGAATTTCATCCAGAAGTCCTACGTGAACTACAACGAGAATAACGTTTACTTCCTGATCAACCGCTACTCCCTGGGCATTATCGAGCAGCTCGAAAACGCCTCGGAGCAGATGCAGACTTCCTGATCAATGGGTGGGCGCCAGGCGGTCACTCGCCTGGCGCAACCTGGCCAAACCCGTCTCCAGCTTTTCCGTCCTGCCCCGTTCGTCCCAGATGCCCCCAATACCCTGCGCATCGCTGTAGACCACGTCGAACGGCTCCACTTTCACATGGCCTTTTTCCCCCAATGCCTGTACAACCGGGTGGTCGCGAGGCGGCTCCTGCCCGGAAACGACCCAGAGTGTGGGCAGCTTCGCCGCGCGCTCTCGCATTTGCCCCGGCCAGTCACACCAATAGATATACCAGCGCCCTTCACCCACTTCTTTGGCCATTTGCTGCTGCAACTGCCCCTTGAGCTCCTTTACCCTGAAACCCTTTTGCAGGGCGAGATTGCGCAAACGCATCCGACGCCGTTCCTCGGGCGACGGCATGATCCAGGTGATGGAACCCAGGATGAATAGCAGTATCAGGGCGATAATGATCCAGGTCATAGTCAAACGGCCTTTAATCAGCTTATATTGTCATCAGAGAATCAATAACTTGAGGGAGTATACCTATGTCAGCCTACAGCAAGGTCCTGGCGGCGATCGATCTGACGGAAGAAGCACCTCAGGTGCTCGACAAAGCCTACCGTATTGCAGCGGACCACAAGGCCGACCTTTATGTCATTCACGTCGTGGAGCCGGTCGGCTACGCCTATGGCGGCGATATCCCGATGGACCTGACCGAACTGCAGGAGCAGCTCGACAAGACAGCCCGCAAGCAGATCGGTGAATACGGCGAGCAATACGGTATTCCGGAAGACCGCCAGATTGTAACGGTTGGACGCCCGGAAACCGAAATCCACCGGACGGCCAAAGAGAAAGAGCACGATCTGGTGATTGTTGGCAGCCACGGCCGCCACGGCATTCAGCTCCTGCTGGGCTCAACCGCGAACGGGGTACTGCACGGAGCGGAGTGTGACGTTCTGGCGGTGCGGATTCGCTAGACACCGCCGGCAATCGCGGTCCCGGCGATCCACTGCGGGGCCAGGCAAGGCCCCTGATTCAGGCCTTGCCACTTTCCAGTTTGGAACGCAGCTTCTGCAGCTGGCTTTCGAGAGAGAACGTCACGCTGGAGGCCATGGAGAAAAAGCTGAGAAGCGCCTTGAGGTTGCTGTCGCTCTCGCACACTGAATGGATCCGCTGCCAGAGCGCCTGATTCACCAGCTGCAGGCGCTTGTTGCGATCCACCAGCCCCTTGAGATCCCAATCCGGCGTGTCGCCACTGCGCTTTGCGAAGTACTGCTGCAACAGGTAGAGGGAGACCGACCGCAGAATGAATTCGTCCGATGTGGCGAACGGCATATGATGAACGGCCATCGGCCGCAATTCCGCCAGCAGCGGACAACGGCTTGTCGCCATAATCAGCCCCAGCAGCGAGCGCAGCCCTTCCTCCAATCCGGTATGTTTTTCGTAGATGCGCCCTTCGGTAAAGACCCGGACGGTGACCTTCTGGAACGCGTGTTCATTGCGAAACTCGTCAATCACGTGCTCCATATCGACCGCTGCCGGGCAATACTTGTGCTGATTCCGCGCCAGAGGACAATTGGAACACTGACAGTGGGTCAGCTCGGTCCACTCGGCATGCTCCCCAGAGGCAATCGGCTCCATATCCGCCCGATCAAGATCAACCTCGTAACCGCGCACCTTTTCATCGTTGAAATGGAATTCGTACTTCACACTCATTGGCGATCTCGTTCCACTGTGTCTCTGAAGCGGGTTCAGCCTGGCTGCTTTATTGTTGTTGGGCCGGCTCTTGATGAAGCGCCGAACTGTGCCATGATCCCGGAATAAGGAAATGACAAAGCGCTTCCTCTAGTAGTTTAGCGGCTATAAACGCCACCATGGTTAAAATAGTGTAGCCGCTTCGTGAGGGGGTGTGTTGTTGTGACAATGTTTTGCAAAGCAGCCCAACTCCTCACTGCTCCGTCATCTCCTCCAGCTCGAGCCAACGCTCCATGAGCCCTTCCAGGGCTGCCTGGGCCTCCGACAGCGCTTCAAGCTCACGATTGATGGTTTCGTGATCCTGTTGGTAAAAATCCGGATCGTTGACCTTCGCCTGTCGCTCTTCAACCAGGGATTCGTAGTGGGCAATTTTTTCCGGCAATTGCTCCAGTTCAAGCTTGAGCTTATAGCTCAATTTCTTGCTGCCGCCACGGGGTTTTTCCACCGGTTTCGCTTTTTCCTGCTGCTCCTTGCGCGCAGGCTTCTGAGGCTTGTCGCTTCGAACTTCAGATGGAAATCGCCCGCCCTGGCGCCGCCAATCCTCATAGCCGCCCACAAAGGATTCGACTCGCCCTGAACCGTCCAGGAACAGGGTGCTGGTCACCACATTATCGAGGAAGGCCCGGTCGTGGCTGATCAGGATGACAGTCCCCGAGAACGCCACCAACTGCGCTTCCAGCAGTTCCAGGGTATCCACATCAAGGTCGTTGGTGGGCTCATCCAGCACCAGAATATTGGCCGGCTTGCTGAAGAGCTTGGCCAGCATCAACCGCGCACGCTCCCCCCCGGATAGCACACGCACCGGTGTCCGGGCGCGCTGCGGTGTAAACAGGAAGTCCTGCAGATAGCCTAGCACGTGCTTTTTCTGGCCATTGATTTCGATGTACTCGCGCCCTTCGGCGAGGTTATCGAGGGCATTCTTTTCCAGATCCAGCTCGTCTCGGAGCTGATCGAAATACGCCACCGAACGCTGGGTCCCCAGCTTGATGACACCTTCCGTTGGCTCCAGATCACCCAGCAGTAATTTAAGGAGCGTGGTCTTGCCCGAGCCGTTTTCGCCGATGAACCCCAGTTTGTCGCCGCGCAGCACAAGCAGGTTGAGATCCTTGATGAGCGGCGGCTGGCCGGGATAGGCAAAGCCGGCCCCCTCGGCGTCGGCGACCAGCTTGCCCGACTGCCGGGCCTCTTCGACATTGATTTGACTGGTACCGATCCGCTCACGACGCGCCTTGTAGGCTTCGCGCATCGCCTTGAGCTCTCTCACGCGCCCCATGTTACGGGTTCGCCGGGCCTTGATACCCTGCCGGATCCAGGCCTCTTCCTGCGCCAGCTTGCGATCAAACTCAGCGTTGTGCCGCTCTTCATCCTCCAGGGCCTTTTCCTTGAGTTGAAAATAGCGATCATAGTCGCCGGGCCAGCTGGTGAGATGCCCCCGGTCCAGTTCTACAATGCGCGTTGCCATCGAACGGATGAAGGCCCGGTCGTGACTGATGAAGAATACTGCGCCGCGATAGTTGGCCAGGGTGTTTTCCAGCCAGCGGATCGCGGGAACATCGAGATGGTTGGTAGGCTCATCCAGCAGCAACAGATCCGGATCCGTCACTAGCGCTCGCGCCAACAGGGCACGGCGTTGCCAGCCCCCGGACAATTCCGCAAGCTTCGCCTCCGGGGCCAGCTGGAATTGCTCCAGGATCTGCCCCACCCGCTGATGCAGTGACCAGCCATCCAGGGCCTCGATCCGCTCCTGGATCTTCTCCAGTTTCGCCAGACTCGCCTCATCCTGGGCTTCGTGGCTCAGGGCCTCAAACTGTTCCAGCAGCTCGCCGGTTTCCGGGAACGCACTCACCACCACGTGGTAGACAGTGTCGTCACTCGCCTCGGGAAGGGATTGCGGCAGATAGGCCACACGCACGGCGTCACCGGTGCGCACGGTACCGGCGTCGGGTGCCAGCTCTCCTGTCACGATCTTCATCAGCGTGGACTTACCCTCGCCATTGCGCCCCAGCAAACAGACGCGCTCACCGCTCTCGATACGCAGGTCGATATGGTCCAGCAAGGGTTGTGGGCCATAGGCGTGAAAGATGTTTTCCAGCGAAAGCAATTGCGCCATGGTTTGGAGTGTCCCCTTGAGAATCAGGAATTAAGCAAGTTTGACCGCATCACCGATGCGAATTTCCCGGCCGTTCAGGTGAATGGCGTTCTGACCGAAAATAACACCATCCGGCGTCCGCCTGTGTCGCCCGAGGGTGCGCAACGGCTCTTTGTCGGGATCGGGTTGCCCGGTGTCGGGGTCGACGGTTGTCATGACACAGCGCGAACAGGGTTTGACGCAACGCATTAACACGTTGCCCACGGACAGCTCACACCAGGCGTCCTCGGCAAAGGGCTCATCGGTATCGACGACGATATTGGGTCGGAAACGGCGCACATCCAGCCTACGTCCGGTCCAGGCCTCAAGCTGCCGCAAAGAGGCCAGGTTGACGACGAGAAACGGGAAGCCGTCGGCAAAACCCACCCGCCTGGGTTCTTCAACCCGAGCAGGATCCACTTGACGCTCGTCATCCTCACCCATATACACGAGCCGAACTGACTGGCCCAGCCAATCACTCAGCAGCCCGGCCGCATCCCCTGCCCCCTGAGTGGCAAGCACCTCATCGCGCCATACGGTGACCGGCGTCTTTTCACCCGTCACGTCGACCTGCCCCTCACGGCCATCCGGTAGGCGCACACTGACACCTGGGGCTCCCTCGCGAACGCTGACCTTCAATTGGCTCAGCTGCGGCCACTGCCGCTGGGTCATGAAGCGCCCCTGCTCGTCCACCAACATCCAACGGCGGTCGCCCTGCGGCCCCAGTTCGTCGAGCGGCAGGGTATTCACCGGGTGGCCCGGCATCGACTTGACAGGGTAACGAAACAACGAGACCACATGCATGGCACGCCCTCCTTGCCCGGCCCCCGTTGCCCACGCCTGGTGCCGGGCAACGGTGAGACCTGTTGGGTGAACGGAGGATTATACGGGAAGGCAGCAGCCGCTGCAGGGGCGATGGTCAAGAAGGGCTGTCGTCGGACGCGCCCTGCTCCCGGAGATAGTTCTGGACCAGCACAGCCAGCTCGTCCGGACGGAATTTGGACAGGAAATCATCACAGCCGACCCGCTGCACCATGGCCTTGTTGAAGCTGCCACTGAGCGAGGTATGCAGAACCACGTAAAGATCTTTCAAACGGGGATCGTTACGGATTTCGGTGGTCAGCCGATAGCCGTCCATCTCCGGCATTTCGGCGTCCGTAATAACCATCAACAGCCGGTCCTGAATACCGTCCGGATTCTCGTCGGCCCACGATTTCAGCATCCCAAGCGCCTCGCGCCCATTGCTGGCGGTAACCACCTCAAGCCCGACCTTTTTCAGGGTTTCGCGCGCCTGAGAGATCGCTACCGGCGAATCGTCGACGATCAACACCTTGCGCTCCCTCGCCTGAGAGAGCACTTCCCGATCCAGCACCTCTTCGGGGACGTCCGTGGAAAACGGCACGATCTCCGAAAGCACCTTTTCCACGTCAATGATCTCGACCAGCTCCCCCTCATGGCGGGTAATCGCCGTCAGGTAATGACTGCGGCCGGTGGTTTTGGGCGGTGGCTCAATGTCTTCCCAGTTCATATTGACGATCCGGTCCACCGATCCCACCAGAAAGGCCTGGACGGAGCGGTTGTATTCGGTGACCACAATAGTGGACTCCTTGCTCACCTCCAGCGGTGGCATATTGATCGCCTGACTGAGATTGATGATTGGCACAGTCTGATTGCGCAAATGAGTGACGCCGCAGACGTAGGGGTGACGCTGAGGTATTTCGGTCAAACTCGGCAATTTGATGACTTCGCGCACCTTGAACACATTGATGGCGAAGAGTTGGCGGCCCTTGAGCCGGAAAAGCAGCAATTCCAACCGGTTCTGACCGACCAGATTGGTACGCTGATCCACGGAATCCAATACACCTGCCATCGTTGTGCCTCGAGTTGTTCACCAGTGCGTCTGTCACTATTGTAGTCGAGTTTTCGCACTCTGGCGGTCTTTGGAAACTGCCTGACAGGCACACGCAGGACGCAGAGAAATCTGCTTGGGGCACTGATGCTGAAAGAAAGAGAAAGGACTGAAATGAAGCTAGGGAGGAAATTGGAGCGGGAAACGAGATTCGAACTCGCGACCCCAACCTTGGCAAGGTTGTGCTCTACCAACTGAGCTATTCCCGCTCTATGTTGCGGTTGATGACCGACAACGGCTGCGCATTATAGGGAGGCCTTTTTGGACTTGCAAGCCCCTCCCAGCATTTTTTTAGAGGGCCGGCATCAAAGCCCCGGAACGCGCACTCCGGGGCTCGCAAGCCTTCCCTACTCTACCGGCAGGCGCATGACCTGATAGAGCAGCCGGCGCAAAACACCTTCCAGGCGGCTGCGGCTGAAATCCTCCTCGTAGAGGATACCGTCATAACCCAGACCCAGCACGGCAGTTGTCAGCAGTGAAGAGTCGGTTTCCGGCGTCGGTGTACCCAGCCGCACCAGGAACGCCTCCAGACCACTGATCCAGGCCTCACGGTATTTGCGGGCCAGCGCCTTGAGCTCAGGATCACGGATCGCTTCCAGCAGGAACACCTGCTCCGCCAGGATCGCCTCTTTGCGATTGGTCAGCTGATCCATCAGGTAATGGGTACCCAGCTGCACCAGCCCTTCGGCAAACTCGCGACGCACTTTCTCTTCCGCCTGCAGGGCGTCGAGATCAAAGCGGTCAAGGTATTGATTGAGGGTCAGATAGAACGCATCCAGGTTGGTTTGCGCATTCTCGGCAAAGAGCATGAAGGCGTCGCTGATCAGCTCTTCGATATCCTTGAAATAGTAGGTGGTGGATGCCAGCGGAACACCCGCCTCTTTCGCCACGGAGCGATGCTTCACGCCGCGGATACCATCCTTCGCCGCAATGCGCAGCGCCGCTTCCAGGATCTGGATTCGTCGCTGTTCACTCTTGGCCCGTGCCGCCTTGCGACCCTGGTAATGGATGGATTTCTGAAGTTCCTGTCCCGGTTTACCGGTCCATGTTTTTGTGACCATTTGCATAATGACCGTCCGATGTTGCCTGTCCAATTGGGGTGATTTCCGCGTATACCGCTGCATATCAAGCGGTTACCCGGTTTCTTCTTTGCTTTTTATTATGTACGGACTCAAGGTCCTGATTGTTACGCGAGACAGCGCCAAAAACTCGCGGGGTCTTCAAGCCTTTCAATACAAACAGACCACCCGAACGGTGGCCCATCCGCCGACCCGCTACTGTGAATGTTGATTCACAGTTTTACATCCGGCTTTGCCTTCTATTGTTCTATTTTTGAGCGCCCGAAAATTTGAACCGGTTACCAAAAGCACAAGCCCATCGCATTTTTCTGACGCCCCTGTCAGCTTTCGCCCTGACCAAAGTGACTGGCGCCGTCGCCGAGAAAGGCTTCCTCTTCGGGCGTGGAGGAGCGACCCAGGATGGCATTGCGATGAGGAAAGCGGCCGAAGCGCGCAATGATCTCATGATGATACCGGGCAAACCGCAAAAAGTTGTTTAAAAACTGCTTCAGGCGCGGATTCTGGCCCAACGCTGCAAGCTGTTCGTAGAGCTCCAGGGCTGTTTCCTGATCCTGCAAACGTTCAGAATGCTGCAGGGGCATGTAGAAAAAACCCCGCATTACCGGCTCCAGCAGTGTATCCAGACCCTGTTTCAGCCCCTCTCGGCAGCGCTTGCGGGCGGCGCCGTCATATTCGAAGGCCATCCGGGTACGCCGATAGATATTGCGCGGGAACTGATCCAGGAGAATGATCTCCGCAAGCGCCCCGCGGGGATCGTGGCGCCAGTGGCTCAAGCCATCCTCGCTGGCCACCAGCACCAGGGAAAGGAACCGTTGCCGGATTTCTCGATCCAGGGCACGGCTGGCCGCAAACCACTGATCCCGCTTTTCCCTGGAGGGCAGTCCATCATCGTCCAATTCGCCAAACCAGAAATCCAAGATGTAGGACCAATCGAACATATAACCAACCTCGCGGCCGAATGCCCCGTCAAAGTCAGCGGTCTCGGGGACAACCGGGGTGCACACCGGCTTCAATCGGTGACTGAGAGCCCGTATTATCCACGAGTAAAGAGAACATAGCGAGCAAGGCCCATGGAACAAGCAGCCGTCATCCTTCTGGCTCATGGCAGCAGTGATGCCAACTGGCAACGCACTTTTGAACAACTGGCCGCACCGACTTGCCAGGCCCTCCCCCATGCCCGCATCGCCTATATGGAGTTGTGCTCTCCCTCACTTCAGGATGTGGTCGCCCAGCAGGTTGCTGAAGGTGCGCAGGCGATCAAGGTCGTGCCGCTGTTCCTCGCCAGAGGTCGACACCTGCGCAAGGATATCCCCGCCATGCTCGCGGACCTGCAGGACGCCCATCCCGGCGTGGATATGGAGCTGACAGCGCCCATTGGCGAGGCGCCGGCACTCGGAGAAGCCGTAAGATCGGTGGTTGAGGGTATCCTTGAACGGCGTTAGGAGAAGGTCATGGCCAAGCATATCCTGATAACAGGCGGCACTGGCTTTATTGGTCAGCACCTTTGTCCTGAGCTGCTGAAGCGTGGCGATCGGTTGACCGTCTTCAGCCGTCAACCGGCAGCCCAGGTCAGGGCGCTCTGTGGCAACGTCAACGTGACGGACCGACTGGACCGGATAGAGAACCTGGACACCCCCATCGATGCGGTGATCAATCTGGCCGGTGAAGGCATCGCGGAAAAGCGTTGGAGCGAAAAACGCAAAATGGCGCTCTGGCACAGCCGTATCGATTTGACCCATACCCTGGTTGACCAACTCAGCGCGCCTAAAACGCCACCCGACTGTCTAATATCGGCGTCAGCGATCGGCTTTTATGGAAACCAGGGCGACCAGACAGTCACTGAAAAAACCGAACCGTTCGACGAGTTTTCTCACCGCCTTTGCGCAGCGTGGGAAGAAACGGCCATGCGTGCGGCATCGCGCGGCATACGCGTCTGTCTATGCAGAACCGCGCCGGTTCTGGGCCCGGAAGCCGGCGTCATCGCCAAGCTGCGCCTCCCCTTCCAGCTGGGCCTGGGCGGGCGACTGGGTACGGGCACCCAGTACATGCCGTGGATTCATATCCGGGACGAAGTGCGGGCCATCCTGTTCCTGCTGGATAGCGAGACTGCAGAGGGGCCATACAATCTCTGCGCCCCGTCACCCGTCACCAACGCGCAATTCACGCAAACCTTTGCGCGCGTACTTCACCGCCCCGCGATGCTGCCGGTCCCGGAGACGGCCCTCAAGTTGATGCTGGGTGAGATGTCCCGCATGTTGCTGACCGGCCAGAAAGCCTACCCAGAGCGCCTACTGGAAGCTGGTTTCGAGTTCGATTATCCCGACCTGGAAACCGCACTGCGTGACGTGCTCGGCAAACGCGGCTAAGGACCACCGCGTAACAGACCCGCTATGCTATCGTAGGTGTCGCAGCGCGCAGTGGCCTACTAGGCCCTTACAGAACCCAGTGAAACCATTACCGGCGGTGAGGTCTTTCCGCATTGAAATTCGTGCCTTTTCTTCGTGTATTCACCAGCAGCCTGATGTTGCTTTTGAGCCTGACGGCCCAGGCAGAGGATGCCACCGCCTCGTCTGCAGAAAACAAACAGCGACTCAGCTTTGAGGCGTGCAGCATGGTGGCCAGCGAATACCTCACGGTCACTCAGCTCTATGAGAAAGGCTTCAGCGCCGAACAACTGAAAGAGGCCCTTCCCGGCATCACCGATCAAGGTCGCCAGCGGGTGCAGAAACTCTATGAAGCCCTGGAAGAAGAAGGCGTGGTGGAAACCTACTCCAACATCAATTCGCGCTTTGCCCGCTGTGCCAAATCGGCGTATAAAGCGCACGGCAAACCTCAGCCCGGCAGCCGCGAAGACCGTTTCTACTTCTGCGCCGGCGAGAACAAACTGCGTTACGAGGTGGTCCTGGCCGCCTGGGCCGGGGGGACGGCCGAACAGATCTTGCCTCAAATACCAGAGTCCCGGCGGGAAGTGGCCCGCAAACTCATTCAAATTGAAGAAGATGAAGGGATCCGGTCAGTATTCGAAGAGCTGGCCCAGGCTTTCAAGGCATGCGTAAACAAAGCCCGCTGAAATGCCCGAAAAAAGTTTGACAGCGTTCACAGGCTTCCCTAATATACGCGCCACCTCGACGAGGTCAGCAGCGTCCCCTTCGTCTAGAGGCCTAGGACACCGCCCTTTCACGGCGGTAACAGGGGTTCGACTCCCCTAGGGGACGCCATTTTTTCTTCCTCACCGCTGACCGTCTTCTCAGTTATTCCCCCCAGCCGTTCCGGTGTTTCGTCAAATCATCTCAAGCAACTGAATGCGATCCCCCAGCGTCAGGTTCTGGGCTTCCGCTACTTCCTTGCAGACCATTTCGCCCCTGATGACGTTCAAGCCTTCCAGAAAGCCATGATCCGCCTTCAAAGCCTCTTTGACCCCGTTATCGGCCAGACGAAGAATATAAGGCAAGGTGGCATTGGTCAGTGCCAGCGTCGACGTGCGCGCCACCGCGCCCGGCATGTTAGCAACGCAGTAATGCACCACGCCCTCCTCAACGAAGGTGGGTTTATCGTGCGTGGTGGGGCGCGATGTCTCTGCACACCCGCCCTGATCGATGGCCACATCCACCAGGGCAGCGCCGGGCCTCATCTGGCGCAAAAGTTCGCGTGTGATCAGTTTTGGCGCCTGGGCGCCGGGAATCAGCACAGCTCCCACCACCAGATCACTGTCCCTGAGGCATTGTTGCAATGCCTCAGCGGTGGCGAACCGGGTTTCCACACGCCCGCTGAAGCTTTCATCCAACTCACGCAATACTCGCAGCGACTTGTCCAGCACCGTGACCCGAGCGCCCAAGCCCAATGCCATGCGTGCGGCATTGCGTCCAACGACCCCGCCACCAATGATCAATACCTCACCCGGAGGCGTCCCGGGTACGCCCGCCAGCAATACGCCGCGCCCGCCACGCTCCAGTTCCAGAGCCGCCGCCCCGGCCTGGATTGACAACCGCCCCGCCACTTCGGACATGGGCGTCAAAAGCGGCAGGTGACCGTGCTCATCGGTTACGGTTTCATAGGCGATACAGGTGGCACCCGAGGCCATCAGATCGCGCGTCTGTTCCTGATCGGGCGCCAGGTGGAGATAGGTGAAGAGTGTGTGGTGCGCCCCCAGCTGCTGGCGCTCGCTGCGTTGCGGCTCCTTCACCTTGATAATCAGGGAGCTGGCGTCCAGCACAGCCTGAGCATCTTCGAGGATCTCCGCTCCGGCGTCCCGATAGTCCTGATCGGAAAACCCGGCGCCGTTGCCTGCACCTTTCTCCACCGCCACCCTGTGGCCACGGACCGCCAACTCATGGACACCGGCGGGGGTCATACCCACGCGGTATTCGTGTTTCTTGATTTCACGAAGGACACCAACCTGGGTCATAAAACCTCCACGCAATCGGGTTGAACCGCCAAGCGGCTGAAAACAAAGCGTTCCACACCTGCACTGTAAAACACAATAAGACTTAAGGAAGCCTCCCATCAGAAGACTATGCAACCCTTTCCGCCGCTGTCGAGGGCCTGGTAAAAATTCCGTGAAAAAGCGGCAGGTTGGGAGAACAGCTGCTATAGTCCAGAGGAAGATTCATTCGGCTTCCGCGCGGTTGACTGTACCGGCATGTATAGATTCCTTTCCCGTCTTGGCCAGTTCAAGACCCGATCCCCGCTGTCCTTTCGACTGCTGGCGTATATTCTGCTGTGCAGCTCGATCTTTACGCTGGTCTCGACGGCGATCCAGATCTATTCCAATTACCGTCAGGATGTCTCCCTCGTTGACGAGCGGATGGAAGTCATCGAAACCAGTTACATGAGCAGTCTCTCCCGCAGTCTCTGGGCTCTGGATCAGAAACTGCTGCAGGTCCAGATGGAAGGCATTTTGAGCCTGCCGGACATTGTCCATCTGCGCCTGCACATCTACCCCGATTCCGAAGTGGTCATGGGTTCGATCCCCAAACAGACCAGCACCATGTCTCGCTCATTCAAGCTGATTCATCGGGGCGACGAGGTCTACGAGCTCGGGGAGCTGACCATCACGGCCAGTATGCAAGCCATCTATGACAACCTGCAGCGCCAGATCCTGGTGATCCTCACTACCCAGGCGGCCAAGACGTTCTTCATTTCGATCCTCATCATCTGGATTTTCCAGTATTTCGTGACTCGCCATCTGGGCACCATGGCCAACTATGCCCGCAATTTCTCGGTGCATAAACTCGACGTGCCCTTGCGACTCGACCGCCCTGACGTCAACCGTTATCGCCATGACGAACTGGCCCAGGTGACCGATGCCATCAATGATATGCGTGAACGCCTGCGGGACGATATACGGCGCCAGGAAAAGGATGCCGAGGAGATTCGCAAGCTTTCCATGGCCATTGAGCAGAGTCCGTCATCGGTTCTGATCTGTGACAAGGAATGGCGCGTGCAGTATGCCAATACCAAGTTTGCCCAGCTCACCGGGCATGACGCCAAAGAGATTGTCGGCCTCCACCCTGGCATGCTGACCAGCGACAGCATGTCGCAGCGGGAAAACCAGCAGCTGTGGCAGAACATCCGCCTGCAGGTCCAGCGGGTGGGTGTCTGGCAGGGCGAGGTGCACAGCTCCCGGCGCAACGGGGAGCGGTTCTGGGAACAGGTGATCTGCACCCCGATACGTGATGGCAATGGCGAGCCGACCCATTACCTGATCCTGGGTGAGGACATCAGCATCCGGAAGCGTTACGAACAGCAGCTTCTGCGTCAGGCCAACTATGACATCCTGACCGGCCTGCCCAACCGCATGCTGGCCCTCGACCGCCTCAAGCTGGCCCTGGCCCAGGCACGCCGTGACGACCACCTGGTGGGCGTGATGTTCCTGGACCTGGATAACTTCAAGCACATCAACGACACCATGGGCCACGATGCCGGGGATACCCTTTTGATCGAGGCCTCGCGACGCATTTCCTCCTGCCTGCGCGGCACCAGCACTGTCGCAAGGCTTGGTGGCGATGAGTTCCTGGTCATCCTGCCCGGCCTGACCCAGCCCGAAGGCACCGAGCAGGTGGCCGACCGAATCCTGAAGACGTTCTCCCCGCCCTTCCACCTCAATGGGCAGGAAGTCTTCGTCAGCACCAGTATCGGTATCGCCATCTACCCCAACGATTCCGATAACAGCAGCACCCTCCTGCAGCACGCCGATGCTGCCATGTACGAGGCCAAGCACAAGGGCAAGAGCGCCTTCGAACGCTTCTCGCCGGAGATGAAGGAGTTCTCCCACGAGCGTCTGCAAATGGAGAGCCGCTTGCGCCGCGCCCTGGAACTGGATGAAATGACGCTGCACTACCAGCCTATCGTGGAAACGCAAAGCGGCCGCCTGATCGGGGCTGAAGCGCTGCTGCGCTGGAAGAATCCGACCATGGGTGTGGTGCCCCCCGACCGTTTCATTCCACTGGCGGAGGAAACCGGCGTCATTATCCCGATTGGCGAGTGGGTTATCCGCACCGCCTGCGCCCATGCCAAGCGCTGGACGGACGATACCGGCACGCAGCTGTCCATTTCCGTCAACGTCTCCCCGCGCCAGTTCCGGGATCCGGGCTTTGTCGATATGGTGGCCCGTGCGCTGGAAGAAAATGAGCTTCCCGCCACCTGCCTGGAGCTGGAAATTACCGAGCGACTGATCCTCGACAACACCATCGAAACCGCCGAAATTCTCCGCAAGCTGGATGACATGGGTGTGCGACTGTCAGTGGACGACTTCGGTACCGGCTATTCGGCGCTGGGCTACCTCAAGAGCTACCCGTTCGACACCCTCAAGATCGACAAGTCCTTCGTACGCGACGTGAAGACAGAGGATGAGGATGCGGCACTGGTAAAAGCCATCATCAACATGGCCCACAGCCTGGATCTTGAGGTGATCGCCGAAGGTGTCGAAGACGAAGAACAACTGAAGTTCCTCAAACAGCATGGCTGTGACTTCGCCCAGGGCTACTTCTACAACCGGCCGGTACCGGAGAACGAGTTCCTGCTTTGGGTCGAGGAAAACCGCAAAGCCACCGCCTGACCGGAATTGCCCGGGGACGCTGGCCGCCCTGCCGGGCAATCGTTACAATCGAGCCCTCCCCCAAGGAAAAGGATTGACTATGGATCGCCCCATTCTGGTGGTGAATTCGGGCAGTTCGTCGGTCAAGGTGGCGCTGTACGATGCCCAAGCACACTCCCTGCAGGCTGCCGCACTGGCGGAACGCCTGGGTGAAAGCCAGGCCCACCTCAAGATCACCCTGCCGCATACCCACGAGAGCAGCATCCAGTCACCTGCCGATCACAAGGCGGCCCTGGCCCAGATTCTTGATCACTTCACCGACCAGGGCTGGCTTCAAGGCGCGCCTGGCGGCATTGGCCACCGGGTGGTTCATGGCGGAGAGGATTTTAACGATTCGGTCCGGGTGAATGACCAGGTCAAGACCGCCATCGACAAGTGCAGCGCTTTGGCACCGCTTCATAACCCTCATAATCTGGCGGGCATTCACGCCCTGGAAGAGCTTTATCCCGAGGTTCCCCAGGTCGCCGTCTTCGATACGGCCTTCCATCAGTCCCTGCCTCGGGCCGCCTATCACTACGCCCTGCCCTATGAATTCTACGAACGCCATGGGGTGCGCCGTTACGGCTTTCATGGCACCAGTCACCGATTCATGCTGTCGCAGACCGCCGCGCTTTTGAGCAAACCGGAACAGGCGACGTCGCTCATCTCCGCACACCTGGGCAATGGCTGCAGCATCACCGCCATTCGCAACGGACAAAGCGTGGATACCAGCATGGGACTGACGCCCCTGGAAGGCCTGGTAATGGGGACCCGAAGTGGAGATATCGATCCCAGCCTGTTCGAGTTTCTCGCTCAGCGCGGATTTGATGCGGCAGAGCTCAACCGGATTCTCAATCGCGAGAGCGGACTACTCGGGTTGTCGGGGATCAGCAACGACATGCGCACCCTGCTGGAAAAAGAACAACAGGGGAACGACCGTGCCCGTCTGGCCGTTGACGTCTTCTGTTTCCGACTGGCCCGATACATCGGCGCCATGATGAGTTCGCTCTCCCATCTGGACGCCCTGGTCTTTACCGGCGGCATCGGCGAAAACAGCACCGAGGTCCGCACCCGTACCCTTGAGCGATTAACGCTGTTGGGATTTCGTATCGATCCCGTCGCCAATGAGCGCCATGGCCGTGACACTGACGGTGCTATCGGCGCAGCGGACAGTCACCGCATTCTGGTGCTGCCGACCGACGAGGAAAAAGTGATTGCGCGGGATACCCTGCGCCTGATTTCTGAATGAACTGTCCATAAAAAGAGGCCTGTCGTGGCAAAGAATCTGTTTATTGCGCCTACCGAACTCAATTCAGGCCTGACCTCGGTCTGTCTGGGCCTCGTTCGTGCCCTGGACCGGATCGGTGTGCGGGTGGGCTTTTGCAAACCCATTGCCCAGACACAGCCTGGTGATGAGCTGGACCGCTCCATCCAGTTCGTCCGTGCCAAGACCCAGCTCAACACCCCGGACGCCATCAGCCTCTCCCAGGCGCAGTCATACCTGAACAAGGGCCAGTCGGAATTCCTGATGGAACAGGTGGTAGAGCTCTACCACCAGGCCGCCCGCGATGTGGACGTGGTGGTGATCGAAGGCCTGGTGCCGGACCGAAGCCAACCCTACACCGCCCGCCTGAATGTGGAACTGGCGCGCAGCCTGAGCTCCGAGGTCATCCTGGTGAGCGCCCCGCAGGGCCGGTCCTCCCGGGAAGTGGACGAACTTTTGGACTTCTCCGGTCGTTTGTTCGCTGATCCCGATGATCCCGACGTCATCGGGGCCATTCTCAACAAGGTGAACGAGCCCCACGGCTCCCCCCTCAATCCGACCCGCCCCCCGGAAGCGGCGCCCCAGGACATCGACTGGGCCAAGGATTGCGAGATGTTTTCATCCGGACGCATGCGGCTTTTGGGAACCATCCCCTGGCGCCAGGAACTGCTGGCTCCACGTACCCAGGACATTGCCCAGCTGCTGCAGGCAGAGGTGCTCAACGAGGGCAAACTGGCGCACCGTCGGGTCCAACGTATGACTGTGGTCGCGCGTACGCTGCCCAACATGGTGGAAACGCTGCGCCCCGGGACCCTCGTGGTCACCCCCGGCGACCGCGACGATATTCTGGTGGCCACAGCCATGGCCACCGTGAGCGGCATTCCCCTGGCTGGCTTGTTGCTGACAGGGGGGCTCACTCCGGACGACCGCATTATCCGCTTCTGTCACGAAGCGACCGAAACCGGCCTACCGGTGATTCAGACCAGCCGCGATACGTTCGAGACCGCGTTTGAACTGTCCAACATGGATACCGCCGTTCCGGCCAACGATCTCACTCGCATTGAACAGGTGATGGAAACCACCGCTGCCGATATTGATGCCGAATGGCTCAAGGAACACCTGAGTATCGACCGCGAACCCCAGCTATCTCCTCCGGCGTTTCGCTACCTGCTGTCGCAGCGGGCCCGCGAAGCCAACAAGCGCATCGTTTTGCCGGAAGGTAACGAACCACGAACCATTCGCGCGGCGGTGACCTGTCACGACCGGGGCCTGGCCCGCTGCGTGCTGCTTGGCAAGACCGACGAAATCCGCAAAGTGGCCGCTTCACAAGGAGTCACACTCCCGGATGACCTGGAAATCATCGATCCGGACGAGGTCCGTGAGCGTTATATCGATCCCATGGTGGAACTGCGCCAGCACAAGGGACTGGCCCCGGACATGGCGGAGGCGCAACTGGAAGACAATGTGGTACTGGGCAGCATGATGGTGGCACTGGACGAAGTGGATGGCCTGGTTTCCGGCGCCGTCCATACCACAGCCAATACCATCCGGCCGGCCCTGCAGCTGATCAAGACGGCACCCGATGCCAAGGTCGTCTCATCGGTCTTTTTTATGTGCCTGCCGGAACAGGTGCTGGTCTATGGCGACTGCGCCGTGAACCCGGATCCCAATGCAGAAGAGCTGGCCGATATCGCCATTCAGAGTGCCGAATCGGCGCAGACCTTCGGCATCACTCCGCGGGTGGCCATGATCAGTTACAGCACCGGTGAATCCGGCACCGGCCAGGATGTGGAGAAAGTACGCGAGGCCACCCGCCTAGCCAAGGAGCGCCGCCCCGACCTGGTGATTGACGGTCCCCTGCAATACGACGCCGCGGCAATCGAAAGCGTGGCCAAAACCAAAGCGCCAGACAGCCCCGTGGCCGGCAAGGCCACCATTTTCATCTTCCCGGATCTGAACACCGGCAATACCACCTACAAGGCGGTGCAGCGCAGCGCCAATGTGATCAGTATCGGTCCGATGCTACAGGGCTTGCGCAAGCCGGTGAATGACCTGTCACGTGGGGCTCTGGTGGACGATATCGTTTTCACCATTGCCCTGACCGCGGTTCAGGCGCAGCAGGTGGAGGAGAAAAAGGCGCAGGCAAATACGTAACGTCGGTCGTCGGAGATTGGGTTGCTGCAGGTTGGGCGCCCCGGGCAGCTTTTACGGGGCGCAGTCATGCTGTCAGGAACGCTTCTTTTTCTTCTCTTTCTTCTTGATGTGCTTGACCATCCTCGCCCGCTTGGCCTGTTGCCGTGCGGTCAACTTGTTGGCCTTGCCGGCGTAGGGATTTTCACCGGATTTGAACTCGAAGCGGATGGGCGTACCTTTCACCCCGAGAACGTTGCGATAGGTGTTTTCCAGATATCGCCGGTAAGCGCCCGGCAGTGAGTCAGTCTGGTTGCCGTGCACCACGATAATGGGCGGATTGGAACCGCCCTGGTGGGCATAGCGCAGTTTGATGCGGCGCCCTCGCACCATGGGCGGCTGATGCTGCATGACGATGTCCTGCAGGATCTCGGTCAGGCGGTTGGTGGACCATTTCGCCATGGCCGAATCGTAGGCTTCCACCACCGAATCGAAGATGTCTCCGACGCCGGAGCCGTGAAGCGCCGAGATGAAGTGTAGTCTCGCATAATTCAGAAACGCCAGTCGGCGTCGAAGCTGCTCCTGAACACGCTCACGTTCGTCCGGGGCCATGCCGTCCCACTTGTTGACCGTCAACACCACCGAGCGACCGGCCTCAAGCACGAAGCCGATCAGATGCAGGTCCTGATCCACCAGCCCTTCCCGGGCATCGATCACCACGACCACCACGTGACTTTCTTCGATGGCCTGCAGCGTCTTGATAATGGAAAACTTTTCCACTGCCTCCCGCACATGCTTGCGGCGGCGCACCCCGGCTGTGTCGATGAGCGTGTATTCACGCCCCTGGCGCTCGAAGGGAATAGAGATGCTGTCGCGGGTGGTTCCCGGCATGTCGTAAACCACCACCCGCTCTTCTCCGAGCATCCGGTTGACCAGCGTCGACTTGCCAACGTTTGGGCGGCCGACGATACCAATTCGAATCCGGCCGTCGTCCTCTTCGGCTTCCTCGCCCTCTGCGGGCTGCTCCAGGCCCTGTTCCTCAAGCACCTCAGACAGCATGCTGCGGATTCCGCGGTTATGGGAGGCGGCGATCTGGAAGGGATTGGCATAGCCGAGGCTGTAGAACTCGGCGGTAGCCTGATCCGGATCCTGTCCGTCCGTCTTGTTGACCACGAGGTGGGCCGGCTTGCCGCTGCGACGGAGGTAATCGGCGATGTGTTCATCGCCCGGTGTCAGGCCGGCTCGACCATCGACCATAAACAGGACAATGTCCGCCTCTTCAATGGCCTGAAGCGATTGTGACGCCATCACGCTGTCTATGCCGCTGTCGTCGGAAGACAAGCCGCCGGTGTCGATCACGATCAGTCGCTGACCTTCATGAACCGCCTCACCGTACTTGCGGTCGCGGGTCAGCCCCGGGAAGTCGGCCACCAAGGCATCCCGTGATCGGGTGATCTGGTTGAAAAGCGTCGATTTCCCTACATTGGGACGCCCGACGAGCGCGATTACTGGCACCATAAATGTTATTCCCGGGGAACCTTGTACGCGACCAATTCGCCGCTGTTGCCAAACACGTAAATCAGATTCCCGACCCGAACCGGCGGTACCCGCAGCCCCTCGTCATCCACCTGGACACGCCCCAGAAAGGCGCCATCCTGCTGCGAAAGAATGTGCAGATAGCCTTCAAAATCACCGACCAGGACCACGTCCGCGACCGGCAGCGGCCGGGTCAGACGACGCCAGCTGAGCGCATCCACCCGCCAGGCTTCAGTATGGGAATAGGCATCCAGACCAATCAGGGTACCGTTGGCCTTGGCCAGGAAGATCTCGCCTCCACCCAGCGAAGGCGACTGCAGGCTGGAGCCTTCCCGGCTCCAGAGTTCCTGACCGGAGCGCAGTTCCAACGCCGCCAGTTTGCCCTGGTAGCCGGCGATGTAAACCACCCCGTCTTCCACCACTGGATTGGCATCCACATCCACCAGCCGTTCAAGCTCCGTGCGCCCTTCCGGCACACCGACTTCGTACTGCCACAGCTGCGAGCCTTCAGTCACATCCAGCGCCACCAGGCGGCCATTGGCCAGCCCAATCAACGCCGTCTGACTATCGACATAGGGGGTGCCGGTGCCCCGGAAACTCAGGACCGGAACAATACTGTCATACTGCCACAACCGCTCCCCGTCGGACTGGGCGAAGCCGATCACCTTGCCGTCGATCGTCTGAACCACCACCTGACGACCGTTGCTTTGCGGCGGCGCCAGCACTTCACTGGGCAGTGGCGCACGCCAGCGCTCGCTACCATCCTCGCGGGAAAGGGCAATCACTTCCCCATCTTCGTTGGCAACATAAAGCTGCTGCGCATCGCGCCCGACACCGGCCAGGATGCGCTCGTCAAGATCCCGCTCCCAAAGCGTCTCGCCGTTTTGCGGGTTCTTGGCGTAGAGTTCGCCCCAGGTATCCACGGCATAGAGCGCCTGCTCGTCCACCGAGGGCTGGAGAAACAACAACTGACCATCCATGCCATCGCCGATGGAGCAGTCCCAGGCTTCCTCCAGAGTGACCGTCTCGGTGATGTCCGGGAGCGGCGCCGGCTCTTCAACCGGCTCGGTGGTACTGCACCCCACGATGGCCAGGGCGAAAAGCACGAGCGCCAAGCACCGCCGTATCTGTTTGATCGCCATTGGCGGCATCAACTCGCCTCCGCGGTGGCCAGATCAGCCATTTTCAGTTCCAGGATGCGGTTCGGGGTATCACTGTTACCGGCTTCCTGCGCCGCTTTGTAAGCCGCACGGGCGCCGTCCAGATCACCCTGGGCCTTGAGAACATCGCCTTCAAGCTCCTTGTACAGAGCGGTATAAGCGCCTGCGTCGTTCGCCGCGGACAGCGTGGCCAGTGCTGCCTCGGAGTCGCCGTTGGCAAACTGCGCCCGTGCCAGCTGTTCCCGGACCACCAGAGGCATGGGTGAGGCCCCGGCATGCTCCAGGGCCCATTCGAGCTGCGGGATGGCGTCGCCCGGCTTGCCCTCTTCCACCAGCGTCTTGGCCTGCAGCAGACTGGCAAAAATGGCATAGGGAGAAGAACCGTGCTCTTTGCGCAGCTGATCGGCAATGTAAGCGACAGACGCGTCACGTTTCTCCGCGTCCTGGTTGTTCATGACCTGGACCAGCTCCTGGAAACTGTTGGCGGCAGCCGCTGCTTCGTTGGCCTGGCGCTTTTGCCAGTACTGCCAACCGAAAATAATCAGCAGCGCGAGACCAACACCAATCAGAATGGCGTTGCCGTTCCGTTTCCACCAGTCTTTGATGGCGGCTATTTGTTCTTCTTCCGTCCGGTATGAATCAACCACTTTGGGCTCCTCGCTTTGAAGCTATTGTGTTCCGTCCGGCAACCCTTTCAGGGGACGGTGACGGTCTTGAAACGTCGCTGGCCCGAGGCACCGGGCCCGCAGCCGTATTATGCGGGTTGTCCTCGCATGAGCAACCCCAGAAGGTGTTTCTCGAGACGGTCCATGGAAACGGTTTCCTGATCCCCCTGGCCTCGCAGCGGCTTGATCGTGACGTGATGCTCCTGAATTTCCTGTTCACCCAGGATCAGGGCAATCTTGGCACCGCTTTTGTCCGCCTTTTTCATCTGGCTCTTGAAGCTGCCACCCCCGCAATGGTTCACCACCACGCGACCGGGCAACCCACTGCGCAGCTGTTCGGCCAGCAAAAACGCCTTTTTCTCAGCGGCGTCACCAAATGACACCACATAGAGGTCTGCCGCGTTAGAGGCTTCTTCCGGGATCAGCTCCAGTGTCTCCAGCAGCAGGATCAAACGCTCGACACCCATGGCAAAGCCGATGCCGGGAGTTGGCTTGCCACCCAATTGCTCTACCAGGCCGTCGTAACGCCCCCCGGCACAGACCGTCCCTTGGGCACCAAGTTCCTCAGTGACCCATTCGAATACGGTTTTGCCGTAGTAATCCAGCCCACGCACCAGTCGCGGGTTGACGGTGTAGCGTATGCCAGCGTCATCCAGCCAGGCACAGAGCCCTTCGAAATGTTGCCGGTCTTCGTCATTGAGGTAATCCGACAATCGCGGCGCATCGGCCAGCAAGGCCTGGGTATTCTTGTCCTTGCTGTCGAGAATCCGTAAGGGATTCGTCTCCAGCCGCCGCTGGCTGTCCTTGTCCAACCGATCTTTATGCTGCGCCAGGTACTGGCTCAAATCGTCCCGGTAACGCTGCCGGTCCGCCGCACTCCCGAGCGAATTGAGTTCGAGATGGACGTAGTCGGACAGGCCCAGCTCCCGCCAAAGGCGAGCCGTCATCAACAGCAGCTCGGCATCGATATCCGGCCCCTGCAGGCCGAAACACTCCACCCCAAGCTGATGGAATTGGCGGTAACGGCCTTTCTGCGGACGCTCATGCCTGAACATGGGGCCGGCATACCAGAGCCGCTGCACCTGGTTGTACAGCAGGCCGTGCTCTTCACCGGCGCGCACGCATCCGGCGGTACCTTCAGGCCGCATGGTGAGGCTGTCACCATTGCGATCCTCGAAGGTGTACATTTCCTTTTCGACGATGTCGGTTACCTCGCCAATGGAACGCTTGAACAACTCAGTCTGTTCAAGGATGGGCATCCGGATCTCCTGGAAGCCATAGCTCTTGAAGACTCCGGCAACCTTGCGTTCCAGATACTGCCATGCCGGCGTATTCTCCGGCAGAATGTCATTCATGCCACGGATGGCTTGAATCTTTGCCAAAATCGTTCCCCTGGTTGCTTGTTGCGACCACTCGCGCGGTGCGCCTACTGAACGTAAAAGGACGGGCTCGGCGGCCCGTCCTCTCTGGATCTGGACAAACGGTACTAATCGCGGGCGATCACGGCGTCGTCTGCACGTTTGCGAGCCTCAATCTTGTCGCGAATGATCCGCTCAAGGCTATCGACCAGTGACTCGTTCACCAACTTCTGGTTCGGCTTGCCGTCAATATACAGCAGGTTTTTCGGGGAGCCGCCCGTAAGCCCGATATCCGCAACCTTGGCTTCGCCCGGCCCGTTAACGATACAACCGATGATCGCCACGTCCAGCGGTACGTTCACATCATCGAGACGCCCTTCCAGTTCATTCATGGTCTGGATCACATCAAAGTTCTGACGCGAACAGCTGGGGCAGGCCACAAAGTTGATGCCGCGGCTGCGCAGATGGAGGCTCTTGAGGATATCGAATCCCACCTTGATCTCTTCCACCGGGTCGGCGGCCAGGGAAACCCGAATGGTGTCCCCGATCCCCTCGGCGAGCAGCATGCCCAGGCCAATCGATGACTTGACCGTCCCCGAGCGGAAAGCGCCCGCCTCGGTAATCCCCAGGTGCAGCGGCTGCTCGATCTGCGAGGCAATCTTGCGGTAAGCCGATACCGTCATGAATACGTCCGACGCCTTCAGACTGACCTTGAAGTCCTGGAAATCGTACCGGTCGAGGATGTCAATATGACGCATGGCCGATTCCACCAACGCCTCGGGCGTGGGTTCGCCGTACTTGCGCTGCAGTTCCTTCTCAAGGGAACCGGCATTGACCCCGATTCGGATGGGAATGCCATGATCCCGTGCCGATTCAATCACCGCTCTAACCCGGTCTTCACGACCGATGTTGCCTGGATTGATACGCAGACAGTCGACACCGGATTCGGCCACCTTGAGCGCGATCTTGTAGTCGAAGTGAATATCGGACACCAGCGGCAGATTCACCCGCTCCCGGATCCGGGCAAAGGCGTCAGCCGCATCCATGCTCGGGACCGAGACACGGACCAGATCGGCGCCGGCAGCCTGGAGCTGTTCGATTTGCGCTACGGTGGCGTCTACGTCGCAGGTGTCGGTATTGGTCATGCTCTGAACCGCGATGGGCGCATCCCCACCGATCGGCACATTGCCTACCATGATTTGCCGTGAAGGACGGCGTTGAATGGGAGATTCCTTAAACATAGGTTTCAGTCTTCGCTTAACCGCACGTCAATGAGTCATCAACGACCCTTTCGGTCGCACTCGTGGATGTGCCGCGTCTGTTATTCCAGAGTGTCCTGGCTCAGGGTAAATTCCGAGCGACCGTTACGGACCGGAAACTTGGTGACGTCTACGGCACGTCCATTGAATGCCAACCGATCCAGGGCATCCATATTGCCGATGACAATTCTAAAGGGCCCCTGCCCGGTATATTCAACCGTATCGCCATCGCGTTTCAGCGCTGCGACAACTGTAGTGCCATTGGCATTCTTTACTTCCACCCAGCAATCGTCACTAAAACCCATATAGAGGGTCTGGGCTGCGACTGCCTTTTCCGTCTCTGCTGCCGCAGCGGGCGCTTCCTGCTCGGCCGGTGCTGCCTGCGGTTGCGGCGATGCCTCCGGAAGAGGTTCTGCCGTGGTCTCCGCCCTGGACGCGGGAGCACTTTCGCTGTCAGGCGCCGGGGCCGGCGACTCGGGCTCCGGCTGGGCCAAGGGTGTTTCGGAGGTGGTTTCAGCTGTCGAAGGTGCCGGAAGGGATTCCGTTTGATCCCCTGCCGCTTGCTCACCTTCCGGCACGGCCTCCGGTGGCGCCGCTTGTTGGCTCTCCTCAGCTGAGGTACCGGAAGGCTCCGGGATCGGAGGAGCAATGCCGGTCTGCTCCATGCGATAATAAAGGAAGCCCAGAACCACGAGGAACAGCGCAAACACGATCAGGGTCGCCACTCGGCGACGCCGCTGTTTGCGTTGCTGGATGTCCTCAATGGGACTGACCTTCTTCTGCTCTTCCTGCTGTTCCTGGCGGAAAGGCTCAAGCTCTGCTTCCAGGCTTTCCAGCAACGAGTCCGCATTCAGTTCCAGCAGTCTCGCATAGGTTCGCACGTAACCTTTCAGAAAAAGCTCTCCGGGCACCTGGCGGTAATCTCCGCTTTCAATGGCGTCCACCACTGACGGTCTCAGGTGCAGTTGATCCGCAACGGTAATCACGTCCCAACCTTTCGCCTCCCGAGCTTCTCGGAGACGCTGACCGGCATGCCCACAAACCGGAATGTCTGGCGACGGCTCTGCTTCACTCATTGGCGGTCAAGGCCTTGTATTGCTTTAGTTCTTCTGATTGTGGGTAGAGGTTACGGAGAAGTAAAGCCAGACTGGCTTCCTGGTCCGCATCATCGAAATACCGCGCAATCCGGATTCCGGCCCAAATGCTTTCCGGTGTGTGCTGGATGGTTTCAACCCGCCGGATAAGCGCAGTCAATCGCTGGTAATAGCGACGGGCCTGGCGGAAGTCCCCCTGGTCCACCAGCGCACTGGTGATACCACGCAGCGCCGTGACGTTGGTGGGATCCGTTTCCAGCGCTCGCCTGAACATGGTCACGGCCTCGTCATTACGCCCCAAGGCCGTGGCGGTTCTGGCGAGATTGACAAAAATCTGGCTGCGATCACCGTAGTCGGTGTCCTCCGACGCCCGCTTGAACTGTCGATAGGCCTCCTCGAAGCGACCCTGATTATAAAGAAACGCGCCATAGAATGTGCGCCCACGTGTATAGTCGGGGTCAAAGTCGGTCGCTTTCTGAAATTTCTTCTCGGCCAGTTCCGGTTCGCCCTGCATCTGCAGCACCAGCCCCATGGCCGCTGTGGCCGGTGCACTTTCGGGATTGATCTCCAGGGCACGATCCAGATGTTCTTTGGCTCGAAAGGGGTGATCTTCACGGATATAGGCCAGACCCAGTTGCACATAGGTCTGCTCTGCCTTTTCGGCATCCGCTTCACGATTAAAGGCGCTTTTCGTGTAGGTAACACAGGCCGAGAGGGTCAAAAACAGGAGGCACAAGGCCAGGTATTTCATTCCCACAAAAGGATTGCCATACACTTTGCCGCTCACTACCCGTCTACCTCTCGACCTAGACTGCTGTATTTTGAACAGGGATGTACTTCTGACTGCGCCGGGTGCGGTCTTCGAACTGCCCGACGAGCTGGCCGCAAGCGGCATCGATATCGTCGCCCCGCGGCGTACGCACCGGTGCAATATAGCCCTTGGACTGAAGGATTTCCTGAAAACGGCGCACCGCCGCTGAATCCGGACGGGTGAAATCGCTCTCCGGAAACGGATTGAAGGGAATCAGGTTGATCTTGCACGGCAGGTTTCGCAACAGGGCGGCCAGTTGCCGGGCGTGTTCGGGCTGATCATTAACGCCTGCGATCAACGTATACTCAATGGTGGCCTTGCGTTTGTCGCTCAGGCTGTCGAGATAGCGCTGTGTCGCCGCCAGCAATTCCGCAATGGGATATTTGCGATTCAGCGGCACCAGTTTATTGCGCAGTTCATCATTGGGAGCGTGCAGAGAAATGGCCAGGGAAACGTCGCTGACCTCTGCAAGGCGATCCAGATAGGGAATGACACCGGAAGTACTGAGCGTTACCCGTCGCTTGGATATGCCATACGCCAGATCGTCCATCATCAGATCCATGGCGTCGACAACATTATCAAAGTTGAGCAGTGGCTCACCCATTCCCATCATCACCACATTGGTGATCGGGCGCTCCTTGGCTCGATCGAAGGGCCGGAATGCGGCCAGCGCCACCCAAACCTGACCGATAATTTCGGCAGCAGACAGATCCCGGTTGTAACCCCGTTTACCGGTCGAGCAGAAGGTGCAATCGAGACTACATCCAATCTGTGAGGACACACATAACGTGGCACGGCCATCCTCGGGAATCAGAACGGTTTCCACACTGTTGCCGCCGTCCATTTTCATCACCCACTTGCGGGTGCCGTCCCGGGATTCGTGATGAAAGACCACTTCCGGGGCCTGGATTTCGGCAATGTCCGCCAGCTTGGCCCGCAGGGCCTTGCTGACGTTGGTCATTTCGTCGATGTCCCTGACGCCGTGCTGGTGAATCCATTGCAACACCTGAGTCGCACGAAACTTCTTCTCTCCGATGGATTCGAAGAAAGCTTCCATTTTCTTTCGGGACATCCCGAGAAGATTCACTTTTTCGGCCGTCATGCTGCTGGACCTCGCTGAAACAACCTTGAATCAAGCCCCGGGCACGCTGACTAGCCGAACGCCCCGGGGGTGACAGCTATCACCCGCGCGGGCAGATTTCGCTGTCATTGAAGAAGTATGCGATTTCACGCTCGGCGGATTCCGGTGAATCGGAACCGTGTACCGCGTTGGCATCGATGGACTGGGCAAAATCGGCGCGGATTGTGCCGGCAGCCGCTTCTTTCGGGTTGGTCGCGCCCATCAGGTCACGATTGGAAGCGATGGCATTCTCGCCTTCCAGTACCTGGACCACGACCGGGCCGGACGTCATGAAGGCGACCAGATCCGGGAAAAACGGGCGCTCTTTGTGCTCAGCGTAGAAGCCTTCTGCCTGTTCCTGTGTCAGGTGCAGCATTTTCATGGCGACAACCTGCAGGCCGGCCTTTTCAAAACGCGACTCGATTTCGCCGATGACGTTCTTTGCTACTGCGTCCGGCTTGATAATGGAAAGCGTGCGCTCAACTGCCATTTTATTTCTCCAATTTAACTGTGGCCCATAAACTAAACCCGCGATTATACGCGGGTTGAAAACAAAGTCATACCGCCCTACCGGTCCTCGTTCGTGCCGCCTGCCGCAGCTTCCCCAACGTCTCAGTCACGGTCATCGCGGCCACATCGATATCCTCTTCGGTCGTATAGCGCCCCCAGGAAAAGCGCAACGACGCATGCGCAAGCGCGTCCCCCACCCCCATGCTCCTGAGCACATAGGAAGGCTCCATCGAGGCAGAGGCGCAGGCAGAGCCGGATGAAACCGCCAACCCATGCAGCCCCAACATCAGTGATTCGCCCTCGACACCCTCGAAAGCGAGATTCACAATCCCGGGAACACGGTGATCGGGATCGCCGTTGAGCATGACACCAGGCACAGCCAACATGCTGCCAAGAAAACGGTCACGTAATGCGGTCAGACGCTGGGACTCTTCCGCGAGGGTCAACCGCGCGATCTCGAAAGCCTGCCCCATACCCACCAACTGGTGCGTTGCCAGCGTCCCGGATCGCATGCCCCGCTCATGGCCACCGCCGTGCATCTGTGCGGCAATGCGGACTTCGGGGGCACGACGGACATACAGTGCCCCGGCGCCTTTTGGGCCATAGACTTTATGAGCCGAAAGCGAGAGCAGATCCACCTGCATGGCGACCACATCTACGGGACACTTTCCGGCCGCCTGGGCAGCGTCGACGTGGAACAGCACACCCTTCTCCCGGAGATGCGCGCCAATCGAGGCAATGTCGTTCATGACGCCGGTCTCGTTGTTGACATGCATCAGCGATACAAGAATCGTGTCCTCGCGCACGGCATCCATGACCTGTTCGACCTCTATACGACCACTGAGGCCGGGCTTGAGCCAGGTCACCTCACAGCCCCGGGACTCCAGCCACTTGCAGGTATCCACCACGGCCTTGTGTTCGGTGAGGGAGGTCACCACATGTCGACCCTGCTCCTGCAGCGCCTCCGCAACCCCTTTGATAGCCAGGTTGTCGGACTCGGTGGCCCCGGAAGTCCAGACGATTTCCCTGGAGTCGGCATTGATCAGATCGGCAACTTGCTTGCGCGCACGCTCCACCGCGGCTTCCGCCTGCCACCCGTGCATGTGGGAACGCGATGCCGGATTGCCGAATACTCCGTCCAGCGTCAGATGCTGACTCATGATTTCAGCCACTTGCGGATCAACCGGTGTAGTGGCGGCATAATCGAGATAAATCGGATTCTTCATTCGGGGGTTACGCTACTGTGTTCTGGGTGTGATTCCTGGCGCGATCCTGTCGGAGCAGCGACGGAGCGAGCCCTGCCCAATAGCAAATGCGGCCATCAAAAGGCAGGGCACCATTTTACAGCATACGTGGCGTGACTGCTTGCCGGATGACTAGGCAGTGGCAATCCGGTCGGACTTGTCCTCGTCATCCGTCTGCTGGCGACGATCCTGACGATCCGCCACCTGCTTGATCTCGCGCTTGTTCATCAAGTCGGCAAGGCTGATCTGACTGAGGAAAGCATGAATCTGGTCACTCAAATCGGACCACAAATGATGGGTAAGGCAGGTTTCACCGTTCTGGCAATCGCCACGATTCTTGCACCGGGTCGTATCCAGTGATTCATTAACGGCATCCACCACCTGAGCCACAAAGATCTGTTCGGTACCGCGACCCAACTGATAACCGCCCCCAGGCCCACGAACACTCGACACCAGCTTTTGCCGCCGAAGCTTGGCAAAGAGCTGCTCAAGATAGGACAGGGAAATACCCTGGCGCTGAGAGATATCGGCGAGACTCACAGGCCCCTCATGGGCGTGCAATGCCAAATCCAGAAGTGCGGTAACCGCATAGCGCCCTTTCGTGGTGAGTCGCATGAATGACCCTTTACGATCCAGAAAAATCAGTGCCTGAGTATGAATTGACCTAGTAATTCAGTCAAGTATTATCATGCTCACAGCCAACACCCAGGGCCGTCACTTGGGCGCTTCGCGACTCTCCTCCTGCTCGCCCTGGGTATCCTGGACGCACTCGAAGTCTTCCTCGGGAATCGGCGGCAGGCCGCCCTCGGAGCGATAGGTCGCATCGATGCGCTGCAGGGAACGACACATATTCTCAATGCGCTCATCGACCGCATGCATATGGTCCAGCATGCTGCGCAGGGACCGCGCAATCGGATCCGGCATCTCCTCGCTCACGCCGTAGGCGTCGAAGCCCATTTTCTCTTCCATTTTCCGGCGACGGTCGTCACGCTCACCGGCTTTCTTGACGATCACTCGACCCGGGATACCCACCACCGTTGCTCCCTCGGGGACCTCCTTGGTCACCACGGCATTAGATCCAATCTTGGCATGGGCGCCAACCGTGAACGGGCCGAGAATCTTGGCTCCGGCGCCAACGACCACACCATCTTCAAGCGTTGGGTGACGCTTGCCCCGATTCCAACTGGTACCGCCCAAAGTGACGCCCTGGTATAGCGTCACGTCATCTCCCACAACGGCAGTTTCACCAATGACAACGCCCATACCGTGGTCGATGAAAAATCGTCGCCCGATCACTGCGCCAGGATGGATTTCAATGCCGGTTAGCCACCGCATGATGGTGGAGATGGTCCTGGCCAGCCATTTGAAACCGGCCCGCCACAAGCGATGGCTCATGCGGTGAGCCAGAAGCGCATGCAAGCCGGGGTAGTTGGTCAGCACCTCGAAAAAGTTTCGCGCGGCCGGGTCGCGGTGAAATACGCTGTTGATATCCTCTCGAAGTCGCTCAAACATCGTTTTCTTTCCTCGTAGACTTGCTCTGGCCATCGGGAGCGGTACCCACGCGACGCTGAATGTTTCTCAGGATACCACGGAGGATATTCACCTCCATCCGGTCCAGGGAGGTCCGCTGAAACAGGCGGCGCAAACGGGTCATTAGTTGCCGCGGTCGCTGGGGGTCATGAAAGTCGATTTCCACCAGGGTCTGTTCCAGGTGCCCCAGGAAACCTTCCAGCTCTTTCACTGTTGCTGGCGCCTCGTCCCAGCCTGCGTCACCGGGACGCATCATCGGGTCTGTCGCGGTTGAGTCATTGTCAGTGTCCAGCCAGGCCATGCGCAACTCGTAACTCATGAGCTGTACGGCCATGGCCAGATTGAGAGAGCTGTACTCTGCGTTGGTGGGAATATGCATGTGGTAATGACAGCGGTGCAACTCGTCGTTGCTCAGACCACTGGACTCACGCCCGAACAACAGCGCGACGGGCCCGGCCGGAACTTGCTCGAGCACCCTGCCGGCGCATTCGCGCGCACCGAGAACCGGCCAGGGCATGCTGCGCATACGGGCACTGGCGCCTATCACCAGGACGCAGTCTTCAATCGCATCATCAAGGCTGGAAACCACACGGGCTTGCTCCAGGACATCGGTGGCACCTGAGGCTCGGTACACCGCCTGCTCGGCAGGAAATTCCCGTGGCGAAACCAGGGTCAGGTGACGCAACCCCATATTCTTCATGGCGCGGGCGGTGGCGCCGATATTGCCCGGATGGGAGGTCTCCACCAACACGATCCGTACATTGTCCAGTGCCGTCAGCCAGCCCATCGTTCGCCCCCATGCTTCAAGAAGGGGCGCCATGTTAGCAAATTCCGAGACAAGAGTACGCTTCGATGCATATTCATCGTGCTTACCGCCGTATTCTGGTACAATTCGCGCCCCCTCTTGGACAGACAGACGGTTTAGCTCATGCAACCAGCAATCAAGATGGCCTTGCGGACCGCAAGGCAAAGTAGTGAGTTTTTGCGGACCCAGTTCGAGCGGCTAGAACCCGTAACAACCAACGCAGAGACCGCCTTGAAGCAAATGCAGGCCATTGAGAAGGGCCTGTATGACAACTGTCTGGAGCAATTGCAGCGGGCCTACCGGCAACACTATTTTGCCCCGATGGGTGATTTGGAGGCCGGCAGCCACACGCAAAGCTGGCACATTTTCCCTCTCATGGGCGCCACCAACTACCTGCGCGGGTTGCCTGAATTCGGGCTGGCCCTTGTCCAGAAACAGAACAACCGGGTCGAAAACGCTGTGCTGGTCTGCCCGGTTCTGGATGAGGAATACTGCGTGAGCCGTGGCTACGGGGCGACCATGAATGGCCGTCGCATCCGTGCCAGCGGATCCCAACACCTGAGCCAGGCCATTGTCGCCAGCAACCTGATCAGCCGTTTGCCCGCGAACCGCGACGCCCTGGCTTATGGCGAAACCATGGCCGCCCTTGGCCAGGCCGCCGGCGGCATCCGGGGTACAGACTTCACCCTGCTGGAGATGGCCCGGGTGGCGTCCGGACGCATGGACGGCGCCGTACTACGCATCGAAGATGCCGTGGACGCAGCGGTGGGCGGCCTGCTCGCCAATGAATGCGGTGGCCTCGCAAGCGATTTCTCCGGCAACCCACTCACCGCAGCCTCATCGGAATGCGTGATGGCCAATAACCGCCTGTTCAAGGAGCTGCTCAAGACGATTCACCCCTTTGCCAGCCGGCTCCGCCAGGGCTAAGAGAGCGCCATACGGCCATAAAAAACCGCGGTCCAGGCCGCGGTTTTTTTTATGGCAACAAACGCCTAAAACGGACGCCGCATGATTACATGCGATTGAGCCAGTCCGGCGGTGTTTCCTCTTCTTCGTTTTTGGCCCCTTCTTTCACCGGCAGCAGCAGATCCTCGCGGGAAACACCCATCGTCAGGAGCAGGTTAGCTGCGACATAGATCGATGAGTAGGTACCAACAACGATACCGATGATCAATGCAATGGAGAAGTTCCGGATCATCTCGCCTCCAAAAATGAAGAGCGAGATCAGCACCAGCAAGGTGGTGCCCGACGTCATCAACGTCCGGGAAAGGGTCTGGTTGAGGGAGATATTGATCACCTCCACCGGATCATCCTTGCGGATACGGCGGAAATTCTCCCGGATGCGGTCGGCAACGATGATGGTATCGTTAATGGAGTAACCGACAACCGCCAGCAAGGCCGCCAGCACCGTCAGATCAAAATCCCACTGGAAAATGGAGAACATGCCCAGCGTGATGATGACGTCATGACCCAGCGGCAATACGGAGGCAACGCCAAACTTGAACTGGAAGCGCATCGCCACATAAATGAGCACAACACCCAGCGCCAGCAACATGCCCATGCCGCCCTTTTCGCGCAACTCCTTACCAACCTGGGCACCAACATATTCGGCCCGCTTGAGGGTTACCTCTTCGCCAGCCTGCTCTTTCAGCATCCCAACGATGTGCTCAACCACTTTCTGATTGAACTGGGCGGGCAACCGCACCAGCACCTCTGACTTGGAACCAAAATTCTGCACGACCACGTCAGGGTAGCCGACGGACTGCAGTGTGCTGCGGACATCGGGAAGACTGGGCGCGTCCTGATATTCAAGCTCGATCAGGGTACCGCCGGTGAAATCCAGCCCCAACGGCACACCACGCCAAGCGAGGCTGGCGACTGAGACCAGGATCAGAATGATGGAAATGGCGCCCCAAACGCGGCGCTTGCCCATGAAGTCGAATTTGTACGGGGCGTTATCTGTCATGCCGGCCTCCTCCTAAATGGACAGTTTTTCCAGCTGACGTCCGCCCACCACACCATTGACGATGGCGCGGCTGAACATCACTGCGGTGAACACGGAAGTCAGGATGCCGATACAGAGGGTCACGGCAAAACCTTTGACCGGCCCCGTTCCCATGGCGAACAGAATGATGGCCACCAGGAAGGTGGTGATATTGGCATCCAGAATGGATACGAATGCCCGGCTGTACCCGGCATGAATCGCGGATTGCGGCGGCATGCCTCCACGCCACTCTTCCTTTATACGCTCAAATATCAGCACGTTGGCATCCACCGCCATACCGACCGTCAGAACGATACCGGCAATACCCGGCAGGGTGAGCGTGGCCGACAACATCGACATCAGCGCCACAATCAAGACCAGGTTGACCACCAACGCCACGTTGGCAATCACGCCGAAGCCCTTGTAGACAATCAGCATCGATAGCACGACGAGCGCAAAGCCGATGTAGACCGATGTTACACCGGCATCGATATTCTGCTGACCCAGGCTGGGCCCGATGGTGCGTTCCTCGGCAAAGTAGATGGGCGCTGCCAGTGAACCGGCGCGCAACAGGAGCGCCAGCTCGGCCGCCTCGTTCACGGAATTGAGGCCAGTAATACGGAAGTTGCTTCCCAGCACCGACTGGATGGTCGCCAGACTGATAATCTTTCGGTCCACGGACCGTTCACGCACCTTGACCATTTCACCGTCCACCATTTTCTCTTTGGTGGTGCTGCTGTGCTCGATATACAGCACGGCCATGCGGCGCTTGATGGCGTTACGGGTCACCCGGTTCATCATGCGGCCACCTGCGGCATCCAGCGTGATGTTGACCTGCGGCATACCGCTCTGGTCAAAACTCTGCTGCGCGTTGGCGACATTCTCACCGGTGACGATGATATCTTCTTCCAGCCGCGCGGTACGCTGCGGGTTATCCCGGAACTGGAAGGTTTCGGTTTCCGAAGCGGAAGCGTCCGCACGCGCTTCCAGGCGGAATTCGAGGTTCGCCGTCGCGCCCAGTACACGCTTGGCTTGCGCGGTATCCTGAACGCCAGGCAATTCCACCACGATGCGGTCACGGCCCTGGCGCTGGACCAGCGGTTCGGCCACACCCAGCTCATTGACACGATTACGCAATGTGGTCAGGTTCTGCTCCACCGCATAATCGATAATTTCGCGAATCTTCTGGTCGGAGAGCGTCAGGGTGAGCAGCAGACGATCCCCATCCTGACTGCGGCTCAACAGGAACTCGTTGTACTGGCTCTTGATCAGGTCGAAAGCACTGTCGCGCTCTTCCTCTTTCTGGAAATTCAGGGTCAGCTGCTTTTCGCCGCTCACTTCGCCACCGCGGTAACGGATGCGGTCTTCCCGGAGTCGACGCTTGATGTCGCTGGCGTAGACTTCCAGGCGCTGCTTGAGGGCCTGCTCGGTATCCACCTCCAGCAGGAAGTGCACCCCGCCGCGAAGGTCCAGCCCCAGCTTCATGGACTCGGCACCAATGGCTCGCAGCCAGTCTGGCGTTGTGGACGCCAGGTTCAGCGCCACAATGTAGTCATCGCCCAGCGCACTCTGCACCGCGGCCTTGGCTTCCAGCTGTTTTTCCGCCGATTCGACTCGGAGAATGGCCGTGCGACCGTTCTCAGCCACCTGGGCACCATGATAATCGAGCTCTGCTTCCTTGAGGGCCTGTTCGGCCTGCTGGAGCACGGATTGGTCTATTTCCGTGGAACTGCGGGCTCCGGAGATCTGGATGGCATAGTCGTCCGGATACAGATTGGGTAGCGCGTAAATCCCGCCGATCACGAGAGCGAGCAGGATAACGAGATTCTTCCAGAGAGGATATTTGTTGAGCATTTATAGTCCTTGTCGAACAGGGACAGGGCGAAAACGCAAACACCCGCACTTGGCGGGTGTTTGTCCTGACTTCAGATGTCTTTCAGGGTGCCTTTGGGCAGCGCGGAAGCAACCGCGTTCTTCTGCACCTTGATTTCGACGTTATCGGCCACCTCAAGGACAATAAAGTCGTCGGTCACGCGGGTGATGCGTCCGGATACGCCGCCGCTGGTCACCACCTCGTCGCCTTTGGAAAGTTCAGAAACAAGATTCTTGTGTTCCTTGGCACGCTTGGACTGTGGCCGCCAGATCAACAGGTAGAAGATCAGGATAAAGCCGCCAAAGAAAATCACCTGAGCAATCGGACTGGCTCCGCTCGGCTCCGATTGGGCCAGCGCCGTTACGGGCACGGCGAATGCAATGAGAACGGCACACAAGGCACGGAACAAACTCATTTAAGGTCTCCACGTGAGCAAGTACAAGAAGTCTATTCGGTCTTCGGCATTCCGGTTTGAAGCCGGACATGCACTCAACGCAACGGCGGTGTCTCCTGCCCCCGCTGCTCATAGAACCGGTTTACGAAGTGGCACAATGTACCCTCTTCGATGGCCCCACGCAATCCAGCCATCAGGTTCTGGTAGTAGCGCAGGTTATGGATGGTGTTGAGCTGCGCACCCAGCATTTCATTACACCGTTCAAGGTGATGCAGGTAGGCTCGGGAAAAATGCGTGCAGCTGTAGCAGTCGCAATTGGCGTCGAGGGGGCCGGTGTCATAGCGGTGCTTGGCGTTGCGGATCTTGATCACGCCCTCACTGGTAAACAGATGGCCATTGCGGGCGTTGCGGGTCGGCATCACGCAATCGAACATGTCAACACCACGGCGAACGGCTTCAACAATGTCCTCGGGCTTGCCCACGCCCATCAAGTAACGCGGCCGGTCGGCCGGCATGGATGGCGTCAATGCATCCAGAACCGCCTGCATCTCTTCCTTGGGCTCTCCCACCGAAAGACCACCGATTGCGTAACCATCAAAACCGATATCTATCAGGCCTTTCAGTGATTCCTGTCGCAGGCCGTCATACATTCCGCCCTGTACGATGCCAAACAGCGCCGAGGGGTTTTCGCCATGGGCCTGCTTGCAGCGCTGCGCCCAGCGCAGCGACATCTGCATGGAATCCCGCGCCTCCTGTTCCGTGGCCGGATACGGCGTGCACTCGTCAAAAATCATGACAATGTCGGAACCCAGCGCATGCTGTACCGCGATCGCCCGCTCCGGGTCCAAAAACACGGGAGATCCATCCACCGGCGAGCGGAACGCCACACCCTCCTCGGAAACCTTGCGCAGGCCATCAAGACTGAAAACCTGGAAACCGCCGGAGTCGGTCAGGATCGGCCCGGACCACTGCATAAAATCGTGCAGATCCCCATGGGCCTTGATCACTTCCGTTCCCGGACGAAGCATGAGATGGAACGTGTTGCCGAGGATGATCTCGGCACCGATCTCGCGGATATCCCGCGGCAGCATGCCCTTGACGGTGCCGTAAGTACCCACGGGCATAAAGGCCGGTGTTTCCACCGTCCCGCGCGGGAAGCTCAGACGCCCCCGGCGTGCCTTGCCATCGCTGGCCAGATGCTGGAACTGCATCGCGCACTCTCTGGACATGCTATTCCTCGTTGTTGGCCGTACTCCGTCAAGATGCTACTGACGGGTTCAGTGGGTTTGTCCGCGCCTTGCGGCAATGCGCCACAGGCTCGCTGTAATCGCCAATATCACCTCGACGGAGCACTGGGAGTCAGGAACATGGCATCGCCATAGCTGAAAAACCGATAGCGGGCATCCACCGCTGCATTGTAGGCAGCCAGAATGTTTTCGCGCCCGGAAAAGGCCGACACCAGCATCAGAAGAGTCGACTGCGGCAGGTGGAAATTGGTCACCAGGGCATCCACCGCACGGAACCGGTAACCCGGATAGATAAAGATGTTTGTTTCACCCTGATACGGTTCCAGCCGGCCATTCTGCGCCGCACTCTCCAGAGCCCTGACCGCGGTGGTACCGACCGCGACCACACGGCCGCCACGGGCACGAACCTGTTCCACTTGCGCCACCACGGATTTCGGAACATCGATCCATTCGCTATGCATTTCGTGGTCGCGAATATCATCCACCCGCACCGGCTGAAAGGTACCAGCCCCGACATGCAAGGTCACATAGGCCTGATGAACCCCTTTCTGAGCCAGCCGCTCCAGCATCCCCTCGTCAAAATGCAATCCGGCGGTGGGCGCTGCCACAGCACCGGCCCGGCGAGCGAACACGGTCTGGTAGCGCTCACGATCCGCTTCCTCGTCGGGACGATCGACATACGGAGGCAACGGCATATGCCCGACAGCCTGCAACGTCTCGAGCACTGGAGATTCGGATGGAAAGGCCAGTCTGAACAGACTGCCTTCGCGCTCGAGCATGGTCAGCTCGGGGCCGTTCTCCACGGTTACGGTTTGCCCTGGACGCAGAGGTTTGGAGCTGCGCACGTGAGCCAGGACCTCGCCTGCATCAACCACCCGTTCCACCAGGATTTCCACGCGCCCACCGGTGGGCTTGACAGCAAAAAGCCGGGCGGGAATCACGCGGGTATCATTGAAGACTAGGAGGTCCCCAGGCTCAAGCAACCCTTCCAGGTCGCGAAACTGGCGATGGTTGATGGTGCCTGTGCGACCGTCGAGGCAAAGCAGACGGCTCGCGGTGCGTTCCTCGAGCGGGTAACGCGCGATCAGTTCGTCCGGCAGATCAAAATCGAAATCGGTGACATTCATGAGGTGAGCTGGCTTTACCGACCAGGTCTCGCCTTTTCCAGTGAAAAGGCTTGGATAGAGTGGTTATGGTGCCGGGGGTGGGACTCGAACCCACACGCAGTTGCCTGCACGAGATTTTGAGTCTCGCGTGTCTACCAGTTTCACCACCCCGGCGACAGAAACGCGATTATACGCGCGACCTCTTTCAGGTCAATAGAAAACCGCATTTCCGCTTACAACGAATCGAATAGCGACAGGCGCGAAACCTGGGCGAAGGACTGCTGCGCGGCCTGCAAAACGAAGTTCTGCTGACTGAGCCGGCTGACAGCCTTGGCGTAGTCAAGGTCTTCAAGATCGGATTTCACTTCCTGATTGAGCAGCTCACTGTCAGCATGGAATTCCCGCGTGGTCTCGACGGTGTTGAGACGCGCGCCCACTCTCGTGCGAGCTTCAAGGACGTTGTTCTGTGCCTCATCCAGATTGGCCAGGGAGTTTTCAAGGAGATTATCGAACGCCTGGCGATAGGCCGGATTCGGCGAGTAGTTCTCCAGGCCATCAATTAACTTTTCGACGGTTGTGAACACCGACTGTTTTTCAGCTGTCTGTACGAAAAAGGTGTCACCGTCCGCCGGATCACCACTGACCGTAAACTGAGCCCCTGCAACGCTGATGGCCTCACCATTGACGTAGGGTTCATCTGTTACCAGTTCACGACCCGAGTTGCGCTCGTAAGCGGAGTAGGTGACGGCTCCACTCGTAACATTCCGGGTGAACTCAACACGAATATCTTCCGGATATAATTCGCCAAAGGCCTCTTTATCCATCACCAGGCCCGCGCTGATGGTGGCCGGCGGCTCCGCCTTGTTCTGATCGCTGGCCCGAGTAAAGAAGGAAGGTTCATTGGCCCTCACATCGACGAAGATGCCTTTACCGTTATCATTGATGGGCACTTGCACACCATCATCGACTTCCAGGCTGCGCTGCCCTTCGTCGCCCGTGTAAACCCAGGCGCCAGACACATTCTGCTCAAACGGCGCCTCGGCGCCCTTGAACCCGCCAAACATATATTCGCCACGGGCATTCCGGGCATTCCCCAGCCCGGCCAGTTGGTCCAGTCGCTCACGGAGTTCCGAGGCGAGGAATTTACGGTCCTGGGCATTCAAGGCACCGTCACCCGCCTTCACCGTCAGCTCTTTGACCCGGATCAGCAGGTCATTGACCGAACCCAGCGTGCTGTCTTCCTGCTGCAGCCGGTTTTCAGCCAGATCGATATTCTTCTTGAACTGGTCGGTACGTGCCAGATCCTGATTCAGCTGCAGAATTCGGGTGGCCGCGACCGGATCATCCGACGGATTCAGGACGCGCTTGCCACTGGACACCTGCTGCTGGGTTTTCTGCAGCTGAACATTCACATCCTGAATGCGCTTAATGCCACTTTGGAAAATTTGTTGGGTTGAAACACGCATAACTCTAACCTCTCAGCGACCGCTAACGGCCATCAGCTGAACGTCCCTATCAAGGTGTTGAACAGATCCCGCGCTATGGACACCACCTGGGCCGAAGCATTGTAGGCGGCCTGATACTGCACCAGCTTGCCAGCCTCCTCGTCCAGGCTGACGCCCGAGGTTTCCTGCCATTGGTTTTCCGACTGGGTCAGAAGCGTCTGACTGGACTCCTGGTCCAGTTGAGCGCGGTTGGTCCGACTGCCGACGGTTTCCACCACGCCCGCATAGGCATCCCCGAACGTGTTCTTGCCGTTGCCCAGCGTCTTTTTCAACGCAAGTTCGCTCATCGCCAGTCCGTTGCGGTTGTCCGCAGAACCGTCATCGTTGTAGTTGATGGTAAATACGTCACCCGTTTCAGGTACTCCGGACAGCTCAAATTGGAAGCCAAGATAGCTGGAATCGCTTTGGGGTGACTGTGCAAATACATTGCCGGTGGCATCCGCAGACATGGAAACGCCATCGGCAAGCTTTAAGTCAACAACGCCACCCAGGGTGATTTCCTCATCATCGTTTAGGGTTTGGGAGGCTGGATTCGTGCCGTAGGGGTTGATTTTGGTGACGTTCAACTGATCACCGCCACCGCCTGTCAAACCGATTGAAATGTCTTCTCCGGTTGCAGATAGCAGGTTTAACCCATTGCCATCATTTGAAATTTCCAGCCCGAGGCTTTCAAAGTTGGGGTCCGCCCTGAGCGCCTTTTCCAGCTCATCCGCTGAAAAGTCGCCAGTGGGCGTCACAGCAATGGTTCGCGCCTCAGCTGTGTTTCCGCCCACGGTAATGTTCAGGGTACTGAAAGTACCCGGCGCGTTATTCTGAAACGTATCCAACCGGACTTTTGTATAAGCGGTCGCCTGCACACCATCAACAACACCAAGCTTGGAGGCTATTGATTTTGCGCTATTTTCTGGCGGAGAAAGATTGACCGTCTGCGTCGTCGTAATGCCGGTTTCCGGATCTCTGTTACGAATAGAGATGGTCTGGGCCGTGTACCCATTCTGAGGAACACCGGGCCCGGCGCCAATCGCCTCCGGTGATGTTGTTACCGTTGCACCGCCGCCAGCCATGGTCGCAATCCGCTGGCCGGGATCATCGGTGAACACCGTGTTGGTAACGCCCGCCTGATAATGCTCATTGTTGAGCGGCGGCTGCAGCGGCTTGGGGTTTGAGGGGTCGGAATAGTCCAGCACTTCATAGGTCGTTTCACTGGTGAAACGAATGGCCAGAGGCGGCGTCAATTGCCCCTCCTGGCTGAAGGCCGGCAGCACCTGATTGGTCAGCGGGCTTTTGACATCCAGCATGGTGCCCTGAGTAATCTTGCCGCTACCGGTATTCCCCAGGTCGGCTTCGGCCTTGATCGGCGATCCCAGCGCGATCCCCTCCGGCCGGTCCAGAACGGTGTCAATATCCCGGGCACCCGTGCGCGTGGGCTGAATCAGGAAGCTGTCGCCGGCCTGGAAACTGCCGGATTCGAGAAAAAGGTTGAAACCGTCCAGCTCGATTTCGGCCGGAATACCGGCCGGGAAACGACCCTGCTTGACGATTTCGCCGTCCGATTCACGCTTGAGCACGTAGCGATCGTCCGCCGAGCCCTCGATTTCCAGAATGTATTCCTGCCCCTGCAGGACACTGACATCCGTGATTTCCACCCCCAGTACGCGATCTCGCGGCGGGGCATTATTGGCATTGCTGACGGCACGGCCCAACATCCGTTCACGGCTGTTCACATCTTCGAAGAACAGGCCGCCGAGCTGGCCATCCAGATTGATGCCCAGTTCATGCTGATCGTTGATCTGATCAGCCACGCCAATGGCGATTCGTCCCATCTCGTTGAACGTGGGATTCAGAACGTTGTCGCGGAATTCCAGCAGACCGCCCAGCTTACCGCCAGAGAGTTCGCTGGAAATGATCTGGGGCTCTTTGTTGCCCAGGAAGGCTATCTGCTGCTTGGCTGGGTTTTGCGGATCGTCCGTCAGCCCCAGCTGTCCCGCCTGATCGCCCAGTACCAGCGACTGACCGTTTCCGATCAGGACGTTGACCTGATTACTGGAGCCCTGCACCACCTGGAGCTGGACCAGCTCAGAAAGCTGGCGCAGTTTCTCGTCCCGCTGATCCAGCAGGTTATTGGGATCGTCGCCCTGGGCGATACCGGGTGAACCGGCGATGGACTTGTTCAGCTCGGCAATGCCCTGGGCCAGGCCGTTCACTTCGGTAATGGCCGCCGTAAATTGCTGGTTGACGGACTGCTCCAGACCTTCCAGGCGGCTATAAATCGACTGGAAACGATTGGCGAGGGAGTCCGCACTGTTGAGCACCAACTGACGCTGGGAAATTGATTGCGGGTCTTCCGTAGCCCCCTGAATGGCGCTGAAGAAACCGGACAGGGCGGTGTTCAGACCGGTTGCATCGTTACCCAACAGGTTGTCCAGCTGCTTGATGTTGCTGACCAGGGTGTCCTGGGCATTGAACAGGGTGGTGTCGGAACGCAGCTGGGTGTTGACGAACTCGCTGTTGAGACGCCGGATATCGGCCACCGAAACACCCGAGCCCAGATAGCCGGCACCGGTGCGCTGACTGAAATTACTCTCGAAGAGCACTTCCTGCCGGCTGTAACCCGGGGTGTTGGCATTGGTAACGTTATTGCCGGTGGTGGTCAGGGCCGATTGATTGGCCTTGATGCCAGTCAGCCCAACATTGATGAGCCCAGCCATTATTCACGCTCCTGCCCGGACTGTCCGGGCAACCAATCATTGGCGGGTTCCAGTGCTGACTGAACCCATTCGCCGTTCATGATGTTCTGAATCTTTTCGCCATAGGCCGGATCCGTGGCATAACCGGCTTCCTGAAGCTCTCTGACGTAAGCCTCGGGATCCGCGGCATGCTCCAGCACCTGTTTGTAACGGGGATTGGATTCCAGGAAATCCACGTAGTCCCGGAAACTCGCGCGATAATCTTCGTAAGCGCGGAATGCCGCTTTCTGCTTAACCGGCAGGCCTTCGCGGTATTCCGTCGTGGTGATGTCGACGGCGTCACCACCCCATCGGCTGTCCGCCTTGATGCCGAACAGGTTGAAGCTCGGCTGGGCCTGATCACCCTCGATCATGTGGCGCCCCCACCCGGTTTCCAGCGCTGCCTGCGCCACCAACACCCGGGGATCCAACCCGGCATCGGCGGCCACTTCAGAGGCCACCGGCCACAGTTTCTGGACAAACTGTTGCGGCGATTCAAAGCGAGCCGGGAGGGTCTCGCTCGATGGTTTTGGATGTGCGGGCGCCTGCGGTTTCATCGCCTCAACCCGTGCCACGTTCTCCGGCAGTTTTTGGCTGAGGCTGGGCAGATTGCGTGGATAGTCGCCAATACCTCGACTGATCGTCGCATGCTCCGGCCGGTCCATATCCGGAATCTGGCGCTGCATCTGCTGCTTCAGCCGTTCTGCCAGACCAATACCTTTGCCGGCACTGAGGGTCTGACTGATCTGGCTGTCGAACATCTGCTGAACGAATTCGGTACGTTGGCTGTTGAGGAAGTTGCCCTCGGAAAAAACCTGGTTGGCGCTGCGCATGGCCGACAGCATCTGGGAAATGAACATGCTCTCGAACTGACGTGCAACGCCCTCCAAAGCGCCGGCCTTGTCGCGCTTGGCCTGCGCCTTCATTGCGTTGAGGCCACCGAATTCGGTGTAGATTTGAGCCTGGTCCAGTCGAGCGTCTTGCATGCTTCTATCCTCGGATAACCCCTCAGATCACAATAATTTCAGCGCGCAGCGCACCGGCCTGCTTGAGCGCTTCCAGGATGGCCATCACGTCACCCGGTGCCGCCCCAACCTGATTGACCGCTTCCACGATCTCGTTGAGCGTGGTCGCCGGGCCAAAGCGGAACATACGGGCCGGTTCGTTGGTCACCCGAACCTGGGTCTGCGGAACGACCACCGTTTCGCCCTGCCCCAGCGGATTGGGCTGGTTGGCCTGCGGGTTTTCCTGGATGGTCACCGTCATGTTGCCGTGGGTGACCGCGGCCGGCTGCACCTGGACGTTCTGCCCGACCACGATAGTGCCGGTACGCGAGTTGATCACGACCCGGGCGGCATCCTGTCCGGGCTCCACATTCATGTTCTCCAGGATCGACAGGAAGCTGACTCGCTGTGACGGGTCCCGCGGCGCCTTGACCGTGACCGAGGTGGAATCCTCGGCATAGGCCATGTTGGGCCCGAGGGTGCCGTTGATGGTCTCCACCATCCGCTTGGCGGTGGTGAAGTCCGGGTTGTTCAAATTGAAGGTGATGGTGTCGCCTTTATTGAAGGGCGTTGCCACTTCACGTTCGACCGTCGCGCCACCGGGGATGCGACCAACACTGGGGATGTTGACGGTAATCCGCGAACCGTCCTGCCCTTCGGCACCAAACCCGCCGACGATCAGACTGCCCTGCGCCATGGCGTAAATTTGCCCATCGGCACCGCGCAGCGGCGTCATGACCAGAGTTCCCCCGCGCAGGCTGTCGGCATTACCGATCGAGGAGACGGTGATGTCGATGGTCTGCCCGGGCTTCGCGAACGCCGGCAGATCCGCCTGCACGGATACGGCCGCCACATTCTTGAGCTTGGGATCGACACCATCCGGCAGCGTGATGCCAAACTTGCTCATCATGTTGCGGAAGGTCTGGTTGGTGAACGGCGCCTTGTCACCGGAGCCGTCCAGACCGACCACCAGGCCGTAACCCACCAGCTGGTTCTTGCGCACCCCCTTGACCGTGGCGATGTCCTTGATCCGCTCGGCGTGGGCTGAACCCACCGTCAAAGCGAGGAGCAGAACCATCAGGATGCGGGCTGTTGTTGCTAAAGGCTGCATTGTCACACCTCGCCGCCGTTAGAGCGGAAACCATTCACTGTTGAAGAAGCGCGCCAGCCAGCCCATCTGGTTGGCCTGGTCGAAGTCGCCGGTGCCGCCATATCCGATTCGGGCATCGGCAATCCGGGTCGACACCACCTCATTGTTCGGGCTGATGTCCTCGGGACGAACCAGGCCGGTCAGCCGGATGTATTCGTCACCATTGGTCAGGGAAAGCCATTTTTCGCCCCGGATCTTGAGAATGCCATTGGGCAGACGGTCAACCACAGTCACGGTGATGTTGCCCTGAAGGCTGTTGCTCTGATCCGCTTCCGCATCCCCGGCAAAGTCACGCTGCATATCGGCACTGGCCCCCAGACTCAGATCCCCGGACGTCACGTTGTTGCCAAAGAAGGTCGGGTTTTCCAGATCCAGTTGCTGATCCTTGGTGATGCTGGTCGCCGCCGTTTTTGAAGAGGCGGTTTGCTCCTGCAGCTGCACCGTGAGGATGTCTCCCACATTGATCGCCTTGCGGTCACCATAAGGGTTGTAATCCCGCGAGCTCTGGAAAATGGAACCACTGACCGGCTGGGGCGACGCCATTTGCCGCGGCGGCACCGGCGCGTAGGCCGGATCGTCCGGCGTTGCCCGGGGCCGGGTCATGGCGGTACAGCCGGCCAATCCCAGGATGAGCAGAACGCTCGTCAATCGCATGACAGTTTTCATGACAACCTCACTTGCTCCGGCGCCTTACACGTTCTGCGTCAGGAACTGGAGCATTTGATCGGTGGTGGAAACGACTTTGGAATTCATCTCGTAAGCCCGCTGGATCGTGATCATGTTGACCAGCTCCTCGACCACCTCAACGTTGGAGCTCTCCACCATCCCCTGCTCGATCGTACCGAGACCGGCCAGGCCGGCTTCGCCTTCCTGCGGATCACCGGAGGCGTTGGTTTCGCGATAAAGGTTATTGCCGATGGCTTCCAGGCCCTGGGGATTGACGAAATCCACCAGCGGAATCTGCCCCAGCTGGGTCGGGCTGGTATCGTTGCCGACAATCGCGGAAACCGTACCGTCGGTACCAATGGTGATGGAGGTGGCGTTGTCAGGAACCGTGATGTTGGGTTCAAGCGGATGACCGTTGGCGGTGACGACGGTACCGTCAGAATTCAGCTGGAACTGGCCATCCCGGGTATAGGCGATGTTGCCGTCCGGCATCAGGACCTGAAAGAAACCGCGGCCATCTACAGCCATATCGAGTGCCTGCTCGGTAACTTCCAGGTTGCCCTGGGTAAATTCCTTGGTGGTCCCGACCACACGCACACCGGTACCCAGCTGGAGGCCGGAAGGCAGTTCCGAATTCTGAGACGTCAAACCACCCGGCTGACGCTGCGTTTGGTAAAGCAGGTCCTGAAAGACCGCACGATCGCGCTTGAAACCAGTGGTATTGACGTTGGACAGGTTGTTGGACGTGGTCGTCAGGGCAGTGTCCTGAGCGCTCAAACCTGTTTTGCTGACCCAAAGTGCTGGATGCATGGTTACAACCTCCTCGTAAAGCAGGGACACGGAGGCCGGCTGGTTTGCCGGGTTTTGCCGGCAGCGGCGGCATTTTTCCGCCGACTGCCGTTAATCCGTCACCCTGAAGGGCTTTACTAGAGGTTCTGCAAAATGCGTGCCGCCGCCTCACTATTTTCGTCAGCGGAGCGCATTGCTCTTACCTGCATTTCATATTGGCGAGATAATTCAAGGGTTTGGATGAGGGATTCCACCGGATTGACGTTAGAGCCTTCGAGGAAACCGGACTCAACGGTAACCGCCGCATCGGCAGGTTCGCCACCGGCCACGGCGGCATCCGGCTTACGGCGCATGAGGCCATCCGGACCTTTCTCCAGCGTATCAGCCGGAGGATTGACGAGTTTCAGGCGGTCTACCTCCGCCAGTTGATCGGGCGGACCACCGATAGGAATAACGGAAATGGTCCCATCAGCGCCAATCTGGATTTTATTGGAAGGCGGAATCGCGACCGGGCCGCCATTCCCCATGACCGGCAAACCATCGCCGGTGCGCAGAATGCCGTTGACGTCCACTTCCAGGTCGCCCCGACGGGTAAAGGCCTCCTGACCGTTTTGATCCATGACGGAGATCCAGCCCTCCCCGTGAACGGCCACGTCAAGATCCCGACCGGTTTCAATCATCGAGCCCTGACTGGTGTCGGTACCGGGCCGGTAGGCCATGGCGTAGGCCCGGGTCGGGAAATGCTCGCCGTAAACTGGCTGACTCAACGCCGCCGTGTAGTCACGCTTGAAGCCGGTGGTATTCACGTTCGCCAAATTATTGGCATGCGCCGTCTGGGCCAGCATGTTCTGCTTGGCCCCGGACATGGCGATGTAGAGCGACTTATCCATCGTTAACCTCTTGCCGTCTTGCTATGCCTGAGTGAACCGATGCAGATTTCATGCCTGCATCGATTCCGCTAGCCTTTAACGGAGATTGATGATGGTCTGCGTGATGGCATCCGACGTCTCAATGGTCTTGGCATTCGCCTGATAATTGCGCTGCGCGACAATCAGGTTGACCAGCTGATCGGACAAATCGACGTTGGATTCCTCTACGGAACTTGACTTGATACTGCCCAGGGGCCCTGAGTCGGGCGCCCCGACAACCGCATCACCGGATTCGACCGTTTCCACCCAGGTGGTTTCGCCTACTGGCGCCAGGCCCTCCGGATTCTGGAAGTTGGCCAGTGACACCTGCCCCAGGACTGAAGATTGGCCGTTACTGAAACGCGCGAAGATCAGCCCCTCGCTGGATACATCCAGCCCTGTAAGCCGCCCTGTGGTGTAGCCGTTCTGACTCAGATTATTGACAGCAAAGTTGGACCCGAATTGGGTTGCAGATCCCATGTCCACTTCAAAGTTGGAGCTTTCCGGCGGTTGCGGAATCGGCAAGGAACCACTGGGATTGGGGCCGTCTGCCCCGTTGGGATTGCCATTGGCATCCAGCGGGGTCCAGTTGGAAATCAACACGTCATCGGACAGGGTTTCGTCCAGAGAACCATCGTTGTTGAACCGCAGATTGAACGACGCGAGAGTCGGTGAACCATCGACGGCGCTGGGCGGCCCTACATTTTCACCATCGATCTGAACATACATGGTCCAAAGGTTGCTCGGATTGGGCGCAGCAGAAGGCTCCTTAACAAAGTACTGGGTCATGACATGGGGATTGCCCAGACTGTCATACATTGTTGTGGACGTCGCATGGTTGTAAGTCCGCTGGTCATCCGGATCGAAGAGATTCGTGACATCCTGATTGTATGTGGGATTGTTGACGATCGCCGTGCTCCCTGAAGTGGGATCAGGCTCAATGTTGTAGCCATCGTTCAGTGTAAAGTCGATGGTGCCAACCACTGCAGCGTTGGTTTTGCCCGACGAACCATCCAGCTCGATAGGTCCGCTGATCGAAGAGCCGGAAACGCCATCTGAATCAGGCCCCGCGATACGCACCAGGCCGCTACCGGACGTCGAAAACGTGAAATCGAGGTTATCCCCGCGATTGGAGGTGATAGCGAGCTGCCCACCCTGGTAGGCCGCCGAAACACCCACCAATGCTGAATTATTGATGTCGTCGGCCAGTGCCTGCAGACCCGGGGCGCCAGCCCCACTGTCCAGCGTAAAGCTGACGCCATTGATGGTCAGCGCATCCGAATTGGTGCCCGTATCGGGATTGAAGTCACCATCAGACAGCAGAGCGGTCGTGCTGGCGTCCGCCGAAATGCCATCCTGCTGGCTCAAGGTGGCAGCGACGGCACCGGCCGATCCTGCAGCTGTGGTGAGGGAACTGACGGTGCCATCGGGATTGGTGATTTGCCAGGTTTCGGCAGGCAGTTCCGCCGTCCCGGAGAATGTGTTGATCGCCTGGCCGATGCCACTGCCCTCCGCCGTGAAGGTCTGGAATCGCTCGGCAAGCACGTCTTCGCGCGCATCCAGGTTCACATCGGATTCCACCAGTGTTGTCCGGCGCGGCGCCAGGTTGTCGGTCTGGACTTCCAGATCACCGCGCACCCCACTGAGATTACCGTCTTCGTCGGCACTGAAACCCTGTACGCGCATGCCCTGGTTGTTGACGATAAACCCGTCCCGGTCGACCCCGAACTGGCCAGCGCGGGTGTAGCGGACTTCGCCATTGTTATTGAGAACGAAGAAACCTTCGCCATTAATGGCCAGGTCCAGCCCACTGTCGGTATTGGTAATGTTACCCTGGGAAAACTGTTGCCGGATTTCCTGCACCCTTACCCCATCGCCTACCTGTGCCTGACCCGCGCTCAGGAAGCTGTTGGAGTAAAGATCACCAAATTCGGCCCGGGATTTCTTGAAGCCGACGGTGCTGGCGTTGGCAATGTTGTTGCCGGTGGTCTCCAGATCAATCTGGGACGCCTTCAGACCACTCAGTGCGATGTTAAAAGCCATGATTCACCTCGCCCGACCTTTTAGTTGATTTGCCGTACTTCGCTGAGGGGCACCGAGCCCATGCCAGCGAGGTTCAATGTGACCGAGCCATCCTTGCCCAGGGAAACGCTGTCCACGTTGGAACTTATCAGCGTATTCATCTGTTCTGTGCCATCCGGATAACTGGCCTCTGCTTTCAAGCTGTATTGGCCAGGCGGCATAAGATTGCCGCTTTCGTTCTTGCCGTCCCATTCGAACGGCACCTGGCCACCACCGTGGGGCCCGAGATTCACCTGCCGGACCAGCTCTCCGGACCCGTTGAGCACCGATAGCTGGAGATTGGAGGTGCTGGCGGCCAGATCGATCATGCCACTGACCTTACCGTCCGCGCCCAGTTGCGCCGTTTCGGAGGGCACAACCACAGACTGGCCGACCATCGCTGAAGCCTGTAGTGCCTGGGAGGAACGGAACTGTCCCATGGCGGTATCCACGCTCTGGGTCAGCTTTTGCATTTCCTCGAGCGAGCTGAATTGGGCCAGCTGAGCGATGAACTCACCATTGTCCTGCGGCTTGAGCGGATTCTGGTTGTTCATCTGCGCCAGCATCAGGTCCATAAACTCGTTTTTGCCGAGATCATTGGCCTTCTTGGGCGCATCGGACTGTTGCTTCTCAACGGCGTACCGGCTCAGGACGTCCGAAGCGCTTTGTGTGTTAATCGTGCTCATGGTCGACTCCTGGCGCCATTACTGACCGAGGGTGAGAATCCGCTGCATCATGCTTTTAGCGGCATTCATAACTTCCACATTGTTCTGGAAGCTGCGCGAGGCGGACATCATGTCAGCCATCTCTTCCACCGTGTTGACGTTGGAGTAAAATACGTAACCGTCTTCATTGGCCAGCGGGTGATTGGGCTGGTAACGACGTTCAACCGCTTCATCGCTCTGGACGATACCGCGAACCTCAACACCGACGCCCCGCTCCTGGTTTGCGTCCATCACCTTTCCCCGACCGCTGTTTTCGAGCAACTGCTGCTGGATGGCTGAAAAAACGGGCTTTCGCGCCCGATAGGCGCCCTCTTCCGTGGCGCTGGCCGTGTCCGCATTGGCCAGATTGCTCGCCGTCGTATTCAAACGGATTGATTGGGCTGCCATGCCGCTTCCGGCAATATCGAAAATCTGGTTAAGCGCCATGGTTATTCTCCTTTAATGGCCGCGGTCAGGCCTTTGAATTTGCCATTGAGGAACTGGAAGGTTGACTGGAAGTCCATTGAATTCCGCATGTAGTGAGCCAGCTCAACCTGGGTATCCACGGTATTGCCATCGATTGACGGCTGGGCCGGAACGCGATACTTCAGGTTCGGCACGTCACCATCACCCGGCAGGCCCATATGGCCCGGATTGGTACTTTCCAGGGGCAGCTGGTCACGCTGCGCCGCATCCAGGGCCGCCCTGAAATCAATGTCGCGCGCTTTGAAACCTGGGGTATCGGCGTTGGCCAGGTTGTTGGCCAATACCTCGGCACGTTCAGTACGCATGTAAAGGGCCCGTTCGTGAATGCCCAGTGCGTTGTTGAAGTTGATTGTCATGGCGGTCTCCCCCAAGCGGTGGAAATGGTTCTGGGGAAACAAAAGCAATAGTGATGCCAAAAAACAGGAAGTCGGTAACGGCGCGTTTTAGAAAGCGATAGGGGGATCGAGAGGCAAAACAAAAGCGGCAAAAGCTTTCCCGTCTCCGGCAGTCGACCGTCATCGACTACCGGAACACGATTGATCAGCCCTGCCAGAAGCTGACGTGGCCTTCAAATTCCGGTTCCGGAGACGGTTGTTTCCGGAGCGTGGGAGTCCCGACATAGAGAAACCCGGCAATTTGTTCTTCTTCCTGCAGCCCCAGACGTTTCTTGAAGCCCTGATGGTAGGCCATATCGCCGGTTCGCCAGATACCGGCAAAACCCCGCTCCTCAAGCGCCAGCAACATGTAACCCAGCCCTACCCCAGTGGAAATGTGCTGCTCAATGGGCGGGACTTTCGGGTGAGCCTTTGGTGAGGTTATGCCGACAATGATCATGGGAGCCCGCAGCGGTTGTCCCAATGCCTTACGGCGATCCGCTTCACTACACTCCGGATTTTCCTCCTGCAGGCATTCCGCCCAGAACTTCCCCATGCGCTCCAACCCCTCACCCTCGATCACCAGATAACGCCAGGGTCGAAGCAACGCATGGTCCGGCGCTTTGAACGCACAAGCCAACACCTCCCGCAGCGTCTCACGGTCCGGTGCAGGGGCTTCGAGGCGGGGCTCCGACTGACGAGTCAGAATGCTTTCGATGACTGACGACATAATCTCTCCACATGCGTGACCAGCGGCGGTGATAATAGCGCTTCGGCTGGCCGGGTCGACGGAGCGTCCACCTGGGCGCCTTACGACAGATCACCCCGGCATCACAACTGGCTAATGGTCGAATCACGCTCAACCAATGCGATAAAATTGTGAACCGCGTCAAATACTGATAATCTTATAGAGTTAGCCTGAGCATTAATTGCGCTCCACGCTGACAAGCGATGATAACAACAAGCGAAACGCTCCAGGGTGTCATGACCACGAATAACGAGTTTAATTCCTTTCGGGAATTCTACCCCTACTATCTTGCTGAGCACAGTGATCCCACCTGTCGCCGCCTGCATTACATTGGCAGTCTGCTGGTCATAGCTGTTGCCGCCTGGTCTGTCATCACTCAACAGTGGCTTTGGCTTCTATTGTTGCCGGTTCTGGGGTACGGTTTCGCCTGGGTTGGACACTTCTTCTTCGAGAAAAACCGTCCAGCCACATTCAAATACCCGCTATACAGCTTGATCGGGGATTGGGTCATGCTGAAAGACATGCTCGTGGGACGGATCAGGTTCTAGGATGATGAACGCACCGTTAGCCACCGCCAAGGTTGCACCGCTCGACAAAAAGAAGCGCAAGCCCGCTGCGATTCCGCCCATGCCGGATTACAACGCACGGGTGATGGGTTATCTGACCGGCACATTCATTATTCTGGCCGGCATACTTACCAATCACTTCAGCCCGAATCTCATTTGGGCGGTACCGGCTTCCTTGCTGTGGCCACAACTGGTCTATTTTGTGACCCGTTATTTTGGCGTTCAGCAGAATCAGCGCGTTCGTCGCAAGATCCTGCTGCTGGATGCAGCCCTCCTCGGCATTGTGCTGAACCTGATCGATTTCAGCATTGTTCCCTCCATCCTCCTGCTGCTGATGCTCAATTTCAGCTGCATTATCGTGGGGGGCATGCAAAGCTGGCTGATGGGTCTCATGGCAACCGGCGGCGGCATTCTGGCGGGCATGGCGGTGTTTGGCATTCCCACACTCTCGGATACTCCACTCCTGGTGAGCGTGGTTGCCGGTATCAGCGTCGCTGTTTTCATCTGTGTAACCGCCTACTACACGCACCAACAGGCCCGGGCCCTGGTGCTGGCCAAATCACAGATTCAGTACCAGCGGGAACAGTCCATTGCACTATCGCACAAGCTGGCCAAGTACCTCTCGCCACAGGTATGGCAGTCCATTTTCACCGGCGAGCGTGATGTGCGTCTCGAGACCCAGCGCAAGCGGCTGGCCGTCTTTTTCTCCGATATCCGCGGTTTCACCGACCTGTCCGAAGAGATGGAGCCGGAAAGCCTGACGGAACTGCTCAATACCTACTTCACGGAAATGTCGCAGATTGCCCTCAAATACGGCGGCACGATCGACAAGTTCGTGGGCGACTCCATCATGATTTTCTTTGGCGACCCCACCAGTCGCGGCGCAAAGGAAGACACCTTCGCCTGTGTCGCCATGGCCATCGAAATGCGTAAGCACATGAAGGTGCTCCGGCAGAAGTGGCGCAGCCAGGGCATACGCACCCCCCTGGAAATCCGTATGGGGATTAGCACCGGTTTCTGTACCGTGGGGAACTTTGGCGCCGATAATCGCATGGACTACACCATCATCGGCAAGGAAGTGAATCTCGCCAGCCGCCTGGAATCCCTTGGCGAACCCGGTGAAATTCTGGTGTCCTATGAAACGTTCTCACTGATCAAGGACAAGATCATGTGCCGGGACAAGGGTGAAATCACGGTGAAAGGCTTTGCGCGCCCGGTCCCCATTTACGAAGTGGTGGATTTCCGCCAGGACATCGGCCCGCTGCGCAGCTTCATGGAGTGCGAACACGAAGGCTTTGCCATGTATCTGGACTCTGAAAAGGTTAACCACGAGGAACGCGAAAGCATCCTGAAGGCTCTGGAAAATGCCTGTCAGCGCCTGCGGGATGACGAGTAGTCATTCCCTGCCAGCTGCAGGGGCCACCCTGCCCCGGCTTCCAGGCAGGCCTTGCCCGAAGCAGGCCAAGCCGCTGCCTCTATGCTCACTGGCGTGAGAGCCGAAACGCCGGCGCTCTGCCGAGCTCGGTACTACGCCAGGGATTAATATCAAGTCCTCCCCGCCGCGTATAATGAGCACTCACGGACAACTGGCTGGGCCCGCAACGGTCCATCAGATCCATAAAAATCCGTTCGACGCAGTGCTCGTGAAAATCCTGTTCCTGACGGAATCCCACCACGTAACGTAGCAATCCAGCCCGATCGATGGCAGGCCCACTGTAGTCAATCAATAGCGTTCCCCAGTCAGGCTGCCCGGTCACCGGACAATTGCTCTTCAACAGGTGCGTGCAAAGCCCCTCGGTAACCTGCCGACCTGCATCCACATTCAGGTGATTGCTATCAAGACGATAATCATCAATGGTTATCGGTTCCGCTTCCAGCAGTTGGTATCCGGCTGGCCGGGCCAGCAGCGTGACCGGCTCATCCACGGAATGAAACAGGACTTCGACCTCGGCACCCGCGGCCTGCGAGAGATCCCTTATCAGGGTGTCGAGGACGGCTTGGCGGTGCTCGAACACCGTTTGATTCAATGAATTGCAATAGAGTTTGAGTGACTTCGATTCCACCAGATGGGGGGAATCGGCCGGTACCCGGAACTCTGCAATGGCGACTTGCGGCAATCCGCCAGGTGCCAGCCAGGAAAGCTCGAAAGCCTGCCACCGGTCTTCACCGTACCAGGGCCAGCGACCATCACCCAGACCCAGTTTGCGGCGATTGTCCCGGCGGGAGACCGGAAACAACAACGTTGGGTCATAGCGCTCGGGATAGGTCGATTTCTCGCCCAGCGGCGCGTCATGTAACGTCATGCCTAACTCCGAATACCCTTGCCCCGCTCGAGAAGCACCAGGCAAGCGACAAAAAGAATCGTGATAAACAGGGCCAACATGCCAAGCGCCACAGCAACCGGTACGTCGGATACCCCAAGAACGCCGTAACGGAAGGCATTGATCATATAGAGAATGGGATTGACCATGGAGACGCCCTGCCAGAAATCCGGCAGCATATCGATCGAATAAAACACCCCGCCCAGGTAGGTCAGCGGTGTCAGCACAAAGGTCGGGACGATGGAGATGTCATCAAACTTGGTAGCAAACAGCGCATTGACAAATCCGCCCAGTGAAAACAGCATCGATGTCATAAACGCAGTAGCAATCACAATACCGACGCTATAGAGGTTGAGCGACGTAAAAGCCAGCGACAACAGCGTCACGATAACCCCAATCGCCAATCCCCGAGACATCCCTCCCGCCACGTAACCAGTCAGGATCACCCAGTTGGGCACCGGCGAGACCAGCAGCTCCTCGATACTGCGTTGAAACTTCATGCTGAAAAATGAGGACACCACATTGGCGTAAGAATTGGTGATGACCGCCATCATGATCAAGCCCGGTACGATGAACTCCATGTAGTCATAGCCACCCATGTCGCCTATGCGGCGGCCAATCAGATTGCCGAAAATCACGAAATAAAGCGTCATGGTGACCGCGGGGGGCAACATGGTCTGAGGCCAGATCCGGGTATAGCGGCGAACCTCCTTGATGACGATGGTCTCGAAGGCGGTCCAGATAGCACTTGGATTCATACTTCGGCCGCCTCCTTCGGTTCGCCATTGTTTTCCACCAGGCGCAGGAACAGCTCCTCAAGTCGATTGGATCGGGTCCGCATACTGTTCACCTCGATTCCCTTGTCGGACAGCTGCCGAAACACCTCGTTGAGTGATGTGCCCCGTTTGACATCCACCTCTATCCCGCCATCCGCGGTCAGGCGTGTCTGATAGCCTTCCAGCTCAGGTGCCGTATCGAGCACAAAGTCGGCATCCAATACAAAGGTTTCGACACTGAGCTTGCGCAATAACTCCCGCTTGCTGGTGTTCTCCAGAATCTCGCCATGATCAATAATCGCAATATTGCGACAAAGCTCTTCAGCCTCTTCCAGATAATGGGTAGTGAGGATAATGGTGACTCCCTGGCTGTTGATTTCAGTCAGAAAATCCCACATGGAACGGCGAATTTCGATGTCCACCCCCGCGGTGGGCTCATCCAGAATCAGCAGACGCGGTTCATGCACCAGTGCCCGAGCAATCATCAATCGCCGTTTCATACCACCCGATAACATGCGGGCCGGTGAATCACGCTTTTCCCAGAGCCCCAGCTTTTTCAGGTAACGTTCGGCGCTGACACGGGCCTGCTGACGCGGAATGCCATAATAGCCAGCCTGCGTCACGACAATGTCGTACACCTTTTCGAACTGGTTGAAGTTGAACTCCTGAGGCACCACACCCAGATTCATCTTGGCCTTGGACAGCGCCTTGTCGAGATCATGACCAAACACAGTGACGCGCCCGCTGGTTTTATTCACCAGCGAACTGACGATCCCCAAGGTTGTGGACTTCCCGGCTCCATTCGGCCCCAAAAGCGCAAAGAAGTCCCCCTGACGCACTGTGAGATCGATTCCCTTGAGTGCCTCGAAGCCGTCTCCGTAAGTTTTGCGCAGATTTTCTATGACTAACGCGTCGGACATGGATAAGCAGATTCTGTTGAATAAAGGAGTCTGAGATATTGGCCCTGGCCGCCCGATTTCAACCGTATACCGGCAAACACGCCAGAAGGACGCTAGCCCTTTTGTTCCCGCGGGCCGCACGGGGCCGTGTTAAAAAACTGCGACAGGATACCAGAAAGCAGGCGAAGCGGCTGATTATAATGCCCTATTCTGTAGAACCGCTGAAAAGTCCTGGGACGTTTCCCATCAGAGAGGCGCGGCAACATGGCCGCGCGACAATGACAATCATTCACCGGACCGCCACTAAAGGACTGACTGTGAGCAAAACGATTCGTATTCTGTCTCTTCCCCTGCTAGCCGGGATGTTGTCCGCCTGTTTCCACAATGACGACGGAGGCTCTGGTGGCGTGATGACGGGGAGGCTGACAGCGGCTGGAGTCGAAGGGCTGCACTATGAAACCCAGAGTTTATCCGGGACGACCGGTGAAGATGGCGAGTTTCGTTACCGTGCGGATGAAACCGTCACTTTCAGTCTGGGAAATATCGTTCTCGCAAAAGACGTACCTGCGAAAGAATTCCTGACGCCGATGGAGTTCACTGAAAAAGGCCGTGTTGCCTTGCAGCAGTCAAGCTCAACCACATTTGGGCTCAGCAGTCATAGGCCGGCAGAAGACTATGTCGTAAATAATCGGCCAGTGACGCGCAACACCACTCGACTCCTGATGCTATTGGATCAGGATCAGGTGGCCGGTGACCAAAACAATATTCGAATAACAGAACGCACAATCGATCAGCTGAACGACGCGCTTCAGACTCTCGGGATAGAGCAAATAGACTTTACGATGACGGACCAGGCCTTCGAAAGTATCGAGCCACCGAGTGTGATTGAACAGCTGCTGGAAAAAATATGTTTTTTCCAGCCAGAGGATTACCGTTGCGGCGACATTCCTACGGAACAGGAGATAGAGGAAGCTCGCTTAAAACAGGACGAAGCAAAGGCCGAAGAATTACAGACCAAGCGAGACAACATACTGAACTCTCGCAGAAACCCAACAGCTATCAATGCCACAAAAGCGGAAGGCTTTCTGCAACAGGATAGCTTGCGTATTGATGCTCAACTGGCCAGGCCTTTTTATTTAAGCCCGGAAAAAATCACAATGGAAGCCGGGAAACCGGGCCCCTACACGGTGAAGCTGCTATCTGTCGATCACCAAACAGTAAACAATCTGGAAGCGATATCGCTAACGCCTTCAGTTCTTGAGATTGAATCCTATAGTGCGGCTACCAACTCGGTAAGCTTCTCGGTGATTGGGAATTCAGGACAAACCGGTGAACTGATGGTGAATTTCCAACCGGAAGGGACCTACCGCTGGTTCCAGAAATCGCTGCGGGTCGTTCTAAACTGACATATAAAGGGGTGGGCAAACATGCGGTGGCTCACCCCACAAAGTGACGCCAACTCCACTTAGAAACGGCGCCCGTTACTTGATACTCGGACGGATCGAAATCCAGGGCGCCAAAAGGTATGCATCCTGAAACTTGAACCGCGTCCTGAGCTGCCCGCGACTCGTTGTAATCCGCCAGATCAAGTACCTTACCCTCCTTCAGTGGCCGCTGAAGCTCATCGGTAATGACCAGGACTTTAGGCCAGAGACGACGATTCGGCCGATGGGACAGCACCACACCAACGTGCTGATCAGACAGCTCAACGATGGTGCCGGTCGGGTACACGCCGATCGCCTGAATAAACCGCTCCACCAGATCTTCCTGAAACTCGATATTACGCAACTCGAACAACTGGCCCACCGCCTGGGCCGGCGTCAATGGCCTTTCCTCTTCGCGCGGTTCTATCATCGTTTCATAAAAGTCCACCAAGCCGCATATTTTGGCGACCAGAGGAATTTTGTCGCCCGTTACGCCCTGCGGGAAACCGGTGCCGTTGTGACGTTCACGATGATAACGCACCACACTGACCACAATGGGTGGCTGGTCCGCTTCTTCCAGCATTTGCGCGCCGACTTCAGGATACTGGCGATAGGCCTTCAACTCCTGAGCGGACAACTCGCGCTCCTGGCGACGCCAGTCGATGGACAAATCGGCCTTACCAACCTGACTGAGCAGGCTGCCAAGCGCCAAATGCTTCAGCACGTCGGGCTGCAACCCCAAATGACGCCCGAAGACCAGAGACCAGATGGCGGTATTTAATGAGTGGCGGTACGTATAACTGTCGTTCCGTTGAATCCGACTCAACCAGACCAGAGCGTCCGGATTCCGAAGGACACTGCCGACCATGGCCTCGGCAGCCACTTCGGCATCTTCCAGCACCAGAGGTTCATGGTTCTCCATTTGCTCACCAAGACGACTCAGCGCCTTGCGAACATCGGCCAGAATCTTTTCCCCCTGCTTTACCTCCCGCTTCAAAGAAACCGTCGGCTCGTATTTACGCGGATTTTTGACATGGATGGGAGGAAGCTTCAGGACCTTTTGGCCGCCACGGCGGTGATGGCTCTGAAAACCAACGGCACTGGCGTGGCCGCCACTGCGCGCTACCGCTTCCCGAGCCTCGGCAATATCGACATAGACATACCGACAATAGGAGGCCAGCGCGCGGATTTCCTCGTCATTACGAATGTAGAATCCCTGAATCGGGAAAGGGGTCTCGTGCCAAGGACGATCAAGGTCTGACACAAACATGCCGACCTGCAAATCGTGAACTGGCACCTTGTTTTGACGGACACCCATGACTGATACCTCTTCGTAATGAACACCATCCCAAGTGTCATTTTCCCACCATCTGGAAAAGAGGCAATTACAGTATGGTAGTGTTGGGTTACCAAAGACTTACAAGGGATTACGCTTTGTAGCCGAAGGCAACTTTATGTACATGCGAGATTACGTTCGCAATACAAATGTGACATACCGCACAGTTAGCGAAACGCCAAGAAGCGACTACTCCGTCTTGCAGATTTTTTCGTCCAGGCTGGGAGGCCGATCATCGAGACTATAGAGGGGCGCCGTCTTGATGTGGACGGTATAGGGAACCGCAGACGCCTTGAGATAGTCGATATTTTCCTTTTCCCCATCCACCTGGCGCTCGGTTTCATTCGGATAACAGGAAACCGTCAGCAGAACCGGGGAATCCAGTTCGGCTATTCGCTCTGCCCCCTGCTGGTCCGTCACCTGCATACAGACATATCCGTCAGCAGAAATCATTTTGCCCTGCCGATTCAGATCCTGGCCAGGCTTTCCACAGGCGCTGATCCCATCCCCACACTGCCCCTCGCCCAATGACCACTCACGCTTGCTGCATTGGGACTGAACGCGCACGGGCGTGGACTCCGATTCCCGCAGCCTCCAGGCCGGGTACTCCGCAGTTTTCCATGAGATCAGAAAGGCTCTCCGCTCGCCCGCTGAGTTGACGGCTGTAAACTTTCCATAGTGAGACTGGTAATTGGCACAACCGGAAACCACCAGTGTGAGTGTGAGCAACAGAAAAACTCGCGCTGTCATTTGAAAACCATACTCCTTAATCATGCGATCAGTTGCTGCGCCATCGCATGGTCTTGTTTGCAAGAGAATACCGACCACCTTTTCCCGGTCTGGAAAAAGCACTTTTGGTCGCCGGTCAGAACCCGGCCATGGCATTGGCGATGATCAGACAAACTGAAGACCGAACCCGTCAGGAGATGACCTGACAACTTCCATCTTCAGTATGGGGGCGGGAGCCGGTAAACCCTGAACCTGTATTTCCACGACACTGCCGATCGGCGGAAAATCGCCTTCCTGAACCACGACGAAAATGCCACCATCAGAGACATCGCGGGTATTAAAAAGTTTCTCGCCCAGGGAGGGATGCCACACCATGACTTGCGCGTTCATGGCAGTCCGGATAGACGCTCTACGTTCTGACATGGTGCAATCTTACACGCCTTTGTGAGGTAAACCCGTGCAACGTTCAACAATTCAGCAATATAGACAGCATCCTTGAAGCCCGCCAGCATTGATTGATGAGGCTTGACTCTCCCGACAACTCAAATGAGAATACTTTACGTTTACACTTTGAGCGCCCTTGCCACAACCAGAGGACCATGATTTGTGAAAAAGATTCTCAAGCAGGCAGCAGCACTTGGACTCGCACTGACATTGCTTCCCCTTTCCCTGTCGGCCCAGGCCGATGGCGAAGTCAACGTCTACTCCTACCGGCAACCGTTCCTGGTGAAGCCTCTTTTTGAAGCCTTCACTGACCAGACAGGCATCGATGTCAACGTCGTGTTCGCTAAAACCGGCATTGCCGAACGCCTCAAACGTGAGGGCCGCAACAGTCCCGCTGACGTCGTCATGACTGTCGACGTTGCACGTCTAAGTGACCTGGCAGAAAGAGATCTGACCCAGTCGGTACATTCCGAGACGATCAGCAACAATATCCCGCCATCCTTTCGTCACCCTGACGGCAAGTGGATCGGCCTGACCAGCCGCGCCAGGATTATATACGCGTCCAAGGAGCGCGTTAAGAAAGGCGAGATCAAAACTTACGAAGGGCTGGCCGACCCACGGTGGAAAGGCAAAGCCTGTACTCGCAGCGCAAAGCACCCCTACAACGTGGCGCTGATTGCCTCCATGATCGCCCACCATGGCATCGATGGCGCCGAAGACTGGCTACGCGGCGTCAAGGCCAACCTTGCCCGTAAACCCCAGGGCAATGACCGTGCTCAGGTCAAGGCCATCAAGGAAGGCATTTGTGACGTAGCGCTGGGTAACAGCTATTACTACGGCAAGATGCTGACCAACGAAGACCAGAAAGCCTGGGCCGAGTCTGCGTTTCTGGTATTCCCGAACCAGGACGGTCGGGGAACCCACGTCAATATCAGTGGCGCCGCCCTGACCAAGAGTACCCCCAATCGCGAAGAAGCGATCAAGCTGCTGGAATTTCTCTCCAGTGAAAAGGCACAACAAATCTATGCAGAGACAAACTTCGAGCACCCGGTCAACCCAGACGTCACCCCGACGGGCCTCGTGGCTGAGTGGGGCGACTTCAAAGTGGACGACCTTCCTCTCCAGAAAATTGCCGATTATCGAGAGGAAGCCGTCAAGCTGGTTGATCGCGTAGGTTTCGACAACTGATTCGTCTTCTCAACCTGAAACGCGGCTTCAAACAGGTTATCCTTGAGCCGCGTTCGCAAGACCTTTGAAACCACACCATAAGGAAGCACGACCGCCCGATGAGCGAGGCCAGCCTGTCATTGACGGAGAAGCGTGCCCGAGGGCGTCCCCTGGGCTGGATGTTGGGGGCGGGATTCTCGGCTTTTCTCGTGGCCTTGCCGATCCTCTCTGTTTTCTACCTCGCCCTGTTTCCCGAGGAAAACATCTGGCCGCATCTGATTCGGACAACGCTTCCGATCTACATTGGCAATACGCTCCAGCTCATGTTTGGCGTGGGCATACTTACGCTCTTTCTTGGGGTAGCAACAGCTTGGGTCGTCACCCTTTGCGAGTTTCCCGGGCGACGTATCATGGAATGGGCACTGCTACTGCCTTTTGCCGTACCCGCCTACGTGATCGCCTATGTTTATACCGACCTCCTTGAATACGCCGGTATGGTGCAGGTCCAGCTGCGAGACTGGTTCGGCTGGTCCAGCCCCGAGGACTACTGGTTTCCCACGATCCGCAGCATGGGCGGCGCCATTACCATGCTCGGACTGGTGCTCTACCCCTACGTCTACCTGCTGGCCCGGGCGGCCTTCCTGGAGCAGTCCCCCTCGCTTTTCGCGGTCAGCCGCAGTCTGGGACATAGCGCCTGGGGTACATTTTTCCGGGTGGTATTACCGGTGGCACGGCCGGCGCTGGCGGTCGGCATGTCGCTGGTGTTGATGGAAACCCTCAACGACTTCGGTACGGTGGATTATTTTGCCGTTCGCACACTGACGGCAGGACTGTTTGATACCTGGATGAACCTGGGCAATGTGGGGGGCGCCGCGCAGATCGCCGTCACCATGTTGGGCTTTGTGGTTCTTTTGGTCACCATCGAGCGCTACTCGCGGCGCCGCCAAAAGCAGTACTCGGCGCGCGAGTCGCGTCAGGCCCTCCAGCGTTTCCGGCTTTCCCCACTTTGGCGGGCAGCCTGCCTGGTTCTTTGCGGGTTCCCAGTGGTTTTGGGGTTTGTCATTCCAGCCGCAGTATTGGGCCTTTATGCCTGGAACTATTTTGACATCAGCTGGACCGAGGACTTCCTGGACCACGCCGTCAACAGCCTGATGCTGTCCTCATTGGCAGCACTGTCCACCCTGACCATCGGTCTGATCCTTGCCTACGCAAGGCGCCTTCACGACACCGGCATTATTCGCATAATGGTGCGCTTCGCCAGCCTGGGATACGCCATGCCCGGCGCCGTGCTAGCTGTGGGTGTCATCATCCCCTTGGCGGGATTCGATAATTGGCTGGACGCCCGGATCGAGGCCGTTTTTGGCGTCTCCACCGGCCTTCTTCTCAGCGGGACGATCGTGGCGCTGGTGTTTGCGTATACGGTACGCTTCCTGGCCATATCGGCCGGAAGCCTGGAGAGTGGCCTGGAGAAGATCACACCCAGCATGGACATGGCCTCGCGCTCTCTGGGCCATTCGCCCCTGAGAACGCTGTGGAACGTTCACCTGCCGATGTTGCGAACGACCCTGCTGACCGCCGCACTCGTGGTGTTCGTCGATTGTATGAAAGAACTGCCGGCAACCCTCATTCTGAGACCGTTCAATTTCGAAACACTGGCGACCCATGTCTATCAGTACGCGTCTGATGAACTCCTGGAGGAGAGTGCCCTGCCAGCATTGGTCATTGTGTTGGCGGGAATACTGCCCATTATTCTGCTGAGTCGCTCCATCAGCCGTAGTCGTGACTTTACCTGACCGGCGATGTCATGCGCCTGAGGTTGCCTGGAGCAGAACAAACCGCCCACTGAAACGGGCGCAGCACCTGCCCTCACACAAGATATCCGACTGGAGTTCGATACGTCCGCGTCCGTGACGGAGCAACGTTCGCTTCAGGCGCACAGACGCCTCACGGTCAGGCCCCCTGGCCACAGCTTCAAAATTGGCACTCACGGGTTCAAGGTAATCCAAGTCTCCGCTCTGGATGACCACATTGGCCCTTAACCCTTCAGACCTCAACCAACACTGCGCCAGACTCCAGGCAGCTAATACCGCCACGCTGTACAGGCTGCCCCCGAATGCTGTGCCCTGATGATTGTGATTGGGCTCCAGGGGCGCCACCAACCGGATCTCATCCGCCGAAGCCTCACGCACTTGGACCGCCAGGGCCCGGGACAGCGGGATCTCTGACTCAAGCAGGTTCTGCAACCCTACCCTCTCCAACTGCTCTGGCATGACCTCTCTCCCCAATTCCCGAACTGCAGTCTATCGGGCTCGCCTGAGGCCTGCCAATGCGACCAAAGCGGTAATAGCTACCCTGTCAAACCAGTGATCCCCACAAAAAAGCCCGGCACTAAAGGCCGGGCTTTCTCAACGCTTTAAAACAACATGTGATTATTGCCAGATTACCGGCTGCTTCTCGTCATACCAGCGATCCGTCATTTCCTTGTAGGCATCCTCGACCACGTTGCGCTTGAGCTTCAGTGTGGGTGTCAGGAAATCGTTTTCAATCGTCCACTCATCCTTGACCACGGCCAGGAACTTCAGGCGCTCATGGGGATCGACCGTGTTGTTCACTTCACTGAGCAGGTCCTTGAAGCTCTTTTCCAGTTCCGTGCGGAAGGCCGAATCGGCTGTCTTGCGTTGTGCCTCTTCGGACAACATCACCAGACCGTGGGGCTGGGGATAATTGGCGCCGGAAACACAGACCATCTCGATATACGGATGGCTGACCAGTCGATTTTCAATCGGTGCCGGTGCCACGTACTTGCCCTTGCTGGTCTTGAAGATTTCCTTGATACGACCAGTCAGCTTGAGCCGGCCCAGCTCATCGACCTGCCCCTTATCACCGGTACGGATATAGCCATCTTCGGTGAAGCTTTCCGCAGTCTTGTCCGGTGCCTTGTAGTAACCCATCATGTTGGCCGGACTCTTGATCTGTACCTCACCCTCCTCGCTGATACGCACATCCACTCCGGGAAGCGGCTCACCAACGAAACCGGTGCGCGCCCGCCCCGGCTTGGTCATGTGGGAATAGGCGAAGTTCTCAGACATGCCGTAGCCTTCGAGCAGCTCCAGACCCAGGTTGCGGTACCAGTCCAGCACTTCGTCGGATAGCGGGGCGGAGCCACTGCCGGCAAACTTGACGTTCTCCAACCCAAGGGTTTTCAGGATCTTTTTCTTGACGACCCGATTCAGCAGAGGAATCTTCATCATCCGCTCAAGTTTCTGTGGCGGCATCTTCTCGAAGACACCCGCCTGGAACTTGGTCCAGATGCGCGGTACCGCCAGGAACAGAGTGGGCTGGGCCCGGCGGAGGTCTGCAACAAAGGTATCCAGGGTCTCCGCAAAGAACAGATGGAAACCCGCATAGGCCGACCCCATTTCCACAATGAAGCGTTCCATGACATGGGCCAGGGGCAAATAGGACAGCATCCGCTCGTTCGGGTTGATATCCAGCGCCTCTATCGCGCCCTTGGCGGCATGGGCCAAGGCGGCAAAACTCAGCATGACGCCTTTGGGCTTGCCCGTGCTGCCTGAGGTGTACACGATGGTTGCCAGCTCATCCGGATCGCGCTTAGTGTTCTCCTGCAGCGGAGGATACTTGGCTACCAAATCGTCCCAGGTTGGATAATCATTCTGCGGACTCAGGGGGTAAGAAATGCAGTGCATGTTTTCGGGCACCCCCGGTTTCATGGTCGGCCAGTCATCCAGCTTACCCACGAAAAGCACTTCGGCCTCACTGTGCTCCAGAATATACCCTACGGTTTCGGCATTGAGCGTGGGATACAGCGGAACCGTCACATGACCCGCCATCCAGATCGCCCAATCCGACATTATCCAATGCGCGCAGTTCTTGGAAAGAATTGCGATTTTGCTCTTGGGTGGAAGATTCAATGACTTGAGATAAGACGCCATCCGACGGGCCTCTCCAACGGCCCGACGCCAGGTATATTCCTGCACCTCGCCATTGCCCATGGGCTGGGTCAGGTAAAGGTTTTCTGCCTTGGCGGTTTCCCAGTGATAGACCATGTCCAGGGGAAGACTGAGTTCGCTTGCCATTTTCCCTATCCTTGCCTCTTCTAGTAATAGTTTTATTGGTGTCTTGGGGCTCCTGTGCGGGCACCCGGCAATCCTTGAGGCCCCGAACCAAGAAAACAGCGTTCGGCAACGCCCTCACGACTGTCGAGTCCTCAATCAACTTCGGGAATATTTCGCACTCAACCCGTTTGCGTATTGTTCTTTTATTGCGGCAGACGACTGCTTATGAGCCCGTGACTATTGGAGCATACACTAATTGGTCAATCTGTGATGAGAGTGGAAATCCGGGCCGATAAGATTGCATTTCTGACCTTTCCTGCGAGGACAGATCTGCCTTGAGACGCTAGAATGAATCTGGCGCGAAGTAGGATCAGAAGAGCAATATGTATATATGCATTAACTGCAAGCAGGGGCTGATGGATCCCATTCGGGATGAGGACGAGCCGGAATACACGGATCGCTACCAGTGTGGCCATTGCGGCCACGTATCGACCATACCCTCGTTGCTTATCATTACGACTCAGCTTTTATCGGCTCTCATGGGCGGAGGCATTTCTGCTTACCTGTTGCTGCGTCATCTGGGTGCGGCGGTCAGTGCCTGGCAGTTCGACCAGGGCACCACCGTAGCCAGCCATTCCGGCCTGGTTGCTGTAGCGACCTTATTGATTGCGGGTTTCGCCTACACGCTGTACCGGGCGGCACGCAATTACTACCGGCGCTATCAGTACCTGCACCCGGAACGCTGATACCCGAGCGCCCCGTTCAGGCACCCGAATGCTCAGCCTCGAGAATATCTGCCTTCCTGTCAGCCCCCCAGCGGTAGCGCCCAACACCCCCTGAGCGGGGCAAGACCCGATGGCAGGGCACCAGCAAGGCGATGGGGTTGGCACCCACCGCAGCTCCCACAGCCTGAGCAGCTCCCGGCTGCCCCAACCGTTCTGCGATCGACCCGTACGTATAGCAGCGCCCTGTTGGTGAACGCATCAGCACCTGCCAGACGCGTTGCTGAAAGGAGGTACCAATCAATTCCAGGGTCGGACCAAGACCCGGAGCTTCCCGCGGCCAAGCTGCCAGTGCTTCCTGCAGGCGAGCTAAAGGCTGAAACCTGTCCCCAGCCTCTTCAACCGGGACTTCCCAGACGCTGGTAACGTCGTCCAACACGGCCTGCACATCGGCCTCATCGTCCACGAAAGCCAGTCGACAGAGATGATCGCCATGCCATACCGCCAGAAGTTCACCGAAATCAGACTTAACCCGACGGTAGCGCATAGGCTCGGAAGGTTCTGGCTTACGCAACCAGATGACGTTCATGCATAACCTCTTGTTTTCATTTTCGCCCTGCCGGCCCCATCAGCAGAGGCCTGACAGCGCGCAACTGCGGCGATTCAAAACGAATGGTGTTTCCCTGGCGAACGAAAGGATATAAGCGCATCAGCGCAATGCCGCCCTGTTCTTCAAGGTGCACGGTTATCGTTGGTACTGAGGCCACCTTATCAGACACGGCAAATACGGCGAAGGCGGTAATACTGTCGTCCTGAACAATACGCTCAAGACTTTGGAAAAGCAGCTCAATGTCGGTGGCCGTCGCCGAGCGCATCTGCTGATTCAGCGATACCTCGCGGATACCGGTATCGCCGGACAGTGCGAGGGCGAAAGGCCTCATGGGCTCGTCGTCGTTGAGCCGCTCCCTTACCAGGGGCAACCCCACCGAGAGCAGGCGATTGAAACGAACCTCCAAAGAATGATCACGGGTCGCCGTCTTGTCCTGAATCGGATTGCCGTATTCATCCACAGTGACGCAGCCACTGAATGACAGAATCACAAAAAGGAGAACCCCCAGCCATCGCATCATCGACATCCAACCTTCCTGGTAACCGCGCCCTATCCTACCTGCGACTGTCTAACGGTGCCATCCTTCATACGAGAGTTACAGCCTGAATAACCCTGAGAGCCCAAATACATCGCCACTTCAAGCACAGTGGCCCGTGCTGCGACAGACAGGAAAGCACACTTGCCCAATGACCTCCAAAGGCTGAAACCGAGTCCGATAGCATGCTGGGTTTTTACCCCCAATATCTTGTGTTAGCCTATTTACAGCAGCATTATTATCGAGCCTATTCCGATGTCTCAGGCCACCCCACCCGCCTGCCGTTCAGGCCCATAAATATTTTCCATTTTCAAGACTTCACAGACCACAACATCCTGTTATACTCCTACCACACTATACGGATATATTGGGTTTTTAAGCCTTTCGCCAGGGACCACTCAGGGCCATAACAAACACCTGCCAGAGGGCTTTCGGCGGGCATCACAGCGGTCGTGAGTAGCGTTTAGCCGACGTTTTGCACCTGTCGGCTTTCGTATATCGGCACTAGATGTAGTGGTTCAGCAATTCAATAAAAAGCAGCGCGACGCCCACCAGTTCTGGGGGCTGCGGAGAGATCGATTCATATCGCGGGGACAGAGTCGAGGGCACACATGAACGCGAAAGTACAAGAACTCACGACCACCATTCCGATGCAAGACGCATCCGTTGATATCTGGAACAGCAAGTACCAACTGAAAACCAAAAACGGGGATCCGGTCGACAAGTCCATTGAGGAGACTTACGAACGGGTTGCCAAGGCCCTATCCGAGGTGGAGAGCAAGGGCAAGCGCGCCAAGGTGTTCAAGGATTTCGTCTGGGCCCTTCAGAACGGCGCCATTCCGGCTGGTCGCATTACCTCCAACGCTGGTGCCGAAAAGCACAAGCCAGCCACCTCCACGATCAACTGCACCGTATCCGGCACGATCTTCGATTCCATGGACGACATCCTGGAAAAGAATCATGAGGCAGGCCTGACCCTCAAGGCCGGCTGCGGGATCGGCTACGAATTCTCCACTCTGCGCCCGAAAGGTGCCTATGTCGCCGGCGCGGGTGCAACAACCTCCGGTCCACTGTCCTTCATGGACATTTTCGACCGCATGTGTTTCACCGTGTCCTCCGCAGGGGGACGTCGTGGCGCCCAGATGGCCACCTTTGATGTACACCATCCGGACGTGCTGGATTTCATCCAGGCCAAGCGCGAAGACGCGCGCCTGCGCCAGTTCAACCTGTCACTGCTGATCACCGAAGACTTCATGGAAGCGGTGAAGAGTGATGCGGACTGGCACCTCTCCTTCCCGGTCACCGCCGAGGAAGCGAAAGACGAGGACCTGGATCTGGCCGATACCACCCAGTTTGTCTATCGCGAATTCCCGGTCAAGGACGCCTATGTGACCGATGACCAGGGACGCGTGGCCTGCCGCATCTACCGCACGCTCAAGGCGCGGTTCATCTGGGACTGCATCATGACGTCCACCTATGACTACGCGGAACCCGGTTTCATCCTGATTGACAAGGTCAACGAGATGAACAACAACTGGTTCTGCGAGAACATCCGCGCCACCAACCCCTGTGGCGAGCAACCGCTGCCCCCCTATGGCAGCTGCCTGCTGGGTTCCGTGAACCTGACCAAGTTCGTGGAATTCCCGTTTACCGAGAAGGCCCAGTTCAATTTCGAGAAGTACCGCAAGGTGGTGGGCATTTTCACCCGCATGCTGGACAACGTGGTGGAGGTGAACGGCTTGCCGCTGAAGGAGCAGCAGCACGAAATCATGCACAAGCGCCGCCACGGCATGGGTATCCTGGGTCTGGGCTCCACCCTGGCCATGCTGCGCATGCCTTACGGTTCCGAGGAATCCGTCGGTTTCACCGAGGAAGTCGTTCGCGAGATGGCGCTGGAAGGCTGGCGTCAGGGTCTGGAACTGGCCGAAGAGAAAGGCCCCGCCCCCATCATGGATGAGGAATACGAGCTGACCGAAGAAATGCTGGCCAAGCGCCCGGAAATGCGCGAGGACGGCTACAAGGTGGGCGACAAGGTGCCCGGTCGCATTCTGCATGCCAAGTACAGCCGCTACATGCAGCGGGTTGCCAGCGTGGACCCGGAACTGGTGAACAAGCTGGCCGAGAAAGGCAGCCGCTTCACCCACCACACGTCCATCGCACCAACCGGCACGATCTCGCTCTCCCTGGCCAACAATGCCAGTAACGGCATCGAGCCGAGCTTCTCGCACCACTACGCGCGCAACATCATTCGCGAGGGGCGCAAGACCAAGGAAAAAGTGGACGTCTTCTCTTTCGAGCTGTTGGCCTACCGCCACCTGATCAACAGCAAGGCGATGCCATTCTCGGAAGATCCGGAAACCCGTTTGCCGGACTATTTCACCACCTCGGACGATGTCACCCCGACGCAGCATGTGGACATCCAGGCCGCCGCCCAGCAGTGGGTCGATTCCTCGATCTCCAAGACGGCGAACGTACCCACCGACTTCGCCTACCAGGACTTCAAGGACATCTACCTGTATGCCTACGAAAAGGGCTTGAAGGGCTGCACCACCTTCCGTTTCAATCCGGAAGCGTTCCAGGGCGTTCTGGTGCGGGAGAAGGATCTGGAAAATACGCTGTACGAATTCACTCTGGAAGACGGAAGCAAGGTCACCCTCAAGGGCAACGAAGAGGTCGAGTATGACGGCGAAATCCACCACGCCGCCAACCTCTACGATGCCTTGAAGGAAGGCACCTACGGCAAATACTGATCCGTTGACTTGTTAGAGAACATGACCATGACTGCCAAGATCGAAAAGAAAATCGTCGGCTTCCGGGTCAAGCCCAACGACGGCGCGGCCCAGGAATCCGAGCAGGACACCGCGCAAAAGCCGGTGGAAATGAACGAGAACATCGAGCGCCCGGACTTCCTGTTGGGCACCACCTACAAGATCAAGCCACCGGTGGCCGAGCACGCGATGTATATCACCATCAACGACATCCTGCTCAACGAGGACACGGACCACGAGAAGCGTCAGCCCTACGAGATCTTCATCAACTCCAAGTCGATGGAGCACTTCCAGTGGGTCATTGCCCTCACCCGGGTCATCTCCGCGGTATTCCGCAAAGGCGGCGACGTGACCTTCCTGGTGGAGGAGCTCCGCTCCGTGTATGACCCGAATGGCGGCTACTTCAAGAAAGGCGGGGTTTTCATGCCCTCGCTGGTCGCCGAGATCGGGTCGGTGATCGAGAAGCACATGAAGGCCATCGGTCTGATCGAGAGCGAGGAAATGAGTGAGATGACTCAGCGCATCCTCGCCGAGAAAAGGGCCGAGTACGACGCCAAGCAGAGCAAGGAAGGCGCCGACAACGACACCGGCGACTACCCGGAAAACGCCACCGTCTGCGGCAAGTGCCACACCAAGGCGGTGATCATGATGGACGGCTGCCTCACCTGCCTATCGTGTGGGGACAGCAAGTGCGGCTGATCGATCCACACGATCACTCGTAACAAAAAGGGAGGCGATGGCCTCCCTTTTTTATGGTTCTTAGCAATTTAGCCTAAATGGCCTTCGGATAGCTGTCATCGCGATCCAATAAAGCCCTTTATACTCTCATTCATTTGAACCTCTCTTAGAACCGCAATGCAGATTTCTCTTCGTCACAATCCATAGCGTGCTCGCATCGTCCCAAACCAACGGTGAACCACATCGTCAGCGGCAACCAGCGACAGACTTGAAACCGCTCCAGCCCACTGAAAGACGGCCAATAACAGATGGTCGGCGAAGCCCGGCGCCTCCCCATCGAGAAAATCATGGCGCGACAATACCGGCCGCACCGGCTCCAGCGCCTGATTGATCCGTGAAACACCCTCCTCGGCTGACAGCGCCGCTTCTTCCAGAGTGCATCCAAAGCGCTCCTCCCGGGTTCGGCGCCAATAGGGCTGGTCATCCGGGTGCAGGACTGCGAACAAATCCTTCATGACCGTTCGCAGCACCAGGGGATGCAGTGTCTGTTCGCACCAGAGCTTGAAGAACAGCGTCTGGGCCTGAGCGGATCCACCAGGAAAAAGGGGATTGTCCGGATAGGTTTGTTCCAGATGAATGGCGATGGCCCAGCTGTCGCTCACCGTTGTATCCCCATCCACCAGAACTGGCACCTTGCCCTGCCCTGAAAAGGCAATCCGATCTTTCTCACAATACCGCCAGGGCCGTGTTTCGAACGCCAACTCCTTATGCATCAGTGCCAGTTTGGCCCGCCAGCAAAAGGGGCTGAAACGGATGTGCTCATCGGCAGCAGCCAGATCGTACAGTATGCGGGACACGTAACCTCCTTCCTGAGGGTATTTGCTTCACTGTATCGAATTGCCTGCCCCTTGCATAAGCGAGCCGGTCAATCTGATACTGCGAAGGAAGATCTCAACAGCGTTATCAGCCGTAGCATCTTCCAACATACGCCCAGACTGCCATAGCGCAGACAAGGAGGCACAACATGCTACTCAAGCATATTCAGACGGGTCACCTGATCGAAGTGGAAGACCTTCGCACCCTGACCAACCCTTTCGCCACAGAGATCAGTGGCCGGGAGCTCTGGGGAGAAGAGCCTCAAGAACTGGAACGCTTTGAAAAGCGGTATCTGGTGTTCCCTTCCGGTGAACAGCTGCCCCACTGCTGGTGGGATGCGCACTATCACGACCCCACCGTCATGGCGCGCCATCCGGGCCTGGATGCCGAAGCCGCTGGCTATCACGGAGCCTGACTGGTTGTCGGACGTCGGTGAGAAACGTCAGCTACTTGGGGCGTGGAATGTGCAGCACTTCGCCGAAAGTGCTGTATTCGTTGGCGCCCAATCGCCCGATGGGATCGATAGCGGCGGCATCCACTTCCAGACGACCGTCCTTGCCTTGCCGGGCGGCGGCATCGTCAATGTAGATTCGCTTAACCTCCCCGAAAATCAGGCTCTGTGGGGCTGGCCCAATTTCCTGGATTTCATACAGTTCGCACGCCATGGCAACCCGGCAATCGGCCAGGCGAGGCATCATTGCCCCTTTGAAGTCAGTCAGGGGCAGATCGATATGCTCCAGTTCCGATTCGCCATGGGGTAGCGTACGGGAGGTTTCCGTCATTGCGGCGGCCAATTCGCGGTGCGCAATGTGGACGGTAAAAAACGTGCGGGCCTCAATATTGGTCCGGGTATCCTTGAACTCGCCGGTCGGCTTCTTGCCCACGGAAATCATGATCAGCGGTGGTTTGCTGGTCACAGCAGTGAAGTAGGAGAAAGGCGCCAGGTTGTAGTCCCCCGACGGGTTTTCCGACAATACCCAGGCGACCGGACGCGGAATCAGGGTCTGAGTCATCGCGTGGTAGATCTGTTTCGCCTGCATGTCCGCCAGATCGATAATCATGGATCAACTCCTTGCCAGCACAGATGTGTTCGAATTTCATCGCGCCACGGGCCGGGGCAATCAACGCTTGTGCGCCTCATAAACACAGAACCGCGAGTTCTCCGCCAGGGTTGTGACCGGCCCCAGTGTCTTTTGAATCAAATCAGGGTAAGGAAGAAAGCGATTCGCCACCAGGCGCAAGCTGCCACCTCTGACCAGGTGCTGGGCGCAGTCATGGATGAAGCGTTCAGTCGCGGTCGTATCCGTTCTGATGCCTTCATGAAACGGCGGATTGGTGACAATCGTTCCGAACTGGCTGTGTACGCCCCCCAGCCCATCACTGGCCAGCACTTCGGCCTGGGCCTGATTGGCCGCTAGCGTGCGTTTTGCACAGGCTACCGCCTGGGCCTGCACATCCAGCAGCGTCAGGGTCAGATCCGGCCACCGGGACAGCAACCAGACCCCCACCACCCCTGCACCGCAGGCAAAATCCAGCACCGGACCGCGAGGTTTATCGCTGAACGTGCCCAACAGCAGATCGGTCCCGTCATCCAGCCGTCCCTCACTGAAGACACCTGGAAAATCGGCCACCTGGATACGCTCACCATGGCTCTCCACCGGACGCAGGCAATACCAGTACTCCATATCGAAAGCCGGCGGTTGTGCTTCAGCCCGGGAAGACCACAGCTGACAGTGTCGCGCGTTATCCCGCTTCCAGGCCCCGTCCAACTGTTCTTTAAATCGCCGGGCGCCACCGTTGATGCCCTCACGCTTGGCCCCCACAAGCCAGAGCTCGCCATCTGACGCCACCAGGGTTCGTGCCAGAGCAACACGCAGCTCCAGCTCCCGCTGGGCCTTGGGCATAAAAATCACGACCGTGCCGTAGCGCGGCCCTTCCTGGGCCAGTGTTTCGTAGCCGAACCAGACCCGGCCGGCCCGAGTTTCCAGGGAAGCGGCCAGGCCAGAATGCGTGCAAAGCACGTCCACCTGATCCTTCAGCGCCGGGAGTAGCGCCTCATCCTCAAGGCCCATCATCAGGGCCGGAAAACGCAGGTCGCTTTCGTTACGCAGGATCACTGCACTGGCGTTGTTCATGGCTGGCCTCATTCTCCTCAAAGAAACCGGGCGCAAGTGTTACATAGGGGCCCGGCCGGCACCAGCCCACCGACATCGACCGCGAGTCACTTCCAAGGCAGCTCATCGGCCTGCGCCTGTTCGTTGGTCGCAGCACCGGAATAGGAAAAAATCAGGTTACGGTAGTAACGGGCCGCGATAGCCCTGGATTCTGGCACCTTAAAGCGCGGCACGGCCCGTACGGCATCCAGGGCGCTGACATCCAGCAATGCATTGCCACTGGGCAGGTAAACCCAGGCTTCCTCGAGATAGCCTTGATCATCCAGCCGCAAATGAATCTCGCCGGATTGGGCGGGCGTGGCACTGTCGGGTCGGTGCCAACGCGCCATCACCTGCTTACGCATCGCTTCCAGGTATTTGTTGACCATGCGAATGCGGCGCGCCTCGATTTCACTGAACGGCTCCCCCACCTGCACCTCTTTCAGGCTCTCGTCGTCCAGCGCCTGCAGGCCCGGCAACTGATCCTTGGGGATCGCCGGCGTGGACGGCTGCGGCGGTTCGGCAGTGGCGAGCATGCGATTGGCTTTCGGTTGACGTGCCTCAGGCGCCTGCTTGATGGCCGGCCTGTCGCGACTGATCACTTGCCGCGCGGCCGGTTCCTTGGGTGAGGGTTTGTCGCTGACTTGTGGCGCCGTTTTTTTGGCTGGTTGCGCAGCGCCTTCGGAGGGCGCCTCGGGCTGCGGTTTTCCCGCCAGTTTGCCGGTTTCCTCGCCTTTGATCGGTTCGGGGCGATCCGGGGCATCAAAGCGATTACCCCGCAAATCAACCTTGTCGGCGTTGTCCCGGGGCAGATGCTGTTCCTGTTCCGGCTCGGGAGGCTCTTCCTCCTCTGGTACTGGCGGCTCGGGCCGGGGCTTGGGTTTGGGTTCAGGCTCAGGCGTTTTGGGCTCAACCAGGGTTACATCCATGGACTGGGCCACGTCAGTATCCGGCTTGCGTTGCTGCCACTCCACCCACGCCTGATAGACCGGCCAAAGTATGGCCAGGTGCAGAACCAGGCTTATAACGCCCAGGATCAGGGCCGCGCGGTAACGGTGTTGGCTGTAACGGTCCCTTTGCGGTGCCATAAAACTCAGCAACGTTGCTTCAGCATGACACGACCACGGCCGTTATTCCCGGGTTGCCGGCAGACCAGGCGGGCTTTCCTGTCGCAACGGCAAGAACTGCTCGCGCGCCAGATTGAACGGAAAGCGCAGCAGGTCGACACCCAGATCCCGCGCCAGCAGGAGTGGCGAATAGCCCTTATACAGATTGGCGTAGGTGCCCGCCATGGCCGCCAGCGACCGGGAAAGATGCAGGTAATCGCTCTGGATCACCAGACCCAACTGGTAGGTGTTGGACAACAGATACATGGACGCCTGCAACCGGCGATAGAGCCCGAAACGGCCCTCCTTGAGCAGGGTCCGCATGGGCGTGCTGGTCAGGGGGGTGACATTGCGTTTGCGCAGAGTCTCGTCCAGCGCCTCAATCACATCACCCCGGCGCTCACGGTGGTGGACCGGGTCCGTGCTCATGGCGATCAGACAATCCGCCAGGCGCTCGGTATCGCCGCTCAGCACGGAAAGCAGATAATCCCGCAGCATAGGCCACTTGCCGCGCATATTCACCACATTGCCCCAATCAATCAGATGCAGCTCACCATGGGGCCCCACCATGATGTTGCCCGGATGCAGGTCGCCGTGAAACTCCTGATGCACGATCAGGTGTTCCAATACGGTATACAGGAAATTCTCGGCGATACGCCGCTGCAGACGGCGCCGGTCCTTGCCCTTGCGCTCGCCCAGGGCGCGGTTAAGGGCCACGGCGTCTTCCAGAAATTCCATTTCCAGCACGCGACTCGAGGTCCGGTAGATCTGCGGTACGTGCCAGAAACGGGAATGGCTGGAGCGTTCGGCGAAGCGGCGCTGAATGACCGCCTCCGCCTCAAAATCCAGCTCCTGCTCAAACCCGCGGGTAAACTCCTTGATCTGCTCGGACATGGCCTGCAGGAACGGCAACAACTTGGAATGCGGCGCCCAGTACTGGCTGCTGATCAGCATGAGTTCGATAGCCAGAGAGCCCATCTGGAACTCCCGCTCCAGGTTGTGGCGGGCCACCTTGACCACCACGGGCACCAGGATGTCCATGTTGCCCTGACGCACCGCCTTCTTGGCCAGATAGACCGACCCGATCGAGCCCGACTTGAGGGGCTTGTTCAGATCCAGGTCGTAATAGACTTCATGAGGCAGCTTGCCGAAAGACTCCAGAAAGGCTTGCTTCACCTCGTCCGGCGTCATCGGATCGACGTCTTCCTGGAACACCGCCAGCTCGGCCGCGATCTCCTCCGGCAGGAAGTCGGCATTGGCCGCCGCCACCTGGGCCATCTTGATGAAGAGCGGTCCGAATTCGCGCACCATCTTGGCCACGATCTGCGCCTGGGCCCGGAAGTCCCGCGGATCAGTCTGCAGGAAGGGCTTGATATAGCGGATGGCGCGGATCTGCCGGCGCAGGATCACCAGATCGCTGCGCAGCACCTGGACCTTGTCCAGCATATCGTTGAGCGCCACCTGGTTGACCCGGCGTACATGTTTGATGCGATTGAGCAGATCCACCAGCAAAGGCTCGTAGGTACGCAGGACAAGGCGAATGATGTCCAGATTCAGCTCCACCAGCCCCTTGAGCTCGGGCGCGCTGATCAACTCGTGGAAGAACTCCCAGAATTCATCCACGATGGCATCGGGAATTTCCACCGGGCTGCGCAGTACCACCTGCTTCACCAGGAAGCGGATCAGGTTTTCGGTGGACTCTTCATTGGGAATCAGACGGTAGCGACGCAGATAGACCGTCAGCGACCGGCTGTGCTCAGACAAAGGGTGTTCATAGAGCGTGGCGAATAACTGATCCAGCTCGGTGGACAATTCCTCGCGGGTCACCGGCTCTTCACGCAACACCAGCCGCGTCACCGGCACAAAGGCCCCCGGCAGTTTGATGGTACTGCGGGCAAACCGGCCCGCCCCGCGCAAAGCGCTATCCGTACGTTCACGCAGCACTGGCAGGTTGATTTCGATGACTTTCTTGTTGGAATCGTCAGCTGACATCTGAGGTACTATCCATTCGTCCCGGTGCGATTAAAGGGTTCTCTGCAAGCAAAGGCATTGGTTCTGAGGCGCTCCGGGCATCAAAGTCCGTTATCATGGAAGCTTCATTGTATCGACTGGTACGCTAATGTGGCAGTCCACAACCTGCAAGTTGTAATCACATCACATGTCAAAACAGGTCCCCGACGTCTCGCCTTCCGAATCGCTACCCATTCTCTACCAGGACCAATGGCTGGTTGCAGTGCATAAACCTGCCGGTTTGCTGGTGCACCGCAGCGAAATTGACCGTCGGGAGACCCGCTTCGCCATGGCCATTCTGCGCGAGCAGCTCGGCCGCAAGGTTTTTCCTGTGCACCGCCTGGATAAGCCCACATCCGGTATCCTGCTGTTCGCCCTCGACCGCGACACGGCCGCCAGCGTGGCGATCCAGTTCGAAAACCACGCGGTTCGCAAGCGTTACCTGACCGTGGTCCGCGGTTACCCGCCCCTGGGCGGCATCATTCGCCACCCATTGAGCGTGAAAGACGATCGGCGCTCCCGCAAGACCCTCGACGTCGAGAACCAGTCTGCCCTGACCTGCTACCACCGCCTTGCCCGGGCAGAACTGCCCTTCGCCGTGGACAAACGCTACCCCGCCAGCCGCTACAGCCTCGTCGCCCTGCACCCCCGGACCGGCCGCCGCCACCAGCTGCGCCGCCACATGAAACACATCAGCCACCCCATCATCGGTGACTCTACCTACGGCAAAGGCAACCACAACCGTTTCTTCCGCGACCAGTTCAACGTCGACCGCCTCCTCCTGGCCGCCACCAACCTACAACTCAAGCACCCAGTAACCGGCGAAGCTCTCCACCTGGAAGCCAAACCGTCGCAGGACTTCCAAACCGCACTGGAAGCCCTGGGCTGGCACCATCAGGGCAGCCCCCCACAGGTATGAACATCAGAGCGTCCGACGTCCGACGTCCGACGAAAAAGGCAACCTCAGATCCCGACGCGCTTCCCCCAAAGTTGGCATTCCTACCCGTTCATGCCATAGTCCCCGCCAAATTAGAACGAGAAATACTCGGGGGAGGAATCCGTCATGCGAGTGCTGGTCACGGGCGCTAACGGTCATATCGGCGCCAATGTCTGTCGTTGCCTGCTGGCCGAGGGTCACCAGGTCAAGGCCATGGTGCGGCCCAAGTCCGACCGACGGGGTCTGGACGGGCTCGATGTCGAGCTCTGCGAAGGCGACGTCATGGATGCCGGGTCTATCAAGCAGGCCGCGGAAGGGGTCGAGGCGATTCTGCATCTGGCGGCCGTCTACAAAACCATTGCCAAAGACCCGGATGAAATCGTTGCACCCGCCGTACAGGGTGCCAAGAACGTGTTCGCCGCTGCCCATGCCCATGGCATCCAGCGCATCGTCTACACCAGCTCCGTGGCTTCAGTGGGTTTTTCCTACGATCCCACTGACATGCGCACCGGGGACGACTGGAACACCGACGCCCACAACCCCTACTACATCGCCAAAACCCAGAGTGAAAAGACCGCCCAGGCCCTGGCTCAGGAATACGGCATTCACCTGGTGGTCATCTGCCCGGCCATCGTACTTGGCCCCTTCGATTATCGGATCACACCCTCCAATCAGCTGGTCATGGACTGGCTCAACGGCAAGGGCCAAACCTATCGTGGCGGTCTCAATCTGGTGGACGTACGCGATGTGGCCGCCGCTCATGTGGCCGCGCTGACCAAGGGCGAAAACGGTCGCCGTTATGTGGTCGGTGGCGAGAACATTCCGGTCAAGGATATCGGTCTCAAGCTCAAGGCCCTGACCGGCGTCAAACCGCTGCACCTGGGGGTGAACCGCGGGTTGATGCTATGGGCGGCCAAATGGGTGGAGCGTCTATGCCGCCTCTTCGGAATCGAACCACCTTTCACCTACGATCTGGTGTATGAGGTTGCCGACCGCTACGCCTATTTCGATACCCGGGAAACCAACGAGACCTTTGGTCTGCAACCGCGCCCAGCCGACACCGTGCTCAAGAGCGCGATCGCCTGGCTGGTTCACAGTCACCGGCTCAAGCCGGCCCTGGAAGAAAAACTCAAGGACCGCTTCCCGCCCGACTGGAACTGATGAGCACCGACCCTGCTGTCACGGGTGCTGCAAAGCGCCCGCGAATCCTTTGTCTTTCCGCCTACGATGCGGACAGCCATAAACGCTGGCGCCAGACCCTGGCCGCCATGGTCCCGGACGTGGAGTGGGCATTCCTGACACTGCCCCCACGCTATTTCCGCTGGCGCATTCGCGGCAACCCCCTGAGCTGGTTTGGTCATCCGTTATTGCAGGAGCAGTGGGATGCACTGGTGGTGACCAGTATGGTGGACCTTGCAACGTTGCGCGGTCTCAACCGCCACCTGGCGCACACCCCGGCACTGGCCTATTTCCACGAAAACCAGTTCGCCTATCCGGTGCGTGACGAACGGGTACAGTCCATTGATCCGCAGATGGTCAACCTCTATACCGCCCTGTCGGCCGATCGGGTCGTTTTCAACAGCGACTGGAACCGCCAAAGCTTTCTGCGCGGGGTGGAACGCCTCATGAAACGCCTGCCCGATGGCGTACCGGAACGATTGGACGAAGCCTTGAGCGAAAACGCCTCGATCCTGCCGGTTCCCATCGAGGACCACTGGTACCACACTCGTCCGCCCGCCTTGGGCAAACCATTGCATCTGGTCTGGAATCACCGCTGGGAGTTCGACAAGGGCCCGGATCGTCTGCTTCGGATTCTCCAGGAGCTGCATGCGCGCGATATCGACTTCAAACTCAGCCTGGTCGGCCAGCAGTTCCGGCAGATCCCCAAGCCGTTCCACCGTATCCGCCAACAGTTTCCTTCACGGATCGCCCATTGGGGCTTCCTGGAAGACAAGGCCCGCTATCAAACGCTTATGCAGGAGGCAGACATCGTGCTGTCCACTGCCCTGCATGACTTCCAGGGCCTGTCAGTGCTGGAAGCCATGGCCTCCGGCTGCCTGCCCGTCGTGCCGGACCGCCTGGCTTACCCGGAATACGTTCCCGCATCCTGTCGCTACCCATCGCACGAGGAGGCGCCGGTGCGCGAAGCCCGTGCGGCTGCCGAGCTGATCATTCGTTGGGTTGCCAACGGTATGCCCGACATGGCCTCAACCGCCCCCGCGGGTTTCCGACAATCCGAACTGACACCCCGCTACCGACAGCTGGTCGAGGCACTGCTAGAAGCCCCCGCCGCTTGACCACTTTTTATCCAATCATGTAAAAAGACGGTGCAATTCAGGCCCCAACCGGTTAAAGTATCGGGCCCTCGATTTTTGCCCCAATCTCGCAAACCGCGGGGAATTCTTACGGTCGCGCAGGTCTGGCCTGTCGCCCGCCAAGCTCCATTTTCTTTCCAGGTAATATTCATGACAACTGGCACCATCACCGAGTTCCGCCAAATGGCGTTGAACCCTTCCCTACTGCGCGCTCTGGACGAGGTCGGTTACGAAACCCCGTCGCCCATCCAGGCCCGGACCATCCCGTTACTGCTGGAAGGCCGGGATGTCCTGGGACAGGCCCAGACCGGCACCGGCAAAACCGCCGCGTTCGCCCTGCCCATCCTGTCCAATCTGGATATGAGCCAAAAGACCCCGCAGGTGCTGGTGCTGGCGCCCACTCGTGAGCTGGCCATTCAGGTTTCCGAGGCGTTCCAGAAATACGCCGCGCACATGAACGGCTTTCATGTCCTGCCCATCTACGGTGGCCAGGATTTTCGCAGCCAGTTGAAGGCTCTCAAGCGCGGCGTCCATGTCGTGGTGGGTACGCCTGGCCGGGTGATGGACCACATGCGCCGTGGCACCCTGAAGCTCGACGAGCTCAAGGCCCTGGTGCTGGACGAAGCCGACGAAATGCTGCGCATGGGCTTTATCGATGATGTGGAATGGGTTCTGGAACATACCCCGCCACAACGTCAGATTGCCCTGTTTTCGGCCACCATGCCGGACCAGGTGCGGCGGATTGCCAACAGCCACCTGCGCAATCCGGCACAGGTCACCATCCAGGTCAAAACCACGACTGCCGATACCATCCGCCAGCGCTACTGGCCGGTCAGCGGTATGCACAAGCTGGATGCCCTCACCCGTATCCTCGAGGGTGAAACCTTCGATGCCATGATCATTTTCGTGCGCACCAAGACCACCACCGCCGACCTGGCCACCAAGCTGGAAGCCCGCGGCTATGCCGCCGCACCGCTCAGTGGTGATGTCGCCCAGGTGCAACGCGAACGCACCGTGGACCGCCTGAAGAAAGGCCAGCTGGACATCATCGTGGCCACCGACGTCGCGGCCCGCGGCCTGGATGTAGAGCGCATCAGCCATGTCATCAACTACGACATCCCCTACGACACCGAGGCCTATGTCCATCGCATTGGCCGCACCGGCCGCGCCGGACGCCATGGGGAGGCTATCCTGTTCGTGACGCCACGGGAAACCCGCCTGCTGCGGGCCATCGAAAAGGCCACACGCAACAAGATCGAAAAGATGGATCTGCCGTCCACAGAATGGATCAACGATCAGCGCATCGCACGCTTCAAGCAACAGATTGGGGAAGTGCTGGCGAGTCAGGATCTGGAACTGTTTACCGAGATCGTGGCCCAGTATCAGCGCGAGAACGATGTGGATCCGCTGCAACTGGCCGCGGCGCTGGCTCACATGGCCCAGGGCGCGACACCGCTGCTGCTGCGGGAAGTCCGTCCGCCCCGGAATGAGCACAGCCCCGAGCGCCGGAAATCAGCGCCGCGCAGGAATCAGGCCGCGGACGAAGGTCTGGTGCGTTATCGGGTGGAAGTGGGCCGCAACCAGGGCGTCAAGCCCGGCAACCTGGTGGGTGCCATTGCCAACGAAGCTGGCCTCGACAGCAAGTACATCGGGCGCATCACCCTGTTTGATGATTTCAGCCATGTCGACCTGCCGGAAGGCATGCCTTCATCGATCCAGAATCAGCTGAAGAAAGTCTGGGTGGGAGGGCGCCAACTCGACCTTTCTCCGGTAGACGGTGAAGCCGGCGAAGCCATGCCCCCCAAGCGGCCGTCCAAGCGCCCCGCGAAGGGCGGCAAACCCAAGGCCCCTAAACCCCGGCGCTCCTGAGCGCCGGCGGTGTTACCAGCGCAGCATTGGTAAGGGTTTGAAAGGATTGGTTTTCAGGCGGTGCCCGGCCAGCTGCAGCAGCCGCATGTGGAAACCGGCATCGGGGAAGGCCTGCTGAATGGCCTTCACTTCTTTGCGGGGCAGACCAAACGCATAGGCCCCCATCAGCACATCCGTCCAATCCGCCTTGCGAAAGGCATCCACCAGTGGCAAATCCGGATCCCGGGCCGGTCTGATGGCGTGGTGCTGGTAGATCATGGCCCGCACCAGCCGCTGTTTTTCGGCCAGCGAAGACTTGCCCAGATCGATATGGCGGACCAAAAAACCACCGGCACGGTCGGCCGAGGGCTCCAGATAGTCCAGAGTGTTGTCCAGCCAGATGCCCACATCATGGTAAGCCGCGGCGACCTGGAGCAGCGTGAACTCCTCTTCGGACATCTCGGGATGGAAACGGTGTGTCAGGTTGACGACCCGATACACGTGGTTCCGGTAGCCCTCGTAGTCTCCACCCAGGGTCTCGCGCCAACCGGTGAACAGGCGGTCGACCAACTGCAGGTCCTGAATCATGGCTTTACTCCTCTGTCGCCAGGCTCTTTTCCTTTGAAGAAAGGCATCTTGCTTCCCTGAAACAGCCTTGATTATCCCCATCGGGTTTAGAGTAAACGACCTAATTCGGCGCTTCTGACCGTATGGTAATCAGAGAGTCCCCAGGGATTGGTCCAAGCGCCACGGATGCGTACACTGGCATCCGACTCCACCGGCTGCATGTGACCCTACGGAGATGCCGTGAGCGCTTTTGAGAAAATTAAATTTTGTAATACCTTTCACCGCCTGCCGTCCCACTTCTACACCCCATTGAAGCCGACGCCACTGCCCGATCCCGAGCTGGTCAGCGTTAACACGCCCCTGCTGGCCCGCTTCGGCATAGATGCGGAAACAGAGGACCGCCTGGCACTGGCCAGGCTGGGCGCAGGACAACTCGTGCTCGAGGGCATGGCGCCCCTGGCCCAGAAATACACCGGGCACCAGTTTGGTCACTACAATCCGGATCTGGGTGACGGCCGCGGGATTCTGCTCGGGGAGGTGCTGGATCAGGACGGTCAGCGCTGGGACTGGCACCTCAAGGGTGCCGGCCAGACGCCCTACTCGCGATTCGGTGACGGCCGCGCCGTGCTGCGCTCCACCATCCGCGAATACCTGGCCAGTGAAGCCCTCCATGCGCTGGGGATTCCCAGCACACGGGCCCTGTTCATCACCCGCTCGCCCCATCAGGTGATGCGGGAACAACCGGAATCCGCTGCCACCCTGGTCCGGGCCACGCCCACCCATGTCCGTTTCGGCCACTTCGAGTATGCCCGTATCCACCAGGGCAACGACGCCGTACGCCAACTGGCCGACTACACCGTCGAAACTGTTTATCCGCACCTGCAGCAGGAAACCAATCCGGCCCGTCGCCATGAAGCACTGCTCAGGGAAGTCCTGGAGCGCACCGCTCAGCTGATCGCCGACTGGCAGGCCTTCGGCTTCGTGCACGGGGTCATGAACACCGACAACATGTCGGTCCTGGGGGAGACCTTCGATTACGGCCCGTTTGCCTTCATGGAGGCCTTCCGGGCCGGTTTCGTGGCCAATCATACCGATGCCGGCGGTCGCTATGCCTACAACCGGCAACCGGAAGTCGGCTACTGGAACTGCCAGATGCTGGTGCGCTGCTTCCAGGATCTGCTGCCCGACGACACCCTGCGCCGGACCATGCGCCACTACGAAACCACCTATAACAGCGCTTTCATGGCCAGGATGCGCGCCAAGCTGGGGCTTGAGGAGGAAGAAGCCGAGGATACGCAGCTGGTGATCGGCCTGTTTCGCCTGCTGCAACAGGAGGAAACGGACTTCACCCTCTTTTTCCGTGCCCTGTGCGACTGGGAAAGCGATCCGCAGGGTTTGCATGATCTTTTCGTGGATCGCGCGTTGCCCGAGGAGTGGCTGAAAAACTATGGGCAACGACTGACACGGGAAACGACTGCGCCGGAAAAACGCCAGCAGCAGATGCGCCACGCCAACCCCCGCTATGTCCTAAGAACCGGCCTGGCACAGACCGCCATTGAACAGGCGGAAAATGGCGATTACACGGAGATCGACCGACTGTTGGATGTCCTGCGGCAACCCTATGACGAGCAACCGGAATCGGCGCATTACGCCCGGCCGTCAGCGGATGGTGGCCGTCACATCTCCCTGAGCTGTTCTTCCTGATTATCAGCAGGTTACATAAACCATCTAAGAACCGGTCCGGGGTTTGGCCGCTAGTTGATACAGACTTCGGTCATTTTCAGGATGGCGGCTTAAAGCCTGAAAAATTGATTGCCAATCCTTCTAAGGCACCCGGAAATCTTTTCTATACTGATAAGTGTTAACTCAGGTTTTACCTGTGGCCCGCTTCGGCAGTCGGGCCGATTTCCGGGCCTCGCTTGTTCGTCCTGCCAATGGGGCATTGCGTCTCCATGATGCGTTGGCGCTGAGGGTAAACCCTCAGCGCCTTTTTTGTGGTCCGATCCGCACTCATGCGCCCTCGGCCAAGGCCCCCGCGTAGCCGCTGTAGGTGGTTTCCGATTCCAGCGGAGGCCGTGTTCTGCCCTTTTTCTGGTACACAGGCTCCGGGCTGGGTTCGTTACCATTGTTGCTTTGACTTCTGGAGAATTCACCCACCAGTAACTGCAACTCTGCTGCCATTTTGGCCAGGCTCTCACTGGCCTGGGCCGCCTGCTGTGATCCTTCAGTCGTTTCTTCAAACGACTGATTGATGTTGGTGACATTGCTGCTAATTTCCTCGGCCACACTGCTTTGCTCTTCCGTAGCACTGGCAATTTCGACGTTCATGTCCACGATACGCCGGGCCGATAGCCTGGCCGACTCCAGCGCGGCACCAGCCGCTTCGGACTGGTTAACCGCTTCAGCCGTCTCGGTCTGGGTTTGATGGGTGCGATTCGCCACGGCCTCGGCCCCTTCGCGAACCTTGAGAATGATAGCCTGGATCTCTTCCGTGCTGGCCTGAGTCTGGCGGGCCAGGGAGCGGACTTCCTCGGCGACCACCGCAAACCCTCGGCCGTGCTCTCCGGCCCGGGCCGCCTCAATAGCCGCATTGAGCGCCAGCAGGTTGGTTTGCTCGGCCACACCACGTATGACATCCAGCACCTTGCCGATCTCCTCACTTCCCTGAGCCAGTTCCTGAACCGCTTCGGCCGATTCGTTGACACTGCCCTGCACATCGTTAATGGCCTGGATGACCGCTTTCACAATGGATTGCCCGTGGGCCGAGTTGGTCTGGGACTGCTCGGCCGACTCCCGGGCCTGGTCGGTATTACGGGCCACTTCGTGGATGGTCGCGCTCATCTCGTTGATAGCGGTAGCCAGTTGTTCCGTTTCAGCCTGCTGACGCTGCATGGTCTGGCTGGTCTGTTCGGAAATGGTGGCCGTTTCCTCGGCGGCAGAGGCCAGATTGATACTGGTGTTGGCTACCTGCTCAATCACCCGCTCAAAGGTGTCCATGGTTTTATTGAAGGCCTGCGCCGTTTGTCCCAGTTCATCCCGGCTCAATACCCGGCTGCGAACGCTCAAATCCAGATCCGTGCCGACCCGAATGATCGACGACGACAGACTGTTCACTTGCTTCACCAGCTGCCGGACCACTGCAAAAGCGACACTGAGAACCACCAGGATAACGCCGCCACTACCGAGACTGCTGAGATAGATGGCCTGGGTCGCATCGCTGGCCATTTGGCTGGCCAGCGCCTCCAGACGATCGGAGACCTGCCCGATCAATGCCGCCATGTCACCGATACGCCGGGTCGCCAGGTCGAACCACGCCTCGGCACTCAGGCTGATCGAATCGATGGTTTCTGCCGTGCTCAACCCCTGCTGCACCCGGCGTACCGCCTGATTGGACGAGGAGGCCTCAAAAGCCCGCAAAGCTTCAACGCCCTCGGCATCAGCGGCACTCGCAGCCTGAGCCAGCGCCATCTGCCCGCGAGCCATCAAGGCCGCGTGACGACGCATCAGATCGCGGTCGTAGTGGTGCCGGGCAAAAGCCTCCGCAAGCAGGGCACGCTCCAGTCCCGCCGCCTCTTTGGCCTCTGCCAGGAAGACCAACTGCAGCATGCGTTTGCTCAAGGCACTTTCCCCGGTGAGATTGGCCATCAGGTGCATGCTGGCGAGCAACTGATGCGTCACTTCGGTATAGGCGGCAACAGCCTGTCCGGATGAATAGTCGCCACGGTCCACCCGGTTACGAAGCGTTGTCACGCTGTCGAGTCGCTCCCGTACGGCTTTCAGTTGCTTCTGCAGACGCTCCCCGAAACCTTCGGCTATTTCCTGGCTCAAGGTTTTGCGCAGGGTGTCGCGCCTTGCATCGACAATCTCTCGCTGTGTCCGTAGCCGCCGTTTCAGACGCTCCTCCCCGGCAGCCAGTACAGCTGAAGAAAGCCCCCGTTCGACCTGCACAGCGTCCAGGACCTGACGCAGGTCACCGATCAACCGCGTGTTTTGAACCGTGCCCTGAGCATTCTCATGACGTTCCTGGCTTTGATTGATTGCAAGGGCCGCAAAAATCATCAAAGCCACCAGGGGGATCGTGATTGTCACATACAGTTTTTGCCGAATTGACAGCGCCATACGGATCTCCATGGGTTACGCGCTGGCGTTAAACGTCACTACCCGAACGGCCGCGACGGCGGAAAGCGACCCACCTGTTTACACCACAGATTACGCCGCCGGAAGCAACATATTAGACATGCTTTAAAAACACTATTCGTTTTTGTTTTTTTATTATTAATTTCAGTAACTTGACAATAATCAAACTGATGATGCACCAGACTGCGATTTTCATTTACAGCCTCCCTTGCAAATCCACCGACCCCGTTATACTGTATATATAAACAGTATCACGATGTACCCCCTATGACGGCGACACCCACGATTCACCAACTGCTGAAAGACCCCCGTATCTGGCAGGGGCGACGTCATCAGACGGCGCCCCCCACGGAGCCGAGTGGCTACCCTGAGCTGGATCGTCAACTGGCGGGCGGAGGCTGGCCCAAAGGCGCCCTGACGGAATTACTGCTGGACCAACCCGGCATCGGCGAGTTGCAGCTGCTGCTGCCCCTGATGCGACGACTCACAGGGCGCGGACAGGCCGCCATCTGGGTAAATCCGCCGCACGTGCCCTATGCTCCGGCGCTGGTCCGGGCCGGCATCGATATCCGCCATCTGGTGGTGGTACAGGCGCCGGAGGTGGAAGACCAGATCTGGAGCTGCGATCAGGCGTTACGCAACCCCGGATGCGGTCTGGTTCTGGCCTGGCCGGAGCGGTTAAAGGATGGTGATATTCGCCGCCTGCAGCTGGCTGCCGAGGCCGGTAGCAGTCTGGGCATATTGCTGCGGCCCATGACAGCCGCCGGCCGGAGTTCAGCGGCCGCCCTGCGTCTGACTCTGCAGCGCCCGGAGCCAGACGCGCAGCTGCATGTGGAAATCCTCAAGAGCCGCGGGGGCTGGCAGCCCGGTCAGCATGCCCTGTCCCTGCCCCCGGTCACGGCCGAGGTGCCCTATGGCGGCGCCGTCCATCAGGCGGCCCGTGTTATCCAGGGTCCCTGGCATTAGCCCGCATTTCTCACCAAGGCCGATCGCCATGACAAAAAAGCGAAGCAATATCAATTATCTACAAAATAAATTGGTGAATATTGGAAAATCCAATTTGGATCTGTTCGGTTTTTGCCTGCCCCTGGCTTCACATCTGGACCCAACGGCCCTTGGGCGGGGCTACGGCCACGCCCGGCGGCCCATTAGGCCCACCTGTTTCGCCAGGAACACGCAAAAATCCGAACCCTTGGTGAGAAATGCGGGCTAGGGGCTCGAAAAACCATGCTGTGGCTCTATCTGCATTTCCCCCAGCTCCTGCTGGACCATTACGACCGCTGCCATGAGACAGCGCCCCCCACCGCCATTGTGGACGGCCATCCCCCGGCGATTGCCCAGGCCAACACTCCGGCCCGGGCGCTGGGCGTGGCGCGAGGTCAATCCATTCATACGGCGCAGTATCTGGCGCCGGAGATCTGCCTGCGGCCGTTGAACCCGGAGGCCACCACCCGGATTCTCAAGGAACGGGCCCAGTGGGCTTACGGCTACACCGACCGCATTACCCTGGAGCCACCGGATGGCCTGCTGCTGGAGGTTTCCGGCGTGCTGCGTCTGCACGGGGGCCTGCCCCCTCTCTACCAACATTTGCGCGATGCGCTGGTACAGGATGGCTTCACCGTGGCCGCATCGACCGGTGACACCCCCGGCCTGGCCCGGGCTCTCGCCCGCCAGTGGCGCGAACTCTGCACGCAAGATGCCGAAACTCTGGCCCATCAGCGCCGCCAGCTGCCGGTCACTGGCTGCGGTTTTGACGACGCGGTCAGCCAGCGCCTGGAGCGTATGGGATTGCGAACCCTGGGCGACCTGGCAGGTCTGCCCAGGGCGGGACTGGCCCGCCGGCTGGGCCCGGAGGCCTACACACAGCTGCAGAAGCTCTGCGGCGAGCGCCCGGACCCCCAACCCGAGTACGTGCCACCAGCCCGTTTCTACCGCCGCCTCGACCTGCTGCGCGAGGCCGAACAGGTGACCAGCCTGCTGTTTCCCCTGCAACGCATGCTGGGGGAATTAACCGATTTCCTGCGCCTGCAGCAGCAGCTGACGGATACACTGGAGATTCACTTCCTGCACCGTGAGCAAACTGCCAGCCCGCTGCGCCTGCGCAGTACACGGCCATTGAATGACCATGAGCAGTTTATGGAGCTGCTCAGGCTGCGGCTGGAGCGTTACTCACTAACGGCACCGGTTACCGCACTGACGCTGGAGTGCTCACGCCTGCTGGCGATGGAGGCACCGGCCGAGGATCTTTTCGGTACCCCCACGCATCACGCCGCGCAGCTCAAGGATCTGCTGGGGCGGCTGCAGGCGCGTCTGGGCCCGCAGGCCGTGCATTACCTCACCACCGCGGCCGATCACCGGCCGGAGAAGGCCTGGCACGCCCTGGCCCCGCAGAAACCGCCCAGGGGCCTCCAGTCGGCAATCTCGGAACGCCCCCTCTGGCTTTTGAGCACACCCCGCCCCCTGCTGGAGCACCCCCAACACTGGCTGGCCGGTCCCGAACGCATCCAGGGCGGCTGGTGGGATGGAGAGCGGGTACGGCGGGACTACTACATCGCCGTCCTGGCCTCCGGAGCCCGGGCCTGGGTGTTTCGTTCACCGGATGAGGGGTGGTTTATCCATGGCTGGTTTGCCTGAACAGCAGGTTCCCTACGCCGAACTTCACTGCCTGAGCAATTTCAGTTTCCTGCGCGGCGCCTCCCACCCCGAGGAGCTGGTGGAGCGTGCCCAGGAGCTGGGCTATCGGGCCCTGGCCCTGACCGATGAGTGCTCGGTGGCCGGCGTGGTTCGCGCCTATCGGGTGGCCCGGGAGCGCACCATCAAACTGATCATCGGCAGCCAGTTTCAACTGGAGAATCTGCCTGGCACGCTGATCCTGCTGGTAACGGATCGCCGCAGCTACGCCCAGCTGTGCCGCCTGATCACCCTCGCCCGCCGCCGCGCGGAAAAGGGGCAATATTGCCTGCGGCGGGAAGACCTGAATCCCCATGCCCTCGATCACTGCCTGGGGCTCTGGCGGCCGGATGCCACTTTCAGTGAGGCTGAAGCCCATGGCCAGTGGCTGCAAACGGTTTTCCCACAGCGCCTCTGGCTGCTGGGCGAACGCTTGCTGGAAGCCGGCGAAGCCGCGTGGCTGACCTCGCTGCGCCAGCTGGCCGAACAACTGGAGCTGCCGGTGACCGCCGCCGGCGACGTCCACATGCACAGTGGCGCCCGCCAGCCCCTGCAGGATGCCCTCACCGCCATCCGCCACAACTGTTCCGTGGCCCAGGCCAGCGGCCTGCTCTTCCCCAATGCCGAGCGCCGCCTGCGCAGCTTCGATCGACTGCAGAAGCTGTATCCGTCGGCCTGGCTGGCCGAATCGGTGAAGATTGCCGAGCGCTGCGGCTTTTCCCTCGGGGAGCTGCGCTACGACTACCCCGCCGGCCTGGTCCCCCAGGGCCGCTGCCCCCAGTCCTGGTTGCGCCAGCTGGTCCGGGAAGGGGAACAGAGACGTTTCCCGGAAGGCACGCCGGAGACGGTGAGCCGACAGATCGAGCACGAGCTGTCGCTCATCGCCGAGCTGCGCTACGAGCCCTACTTCCTGACCATTCACGACATTGTCCGCTTTGCCCGGCAGCGCGGCATTCTCTGCCAGGGACGCGGCTCGGCGGCCAATTCGGTGGTGTGCTACTGCCTGGGCATCACGGAGGTGGACCCGCGGGAGGTGTCGCTGCTGTTCGAACGCTTCATTTCCAAAAACCGCAATGAACCGCCGGACATCGACGTGGATTTCGAGCACGAACGTCGCGAAGAGGTCATCCAGTACATCTACCGCAACTACGGTCGCGACCATGCCGCACTTGCCGCCACGGTGATCTGTTACCGCCCGCGCAGCGCCATTCGCGATGTCGGCAAGGCCCTGGGCCTGGACCCGGCCCACATCGAACAGATGCTCGGGGATATCGACTGGCGCGACAGGGAGCAGGGCTGGCACCACCAGCTCAGTGCTCACAGCCACGGCGACCATGCCCGGGTGTATCGCCAGTTCCTGGCGCTGGTGGAAACCCTGATCGGCTTCCCCCGTCACCTGTCGCAACACGTCGGTGGTTTTGTCATCTCCGCCACGCCGGTGCATGAACTGGTCCCGGTCGAGAATGCCGCCATGGCCGACCGCACGGTTATCCAGTGGGACAAGGACGACCTGGAAAGCCTGGGCCTGCTGAAAGTGGACGTCCTGGCCCTGGGCATGCTGAGCGCCATTCGCAAGGCCCTGGACGCCATCGGCGAACATCGCGGCCATCCTTTTGCCATTCAGGACATTCCCCGGGAGGACCCGGCGGTATATCAGATGCTTCAGAAGGGGGACAGCGTGGGCGTGTTCCAGGTGGAATCTCGGGCCCAGATGAGCATGTTGCCGCGCCTGAAACCCGAGTGCTACTACGATCTGGTGATCGAGGTTGCCATCGTTCGCCCAGGTCCCATCCAGGGCGACATGGTTCACCCCTACCTGCGACGCCGTGCCGGGCTGGAGGAACCCACCTACCCTTCCGAGGCCGTCCGGGAAGTGCTGGAGCGCACCCTGGGGGTCCCCATCTTTCAGGAACAGGCCATCCGCCTGGCCATGGTGGCCGCGGGTTTCAGCGCCGGCGAGGCGGACCAGCTGCGCCGGGCCATGGCCACCTGGAAGCTGCACGGAACACTGAAGGGCTTCCGGGACAAACTCATCGCCGGCATGCTGGAACGGGGTTATAGCCGCCAGTTCGCCGAACGCCTGTACCGCGAACTCAGTGGCTTTAGTGGTTACGGCTTTCCCGAATCCCACTCTGCCAGCTTTGCCCTGCTGGTTTACGTTTCCGCCTGGCTCAAGCGCCACGAACCGGCCGCCTTCCTCTGTGCCCTGCTCAACAGCCAGCCCATGGGCTTCTACTCACCCTCACAGCTGGTGCAGGACGCCCGCCGTCATGACATCATTGTGCGACCGGTGGACATCAATGCCAGTGAATGGGACCACACCCTGGAGGCCGCCGCACCGGAAGGGCAACCGCCGGTCCGGCTGGGATTCCGCCTGATCAAGGGGCTGTCCCGGGAAGGCATGCAACAGCTGCTGGCCGCTCGCCGGCACGGTCATTTCCGCAGCCTGGATGACCTTCGTCGTCGCGTCGATCTTAACGCCCGTGATCTGGAGGCCCTGGCCGGCGCCGATGCCTTTGTCTCCCTGGCCGGGCACCGCTACCAGGCACGCTGGGATGTGATGGGATTCGAGGCCCCTTTGCCTCTGGAATCCGTGCGGGAGGCACCGGCGGCCTATACGGCCGACGCCCGGTTAAGTGCTCCTTCCTGCGTCGACAACCTGCTGGAGGACTATCACAGCACCGGGCTGACCCTGGGCGAGCACCCCCTGGCCCTGCTGCGCAGTCAGGGGTGGCTGCGCCACTGCCGCACTGCGACGGCACTCGCCGATGTGCCCCATGGCCGGCCGGCGGTGGTCGCCGGGCTGGTGACCGGCCGGCAGCGGCCAGGTTCGGCCTCGGGGGTTACCTTCGTGACCCTGGAGGACGAGACCGGCAACATCAACCTGGTGGTCTGGCTGGCCACCGCCCGGCGACAGCGCAAGCCCCTGCTGACAGCGCGTCTCCTGCAGGTCCACGGCACGGTGGAACGCGAAGGTGATGTCATCCATGTGATTGCCGGCCGCCTCAGCGACATTTCCCACCTGCTGGACAGCCTGCACGTCAAAGCCCGCAACTTTCACTGATCCGGTGCCGGAGAAAGAGCCACTTGACGCTGTTGGCCTTTACGGGGCTGAATCGGTTCAGGGTCATCCCATGATGGGCACTGAGAGCCGCGTCACGCCTGGTTAATTCGCGGACCTACCGGGACACTGACGCGCTTTGCAGGTATGCTAACCAAAAGCGAGGAAAGGTGCCGTGACGGCAAAGGAGGCAACATGACACTGGACGACGAACTGCTCGGGCTCATCGCCAACTGCCAGCCCGGATCACTGCTGACCTGTGGCAGTACGGCTTCCCGTGTCGCCAGTCAGTGGGCCGAACATCACCCGGACTGCCAAGTCACGGCGCTCAAAGCGGCCGAACCCAACCGCGCCTTCCCCCTGCCCAGGCAGCACGACCTCGCCCTGGTCACCGATACCCTCGAGAACCTGCCCCATGACGAAGGCGAACTCCTTCTGGGGCAGTTGCGCAATTTCGGCGCCCGGCAAATCGCCGTTCTGGTTGCCCACAGTGAGTCCTGGCGATTCCAGGATTTTCTGGGCCTGGGATTCAAGCGACAGAAGACACTGACTGCTGAGCCGCCCTGTGATCTCTATACCTACGACATCCGTACCTACAACCACAAACGCACCTGGAACAACCCGAAATATTGGGCCAACCCGGAAATGTGGGACAAGGCACGCTGGTAATGACTCACTCAAGGAATTATCGATTCAACGCAAAGCCACACCAAGGAAAGGTCGTCATCATGCTCAGTCTCCTGCTCTCCGCCTGCAGCGGTGTCCGGCCCAACAACCTCGGCGTCCAGCCCGATCAGACACTGGCCGCCTGCCCGGACTCGCCGAATTGCGTATCCAGCTTTGCGCCCAAGGATGACGAAACCCACTACATCGCGCCCTACGAGATCCGCGACGGTGGCTGGCAGGCACTCAAGCTCTTGGTTTCGGAGACACCCCGAGTCACCGTAATTCAGGCCGACGATCAGTACCTCTACGTGGAAGCAAAAACCCGCCTCCTGCGCTTCGTGGATGATGTGGAGTTCCTCTACCAGCCGGAGCAACAGCTGATTCAGCTGCGATCCGCCTCCCGCATCGGCTATAGTGATTTCGGCAAGAATCGCAGCCGGCTGGAAGAATGGCGCCGGCAGCTGGAGCAACAGGGCTTCACGCCCTCTTCATCACAAACTGAGTAAACCGGTCCAGCAAGCTCGTGGCCGTTGCCGTGTCCGTGACGGCGCCCCGCAACTCCCGCACTGGCCAGCCTTCTTCGTCCAGCTTTTCTTCCTGCTCATCCAGGTAGGCCCTCATCACCTCAGCAGAGAATTCCGGATGGAACTGCACCCCCCAGGCATGGGGTCCAACCCGGAAGATCTGATGCGGATCCAGTTCGGAACCCGCCAGCAGTATCGCGTCGGGCGGCAGGGTGAGCAGGGATTCCTGATGGGTCAGATGGGCCGGGAAGGACAGAGGAAACGCATGCAATAACGGGTCTTCCGCAGCCGCTTCGGTGAGAGTCACCGTACGCGTACCAATCTCCCGCCCCTGCGGCAACTTGCCCACAAGCCCGCCCAGAGCGTATCCAAGCAGCTGGTGCCCATAACACACGCCCAGCACCGGCACCCCCTGTTCGACCGCGGTGGCCAGCCAGGCAGCGGTGCGCTCGCTCCACTCTGCAGCCTCTGTCACCATCGCCGGCGACCCGGTGATGACCACGCCATCGAGTTCATCATGCTCAGGCAAGGACGCTCCCTCAAAAACGGAACAGACCCGGAGATCCAGCCGGGGCCGTCTCATCTCGCGAATAAACCAATCCTCGAAATCACCATGCTGCGATCGAATGGAGGCAAAGGTGGTACCGGTCTTGATGACGAGCATGTTGGCCATAGCGGTTCCTTAATCCGTCAGTTATGCGGGAGATGCCCAATATTTGGTACGCTCGAAGTCAGTGTAACAACTCAGCTCCGCACAAGGAGGGACGATATGGAAGAGAAATGCATCCGGGCGATTGTTTCCGGCCAGGTTCAGGGGGTCAACTTCCGGGCCTCGACTCGCAGCGTCGCCGAACCCCTGGGCATCACCGGCCACGCCAAAAACCTGTCTGACGGGACGGTGGAAGTCCTGGCCTGCGGTGACGACCAGGCACTGGAAGAGCTGGTCGAGTGGCTTCACAAGGGCCCACCTGCTGCCGACGTCACCAATGTCGACGTCAGCGTGACCAATAACAGCTTTCCCAAAAGCTTCAAAACCCTCTGACACGCCCACCCGCCGGTCCGAGCCCCCATCGCCCTGGCCGGCATTATCCTGCTCGCGCCTTATTATCCGCCCGATAACGACCCGCCCTCAATGTGCGCATTCCACTTCCTGACTTTCAGGGGTTTACAGCGCCCCAATCACTGTATATATTGACAGATACTGTACATAAGAACAGCAGGGAATAACCATGAAACTCACACCCCGGCAAACCGAAGTCCTGACCCTCATCAAGACCTACATCGAGGAGACCGGCTATCCGCCAACCCGGGCGGAAATCGCCAAAAAGCTGGGCTTCAAGTCCGCCAACGCTGCCGAAGAACATTTGCGCGCGCTGGCCCGGAAGGGGGCGATCGAAATGGTGCCGGGCGCCAGCCGCGGTATCCGGCTGCCGGAACAGGCACAGGATCCGGGCATTCCCATTGTGGGTCAGGTGGCTGCCGGTAACCCGATCCTGGCCGAAGAAAATATCGAAGATTACTGCGCCCTGCCGCGGGACTTTTTCTCACCCACGGCGGATTACTTTCTTCGGGTGAAAGGCATGAGCATGCAGGATATCGGCATCCTGGACGGCGACCTGCTTGCCGTTCACCGGACCCAGGACGTTCATAACGGCCAGGTCGTGGTGGCACGCCTCGAAGACGACGTGACGGTCAAGCGCTTCCAGCGCACCGGCCACCGCGTCAGCCTGCTGCCGGAAAATGAATCATTTGAACCCATTGAGGTTGATTTGCGTGAAGAGCACCTGTTCATCGAAGGGCTCGGCGTCGGCGTCATTCGTCGCAACGACATGCACTGATCGCTATCGCAATCACCCAGAAATACCATCGTGCCCAAACGGTTGGAGGAAGAATAATGGAACAGTTGAGTCTGACAGGCGAACCCACACGGCAACCTCCGTTGACCTTTGAGTTGACCACGGGCACCCAGCGTTCAAGCCACAGCAAAGAAACCGATTTTGCTCGAACACAGCCGCGTACCGCCCCCCGGGGCAACGTGACCGAGATCATTCTGCCAAGTTCGCAGGTGGAGAATTTCCAGCTTCTGCTCCCCATGCTCACCCAACTCAACCGGGAAGAGCGCTGGCTTGCGTGGATCGATCCCCCCGCCGACCTGGTTCAGAAGTGGCAACAGCTACACGGCATCGTTCCCGGCCAGCTTCTGGTTTTGCGTTCCTCACCACAGCACGATGCGCTGGAGATGGCAGAAAGGGCACTCGCAGCAGGCACATGCCACGCGGTGGTGTTGTGGACTGGCCGCCTGGCCCGAGCCGAACTTCGCCGTCTTGAACAGGCGTCTGAAAGTGGGGACAGCCACGGTGTTGTCCTGAGGGAACGCTAATCCGGAATCGAGAGTGGAAAGCAGCGCTCATTGCCGGCTCAGGGAAGAGACAGAGGTCTTGGCTGAACCATCGCCTTTTGCTGTATACGACGGTCGGAGACTGAAGAGAGGCTGATGGGGATGAAGACAGTTGACTGAGACAGGAAGGGCAGACAGTCGTGGCCCTACCGAGGGCTCACTGGCCGCCGGGATATCCGCCTAACCCCTGCCGCCTCGAAAGTAACCGAGGCGGCAGGTTTAGAAAAATCAGTGCAGGGTTCGAGGCCGGTCATCGTCGAAGAAGGCATCCTCGTCCTCATCTTCGATATCGATGTCATCGCTCATTGAGCCGACAGCCTGAATACCTGCCGTGATCATGGCCTTGGCCACAGTCAGGTCATTGTCCTGCAGCATCTCCCGAGCTTCACGGGAAAAGGAAATCTTTACGAGAGGCGCGCCCTCTTCGTCCACACGCCGCAACGCAAAGTCCCCGTTCGGCAATTCAACGATTTCCAGAAATGATGTTGGCATTGCTTTCGCCCATGTTGTGCTTCACCCGAGCGTCGTGCGCATCGGATCAGGCTATGAATTTCTTACCACTCACTGTGCCTTTCACACAGTGTGTTCACGTCATGTCTTACAGTGTCAATCAGTGTCCGCAGCGCTTCCGGCGTGCGGTCTTCCCCCACTGCAGCAGTCATCGCAATAATGTTGTCATCCACCGGCTTCTGCTTTTCCGGCCGGGGTGTGAGCGTTTCCCTCTCCAGCCGGCGAAGTCGGGTCCACCAGTGATCACCGACTTCTTCGGCCGCTTTCAACACCCGGTACTCATGGTTCTCCTCACCAACCAAATTCCGCAGGGCGTCAAGGCCAGCGACCTCTTCCACTTTCTTGTGCTGGTAGATGTGGGCTATCAGCACCAGATACAACTGCCGCGTCTGAATTAACAGTGCCAGCGCACCCTGAATGCGGCTTTCGGTCTGGGCATAGGCCCTATCCGTTGCCTTATCGGCTTCATCCAGTAGCTGCCTCGCCAGGTAAAGCTTTTCATTCAAAAGCCGTTGCCAGGGTGCAATCACTCAGCGGACTCCCAGGGAAAATTCTGGGAACAGTGTATCAGATCCCGGCACTGATTACTGCAGCCTCTCCCCCTCTCTCAGGACAGGTGGAAAAGCAAACATGTAACAACATTACACAAAAACTTGCTTGCATCTGGTGCGAAAATTCCAAAAATGGCAAGGCGTGTTATTAGTGTCCCTGACACCCAATTCCGACACCGACGCCCGTGATGTTTCACTGTGCGTCGGCCATCAGTAAGAGGTTCCAACCGGCTATGCGAAAAGCCACTTCCGTCTTGCTCTCGACTCTGGCAATAACCCTATTCAGTCTCACCGCTCAGGCTGCGGAACGGGATGTCTCCCGTCTTGAAAAGGATCTAACGCCGGTTGGCGCAGAGAGGGCTGGTAACGCTTCCGGCACAATCCCGGAGTGGACCGGTGGCCTCTCCAAGCCGCCCCAAAACTGGAAACCGGGTACGATCGAGGTCGATCCATTCCCCTACGACGAGCGCCTGTTCACGATTCATTCCGGCAATGCTTCCCTTTACAAGGAGCACCTGACGCCGGGCCAGCAGGCCATGATGAACACCTATCCCGACAGCTACTACATCCCGGTCTACAAGACCCGTCGTACGGCGGCCTATCCGGACTGGATCTATGAAAAGCTCAAGGAAAATGCCAAAACCGCAACGCTGATCAAAAACGGCAATGGCGTTCGCAACACCATCGCCACCAGCCCGTTCCCCATGCCTGAAAACGGCCTGGAAGCGCTGTGGAATCATATCCTGCGCTATCGCGGCAAGCAGGTGGCCTTCCGCTCCGCCTTCGCCACGCCACAGCGGGACGGCAGTTTCAACCCGATCATGACGGAGTACAAATATTACTTCGCCTACAGCGAGCCGGGCGTGCAGCTATCGGAAATCGACAACAAGATCTTCTATCTCAAGACCCGGATCATCTCGCCTGCCAGTCTGTCGGGCACCCGAAACCTGGTGCATGAAACTCTGGACCAGATCCGGTCACCACGTCTGGCATGGCGCTATCAGACTGGCGAACGCCGCCTGCGTCGCTCGCCTAACCTGGCGTACCAGACAAACCTGCCCAACAGTGAAGGCTTCCGTACTGTCGACCAGAAGGACATGTACAACGGCGCCCCCAACCAGTACGACTGGACACTCAAGGGCAAGCGGGAAATCTACGTGCCCTATAACAGTTACGGTCTGCACAGCAAGGAAGTCAGCAGCCAGGACATCGTTCGCCCCGGTCACATCAATCAGGCGCTGACACGCTACGAGCTGCATCGTGTCTGGGTAGTGGAAGCCAAGCTGCGTGTGGGCATGCCACATATCTACCACCGCCGGGTGTTCTACCTGGATGAGGACAGCTGGCAGATTCTGCTGACCGAAGAATACGCTGAAGACGGCCATCTGTGGCGGGTCTCCGAAGCGCACCCGATTGTCTACTACGGCCAGCCCCTGCTGTGGACGACCCTGGAGAACACTTACGATCTCGACGCCAAACGCTATTTCGTCGACGGGCTCGACACCCAGGACTCCGGCTACATCTTTGATCCGGGCTTCACTCGGCGATCCTTCACCGCTTCCGCGGTCCGCCGTGAGGCGCGTCGTTAATCAAGTTGCTACTTGGCGTCGGATGCCCGCAAGGGAGATCCGACGCCACTCTCTTCTCCACCCTCTCCTTTTCTCGCCTTACCAGCGCCCACAAAACATATCGCCACACGCTACACACAAAACTACAATGCATTGTAATTTCGCGTGTTAGCAGGACCCGTGATCAACATATTTATCTCAAGGCCAAGATCCCACTGCTATACTGCAATTCGGGCTTGCAATTGTGCCGTTTGCCAAATCCGGCCAGCGGGCCTCGAATCGTCCCTGCGGCGACTGTGACGGTCCGGCACAAGCACTGAACAGAAAACCCAGCGAGGGTGAAGGAACAGAATCCGGTATGACAACCCCTGTACTGATTTGTGACGACTCGGGCATGGCCCGTAAACAGATGGCCCGAGCGCTTCCCGGAGATTGGGATATCGACGTCACATTTGCCGTCGACGGCGAAGACTGCCTGGAAAAGCTGCGCCAGGGTTTGGGGGATATCCTGTTCCTTGACCTGAACATGCCTGGGCTGGACGGCTATGGGGTGCTTGAGCACGTCCGTGCCGAGGAATTACCGACACTGGTTATCGTCGTTTCAGGCGACATCCAGCCGGAAGCCCGCGCCCGGGTGCTCAAGCTCGGCGCCATCGACTTCATCAAAAAGCCCACCGACACCGACCGGGTGGCCACCCTGCTTACCGATTACGGCGTCTATCGCCCAGCAACGGACCAGCCGGCGGAAGCCACACCCAGCCCCACCCCGGAGCGGAGCTACGAAGAGGCCGGCTCCACCAGCTGGCAGGATGTGCTTCAGGAGCTGTCCAACGTGGCCATGGGCCAGGCCGGCGATCTCCTGGCGCGGCTTCTGAATGTGTTCATCAAACTCCCCATTCCCAAGGTCAACATGCTGGCGGCTTCCGAGTTGCGCATGGCCCTCTCGGTCACCGATGTGGAAGAAACCTGGTCAGGGGTCTGCCAGGGTTTTATCGGCTCGGGAATCGCAGGCGAGGCCCTGCTGCTGTTTTCCGACAGCCGCTTCGATGACATGGCCAAGCTGCTCGGCTACAAAAGCAAGGACGAACCGGGCCTGGAGACTGAAGTGCTCATGGATATGTCCAGCATTCTTACCGGCGCGTTTCTCAAGGGGCTGGGCGAACAGCTCGATACACATTTTGGCATCAGCCATCCGTCGGTCCTGGGCAAGCATGTCCAGATCAGCGATCTGCTCGAACAAAACAGTGATCACTGGCGCAAGATGCTGGCGATCGAACTTAATTACGCCGTCGAGGATTACGATATCCAGTGCGATTTGCTGCTACTCTTCGCAGAGGATTCGATTCCGATACTCCGTGAACGGCTCAGCTATTTGATGGACTGATGACTGACAATAACAGCGCTCTCGAGATCCGCGAATTCCACTGGCTGATGGACATGCTGGAGACCATCGAGGTGGGGCTGGTCGTCCTCGACCGGGATTACCGCGTGCATGTCTGGAACGGCTTCATGGAAAACCACAGCGGCGTGACCGCGAGCCGTGTCCGGGAGAAGGTGATCTTCGATCAGTTTCCGGACCTGCCCCGGGACTGGCTGCAGCGCAAGGTGGAATCGGTGCTGCTGCTCAATACGCGGACCTTCTCGTCCTGGGAACAGCGGCCCTACCTGTTCAAGTTCCGCAACTACCGTCCGATTACCGGGACGGAGTCGTTCATGTACCAGAACATCACCATCTGCCCCCTGGCCAGCTCCGACGGTTCCGTCAATCACGTCTGCATTCTGATCTACGACGTGACTGATACCGCCTCCGGACGTCGCGCCCTGGAGCGCGCCAATGCGCAACTGGAAAAACTCAGCCAGACCGACCGCCTCACCCACCTGCTTAACCGCGGGGCCTGGGAGAATCTGCTGGTCAGTGAGTTCGAACGCTTCCGGCGCTATCAGCACGCCTGCGCACTGGTCATGTTCGATATCGACCACTTCAAGAAGGTCAACGACACCTACGGGCACCAGGCGGGCGACGAGGTCATCCGCAAGACAGCAGACATTCTGCGCCAAAACCTGCGCCAGACAGACCTGGCGGGACGCTATGGCGGTGAGGAGTTTGCGGTAATCCTGCCGGAAACCGACGCCCGCGGCGCGCAGATCTTCTGCGAGCGGGTCAGGCAATCCATCGAAGAATGTGTGGTGGATACCCGTGCCGGCGACATTACCTACACCATCAGCATGGGCATCTCGGCCCTGGACAATGAGGTCAAGGATTACAACGAGTGGCTGGAGCAGTCGGACCAGGCCCTCTATCAGGCCAAGGAGAACGGCCGCAATCAGGTCCGGATTTTCGGCGCTGAAGCCGTCACCGACTGAATGGATTCCTGGTAAACCGGCTCGCGCTCCTCGTCGGCGGTGACGCAGATCCCCAGATCCTGCAACAGGCCATCGGCCACGTCGTAGATCCAGCCATGGACCGACAGGCTCTGTCCCCGCTCCCAGGCATCGGAAACGATGCTGGTCTGGCAGACATGGTTCACCTGCTCGATCACGTTGAGCTCACACAGCCGATCGACCTGTGCGGTTTCGTCTTTCAGGGTATTCAGATGGTCCCGGTGACGGATGGCCACATCCTGCACATGCCGTAGCCAGTTGCTGATGAGGCCCGTCCCCTCCTTGCGCCAGGCCGCGCGTACGCCGCCACAGCTGTAGTGTCCCACGACCATGACGTGGCGAACCTTGAGCACCTCCACCGCAAACTGCAAGACGGACAGACAGTTGAAATCCGTATGCACCACCACGTTGGCCACATTGCGATGAACGAACAGTTCGCCCGGCAACAGATCGACAATCTGATTGGCCGGCACCCGGCTGTCGGCACAGCCAATCCACAGATATTCCGGCGCCTGTTGGCCCGCCAGCCGACTGAAGAATTCCGGGTCCCGCTCCTTGAGGTCCTTCGCCCAACGCTGGTTCCGCTCAAAAAGATCGCTCAACAGGCGCATAGTACTTCCTCGTCTGATCTTCGATGACTCTCATGATTCAGTCATCGGAGTCTTCGCTCAATGGCATATATCAATTCAATGAGGGCGGCATCACGGGTTCTTGATGTCCTCCCCGGCGTGGTTGGTGGCCTGGGCCAGGTCCAACAGATCGCGCAGCGCCACGGAGAACATGGCGTACTCCGGATCGGCACTTGCCCGCAGCTCCGAAAGCATGGCGGTCCAGCGTTCGATCAGGCCGAAATGCATCTCTTCCCAACGGGCCATACAGTCTTCAATGGCATCGCTTTCTTCGGAGCAGCGTAACACACCCACGGTCAGGGCGCGCTGCTGCCAGTCCAGATCCTCCCGGAAACTTTCCCGTGCCAGGGCCTGCCAGTGGCTGGTCGGGGCCAGATCATTGATCGCCGTGGAGAACCAGTTCAGCTGCAACCGTTCGCCAATGCTGTAGTAGAGATTGGCCACCCGCTGCAGGGGGACGCCGGTATATTCATGGGCCTCGATGATGCCCAATGCAGAATAGAGATGATTGGTGCCGGCCACGACCCGGGCCAGTGCCTCCGGCACCTCCTGCTTGCAGTAATTCTCGAACCGGGCCTGCCAATCCGTGAGTGCGTGACCAGTCAGGAATTCCGGCAAATGCTGGATAAACTCGTCAATCGGTTTGGCGAACCGCTCGATATGGCCGCCCAGGTCCAGATCACTGCGACGATTGCGTAACAGCCAGCGGCTGCCCCGCCGGATCAGCCGCATCATTTCGCCCATCATGCGGATCTGCAGGCTGCTCGGCACCCTGAAATCAAGCTGTTCGATCTCCAGCCACCAGTGCGGCAGCCGGAAGATTTCCCGGGCCGTGAGGTAGGCCAGGGCAACGCCCGGCGCTTCCGCTCCGGTTGACTGATACAGCCGCTCCACAAAGGTGATCCCCATGTGGTTGACCATGTCGTTGGCCACCTGGGTGGCAATGATTTCGCGCCGCAGCTGGTGATTGTCCAGTTCCTTGCCGAAACGCTTGACCAGAGGCTGCGGGAAGACTTCCTTGATCTCCCCGGCCAGTGCCGGATTATCCGGCAGGTCACTGTCATTGAGCAGCTGCTTGAGGTCACCCTTGACGTAGGAAATCAGCACCGCCAATTCGGGACGGGTCAGTCCCTGGCCGTGCATCTTGCGCTCATTGAGCGTGTCTTCATCCGGCAGGAATTCCAGTTGCCGATCCAGCTTGCCCTGGCTCTCCAGGGAATGCATGAGGCGGCGGTATTCCTCCAGTCGGGTATAGGCGCTGTCGCTGGCAATGCTGATGGCCTGGGTCTGGCGATAGATATTTTTCAGCACCAGGTCCGCCACGTCGTCGGTCATGTCCTCCAGCATCTTGTTGCGCTGCTTCTCGGTCAGGTCACCGGCGGAAACCAGGCGGTTGAGCAGGATTTTCATGTTGACTTCGTGGTCGGAGCAATCCACCCCGCCGGCATTATCAATGAAGTCGGTATTGGAATGGCCACCGGCCAGGGCAAACTCAATCCGCGCCATCTGGGTCATGCCCAGATTGCCGCCCTCGCCCACCACCTTGCAGCGCAGTTCCTGGGCATTGATACGCAGGCCGTCATTGGACTTGTCCCCCACATCGGTGTCGGATTCGTGGCTGCCCTTGACGAAGGTCCCGATCCCTCCGATCCAGAGCAGATCCACCTCCGCCCGCAGGATGTGGCTGATCAGCATGTTCGGTGGCACCCGGTCGGCCTTGATGCCAAAGCGTTTCTTGATCTCCGGGGTCAGTGGGATCGACTTGGCCGAGCGGCTGAAGACGCCCCCGCCGTTGGAGATCAATGTGTCATCATAGTCCGCCCAGGTGGAGCGGGGTTGCTCGAACAGGCGCTTGCGCTCCTCGAAACTCTTGGCCGGATCCGGGTCGGGGTCGATGAAGATATGCATGTGGTTGAAGGCGGCCACCAGCTTGGTGTGGGGCGAACGCAGCATGCCGTTGCCAAACACGTCGCCGCCCATATCGCCGATCCCGATGGCGGTGAAGTCCTCCTCGGCCGGGTTCAGGCCCAGCTCGCGGAAATGGCGTTCCACCGCGACCCAGGCACCGCGGGCGGTGATCCCCATTTTCTTGTGGTCGTAACCATTGCTGCCGCCGGAGGCGAAGGCATCACCCAGCCAGAAGCTGTATTCCGATGAAATGGAGTTGGCGATGTCCGAGAACGTCGCGGTTCCCTTGTCGGCCGCCACCACCAGATAGTAGTCGTCCTCATCGTGACGCAGGGTCTGCTGCGGTGGCACCACCTCGCCATCGATGAAGTTGTCGGTGATGTCCAGCAGGCCGCGGATAAAGGTCTTGTAGGCATGGATCCCGGCTTTCTGGAACGCCTCACGATCACCGTCCTCCGGCAGCTTCTTGGCCACGAAACCACCCTTGGCCCCCACCGGTACGATCACGGCATTCTTCACCTGCTGGGCCTTCACCAGCCCGAGGATTTCGGTGCGGTAGTCCTCGTAACGATCCGACCAGCGCAGACCGCCCCGCGCTACCTTGCCACCGCGCAGGTGAACGCCTTCGACCCAGGGGGAGTAGACGAAGATCTCGAACATCAGCACCGGCAGCGGCATGTCCGGGACCAGGTCCGGTTTGATCTTGTAGCTGATGTAGGCCTTGGGCTGGCCGTTCGGGTCCCGCTGATAGTAGTTGGTGCGCAGCGTGGCCTTCATCAGCTGCAGGTACAGGTGCAGCACCCGGTCCTCGCTCAGGTTGGCGACATCATCGAGGCCCGCGTTGAATTCGATTTCCAGCTTCTGCTGGGCCGCCGTGCACTGCCCTTCGCTCTGGTAGCGCTCGGGATTGAAGCGAACGTCGAAAAACTCCAGCAGCAACTTGGTCAGGTGGGAATGATTGACCAGCGTCGAGGCAATAAAGTACTGACTGTTGCTGATGCGGATCTGGCGCATGTAGCGGGCATAGCCCCGGAATACGGCGATCTGGCGCCAGTTGAGATACCCCGCCAGCATCAGGCGGTTGAAGGTGTCGTTCTCCGCTTCCTTAAGCCAGATCTTGCCGAACAGTTCCTCGAAGATGGGCCGCAGCTTGTGGAGGTCCACAACCTGACCACTGTGGGTCTGCAGCGAGAAGTCGTGAATCCAGACCACCTGGCCCTGACGATCCACGGTCTCGAACGGATGCTCACCGACCACCCGGAAGCCGAAGTTCTCGAAGATCGGCATGACATCCGACAGTGGCAACTGGCTGTCCCGATGGAAGAGCTTGAAGTGCATGGTGTCTTCATTCTCTTCCAGTGCCCGGTAAAAGCTCATGCCGAGACGATGCTCATCCGCTGCACACAGAATATGCTCGATATCGATCGCCGCCCGACGGGGTGAGAACATGTCCCGGTAGCTGGCCGGAAAAGCCCCCTGGTAGCGCTGGATCATCTGGTTGCCGCGCTCTTCGCCATAGGTCTCGATCAGCGACTCCACCAGCCCGTCACGCCAGGACTGGGCCAGCTCAATGATCTTCTCCTGCAGCTCCTCCACCGGCAGCTCGCGGTTCTCCACCGGGCGCACGCGGACATTGAACTGGGTGCGGGCCAGCACCGACTCGGAGAAGTAGGTGGTGAACTCGATGTCCACGGCCTCCAGGGCATCACAGATCACCCGTTCCATCTCCAGCCGCAGTTCGGTGTTGTAGATCTCCCGGGGGACGAAGGCGAGGCAGGTCACGAATTGGCCGTAGACGTCCTCGCGCATGTACAGGCGTATCTTCTGCCGTTCCTGGATGTAGAGGATGTCCCGGGCCACTTCCAGCAGTTCGTCGGTGTCGATCTGGAACAGTTCGTCCCGTGGATACACCACCAGGATCTGTTCCAGCTCCTTGCCGGCATAGTCGTCGCGCCGGAAGCCGGAGCGGTCCAGCACCGCTTCGAATTTCTGTCGCAATACCGGAATCTCGTCCGGACGCTGGTTGTAGACACGCGAGGTATACAGGCCCAGGAAGCGGCGCTCGCCGACCACATTGCCCTTCTCGTCGAACTTCTTGACCGCGATGTAATCGGGATAGGCCGGGCGGTGCACCCGCGAGCGCTGCGCCGATTTGGCGAAGATGAAGATCTCGTCGTTACGGATCATCTCATGCCGGGTCTTCACCGGCATTTCGCTCAGGCGAAGCCGCGCGGGCCTCTCGTTATGGGAACGCAGGATGCCCAGCTCGGAGTCCTTCACCTGGCGCAGTTCGATGTCACCGCCCTTGACCTTGACGAAGTCGTACTCGTCATAGCCCAGGAAGGTGAAGCGATCCCCGATCAGCCACTCAATGAAGGCGCGGGCCTCCTCGGTGGTTTCCTTGCTGAGGTTGTCCATCCCGCCCTTGAGTTCGCTGAGGATGTCGCTCGCCTTGTCGCGCATGACCGGGAAGTCGCCCACCGCCACGCGAACCTCGTGCAGCACCTGCTGGAAACTCGCCCGCAGGTCATTGAGGTCTTCCAGGTTGCTGTGGCGGTCCACTTCCAGGACGATCAGGGCTTCGTCCTTTTCCTGCTTCTTCTTGCTGGTCGCCACCTTGCCGCCACGCTCGGCATCCGACATCTTCTTCAGTTTGCCGTTGCGGTCACGGTCCGCCTCAATGGCGGCGTGGTGAATACTGTGGATGTTCAGTTCCCGGCGATTGACCGCCATGCGCAGGGAATCGATCAGAAACGGAATATTGGGGTGGAGCACGAAGATCACAGTGTGCGTGGACTGCCAGCCGTCCTCTTCCAGATCCGGATTGAACACCCGAACCTTGTATTCCTCTTTCTTGCGCTGCTGCACAAATTGCCAGGCCGCCAGCAACGAGCCGTAGTTGTCGCCGAAGCGACGCTCCATAAGCTCATCAAGGGGTAAGTGCGAGAAATAGAGCCGGGCAAATTCGGCCACCTGCCGGGCGGTTTCGGTTCCTAACTTCTCGTCCAGCCGGAGATTGATTTGCTCGAGAAACTCGCTCTTGTTGGCGACGGTCAGCGAATTCATTATTGCGCACCTGTAATCTTGTTGTGGGAACGGTTTTGCGCGTGAGTGGTCACAAGCCAGGATTCCCAATAACAACAAGGAACCTGTAGCATGCTCCAGTGCCACTCTAGGATGCACTACCGGTGTTCTCCATTGGACCTTCGGCGCAGGCCGGACGAAGCACTGGTCGCATCCTCGCGACTCAGGAACTGCCCCACGGTGGCCGAAAATCAGGACCGGCGTCACACACCAGAAGTACGCCCTTTTCCCTATGATAGTCAAACACTTGATTTTTGCCGGGTAGTTTCAAACACTGAGCGCCTGTCCGAACCCCCTTGATCGCGGAATCCGCCGCTCCCATTTCGCGCGTTGACCGGGCACGGACAGCATCCAACCGGCTCGCAGGGCAGTGGCTGGAGCCATCGATTGACGCGGCGCAAACCGCCGTCACAGTGACACCCCGTTCCCGGGCAACACCGTCTCAACAGCATGGCGAGTAGTACAGCATGGAATTACAAGAACGCTTTACCGAACTTCGCAACGACTTGGGCAAACGCATCATCGGCCAGCAAAAACTGGTGGACCGGCTGCTGATCAGCCTGCTCGCCGACGGCCACCTGCTGGTGGAAGGCGCCCCGGGCCTGGCCAAAACCACCGCCATCAAGGCCCTCTCACAACACCTTGATGCCGATTTTCACCGGGTCCAGTTCACCCCCGACCTGTTACCCGCCGACGTCACCGGCAGCGAAATCTACCGCCCGGAATCCGGCGAGTTCGTCTTCCAGAAAGGGCCCATCTTCCACAACCTGGTGCTGGCGGACGAGATCAACCGGGCGCCGGCCAAGGTACAGTCCGCCCTGCTCGAAGCCATGGCCGAACGCCAGGTGAGCGTCGGCCTAACCACCTACCCCCTGGAACCCCTGTTCCTGGTCATGGCCACCCAGAATCCCATCGAGCAGGAAGGCACCTACCCCCTGCCCGAAGCCCAGCTGGACCGCTTTTTGATGCACGTACGCATCGACTATCCGGATGCCGACTCCGAGCGCGCCATCCTCAAACTGGCCCGGGACGACTACCGCAAGGGCGAGCCGCCCGTGGCGCACCCGCTGACCCAACCGGAAGTGTTCGAAGCCCGCAATGCGTTATCCGAGATCTACATGGCCGAGACGGTGGAGGACTATATCGTCGCCCTGGTCATCGCCAGTCGCGATCCGGGCGCCTACGATCCCGACCTGGCCCAGTGGAGCGCCTTTGGCGCCAGCCCGCGGGGGACCATCGCCCTCGACCGCTGCGCCCGCGCCCATGCCTGGCTGATGGGCCGGGATTTCGTCAGCCCCGACGATGTCCGCGCCGTCGCCCATGATGTGCTGCGCCACCGCATCCTGCTCACCTTCGAGGCCGAGGCGGAAGGTGTCACCACCGACACAATCATCGACAGGCTGGTGCACCACGTTCCGGTTGCTGCGTAGGGGCTGGCATGACCGATAACCCAGCGCATCGACTTGATCTGCAACACCTGATTCACCTGCAGGCGGATGCCCGCAAGCTTCACATACCCGTGCAGCAGCGAGTCACCCGGCGCCAGATTGGTCATCATGCCTCGCGGCTGCGCGGCCGTGGCATGGAGTTCGCCGAAGTGCGCCACTACCAGCCCGGTGACGACATTCGCAGTATCGACTGGCGGGTCACTGCACGACGGCAGACCCCTCACACCAAGTTGTACCAGGAGGAACGGGAGCGACCGGAGTTGCTGGTATGCGACCAGGGGGCCAGCCTCTTCTTTGCCAGCACGGGCGCCTACAAGGCGGTGCGGGCAGCAGAGACGGCCGCCCTGCTGGCCTGGCACGGCCTCTTCAGCGGTGATCGTGTCGGCGGCGTGCTGTTCTCTCACCGCGGCCTGTCGGCTTTTCGTCCAATGCGGCGGCGCAAGGCCGTACTGCATCTTCTTCACGGGCTGGTGGATTTCAATCAGGCCCTGGAAAAGGACTGGCGTGACGCCTCCTCAAGCCGCCTGAACGACGCCCTGACCGAAGCCCGCCGGATCGCCCATACCGGCAGCCGCGTGATTGTCATCAGCGACTTCATGCACGCCGACGACAACACCGCCCTGCTGCTCAAGCAGCTGGCCCGCCACAACCAGGTGGCCGCCGTCCGGGTGGTGGATCCGCTGGAGCTGTCGCTGCCGCCCCGGGGCGCCTTCGCGGTCAGCCAGGGCGACCAGACACTTTGGTTCCAGGCCGACAACAAGGCGCTCAGACAGGCCTGGGAAGAGCGGGTCACCCAGCATGAGGCCCATCTTCGCCAGGTGTTCCGTCAGTCCGGGGTTTACCGCACCGATCTGATCACCGAGGATGCGCCAACCGGCGCCCTTCGTCGTCTGCTGTTGGGGGGCTAGATGACACCATCAATGCCGGGCAACGATCCGCTCGCGGCCCTGAAAGACATCCATCTGCCTCCGCCGGTCGGATTCTGGCCGCCGGCGCCGGGCTGGTATGTACTCGTCCTGCTGGCACTGGTGCTGGCCGGCCTGCTGGCATGGGGGCTTTTTCGCCTGCGCCGGCGCCGTCAGTGGCGGCAACGCGTCCGGGCCACGCTGCCGGCGCTACCCTCTGCCGAGAGCAACACGGGGCGCTTTTTCACCGAACTCAATGGGGCGCTCAAACGCTACGCCCGTGAACGCTATCCAGAAGCCAACCCCGCGGTGCTCTCCGGAGCAGGCTGGAGCCGCTTCCTGGCCGACAAGGCGCCCAGTCTGCCAGGCACCGAACTGGAAAAGCTGGCCGCCAGCGGCATCGAGCCGCGCCCGAAACTGACCCCGCGGGAAGCCCGCGAACTCGCGCAGCAATGGTTAAGGAGTCAAGGATGCTGAGCTGGCTCTATCCCTGGGTTTTCGTTCTCCTGCCCCTGCCCTGGTTGCTGCGGCGGCGCAGCAGCAATGCCAGCCAGACGCAGCAGGCGCCGCAACTGCCCATTTTCGAGACCCTGCGGGGATTGCCGGGTGTCCAGACCCAGCGTCCGGGCAACAGCCGGTGGCAGGCCGCCCTGCTCGCCCTTGCCTGGCTCGCGCTACTGGCCACCCTGGCCCGGCCGCAGTTCGTGGGCGATCCGGTCAAGTTGCCGGTGACCGGCCGCGACCTGCTCCTGGCCGTGGATATTTCGCCCAGTATGGAAGAGCAGGACATGATCGTCAGTGGGCGGCGCGTGTCCCGTCTGCTGGCGGTCAAGCATGTGGTCTCGGACTTCATCGACGAACGTTCCGGTGATCGCATCGGTCTGATCCTCTTTGGCACCCAGCCTTACATCCAGGCGCCATTAACGTTCGACCACCCCACGGTTCAGCGACTGCTGCAGGAGTCCGCGCTGGGCATGGCCGGGCGGGCCACCGCCATTGGCGATGCCATCGGCCTGGCCGTAAAACGCCTGCGTGACCGCCCCGAATCCCAGCGGGTGCTGGTCCTGCTCACCGATGGCGCCAATACCGCCGGGGAAATCCCGCCGGAAAAGGCCGCGCAGCTGGCCAAAGAGTCTGGCGTGCGGGTGTATACCATTGCCATCGGCGGTGACAGCGGCGGCGGCCTGTTTGGGCTGGGTCGACGGCGCAGCGTGGACGAGGACCTGCTGGAAAACATTGCCCAAACCACGGACGGCCGTTTCTTCCGCGCGCGTAGCACCCCGGAATTGACGCAGGTGTACGCAGCGATCGATCGCCTGGAGCCGATCGAACAGGAAGGTGGCACCTACCGCCCCCGCAAGGATCTGTTTTTCTGGCCCCTGGCGCTCGCGGTACTGCTGTTGCTGGCAGGGCCGGCCCTGAGTCGCGCCCGGGACTTGAGGTACCGCTGGCTGGAACGGAGGGCCACCCATGAGTGATTTCCACTTCCTGCGCCCCGAGTGGCTCTGGCTGCTGCTGGCGGTCCCCGTCGTACCCTGGCTCTGGCGCCGCATGATGAGCGGCGGTCACGGTTGGGAGAGCGTCATTCCCGGTGCCCTTTTGTCGCCCTTGCTGACCCGTGACGCAGGCCCGCAGCGACCCCGTCGTGTGCGGGGCGGCATCCCGGCCCTGCTGCTCCTGATCGCCAGCCTCAGTCTGTCCGGGCCAGCCTGGCGACAGACGCCCCACCCGCTGCAGGAGCGTACCGACAGTCTCGCCGTGGTGCTCGACCTGTCGCTGTCCATGCTGGCCACAGACCTTTCTCCGGACCGCCTGACCCGGGCCAAGCAGAAAATACGGGACCTCCTGTCCATGCGCGAAGGCGCCCTCACAGGCCTGGTGGTCTACGCCGCCGATGCTCACGTGGTCACGCCCCTGACCGAAGACCGCCGAACCATCGAAGCCCTGCTCCCGGCGGTCGATCCCTTCATCATGCCGGCCAACGGCAGCCGGCCGGATCGCGGCGTCGCCAAGGCCATCGAGCTGCTCAAGCGCGGCGGTCAGGGCCCGGGGCAGATCCTTCTGGTCACCGACGGTATTGATCAGAACGAGGCAGAAGCGATCCGCGACCAGCTGGGCGACACCCCCTACCGGCTGAACGTGCTCGCCGTGGGCACCGAATCCGGCGGCCCCATTCCGCTGCCCGACCAGGGTTTCATCCAGGATCAGGGGGAAATCGTCATCGCCAAGACGCCTCTGGCGCCGCTGCAGTCCCTGGCCCAGGCCAATGGCGGTGAGGCCACCCGCATCACGCTTGGCGATCAGGACCTCAAAACCCTCGACCTCAACGACCTGGGCGAAAGCCAGTGGCGCCAGAGTGACCGCAAACGCCAACTCGATCTCTGGCACGATGACGGCTATTGGCTGGCCTGGCTGCTGCTTCCCCTGGTTCTCTGGGGATGGCGGCGGGGTGTCCTGGCCACGGGCTTTGTCGCCGTTTTGCTACTTCATCCACAGCCTTCCCTGGCCTTTGGATGGGATGATCTCTGGAAAACCCCGGATCAGCAGGGGGCTGAACTGTTTGCGGAGCAACCGGAAGCTGCCGCAAAGACCTTCGAGGATCCGGCCTGGAAAGGCAGCGCCCTCTACCGCGCCGGCGACTACGAAGAAGCCGCCAAGGCATTCAGCCAGCTGGACACGGCCGACGCCCATTACAACCGGGGCAACGCCCTGGCCAAAGCCGGCCAGTATCAGAAAGCCATCGAGGCTTACGATCAGGCCCTGGAACAGAACCCGGATCTGGCAGACGCCAGGGCCAACAAGAAGCTGATCGAGGATCTGCTCAAGCAACAGAAAAAAGAGCAGAATCAGCAAAACCAGCAACAGAATCAGGATCAGCAGTCTTCCCAGGGCCAGAACAACCAGCAGTCCTCCCAGGGCGGCCAGGACAACCAGAATCAGTCCCAGCAGGGACAACAGAATCAACAGGGTTCTCAGGGACAGGCCCAGCAAGGCAGGCAACAGTCCGGCTCGCAGGGCAACCCGCAGCAGGACCAGTCTGGCCAACAGGACTCGCAGAACGGCTCCGAAGCCCAGCAGCAACAGTCACAATCCGGCGCCGGAGAGTCCGGGGAAGCGGAGAAAAACAAACAGCAGGAAACGCAACAGCAGGCCGCTGGGCCCTCGTCTGAAAAACAATCTGGCGACCAGCCCCAGGGCGCGGGAATGAGTGAAGGGCCGACCGAGGCCGAGCAAAGCCGCGAACAGTGGCTGCGACGCGTCCCTGATGACCCCGGTGGACTGCTGCGCCGCAAGTTTCTTCACCAGTATCGCCGGCAGGCACCCCAGGATTCGGAGGAGGATGAACCATGGTAAGGGGTATGAGAAAGCAACAGCACTGGTGGTTCGCCCTACTTATCTGGCTGCTTCCGCTGTGGGCGGGAGCCGCCTCGCTCTCCGCCAGCGTCGACCGGACCGAACTGGGCATGGACGACACCCTGCGTCTGACGGTCAAGGCGGACACAGAGATCGAGATCAACCTCGGTTCCATCTTCAATCTGCAGAATCTGGAACTGCCGGCGCCCGACCTGGGCGACCTGAAGGACAGTTTTGAGGTGCTGGACACCAACCAGAGCTATTCCATCCGCTCCGTGAACGGCCAGCACAACGCCGAAATCACCTGGACCTATCTCCTGGCCCCGAAGAAAACCGGGGAACTGCAGATTCCCAAACTCACCTTCAAGGATGCCGAATCGCAGCCGCTGTCGGTTACGGTAACGAAGCAGAGCCCGGCGGCCACGGGCAAGAAAACCGACAGCAACGCCTTTATCGAGGCCAGTTTCGACAAGTCCGAAGTGTATGTGCAGGAACAGGTCACGCTGACGGTGCGGCTGTTTTATCGTCCCCCGCTAATCGGTGGCGATCTGGAACAGCCGGAGCCGGACGATGCCATCATCGAACCGCTGGAAAAGCAGAAGGAATACACCAAAACCCGGGATGGGCGCAGCTGGCGGGTGGTGGAGCGCACCTATGTGATCTACCCCCAGAAAAGCGGAAAGCTGGAACTGGCGCCCCTGGAGTTCCAGGGCCGCCGGCGCGACAGTTATGGCAACCTGCAATTCCTGCGCACCCGCTCGGACCCGTTAACCGTGACCGTGAACCCGCCCCCCGACAGCTTTACCGGCGATACCTGGTTGCCGGCTTCCAGTCTCGTGCTGGATGAAAACTGGAGCAAGGACCCCGAAGACCTCAAGACCGGTGACTCAGTTACCCGCACCCTGACCCTGCGGGCCCTGGGCCTTCTGGGGTCGGCCCTGCCGCCCATTGACGACCGCTATCCGGACGCTGTCAAACACTATCCGGAGCAACCCAAGCTGGACTCCAGCCGCCAGAGCGGCTCGGTTCAGTCCACCCGGAAGGAGGCCACCGCCGTTGTACCAGTTCAGGGAGGCACCATTACCCTGCCGGCCGTCCGCATTCCCTGGTGGGATACGGTCAATGACGTCCAGCGCGTGGCTGAAATTCCACAGCGTACGCTCAAGGTGAAAGGCGGTGCCGTATCGGTGGCGCCTCCCACGCCCGCCGCCTCCCGCGAGTCCGGGCAGGAGCCCCCTTCCCCGGCCTCCGGCAGTAACCAGCCAGAGGCCGATCGCGACGGACAAGCCGCGGGCGAAACCAGCAATACCGGGTTCTGGATCGCCCTGGCCATCCTGTTCGGACTGGGCTGGCTGGTGACCGCACTACTCTGGTACCGCCAGCGACAGCGTCCGGCCCCCCCGGAGGAACGCTCCGCTCCCGTGCCGCATGGGACCACCTTCGATGAAGTCTGCAAACTGGCAAGGCAGAAGGACCCTGCGTTCCTGGAAGCCTTCCCCGCCTGGGCCCGGCAAAAGTTCCATCGCTCCGACCTGCAAACCACCCAGGATGTGGTGTCCCTGCTGGATGATGCGGTGCTGGCCCGGCAAATCGAGGCATTACAGGCCGCGCTGTACAGCCCCAATGGCAGGAAGGATCTGTGGAATCCGGATCGCCTGATCGAACGGCTCAAGCAGATCGACGAAACGGCTCGGGGCATGGCAGGGAAGGATCAGGCATTGCCGCCACTGTATCCCGGTTCGGGAATCAGGAGCGGCGCCTGAGTTGAGTGGTCGGTCGTCGGCCAAAAGCTTAGCCGTACCGGCGCGCGTTATTGCAGGCGTTGGTCGATCTTGATGGTGTGCGAGCCCATGTCCGTCGTTACCTCGATCGGCCCCACCTGCCCTTGCCAGTCACCGGACTGCGGCATCGCATTGCCCGATGGCGATACCCGCGCAATCAGCATCACATTGTCTGCGGTAGCCAGGGTCGCCCGGGGGGACATGGCCATCTTGTCGGTCAGCGTAACCGTGACCGGCAAGTCACTGGCGGTCAGGCGCTTGATGGCCAGGGGCATCGGTGGCCCACTGGTGGCCTTGGCGTAGACAAACAGGGTGTCTCCCGGGGCCGGTTGCTCCCCCAGTGACTCCGAGAGGCTGACCTTGAGCTCAACCTGGACCTTGGGTGCCGCACCGCTGCCACCAGCCTTCTCCTCGCCGGCATCGGCCACAGGCGGCAGACCCAGCGCCTGGCGGGCCCGGGCGATCCCCTGCTCGATGGTCTGGCGCTGCGGGTGCTGCGGGGCCGCCTCCAGCAACTGGTTCCAGTACTTGATCGCCTCCCGGAAGTCCTGTTGCTGGAACGCGGCGATCCCCAGCAGCCCCAGGGAGTTCACCTCGTTGGGGTTGCGATCCCGGGCTTTTTTGATGGCTGACTGCACCGAATCGGTCAGCTGCCCCTGCTCGTCAAAGAAACGTGCCTGCGCCACCAGGCCCCAGGCCGCTGCAGCTTCCATTGGATTTTCACCAACCAGATCGGCCAGGCGCTGATAGGCGTAGGCCGCCTGGCCGTAATCCTGGATGCGCATGGAGAAACGCCCCAGCATTGCCCATCCTTCAACGTTATCGGGATTGGCCTCCAGCTTGTCACGCAGTTCCTTCAGCAGCGCCGGTACGGCAATCTCGCCCTGTGCCACCTTGTCACGCCACTCCTGCATCGCCTGCACCCGGGCCAGCTCGTCGCTGGCTCCCCAATGCTGATACATCGCCAGGGACAGCACCGGGACCAGCACGAAAGCGGCAAGGCTGGTGAACCAGAACAGTCGTCCCTGCGCGCGGGGCCGTTCCTCCGCTTGTTCGGCGACCTCCACATCCTCCAGCAGACCCGCTTCCAGCTCTTCCTTGAGACTTTCATAGTCCTCCGGCGCCAGGACACCGGTTTCCCGCTCCTGCTCCAGCTCGGCCAGGCGCGAGCGATAGGCAGCAAGGTTCTGGCTGCGCCGATCCGGGGCCGGCTCCCCTTTTCCGGATTGGGAACGACGCAACACCGGATACACCACAAACAACAGGGCCAAGGCGACCAGCGCAGTCAAAATCAGCCAGAAAGACAAACTCATGGAGATACAGATCCTTTATTGACGGGAGTGCTGTTGGTCCTGCTCGGAGGCCTCGTCCAGCAGACGTTTTGCTCGTTCGCGTTCCTCGGCCGTCAGGGCCGTTTTCTCGCTCGCCACGGGGCGCGAACGCCGGCCGATACGCCATACGACGAGGAAACCCACCAGCGCCGCCAGGGCCGGACCAAACCAGAGCAGCCAGGTGCGCGGCTCGACCTGGGGACGATAGCGCACAAACTCGCCGAAGCGCGCCACCAGGGAGTCCACAATGGCCTGGTTCTCCGCACCGTCCTGAAGCTGCCGATAGACTTCATCGCGCATATCCTGGGCAATGGGCGCATTGGAATCGGCAATGTTCTGGTTCTGGCACTTGGGGCAGCGCAGCTCATCGATCAGGGACTGATAACGCTCCCGCTGCGCATCGTCTTCAAAGGTACGGGTTTCAATCGCCGCCTGAGCTGCAGAGAGACAAGTCAGGGCGATGAGAAAGCAGAGCAACAGGCCACGCTTCACGGCGAATCACCTCCGCTGTACTGGTCGAAAACCGGCTTCATCTTTTCCTTCCAGACCTTATCGTCGACGACGCCGACACGACGGTAGCGAACAATGCCATCGGCATCGACGATATAGGTTTCGGGCGCGCCATACACCCCGAGATCGAAACCAAGACGTCCCTTGGGATCAAACAGCGTCTTGGTGTAAGGATTGCCACGTTCAGTCAGCCATGCCTTGGCCTTGTCCCGGTCATCCTTGTAATTGAGCCCCACCACCGGGACCCCCTGCTCGGCCAGATGCATCAGGTAAGGATGCTCCATGGCACAGGAGGGGCACCAGGTCGCCCAGACATTCAGCAGCTGGACCTTGCCCTTTAGCAGCTGATTGTCCAACTGCTGCTCGGGCTGCTGAAGACTGGAAAGCTGGAATGCAGGGACCGGCTGGCCGATTCGCGCCGACTCCAGGGTCCTTGGATCCCGGTCCAGGGAGGCATAGAACACCGCCCCCAGCGCCAGGGCGATCACCAGGGGCAGGAACAGCAGCAGCCGATTCTTCATACTGCGCTTTCCTTCAGCTCAGGGGCGGGACGCGAGGCCGTGCGGGCGGCAGGTTGGCGGACCCGGTAACGCCGGTCGGCCACGGCCATGAAGCCACCCAGGGCCATCAGCACGCCGCCCAGCCAAACCCAGCGCACGAGCGGCTTGTACTGGACCCGGACGGCCCATTCGCCCTGCTGTTCGAGGGGTTCACCGAGGGCCACGTAGAGGTCACGCAGGAAGCCGGCATCGATGCCCGCTTCGGTCATGACATTGCGCTGCACATGGTAGCGACGCTTCTCGGGATAGAGAGTCGAGACCTTGTCGCCCCCCTCCCAGATGCTGATGGTGGCACGATCCGCCTGATAGTTGGGCCCTTCCACTTGGCGCAGCGATTCAAAGCGCCATTCGTAGCCGCCCACATCCGCGGACTGTCCCACGGCCAGCCGGACACTGCGCTCGACACTGTACCCGGAAACCACGGTCACCCCGGCGATGGACACGGCCAGACCCAGGTGGCCGAGCACCATGCCCCAGTAACTGCGGGAGAGCTTGCCCATGCCACTCCAGAAACTGCGGCGCTTGCCCGAAGCCTTGTCGAACAGGTCACGGAAGGTGGCGACCGCCACCCAGGTCGCTACCAGCAACCCGATGAACGCCCCCCAGCTGTGAGGCTCGCCCATCCAGAAAGGCACCGCGGCGGCAACCAGGACACTGCACCCGGCCGGCAGCAGCAGTTTCCAGAACAGCCGGTCGCTCACCGTCCGCTTCCAGCGGCTGAATATGCCCACCCCCAGCAGCAAGCCGGTCACACAGGCGATGGGGACAAACAGACTATTGAAGTACGGCGGGCCCACCGAAAGTTTGCCCAGCCCCAGGTAATCCATCACCAGCGGATAGAGGGTCCCCACCAGCACCACCAGTAGCGCCACCACCAGAAGCACGTTGTTGACCAGCAGGAACATTTCCCGCGACAGGGTGCCGAAATGCGCCCGGCTACGTACCACCGGAGCGCGCAGTGCATAGAGGACCAGCGACCCGATCAGGGTGACGCCAAGGAGGACAAGGACGAACAGTCCCCGCTCCGGGTCCGTGGCAAAGGCGTGCACGGAAGTCAGAACCCCGGACCGGACCAGGAAGGTCCCCAGCAGACTGAGGGAAAAGGCGATAATGGCCAGCAGCACCGTCCAGCTTTTGAACACACCCCGCTTCTCCGTGACGGCGAGAGAGTGAATCAGGGCGGTACCCGCCAGCCAGGGCATGAAGGACGCATTTTCCACCGGGTCCCAGAACCACCAGCCGCCCCAGCCCAGCTCGTAGTAGGCCCACCAGCTGCCCAGAGCGATACCCGTGGTGAGGAACGCCCAGGCCACGGTAGTCCAGGGACGCGACCAGCGCGCCCAGGCGGCATCCAGACGCCCGGTGGAGAGCGCCGCGATGGCAAAGGCGAAGACCACGCTGAAGCCGACATAGCCCATGTAAAGCATGGGCGGATGCATGATCAGCCCGATATCCTGAAGCAGGGGATTGAGGTCGGCGCCATCGGTGGGCACCTGCTCGACAAAGCGCAGGAAGGGATTGGAGGTGGCAAGCACAAACAGACCGAAACCGAAGGCCACCATGCCCATCACGGACAGCACCCGGGCCACCATTTCCTGGGGCAGATTACGGCTGAAGGCCGCCACCGCAAGCGTCCAGCCGCCGAGAATCAGCATCCACAGCAGCAAGGAGCCTTCGTGGCTGCCCCAGACGGCACTGAACTTGTAATACCAGGGCAACAGGCTGTTGCTGTTGTTGGCGACGTATTGAACAGAAAAATCATCCACCAGAAAGGCGTAGGCAAGGCAACCAAACGCCAGCGCGAGAAACACGAACTGGCCGGTGGCCAGGGGCCGCGCGAACGCCATCAGGTCGGGATGGCGCAGCATGGAACCGGTCCATGGAATCACCACGAGCAGCAGGCTCAGCACCACGGCGATAATCAGTGCGAAATGTCCAAGCTCGGGGATCATAGGCGTCACTCCGGGTTGTTGGCTGCGGGCATCATGCCGCCGTTTTTCTGTCGGGATTTTTCCAGCGCGTCGGCGACTTCCGGGGGCATGTAGTTTTCGTCATGCTTGGCCAGGACTTCATCGGCCACGAAGGTCCCGTCGGTTCCCAGCCGCCCCATGGCGACCACCCCCTGCCCCTCCTTGAACAGATCCGGCAGGATACCCTCGTAAACCACCGGAACGGAAGCGCTGAAGTCGGTGATCACAAAGCGCACTTTCAGGCTGTCCGAGTCGCGTTTCACGCTGCCTTCCTGAACCATGCCACCAGCGCGGATCCGTGCATCGTGTGGTGCTTCTCCGGCTGCAATCTGATCGGGCGAATAGAACAGGTTGATGTTTTCCTGCAGTGCGAAAAGCACCAGGCCGACTGCCACAGCCAGCCCTGCCATGAGAAAACCGATGACGGTGAGCCGCCGTTTACGTTTTGGATGCATGCTTACTCCACCACTACGAGGAACTTACGGATTCTTCCTGCTTGCCCGCACGACGCTGTTGCGCCTGCTGCCGCCGCAGCAGACGACGCTGCTGGGCCATGATCTGCCGCCGTTGCCAGATGGGTGCCACAATGTTGGCCAGGATCACCACAAGGAACAGGCCATAGCTGCTCCACACATACAATGCGTGCTTACCCATGGCCAGGAATGCCTGGAAGGAATCAAATGCCATGACCTACCCCCTGCTCCCGGTTGACTGCACCAGGGCCTTGACCCATTGCGTCCGCCGTTCCCGATCGATGATCTCGTTGCGCATGCGGGCCAGGACGCTCCATCCGAAAAACAGGTAAAAGGCCAGGATCATGATCAGCAATGGAATATACATTTCCGGCGCCATGGCCGGTTTGTCCGTGATCGTGAGCGTGGCCGGCTGGTGCAGGGTGTTCCACCACTCCACCGAATACTTGATGATCGGGATATTCACGACCCCCACCAGGGCCAGCACGGCCACCGCCCGGCCGGCAGTCTGCCGGTCTTCGATGGCGGCCTGCAGTGCGAGGATACCGAAATACAGGAACAGCAGGATCAGCATGGAAGTCAGGCGCGCGTCCCAGACCCACCAAGTGCCCCAGGTCGGCTTGCCCCAGATGGCGCCGGTAATCAGCGAGAGGAAGGTCATGGAGGCACCGATCGGCGCGGCCGCCTTGACGAACACGTCAGCCAGTTTCATGCGCCAGACCAGAGTCACGATGCCAGCCACAGCCATGAACACATAGCAGGATTGGGCCAGGAAGGCTGAAGGCACATGGATAAAGATGATGCGATAGCTGTTGCCCTGATAATAATCCGCCGGGGCGAAGGCCAACCCCCATACCACACCGATCACCATCAGCAGGGCGCTGGCGCCCCCCAGCCAGGGGCCAAATCGACCGGCAATGCCATAAAACCACCGGGGTGAACCCAGTTTATGGAACCAACGCCACATCCGCGCGATTCTCCTTACCCGTTGGAAACACTGATTCGAAGTCCAGCCACCGCAGCCAGCGGGGCCAATACCACCGCGCCCGCCAGCATCGCACCCAGCAACGCCAGATAACCGCCAATGGCCAATCCACTCTGCGCAGCCGCCACGGTACCGGTACCGAAGATCAGCACCGGTATGTAAAGCGGCAGGACCAGCAAAGACAACAACACGCCCCCACCGCGCAGTCCGACGGTCAGGGCGGCGCCGATGGCGCCAATAAGACTCAGTACCGGCGTACCCAGCAACAGGGTTAGACAGAGAACGCCAATGAGGTTCCCCGGCAATTGCAACATCAGCCCCAGGACCGGGGTCAGGATTACCAGCGGCAAGCCACTCACCAGCCAATGCCCGAGCACCCGGGTCAGAACCACGAACACCAGGGGTTGCGGCACAAGCAACCATTGCTCCAGGGTGCCGTCTTCAAAGTCCTGCCGGAACAGGTGATCCAGGGACAGCATGGTGGCCAGCAACGCGGCGACCCACAGGATACCTGCACCGGACTCCCGGAGAAAGGCGGCATCCGGGCTCACCCCAAGTGGGAAAAACATGACTACCAGTACGAAGAAAAGCAGCGGATTGACCAGATCCTGGCGCTGCCGGAAGGCCAGCAGCAGATCACGGCGCAACAGCCCCAGGCAGGTGCGGCCGATCGACTCGGCCTGTTCACGCTCTACCGGTACCGGAACGGGCATGCGCGTCATGCAGCCTCCTTCACGACACGGACCTCACCGGACTCGGCATCGCCGAGCAAGACCCGTTGCAGCCCCGGCATCGCCATGCGGTGGTGGGTGGTCATGATCACCGCCCCGCCCTGCTCGGCGCGGCCGGCGATCAGCTTCTCGAGTTCCCCCACTCCGGTCACGTCGATTGCCGTGAACGCCTCATCCAGCACCCACAGGGGGGCCTGGGAAAGGTACAGGCGGGCCAGGGCCGCGCGTCGTTGTTGTCCGGCGGAAAGATTGTGGCACGGCACATCCTCAAAACCCTCCAGCCCCACGGCCTGGAGGGCCAGGAAGAGCTGATCCTCATCGCAGTGGCGCCTTGGCGCCATGAAGGCCCGTAAATTCTCCAAGGGACTGAGCACCGCTTTCAACGCGGATTTGTGGCCCAGGTACAGCAGATTGTTATGGAGTTCCTCGCGCATGCGATACAGCGGTTGCCCACGCCACAGCAATTCGCCCTCAAAGGCACTGTTGAGGCCGCAAAGCATTCGCAGCAGAGTGGTTTTACCGGCGCCGTTGGGGCCTTCGATACGGGTGACGGTGCCCGGTTCGACGGTGAGATGCAGACCTTCGAATAACACCCGATCGTCGCGCTCACATCGCAGATTGATCGCCTGCAGCAGCGGTGTGGTCATGCCATCCCCGGACAGTGTTCAGAAAAGCGTTGGCCAATGCCAGATCGACCCCATTGGCCAGCGGGTCATTCGGGCGCCTATTATATAGAAACATCGGCCAGATTACCCGGGCAGCGCATGCAATCCTTTGACTTTTCGCAGCCGGACGCAAAATGAAGATTACGGATCCCAGCATCACCGGCAAGACCGGCGACATCCCCAAAGCCACGCTCAAGGCACCCACTGCCAAGGCCTTGCTCGACCGCCTGCAAATCAACCCGGGCCAGACACTGCTGGCAAAGGTATTCTCAAAGGCGCCGGAAGCCACCCGGGCGGGCAACACCACCCGAATGCTGCTGGAAGTTCTTGGCCAGAAACTGCCGGTGGACACCAATGTCCCCCTGAAAACGGGCAGCCTGGTGCGCATTCAGCGCGAAGCCAACCACCTCCGACTGCTGGAAGCCCTGCCCGCCGACACCCGGCAGCTGGCCACCCAGGCCCTGGCCCAGAAACTGCCGTCCCAACACAGCCTGGAAAGTGGCCTGAAAACCCTGGCCAGCACGTTAAAGCAGCTATCGGCACAACCCCGGCCCACGGCTTCCGCTCCACCGCAGGCTTCGCCAGCTGATCTGCCGCAGAATCTGCGTCAATCGGTCAAAGCAGCCATGGAGCGCCTGTTCCAGAATATCCCCCAGCAAAAACAGTTGGTGGATCCCAACAACCGGGCGCCACAAAAAGAGGTCGCGGCTATTCGTGACTGGGTGGCCCGCAGCGGCGTTTTCGCCGAAGCACAGCTGGCACGCACCGTAAGCGAGGGTAAACAGGCGCCACCAGACAACCTGAAAACCGCATTGCTCAACCTGGCCCGCGTGCTGATGCAGACCGATGTCGAAAGCGCCGCCACCCAGATGCGCCAGCTGCGCCCGGTCACCAGTCCGGAGTTGCTACAGCAGCCCCTGCAGTTTCCCCAGCCGCTGCAAGCTCCCCCCCAGGGTGGCAAGGAAACCATGGACAGCGGCCAGATGCTGCGGTTACTCGCGGGCATGCTGAACCGCATCACCACCCAGCAGCTGCATACGCAGACACTCAGCCTGCCCACGCCCCAGGACGGCGGCATGGCGCCCCCCACCCCCACCTGGCTGCTAGAGATTCCCTGGTTCGGCAACAGCGGCCCGAAAGTGGCTGAACTGCGACTGGAACGGCACGAACTGGAGAAGGAACAGGAAGAAGAGGAGAAGCGCAAGAAGGCCAAAAAACGCACCGCCCAGTGGCGACTGGCATTGGCCCTCGATCTTGATAACCTGGGCCCGGTGTTCTTTGATCTGGCGGTTGAACCGGGTTCAGTGGCCGCGACCATCTGGGCCCAAAGGGAAACCACCTGGCGCCTGGTCAGAGAGGAAACCCCGCGTTTCGAGCGTAGCCTGACCAACCTGGGTTTGACGGTGAAAAGGCTGGATTGCCAGCAAGGCTACCCGCACCGCCCACGCACCCAACTGGAACACCGACTGGTGGACGAGAAGGCATGACTGAGAAGGACAGCAAGCAGGCTGAATCCGGCGCCGCGGTCGCCCTCAAATACGATGAAAAACGCGCGCCGGAAGTGACCGCCACCGGCCAGGGGGATCTGGCACGGGAAATCATTGCCCTGGCCCGCGAGCATGGAGTGCCCCTGTACGAGCATCCGGAGCTGGTGGAGATATTGGCCCGACTGGATCTCGGGGAGGAGATTCCCGAGACCCTGTATCGGGTGATCGCCGAGATTCTGGCGTTTGCGTTTTACCTGCAGGGCAAAACGCCGGAGGATTTTTGAAGTGACGTCGGACGTCTGCACGCAGCATGCGACCGTAATACCCAGATCGAGTGTTTATTACGTGAAACGTCAAACGTGAAACACCCCGCCAGAAAGCTTAATGCGCGGCCTTGCCACTCTTGCGTCGGTGCAACGCGGCCACCAGTTCGGCTTCCGGGCGCGAGATGCCGCAGGTGCCCATGAGATCATCCACTTCGGCGCCCAGCTCAACCAGGCGTGAGGCCTCGTCGTAGGACACGCGCAGCGGATCGTTGTGGCGCATTTCCTCCATCTGGCCCTGGATCCGGTGCAACTGCTTTTCACAGTTCATCAGACGACGTCCCACACCCATGCTGCCGCTGCTGATGGCATGCAGCTCACGCCCGGTCTCTTCCAGGCGTTCGGCCAGACGATGCTCCAGCCGGCTAAGCTTGCGGCGCTGGGCCACACATTGCAGGGTCAGCAATACCAGGGCGGCAGACATGATCAGCCAGGGAACGAAGGGCATCAATTCGGGCATGGTGTTTCTCCTCATGGTCAATACCGGCCTGGGCGGCAGGCCGGATGTCAACAAACTGTCGGAACCATGAGGTATATGCAGGAACGGGGCCAACTCGGGCCCCGTTTTTCGTATTCAGCGGATCAAAGGGAAGCGACTTCCGCCCATTCACTCTCGGAGAGCATTTTCTCGAACTCGACCAGGATGATCAGCTCGCCATTCTTGTTGCACACACCCTGGATGAAACGGGCACTTTCCTCGTTACCGACGTTCGGTGCCGTTTCGATTTCGCTCTGACGCAGGTAAACCACTTCCGCAACCGAATCCACCAGGACACCGATCACCTGGTTGTCCACCTCAATCACTACAATGCGCGTGGCATCGGTCACTTCCGCATCCGGCAGACCGAAGCGGCGACGCGTATCGATAACCGTCACCACGTTGCCGCGCAGATTGATGATCCCCAGGACATAGTCCGGTGCACCGGGTACGGGTGCAATTTCCGTATACCGCAACACCTCCTGGATCTGCATGACGTTAAGACCATAGGTCTCGTCAGCCAGGTGAAAGGTGACGTACTGCAGGACCGGATCGTGCTCATCGGGCGCCTGACTGTGTTGTCCGCTTTGGGTTGCCATTTTGAACCTCTCTCGTTACTCCCCGACGCCTCCGGATGGACTTGCGTCAGCAACGTCCTGGGGCATCAGAAACCCATCGTCAATGCCCTTTACTATAGAACAGCGCACAAAACGTGCCAGCCCCACAGCATGATGTGGGGTAAATATTTACGCATAATGGTGTCAGTCTAGATCAAGATGCTGTTCCTTTTCTGCCCGGGCCAGCAGATGATTGAATCGGGCAACGTCCAGCAACGCGCACATATGCTCTTTCACCGTCCCGGCCAGCCAGGGACGACGTCCACCTTCGCTGCGCCACTTCACCTCATCCGGCTGCAGCCGGAAGGACTGGGCAACGTTGTCGCATGCCAATCCCCAATCGCTCTCATCGAGCCGGATCACATACTGATAGCGGGAACGCGCATCAGCCGGATAGCGCTGCGGCATGACCCAGCGTGCAGTGTCCACCACGCGGATATTGCGATCACCCTGGATCAGCATCCCCATGAACCAGTCGGGGCGGCCTGGAATGGCCGTCAGTTCTTCATCCAGCTTGTGGATGGCCCCCAACAACACCAGCGGCACGGCCAACTTGAGTCCGCTAACCGAGAAAAACAGACAGTCGAACCCATCCTGGGCCCAGGCCGGACGGCCGTTTTTCCAGGGTTGAAGCGGCGGTGTGCTATCAGCCACTCCCGACTCTTCAGTCTCTGTGGATTCGGCCTCGGCTACCGTGGTGGTCAGCGCTTCAGTAGGGGCTTCCTGCAGTTGCGGTTCAGGTGTCGCTGGCGTCTCCTGTACCTTGGTTTGCGGCTTGGCCTCCTCGGGCGCCTGATTCGGCTCGGTGGCCGTTTCCACTGGGCGCGGTGCTTCGGTGGGAACGGCCCGGAAGCTGGGGGATGTTAGGGGCGAGTGCAGCCGGGGACGCTCGGCCACTTCGATCCGTCGCGGTTCGGGACGACGCACAGTTGCTTTTCGGGGCGTTTCACGCCGCTCGCGGGCCACCGGTGCCGGCCCCGACCGGGACTCGTCCCTCGCGGTCTTCGCTTCGGGCGCACGCGCAGCAGCCGGCGCCTCAGCAGACCTCTCTTTGGCCTGCGGCTCCGGTTCCTCGGGCACCGGTCCAAGCAGATCCTGGAGATAATCCTCCAGAATTGCGTCCGGGGCCGATTGTTTGCGATGTCGATGTTCAGTCACGTTCGCCCGTTACTCTCGCTTCGATGTCAAACTTCTGTCACTACACAGCCCCCTGCCCCGATGAGGCGGGGCCTCTAACGGGCGTTCCCTGCCACGGCTTCCAGCCTGGCCTGCAAATCCTTCAATAGGGTTTTGTAGGCCTTCACCCCGTGGGTGTCCGCATCGTAGTTCGATGGCGGAATGCCCGCCTGGCTGGCGTCCCGGAATTTGGTGTCCACGGGAATCGCAAAGCGCCAGACGGTATCGCCATGATCCCGCTGCAGACTGCGCAGACTCTGTACCGACGCCTGGGTCCGGCGGTCAAACATCGTCGGGATGATGGTGTAGTCGAGTTGCTTGCGCTGGGAACGGAGCACCATCTGCAGGGTGTGCAGCATCCGCTCCAGCCCCTTGAGCGCCAGGAATTCGGTCTGGACCGGAATCAGCAGGTGCTGGGAAGCCGCCAGCGCGTTGATCATCAATACGCCGAGCGAGGGCGAGTTGTCCATAAGGACATAATCGTAGTCGTCCCAGAGCGTCGTCAGCGCCCGGGAAATGACCAGCCCCATCCCTTCCGCACCGACCAGACGCCGTTCCAGGGTGGCAATGGCCGTTGAGGCCGGCATCAGGTGCAGATTGGCCTGGCGTGTTTCCCGGATAATCTGGGCCGGCAGGTCCTCGGGCACCTTGCCCTTGTGCTGGAAAAGATCGAACACAGACGGCGTGACGGTATCCGGATCAAAACCGAAGTAGGCACTCAGGGAGCCGTGCGGATCCAGGTCCACCATCAGGACCCGCTTACCCGCCTCGGCCAGAAGACCGCCCAGGGCCACCACCGTGGTGGTTTTGCCCACACCCCCTTTTTGATTTGCGACACACCAGACTCGCACGCTCTCTCCTGCCTCCATCAATTATCCCGCAGCATCGCTTAAGTGTTCACACCACGGGGTATACGGGTCAATCTCATTGTGTAACGGTACGGCCGGTAAAGGCACGGCAAGACCTTGCCGGCCAAACCCTTTTCATAACAGGTGTTACAGGAATCATGCCAAGACGCATTGGCAGTGTCGGCTTATCGGCCGGACAGGGAAAAAGTTGAGGCCGGACGGGTGGTCGGGTTTAACGCAAAGCGCCGCGAATATTGCTTTGGCGGGAGACCATCAGGACCACCCGGCGGTTACGGCGCCGGCCCTCGGCAGTGTCGTTGCGGGCCACAGGCTGGAATTCACCGTACCCCACGGCGGCCATGCGCTGGGGATCAACCCCTTCGGCGTTCAGCAAGCGGACGACCGCGGCGGCACGGGCGGCAGACAGCTCCCAGTTGGAGGGAAACCTGTTGCTGTTGATGGGCCGGTTGTCGGTGAATCCTTCCACCATGATGGCCTTATCGATATCGCGCACCACCTTGGCAATCTTTTCGACCACCGGGAAGGCATCGTAGTGTGGTTCGGCGGAGCCACTGGTGAACAATAAAGAATTGCGCAACGTCAGCTCTACCCACTGGTCACTGCGATTAACCGTCACCAGTCCCTGGTTCACCAGCGCATCAAATTCCGCGGAGAAACGGTCAGCGATGTCCTTGAGTTCGTTGGTGTTGCGATCCTGGACACCCTCGCGATTCTTGGGCTTTTCGGCAATGGGCTGGATGATTTCGTCCTTGGGCGACACCTGGTCACTGGGCACGTCTTTGCCGACCGGGATGGGATTGGTGGTGCTACGGGGCGCGTTGAACACCCCCTCCAGGGTCTCAGACAGCACCTTGTATTTGCCTTCATTAACGGAAGAAACGGAATACATTACGACGAAAAAGGCAAACAACAGGGTAATGAAATCGGCGTAGCTGATCAGCCACCGTTCACGGTTGTGTGCCTCTACCTGGACACGCTGACGACGTCTCATGGCGACGCTCCTACTGGATGAAACTGCGTAGGCGCAGTTCGATCGCTCGCGGGTTTTCACCCTCGGCCACGGCGATCAGACCGTCGATCATCATCTCTTCGTATCGTGACTGTCTGCGAATGATCGCCCGCAGTTTGCCGGCAATCGGAAAGAAAAACAGGTTGGCCAAAGCCACACCGTAAATCGTGGCAACAAACGCGGTGGCGATGCCAATCCCCAGCGTACTGGGATCTTCCAGCTGACTCATCACCTGGATCAGTCCCATGACGGCACCGATGATACCGATGGTGGGTGCATACCCGCCCATGGCCTCATAGATGCGGGCGCCATCGGCATCGCGCTCCTCACGGGCTTCCAGATCCACTTCCATAATACTGCGCAAGGTTTCCGGCTCAGCACCGTCCACCAGCAGCTTCAGGCCCTTGCCGGCAAACCGCTCCGGCTCGGATTCCGCCAGGCCTTCCAGCCCCAGCAGCCCTTCCTTCCGTGCACGCATACTCCAGGACACCACCTTCTCGAGGCCGTCTTCCTGGCTGATGTAGGGGGGAGCAAAAATCCAGGTGAACATCCGAAAACCCCGCCGCAGAATCGGCCAGGGCGTTTGCAGCACAACCGCTGCGAGGGTGCCGCCAACCACGATAATGGCCGCCGGCCAGTTGAACAGGGAACCAAGCGTGCCCCCTTCCAGCAGGTTGCCGCCCAGGATGGCGGCAAAAGCCAGAATGACGCCGAGCAGGCTCAGCAGATCCATCAAAGAACCCCTTCGATCAGGCGTCCCGAGACCGCATCCAGGCCGAGAATCTCGTCTGCCAGACCGGCCTTGGCCACGGCCATGGGCATCCCGTAGATCACAGAGGTTTTTTCATCCTGGGCCCACACCACCGACCCACTCTGCTTCATCAGACGGCAGCCTTCCTTACCGTCGGCGCCCATGCCGGTGAGGATGATACCCAGGGTCTTGCCCGGGAATGAGCGCGCCAGAGAACCGAATGTGACATCCACGCAGGGCTTGTAGTTGAGCCGCTCATCGCTCTCCAGAATACGCACGCGACCGCCCCGCCCCCGGTTCTCGATCATCATCTGTTTGCCCCCGGGCGCCAAAAGGGCCACGCCAGGCCGCAGCTCATCGCCGTCTTCCGCCTGGCGCACCTCGATCTGGCACAGCTTGTTAAGGCGATCGGCAAAAGCCGGGGTAAAGCTCGCCGGCATATGCTGAACCAGTACGATCGGTGCCGGAAAGCTGGCGGGCAACTGGGTCAGTACGCGCTGCAGCGCAATCGGGCCGCCGGTCGACGTACCGATACCCACTACCGCGTAACGGCGGGGCTCGGTCTTTTTCCGGGCTGCCGTCTCCGGGCGCTGTGGCCGGGTCGGCGGTGCTGAAGGTTCACGCCGGGTCAACGGACGTGGGCGCTCACGGGATTCGGGCGTGGGGCGAGCCTCGCTGCTTCTTCTCGCCGCTTCACGGGGCGGCGTCTGGGCGGTCGCTCTGACGCCCACTCTGGACTTGGCAATTTCCAGAATGCGCTGACACAGCACCTTCTGCAGCTGACTGGTGGTTTTGGCGATGTCCTCGAAATTCTTGGGCAGATAGTCGACGGCGCCGGCTTCCAGCGCGTCCAGGGTGACCCGGGCCCCTTCATAAGTCAGGGAGGAGAACATCAGCACCGGCGTCGGCTGGCTCTTCATGATCTCCCGCAGCGCCGTGATGCCGTCCATGACCGGCATCTCGTAATCCATGGTGATGACATCCGGACGCAGCTTTTGCACCAGGTCGACCGCTTCGCGGCCGTTGCTGGCGGTGCCGACCACTTTGATGTGGCTATCGGCGCTGAGGATCTCTGTCAGTCGTTTACGAAAAAAACCGGAATCGTCGACAACCAGGACGGAAACCGTCATGTCCTTCTCTCCGTGGTTGTCCCGCCCTGTCCCGAATGCCGGCAGAACACCTGAGGCTCAAGATGAATCGGGGTTGCAAGGACCACTGCACTGGACTCCTCAGGCATAATGCTGCAGCAGGCTCGGCACGTCGATGATCAGCGCAATACGACCGTCACCGGTGATAGTGGCACCGGCCATGCCGGGCGTACCGTGGAGCATCCGCCCCAATGGCTTGATGACCACTTCCTCCTGACCGATCAACTGATCGACCACAAAGCCCACGCGCTTGGTACCTACGGCGACGATGACCACGTGAGCGTTTTCAGGCTCCGGTTCACCCTGGGCGCCCTTCACCAGCCAGCGCTTGATGTGGAAAAGCGGGAACACATTGTCACGCACGACGATACATTCACGACCGTCGACAATATTCTTTTTGGTCAGATCGAGATGGAAGATCTCCGACACGTTGACCAGCGGCAGCGCGAAGGAATGATCGTCCAGTTTGACCATCAGCGTCGGCATGATCGCCAGGGTGAGCGGCACCTTGATGATGATGCGCGAACCACGGCCCAGCTCGGAGTCGATGTTGATGGTGCCGTTGAGCTGGGTGATCTTGGTCTTGACCACGTCCATGCCCACGCCACGGCCGGAGACGTCGGAAATCTGATCCTTGGTGGAGAAACCCGGGGCAAAGATCAGGTTGAAGCATTCGTTGGGCGTTAGCCGGTCGGCCGCGTCCTGATCGTAAAGCCCCTTTTCCACGGCCTTCTGCCGCAACTTTTCCGGGTCCATGCCGGCGCCGTCATCCTCGATGACCAGCTGGATGTGATCGCCCTCCTGCTCTGCCGAGAGGACCACGCGGCCTACCCGCGGCTTGCCCTTCTTCTCCCGCTCCTCCGGTGCTTCCACGCCGTGGTCGACGGAGTTGCGTACCAGGTGGACCAACGGATCCGACAGGGCTTCGACCAGGTTCTTGTCGAGGTCGGTGTCCTCGCCGTGCATGGTGAGGTTGACCTCTTTCTTGAGGTTTCTCGCCAGGTCGCGCACGACACGCGGGAAACGACCGAAGACTTTCTTGATCGGCTGCATGCGGGTCTGCATGACCGAGGACTGCAGGTCGCCGGTCACCACATCCAGGTTGGACACCGTTTTCTGGATACGCGGATCCGACATCTCGTCGCTGAGGCGCTTGAGCCGGTTACGCACCAGCACCAGCTCACCAACCATGTTCATGATGTCATCGAGACGCTTGGTGTCGACCCGAACCGTGGTATCCGCAGCCACCTTGTCGGGGCCACCTGCGCCCGCCTTGCCGCCGTTTCCAGCGGCTGCCGGTTTCTTGGCGGCGGCTGCGTCGGGCTTTTGCGGGGCCGCCTTTGCCGGCTCGTCTTTCTTGGCGGGCTCTTCTTTCTTGGGCGGTTGTGCCTTTTTGGCGGGCGGTTCTTTCCTGGCTGCCGGCGTTTCAGCCGCGGGCTTCTGGTCGCCCGATTCCTCAACGCCCGGCCCTTTACCCTTGCCATGGAGATCGTCGAGAAGTTTCTCGAACTCATCGTCGGTGATCAGCTCATCGCCGCCCTCGCCGGACTCTTTCTCCGGCTCCGGCGTTTTGCCAGCCGGTTTCTTCGATTCGCTTTTTTCGACGACCTCGCTGTCAAACTTGCCCTTGCCATGAAGTTCGTCCAGCAGGGCTTCAAATTCATCATCTGTGATTTCGTCATCACCATCGCCGTTGGCGGCCGACGCTTTGCCCGCACTCTCGGCATCCGCCGCGGCCTGGGGCACGCCTCCATGGGAGCCGCTACCATGCAGCTCGTCCAGCAACGCTTCGAACTCCTCATCGGTGATCTCATCATCACCGCCCGATTCGGTCTTGGCCTCTTTCGGGGCTTCCTTTTCGTCCTCAAGGGCGTCGAGCAGTTCCTCGAATTCATCGTCAGTGACGTCGCCCATGGCCTTGGCTTCTTCCGCCGCCGCTTCGGTTTCCTCGGGTGCGGTTTCCGCCTGTTCACTGGCTGGCGCGCTCTCGCCTTCTTCTTCCGGCTTGGCCAGCTGAGCCAGTGTGTCGATCAGTTCCTGCGAGGCCGGTGTGGGCTCTTCACGGTTACGAACTTCCTCGAACATAGCGTTGACGTTGTCCAGTGCCTGTAACACCACATCCATCAGATCCGAAGTCACACTGCGCTTACCATTACGCAGCGTATCGAACACGTTCTCCGACACGTGACAGAGGTCAACCAGAGGGTCGAGCTGCAAGAACCCGGCCCCACCCTTGACGGTATGGAAGCCCCTGAAAATTGCATTCAGCAAATCGCGGTCTTCTGGATTATTCTCCAGATCCACAAGCTGCTCGGACAACTGTTCGAGGATTTCCCCCGCTTCGATCAGGAAGTCCTGCAGAATTTCTTCATCTGCATCCAACGCCATGCGGCTGCTCCTCAAAAACCGAGACTGGAGAGCAGGTCGTCGACATCGTCTTGACCGCTAACCACATCTTCGCGCTCTTCTTTTTTCATCTGTGGGCCATGGCCCTTGAGCGCTTCTTCGTTCTTGTCTTCTTCCGGTAGATCGTGTTTCACCCCGGTCAACTCATCCACATTGCTCGCCATCACGACGAGGTTGACCAGATTGTCTTCCACTTCCTTGACCAGTGAGGTGACTTTCTGGATCACCTGACCGGTCAGATCCTGATAGTCCTGCGCCATCAGAATATCGGAGAGGTTTCCATGTACGGTGTCCGCGTGTCGGGACAGGTCTTCCAGGAAGGTATCGATGCGGGCATAAAGCTGGCGGAATTCCGCGGGCTTCATCTCCCGGCGACGCAGCCGCAGCCAGTCCGCCTTGATCGCCTGGGCTTCCTCTTTCACCTTGGAAGCCAGCGGCATGGATTCCTCCACCAGGTCCAGCGTCTTGTTGGCCGCGTTATTGGTCAGTTCGACCACGTAACCCAAGCGGTCGGAGGCATCAGCGATTTTGGACAGCTCTTCTTGCTGTTTCTGGTTGTGGACATCGATATGAAAATTGCGGATCGCCTCGTGAAGGCTGCGCGTCAATCGGCCCACTTCCTGATAAAGCTGCTGTTCGCGAATCTGGCCCAGGTCTCCGATCAGGCGCAGGGCTTCCACCATGTTGCCTTTCTCGACCTGCTCCTGCAGCCGTTCCGTCTGCTCTCGAAGCTGGCCCTGGAACGCCTGATCCATCTGATTGTCATCTGTAGAATTCTTGCTCATTGCGGCGAGCCTGCTGTTACTGGATTCGTTCGAAGATTTTCTCGATCTTTTCCTTGAGCACCGCCGCAGTAAACGGCTTCACGACATAGCCATTCACCCCGGCCTGTGCCGCCGCAACAATCTGATCCCGTTTCGCCTCGGCGGTCACCATGAGGACCGGCAGGTTTTTCAGGGAATCGTCCGCGCGAACCTCCTTGAGCAGGTCGATTCCCGTCATTCCGGGCATGTTCCAGTCGGTAATGAGAAAATCGAACTTGCCGCTCTTGAGCATGGGCAATGCGGAATTGCCGTCATCGGCCTCTTCCGTGTTGGTGAATCCCAGATCACGCAGCAGGTTCTTGATGATGCGTCGCATCGTGGAGAAATCATCCACGATGAGGATCTTCATGTTCTTGTCCAATGCGACCTCCAATCCAATAAGCCGGCAAATCTCATGGCACCCCTTCCGATCTCTATGGGCGTCCCACCCGATTTATCCAATACAGTGCCATCAATTCAGGGCTTTAAAACAAGTCTAGCCGGTTGTGCTCGGCTATCCAGTGAATATTGCAGGAAAATCCCCAGCAAACTCTGAAAAATCCTGACAGTCCATTGGCGTTCAGGATTTTTAACGCCACTCTGACAAGCGCCCCCGCAGACGCATGGCAGCCTGACTGTGTATCTGGCTGACCCGTGACTCACTCACGCCCAGCACCAGACCAATTTCCTTGAGGTTGAGTTCTTCCTGGTAGTAGAGCGCCAAAACCAGCCGCTCACGCTCGGGCAATTCCTCGATGGCCTCGGCCAACCCCGAACGAAAAGCATCGTCCTCAAGCGCCGACGACGGGTTGTCATCGTTCTCCTGAGGTGCGAACGGTGCGTCACTGCTCTCGCTGAGTTCGTCCAGACTGAATAGGCGGCCGCTGCTGGCATCACTCAGACAGGAATAGTACTCGTCGAGTGACATATCCAGCTCAGCGGCGATTTCCGTATCCCGGGCATCGCGCCCTTCGCGGTCCTCGACCTGCTTGATCGCGTCGCTGATGCGTCGCGCATTTCGATGCACCGAGCGCGGCACCCAGTCGCCGCGCCGTATCTCATCTACGATGGCGCCACGAATCCGGATGCCGGCATAGGTTTCGAATGAAGCGCCCTTGCTCGCGTCGTATTTGCTCGCCGCTTCCAGCAACCCCACCATGCCGGCCTGCATCAAATCATCAAGCTGAACGGATTCGGGCAGGCGCGCCATCAGATGCAGGGCGATTTTTTTCACCAGCGGGGCATGCCGACTCACCAGTTCATCCGGTGAGCGCGAGCGGGTCTGATTGTATATTCCGAGCTGTTTGGGCAGCGTCATCGGTCTTGGCACCCCTTCGCAACTGCAGTGAAGAGTACTTGGTCTCTCGGACCCTGCAGCCGGATTTTACGCCTGAACGAGCCGTTCCACGAAAAATTCCAGGTGCCCCCGTGGACTCGATGGCAGCGGCCAGTTGTCCACTTTCTGGGCCAGGCTCTTGATCGCCAGGGCGGCCTTGGAACGGGGATAGGCCTCCACGACGGCCCGCTGTCTCTGAACGGCTTTCTTGACCGCATCGTCCAGAGGAATGCTGCCCACATATTGTAGCGCAACATCGAGGAATCGCTCGGTAACCCGCGCCAGCTTGTTGTAGAGGTGACGCCCCTCCTGCTCGCTCTTGACCATGTTGGCCAGTACCCGGAAACGGTAAACGCCGTAATCACGGTTCATGAGCTTGATCAGGGCGTAGGCGTCGGTAATGGAGGTGGGTTCATCACAGACGACAAAGAGAATCTCCTGTGAGGCCCGCAGGAAACTGATGACTGACTGGGAGATGCCGGCCGCGGTATCGACAATCAGCACATCAATGTCGTCACCCAGTTCACTGAAGGCATTGATCAGTCCGGCATGCTCCATCTCGCCCAGCTGCACCATCCGCTGGGTACCCGATGACGCCGGCACGATGCGAATGCCCCCGGGACCTTCCACCAGCACTTCCTGCAAAGAGCACTGCCCGTCCAGGACATCCTGAAGGTTGCGATTGGCAGTGATGCCCAGCAGAACATCGATGTTGGCCAGCCCCAGATCCGCGTCCAGCACCACGACTCGACGCCCCATTTCCGCCAGCGAAATAGCCAGATTGACGGAAACGTTGCTCTTGCCGACGCCGCCTTTACCGCCTGTAACCGCAATCACCTGAACCGGGTGTGACCTACTCATACTGGACGCTGTCTCTCACCTTCTTGTTGATATCAAGCGCTGCTCGCGAAAGCCTCGCTCCATGGGTGTTCTCCGGAAATGCGTTGCTGCTGTCCGCGACTAGGTTCCTGTGGACAGATTGACCGCACCTTCGCCACTCGCCTGCAGCCGCTTGAGCGCCATTTTGACGAGCGAAGCAGAGCCGGCACGATGCAGATCCTGGGGAATACGCTGACCATCAGTGTAGTACGCCACAGGCAACTTGCTTTCTACCGCAAATCCTATCACCTCGCCCAGGGTCAGTGCCTCATCCAGTTTGGTCATAACGCACCCGGCAAGGCCGACCATCTTATAGCAATGCCAGGTTGATTTCATGACACGGGGCTGGCTTGTGGCGGCCACAACCAGGTACGGCTTGATGGGATGACGGCTTTGTGACAGCTCCTCCATCTGCTCGCGCCAGCCCTGGTCGGCGGCATTCAGACCGGCGGTGTCGATCAGCACCAGATGCCGGTCGCGCAGGTCGTCGAGGATCTGGTCGAGGCTGTTTTCTTCGTCCACCACCCGCACCGGCACATTGAGGATACGTCCGAATACGAACAACTGCTCATGGGCCGCAACCCGATAGCGGTCGGTGGTCACCAGCGCCACCTTGTCTTCGCCATGGCGCAGCACATAACGGGCCGCCATCTTGCTGATGGTGGTGGTCTTGCCGGAGCCGGTGGGACCGACCAGGGCAAACACGCCACCACGCTCGATCAATTCCGATTGTTCCACCGAAAGCCGGCCAGCCAGATTCTTGACGGCGGTTTTCCAGGCGGTATCCAGGCGGCCGCTGACATTGGCTGGAGCCAGATCCCTTGCCAGCCCGGCATCCAGGCCCAGATCCTGTAACCGTTCCGTCAGACGCTGCTGCAGCAGGTTGGTACGGGAGGGACGGGACGATTCAGCGGCTTGCGGACGGGATTCCATCATGGCGCGCAGGGAATGGATCTCGGCACGCATTTCCGCCAGGGCATCGTCCTGGGAGATACCTGCCGGTGCTGGCGCCGGCCGCTGCGGCTGCGGCGCGGCCTCCTGGTGTTCCGCCCCTTCGCGGGCACGGCGCGAGCGTACCTCCTGGATCCGGTGCCGGGATTGCTCCAGCTCCTTTTCCAGCAGCCGATGACGTTCGGCCTGCATCTCCGCCAAATGACTGGCACCCGAGGTGTCGGTATCCGCAACGCCCAGACGTTCGCGCACCTGGGACTCGTCATAGTCCAGGGCCGAGACGATCTCGACACCACCATCCACGCGCCGGTTCGAGAGAATGACGGCATCCGCCCCCAACTCTTCCCGCACCTGGCGCAGCGCTTGCTGCATGGTTGGCGCAAAGAACCGCTTGGTTTTCATCTGCTACTCCTCCGACGCGTCAAGTTATTGACCGATCGATGACACGATGGTGATCTGTTTGTTGTCCGGCACTTCCTGGTAAGACAGCACATGCAGCCGCTCTACCCCGAATCGTGCGAACCGGGCCAACACCGGCCGGAGCGGCGCGGAGACCAGAAGGATGGCGGGCTTGCCCATCATCTCCTGGCGTTGCGCGCTGTCCTGGAGGGAGCGCTGGAGTTTCTCGACCATATTGGGTTCGAGGATCATGCCCAGGTCACCGCCGCCGGTTTGTTGACTCTGCTGCTGTGAACGTAGCAACATCTGTTCCAACTCTGGATCCAGGGTGATCACCGGGATCTCCTCGTCGTTGCCACAGATGCTCTGAACGATGGCGCGACGCAGGGTTTGCCGCGCCGAGGCCGTCAGCACGCCGGGATCCTGGCTCTTCGGCTGCACATTGACGATCGCCTCGGCAATGCTGCGCATATCCCTGATCGGCACTTCCTCGATGAGCAGGTTCTGCAGCACCTTCAACAGCAGGCTGATGGATACCGTATTGGGCACCAGTTCTTCCGCCAACTTGGGTGAGATCTTTTCCAGCTGTTCCAGCCACTTCTGCACTTCCTCATGGCCCAGTAACTCATGGGCATGGCGCTGCAGAATCTGGTTAAGATGGGTGGCCACCACCGTACTGGCATCCACCACGGTGTAGCCCAGGGTCTGGGCCTGATCCCGCAGGGACGGGTCGATCCAGGTGGCATCCAGTCCAAAGGCCGGGTCCTTGCCGGCGATCCCGTCAATCGGCCCAAAGACCTGACCGGGGTCGATGGCCAGTTCCCGCTCCGGATGGATTTCCGCTTCTGCCAGAGTCACGCCCATCAGCGTGATGCGATAGACGTTGGGCATCAGATCGAGGTTGTCGCGAATGTGGACCGAAGGCATCAGGAAGCCCAGCTCCTGGGACAGCTTCTTTCGCACCCCCTTGATCCGGGCCAGCAGTTGCCCACCCTGGGACTTGTCCACTAACGGAATCAGGCGATAGCCCACTTCCAGACCAATGATGTCCACGGTGGCCACATCGTCCCAGCCCAGCTCTTTTGTTTCGCCCGGAGCGGGCAGGGCCTGCCCGCCCTCGGGAGAACGGGGTTCGCCGCCCGGCGCCGGCTGGCCCCGACCGGCTGCCGCCGGCCGCCCCGGAAACAGCTCACCGGATTCTTCCACCTGGGACTGCCGCTTCCAGATCCACCAGGCACCACCACCAGCCAGCAGGCCGAGGCCCACAAACGCCACGTGCGGCATGCCCGGGATCAAGCCCACCAGAATCAGAATACCCCCGGCCACGGCGATCGAGCGCGGGGAGGTGAACATCTGCGAAAGCACCTGGGTACCCATGTCCTGGGCCTTGCCCACCCGGGTCACGATAATGGCGGTGGCGGTGGAGAGCAGCAGTGAAGGAATCTGGGCCACCAGACCGTCACCAATGGTCAATAGCGCATACCGCTCCATGGCCAGGCTGAAGTTCATGTTGTGCTGTGCCATGCCGATGGCGACACCACCGATCAGGTTGATGAACAGGATCAGCAGGCCGGCGATGGCGTCGCCCCGGACGAATTTTGAGGCACCGTCCATGGAACCGTAGAAGTCCGCCTCCTGGCCGACTTCCTCACGACGGGTGCGGGCTTCGTCCTGGTCGATGATGCCGGCATTGAGGTCGGCATCGATCGCCATCTGTTTACCGGGCATCGCGTCCAGGGTGAAGCGGGCACTGACTTCCGACACCCGGCCGGCACCCTTGGTGACAACGATGAAGTTGATGATCATGAGGATGGCGAACACCACCAGGCCCACGGCGTAGTTACCACCGATCAGCACCTCACCGAAGGACTGGATGACCTGGCCGGCCGCATCCCCGCCCGCCTGGCCGTTGAGCAGCACTACCCGGGTGGAGGCCACGTTGAGGGCCAGCCGCAACAACGTCGCTATAAGCAGTACCGTAGGGAACGCAGCGAAATCCATCGGCCGCATGGCGTAGACGCACACCAGCAGGATCACCATGGACAGCGCGATGTTAAAGGTGAAGAACACGTCCAGCAGGAATGGCGGCATCGGCAGCGTCATCATTCCCAACAGGGCGATGAGCATCAACGGAATACCGAGGTTGCCATGCGCCAGGCTTTTGGCGTTATTCAGGAGTACGGCACGGTCCATAACGTCGGAAGAGCCCCTTCAAGCGGTTCGGAGTGCTCGCGGCAGTCGGTTTTTTGACGGGCGAGCACGGACTTTGAGGGGGTGTTGCGAAAGGTGTGCCAGTTTTGGTGGTTGGACGTTGGACGTTGGACGTTGGACGTTGGACGTTGGACGTTGGACGTTGGACGTTGGCACTCAGCATGTGAGCTGAACTTCCAGGGATAGGCGGTTTTTACGTGAAACGTCCAACGTCTTACGTGAAACAGTCCGAAACCACCCTCACCACTTCACTCATCCCGCCGCAGATCGTCGGGAATCGGCATATCCGGCATGCGCGGCCGCTCGCCCTGCCCGCGGCGGAATTGCCGCAGCTGGAACAGGTAGGCCAGAATCTGGGCCACCGCCATGTAGAGACCGGCGGGAATTTCCTCGCCAATGTCGGTGGAGTGATAGACTGCCCGGGCCAGCGGGGGTGTGCGGAGCAGGTCGATCTTGTGCTCGCGGGCAATTTCCTGGATCTTCATGGCAGTCTGGTCGGTGCCCTTGGCCAGGACCACCGGGGCCACCATGGTCTTGCTGTCATACTTCAGGGCAACGGCGTAGTGCTCGGGGTTGGTAATCACCACATCTGCCTTGGGCACTTCCTGCATCATGCGCCGCTGTGCCATTTCCATCTGCAATTGACGAATCTTGCCCTTGACCTCGGGCTTGCCTTCAGTTTCCTTGAACTCGTCCTTCACCTCCTGTTTTGTCATGCGCATCTTCTTCTTGTGGCTGAAGATCTGGAACGGCACATCGATCAGTGCAATAACAATGGTGGCCGAGGAAAGCGCGAAGAACACCCAGCCCAGGGTCCAAAGGGTATGCTGCATGGCCGGGACCGGGGCCTCGGAGGCAATGGCGAGAATGTCCCCCTGGCGGAGATTCAGCGCCATCAACGCGATGGCCAACACCAGACTGACCTTGGCAATGCCCTTGAGCAACTCAACCAACGCCTGCATGGAGAACATCTTTTTGATGCCCTGGAGCGGACTCATGCGGTTGAATTTGGGCGCGATAGCCTTGCCACTGAACAGCCACCCCCCGACTGCCAGGGTGCCGGCGATACCGGCGATATACAGCAGCCCCATCAGGGGTGAGATGCGCAGGGAGAGTTCCAGGGCCGAAGCCAGGAGGTGTTGACTCATGGACGTGGGCTCGAAGATATCTTCCCGCGTCAACGACATGTTATGCACGAAGATGGCCTCGAACCCCTTGCCGATCAGGGGGCCGAAAATCAGCAGGCCCAGGGCACCGGTCATAACCACCGCCATGGTGCCCAGCTCCCGGGAACGGGCAACCTGCCCTTCCTCCTTGGCCTTTTCCAGCCTTCGGGCGGTAGGTTCTTCGGATTTTTCCTGACCGTCTTCGTTCTCTTCGGCCATGGCCTCTACTCCGGCAAAGCGCCGCTAGCGCTTCTGCATCTCATCGAGAAAGAGGAAAGTCTGTTCGCTGAACCGCTGAAAATGCGGCAGAAAGTCCCCCATCAGCACCCACAGGGCGAAAAGCCCGAACAGCAGGGAGATGGGAAAGCCGATGGCGAAGATGTTCATCTGAGGTGCCGCCCGGGTCATGATGCCGAACGAGAGGTAAACGATCAGCACCGCCGTCATGGCAGGGAGCGCAATCAGCATCGCTGAGGCAAACATCCACACGATGCGGTTGGCCAGCAGCCAGATGCTGTCCATGCTGATACCGCCCTCACCGATCGGCAGCGTCCGGAAACTCTCGACGAGGGCCTGGAAGACCACCAGATGACCATCCATTGCCAGGAATAACAGTGTCACCGCAATCAGGTAAAACTGCGAGAGTACCGTTACGTTGACACCGTTGGCCGGATCCACCATCGAGGCAAAGCCCAGGCCCATCTGCATAGCGATCATCTGGCCGGCGATCACGAAAAGCTGAAACAGCATCAGTACCGCGAATCCCATCGCCAGGCCAATCAGGATCTGCTGCGCGGTGATGGTGGCAGCGGCCGGAGACAGGGGATCGATCTGCGGGACGTCGCCGACCCAGGGTACGATCAGTGCGGTCATCCCCAGGGCCAGGAGGATGCGAACACGCCCCGGTACCAGCTGGGTCCCGAAGATTGGCACGATCATCAGAAAGGCGGTAATACGGAACAGGGGCCAGAGGTATTGCCCGACCCACTGGCCGATCAGTTCGGGGCTGACATCAACCGGCATGGACCGTCACCGGATCAAGCTCGGGATGTCCATGAACAACCCCTGGGTGAAGTCCACCAGCATGCCGGCCATCCAGGGGCCCCAGACGATCAGCACGCCCAAGGTCACGAGAAGACGTGGCAAGAAGCTCAGGGTCTGTTCGTTGATCTGAGTCGCCGCCTGAAAAACACTGACGATCAGGCCCACGATCAAACCCGGGCCAATGATGATCACGGCCATCAGCACAATCAGCTGCAGCGCCTGGCGCAATATATCGAGCGTGACTTCAGGGGTCATGGCGAACCTCCTATAAGCCGTAGCTGGCGGCCAGTGTCCCCATGATCAGGGACCAGCCATCCACCAGCACGAAGAGCATGATCTTGAAAGGCAACGAGATGATAATGGGCGACAGCATCATCATACCCATGGCCATCAGCACGCTGGCCACGACCATGTCGATGATCAGGAAGGGTATGAACAGCATGAATCCGATCTGAAAGGCGGTTTTCAATTCGCTGGTGACGAATGCCGGCATCAGGATCCAGAACGACACGTCCTCTGGGGTGGCGTATTCACCTTCCTTGTCCGCAATCCGCACGAACATGGCCAGATCCTTTTCCCGCGTCTGCTCCAGCATGAAATCCCGGAACGGCTCGCTGACGGCCTTCACCGCCTCCATTGGCGCCATTTCTTCATTCAAATAGGGCTGCAGGCCCTGCTCGTTCGCCTTTTCCAGCACTGGCGCCATGATGAAGATACTCAGGAACAGGGCCAGGCCGATAAGAATCTGGTTGGAAGGCGTGCTCTGCAGACCAATGGCCTGGCGCAGGATCGCGAACACGACAATGATCCGGGTGAAGGACGTCATCATCATGACGAACGATGGCAGGAAACTCAGCGCCGTCATCAGCGCCAGAATCTGCAAGGTTACGCTGAATTGCTGTCCACCGTCTGGCGTTTCGGTCACCGTGACCGCCGGAAGCCCCTGGGGAGCGGCGCTGGCCTCACCGCAGAACAGGGCCAGCAGCAGAAGAAGCACGACAACAAGCGGTTTTACAGCACGCAACGTCAATCCTGATCCCCTTGCCGATTGGTCCATTTGCCCTGGCCAAGCGGACCACGGTTGAGCATGGCTTGCAGGCGGCTGGCAAAATCACTGTTGATACCCTGACTGTTATCCACCACCGGCTCGTCGAAAACATGCAGCGTACGGATCGACTGCGGTGTAATACCGAGGAGAATCTGGGTATGCCCCACCTCGATGAGGGCCACACGCTCGCGCTGCCCCACCGGGAGCACAGCCAAAATCTTCATGGCCTGACTGGTGGTTCCCTGCAGCCCCTGCATACGCTTGACTAGCCAGGCGCAAAGCAAAATCACGCCCACCACGGCCACCAACCCCAGAATCAGGCTGCCAACGGTGGCAACGCTATCCGGCCCGGCGGGGGCCTTGGTCTTTTCCGCGGCCTCAGCCGCCAGCGCAGTGGCTGGACCGAAAACGGCCGAGAGCATCAGTGGGATCGCTTTCATGGCAGCAGGGCCCAGTGTGTTATTTCGCCAGTTTCTTGATCCGTTCACTCGGGCTGATCACGTCGGTCAGCCGGATCCCGAATTTCTCGTTAACCATCACTACCTCACCGTGGGCAATCAGCATGCCGTTGACCAGCACATCCAGGGGCTCACCGGCAAGACGATCCAGCTCGATCACCGACCCCTGGTTGAGTTGCAACAGATTACGGATCGGAATCTGGGTATTGCCGACTTCCATGGAGATCGTCACCGGAATATCGAGGATGACATCCAGATCCGGGTGGCGGCTGGCAACAGAATCGGTCCCGAACTCTTCCATGGGTGCCTTCTGAACATCCTCGGAACTGTCGTCGTCACCGCCGCCTTCAGCCTCTTGCATGGCCGCGGCCCACTCGTCCTCACGGTCGGGGTTGTCGGCTTCATCGCCACCCTCGCTATCGCCGGACTCTTCCATGGCCGCTTCCCATTCCGCAGCGAGTTTCTCATCCTCGCTCATTTCGTCTTCGGGCTTCTTGTCGTCTTCAGCCATGATTAACCCACCTTGATCTGCTTGGAGAGCTTGGGCCGTTCGACCCGTCGTGTCACCTTCAGCGCGAGATTACCCTCACGCGTACCGAGTTTACCCTTATAGATCGGGATGCCGTTGGCGGTAATGGTCGCCTCTTCCGGAATCTCGATCGGGATAATGTCGCCGGCTTCAAAATCCGCCACTTCACCCAGCGTGATCTCACGCCTGGCGATCGTGGCGTTGACCGGCACCTTGACCTCCTTGATGTCCTCTTGGAGCGCATTCACCCAGCGCTCGTCCACTTCGTCCACATCACTCTGAACACCGGCATCCAGGATCTCACGAATCGGCTCGATCATGGAGTACGGCGTCGCCACATGCAGCTCGCCGCCGCCACCGTCCAGTTCAATATGGAAGGTGCTGACCACCACCACTTCCGAGGGGCTGACGATGTTGGCCATGGAGGGATTGACCTCGGAGCTCAGGTATTCGAATTCCACCTTGAAGACCGCGCTCCAGGCCTCACGCATATCCTTGAAAACCTGGTCCAACACCAACTGGACAATCCGGGTTTCAGTGGGTGTGAATTCCCGACCTTCGATCTTGGCGTGCCGCCCTTCCCCACCAAAGAAGTTGTCCACCAGCTTGAACACCAGCTTGGCGTCCAGGATAAACAGGGACGTGCCACGCAACGGCCGCAACTTCACGAGATTGAGACTGGTGGGAACGTACAGGGTGTGAATATACTCCCCGAACTTCATGATCTGGATGCCACCGGTGGCCACGTCCGCGTTGCGACGCAGCAGGTTGAACAGGCTGATCCGGGTATAGCGGGCAAAGCGCTCGTTAATCATCTCCAGGGTCGGCATGCGACCGCGGACAATGCGGTCCTGCGTGGCCAGATCGTAGCTTCTGACCCCTTCAGCCTCGCCTTCATCATCGGTGTCGACATCACCGTCGTCGACCCCGTGAAGCAGCGCGTCAATTTCGTCTTGTGACAGAAGATCCTGCATAGACCACCTTCAACTCCGCACGGCCCGGCTCTCAGTCCACCGGGGTACCGTCAACGAACTGTCTCATCCCGCTATTGTAAAACGAAATTCGTAAACAAAACCTTTTCGACCTTGGGCTCGCCTTCCTGTTCCAGCACTTCATTAACTCGTGCCAGAATCGCATCCTGCAGTTGTCGACGACCCTGGTCGGTCTGCACCGACATAAAATCCTGTTGTCCCAGCAGCGTCAGGAGGCGGCTGCGCAACAGCGGACGATGAACCTCGAACGCCTTCTCGGCTTCAGGATCACGCGCAACCAACGCCAGGGAAACCTGCATGTAACGTTGACGGCCCTGAGTATTCAGCGTCACGATCAACGGTTTCTGAAACTTGAGGTAAATGGCCGGCTGCTGTTCCGGCTGCACCTCTTCGCTGGGCTGTGCATGCTCCTCATCACTGGCGGTTTCATCGCCCGAATCGAGGAAGAACAGCGTTGCCCCTACCGACAGCCCGGCGGCCAGGAGGATGGCCAACACCACGAAAATAATGGTTTTCAGCTTACCCTTTTTTCCTGCCTCGTTGTCCTGGGCCTGATCGTTTTCCGCCATGACGGTTTCCTGACACCTTTTGTCCTGTTTAGGAATGCAGCAAATGCTGTGCCATCAAGCCAACAATTGCCGTTATTGAGGCCATAACAGTAAACAACAAATGGCAGATGTGCCAGGGAGTTGGTTGACGTCGAGGGAATTGTTGCGGATATGGGGAATGGGCTTCAAGGCTCGGGGAGAACGATGGATCAAACGGCCTGCTACATTCGGCGAGAAACGCAGTTTGCGTCAGACGTCCAACCTCAGACGTCCGACGCGTACCTTCACGCATACAGGTCAACTTCACCCTTCAACCGCAGATGCAGTTCGCCGGTCTGAACCGACTCCCCGGTTTCGGTACTGACCAGTGAGTTCCCCGAACTGCCGCCGAAAGAGCCACTGCCTTCCTGTCCCGCCTGATCTTCCGAAGCCTGTTCCTGCTGGGCGGACTGATCGGACACATCCATCTGGGCCAGATTCAGGCCGCCGTCCTGCAACATGTCACGCAAGCGGTGTCCATGGGTTTCCAGCATATCCCGAACCGTGGGGCTGTGTGCATGCATCACCACCGAAGCCTGATCATTGTGGACTTTTACCTTCACTTCCATGGGTCCAAGTTCCGGCGGGTTGATATGGATCTCTGCGGACTGGATGCCCTGGTTCGCCAGCCAGGCAATCTTGCCGGCCACCTTGTCACCCCATTGCGCCTGGCTGACCGGCACATCGATGCTGGTAGTGTATTGTTTCAGTAGAGGCATGGGTTGTTCGCGCACCTCACTGCCCCGGGCATGAATCTGCTGGCTCAACCCGCTCAGGGTCGAATCGTGCAGACTGAAACGCGCTGCTGAGGCCTTGTCACCGCCACCCTCGCGCCCCTCCATGGCAGCCAGTCGGGCCAGTTCAATTTTCTCCAGGGGGGCATTGTTGTCTCCCTTCATCAATTTGGAATTCAGATCCATCCCATCCTGGGATGCCTGGGGCTGCACCTTCGCAGCTCCCTGACCGGGCAACCCGCCGCCCGGCAGGCTGGCCGAATTCGCGCGGCCCTCCCCGGTCACCTCGGCAGTAACGGCGCTCTGCACAGCACCTTTTCCGGAGGCATCGGCCACCATTCGCTTGATATCCCCGGGCTGGATCTGTACGGGTTTCTCAAGCGGCAACGCTCTGCCGGATACCTGGCGCGCGTTGTCCTGGATATTGATGAGGGCCACGGCCCCTTTATTATCATCTTTATCGTTATCGTCGTTTTTCCCTTGCTTGCCTTCCTGCACGCGATCGCCAGTCTCGCCGTCTTTACCCTCTGCAACCTCGTCGGACGCCTTGTCCGACTTGTCCCGGGCCTGCTGCGATTCCTTTGATCGATCCGACGCTTCCGTCTTGCGGCGGTCGTGTTGAGTTTCCTGCGTTTGTTGGCTGCTGTCGCTGCGTTCTACCTTATCGCGGTCGCGGGAGCGCTCCTGACGCTCACTACGAGCGGATTGCTCTGCGTTGCGACGAGCCTGTTCAAAAGCCCCGTCGTCACCACGGGGCTCGGCGGCACGCTTGGCGGAAGAACCTTTGGAAGCGGCAAACGCTTCCGGCATCAGAATGGGTGCGGGCATGGCAACCTCTTGCCTCTTTGCGATCCAGAAAACCTGTTTCAGGGATCAGTGCAAGTTCGGTGCCAGATATCGGCGAGAAAAATGCAGGCGAGCGATTCGATCAGTCCGTGAGGTAGTCCCGCAATTGCCGGGATACCGTCCGAAATTCAGCGTTGATGGCCTCAAGCATGGCCTGACCATCACTGAGGTCCCCCTCTTTGCCGGCTTTCTCCGCAGTAAAGCAGAGATCACCCAATTGCAGGGCTCCAATATTGATGCAACTGCCCTTGAAGCTGTGGGCCGCCTTGGCGAATGCATCACTGTCCTGATCGGCCAGGGCGTGCGCCAGCGTCTCGATGCGGACCTTTGAGTCCGACAGGTAAGTATTCACCAGGATATCGAATTCATCCTCCATGACCTCCTGCAATTCAGCAAGAGCTTCGTGATCCAAGTGTTCTGTTTCGCTCATTGGGTGCTCCATCATGCCTTCAGGGAAGCATCGATCAGCGCGACGGGGCTCATTCGGCATGAGCCCAATGATATTCTGCCGTGGCCCGGTTTCCCGACCCTTCCCATTGCACCGAGTGACACAACGCCTTGAGCAGGCCGATACCGCGGCCTGACAGACGCATGGTGTCCGTTGCTTCTTCTTTCTTACCAGTGTAATCAAAACCGCTGCCACTATCCTCAACGGTCACCACCAAAATGCCGCCTTCGGTGGTGGGTTTGTGGGACAGTTCAAAACGCAGATAATGGCCGACCAGTTGACGCAGTCGCCTTTCCCGCTCGCCATAGTAGCGGGAGAACCCTTCAGGAGAGTCTTTCCAATTGGAGGGAAGCCCGAGGATACCGTGCTCCAGGGCGTTGGAGAACAGCTCCGTGAGGATGGTATAAACCGTTCCACTGTGGACCCGCAGCCCCGGGACATCCATACAGATCTGCAGCAACAGCGGAATGGGGTTGAACTCTCGCAGGGTCTCGCCGGTCAACTCATAGGTCAGCTGCCAGTCCCGGGGGCCGGCAATCACCTCTTTAGTCGGCTGGCGCGCCTCCTCCAGGGTTTCTTCCGGCACCACGGCCACTTCCACCACAGTGAGATCATCTTCGCTGTCGTGCTTGCCCACAAACGATTGCACGGCGCCAGTGAGCGTATCGAAGACCTCCGCAGGTTTTTCACAGCGATCGAGCACCGCCTGAAAACGGGCCTCGCCAAACATTTCTCCGGTGGCGTCGCGGGCCTCAAGAATACCATCGGAGCAGAACAGCACCCGTTCCCCCTGCTCCAGGGTGTACCGCTCACAAGCGGCCGAAAAGCGTTCCGGCCCCACGACACCCAGTGGCAGGTGCCGGGATTTCAGGGGCTCCCAGGTGCCATCCAACCTTACCAGGCAGCCGTCCGGAAGCCCGCCGTTCCAGACTTCCACCTGCCTGGTATGCAGGTTTACGTCAACCATGGCGCCGCAGCAGAAAAGCCCCGTGGGAAGGATGCGTTGAAGTTTCTGGTTGGCCTCGTGAAGGATGTCGGCAATGCCGAACCCCTTGGCGGTCATGCCGTAAAAGATTTCCGCCAGGGGCATGGCACCAATGGCCGCAGGCAGGCCATGGCCGGTGAAATCGCCCAGGAAGAGATGCAGGCCACCGGAAGGCTTGGGTGAAGCGAAGAGCACATCCCCGTTGAAGATCGACATGGGGGATATCAGATAACGAATATTCTCTGCATTCAGGCAACCCGAGTGGGCAATATTGTCGAAGACGCCCCGGGCCAGCTGCTGTTCATGCAGTAACTGACGATTGCGCTCCTGAATCAGGTCGCGCTGCTCCTGCACCGTCTCGTGCATCAGCCGCATGCGGTTGAAGGCCTTGATCTTGGCCTCAAGAATAATGCGGTTGTAGGGCTTGGAGAGAAAGTCATCGCCCCCGGCCTCCAGGCATTTGGCCAGGGCCTCGGCATCGGACAGTGACGTCAGGAAAATAATGGGAACCAGCGCCTCGCCCGCCAGCTGCTTGATATGCTGAGCCGCTTCCATGCCGTCCATATGGGGCATCAGGGCATCCAGAAGAACCAGCTGAGGACGCTCTCGCCCGAAAGCCGCGACAGCCTCCTCGCCATCCCGCGCGGTGACCACCTCATGCCCCTGTTTACGGATGATGGTTTGCAGGATCAGGCGGTCACTGTCGTTGTCTTCCGCGATCAGGATCTTCAGCGGCGCCGTTTCGGCCACGGGGCACTCCCCCTGATTCGAGTGTGATGGAACGGAAGAAAGTCCGCTTGCCTTACCGGATTTCGAAAAGCTGCTCGAAATTGGATATGGTCAGAATCCGACGTACATCGTCGTTGCAGTTCGCCAGCGTTACGTTGGCGCTGTCACCGCCGGCGTAGTCCCGGAGCAACAACAGCATGCCCAGCGCCGAGCTGTCCAGGTAAGTGGTGTTTTTCATGTCCACCACATAGGTTTCAACGTTCTGGTCCGCGTCCTCATAGGCATCGCGAAAAGCCTGATGGGAACTGAAGTCGAAGCGGCCATCGATATGAATCTCGAGTGTGCTGCCTTCGTTCTTGCGGTTGGTTGTTATCGACATAGAGCCCCCTGCCATCTACACCTTGTCTTGATCATCCCTGATTTCACCCTGTTATGGGCCACATCGGATTTTGACTTATAACTGAATATGTTAACGGTCATTACAGTCCCTGTAACCATAAGGCTTGCGCTACCTCATTGCCACCGTCACAGAAGCACCTGCCCATATTGAAGGAATCAATCAGCGCTTCCTTGACCCAGTATGAGAATAGACGAGTGCCGTCAAAAATCACAACGCCAGAATGGTTCAGCGCGACACCTTATCACAAAGTTGCACTGTGCACGTTATTGGCCTGGTTGTTTTAGCGGTCAGGTGTCGCCGGAATGACCGGCTTTGCGTGGAGGCTGGAGATGGGCAGTCAATGACGCTGCTTGTGAGCAAAGCGCAGGTTGGCAGCCTCGTCGATTTCGCGCTGTTCCTGACGATCTGCGGCATGTTGCTCCTGGCGGCGGCATTCCTCGATAAAACGCGCCATGCCCTCACGGCGATCCCAGGCCTGGCGCCACTGGTCACGGGCCTGTGCAAACTGCTGCTGAAAACTCTCCACTCGCTGACGCTGGTGCCCAATGGCATCGTTCAGCTGATTGACAAAACCATGCATAGCCTGCAGCCGGGCCACATGGACCGTACCCTGAGACCCTTTGCGCATCTGCTCGTGGTATTCCGCCAGGTATTGCTGCAATTCCTCCAGGCGCTGCTCTTCCGCCTGCAGGGCATTGCGGGCCTGCTGCATGTTTGTCAGGGCTGCGTCCTCGCGGCGTTTCTCGAGGTCCAGCACCACCTGAAGTCTCTGCGATCGCTGCATGGTTTACCTCATCGCCCCGCACTGGCAGGGTTGGCAGGCGTCTGCCCTTCCTGGCGAGGGGCCGGCTTCGCATCCAGAATCCGTTTCAGCCCGTCGATGCTTTCCTGCAGGGGGGAACCTTCATTCAGTCCCTGCTGGAGGAATTCACGCATTCGCGGAATCAGCTCAATGGCCCGGTCCGTCTCCGGGTCACTGCCGCGCTGATAGGCCCCGACGCTGATCAGGTCCCGGGCCTGCTGATAACGGGCATAGAGCTGCTTGAAGGCCTGCGCAGCCTTGAAGTGGTCCTGCTCGGTCACGTGGGGCATGACACGGCTGACCGAAGCCTCGACGTCGATCGCCGGATAGTGCCCTTCCTCCGCCAGCCGTCGCGCCAGCACAATGTGACCATCCAGAATGGCCCGAGCCGAGTCTGCAATGGGGTCCTGCTGGTCATCGCCTTCGGTTAACACGGTATAGAAGGCTGTGATCGAACCACCGCCCTTTTCACCATTGCCGGCCCGCTCCACCAACTGGGGAATCTTGGCGAACACCGACGGGGGATAACCTTTGGTGGCCGGGGGTTCGCCCACCGCCAGGGCGATTTCCCGTTGCGCCTGGGCATAGCGTGTCAGCGAATCCATCAACAGCAGTACCCGCTTGCCACGGTCCCGGAAATATTCGGCGATACGAGTGGTCAGCATGGCGGCGCGCAGCCGCATCAGGGGAGAATCGTCGGCCGGCGAGGCCACTACCACGGAACGCGCCAGGCCTTCTTCACCGAGAATGTCCTCGATGAATTCCTTCACTTCCCGACCCCGTTCACCGATCAGTCCCACGACGGTGATATCCGCGGTGGTGAACCGGGTCATCATTCCCAGAAGCACACTCTTACCGACCCCACTGCCGGCAAACAGGCCCAGGCGCTGGCCCTGCCCCACTGTTAGCAGACTGTTGATGGCGCGGATGCCGACATCCATGGCCTCGCGCACCGGCGCCCTGTGCAGCGGGTTGATAATGTGTCCGGTTAAAGCAACATGGCGTTCCACATCCAGGCCGCCACGGTTATCCAGTGGCAGACCGGCACCGTCGATCACCCGCCCCAGCAGGCCCTCGCCCACCGGCACACGACTGGTGCTGGAAATCGGTACGACCCGCGCGCCGGGACGCAGGCCTTCAATGGCGGTGAGGGGCATCAGGTAAACCCGTTCGCCCTCAAAGCCCACCGCTTCGGCTTCCACCGGGTGGTGGCCGGGGGTATGTATCAGACAGCGGTCTCCCACCATCATGGGGCAGCCCACCGCTTCCAGAGTCAGGCCAACCATACGGGTGAGCCGGCCAGACAGCTCCGGTTGAATCTGATCCGGCACGAAACGGCGATAGCTGGCCAGACGCTCAGCGAGGCGGCTCATGCTCCCCCTCCCCTGAAGCGCTGTCGTCTTTCGGTGGTTCGGCCTCGCTCTGCTGCGATGATTCCGCGGAAACGTTCCGGGAGTCCTGGGCTTCAGCCGCATCCCCGTGTTCCGTCCCGGTTCCCTCGCTGGCGGGATCCTCGTCCACCAGTAAGTCGCGGTGGAAGTCGCTCATCTCGCCCATCATGGCATCCATGTCTCCATGCTCCTCCTCCGGAGCGATGGTCAACTGACGATCCAGCATCTGCTGAATGGCCTTCTGGAAACGTTTTTCGACGGTGAAATCCACCAGGCTCTGGCGGTTTTCGACTTTACAGCCACCGGGGAGGATCTGGTCGTTGAGCTGGATGCGGGCGCCGAACTCGAGCTGGTCGGCCACTTCCTGGACCCACTGTTGGTCGGCCGGATTGATATGTAGTGTGATCTGTTCATCGGCATCGGGCAGGCTCTGAATGGCTTCGCGTAAGGCCTGGCGGATATGACGGCTATCGAGGCTGAGTTCGCGATAGATGACGGAGCGAGACAGGGCCAGGGTGAGATTGATCAGGGCCCCTTCCAACTGGTCTTCCTGCTTGCTGATGGGGTCAAGCAGGTCTTCCATCAGGCTCGTGAGTCGTTCCAGGCGTTCCTGCACATCGCTGCGGGTTTCCTGTAACGCCTGCTGCTGCCCTTCCTCACGGCCGGTCTGGCGCCCTTCTTCCAGCCCCGCCTGATAACCTTCCTGGTGGCCGGCCTCGCGCCCCTGAGTGAAGCCTTCCTGGTAGCCTTCCTCCTTGCCATCCTTGTAGCCTTCCTGGCGAATGTTCTCCAGCTCTTCGGCCGTCAGAGGTTTGACGCGCTCGGTGGAAGCCTTGGAAACTTCGTTGCCCTGTTCATCGAGCGCGGGGAGCTCCCAGCGCTCATAGGCGGTCAGGTCTTCCGAGGGGATTCGGTCTTGTTGCGATCTGTCTTTCATACACCCGCCGTGCGATCGGGACGAATTCCACGACAGAAGCGCCCCCACCGGCCTTATTCTTCAGCATTCACCCATTGCCGGACCACTTGCGCCACCCGCGCAGGGTCTTCGGCAACCAGTCCTTTCAGAGCATTAACCTGTCTATCATAGCTCTCGCTGCCACCGGGCAAAAGGAGATCCTCGCCACCGCCCAGCGCTTCCTTGATCGCATCGCTGGTAGCGCCGTCACTTTCCAGGCCTTCCATCCCTTCACCGTACCCCAACTCCTGGTCGCGGGCGGCCTGACCACCACTAGCAAGATTCTTCAGGGTCGGGCGCACCAGGGTCAGAATCAGGATCAGGATCACCAGACCGGCCAGAACCGGCTTGATCAGATTCTGGACCCAGGGCTGCTCCCAGATCGGCGGCTCCTGGATTTCCACCTGCTCTTCCGGAGCAAACGGTGTGTTGACCACGGTAACACTGTCACCCCGGGCAGCCGAATAGCCGACTGCGTCACGCACCAGCATGGTCAGACGCTGCAGTTCCTGCTCCGGCCAGGGCTCGAAGCTGACTTCGCCGGTCTGCGGATCCACACGCTTGATGTCATCCACGGCGACCGCCACGGTCAGCCGGTTGACCTGGCCTTTTTCCCGACGGGTATAGCTGATGGTGCGATCCACTTCGAAGTTACGTGTGGCGCGTTTGCTTTGCTGGGTCACCTGGGGAGGCTGATTCTGTTGGCCTTGCCCCTGCTGGCCCTGGGCCTGCTGCCCCTGAGCCAGCTCCGGTGCCGTGGCATTGCCGGGCGGCTGATTGGAGAGCGCCCCCGGCACTCCGCCTTCGCCACCGCCCACCTGGCGTTCTTCCACCACTTGCTCACTGCGCAGCGCCTGCTGGTCCGGATTGTAGAGTTCCTGCGCCTGTTCGATGTTGGAGAAATCAAGATCCGCAGACACTTCGGCGCGGAACCGGTTGCGGCCAATGATCGGCTCCAGAATGCTCGCGATCCGGTTGGACAGCTTCTGCTCGTACTTGGCGCTCTGCTCAAACTGATCGGCCATTTCCCGCGCCTGACTGTCGGTTTCCTCCTGGGACAGCAGGTTGCCACGCTGATCGACCACGGCCACGTCTTCCTTGCTCATGGACGGGACACTGCCGGCCACCAGATTGACAATGGCGGAAATCTGCTCATGGGACAGACGGCGACCTGCGAAAACATCCACAAACACCGACGCCTTGGACTGACGGTTGTCGCGAACGAACACGGAATCCTTGGGAATCGCCAGATGCACACGGGCACCCCGAACCGAACTCATGGCACTGATGGTGCGCGCCAGCTCGCCTTCCAGGCTGCGACGGAAACGGGCCCGTTCCATGAACTGGGAGGTACCCAGCGACTGCTCCTGGTTGAGCATTTCGAAGCCCGGCCCCTGGTTTTCCGTCACTCCGGCCGCTGCCAGTTTCAGGCGCGCATCATAAACCTGGTCTGAGGACACCAGCAGCGCCCCGCTACGCGGTTCGAGCCGGTACTCGATGCCAGCCTGGTCCAGAACCTGGGTCACTTCCTGGGGGTCATACTGCTGAAGGTCACCGAGCAGCGGCTGATAGTCCGGATCCTGGGCCCAGAGCACAACGGCAACGCCCAGCGCCACACTGGCCGCCAGTCCGATCATGAGACCGATCTGGCGAATGAGGCTCAGACGATTAAAGCCAAACAGGAGATCGTTGTCGTCACCCAATCGACGACCGGAATCCTGGTTCTGCTGTTCACCTTCAGCCGGCGCATTGGCCTGATTGACTTCGGCGGGTACGCTCGCCATGGGTTAGCTCCACTTTCGCTCTCGGTCAGGGTGACTGGACCGGGCATTGCCGGCCCTTCAACCCCGTGGTCTTGTTATACACGCCGTCAGATCGGCATGTTGACGATGTCTTCGTAAGCCTGGATCACCTTGTTGCGCACTTGGGTCAGGCCTTCAAATGCCACCGATGCCTTCTGCTTGGCCACCATGACCCGGGCCAGGTCGACGTTCGGGTCACCCTGGGTGTACCGCGTCTGCAGATCGCCGGAGGACTGCTGCAGGTCGTTGACGGTGTTGACTGCCTGGTTCAGCATGTCGCCAAAGCCCGGGGTCTCCTGGGTCTTCTCGGTCCGGTTGATTTCCTGTGGGCGCTTGACCTGGTCCAGCTCCCGCGCTTTCTCCATCTGCTGGTTCTGCAACATCTGCGCTCGCAGATTACGCATATTGGAAAGCACGCTGTTGATATCTGCTCGATCCACCATGGCTTTTTCCTCCACAGATCTCGCCTAAGCTCGTTTCCAAAAACTCAGCAAATTACGGGCCAAATGACCTATTTCTTTGTTTTTATTTATTTTTCCAAAAACCCATGAAAGCCATAACAGTCGCCCTCATAGACAGCGACGAATTGTTGACGTCACCGTCGATCACGGATTTCGGTAAAGACTGGTTTTCTGGCCTACACTGTCAAATAATGCAGTGAGGCCTTGCGAAAAGGCCGTTCCACGGGCTGCTAAAGTCCAACCCATAGGCTTCACCAGCAGACTTTCACCGCATTTGGGGTCCGAGAGTGTGACAGGGCTATCGATACGCCAGGGCAGTTCACGCGCCAGCGATGTGGAAGCTGCCACACACGAATTTGTCGATGCCATCCAGCAGCAGGACATTGAATGGGTGGTGTTTTTCTGTTCGCCTCGTTTCATTACCGACGCTGTAGCCCGCATCCTGGCTGAGCGCTTGCCCGGAAACCGTGTGCTGGGCTGCTCCTCAGCCGGAGAAATCGGTTGCGGCGGCTACCAGCGTGACGGTATCAGCGGCTTCAGTCTGGGGGCAGAACACATTACGGTGACCCATGAGCTGATTCCAAACCTCCAGAGCCTGACCCTGTCTCAGGCGTCTGGCCACATCGAGCGGACCATCACCCAGCATCGGCGTAATGGCGGTGATCTGAGCCCTCATAGCGATTTTGGTTTCATGTTGGTGGACGGCCTGTCGGGACGGGAGGAAATGCTTTCGTCAGCGCTGTTCCAGATGACCCAGGGCATTCCCCAGTTTGGGGGCTCTGCTGGCGACGAACTGACGTTCCACCATTGTCACGTTTACCGTGACGGCGAGTTCCATTCCGATGCGGCACTGCTGGCCCTGATCCACACGGACCTGCCCTTCAAGGTGTTCATGCACCAGTGTTTCGAACCAACCGAACACAAGCTGGTGGTCACCGAAGCCGACCCCAACCATCGCATCGTCATGGAGTTCAATGCCGAGCCGGCGGCCGAGGCCTACGCTGAACTGGTTGGCGTGGACAAGGCCGCACTCAACGAGGACGTCTTCGCCCGCTATCCCGTCATGGTTCGCATTGGTGGCAGGGAATACGTCCGTTCCATCCTGCGCGCCAATCCGGACGACAGCCTGACCTTTTACTGCGCCATCGATGAAGGGCTGGTCCTGACCCTGGCACAGAACACCGATATGGTTCAGGCCCTGGAAACCGCTCTTGGCGACATCGAAGCCTCGGTCGGACCACCTGACCTGCTGATCGGCCTGGATTGCATTCTGCGCCGCACTGCCATGAGCCCCGATGTCAGGCGGGCGGTGAGCGATATCCTGCAGCGCCACAAGGTCATCGGCTTCAATACCTACGGGGAGCAGATCAACGGCATGCACGTCAATCAGACATTGACCGGCGTCGCCATCGGCCAGGGGCCGCCGACATGACCTCCCGCAGGCAGCGCCGCAGGGAAGAGCTGGAATCCGAACTGGCCAAGCTCAACAAGATCAACCGGGTTCTGATGCGCCAGGTGGAACGCAGCATGGACGCCCAGGGTTCCGACTTCACCACTTTCCACAAGGCCGCACTGCTGGAACAGGAAGTCCAGAAACGCACCCGGGCCCTGGAACAGGCCAATCGCCAACTCCAGTCCACCCTGAAAGCGCTCAAAAGCAGCGAGCAGCGTTACAAAAGCCTGATCGACAACTCCATCCAGGGCGTTGTCATCCACCAGGATCTGGTGCCCCTCTATGTGAATCAGGCCTATGCCACCATGCAGGGCTACCCGGACCCGGACAGTGTCGTCAACGCCGGCTCCCTGGCACAGGGCGTCATCGACGAGGATCTGGAGCGGGTCAAGGCCATCAATGCCGCCTGCCAGCGCGGAGAACTCAAGGGGGAAACCTACGAATACCGGTGCCGCGACACGCTTGGCAACCTGGGCTGGCGGGAGGCCCGTTGCTCTCCGATCGTCTGGCAGGACAAGCAGGCCACGCAGCTGGTGGTAATGGATATTTCCGAGCGCAAGGAAAAGGAGTCCCGACTGTATTACCAGGCCAACTACGACATGCTGACCGGCCTCCCCAACCGGGCCCTGCTCTACGATCGCATGCATCAGTTGCTATTGCGCATGGAACGGGAACCGCTCAGCATCGCCGTGCTCTTCATTGACCTGGATGGCTTCAAGGCCGTTAACGATTCACTGGGCCACGCCCTGGGAGATCAGCTGCTGGTGGCGGCGGCCCAGCGCCTGGCCAGCTCCTTACGAGCCAATGATTCGGTGGCCCGCCTGGGTGGGGACGAATTCATCGGCCTGGTCTGTGACGTTGAGACCCCGAAAGATCTCCATACCATCGTCGACAAGCTGCAGCGCCAACTGAACAAGCCATTCCTGATCAACGAGCGCGATGTGCACATCTCAGCCAGCATCGGTATTGCCTGGGCGACACCGGAACAACGGGACATTGATACCTTGTTGCGCCGTGCCGATGCCGCCATGTACGAGGCCAAACTTGCCGGTCGCAATACCTTTGCCATCTGGCAGCAGTCGTGACTGCCCTTACAACTCGTGCACCAGACACGCCCTCTTTACTGCAGCCACAAAAAAAGGGCGGCCAGGGCCGCCCAACAACTCTGAAGGTCAGTCAGAAGGAGACGCACCAACGGCTCACGCCATCGTCAATTCCCTGTCGATGTCGATTCCGTTGTCCCGCATTTGCGCCAGCTTGTAGCGCAACGTCCGCGGGCTGATGCCCAGTCGCTCGGCCGCCTGCTTGCGGCGACCGCGCTCATCCTTGAGGGTGTCGATGATGATACGGAATTCCCGCTGACGCAGATCGACGCCCAGCGTGCGATCGCCGCATTCCTCATCCTCACCCATGTCTTCGGCAACCGCCTCTTCAGCCGGCTGCTCGGTATATTCCGGCGCGCGCGCCGCCGTCACAGGCGGATCGATACGCCCCATGCCACTCATGATCGTATCCAGGCAGAAATCGTCCGCCGTAATCGTCTGGCCCTGATGCAGAATCAACGCCCGCTGGATGGCATTGTCCAATTCCCGGACGTTGCCCGGCCAGGCGTGCTGTTGCAGAGCCCGGCGCGCCGAAGCATCCAGTTTCACACCCGGGCATTTCATCTTGCGGGCGTGTACGCGCAACAGGTGCTCTGCCAGCGGGATAATATCGCCACGGCGCTCTCGCAGCGGTTGCCACTGCAGCGGGAATACGCTCAGACGGTAGTAGAGATCTTCCCGGAACTGGTTCTGCTGCACGTAATGGGCCAAATCTCGGTTGGTGGTAGCCAGCACCCGCACATCCAGTTTGATCGGCTTGCGGCCACCGACCCGCTCCACTTCCCGCTCCTGCAGTACCCGCAGCAGCTTGGCCTGCAGCCCCATATCCATCTCGGAAATCTCATCCAGCAGGATGGTACCCCCGTTGGCCTGCTCGAACTTGCCCGGCGAGCTGGCATGGGCACCGGTAAACGCACCCTTCTCATGGCCGAAGAGGATCGCTTCCAGCATATTTTCGGGAATGGCCGCACAATTGATGGCGACGAAAGGCTGGTCCGAACGGTCGGAATGCTGGTGAATATAGCGTGCCAGCACTTCTTTGCCGGTGCCGCTCTCGCCACAGATCAGTACCGTGGAATCCGAGACCGCCACTTTGCGCGCCAGCTGGAACATGCGCTGGCTGGCCGGATCCTCGGCCACCGGCTCATCGGACTTTTTGCGACCGCCATCCCCGATATAATCCTGGAGGCTGTCGAGCAGAGTCTGGGGCTCAAAAGGCTTGACCAGGTAATCCACCGCGCCGCCCTGCATGGCCGCCACCGCCTGATCGATCTGGCCGTAGGCGGTAATCAGCATGACCGGGGTCCCCGGAAAACGGTGACTCACCTCCCGAAGCAGTTCGTGACCGGACATGCCCGGCATGTTGACGTCGCTCACCACCAAATCCACCGGCCCTTCGGCCAGCAGACTCAATGCGTCTTCGCCACAACCGGCTTCCAGTACCCGGTACCCGCCGATTTCCAGCGTGGTTACCAACGCTTCGCGCAGTTCGCGATCGTCTTCAACAATGAGGATGCGTGACTTAGCCATAGTCTCCTCCGCCCCTTAGCGATAGGCTTTTTCGTCAGCCAGCGGCAGTTCGATCAGGGCTTTCGCCCCCTGCCCGGCCGATTGTAATTCGAATTGCCCGTGATGGGCCTTGATCACCGCCTGCACAACCGCCAGCCCCAGACCGGTGCCGTGGGACTTGGTCGTGTGGAACGCTTCCAAAAGCTGCTCCACTTCCTTCTGGTCGAAACCACTGCCGTTGTCGCACAGCTGGATACGCAGGTGATCACCAGCAGTTTCGACCTCGACGGTCAGTTGCGTGGCACCGGCTTCCAGGCCGTTATTGACCAGATTCATGAGGGCGCCGTTGAGCGCGTCCCGATTGCAGTGAACCGCCACCTCAGGCAGCGATTCCGGCAGGATCAGACACGCCTGATGGGTCTGCATGACGGTTTCGGCCGAGCGCTCCAGTCCATCCAGCAAATTGCGGACGGTCAGGCGTTCGGTGAGCCGGGTTTCTCCCCGGGCAAAGATCAACATGTCCCGTACCTGCTGCTCCAGATGGGTCAGCCGGGACATCAGTTTTTCCGCGCAGCGCATACGCATGTCCTGCCCCAGGTTGTCCTGGCACAGGTGACCGGCATAGAGCATCGCTGCGGACAAAGGTGTGCGAATCTGGTGAGCCAGGGAGGCCACCATACGCCCCATGGAAGACAGGCGCTCGGCCCTGGACAGCTGCGACTGCAGGCGACGGGTTTCCGTCAGGTCGCTCAGCAGGATCAACTGGCCCGGTTCATTTTCCATGGAACGGATTTCAATACTGACGCGACGACCGTCCTTGAGGGACACCTCGTGACCATCGTCCCGGCGGGGCGCGAAACAACGCTGAATGATATCCAGCCAGCGCTGCCCCTCAAGGGGCTCGCCCAACAGCTCCACCGCTGCCGGATTGCACTGGCTCACCACACCCTGGCTGTCCAGCACCACCACCGCTGCCGGCAGGACATCCAACAGTGTGGTCAGTCGGTCAGCCATGCGCTCTTTGGCTTCGAGTTCGGCCTGGCGCTGGGAGGCCTCCGCAGTCAGTTCACCGGAAAGCTGGTTCACCCTGGATTCCAGGGTTCGGTAGGAATCGGTGATCTGGCGGGACATGCGATTGAACAGGTCCAACGCCTGCTCCACCGGTGCCGCCTCGCTCTCGTACGGAAACAGGGACGTTACCTTGGCATTGACGTCTGCCGCCGCATTCGATCCGGATTCGCTGTGTGAAGAACCGTAATCCAGTGTTTGTTGCTGGTTCATTCTGACCCCCTGAGACATGGATCAACCATGGTCTGTTCGTCTGCGGGGAGTCTAAGCAGAGGCTGTGCCAGTTTTTGTTTTTACTGGTTTTTCAAATAGCTAGAGAAACCTTGGAGAATCGGTCAGGCGGTTTTTTGTCGTTCTGGAGGGGGTGGAAGCGGGGCGTCTACGGAAATTTGACGCCCCGAAGATCAGGCTTCTTCGTCTTCTCGCAGGCCGTACTTGCGTACTTTTTCCACGAGCGTCGTGCGGCGAATGCGGAGTTTCTCAGCGGCCCGGGCCACCACACCTTCCGACTCGTCCAGTGCCTGCTGGATCAGAGTCTTCTCGAGGTTGCTGAGATAGTCCTTCAGATCGATCCCGTTCACCGGCAACAAAGCCGGCGCATCGAGCCCGACCAGACCGGCGCCGGAAATCGGCATGCCGTGGTCCTCGATCGGCCTGTTCTCGTCAATGTCGTCCACATAGCGGAATTTCTTGGGCAGCTCCTGAACCCCGATCACGCCGTAGGGATGCATGATGGCCAGCCGCTCCACCAGATTGGCCAGTTCGCGGACATTGCCAGGCCAGTCGTGACGACAGAGGCTCATGATCGCAGCGGAATTGAGACGTATGGAGCCCCGCTTTTCCGTTTCCATTCGGGCGATGAGTTCATTGATGAGCAGCGGGATGTCCTCCACACGCTCCCGCAGGGGCGGCATTTCGATGGGGAAGACATTCAGGCGGTAGTAGAGATCCTCGCGGAAATCGCCGTTCTCGATCATTTCCTCAAGGTTCTTGTGGGTCGCCGCGATAATCCGCACATCGGCCTTCAACGTACGGTTGCTGCCGACCCTTTCGTAGGTTCTTTCCTGCAGAACACGCAGAATCTTGACCTGCATGTTCAGGGGCATGTCGCCAATTTCATCCAGAAACAGCGTGCCACCCTCAGCCAGCTCAAAACGCCCAACCCGGGCGGATATAGCCCCGGTAAATGCGCCTTTTTCATGGCCGAAGAGTTCGCTCTCCAGCAATTCGGCCGGAATGGCACCGCAATTGACCGGCACAAAGGGCTTGTCGCGACGCGGCGAGTGATAATGGAGGTTGCGTGCCACGACTTCTTTACCGGTACCGGATTCGCCGGTGATCAACACACTGACTTCCTTGTCAGCCACCTGACTCATGAGCTGGCGTACGTGCTGCACCGCACGGCTGGTCCCCACCAGGCTGCGGAACAGCTGCACATCACGCTGCTGGCCACGTTCCCGGTGGCTGGCAAATTGCTGACGGAAGACCTGGGCCCGATACAGGGAATCGACAAACTTGGTGTAGTGAGGGGGCCAGTGGATACGTGCGATGACCCGTTCCAGGGTTTCCTCGTCCCCATCCAGTTCCCGATCGCCAATCAGCAGGATGGGCAACCCCTCGTCCCAGCTTCGGATGGCTTCCAGATGATCCAGCAACGAGCCTTCCTCGCTGTCCATGATCACCACGTCGGCTTCGGTGGGGTTCACACCCTCGGCTTCCAGTGTTTGTTGCCAATCCTGTGGGGTATCCGAAATGACCTCTTCTCCAACGAATTCCAGAATGGTCCGCAAATCGCGACGGCGATCGGAATCGGATACAAACAGCAGCACCTTATTGCTTTCGGACATTGAGACGCGTTCCCCGGATTATATTTATCGCTGTAACCGGTAGGCAGGTTCAACCAGTGTTGGACATTTAAGTCCCTATCAGTCCAGCTGTCAATTTTATGACGCCATTTTTAATCTTCATCGCTCAGCACCGAACGGGAGACAAAACTTCGGCAGCCACCAGGCCACCTTGCCCCGTTTCCTTTAGCCCTTTCGGCTTCCCGCCTGATTCAGGTAAGCCTTGGCGGCCTGTTGGGTCTTGCCGGATTTCTTGAGCTTCTGTTCGGCTTCATCACGCGCCTCGACGGCCACTCCCCTGGCCTCCTCGAAGGCCTTCAAAAGCTGGTCGATGACCTCCTGTACCGCGGCCGTATCCACCTCACCGCGTTTGGCCGCATCCACAGCAGTCTGAACCGGTTCGCGAATTTCGCCATCCAATGCTTCCAGGCGCTCCCAATCCTTGCGCCTGGCCGCATCCTTCACTTCGTCGGTCTTGGCCTTGATGGCCTTTACGTATTCATGCATCGACACATCCTCCTTCCCGCAGTCTGCCATCGCCTGCCGCCACAAAAAAGGCTCTTCACACTTGGCGGTGCACGACCTCAAAACCGAACATCACCTGCCCAATCCGCTAGGAACCACAAAAAAAGCCCGGTTGCCCCGATGCGTACCAGGGCGGCGGTACACAGTGGGGCAACCGGGCTACATCAGCATGCAACGGTTACGACAGGAACTTGATCATCACCCCTGCCGCCACGGCCGAACCGATGACGCCCGCCACGTTGGGGCCCATGGCGTGCATCAACAGGAAGTTCTGGGGATTGGCATCCAGACCGACCTTGTTCGAGACCCGGGCCGCCATCGGTACAGCGGACACGCCGGCCGAACCGATCAGCGGATTGATCTTTTCCTTGCTGAACACGTTGATCAGCTTGGCCATCAGGACACCGCAAGCCGTACCCACGGCAAACGCCGCCATCCCCAGCCCGAGGATACCCAGTGTCTGCAGGTCCAGAAACTTGTCGGCCATCAGCTTGGAACCCACGGATAGGCCGAGGAAAATCGTCACGGTGTTGATCAATGCGTTCTGAGTGGTGTCGCTCAAGCGCTCAACGACGCCACACTCGCGCATCAGGTTGCCGAAACAGAACATCCCCAGCAGCGGCGCGGCATCAGGCAGGAACAGCGCGGTCGCAACCAATACGATGATGGGAAACACGATTTTTTCCAGCTGACCCACATGACGCAGCTGTGTCATCTTCAGCTTGCGCTCTTCCTCGGTGGTAAAGGCTTTCATGATCGGCGGCTGGATCATCGGGACCAGAGCCATGTAGGAATAGGCGGCCACGGCGATGGCCCCAAGCAGGTGCGGCGCCAGGATCGAGGACACATAGATGGACGTTGGGCCGTCCGCGCCCCCAATGATACCCACCGCTGCTGCCTCCAGGATGGTGAAATCCATCAGGCCGGATGAATCCAGCAGGGCCGCCCCGATGATGGTGCTGAAAATCCCGAACTGTGCCGCAGCACCCAGCATGAACGTCTTCGGGTTAGCCAGCAGCGGACCAAAATCGGTCATCGCCCCAACCCCCATGAAGATGATCAGCGGAGCCGCGCCACTGGCGATCGACACGGTGTAGAAGTTGTAGAGCATGCCGTTGGCATAGCCATAGTCCTGGGCGAGGTTCATGGCCGCGGCATAGTCGGCATGACTGGCATGCTTGATGGCTTCCTTGAAAGTGCTCATCAGCTCGTCATGGGGCAGGTTCTGCACAGCCGAGTAATCGATATGCAGCAAAGGCGCCACGGCCTTAAGCACTTCCGGCTTGGCAAAATGCACCGCATTTTCCAGGGCGGAGAGCGCCAGACCGGCTTCCGGAATATTGGCAAGAATGCCGCCAAAGCCAATTGGCACCAGCAGGAGCGGCTCAAACCCCTTGCGAATGGCAAGGTACAGCAGTAGCAGGCCGACCAGAATCATGACAGCCTGGCCCCCGCTCAAATTAAACAGGCCGCTGCCTGTCCAAAGCGTCATTAACTTATCCATAGGAAAACAGGCCCTTACGCCAGAGTCAGGAGTTCGTCGCCCACGGCAACGCTGTCGCCCACTTTCACGGAAACTTCGCCGATGGTGCCGGCTTTCGGCGCGCGAATTTCCGTCTCCATCTTCATCGCCTCCAGGATGATGAGGATCTCACCCTCCTCAACGGCCTGCCCCGGTGAAACCAGGACCTTGAAGATGTTGCCGCCCAGAGGCGCGGTGATGGGTTCGCCCTCACCCGGAGCGGGGGCCGCTGCGGGGGCTGCACTGGTCTGGGACGCACCACCGGTCGCTGCGATGGCACCGATATCACCGCCTTCCTTGACTTCGACCACGTACTCCCGCTGGTTAACGGTGACGGTGTAGGTTTCCGGACCACCCGCCTTGACCGGAGCGGCTGCCGCTTCGGCATCGGCTTCGGTCGGCGCTGGCTCGAAGGCATCGGGATTGCCGCGGTTCTCCAGGAACTTGAGGCCAATCTGCGGGAATAGCGCATAAGTCAGCACATCGTCCACGTCGTTGTCGGCCAGCGTGATACCTTTCTCTTTAGCCTGCTGACGCAGTTCCTCGGTGAGCTTGTCCATTTCCGGTTCCAGCAGATCGGCGGGGCGACAGCTGATCGGTTTCTCGCCTTCGAGAACACGCTCCTGCAGTTCCTTGTTGAAATCGGCAGGAGCCGCGCCGTACTGGCCCTTAAGGACTGCGGCCGTTTCCTTGGAGATGGACTTGTAACGCTCGCCGGTCAGGACGTTGAGGACGGCCTGAGTGCCCACGATCTGTGACGTGGGTGTTACCAGCGGGATGTAGCCCAGGTCTTCACGCACCTTGGGGATTTCCTGGAGAACGTCATCCAGCTTGTCGCTGGCATTCTGCTCGCGCAGTTGATTTTCCATATTGGTCAACATGCCGCCGGGCACCTGGGCCACCAGGATCCGGGAATCCACACCACGCAGGGCACCTTCGAAGCGGGCGTACTTCTTGCGCACCTTACGGAAATAGGCCGCGATGTCTTCCAGCAGGTGGATATCCAGGCCGGTATCCCGGTCTGTTTCCTGAAGGATGGCCACCACGGATTCGGTAGGTGCATGACCGTAGGTCATGCTCATGGAAGAAATCGCGGTGTCGACATTGTCGATCCCCGCTTCGGCCGCCTTGATATTGGTGGTGGTAGCCATGCCGGTGGTAGCGTGGCTCTGCATGTGGATGGGCACGCTCAGCTCTTTCTTGAGACGGGTGACCAGTTCGAAACACACATAGGGGTTGAGCAGACCGGCCATGTCTTTGATGGCGATGGAATCGGCGCCCATGGATTCGATCTTCTTCGCCAGATCCACCCAGGTATCGATGGTGTGCACCGGGCTGACCGTATAGGAAATCGTGCCCTGGGCATGTTTTCCAGTCTTGCGCACCGCGTTGATCGCAGTTTCCAGATTACGCGGGTCGTTCATGGCATCGAAGATACGGAAGACATCGACGCCATTGGCGGCGGCGCGATCCACAAAGCGCTCAACCACATCATCGGCATAGTGACGATAACCAAGGAGGTTCTGGCCCCGCAGCAGCATCTGCTGAGGAGTTTTGGGCATGGCTTTTTTCAGCTCGCGGATGCGCTCCCAGGGATCTTCGCCGAGGTACCGGATGCAGGAGTCAAACGTCGCGCCGCCCCAGGACTCAAGCGACCAGAAGCCGACCTGATCCAGCTTTTCCGCTATTGGCAGCATGTCATCAAGGCGCATCCGCGTCGCCAACAGGGACTGGTGCGCATCCCGCAGGACCACATCGGTAATCCCCAACGGTTTCTTGGTTTCTGTCATCGTCAAAGCCTTCTATTTATAAAGGTTTTAGAGCCGTTATCACTCATTTTTTATGGCGCGAACGATACTTGTTGATCGCTATTTTTATGGCCTCGGCAGTATCGGAATCAACCGGAGCTGGAGCCTGCCGCCCCCCTCCCGTCGCGGGTTTCTTCACCGGTGTGGCCGGCGTCTCCGGCGCAAACCGCATGACCACCCTGGACATGACGGTCATTGCCACAATGAGAACGACCAGGAACGCAAACACGAACCCCATTCCCACGACAGTCAATTCCAGGGCGCCATTCATCAGTTCCGTCATCGATGCGTTACCTTCTGGTGGTCAGTTACCGGCCCCGAACCACGGATTGTCAGACGTGGTGGGATTGGGGCTCGAAAAATCCGGATTAATTTACCGGTTATTACGAACTTCAGCAACTTGACAGGATAGTCTGTCGCCATTTGGCGAACTATCTATCAGTTCAGGGTTGAGGCGGTTTTTCAAGGAGATAAATCAAGGTATGGAGGGGCGTTGGACGTTGGACGTTGGACGTTGAAAAGAATGGTAGCGCGCCTCCGTGTCGAACCCGGGGTTCTCATATTCTCTCCCCAACGCATGCTCATAAAAAAACCCGCCGATGGCGGGTTCTTTTATGAGCATGGCGCGGCTGGGAGGATGATTCGGGCTTCGCCCTCACCCCTTCGGGGCCGTCGTCGCTGTGCTCCGACGTTCACTTCGGCGCTGACGCGCCTCCGTGTCGAACCCGGGGGTTCTCATATTCTCTGCCTAACGCATACTCATAAAAAAACCCGCCGCTGGCGGGTTCTTTTATGAGTATGGCGCGGCTGGGAGGATTCGAACCCCCGACCCCTTGGTTCGTAGCCAAGTGCTCTATCCAACTGAGCTACAGCCGCTGAACTCGTTTTGGACTCAATGTTTATCGAGCCTGACATCTTTTCTTGCCGGCTGGCCGGCATTTAAAAAACCCGCCGAAGCGGGCTCTTTATCGAATACCCCTCTGCGAGAGCTATTCGCTAAATATGGCGCGGCTGGGAGGATTCGAACCCCCGACCCCTTGGTTCGTAGCCAAGTGCTCTATCCAACTGAGCTACAGCCGCTTAATGGCGGAGAGGGAGGGATTCGAACCCTCGATACGCGCAATGCGTATGGCTCCTTAGCAGGGAGCTGGTTTCAGCCACTCACCCACCTCTCCGTGAGAACGCGGCGTATAATACCATAAATTTTATGATTTCATAGGGTTGATCACGGATTTCTTGGAATCGACCACTGGAGCCGCCCTGTCAGACCGCCCCCAAAAACGACTGAAACCGGAGGGAAGCCCGGCATGCCGCGCTTCCCTCCGGTTTCAAGCAAGAACCACGAATGGACCGGAATCGATTACTCCTGGTCAGGCTCTACATCGTGCTCGCTTTTTTCACGCTGGATACGCTGGTAAATTTCTTCGCGATGTACCGCCACCTCTTTCGGGGCGTTCACACCTATGCGCACCTGATTTCCTTTGACTCCCAAGACCGTAACGGTGACATCGTCCCCCACCATCAGGGTCTCGCCCACACGGCGTGTAAGAATCAGCATTCTCCTACTCCTTTTTCCTGAGCTACCTGTTCCAACTCTTCTGTTTATTGGAATTATCGACCTGTACGTCCCAAGTCGAGTTCCCGATTGTTGTTATTAGCTCCCTGTAACGTCAGACGCATGTGTTTCCAGTCTAACGCCTTCTTCTTGCTTTTCTACTGTGCAGTATCTTCGCGATCCAGATCGAAGGTGCTATGCAGCGCACGCACGGCCAGTTCGAGGTATTTCTCTTCGATCACCACCGAAATCTTGATCTCAGATGTGGAGATCATCTGGATGTTGATGCCTTCCCGCGACAACGCATCGAACATGCGCGTGGCAACCCCGGCATGAGAGCGCATTCCGACACCCACGATGGAGACTTTGGCAATCCGGTTGTCGCCGGTGAGTTCACGGGCATCCAGCTCTTCCGCCACCGGGCGCAATAGCTCCAGTGTGCGCTTGAAGTCGTTGCGATGCACGGTAAAGGTGAAATCGGTCCGCTTATCGGCGCCCACGTTCTGCAGGATCATGTCCACTTCAATGTTGGCATCGCTGACCGGTTTCAGAATGCGTGTCGCCATGCCCGGCGTATCGGAAACGCCAGACAGTGTTAGCTTGGCCTCATCACGATTGAACGCAATGCCGGAAACCACTGGGTGTTCCATATCTTCCTCATCATCAAGCGTAATCAGCGTTCCGGGACCTTCCTGGAAGCTGGACAGGACCCGAAGTGGCACATTGTACTTGCCGGCGAACTCCACGGAACGGATCTGCAGCACCTTGGAGCCGAGACTCGCCATTTCCAGCATCTCCTCGAAGGTGATCCGGTCCAGGCGCCGTGCACTGTCCACCACTCGGGGATCCGTGGTGTAAACACCATCCACATCGGTAAAGATCTGGCATTCATCGGCTTTCAGTGCCGCAGCCAGGGCCACCGCTGTGGTATCGGAACCGCCCCGTCCCAGTGTGGTAATGTTGCCGCTCTCGTCCACGCCCTGGAAACCGGCAACCACGACCACGCGCCCCTTATCCAGATCCGAGCGCATGGCAGCCTGATCGATATCCTGAATCCTCGCCTTGGTGTGAGAACTGTCGGTCCGGATTCGAACCTGCCCACCGGTATAGGAGCGAGCGTCGACACCGCGTTTGATCAGAGCCATGCTCAGCAGGGCAATGGTGACCTGCTCGCCCGTGGATACCAGCACGTCCATTTCGCGGGGAACCGGTTCCTCTGAAATGGCCTGGGCCAAACCAATCAGTCGGTTCGTCTCGCCACTCATGGCGGAGACGACAATCACCAGTTCATGCCCGGCTTCGCGGGTTGCCTTGATCTTGTCAGCGATCGCCTCGATGCGCTCCACCGAGCCCACCGAGGTGCCCCCAAATTTTTGCACGTACAGGGCCATAGACTGCCAGTCCTTGTTGCCTCACCGGAAAACCAAACGCGGCATTATAACCAGCTACCAGACGTGACAACAGCAATTTTGTCACGCTCGCGCCGCATCAGGAGAGCATGTCCTCCACCAGCGCAGGCACCGCTTCCAGTGCCTGTGGCAGGGCCTCCGGATCAGAGCCCCCTCCCTGCGCCATATCGGGGCGTCCACCGCCCTTGCCGCCTACTCGGGTCGCTGTCTCACGAATCAGATCGCCAGCCTTGACGCGGTCGGTCGCATCCTTGGAAACACCGGCCACCAGGACCACCTTACCTTCGCTGACCGTACCCAGGACAACCGCACTGGTCCCCAACTTGTTCTTGAGCTGGTCCACCGTATCCATCAGCGCCTTGCGGTCAGCGCCTTCCAACTGGGCCGACACAACTTTGATGCCCTGGATATCAACCGCAGATGACGCCAGATCGGAACCGGCCGATGAAGCCAGCTTGCCCTTGAGCTGCTCTACTTCCTTTTCCAGCTGCCGCGTTCGATCGATAACACCGCGCACCTTGTCGACCACCGTTTCCCGGCTGCCTTTAACCAGCCCTGCAATTTCGCGCAGGCGCGACTCCTGCTGGTCCATGTAATCCAGCGCCGCGGCACCGGTAACGGCCTCAATCCGGCGCACGCCGGAAGAAATACCGCTCTCCCCGGTAATTCGCAGGATGCCGATATCCCCGGTTCGCTTGACGTGGGTACCGCCACACAACTCCACGGAAAAATTGTCGGTTCCCATGGAGAGGACACGTACGGTGCTGCCGTACTTTTCACCGAACAGCGCCATGGCGCCTTTCTGCTGGGCCGACTCCATATCGGTCACTTCGGTTTCCACCGGCGTGTTGGCGCGAATCTGATCGTTCACCAGGCGCTCGATTTTCGCCAATTCTTCCCGGGTGACCGGTTCAAAGTGGGAAAAGTCGAAGCGCAGGCGCTCTGGATCCACCAGCGAGCCCTTCTGGGTCACATGCTCGCCCAATACTTCGCGCAACGCCGCGTGCAACAGGTGGGTGGCCGAGTGGTTCAGCGCCGTAGCCTCACGTTTCTCGTGGTCGATCACGGCATCCACGGTCATGCCCGGCTTGATCTCGCCGGCGCGAACCTGACCCACATGCAGATGATTGTCGCCCTCTTTCCGTGTGTCGCTCACCTCGAAGCGGCCACCACTCCAGCTGAGTACACCGGTATCCCCCACCTGACCACCGGATTCGGCATAAAACGGGGTGCGCTCCAGAACCACCACAGCCTGATCGCCCACCTGAGCGTTTCTGGCTTCCCCATTCACATAGACCGCCTTGACCGTTTCCTGGCCGTCCACATGGTCGTATCCGGTAAATTCGGTTTTCCCTTCGATATCCAGCCCTTCGGCGTTGTAATCGATGCCGAACTTGCTGGCTGCCCGCGCGCGTTCACGCTGGGCTTCCATTTCCGCCTCGTAGCCCTCGTAATCCAGACTCAGGCCACGCTCGCGGGCGATGTCGTTGGTCAGATCAACCGGGAAACCATAGGTATCATAAAGGGTAAAGACGGTTTTGCCGGGGATGACCTGTCCATCCAGTTCCGCAATATCCTGTTCCAGCAGCTTCAGCCCCTTATCCAGGGTCTTGGCGAACTGCTCCTCTTCCTGCAGCAGGACCTTCTCGACCTGAGGCTGGGAACGAACCAGTTCCGGATAGGCCTCGCCCATAACCTGTACCAGCGACCCGACCAGTTTATGGAAGAAGGGTTCGGTTGCACCCAGCTTGTTGCCATGACGGGCCGCGCGGCGAATGATGCGACGCAGAACGAAGCCGCGCCCTTCGTTGGACGGCATAACCCCATCGGCAATCAGGAAGGCGCAGGAGCGGATGTGGTCGGCGATCACCCGCAGGGAAGCCTCTTCGGTGGACACGCCTCCCAGCAGCTCCGAAGCATCCCGGAGCAGATCCTGGAACAGATCGATCTCGTAGTTGCTGTGAACGCCCTGCAGCACCGCCGCGATACGCTCAAGCCCCATACCCGTGTCGATCGACGGATTCGGCAACGGTTTCATTTCCCCGTCGGCCGTGCGGTTGTACTGCATGAAAACCACGTTCCAGATTTCGATGTAGCGGTCACCATCTTCTTCCGGGCTGCCCGGAGGACCGCCCTCCACGTCCGGACCGTGGTCGTAGAAAATCTCGGTGCAGGGCCCGCAGGGACCGGTGTCGCCCATCTGCCAGAAGTTATCCGAGGCATAGGGCGCTCCCTTGTTATCGCCGATGCGCACCAGACGTTCGGCCGGAACACCGATCACTTCGTTCCAGTACTGGTACGCTTCCTCATCGGCGGCATACACCGTGACCCAAAGTTTGTCTTTCGGCAGCCCCAGCCAGTCCGGCGAGGTCAGGAATTCCCAGGCGAAACCAATCGCTTCCTTCTTGAAGTAGTCGCCAAAACTGAAGTTGCCGAGCATCTCGAAGAAGGTGTGGTGACGTGCGGTATAGCCGACGTTTTCCAGATCGTTGTGCTTGCCGCCGGCACGCACGCAACGCTGGGAGCTGGCCGCACGGTTGTAGTCGCGCTTTTCCCGGCCCAGGAAGGTGTCCTTGAACTGGTTCATCCCCGCGTTGGTAAAAAGCAGGGTGGGGTCGTCCGCCGGCACCAATGAGCTGGAGGGGACGATTTCGTGGCCGTGCTTGCGAAAGTATTCTAGAAAGGCGTCACGTAAAACTGCTGTTTTCATAGCCTCTGGGTCCTGGTCGCCTCATGTGACAAGAGGGGGTACTTTAGCATAGCTGCACAGGATTTCTCATGAGGCGTTGCACGGTATGGCCGAGAAGCCCACGAATGGCAGGGCGCTGGGCGTCAGACGTCTGATGTCGGACGTCTGACGCGACGGTGATCGGTTCAGCTTTGGGCTTCTTTTTCAGACATCCGGTCCAGAAGCGCGCCCAGGAATGAGCGCCCGAGATCACGGCGAGGTTGCGGCACATTCTCGGTCTGCTGCTCTTCCCGGTCGGCCAACATACGATCCAGCAGGGCCCGGATACCGTCAGCCGGCAAACCGGCCTGCTGGCCACGCTGCCCAACATCGTCCAGGCGGCGGGCAAAATCGCCAGCCGGTTGCAGCCGTTCGCTGGGTGCCGGCTGGTCAGAGAGACGGGTATAGGCACTGGCGCGTGTTGTCTGCTGGTAGCGCAGATTGATGCTGTAGCTGGCCAGCTCCTCGCCATCGATGCCCATGTTCATGGCCTGATCGAAGGCGCCCTGCACATCGCCACCGAAGAAGCGACTGGAAAAATCGTCCACTTCCGAAAACAACGACTGCAATGCATCCATCTCCCCCTGGTCCAGTTCACCATCGACGGAAATGGCATAGCGTCCGGCAAAACTCTGGGATTCCTGATAGCGCACCTCGGTACCCTCACGGCTCTGGCTCAGACTACCCTGTGCCGAAAAGCGGCTGCGCTCGTCCAGCCGGACCGTGACCACGTCACCATCCTGAGTCTTGACCTCCACAGCAACAGACTGCCGGGTCCGAGAATCCAACGCATAACGGCCCTCAAAGCTTCCCGCAGCCGGCGCGGACATGTCACCCGTATCACCACCCTGCTCCGGCGCCTGAGCGGAATCACCCAACAGTGACGACTCCAGGCGATCCAGCCCTTGGGTAATCCGGTCGTAGCTCTCCCCGATCGCTTTGTCGAGATCCTCGTTCATACGACCGAGAGCCTCAATCTCATCGCGCGCTTCAGCAAAGCCCTGGGCAACACCATCCCTTGCCTGCTGCAGCATGGAAGCAACCTTCTCGCTGTCGGCACCATTGGCCATTTCATCACGCAGACGGGATTCCACGAATCCCAGCACCCGATTGGCCACTTCCTCGGGGCCGGGCTTATCCAGCTCGGCCTGAGGCAGCTTGGAGTCCAGTGCGCCCTGAGCCTGAAACTGCGACTCCAAACGCTGGCGCAAGATCGCAATGCCATCCGCCGCGGTCATGGGCGGCGCAGACTTTTCTCCGTCAACACGCAACGGCTGCAGGTTCGCACCCAACCCCTTACCACCAGGCGTGTGGGTGGGTCGCTCACCGAGAAGCCCCAACATGGAAACACTGGATTGAATCATTTTCCCCTCCCCCAGATCGTTGTGTCCGGAGTCTTGCAGCTGCGTCAAACGATGACTGCCCAGGCGCAGAACACGCCCCGCTATCGACCATTGGCCATTTATCGACCAGCCCGGCAAAAACTTTAGGGCACTTCGAATAGGGTCCTGCCTGTGACTCTGGGTCGCCATTGGCTATAATCGGCGCCCTCTTCGAAGCAACTGCAGATGACCCATGCCACGCCAACTGTCCCGATTCGATACCACGCTGCCGCCCGCCCCTCTGCTCCGACGTCTGGCCGCCATGCTTTACGATGGGCTTATCTGCATCGCGCTGCTGATGGTCGTCACCATGATCTACACCCTGATCCATGCCCAGATCATCGGCCCCGAGGCCTACAAAGCCATGACGGAAGCCGCTCCCGGGCGCCAGGATCCGTTGCTGACGTCCATTCTTTTTATCAGCCTGTACGTGTTTTTCGCCTACTTCTGGACGCGGAGCGGTCAGACCCTGGGCATGCAGGTCTGGCACGTGCGTATCCAGAATGCGGACGGTTCCCGCCTGTCCTGGTTTCAGGCATTGATGCGATTCATGATGGGATGGCTGAGCTGGGCGCTGGTTGGCGCCGGCTACTGGTGGCAACTATTCGACAAGCAGAAGATGACCTGGACCGACCGTTTCTCCGAGAGCCGCACGGTTCGCGTCCCCAAGCCATATGTAAAGAAAGACGGGAAGTGATCTGAAACGGCCCGCCAGAAGCACTAGCCGGCCCGCTTCAACAGCACCGCCCCCACCACCGCGCAGACGGCGATGGGCCCCAGCGTCGCCAGGATCGGATCAAAGCCGAACACCAGGCTCATGGGGCCAAGCAGGTCCTGCATATATTTGAACAGCAACCCCACGATAATGCCTGTGAACACCCGGAAGCCCATGGTCACGGACCGCAACGGGCCGAAGACGAACGAAATGGCCACCAGAACCAGCACTGCCGTCGCCAGAGGTTGCAACACCTTTTTCCAGAACGCCATCCAATAGAGATTGGCGTTCAGATCCTGCTCGCTAAGATAGTGAGCGTAGGTATACAGCCCGCTGATGGACAAATTCTCCGGCTTTATAATCAGCACACCCAATACTTGGGGAGAGATTTCCGTGTCCCAGCGCAGACTCTTGAAGGTTTTGCGTTCGGTATGGTCGATGGACAGCACCGTCTGCTCCACATCCTGCAGAAGCCAGTGATCTCCCTGGTAGATACCGCGCTTTGCAAAGGCGGCCTTCTCCAGCCAACGATCCTCGCCGAATTTGAAAAGCGTAACGCCGTGCAGGACGCCATTGGGCTGCACGGCGTTGAAATGCATGAAGGTACGCCCTTCGCGATGCCAGAACCCGTGCACATCGGCAATATTCTCCGCGGCACCGCGGGCCACCGCCTTGTCACTTTGCGCGATACGCTCAAAATAAGGCGCCACATACTCGCCCAACAACGCGCCGACCAGCACCAACACCAGCGCCGGCTTCATGGCCGACCAGACCAGTCGACGCAACGACACCCCTGCCGCCCGCATCACCACCAGCTCCGAGGTATTCGCCAACGTTCCCATGCCGATCAGCGCCCCCATGAAAGCGGCCAGCGGCAGGTAATCGTGAATCCGCCGGGGAATGGTGTAGAGCATAAAGAGGAGGGCTTCCAGGGCCTGATAGTCGGCCTTGGTTTCATCAAGCTCGGCGATATAGCCAAACAGCAGATCCAGCGACAGCACTACCACCAACACCAGCAGCATGGCACCGGCGAGTGTCTTGACGATGTAGCGATCCAGCTTACGCATGGGCGCTCCGGCGGCGTTTGAGATCCGGACCGAACTGCAGCAGCAAGGCGATGATCAGGAACAGCAAGTGCACCCACCATAGCCCCATCCATTCCGGGATCTTGCCCTTCGCCAAGGCATCGCGGGCCCCGATCAGCATACCCAGGTAGGTGATATAGATGAGCATGGCAGGCAAAAGATGGAAAAAACGGCCCTGGCGCGGATTCACCCGGCTCAGGCGGATCGCCAGCAAGGTCACCACCGGCACGATCAGGGGCAACGCCAGTCGCCAGTGAAACTGCGCCCGCTCCTTGAGATCATCCGACGCAATCAGCTCCGCAGTAGGTGTCGCGTCCTCGAAGCGTTTGACACGCCCGCCTTCCACTTCGCCGATCTTGAGACCATAGGCATTAAAGGTAGTCGCCTTGAAATCCAGCTGACCGGGAATCCCGGAAAACCGTGTCCCGTCATGCAACACCAGAAAGCGGCTGCCGGTTTCCTGATCCACAAACTGGGTGCCAGAACGCGCCGACAGCAACACCATCCCACCCTTATCGGGCTGGGCGATAAAGACCTTGCGAAGCTCCTGCTTGTCTTCGCTAAGGGACTCGGTGTAGGTCACGCGGTCGCCGGATTCAAGACTCTGGAAACGGCCCGGAGCCAGCATCTCGAACTCGGTTTTCTTGGATTGCTCGACAAAGATCTGCTGCACCTGCCGCATGCCCCAGGGCGACAGATAAAGGCTCATCACCGCAACGATGGCAGTGACAAAGAGAGAGGCGATCATCGTCTGCCCGATGATCTGACGGTCACTCACGCCACAGGCGAACAGCACGGCCATCTCGCTGTCCAGGTACATTCGCCCATAGGCCAGGAGGATGCCGATAAACAGCCCCAGAGGGAGAATCAGCTCGAGGAAATCCGGCAGACGGTAAGCCATGATGGCGAATAGCACGTCACCGGAAAGCTCTCCGGAGGCCGCCTGCCCCAGATACTTGATAAAGCGACCGCTCATGAAGACCAGCAGCAACACCCCGGTTACAGCCAGCATCCCCACCAGAACCTGTCGCGTGAGATAGCGGAAAATGATATACAAAATCGGATCCTAACGACGGAAGCGCTTCAGGTACCGCAGACCAATAACTTCACCGGTCCGACCGGAGGGGCTATTCTAGTGCCCTGTCCCCCACAAAACCAGAGCATCCACGGGATGTGCGGGGAAACGCGGCCGACCGACACCGATCAGCCGCCTCCCGAACACGCCCGCGGAATCGCCATAAGCCAAGGGGACGTTGCAGCCCGGGCCAAGGGATGGGACCATTCCAGACGGCCTGACTGACGCTTATCCCTGAACACATCCATACTCATACTTGACCACCCGAAAAGGGAGCATGCATGAAATACGCGTTGAACACTAAAGGACTTGTCGACACCAAAGCAGATTGCCTCGTCATCGGCATTCCCGAATCGGGAGACTGGTCGGCAAGCGCTGAAGCGGCGGACACGCAGACGAATGGGTTGTTGAGAAACCTGGTCAAGCAAGGGGATTTTTCCGGCAAGACCGGCGAGATTGCCCTCCTCCCGCTGCCTGAAACAGCGCCCTGGAGCCGCGCCCTGCTGGTGGGTACCGGACAGGCGGGAAAGCGCGATGCCCTGGCTTTTCGCAAACTCGTAGGCGCCGCCTTCGGGAAACTGAACGACACGGGTAGCAAGCATGCCCTGGTGGCACTGACCGAAGTGTCAGTCAAGGACCGGGACGAAGCGTGGCGCATCCAGCTGATCGTCCGCGCCGCGGAAGAAACCTTCTACCGCTATACCGAGTTCAAGAGCGAAGCGGGCAAGAAGCCGGCCCTGAATCGCATGACTCTGGATGTGCCGGGCAAGGACCCCCGTTTCGATGACGCCCTGGCCGCCGGCCTGGCCATTGGCCACGGCATGAACGAAGCCCGCACCCTGGGCAACACCCCGCCCAACATCTGCAACCCGGACTGGTTGGCCAAGCGCGCCAAGGCCCTGGGCAAGGAACACGACCACATCAAGGTCAATGTCCTGAGCGAAAAAGACATGAAGGAGCTGGGCATGGGCGCGTTTCTGGCGGTCTCCGTCGGCAGCCACCAACCCGGCAAGCTGATCACCATGGAATACAAGGGTGGCAAGGCGAAGGACAAGCCCTACGTCCTGGTCGGCAAGGGCATCACCTTCGATACCGGCGGCATCAGCCTCAAACCCGGCGCCGCGATGGATGAAATGAAGTTCGACATGTGCGGTGCCGCCAGCGTCTTTGGCGTCATGCAGGCCATCGCCGAGCTCAAGCCCAAGGTCAATGTCATTGGCGTAGTGGCCGCGGCCGAGAACATGCCTGGCGGCGGTGCGACCCGTCCCGGCGATATCGTCAAGACCATGTCCGGCCAGACCGTGGAGATCCTCAACACCGACGCCGAAGGCCGTCTGGTGCTGTGCGACGCCCTCACCTATGTGGGCAAATACAAGCCGGAAACGGTAATCGACATCGCCACCCTCACCGGCGCCTGCATCGTTGCACTTGGTGACCAGGCCAGCGGCCTGCTAAGCAACAACGACGAGCTGGCGCAGGAGTTGCTGCAATCCGGCCAGACCACAGGCGACCGTGCCTGGCAACTGCCTCTCTGGGACGAATACCAGGCACAGCTGGACAGTAACTTTGCCGACATGCAGAACATCGGCGGCAAGGGTGCCGGCACCATCACCGCGGCCTGCTATCTGTCGCGCTTCACCAAAGACTACCGCTGGGCGCACCTGGACATTGCCGGAACGGCCTGGTTGAGCGGCAAGGAGAAAGGCGCGACGGGCCGCCCGGTGCCTCTGCTGATGGATTACCTCCTCAGTCATGCCGAGTAATCCCGCCATGGCGAACGAACCTCAGCATCCTGAGGAGCAGCCTGAAGGTCCGGCGAACGTCGGGCCGTCAGCTGACACTGCCAGTGGCGACAGCAAAGGTGGTCGTCACTGGTTTCACATCCTGCCAGAGACCACCGCTGAAGCCCGCTACCAATACGCGGCGCGCCTGACCGAAAAGGCCTGGTCCGAAGGCGACCGGGTCTGCCTGTATTGTGATGGCGAGGAGCAGGCCCAGGCCATGGACGACATGCTCTGGGCCTTCCGTCCGGACGCCTTCATCCCCCACGAGCGCATGGATCGCAACGACAAGCCCTGCCCGTCTCCGGTAGGTATTTTGCTGTGCGCCCCCTCGCCGGCAGACTGGCAGACCGTGATCGTTCTCGGACGCAAACTGCCCAGTGAGGCGGACCGTTTCAACCGATTGGCCCTGGTCGCCAACAGCGATCCCGAAGTCCTGCAACAGGCCCGCCGTCACTACCGGGAGCTGCAGGCGTTCGATATCACCCCCAAGGTACACGACCGCCGCAAAAGCCGACGGTCGTGAGCGCCAGACGTCTGACGTCGAACGTCAGACGCTCTAACCACCGAGGTTCGCCGAGGCATTGCCAGCCATGTATAATTCGCCTTTCGCGATAGACAACCCGTTTAACCGCAATGAGTCATTTAACCAGCATGGACAAGACCTACCAGCCCGATCAGATTGAGCGCCAGTGGTACCAGACCTGGGAAGAAAAAGGTTATTTCCGGCCCATGGGGGACGGCGATCCCTACTGCATCATGATCCCGCCGCCCAACGTCACCGGCAGCCTGCACATGGGCCATGCTTTCCAGCACACCATCATGGACGCCCTCACCCGATACCAGCGGATGCGGGGCCGTCAGGCACTCTGGCAGGTAGGCACCGACCATGCCGGTATCGCCACCCAGATGGTGGTGGAGCGCCGCCTCCAGCATGAGGAAGGCAAGACCCGCCACGATCTGGGTCGGGAAGCCTTTATCGATAAGGTCTGGGACTGGAAGGCCCATTCCGGCGGCACAATCACCCGCCAGATGCGCCGCCTCGGCGATTCCGTGGAATGGGAGCACGAACGCTTCACCATGGACGATGGCTTTTACCGCGCGGTTCAGGAAGTGTTCATTCGCCTCTATGATGAAGACCTGATCTACCGCGGCAAGCGTCTGGTCAACTGGGACCCGAAGCTGCACACCGCCATTTCCGATCTCGAGGTGGAGAACAAGGAAGAGAAAGGCCACTTCTGGCACTTCCGCTACCCCATCATCGAGGGCACCACCAGCGACGGAAAAGACTACCTTGTGGTGGCCACCACCCGGCCGGAAACCATGCTGGGCGACACCGCCGTCGCCGTGAATCCGAGCGACGAGCGCTACAATCATCTGATCGGAAAGAAGGTCCGCCTACCGCTGGTCAATCGCGAGATCCCGATCGTGGGTGACGACCATGCCGATCCCGAGATGGGCAGCGGCTGCGTCAAGATCACCCCGGCCCATGACTTCAACGATTACCAGGTAGGCCAGCGCCACAGCCTGCCCCTGGTCAACGTCATGACCCAGGATGCGGCCATCCGCGCCCAGGCGGAAGTGTTCGACAGCCATGGCCGCCCCAGCGATGCCGTTGATCCGGCACTGCCGGCCAGCTTCGCCGGCCTTGACCGTTACGATGCCCGCAAGGCCATTGTCGAAGCCCTGGAAGCGGAAGGGCTGCTGGACCAGGTGGAAGACCACGTACTGAAGGTCCCCCGGGGCGATCGTTCCGGCCTGGTGGTCGAGCCCATGCTGACCGACCAGTGGTTCGTGGATGCCAAGGTTCTCGCCAAGCCCGCCATCGAGGCGGTTGAGGATGGGCGCATCCAGTTTGTACCCAAGCAGTACGAGAACATGTATTTCGCCTGGATGCGCGACATCCAAGACTGGTGTATTTCCCGCCAGCTGTGGTGGGGCCACCGTATCCCGGCCTGGTACGACGCCGACGGCAACATCTACGTCGGCCGTGACGAAGCCACCGTGCGGGAGAAGTACGGTCTGGCCGCCGATCTCAAGCTGGAGCAGGACGAGGACGTCCTCGACACCTGGTTCAGCTCCGCGCTGTGGACCTTTGCGACCCTGGGCTGGCCGGACAACACCGAGCGCCTGCAGGCGTTCCATCCGACCGACGTACTGGTCACCGGCTTCGACATCATCTTCTTCTGGGTCGCCCGCATGATCATGATGACCATGCACTTCATGAAGGACGAGCAGGGCAATCCGCAGGTCCCCTTCCACACCGTCTACGTCACCGGTCTGATTCGGGACGAGCACGGGCAGAAGATGTCCAAGTCCAAAGGCAACGTCCTTGATCCGCTCGACATGATCGACGGCATCAGCCTGGACGAGCTGCTGGACAAACGCACCAGCAACCTGATGCAGCCGCAGCTGGAAAAGAAAATCGCCAAGCGCACCCAGAGCGAATTCCCGGAAGGCATCGCCGCTCACGGCACCGACGCCCTGCGTTTCACCCTGGCGGCCCTGGCCTCCACCGGCCGCGACATCAACTGGGACATGAAGCGCCTGGAGGGCTACCGCAACTTCTGCAACAAGCTGTGGAACGCCGCCCGTTACGTGCTCATGAACACCGAGGGCGAGGACTGCGGCCAGCAGGGCGAGGACGTTGCGCTGTCCCTGGCCGATCGCTGGATCATCAGCCGCCTGCAGCGGGCCGAATCCGAGGTCAACCGCCATTTCCACCAGTACCGCTTCGACCTGGCGGCCGGGGTCATCTACGAATTCATCTGGAACGAGTACTGCGACTGGTACCTGGAACTGTCCAAGCCCGTCCTGTGGGATGACAATGCCAGCGCCGAGCGCAAGCGGGGCACCCGCCGTACGCTCGTCCGCGTGCTGGAAGCCATCCTGCGTCTCGCTCACCCGATCATGCCCTTTATCACCGAGGAAATCTGGCAGCGGGTGGCCCCCCTGGCGGGCAAGGACGGTGAGACCATCATGCTCCAGCCCTATCCGAAGGCAGATGATGCCCTGGTGGACGACAAGGCCGAGCAGGACATCGAATGGGTCAAGGGCGTCATCGAAGCCATCCGCAACATTCGCGGCGAAATGAACATTGCTCCCGGCAAACCCATTCCCGCCCTCTTCCATCAGGGCAATGCCGAAGACAAGCGGCGCCTGGAGGAGAACCGCCAGTTCCTGGTGGCCCTGGCGAAACTGGAGAGCCTGGAGTGGCTCGAAGGGGCCGAAGCGCCCATGTCCGCCACCCAGCTGGTGGGCAACATGGAAGTCCTGGTGCCCATGGCAGGCCTGATCGACAAGGATGCCGAACTGGCGCGCCTGAACAAGGAAGTGGAAAAGCTCGACAAGGAGATCAAGCGCCTGGAAGGCAAGCTCTCCAACGAGAATTTCACCGCCAAGGCGCCGGCTGAAGTGGTTGAAAAGGAAAAGGCCAAGCTGGAAGAGGCCCAGAGCAGCGCCGTACGTCTCAAGGCACAGATGGACAAGATCCGCGCGATCTAATGGGCAGGGCTCCGGCCCTGCCACGCCTGGCACGCTGAAACAGCCTCATACCGAGTCTTTACCCCCTGCTTTAAATTCTACTATGATGGTTTGAGGCCGGCTTTTGGGCCGGCCCGGCCAACCGACTAGCGTTTTGCCCTCTGGAGTCAACCAAGCCGTTCCCGGATCGCAAAGCAACAATAGCCGGGAAGGGTCGTGGTTAGTTACATGGAAATCAGAGAGGCAAAGCAATGTCTGAGCGTATTGAAGGCGTCGTCAAGTGGTTCAATGATGCGAAGGGTTTTGGATTCATCAAGCCGAATGATGGCGCTGATGTCTTCGTCCATTTTTCCTCTATCCAGGGCGATGGGCACCGCACCTTGCTTGAGGGCGAAAAAGTCCAGTTCGAAGTGGTACAGGGCCAGAAAGGGCCGCAAGCCAACGACGTGCAGCGATTGGGCCAGTAAGCCCGCAAGCAGGGCCGTCCGGCGAGACGGCCCGCTCTCTTCTCCGCCACCACCCCCCGTTACGGGCGCCCGCTGATGCCGTCCGATCTCCTACAGGCACCGAATAACCAGCCACTCCGCCTTCTGATACTTGGCGCCGGCGCGTTGGGTCGACTCTGGGCCAGCCTGTTTTCGCCCCACTGTCCCGTGACCTTCCTGACGCGCACCTCCGAAAGCGCCGATACCCTGCACTATCGCTACCAGTCACCGGACGGCAAGCACATTCGGGACTATGCCATTCCGACCATCCCGGCCGGCCACAGCCAGCCCGGGCGTCCGCCGCTCCTGCTCTGGGTGACCACCAAGGCGCCGGCCACCCTTGCCGCCCTGGAGGCAGCCCTGCCCGGGCTGCCGCCGGCGACACCGGTGGTGCTGTTCCAGAATGGCCTGGGCAGTCAGCAGGCGGTGGCCACACGCTTTCCCGACCATCCCGTGCTGGCGGCGACCACCACCGAGGGCGCCAATCGCCCGGCTCCGGATCTTCTCCGCCATGCCGGGCACGGCCGTACCGTCTGGGGCGCCATCACCGCCGCCGGAGAGCCCTGGGCTGCGAAAATGCAGACCCTGTTCGATGCCGCCGGCGTTCAGGGAGAGTACAGCGAGGATATATACGAAGACCTCTGGAACAAGCTCGCGATCAACGCTGGCATCAATCCGTTCACCCTGATCCTCGAATGCCGCAACGGCGAGCTGGCAGGCAGCGATTATTTTGAAGCGCGCATCAGCCCCCTGTGCGGGGAAATCGCCGCCATCATGACCGCCAATGGCTACCCCAGAGAACCACAGGCCCTGGAAGCACGTATTCGGGAGGTGGCCACAGCGACCGCCGCCAATCGCTCCTCCATGCTGCAGGATTACCAGGCCCGGCGCGCCACGGAAATCGACTACATCAACGGTTTCCTGGTACGCGAGGCCAACCGACTGGGACTGGACGCCCCCATCAATCAGGCGCTGGTTGATGCGGTCCGGGGCAAAACCGCTAACTTCTAACTTTTCCGGGAGCACCATGGGATACCGACTCTCCAAGATCTACACCCGCACCGGCGACGACGGCACCACCGGTCTGGCCGACGGCAATCGCACGGGCAAAGACGCCCTGCGCGTGGAAGCGATGGGCACCCTCGATGAACTCAACGCCCACATGGGCCTGTTGATCGAGCACCTGGCCGAAGACGACGAACTGCGTGCCCCCTGCCAGCGCATCCAGCACCACCTGTTTGATCTTGGCGGAGAGCTTGCCATTCCAGGCAGCGAGATGGTCCATCAGGACTACATCACCTGGCTGGAAACCACCCTGGATGCCCATAACGCCGATCTACCGCCCCTGCAGAACTTCATCCTCCCCGGTGGCAGCATAACCACCGCCCAGTGCCATCTCGCGCGCGCTGTGTGCCGGCGCGCCGAACGGGTGATGGTCGCACTGAATCGCGAGGAAGCGATCAATCCCCTGGGGCTGCAATACCTGAACCGCCTATCGGACCTGCTGTTCGTCGCAGCGCGAGTGCTGGCCAGGCGCAAGGGGGCCAGGGAGGTTCTGTGGCAGGCGGAATATCAGGGCAAGCAGACATAAAAAAAGCCGGACTTCCCTCGGAAGCCCGGCCCGCTATAGCTATGGGCGTGGCGATCAGATCCGGAAGGTCTTGATGACCTCTTCCAGTGACTGGGTGAGGCCCGACAGCTCCCGACTCGCCGCAAGCGTATCGTCGGCGTTGGCGGAAGTCTTGTCGCCCAAATCGGCAATCTGCTCGACATTGGTGTTGATGTTGTTCGCCACAGCGGACTGCTCTTCCGCCGCCTGGGCGATCTGGTGGTTCATGTCCACAATCTGATTGATACTGTTGACGATATTTTCCAGCGCCTCGGTCACGTGCTTGGACTGATCTACCGTCGCATCGGTGGCATGGTGACTGGAGGTCATCGCCTTAACCGCATCCTGGACCCCCGACTGCAGACGGGTGATCATTTCCTCGATTTCCTCGGTGGACTTGTGCGTACGCTGCGACAGGTTGCGTACCTCATCCGCCACCACCGCGAAGCCCCGTCCCTGCTCCCCGGCACGGGCCGCCTCGATGGCCGCGTTCAGGGCCAGCAGGTTAGTCTGTTCGGCGATCGCCTTGATCTCCACCAGCACCTGGCTGATGCTGTCGCTGTCCTGGCTGACCCGGTTAATGGTATCCACGGCGCCACGGATTTCATCAGCCAGACGGTGGATGGTGTCGACCGTCTCTTCCACCACGCCACGGCCATTATCCGCTTCCTTGTCGGCCTGTGTGGCAGAATCCGATGCTTTCTGTGAGCTCTGGGCCACTTCCTGCACCGTATCCACCAATTGCCCCATGGCTTCGGAGATCTGCTGGGTCTGGGCCATCTGCTTGGATACGGCGTCGCTGTTCTCCAGGGCACTGTCATTCACACGCCGGGCCTGATGGTCCACGTCATGAGCCGTGCTGCTGACGACCTGGATCAGCTCATGCATTTTGCCGGTCATGTTGTTGAATTCGGTAGTCAGATCACCCAGTTCATCCCGATTTTCCAGATTGATTCGCACCGTCAGGTTGCCGGCAGCGACTTCGCGGGCGGCACTGCCGAAACGGCTGACCGCCGTGCGAACAGACTGGTAAAAGCCCATGTAGAGATAGACGACGATGGTCAGGATGATCGCCAGGGCCACGAAGATCAGAGTGCGTTGTGTTGTTTCGGCCTCGAGTCGTACGCTCAGCTTGTTACCAATGATGCCCAGCAGCTCATCGTTATACGCATACACCCGATCCATTTCCTCGCTCACGATACCGGCAAACTCTTCCGGGGGCATTTCCAGACGGAACGGCACGATGACATTGGAGTCCAGCTCATTGCGCACACTGATCGCAGACTCTGCGACACCATCCGTCTCGGTACTGAGCCGCGCGCGCACTTCCGGAACGCTGCTACGCAACACATCCAGCGACGCCCGCAGCGTCGTGTCGACGTTGGTCAACCGATCGAAGATGTTATTCATCAGATCGGCCAGATTACCGCCCAACTGCCCCTGGGAGAGACCAAACATGCCATAGGCACGCGCCCGCCCCATTTCGTTGGTGACATCCGGGAAGGTTTCGCCCACCAGTCGCAGCATCAACTGGTTCTCGGCCTTCGGGTCCTGCCCCAGTCCGGACACCTGGAGTCCGGAGCTCATGAGGGAATGGACCTTCTGCACAAACTGATTGAAATACTTGAACTGCGGATCGACATTGCTCTGATAGGCATCATCCGCAACGAGCTGTTTCCAGTCGGCCGCAACCTCGTTGATCTGTGCAGCGAAATTACCGTCCTTGTCGAAGCTGTAGCTTCTGCTCTGCAGCTGATCCAGCAAACCGGCCACGGTCTTGCGGGCATCTTCACTGCTTTCCACAAAAAAAGCGCTGTCCTTAAACTGGGCCACGGTGCGGAAATCACGGTAACGCTGGGCCGCACGGTAAAGGTCGGTGGTCATCTCCAGAACCTGAAGGCCATCGACTTCGCCCTGAACACGGTCGATCGACTGGTTGAGCTGACTGACGAGCAAGTATCCCAGTCCGGCAATCGGCAGGAGAAAAAGTATGCTGATGAGGGTAAATTTGTACACCATCTTCAGGCGGTTCATCAGCAGAACCGCAGGATACAACAGCTGCTTCACTGATTACCCCCTCCAAGCACAGGGAAAGTCTTTAGGTGCCCCATGGACCACTCACTTCCAATTCGGCCGTCGTGTTGGCCGCGGTGATTTTCGAAGTTCTCGACATAACTGCCCCAAAGTCTAGGTCACAGTCGTTAATTTTGACAGGTCGATCACAAATAAACGTTTCGATAACTTTCGTCATATTGACAGCCTCTACTATTTTCTCGCTTTCGGCGGCAAAATCTTGAGTTATCTTTGTTTTCATTTTGTAACAGACGGCAATCGCTCCCCGGATCGAGGCCATTCACCGCACCTGAAAAGCAAGGCATGAATATGCAGTACGGCATGCAAATCGGCATCGATCTCGGCGGGACGAAAACGGAAGGCATTGCCCTGCGGGATGGCCAGGAACTGCTGCGAGAACGCGTCGAAACAGCGCGCGATTATAGCGGCTGTGTGGAACGCATTGCTTCCCTGGTGGAACAGCTGGAGCAGCAAACCGGCGAGTATGGCAGCGTGGGCCTTGGCATTCCCGGCGCCATGTCACCGGAAACCGGCAAGGTCAAGAATGCCAATTCCACCTGGCTGATCGGCGAGGATCTACAAGGCGATCTCGAACGGCGCTTGGGCCGCCCTGTCCGCATCGCCAACGACGCTGACTGCTTCGTGGTTTCCGAGGCCTCCGATGGCGCGGCGGCAGACGCCGAGACCGTATTTGGTGTCATTATCGGAACCGGGTGTGGCGGCGGATTTTGCATCCACGGACGTCTGCTGCAGGGGCCCAACGTGATCGCCGGCGAGTGGGGCCACAATCCGCTCCCTTACCGCAATCAGGGCGACGGTCCCAGCCGCCCCTGTTACTGTGGCCGTAGCGACTGCCTGGAAACCTTCGTCAGCGGCCCGGGCCTGACCCGGACCTACGCCCAACTCACCGGCGAAGAGCGCACAGCCCAGTGGATCGCCGCCCACCCCGAACAGCCGGCTGTGCACCAGGCCCTTCAACGCTACTATTCTCAGCTTTCCAGAGGGCTGGCCGGTGTCATCAATATCGTTGATCCCCACTGCATCGTTCTAGGTGGGGGCGTTTCCAACATACCCCACCTCTACACTGCCGAATTCGCCGAGGAGGTGGCTCGCAATGTGTTTTCTGAAACTTGCCGCACCCGCATCGTCAAGGCCAGGTTCGGTGATAGCAGCGGCGTCAGGGGGGCAGCCCGGCTTTGGCCGGACTCGTCAGCGAACCCAGCCGAAAATGGCAAATAAGGCGATAATCCCCAGCCATACCAGCATGCTGCGATTAATCAGGTCGCGCACGGCATGCATGCTGCGGTCGCCAAAGTCGCGCCAGGCTTCGGGGTGGTAACGTTCGAATTGCCGCGGATCCAGGGCATAACTCGAAAGTGCGCCGGAGGCCGCCAGCAGCAGGGCCTCGGACGATGACCGGGCAGCGCCGATTGCGTGCTTTTCACGGGCCCAACCATTGAAGTCCCCGGCTACGCCGAAGGTAAAAGACAGGAGCCGGCGTGGTAACCAGGCCAACAGATCACACAGCCCGGCAAAGCTGGCGCGTACGGACTGTTCCGGATAATGGTTGCGAAATGCCAGGCTACCGGTCGCCAGCACGACCCCGGCCGGCCCCAGCAAGACATACCAGAAGATGGGCAGGAAGTAACGCTCGAAGGTCGCACCCAACAGGGTTTCCGCCAGCGTCAGATGAAGCCGATCCGGCGACAGCGCCGCACCGCGGGCTTCGGCCGGCAAAAGATGTTGCACGTGGTGCCAGGCCCCTTGCATATCCCCCCTCTGCCAGGCCTGCCCATAAGCCATCAGTGGGCCCCGCCAGCCGGTGAGTCCAGTCATGGTCAGCAAAAGCGCCAAAGCCAGTGCCCCCGCGGCCCAGCCACCCACGGATTGTGACAGGGCTGCAGCCAGCACGGCCGTTAACGCCACGGCCAGCGTCAGGAGAATCCACAGCGCCCAGGGCACGGTGTCCGTGCCAAATCGGGCCAGCGGTGTCAGCCGCTGCATCACCTGGCGCCAGGTACGGTCGGGATCGAGACGCTGGAGCAGATCGAGGCGACGGCGCAGAAACCAGGCCATCAGCACCACCAGCAACCGCATCAGGCCGAATCCCCGTCGGAAGACTGCTTCATCAAGGTGAGATGGCTGAGGTAGTACTGCCAGTCAAATGCGGGGCCGGGATCGGTCTTGCGCCCCGGTGCAATATGCTCATGGCCCACAATGCGCTCCGGGGTAATATTCGGCACCAGTGTCATAAGGGTGCGGGTCAGCCTGACCAGCGTCTCATATTGCTCGGCGCTGTAATTTTCGTCGTCCTGCCCTTCCATTTCCACACCGATGGAATAGTCATTGCACTCGGCCCGGCCCTCGAACTCCGAACGGCCTGCGTGCCAGGCACGATCAAGCAGGGAGACAAACTGCACCAGTTCGCCATCGCGACGAATCATGAAGTGGGAGGAAACGCGCATGTCTGCGATTCCCGCAAAATAAGGGTGCTCATCCGCAGGCAGCTGGTTACAGAAAAACCGCTCGACGCAGTCGTTGCCGTAACGCCCCGGGGGCAGACTGATATTGTGAATCACCAGCAGCGAGATCACCTCGCCAGCCGGTCGGGTATCAAAGTTGGGAGAAGGTACCCGGCGGGCGCATGCTAGCCACCCATCCGGGGTCAGAGCCGAGTCATCCATTTCCACAGTCGCTGGTTGTCGTCTTGTCACTGTCCTGTGCGTGAGCGTTAAAAGTCTGGCTGCAACACACCTGAATCCTCAAGGATAAGTGACGGTGCGCGCCTGCGCCAGTTCTCGGCACCCGGTGAGACGGGACAACAGCGGTAGTCATGGCGCCTTGGGCTGATCAGTCCCGGCGATTGTCACGCAGGTTACCGATCACTGACTCCAGTGCCCGGTCGAAAATCAGACCGTCATCCAGCATTTGTATACGTTGCTCTTCCAGGGCCTCCGCCACTTCATCCAGGGTGTACTCGGCCACCTTGGAACCGCTGCGGTTGACGAAGATGTATTTGCCAGTGGCCTTGATGATGGCCGCCAGCTTGCAGCGCAGGACCTTGTCATCGGCGGTCAGTTCCAGCCAGGAGCCTACTCGCAGATTCTGCGCCTTGTCGCGCCAGATGGCGGACGACGCCGGAGGCGTGGTCTCAGCCACAGGCTCGGCTTCCGCCGCGGCAGTCGGCTCGGCCACCGGCTCCGGTTCGGGCGCTGTGGGCTGTGGCGTAGCTGCCGGCTCAGAGGCTCGCTGAACAGGCGCCTCCACGGTATCCTCTGGCTCTTCCGCCTTCTGGAACGCTGTCGCCATCTGCAATTGCTGCAACGTATCCACGTGCGTCATTTCCAGATCGCGAATCAAACGGTCCGCGGCGAAAGGATCCCACGAGATATCGCTCAAACCCTGGCGTACACCATCCACAATCGACGGAATCGACCGCAGCAACGCCCCACGCGTATCGCCATCCACCGGCCGTGGATCCACGGACCAGATCAGGTCTTCGGTCAGCTTGACCTTCTCCTGCCAGGCTTCACTTTCTTCACCTTCACGCAGGATCAGCCAGTGCAAATACTTGCTCCAGGGCTGCTCCAGCAGCGCCTGCACGTTTTCCGGAATCTCACGCCCCTCGGACGCCTTATGAATCACCGCCTGTACAGCTTGCTGAGCCTGCTGGCGTCGCGCTTTGCCTTCCTCCGCATCACGCAGGCGCTGCTCCACCAATTCCTGACGACGACGTTCAAGATCCATGAAGTGGGTAAAATCATCCAGCACTTCCTGGAAAACTGAAACGTCGTTTTCAAATTCATTGAGCAGCCTGTCGACCACCCCCTGGATCTTGTCACCCAGGGGGTCGCGCTGATTGGCCCCCTTCTCGTTCCAGCCGATGGAAGCCATGGCCAGCTCGTTGAGCAGCTTGCGGGCCGGATGGCCGCCACGATTGAAGAAACTGCGGTCAAGCAGGGCGACTTTCAGATACGGGATCTGGAGCCGCGTCAGCAACGCCTTCATTTTTTCCGGCAGCTGGCGATCTTCGAGGATGAAGTCGAACAGCATCGACACCAGATTGATCACGTCGGCATCCACCTGGCGAACCTGCTGGTTCCCCTGCCCCCGGTTCTGCACAAGCTGTGTCACCACAGTTTGCAGTCCGGAACCGCCGTTGGCATTCAGCTGCGCCACACTGCCATCCGTCTGCACGTCGGACAGATAACCCAGGAGCTGATCGGTCTGCAGCGTTGCTTGTCCACCGGCTACACCCGCGCCGCCCTGGCCGCCACCGCCATGGAGTAGGCTGGACAGTTCGTCGAAGGACGTGGTGTCTCCGTCATTGTGACCGACTGCACCGCCTGACGAGGGTGTGGACCCGCGACCCTGCGTACCGGCTGCCGGCCCCTTGCGGCCACCGGCCGGGGGATTTTTTAAATCCGGCAGAATGCCGTCATTGGCAAGAGACAGGTTGGCTTCGTCATAAAGGTCGCCGAGGCGCCCTACCAACAGCCGGTCAAAGAGCTTGTAGATGACCAGCTTGGCACGGATATCAATGGACAGATCGGCACAGGCCTCCGCCAAACCGTAGCAGAGCACTTCCGGCCCCAGGGGATTCTGCGAAGCTACTAACGACAGCTGCGGCAGAAGATACTCCACCCGGGCCTGCAGCAGACGAACAGGATGATCGTAGCGATTGCGCACCTTGGTGACCATGTTCTCGATCGCGACCTGCTCTTCCATGTCGCTGTGGTCAACCAGTGACAGGGAATCGCGGTCGAAGGCGTCACCCTCGTCGCCCTTATTGCTCGGCTTGAAACGACCGATCTCGTTGAAGGCACGCGCCACCCACTGCAGGAAAGACAGCGTCATGTGCTTCCGCTGCATGCGCAGCTCTCGCATGGCATCGAAGTAGGCCGTCTGCTCGGTGTTGGAGCCAGCCCGATCGGACATGGCGAACAGTGCATCGTCCGCTTCGTCGAAGAACTCGCCTAACAGCATTTGCAGTCTGCGAGCGGAAAGATCGCGCATCCGGATCAATGCGGACGGTAACCGGGCGTCTCCCTTCGACTTGCGGTCATGGATGTTGACGATCTTGTGATTCGGGCTCATGAATGCCTCATTACCTGAAAATCTGTCCTTTAGCTGCGTTCTTGCATAGTAGGAACTTCTCCCGTCAAGGTGTGTCAGCGAATGCAACCTTTTGTACCGGAGTGAGGCAGTTCACAGTTTTTCACATTCATTTCACAGTTCTGGATTGCAATGGCAGGGGACCGCGAAAAGGCGGCACAACCGCCTCGCCCGCTTTGGACAGCTTTTGACAATCCCAGTAAACTTGCCAGCTTGCCTCAGCGATGGAAACAGGTAACGACATGCACTCGATTCCGTCTTCCTTGTTAAGACAGGCCATGATTGAGCAGGTGGCTGCAAGCCTGAGGGAGGATATCGGCAGTGGCGACATCACCGCCGCCCTGATTCCGCCCGACCAGACTGTCACCGGCCAGGTCATTACCCGTGATCCCATGGTCATGGCGGGCCTGGCCTGGGTGGACGAAGTATTCCGCCAGGTTGATCCGGCTTTGACCATCACCTGGAACGTCCACGATGGGGAGCGTGTCGATCCACAGAAGGATCCCGTCCTGTTCCGTTTTCAGGGCAATGCCCGCTCCCTGCTGACCGCCGAGCGCAGCGCCCTGAACTGGCTGCAGACACTGGCCGGCGTGGCCACCCGCTGTCGCGCCTATGTCGACCGCGTGGCCCATACGGCCACCACCCTGCTCGACACCCGCAAGACCGTCCCCGGACTGCGGCTGGCGCAAAAATACGCGATCCAGTGCGGCGGTGGAGCCAACCATCGCCTGGGGCTCTATGACGCCTTCCTGATCAAGGAAAACCACATCACCGCCTGCGGATCCATCAGTGCCGCGGTGGCCCAGGCACACGAAATAGCTCCCGGGCGCCCGGTGGAGGTCGAGGTGGAATCACTGGTCGAGTTCGAAGAGGCCCTGCAGGCCCGGGCCGACATCGTCATGCTGGATGAGTTTCCTCTTGAAACCATGCGCGAGGCGGTGGAAAAGAATCAGGGGCAGGCCAAACTGGAGGCGTCCGGCGGCATCAACGAGCAGACACTCGTTCCCATCGCCGAAACTGGCGTAGACTACATTTCATTGGGCACGCTGACCAAGGATCTCAGGGCCATCGACCTGTCGATGCGTTTCACCGAGCGCTCAGGCTGACTGAAAACCGGGCCAGCTCTTACGGTTACAAACTGTAACAGAATATTACAGACAGCAACGCTACACAGGCGTCGATAACGTTAGATTGATAGTCTTGGACAAGGTTGTCCATGGCCCGGCGGCACGCGCCTCAGGGCCATGTCGATTCCAGGCGCTGGTAACAGCAACTACGGGAACCTCCTCGAGCCCCGATTGACCACCACAAGGACTCGCACAGGGCGGACAGTGCCATGGACGGATATATAAACATGTCAGTATCAGGGCGACAGGACATCAAGTATCAGGCGGGCTTCTGGCTCCTTGCCACCCTCGCCTATCTGGCCCTGACCTGGGTCGGACACCAGCTGACTTTACCCGGCTTTCACCTGCCTCTGCTGCACCTGGGCGCAGGGCTCCTTCTCGGCCTGGTACTGACTCGAGGGGCCAGCGCACTTCCCGTGGTTGTAGTGGGCACACTGATCACGGCCGTCGACACCGGCACGCAGAATTCCGCACTCATCGGATCCACCTATCTGGCTGGCGGCCTGGCGGGCGTTACGACTGCATTGTATCCACTGCTGGCAGCCCTGCTCCTATGGAAAAGCGCACGCCCCGAGCCGGATATCCTCCGCAATTTCCGCAGTTACCTCTGGATGCTCGGCGCCACAGCCGTTGCGGCACTGGCATCATCGCTGATTCTGCTTATCCTGCCGCCCAATGCCCCGGTCGCCACCAGTACCAGCGACTGCATCCTGCTCTACTGGTTTTCCTTTTCTATCGGCTCCCTGATCGTGGTTCCTCCGCTGCTCGCTCTGCAGTCCATCCCGTCATTGCGCGAACTGTTCAAGCGCCCGCTCGACTGGCTGGCCTGGGTGGTGGTATTCGCGGGTATAGCGCTGTTGGCAACCAGTCAGGACCGCCAAATGGTCTTTTTACTCATGCCGTTGATGGCCTGGGCGGCCACCCGCTTTTCCCTGCCGGGAAGCCTGATCGCCATCGCCCTGTCCAACGCGGTCATGATCACCCTGATCATCAATGCCTCGCCGCCATTGGGCAACCTGCATGCCCTGACCATCCTGCTCGCCCTGTTCTGGACGTTGCTGGCGACCGGTTATTACATCCGGGCGCTGCTGGAAGACCGCAAGCGTGTGGAAGCCAGCCTGGAAAACACGGTTGAAGAGCGCACCCGGGAACTACAGGTCAAAAACTTCGAACTTCAGGACGAAATCTTTGTTCGCCAGCAGGCAGAGAGGTCCTTCAGGCGTTCTTCCAGCCACTACCGGGCTCTCGTCGAGACCGCCAGCAATCCCATTATTGTCGTGGATGAAAACATGCAGATCCGGCAGTGGAATGGCGCGGCGGAGCATCTGTTTGGCTACAGCCGCGACGACGCAGTGGGCCAGGATCTTTTGCATGCCTTCATTCCCGACGCCTACACCGATGAAATGGGCTGGAAGATCACCAAGCTTCTTTCCAGCGGTATTCTCAAAGAGAGCGTGGAAACCGAGGTGTACGCCTTTGACGGCACCGTTCACAACATGCTTTGGAACATCAACCAGTTGCTGGACGATGATGAAGCCAGCGGCAGACAGCTGATCCTGATCGGACAGGACATCACGGAAATCCGCGCCACCCAGGATAAGCTGCACTTCCTCGCCCACTACGACGCCCTGACGGCAACCGCCAATCGACGCCTGTTCGAGGATCGCTGCCGCCAGGCCATCGAGAGCGCCATGCGTTATGGCTATCAGAGCGCGCTGATCAGTCTGGATGTGGACCATTTCAAGCGCATCAACGATTCCCTCGGGCATGATGCCGGCGACGACCTGCTCAAGGAAATTGCCAACCGCCTGCGCAAGAGCGTGCGGGCCGAAGACACCATCTCCCGCATGGGCGGTGACGAGTTCTCGATCCTGCTCAACCGCGTCAACGGGATCGAGGGCTGCGAGAAAGTGGCCCGCGGTATCCTGGATTCCATCACCCGCCCTATCCCCGTGCGCGGCGGCGAGCTGGTAATCACTTCCAGCATCGGCATCACCATGGCACCCGACGACGGACAACGTTACGAAGACCTGCTCAAGAACGCCGACATGGCCATGTACCGGGCCAAAAAGGCGGGCCGCAACAACATGCAGTTCTTCAGCTCGGAAATGAATGACGAAATGCAGCGCCAGATGCAGATCGAACGGGAATTGCGGGTCGCTATCCAGTCGGGGCACCTGGACATGCATTACCAGCCCGTTGTCGACATCACCACCGGCCGCGTCGCGGCGCTGGAGGCGCTTTTACGCTGGTACCATCCGGAGAAGGGACTACTGACTCCCGCACTCTTCCTGGACGTCGCCGAGCAAACCGGCCAGCTCGTTCAACTGGGAGAGTGGGTTTGCTACAACGTCTGTTATCAGTCCCGGGCCATCCAGGCCATGAGCAAACACCCCACCCCGGTCAGCATGAACCTGTCGGCCCGACAGTATCATCACCCGCAACTGGTCAGCGCGCTGGAGCGTATCATCCGGGAGACCCAGGTGGACCCTCAGCTCATAGGCCTGGAGGTGGATGAGCGTGTGCTTTCCGAACGGCTGGAAGAGGCCATTCCCATTCTTCAGCGGATCAAGAAGCTCGGTGTACAGCTGATTCTGGACCGCTTCGGCAGCGGCCTGTCTTCCGTGCGCCTACTGCGCGAACTGCCGTTTGATCAAGTCAAGATCGATCGCACACTGCTGCAGGACAGTGCCGACGACCCGAGCGCCGCAGCCATCGCCAGCACTCTCATCGATCTGGCCCATCAGATGTCGCTGACCGTGGTCGCCAACGGTGTGGAAACCGAGCAACAGTTTTCGATGCTGCGCAAGGCCGGTTGCCGTATGATGCAGGGACACCTCTTCTGCCGGGCAACACCAAGCAACGAAGTCGCTGATCTTTTCCGACGGTTGCGCGAAGGCGCTTCACTGGTGGTCGCGTCACAGATCGACCTTCTGGAAGAATGACATGACCGCAGAATACGATGATGACTTTCAGCGCTGCTTCCTTGCCATTCCGGTGCCGGGGGAAGTCAAGGGTGCATTGGGAACCCACTTGGCGGAACGCATCACCCTCCCTCCCATCTACCGGCTCATTCCTCCGGAGAACTGGCACATTACACTACATTTTCTGGGTGATGTGCCCCGCACGCAGCGGGAGACCCTGGTTCAATTGGTGGGGCAAATCGACATGCCGGAACCTTTCTCCGCCACCGTCCAACAGGTGGCCGGATTTCCCAACACGCATCGATCGCGGCTGTTAGTAGCGGAAATGGAGATGGCGCCCGCGCTCAACGATCTTTACGAGCGATTGAAAGAAGTGGTCATCAAGGCGGGACTGGATGCGGAAGAACGCGCCTGGCGGCCGCATATTACCCTGGCCCGGTTACGCAGAGGCCGCATGCCCTCCAATCTGCCAAGTTCGGGGCTCAATGAAGCCATGGAGGTGTCATCGTTCAGCCTCTGGGCGAGCACGCTCACCGACGACGGCTCCCAGTACGCACCATTGGCGACCTGGCACCTTGGGGAGAACGACCGGTAACGCCGCTCGTGGTCAGCCTTCGATAATCCGATCGAACTCGCGCAACGCCTCAATCAGGGCCGTACCGTCCTGAGGCAACGGCCGGAAATATTCTTCCGCCATAGGCGCGATATTGGAGGCTGCCGGCAGTGGGGATTCATTGCGAACCAATTGCTCGACCCGCACCAGCATCACAAACTGAACCCATTGATGGAATTCCAGCGTGTCCACGCAGAAGGGCTGCGTACTAGCCAGGGCGCTCTCCGAGGGCGGTGTCGTTTCCCACAGGTCCAGGCTTACCAGCGCCTCTTCAATCTGGGGTAAAACCTGCTCCAGCGCCTGATGCTTGTTCATTTGACTCAAAGCTGCTCCCCTTTTACTCCAGCGGCTCCACTTCCACGGCTTCGCCGTTCAGCAACCGGTGCAGGTCGACGAATTGACGGGTCAGGTTGTGCTTGGGGGCGAAATGAATCAAGGGTGTTCCAGCCTGGTGGGATTCCTTCATCTTGACTGACGAGGAAAGCCGCACCGCCAGCATCGGAAGCCCCTCTTCGTCCAGTTCCTTGACCAACTGACGGGGCAGTGTCGCCCGCGGCTGGAACTGGTTGGCCACAATACCCTCGACCAGCAGATCGGGGTTGTGGTCCTCCTGCAGCTCCTGAATTTCCCCAAGAATGTTATACAAAGCCTGACGGGAAAAATCGTCACAATCGAAGGGGATCAGACAGCGATCTGCAGCGATCAGCGCTGAACGTGTGTAAAAATCCAGCGCTGGCGCCGTGTCGATGTAGATCTCGTCAAACTGCTGTCCCAGCTTCTTCAGGGCCTCCCGCAGCTTATAAATCTTGTGCTTGGCCTCGAGCTTGCGCTCCAGAAAATCCAGCTCCGGACTGGACGGCAGCACATACAGATTGGGGAACGCCGAAGCGTGCACGAACTCATCGGGTTTACGGTTGTAGATCTTGAAGGCGATGGTCTGCTCGAGCATATCCGCCACCGTATCCCGGAGCTCGGCGGCCGGTCGGCCCAACAGATAGTGCGTCGAGTTGCCCTGGGGATCCAGGTCCACCACCAGCGTTTTACGCCCCTGTTCGGCGCTGATGGCCGCCAGGTTGCAGGCAATACTCGATTTGCCGACACCGCCTTTTTGATTGAACACAACGCGTCTCATGCGTTCCCCCTGCATTGTCATCGTCAGCTGCGTTATAGGAACGCTCCGGCATCCATGGCACCCGGAGCGTCTCAGCACCACAGGACCTGCCCACCGCTGCGGACATCAGGGCAAACGGCCCCTGATCGCCCGCCACGGGCGCACCCCCGTAAAATTGAAGCAGTTTACCAATCCATGGTTGCCTTTACGAACGGAATCGTCAGGCGCCGCTGGGCCCGCATGGAAAGCTCGTCCAGCCGGTCGAGAATGGCCAGCAATTCCCCCGTCCCGCGCGGAGCCCGGCGCAGGATAAAGCGGGCGGTTTCATCATTCAGCACCAGCCCGCGCCGCTCCGCCCGGGCCTGCAGAATCGCAAGGCGGTCGTCGTCCCGCGGACGGGCCAGCTGCAATACCAGGCTGGCACCCAGCCGGGACGCCAGGTCAGGCAGCTGGACCGGCAGACTGGCTGGCGGCGCCGATGCACTCATCAGCAGCAGATGACCGGCGTCCACCATGCGGTTGTGGAGATGGAAGATGGCGGTCTCCCACGCCTCACTGCCCAAAACCGCATCCAGGCCGTCCAGGCATAACAGATCCGCGGTCTCCAACCCCTGCAGCACCGCCGGATCCGCGGCGGCCAGTTCCAGCATATCCAGACACATGGCCTCCTGCCCCCGGCTTTCCCACCAGGCACAGGACGCCTGCAGCAAATGGCTCTTGCCGGCCCCCACGTCCCCGCACAGGAGGATCGGTGACTGGCCGGCGAGCAGCAACTGCTGCAACCGTTCCACCACATCCTGGTTATGACTGCCGTGATAATTGGCAAAGGTCGCATCGTCTCTGAGACGGACACCCAGCGTCAGCTGCCGCCCCTGATCCAAACCGCTCACCGTGTCTCCCGCCAAGCTTTCAGCCCCCAAAGAATGATGTAGTGCCCACCACTGAGCACCGCCATGGCCGCCACAGCCCAGAGACCGCCCCGCACCACCAGATCAGGCATGGCAATGCCGGCCAGCGCCATGATCACGGACAGTGCAAAGATGATCTGCACGAAGGTATTCAGCTTTCCCAGGAAGGACGGTTTCATGTCGTAGCGGCCGATCCAGATATGAAAGGCCACCGCACCGCTCACAATGAGCAGGTCCCGCACCACCACCACAACCAGCAGCCAGAGCGGCAGCAGACCAGTCAGTGTGAGCATCACATAGGCCGTGACCAGAAGCGCCTTGTCGGCAATGGGATCGGCGATCGAACCCAGGCGGCTGAACCAGTTGAAATGGCGAGCCAGAAACCCGTCCACGCCATCGGACAGGCCGGCCACGAAAAACAGCACCAGTGCCAGCATGTACTGCCCATCATAGAGCGCCACCGCAAACGGCACGATCAACACGATGCGCAGAAAGGTCACAATATTGGGTAACCAATGCCAGCCTGGTGTCATGGTCGAGAGTGCCCTCCTTTACCCCACTGCCCAGTGGTTGGGTTACGACTCAAGAGGTCATCATTTGTCATCGTTACCGGACTCGGCGTCTTGTCCCTTTCCCCGCCAACGATACTCGAGGAGAGGATGCAACCGCTTGAAGCTTTCGCTCTCGCTCTCCTGTGAGGCTTCCGGAGACGGCGCACCGGTTCCATTTTCTGACATACGCGGCGTCGGTTGCCGCAAAGGGGGGAGAGTCCCGGGTTCATCGCCGGTCGTCGACACCGGCAGCTCCCTGATCACTTCGCCAAACGAGTAGGATTCAGGCTCACTGCGCTGAATCTTTTCAAACCGGTGATCGAGGGCGAGGTATTCCTGCAGAACACGCAGCTCTCCCTTGAACGACACCCTCAGGCGCAGGGATTCCGGCGCCAGGAGAACCGGATTGACGTCCACCACCGGCGTCATGTCCGACAGCGCCCGGCGTACCTGGGCATAACTGGTCAGATCCTTAATCTGATCGACCACCAGATCCACGGTCTGCTCTTCCTGCAGTTCGCTGGCCGACACCGCATAGCGATCCGCCAGGTGGCGTGCCCAGGCGGCAACCAGCGCCTGATTCAGTGCCTCAATGGAATCGCCCTGAACTTCGCCTTCGGCGAAAGGCGTATCCTCGTTCAGGCTCCAGCGGGCAAACCATTGGTCACCCCGCTCCTGGACCCGAACCAGGGCCAGATAATCGTAGCGATAGCCACTGGAAGCCCCCTCGAGAGCGCCCATGAAACCACCCCAGATTTCAGAGAGGCTCAAATCGCCCCGCTCCAGCGCGTCTGCCTCTGGCATTTGCACCGGTACCCCCCGGCGCTGGGCCTGGGCCCGCAAGGCACGAACCCAGCTCCCGTCCCGGGTGCCGGCAAGAAAACGACCTTCCCGGTTATTCACGGCCATCCAGACCATGATGATCGGGCGGTTGGCACCCCACACTTTGGCGCCAATCTCCGCCAATGCCCGGTTGACGCCGACACTGCCAAAAGACACCACCAGCTCCAGCCGTTCCTTAGCGGCAGATGCCTCAGTCGACGCTCCCTCACCGGCCGATTGGTCCGTTTTCGGCGGAATCTTTACCGCTTCGTATCGATAGGCCTGCACCAGTGAACCGGCGCGCTCCAGCAGCTGGCCCGCCCCTTCGTTCTGCAACACGTCATCGGAACCGGTGACCCGAACCAGCACCTTTTTCAGCGCCTCGGTCATGGCCGGTTCCCGTGACGCTTCGCTGGTATTCGGCACCACCACCGTGGCGTCATACAGCCCGTCCACCGGCACCGCCTGCGACGGGGCCGCAAACACGGCCAAAAACCCCAAAACCAGTAAACCAATGGCCCGTCTGATCGACATTTTCAATTTCTGTCCCTGCGATCCGTAATCTGCGAGCACCGGTGTGATGCAACACATCAGGTGCTCCTTGAAGAAGGAGGACTAGGATACACCAAGCCCAGAGCTCTTGATAGCGAACCACCCGGCCGCACTGGGCGCTGCGGCGGCTGACCAAACTCCCCGGTCGGAGCACAACGGCGTTTGGTCCCCTTCACGCTTGCTGGTAGAATTTGCGCCTTTACCACGCCAGAGGCCGAACACGAAATGAGCGAGCAAAAACCCTCCCTGAGCTACCGGGACGCCGGGGTCGATATCGACGCCGGGAATCAACTGGTCGATCGCATCAAGGATGCCGCAGCCCGGACACGCCGCCCGGAAGTCATGGGCGGGCTGGGAGGGTTCGGCGCACTGGTCGAGCTGCCCAAGGGCTACCAGGAACCCGTGTTGATCAGCGGCACCGACGGCGTTGGCACCAAACTCAAGCTCGCCATGCAGCTGAACAGGCACGATAGCATCGGCATCGATCTGGTGGCCATGTGCGTCAATGATCTGGTGGTGGCCGGCGCCGAGCCGCTGTTCTTCCTCGACTACTACGCCACCGGCGCCCTGAATGTTGATGTGGCGGCGGACGTGGTCAAGGGCATTGCCGACGGCTGCGACCAGGCAGGCTGCTCCCTGGTGGGTGGCGAAACCGCGGAAATGCCGGGCATGTACCAAGGCGATGACTACGACCTGGCCGGCTTCTGCGTCGGCGTGGTGGAAAAATCCGCGATCATCGACGGCGGCAAGGTAAAGCCCGGCGACGCCCTGATCGGCCTGGCCGCCTCCGGCCCGCACTCCAACGGCTACTCCCTGATCCGCAAGATCATCGAGGTCAGCAATGCCTCCCTGGATCAGGACCTGGACGGCCGTCCCCTGGCCGATCACCTGATGGCGCCCACCCGCATCTACGTCAAGCCGCTGCTGCAGTTGCTGGGCGAGTGCAACGTTCACGCCCTGGCCCACATCACCGGCGGCGGCCTGCCGGAGAACCTGCCACGCGTGCTGCCCGACGATGTCGTTGCCCGTATCGATACCCAGAGCTGGACGCTACCCCCCGTCTTCCAGTGGCTGCAGGAGAACGGCAACGTCGCCATGGCTGAAATGTACCGCACCTTCAACTGCGGTGTGGGCATGGTGATTTGCGTCCCCGAAGCCGAGGCGGACAAGGCCATCGAAACCCTTAATAAGGCGGGCGAGAAGGCCTGGCGCCTGGGCACCATCGAGCAGGGCCAGGGCGCACCCCATGTGACTCTGGAAGGGGACCCGCGCTAATGGGCTCAGCGCAATCGCTGCGGGTGGTCGTCCTGCTCTCCGGAACGGGGACCAACCTGCAGGCCCTGATTGACCAGTTCACCACCGCGGATAGCCCGGTGGAACTGGTGGCCGTGCTCTCGAACAAGCAGGGTGCGGGCGGCCTGGCCCGCGCCGAACAGGCGCACATTGCCACCGACGTGGTGGATCACCGCCAGTACGATTCCCGCGAAGCCTTCGACCGGGCCATGATGGCGCGGATCGATGCCTACCGGCCGGACCTGATCGTCCTGGCCGGCTTCATGCGCATCCTGACCGCCGAATTCGTGCAGCACTACCAGGGCCGTCTGATCAACATCCACCCGTCATTGCTCCCCCGGCACCGAGGCCTCAACACGCACCAGAAGGCCCTCGAAGCCGGCGATTGCGAACACGGTGCTACCGTCCACTTCGTCACCGAGGAACTGGACGGTGGGCCGGCCATCGTTCAGGCACGCATTCCGGTCACCGCGGAGGACACCCCGGAGTCTCTCGCCCGGCGGGTGCTCACCTATGAACATCGCATCTATCCGGCAACAGTGCGCTGGTTCGCCAAAGGCCGCCTGACCTGGCGAAACGGCGCGCCTTACATGGACGACAAGCCCCTGACAGAACCCCTGGATTATGGCGCCGAACAGGATCGGGCCAGCCGCTGACCCGAAACCGCAAAGGGTTACAGGCCGACAACGCCACACACCCCTTGTTCTCCCGGCGCCAATCCTCTAGTTTCATGGAATCGAACAGGAATAAGCGAAGGGATATGACACAGATCCGGCTTTCACTGACCGCATTGCTTCTACTGCTGTTCTCGGCCGCCCTGCCGGCCGAGGATGAGACCGCAGCAACCAGCCAATCCGCAGCAAACGCCGCAACGCCGGCAACAAACCAGACTGAGCCCCAGAACTCCAGCGCCAAGTCAGCCTCAGACTCGTCCCCTGAGAAGCTCAAGCTTCACCCCATGGAGGCGACCTACAAGGCCACGCTGGAAAAAGGCATTCCTTTCGATGGCACGGCCTATCGGACGTTGAAGCCAAACGAGGACGGCACCTGGTTTTATGCGTTCCGCGTCCGCTCATGGGTTGCCGATATCAATGAAACCCTGACCTTCCGCTGGGATGGCCACCAGGTCATACCCCAGGAATACAACTACGAACTGACCGGCTGGCTAATTCGGGACCGCACTGCCAACCTGCAGTTCGACTGGGATAAGAAGCGCGTACGCAACGACGTCAAGGGCGACCCCTGGTTTATGGATATCCACGAAGGCGTTCTGGACAAACTGGGTTTCCAGCTTCAGCTACGGGAAGACCTGCGCGCCGGCAAGAAGCACATGGTTTACCAGATTGCGGACGGTGGAAAACTCAAGGAATACGAATTCGCGGTAATCGGCGAGGAAGAGCTGGACACCCGCGAACACGGCAAGGTCAATACCATTGTCGTGGAGAAGGTGCGCGAGCCCTACAAGAAGCGCAAGACCCACCTCTGGCTGGCACCGGACTGGAATTACCTGCTGGTACGCATGCTGCAGATCGAGAAAGACGGCACCCGCTACGAGATCTATCTGGACGAAGCCAAATTCCCGGACCGGGTCATCAAATAGCGGCCTCTTCGCGATAGGCCGCGATGACCTCCTCGGCAATAACCCGCAGGCCCTGGTCCACCCGATCCTGATCCTGGGCGTAGGTGACGCGAATACACTCGTTGCGATGCGCCCAGTCATCCTCCTCCAGCCCAGGGAAGAAATAGTCTCCCGACACCACCAACACCCCGCGCTGCTTCAGCCGCTGGTATAGCTCCCGACTGCTGATGGGCAGCTCCGGAAACCACAGCCAGAGAAACATCGCCCCTTCCGGCTTGTGCACGTACCAGGGGCATTCATCACCAAAAGCCTCCCTGAGCACCTCAACCGACCGCTCCATCTTACGCCGGTATGCCGGGCAAACCACATCCCGGCTGAGTGTGAGCAGCTCACCCGAGCGTACCAGCGGCTCGGCCAGCATGGCGCCAAAGCTGCCGGTGGCCAGGTTGAGAATGGCGTTGATGCTGGAGAGGGCCTCAATGTAAGGCTCACTGGCGATCACAATGCCGGTGCGGGCCGCCGGCAAACCGAGTTTCGAGAGGCTGAGACACAGAATGATGTTGTCGTTCCAGCGCGGGGTCGCTTCCGTATACATCAGGCTCGGAAAAGGCAGACCATAGGCGCCATCGACGATAAAGGGGATTCCGGCAGACCGGGCGCGCTCTTCCAGCCCCGCCATTTCAGCATCGGTCAGCACGTTGGCCGTCGGGTTGGTCGGCCGGGACACGCACAACGCAGCCACCTGCTCGTCGATGTCCAGGTGGTCAAAATCCACGTGATACTTGAAGACATGCGGCTCGAGGTATTCGATGTCCGGCTTCACCGAGCGGAACAATCCGGGGGACAAACCGGCATCGGAGTAGCCGATATACTCCGGCGCCAGCGGCAGCAGGATCTGCCTGAAGGAGCCGTCTTCCTGCTCCCCCGCCAGCATGTTGAACAGCATGAAAAACGCCGCCTGACTGCCATTGGTCAGGGCAATGTTCTTTTCGTTCAGTTCCCAGCCGTAAGTGCGGTTCAGCAACTCCACCAGACTATTGATAAACTGCTTCTCGCCCTGGGGCGGATCGTAGACACCGATCAGACGCCGGAATGACGCCTCATCATCGACAATCGCCTGCAGCCGCTCACGGAACACCGACTCCACTTCCGGCAGATGGCCGGGATTGCCCCCGCCCATCATGATGATGTCTTCCCCGGACGCCAGGGCATTCCCCAGGTCATCCATCAGGGCCGTGATTCCGGCATCGGTCGCGAATTTACGGCCAAACTTGGAAAGCTGCATGCACGCCTCTTAATCCAATCGATCGGGATCCAGCCCCAGATTGCTGACGCCATCGTTGGCCGCCAACTCGATCAGCTCATCGATCTTGCCGCCCAGGGGCGATTCGGTATCGCGAAGCCACTTGTAAGCCTCTTTCTGGAAAGCCCACTCCAGCCGCACCAGCTCGTGCCGGTCGAACAGGTCCACCAGTTCGTCATCACTGAGGCCGTCGCCCTCGGTCACTTCCACAAACCCGGTGACGGTGGCCAGGGAGCGCTGTGAGGCATCCAGTGCCCGCCGCTTGTCCGGATTCACCTGGGTCAGAAAGGCCTGTTCCAGCAACCAGACCATGTCCAGGGCCGGATGCACGCCATACATATCATGCTCTTCCGGCTCGGGCACCGCGGTTTCCAGGCGCGCCAGCTCCTTGAAAACATCCACATCGTGCTTCTTCAGGGAGAGGTAGCGCCAGCCATGATCCAGGCATTCGCGGATACGCTCGCCCCAGGCAGGCCGGGTCAGCGCCGCGAACATGGCGTAGTTGGGGTAGGAGCGCTCGGCCAGCGCCAGGATGAAAGCCATCTCGCGCCAGCCTTGCAGTTTTTCGAGGTGCTTGAGGAACTGTCTGTCGTTCATAAGCCCCGGCCAATATCGATCGAGATCAGGTCTTGGGCAGTGTGACGCCAGTCTGCCCCATGTATTTGCCCTTGCGATCCTTGTAGCTTTGTTCGCAGACTTCGTCGGATTCAAAGAACAGCATCTGGGCAACCCCTTCATTGGCATAGATCTTCGCCGGCAGGTTGGTGGTGTTGGAAAACTCCAGGGTCACTTGCCCTTCCCACTCCGGCTCCAGAGGCGTCACGTTAACGATGATCCCGCAGCGCGCGTAGGTGGACTTGCCCAGGCAAATGGTCAGGACGTTGCGGGGAATCCGGAAATATTCCACGGTCCGCGCCAGTGCAAAGGAGTTTGGCGGAATCACGCAGACATCGGCCGACACGTCGACAAAGCTGTTCTCGTCGAAGTGTTTCGGATCCACCGTTGCCGAATGCACGTTGGTGAAGATCTTGAAATCGCTGCTGCAGCGTACGTCATAGCCGTAGCTGGAAGTCCCGTAGGAAATGACTCGCCCGCGCTCGGTTTCGCGGACCTGCCCGTCCTCGAACGGTTCGATCATCCCGTGCTCACGGGCCATCTGGCGGATCCAGCGATCCGATTTAATGCTCATGTATGTGCTCTCTTTCTCACCGGTAAGAAACCACCACCCGACCAGCGGAGCCAGCCTATCGGCTGACCGGGAGTCGGGAGATCGCTTCCAGGGGCCCCAGCTCTCCCAATCGGGCCCGGGGAGGAACAGGGGGCGGATAACAAGAAACCGCCCATATTACCGTTAGCGTCCGGCAAATGAAACGCTGTCAATCGTCCGAAACGGAAAAGCTCGGGATCGGCGAGCTCAGGTCACGATCACGCTGGCTCAGCGCGGCCCCGACACGACGGGCCACATCGCGATAGATCAGCGCCACTTCCGAATCCGGCTCGGCCACTACCGTCGGCTGACCGGAATCCGTCTGTTCACGGATCGTCTGGTGCAACGGCAGCTGGCCCAACAGCTCGGTGTCGTAGTCCCGGGCGATACGCTCCCCACCGCCTTCGCCAAAGAGCGGCTCGTGGTGACCGCAATTGCTGCAGATGTGAATACTCATGTTCTCCACCACACCCAGCACCGGGATCTCCACCTTGCGGAACATCTCGATGCCTTTCTGGGCATCCAGAAGAGCGATGTCCTGGGGTGTCGTCACCACCACGGCGCCGGTCACCGGCACCTTCTGCGCCAGGGTCAGCTGGATATCGCCGGTGCCCGGCGGCATGTCCACAATCAGATAATCCAGATCCCGCCACAGGCTCTGGGTCAGCAACTGCTGCAGGGCGCCACTGACCATGGGCCCGCGCCAGACCATGGGGGTCTTGTCGGTAATCAGGAACGACATCGACATGGCCTGAATGCCATAGACTTCCAGCGGAATGAAGTACTTGTCGTCCTTGGTCTCGGGACGGGTGCCTTCGGCGATGCCCAGCATCATGCCGACACTGGGGCCGTAGATGTCGGCGTCGAGAATCCCCACCCGGGCACCCTCTTTGGCCAGGGCCAGCGCGAGGTTGACCGCTGTGGTCGACTTGCCAACCCCGCCCTTGCCGGAAGCCACCGCAATGATGTTCTTGACGTTGCCCATCGCCTTCAGCCCTTTCTGGGCCTCGTGGGTGCGAATCACCTGCGCCACATCGATGGCAACGTCCTCGACTCCGTCCACGCCCTCGATGGCTGTGGTCAGAATCTGCTTCATGCCACCCACAATGCCCTGGGCCGGATAGCCCAGTTCAATCTTCACGCTCACACGACCACCGTCGATGGTCAGATCCTTGACGGCATCGAGCGCCAGCAGATCCTTGCCCAGGTATGGGTCCTTGTAGGTACGAATGGCTTCTTCAATGGCGCTTTGGTCAATATCGCTCATGGATGGCTTACTCCCGCGGAAAATACTTGATTGGCACAGTCTACTATTTGCGGGGAGGGAGGGAAAACGGGGTGTTGGTCGTCGGTCGTCGGTCGTCGGTCGTCGGTCGTCGGTCGTCGGTCGTCGGTCGTCGGTCGTCGGACAACAGGCTACGCTGCGCCGTCAGCAGTGGCAGACGTGTTTTCCGTAGCAGTGACAGGACGTCACGGTAGCGCTGCCAGGCCAGGGAAGGCCTGTCAGCGCGGCGAAGGAAAACACCCCTGCCACTGCGAGAGTCCACACAACCCGCGCAAACAGATGAAAAATCCGGCCTCAACCGGTATCATTCGGGCACCCGAAACCCGGGCCCTCTTTCAGTTTCTCGAGAGGCCGCCCAAACCCGACATTTTCAACCCGATCCGAAGGACGTCATGACGCAGCCACAGTCTTCCTCGAAGCGCGATATTCTGGTGACCAGCGCCCTGCCCTACGCCAATGGCCCAATCCATCTGGGGCACCTGCTGGAATATATCCAAACCGACATCTGGGTGCGCTTCCAGAAGATGCGGGGCCACAACTGTATCTACGTCTGCGCCGACGACGCCCACGGTACCGCCATCATGCTGCGGGCCGAGAAGGAAGGCATTACCCCGGAACAGCTGATCGACCGCATCAAAAGCGAGCATCAGCAGGATTTCGCCGACTTCCTGATCGCCTTCGACAACTACTACTCGACCCATTCGGAAGAGAACCGGGAACTCTCCAGCTACATCTATGAGCAGTGCCGGGATCATGGCCACATTGCCACCAAACAGATCACCCAGGCCTACGACCCGGAAAAGGAAATGTTCCTGTCCGACCGCTTCATCAAGGGCACCTGCCCTAAGTGCAAGACGCCGGACCAGTACGGGGACAACTGCGAAGCCTGTGGCGCCACCTACACGCCCATGGAGCTGATCGATCCCAAATCCGCCCTCTCCGGGGCCACGCCCATCGAGAAGGATTCCGAGCACTACTTCTTCACGCTGCCGGATTTCGTCGACTTCCTGAAAGACTGGACCCGCAGCGGCACGCTGCAGCCGCAGGTGGCCAACAAACTGTCGGAATGGCTGGACGCCGAGCTGCACCCCTGGGACATCAGCCGCGACGCCCCCTACTTCGGCTTCGAAATCCCCGACGCCCCGGGCAAGTACTTCTACGTCTGGCTGGATGCCCCCATCGGCTACCTGGCCAGCTTCAAGAACCTGTGCAAGCAGCGCCCGGAACTGGATTTCGATCATTTCTGGAAGCCGGATTCCGAGGCCGAGGTGTACCACTTCATCGGCAAGGACATTATCAACTTCCATGCCCTGTTCTGGCCCGCCATGCTGAGCGATGCCGGCTTCCGCACGCCATCGGCCGTTTGGGCCCACGGTTTCGTGACCGTGAACGGCAAGAAGATGTCCAAGTCCCGCGGTACCTTCATCATGGCGCGGACCTTCCTGGAGCACCTGAATCCGGAGTACCTCCGCTACTACTTCGCCGCGAAGCTCACCAGCAACGTGGACGATCTCGACCTGAATCTGGAGGACTTCGCCCAGCGTGTGAATTCCGACCTGGTCGGTAAGGTCGTCAACATCGCCAGCCGCACCGCCGGCTTTATCACCAAGAAATTCGAAGGCCGCCTGGGCGCCGAGATCACCGAACCGGAACTGCTCCAGCGCTTCGTGGACGCCGGTGAAAGCATCGCCGAGCATTACGAAAAGCGGGAATTTGGCCGCGCCATGAGGCAGATCATGGAACTGGCGGATCAGGCCAACCAATATGTGAACGATAAGGAACCCTGGGTGCTGGCGAAGGACCCGGAGCGCCTGAACGAGGTGCAGGCCATCAGCACCAATGCACTGAATATGTTCCGCCTGCTGATGACTTACCTCGGCCCGGTTCTGCCGGCCACGGCACAGAAGGCAGAGGCCTTCCTCAACTGTGCCCTGGACTGGCAGCACCGTGGGGAACATCTGGTCGATCACGCTATCGAAAAGTTCAAGCCGATGATGCAGCGCATCGACATGAAGCAGATCGAAGCCATGCTGGAAGCCTCCAAAGAGGCCATGCCGGCGGCCACCGGTGATGCGCCCAAGCCAGAAGCCAAGGCGGACGTGGAACCGATCGCCGAAGAGATCGAATTCCCGGACTTCGCCAAGGTGGATCTGCGCATTGCGCGCATCCAGAACGCGGAGCACGTGGAAGGTGCCGACAAACTGCTCAAGCTGACTCTGGACATCGGCAACGAGACCCGGCAGGTGTTTGCGGGCATCAAGTCCGCCTACCAGCCGGAAGATCTGATCGGCCGGATGACCGTCATGGTCGCCAACCTCAAGCCGCGCAAGATGAAGTTCGGAGTCTCCGAGGGCATGGTCCTGGCGGCCGGTCCCGGCAAGAAGGACATCTGGCTACTGGCCCCGGACGAGGGCGCGCAGCCGGGTATGCGGGTGATGTAGTGACCGTCAGTCGCTGGTCGTCGGTCGTCAGTAGCAAGCGACCGACGACCGACGACAGACGTGATGACGCACAGGAATCACAATGACTGAATACTTGCTCATCCTGATCAGCACCATCCTGGTCAACAATTTCGTACTGGTCCAGTTCCTGGGCCTGTGCCCCTTCATGGGGGTTTCCAACAAACTGGAAACCGCCATGGGCATGTCGTTGGCCACCACCTTCGTGCTCACCCTGTCGTCCCTGTGCAGCTATCTGGCCTATGAGTACCTGCTGGCGCCGCTGGGGCTGACGTTTCTCAAGACCATCACCTTCATCCTCGTGATTGCCGTGGTGGTGCAGTTCACCGAGATGGTGGTGCGCAAGACCAGCCCCCTGCTCTACCGCGTGCTGGGCATCTTCCTGCCGCTGATCACCACCAATTGCGCGGTCCTGGGCGTGGCGCTGCTCAACCTCAACAAGGACAACAACTTCATCGAGTCGATTCTCTACGGCTTCGGCGCGGCCGTCGGGTTCTCACTGGTATTGGTGTTGTTTGCCGCCATGCGTGAGCGCATTGCGGTGGCGGATGTGCCCAAGCCCTTCAAAGGGTCGGCGATTGCCATGGTCACGGCCGGCCTGATGTCGCTGGCCTTCATGGGCTTCACTGGTCTGGTTTCCATTTAAAGGCGGTTCGATATGTGGTCCGGTATTCTTATCGCCATCGCAGTTCTGGTTGGTCTGGCCCTGGCTTTCGGGGCCCTGCTGGGTTTTGCGTCTGTCCGCTTTCGGGTGGAAGGCAATCCGCTGGTGGACCAGATCGACGCCCTCCTGCCGCAAACCCAGTGCGGCCAGTGCGGCCATCCCGGTTGCCGGCCCTATGCCGAAGCCATTGCCGCGGGGGAAGCCATCAACAAGTGTCCGCCGGGCGGGGAAGCCACCATCCAGGCCCTGGCCGACCTGCTCGATGTCGAACCCGAACCCCTCGATGCCGAACACGGCGTGGAAACGGAAAAGCGGGTCGCCGTCATTCGCGAGGACGAGTGCATCGGCTGCACCAAGTGCATCCAGGCCTGCCCGGTGGATGCGATTCTTGGCGCTGCCAAGCACATGCACACCGTGATCGAGAGTGAATGCACCGGGTGTGACCTGTGCGTGGATCCCTGCCCGGTCGACTGCATCGACATGGTGCCGGTCGAAACCACCGTGCGTAACTGGTACTGGCACAAACCGGGCACACAGCCCGTTGTCAGCCGCGACCACGTCATTGCCAGCGACAGCCAATCCGAGGCCACAGCCTGATGCGTAAACTGTGGGATTTCCCGGGCGGCATCCATCCCCCGGAGAACAAGCACCAGTCCCTGACCCAGCCCATTCGCCCGGCCGGCCTGCCGGAGATCCTGATGCTTCCGCTGCATCAGCATATCGGCGCCCCCGCCCATCCGACAGTTGCGGTGGGTGACAAAGTGCTCAAGGGCCAGGTGATTGCCGAGGCTGAAGGCCGCCTGAGCCTGCCGGTTCACGCCCCCACCTCCGGCACCGTCACCGCCATCGAGGACCGGCCGGTACCCCACCCCTCCGGCATGACCGATCGCTGCATCCTGATCGAACCGGATGGCGAAGACCACTGGACCGAACTCTCGCCCTGCGAGGACTATCACCAGCTCGAACCCAAAGAGCTGCTGGCACGCATCCACAATGCCGGCCTGGCCGGTCTCGGCGGCGCCGGTTTCCCCACCGATATCAAGTTGCACCCGCCAGGCGAGGACAAGGTGGACACCCTGATCCTCAACGGTGCCGAGTGCGAACCCTATATCACCGCTGATCAGATCCTGATGGCCGAGCGGGCCGATGAAATCGTCAAGGGCATGGAAATCATGGCCTACATCCTCGAACCCACGGAATGCCTGATCGGGGTCGAGGACAACAAGCCGGAAGCCATTGCCGCCCTTCGCCGCGCGGTGGAGGGCACCCGCATTGAAGTGGTGGTCATTCCCACCAAGTACCCGTCCGGCGGCGAACGCCAGCTGATTCAGATCCTAACCGGCAAGGAAGTCCCCCATAACGGCATTCCCGCGGATATCGGCGTCATGTGCCAGAACGTCGGCACCGCCGCGGCCGTCTACCGGGCCATCCGCTTTGGCGAACCGCTGATTTCCCGGATCGCCACCCTCACCGGCGAGGCCCTGACCGACCCGGGCAACTTCGAGGTGCTGATGGGCACCCCGATCCGCTACCTGCTGGAACAGGCCGGCTTCCAGGAACACCGCACCCAACGCCTGATCATGGGTGGGCCGATGATGGGCTTTACCCTGCAGGCGACCATGGTGCCGGTGGTCAAGACCACCAACTGCCTGATCGCCGCCACGGCGGAAGAACTCCCCGCGCCGCCGCCGGCCCAGGCCTGCATCCGCTGCGGCATGTGCGAACAGGCCTGCCCGGCCGAGTTGTTGCCCCAGCAGCTGTACTGGTTTGCCAAGGGCCAGGAGTTCGACAAGGCCGAACAGTTCGACCTGTTCGACTGTATCGAGTGCGGGGCCTGCGCCTACGTCTGCCCCAGTGCGATTCCGCTGGTCCAGTATTATCGCTACGCCAAGGGCGAGATTCGCCAGCAACGTGCCGAACAGGCCAAGTCCGATCGTGCCCGTGAGCGCTTCGAACAGCGCCAGGAACGCCTGGAACGGGAAAAGGCCGAGAAGGAAGCCCGCCGCAAGGCCCGGGCCGAAGCCGCCGCCAAGGCCCAGGCCGAGAAGCAGGCAACAGGCGCCGAAGCGCCCGCCTCCAAGGCCGATGCGGTGAAAGCGGCCGTGGCACGGGCCCAGGCCAAAAAGCCAGCCGCGGCCACCGCCGATATCCCGACTCTGGAAGTCAACCTGGAGAAGGCCGAGGCCAAGCTCCAGAAAATGCGGGATGCCCTGGCCGACGCCGAACAGGCCGATCCCACCCGGGTGGAAAAACTGCAGAATGCGGTTGCCAAGAACGAACAGCGCGTGAACGCGGCCCGCGATGCCCTGGAATCGGCCCGCAACCAGCAAGCCCCTCAGGCGGCGCCAGGCGAGTCCATCGACGAGCTGCGCAAGATTGCCGAAAAGGCCCGCGCCAAACTGGCCCAAATGGAATCCCTGCTGGCCGACGCCAAGGCAGAGAATCCGGACCAGGTGGAGAAGCTCACCCGCGCGGTGGAAAAGAACCGGGAACGGGTGGCCCGGGCGGAACAGGCCCTGGCCAAAGCCCAGGAGGCACCCGAAAAACCCCAGGTAGCCGCACCCGAGGCGCCCGTTACCAAAACCCCCGAGCAGGCCCAGGCCGATCTCGACAAGGCTCGCCAGAAGCTGACGCAAATGGAGGACTTTCTTGCCGAAGCCCGGGAGAGCAAGCCCGAGCAGGTGGAGAAATTCGAGCGTGCGGTCGCCAAGAACCGTGATCGCGTGGCCAAGGCCGAGCAGGCGCTGGCCCAGGCCTCGGGGGCGCTCCAGCCGAAGCCGGCGGACATCAAGAGCGTTGACGAAGCCCAGGCCGACCTCGACAAGGCCCGTCAGAAGCTGGCACAGATGGAGGAGTTCCTCGCCGATGCCCGGGAGAACAAGCCCGAGCAGGTGGAGAAGTTCGAGCGGGCCGTGGCCAAGAACCATGATCGCGTGGCCCGCGCCGAAGAGGCGCTGAAAGCTGCCCAGGCGGCGGATACCGCCGTCCAATAACAGGATATGCAACTGCCACTATGAGTTACCTGAGACTTTCGTCACCCCACACCCACGGCCCCAACCGCACCTCACGCGTCATGCAGTGGGTGATGCTGGCTGCCCTGCCGGGCCTGACGGTCCAGGTGGCGTTTTTTGGCTGGGGCAACCTGATCAACGTGATCTTCTGCATGGCGATGGCGGTGGCCACCGAGGCCCTGGTTCTGAAGCTGCGCCGGCGGCCGCTGGGTTTCTATCTCAAGGATTGCAGCGCCATGGTGACCGGGCTGTTGCTGGGCCTGGCCCTGCCGCCCCTGCTGCCCTGGTGGATATCGCTGGTGGCGGTGGTGGTGGCCATCGTGTTCGCCAAGCAGCTGTATGGCGGGCTGGGCTCCAACCCCTTCAACCCCGCCATGGTGGGCTATGCCCTGGTGCTGGTGTCATTCCCGGTGGCCATGACCACCAATTGGGTCGAACCCGGACTGGCCTGGAGCCAACATCCCGGACTGCTGGACACCCTGCAGCAGATCTTCGCCGGCGGCATTACGGCGCCGGACGCCTGGACCCAGGCCACACCGCTGGATGTCTACAAGCACCACATCAGCGCCGAAACCGCCCAGCAGGTGCTCCAGCACCCCGCCTTCGGACAGTGGGTGGCCTACGGCTGGGAGTGGGTCAATCTGGCCTTCCTCGCCGGCGGCCTGCTGCTGATCAAGCTGCGGATCATCACCTGGCATATTCCGGTGGCCATGCTGGGCGCCCTGGCAGTATGCAGCCTGGCCTTCGGCTGGGACCCGGACCAGTACGTACCGGTGCAGATGCACCTGCTGGCCGGGGGTACCATGCTCGGGGCGTTCTTCATTGCCACCGACCCGGTCTCGGCCGCCACCAGCAACCAGGGCAAGCTCTATTACGGCGCCGGCATCGGCATTCTCATCTACGTGATCCGCAGCTGGGGCGGCTACCCCGATGCGGTCGCCTTTGCGGTGCTGCTGATGAACTTCGCCGCGCCTTTCATCGACTATTACGCCCGGCCGCGGACCTACGGTCATGTTCGCCCTCGCCGCGGCATTGGCAAGTAGGAGCCCGCATGAGCGCATTGGCACGTGCCATCCTCAAAAATGCCATCGGTCTGGCGCTGTTCGCGGTACTCACCGCGGGACTGATCGCCATCACCCAGTACGTGACCGCCGACAAGATCGCCGAACAGAAGCGCCTGGCTCAGGCCAGCGCCCTGCTGGAGGTGGTTCCGCCGGAACAGCGCGACAACGATCTGCTGGACGCGTCATTCACCATAGCGCCCAATGACAAGCTGCAACTCAGTGAGCCTGCCACCGGCTACCGGGCCTACAAGGATGGGCAAGTGACCGGCGTCATCCTGCCGGCTGTGGCGCCCAACGGCTACTCCGGCCCGATCCGACTGCTGGTGGGGATTGACCGCGACGGGACGATTCTGGGGGTTCGGGTGGTCGAGCACCATGAAACTCCGGGGCTGGGGGATCAGGTGGAAATCAAGAAATCGAACTGGGTGTACGAGTTCAATGGCCGTTCCCTGAGCAATCCGGAACCCAAAAACTGGCAAGTCGCCAAACGCGGCGGTGCCTTCGATCAGTTCACCGGCGCAACCATAACGCCCAACGCCGTGGTCCGCGCCGTTTATCGTACCCTGCGGTATTTCAAGCAGCATCGCGAGGCGTTACTCTCAGAGCAGGCGCAGCCTGAAACGCGGAAACGTAAACGTCAAGGAGCAGCCTGATGGCCACCAAGTCCATCCGTGACATCATCAAGGACGGTCTCTGGATCAACAATCCGGCGCTGGTGCAGCTGCTGGGCCTGTGTCCACTGCTGGCCGTCACCGGGACGGTAGTCAACGCGCTGGGTCTGGGCCTGGCCACCATGCTGGTGCTGACCGGTTCCAACGTCGCCGTGTCCATGATCCGCAACTTCGTGCCCGATTCGGTCCGGCTGCCGGCCTTCGTGATGATCATCGCCTCCCTGGTGACCTGCGCGGAGCTGTTGATGCAGGCCTACACCTATGAGCTCTACCAGATCCTGGGCATTTTCATTCCCCTGATCGTGACCAACTGCTCCATCCTCGGCCGCGCCGATGCCTTTGCCTCCAAGAATCCGGTGCTGCCGGCCATGACCGACGGTTTCATGATGGGCCTGGGCTTCACCGTGGTCCTGCTGCTGTTGGGCGGCATGCGTGAAGTGATCGGCCGCAGCACCCTCTTCAGCAACATGGAACTGATCTTCGGGCCCCAGGCCGCGCACTGGGAAATCGCCGTGTTCGACGATTACGTCAACGTCCTATTCGCCATTCTGCCGCCGGGGGCCTTTATCGGCCTGGGGCTGCTGATCGCCCTGAAGAACATCATTGACGACCGCCTGGAGCGCCGGGCGGTTGAAGCCCCGGAGCCAGTCGCCACCGGCAGTAAGCGCGTTCGCGTGACCGGCAACGTCAATTGAAGGCTACCGCTGTCGTCGAGTATCAGGAATTACGATGAACCGCCAGAAACGCGCCGAGATTTTCGAACGCCTGAAACAGGCCAACCCGTCCCCCACCACGGAACTGGAATACAGCTCCCCCTTTGAACTGCTGATTGCCGTCATCCTGTCGGCCCAGGCCACGGACAAGGGGGTCAACAAGGCCACGGCCAAACTCTTCCCAGTGGCCAATACCCCCCAGGCCATCCTCGATCTGGGACTGGGCGGGCTGAAAGAACATATCCGCACCATTGGCCTGTTCAACTCCAAGGCCGAGAACATCCTCAAGACCTGTCGCCTGATCCTGGAGCAACACGGCGGTGAAGTGCCGGAAAACCGCAAGGACCTGGAGGCGCTGCCCGGCGTCGGTCGTAAAACCGCCAACGTTGTTCTCAACACCGCCTTCGGCCACGAAACCATGGCGGTGGATACCCATATCTTCCGGGTCGCCAACCGCACCGGCATTGCCAGGGGCAAGAATGTCCGCGAAGTGGAAGACCGGCTCATGCGCTGGGTACCCAAACCCTACCTCAAGGATGCCCACCACTGGCTCATCCTCCACGGCCGCTACACCTGCACCGCCCGCAAGCCGCGCTGCGGTGCCTGTATCATCGAGGACCTGTGCGAATTCAGGGAAAAAACCGACTACAGCTGAGTAGCCGGCCCATGAGTGACTGCGGTGGTGACAATTGAAAACAATTTGATCTCCCATCCATTCGCCGCACCCGTCATTTTGAACTACCCTTAAGGGATGGCCCTACCCCTAACCGGGGTATTGCGAATGACAACAGGAGGACAGAATGGCAACAGGGTCCTATCGCTCAATGTTTCGTCTCATCGCCGCCGGTCTTGTCACCGGTGTGCTCTCTGGCGCCGCACTGGCCCAGCAAACTCCGAACAACACGGTCCTGGCGGCGGAAAATGCCCTGTACGGTGCAGGCTATGATATCGGCACTGCCGATGGTCAGATGGACAGCCAACTGCGCGCCGCCGTCAAGAGCTTCCAGAGCAAGCAATCCGGCCTCAGCGCGACCGGCGAGCTGGATGACGATACCCTTTACGCCCTGGGCGTGAAGTGGGATGCATCCGCCGCTGCGGAGACTCAGCAGAAGGCCGCTCCCAAGCCCAAGCCTGCGAAGAACGAGGCCAAGCCGGAAGCTGCCAAACCGGAACCGCAGAAGAAAGAAGAGAAGAAGGATGAAGAGGACGACGGCGGCTGGCTGTTTGTCTGGTAAGCGCTTTTCTTCATTCCATAAAAAAAGCCGGCTGATGCCGGCTTTTTTTATGCCCGGGTTCCGGAATCAGTCTTCCAGACCCAGCATGGACTCTTTCAGGCCTTCGTGGGCCGGCTCGTCAGACAGCCAGATACCGAACAGGGCCTTCTTGAATTCCATGCCACCGTCGATGGTGTCCTTCAGCTCGCCGTTCTTATAGACCTCAACGCCCTTCTCCGGAACGTAGACGATGTCGTAAACGTCGCCCTCGTTCATTTCTTCCTTGAAGACATTGATGAAAGCATCAATCTGCTTCTGAATCGGCGCCATGTTGCCGCCAGTGGACTTCTCGAAACCTTCGATTGTGGCGTTGGTCATCTTCTCGCTGTCGATCAGGCCGGACACCATGTGCAGCTTGATAGCCTGCGGCTCCTGGGCGGAGATGATGGATTTGGCATCCTGGGACGCCTTCGGCAGGTACAGGCCACCCACGTAGATGTCGATGAACCACTTGTCCCGAACGCCGGCACCGTTGAGCTTCAGCTCGGTGCTGTCAGCCTTGAGCATATCGGGGATTTCCACGCCGGAGACCTTGGCCGCCTGTGCACCAGTGATCATTGAGAGAGAAAGAACCAGAGATGTAACCAGTTTTTTCATCGTTTTACCTTCCCTAAGTCTTTAATTTTTCTAAGAAATGCGCTACCTCATGCCAAGGGCTGGCTGTGTCTGAAAGCGCTTTCCGTCCTCCTCCACGCGGGATAGACGACGGGGTTGAAAGTCTAACAAGCTCACGGGCCCCAAAATGCTCAACAGTTCTCATAAGCAGTAAACCCGGTTGCGAGGCTGGTCTGGCGGGAATATGCACCACTTTGGAGGCACATAAATAGAAAATGAAAAAACGGTCACTGGTCAAGATCAGGATGACGACCCTATGCTCAAAGAATAGTCAGTTACCGGCAACGCAAACAAACCCGGAACGGCTATAGACCTTTAGTGGTGGTCGAAAAGGAAGACTCACGAGCAAACGTAAGGAGAAGCACGATGAAGGTCACTTCAATCACTATGGCAAGTCTTTTGACCCTGGGGCTGGCAGGTGGCGCATTCGCTGCCGGTGATACCAGTAGCCAGAGCGAAGACCAGTCCATGACCCAGCAAGGTACTCAGAAGCAGGCCGAGTTCGACGAACTGGATGCCAACAAGGATGGTTATGTCAGCCAGGACGAACTGAACCGTTATGGCTCCACTGCTGCAGGCCAGGACCCGCAGCAAATGCTCCAGGAGCAGGATGCCAATCAGGATGGTCGTATCAGCAAGGAAGAGTACGAACAGAATCAGCAAAACCAGCAAGACCAGAGCCAGGACGAAGGCAGCTGGTAACTCCGGACATCGGTGCAGCCAGGCTTTACGGCCTGGCTGTTTTTTTCCACCCGCGGTATCTCCTTCCCCATCTGCCCTTTCTTTCTAGCAACGAAAAACCGGCGATCCGAAGATCACCGGTTGGATTGCCTCATCAGGCAAGATCCTCGTGTACGAGGTTGACCGCATCGGCCGTTAAAAGTGCAAGACCTGGGGATGCACCAGCCGATCAAAGTCCTGGTAACTCATGCGCAGTGCCTCGTCGTGGCTGCCGGCGTTGAAGACGATGCTGTCGTCCTCCCGCAGGTGCTCATTGACGAAGACCTCCATCCCGTAGAGATTGCCGAAAGGCGGCATGGCACCCACCTCACAATCCGGAAAGGCGGCGCGAATCTCGTCCTCGTCCGCCAGTTCCAGGTCTGCCGCCCCCAAAGCCTGCTTCAGTTCCTTCACATGCACGTGGTCCGTGGCCGGCACAACCGCCATGGTGAGCCGGCCGTTGGCCTTGACGATCACCGCCTTGGCGAACTCCCGTCCCGGTACATGGGCCACATGCGCAGTGCGTGCCGCATCCGCGGCTGGCTCATGGGGAAGGGATTGATACTTCACGGCGTTGCTGTCGAGATACTCCTTGAGTTTGGGGCTGATCATGGCTTTCTCCTCCCTTTCGAAGCGCCCATGACGTCCTGCAGTTTTATTTTACCACTCCCTATACCCTACTCGGGTAGAGGGTTATCCCCGGAAATGCCTGAGCCGCTTTCAACACCCCGGCACCTCAAAGCCGTTTCCGGGATACCCTGTGGTTCCAGGTGCGGCAGAACACCCGGCGCTCCCCCTCGTAGGCGTCCAGGGTCGCGTGAATATAGAACCACTGGGCGTCGGAGGTCAGAATCGTCCGGGTGGTGGTTTGAATATGCCAGTCATCCCGGCGCAGAGAGCGCTCCCAGAGGGTCTCGCCGCGAATGGAATCAAACTCGTCGCCCTGGGAGCTGTACCACTCCACGGCGCGGGTCTGCACCTCGATTCCGGAATCTTCCAGCCTGACGGTGCCCGCGTCGTTCACGACTTCCAGCATCGACAGGTCGCGGGCCAGATCGCGGTGCACATACCAATTGTGATCGGCCGGTTTCAGCAGAGTATGGGGGATGGTGGGCGCGCCCTCTGGCGGGCCAAAGCGGGGGGCTTCGCCACTCTCGTCCCGTTGTGGCCGATGGGGCAATACCAGAGCGCTGTGCTTGTCGAAAACACTCAACCGCACGTGTTCGGGCGGTGGCCAGGCCATGGGCCAATACGAAGTGGACAGCGACAGACGCAGCCGGTGCCCGGCCGGGAAGCGCTGGGCAACATCGTTCATTTGCACCTTGACCCGATAGCGCTGCCCGGGCTCCAGGGGCTCGGGATGCTCATGGCTTTCCCGATGGGTAAGATTGAGCAATCCGTAGGTCACACGGGTCGCTTTGTCATCTGGTGCCACATCAGACAGACGCACGGCCACCATGGCCACCGGTCTATTGGCGGCAATCTCCAGCTCCACAACCGGCGCCCCCAGGATTTCCAGGCTCTCTTCCAGCTCAGGGCTTTCAAAGATCAGGGCACCACCGTCCTCCTCGCGCTGATCGTGTGCCAGATCAGGTCCGGCAGCATAGGAGCACCACTTGCCAGCGAAAAGGCCGCAGGTCAGCGGCGACTGCACTGTGAGCTCACTTTCCTCCTTGCGCCTTTCGCCGTTCCACGCCAGCCGCCCGGGCGCCAGGGGCAGCCGCAACGGCTGCACCTGCGGGGAAGGCCAGGAAGGCTCGATCACCCAGCGCCCGGGCCGGTGGCCGTAACTGGTGGTCGGCGGAACGCTGTCCTGCATCCAGACCCGCAGCGCCGGGTCCTTCTCCACCCCGGTATCCTCGCCCTTTAACCAACACCCCCACCAACGCAGGCATTCCTGCAGAAAGCCGATGGCCGGCCCGGGCTCGCCCTGATGGGGATACTTGTGGCTCCAGGGCCCTACCAGTCCCTTGCAGCGTCCGGGCAGATTCTCCACCAGGCGAAACACGGCGTTGGAATAGCCGTCGGCCCAGCCGCTGGCCGCCAGAATGGGCGCCTTGACGGTCGAGAAGTCCTCGCAAATGGAGCCGTGTTTCCAGAAGTCGTCCCGATGGGGGTGTTCCAGCCAGTTCAGCAGCCACAGACCACTGCCCTCGAGACGTTCTTGCCACATGTCCCGCCAGCGCTCGCCCACCACCTCCGGGTCCGGGGGCAGCGAATTGTAGGCGAACATGGTCGAGGCCCAGGACAGGTTATCCCCCAGCAGACAACCGCCCATATAATGGACATCATCGGCATAGCGATCATCCGTGGAACAGACGCTCACCACCGCCTTGAGCTCGGGTGGTTTGCGACCCGCCAGCTGCAGGCCGTTAAACCCCCCCCAGGAAATCCCGATCATGCCGACATTGCCATCGCACCAGGGTTGCTCGGCGATCCATCGCAGGATGTCCTCACCGTCCTGCAACTCCTGCTCCAGGTACTCATCACGCAGAATCCCCTCGGAATCCCCGCTACCCCGAATGTCCACTCGCACACCCGCGTAGCCGTGGCCGGCAAAGTAGTGGAAATGCACCGCGTCACGCAGCGCCGAGCCATCCCGCAGGCGATAGGGAATATACTCCAGAATGGCCGGCACCGGTGCCGTCTCGGCCTCTTCGGGAAGCCAGATCCGGGCACTCAGCCGGGTCCCGTCCCGCATGGGAATCCACTGCGAATCACGGCATTCCACGGCAAAGGGAAAATCCCGTACCTCCTGCATAAGCGCTTCTCCTGTTCCGCAATGACCGCATTCAGTCGGATACCGGGTCAATCCGGATATCCAGCATGTCCTCACACTGACGGAGCCGCTCGCTCAGCTGGTCCTGATCGTCGGCGCCGGTAAAAATGACTCCCAGCTCGTAGGAATACTCATCCTGGTGCAGCAACTCCGACAGCCGCATTCCCTCTTCCACGTTCATTTCCACGAGAGTGCCCGGATAGAGTGCTTCCAGCGCCTTGATGTCATGCTCTGAAGGCACCCGGCGCACGATGCCGTCCTCGAACACCTTGATCATCTGTTTGGCTGCAAGGGCGTAATGACCTTCCCGGTGCGGCATACGGGGATCGATCCCCAGGCCCAGGTCCACCATGATCTGGAAATGCGGCACCCCATCCACCAATTGAAAGATGGGGCCGTGAGATCGCGACAGCCGGGAGTTGATTTCCAGCAACCACACCTTTTCGGCGTGTTCGTCGTAAAAATACTCAATATTGAACGCGGCATTGTCATAACCGATTTGCAGCATCACCGCCCGGGTCACCCGGAACATCAGGTCCTGTACGTTTTGCGGCAAGCCGGAGGGGTAGACATAGCGTGACAGCACGGAGGGGTATTTCGCGTCGCGCAGGGTATCGACGATGCCGCTGATGCGGACTTCACCATTGAAGACATACCCCTCCAGGGTGCATTGGCGCCCCATGGAGATAATGCCTTCGGCGATGCAGGACTTGTGGTCCATGCTTGTGATTTCCGGCGGCAGGTCAGCGTAGGCCATCACCTCATTAAACGGCTCGGCCAGGCGCTCGATGCCTTCGCGAATACGCGGGATGGCCGCCTGCAACTGTTCGTCCGAGTCGATTCGAAAGCCAAGCTGGGAGGAGTGGGACTTAATCGGTTTGAGCCAGAAGGGATAGTCCAGTTCCACCTCCTGCAGGGGATCCTCCGCAAAAGGATCCAGGGCCTGAAATTGCGGTACCACATCCGGGGCCGCCTTGCGCTGTTCGAGGCGGCTCCAGTATTTGTTTTCACACTTGAGGACGGATTCCAGGGTGGGGCCCGGAAGGTTGAAATGCTGCCGGATCAGCGGCGCCAGGGCGCTGGTGGGAAAATCCCAGTAGCCGACCACCGCATCCACCGAGCCATCGAACCGCTCCAGTTCCTCAATGGCGGTTTTCAGCAGGCGGGCAATGTCGTAGTTTTCCGCATGAACGGCCTCATCCAGAGACAGCAGGCCGTGAAAGACATAATCATCGGCATGATTCAGTTGAGGCAGTAACCGCTCGCCCAACTCGTCCAGGCCAAGCACGAACACGTTCCAAGCCATAGAAGTGCTCTCCTCAATTCCCTCGAAAAGAGCCGCACGGACCACGCACTCGTGGCGACTAAACGCTCAAAAACCCGCTTTTTCCCGATCATGGCGCAGAGGTCGTCGTTTCTGCAACCGGAAAAGCAGGTCTGTCTTCGGAGAGAGTGGCACGCGCCCTCCCCCACCGAATCAATTGGCGGTTCTGCTGGGCGGGCCGGCCGCCGTGGGTGGCAGCAGCGCCGGTTCCACGACAAACTCGAAGGAGCGCCCCTGATACTTGTCCTCCCGCACCTGACGGCGCAGCCGCTTCAGGGTATTGAAGGGCTGGTCCACCACAAAGGCGTTGGCCAGCCAGGAAGGCAGACTGCCGGCGGGATCAGCACGGGTCACCTGGTACACCACATCGATCGCCCCGTCCTCGCGTGGCGTCATTTTCCAGAACCCCTCCAACTCGGTGATGCGAACACAGTCATCGGTTTCCGGCCGCATGGCCACCTCGGATCGGAAGCGCAGCTCTACGGCCAGTGACTCCGGATCCTGCTCGAATTCATAGCGCAGCACATAGTCCCGGTCACTTACCGGCCAGGGGGCTTCGGTGCGGAAGTAGGCAAAATAGCCTTTGGGGTCGAACTTGCCGATCAGTTCTGAGTGGGTGCAGTCCTGGAGCCAGTCCTTTACGTACGCCACATCGGTATGCACGGCCACCAGCGTGGACAGGCGGGTATCGAGCACCGTCTCACCACGAAAGGCCTGAAATTCAGAACCCGGTACCTCCCGGGTATAGACACGGATACCGTCCTCTTCCTTGCGCAGGGTCCAGCCATCGTCTCCGGTGACTTCCGCAAACACCGCAAAGGCGCTCCACGCCAGTAGCCAGCATCCCCAAAATGAAATGAAAATCGAGCGAAAGGTTTTCATAGCGCCAACCCTGGTTTTGTTGTTGTTCCTGTACAAAACATAAGCGGGTTGGCGTTTTGCGGGTTTGATTCAGATCAGGTATTGCACCACCGGTACAAGCAATCAGGAGCCACCCCCCACCAAGGCGATAGGGGGCGAGTGCAAGCCTGCGGCACCCGGGCTAGGGGGTTTGTGAGGCGTAGTATTTGTCGTAGAGCTGTTTGAGTTTCTGGTCGCGCAGGATTCTGAGCATCCCCCAGATCCGCTCTACCAGTTGTGGATATTGCTCATGGAAACGGTGGCTGATGAGGAGATATCCGGACTTCTGACTGATCGCAGGTCGCGTGCGTACCACAGAAGAGAATGTCGCGGGGTATTTTTCCAGCAGGTAGTCGCCATGATTCTGCAGCGCCACGACGCCACCGGCCCTTCCCTTCGCCAGTCGCAGAAAATTCTTGAGCTGCGAATCGGCCACCGTTTCCACGTCGTTGCCGGCCCGGCGCAGATCACGGATCACCGAAAACCCCAGCCGGCCAATCACCGGTAAGCCGGTACTGTTTTGGATACGTCCGGATCCGGGATCATACCGCACGTCCGTGCCAGACCGGGCATACAACGCATAGTTGATGATATACACGTGACCTTCCGGGTCGACATTGCCATCGGCATCACGGGGATAGACCCCCAGTTTTTCCCGGGCCTTCTGGTGGGTGGCAATCACGCCGCTCACCTCCCCTGTGCGCAACCCATGGAGGCAGCGTTTCCAGGGCCGCGTACGGAATTCGATTCGAAGGGGTAACCGGGCTTGCAGCTCGCGCATCAAATCAATATCGATTCCGGAACGCTCTCCGGCAGGCCTGTCTTCGCTATTCAGATGAAAAGGGAACAGATCGCTGTCGCTGTAACAGTAGACGAAGAGGGGCCTGGCCTCTTCTTCGGCGGACACCGGAGTGATGGCCAACAATAGCGCCACTCCCATGACACCCAAACCAAAGGGTCTGACAAGCCCAATAATGTATTGCATAAGCATGTTATCTTCCGACACACCACATGAAGCGCCTGACAGCGCTCTGACGGCCGCTCCTACTGACCACCCAAGAGTATATGACTTTATATTTTAACAGGCGCAAAAGAACAAACCCATTATTTGTCTTTTTTTGCGACACAAAAAAGAAACGATCAACGGCTGATGAAATCCAGCAGCGTTAGCAACAAAAGGAACCCCAGCCACATCAAGCCACCCAGGGCGTAAAGCCGGATGAGACCATCTGCGCTGCGCAGCCGCATGAAAATGGCCATCACCAATGCCCCCATCACAACCGCGCTGCCCAGATGGACCGTCATGCGCAGCCAGGGGGTTTGCAGCATCAGCGCCGAGAGACTGATACCCAGCATGATCAGTAACAAAAGCCAAGTCACCACCGCCAGACGCACGTTCATGCTACCCCCTTAACAGGTAGAGACTGGTGAATACGAAAATCCAGATCACGTCGACAAAGGCCCAGTACAAGCCCACGACCCGTGTCTGCCGATCGAGCCGGTAACCATCCCGCCAGCGCCAGACCAGGACCACCATGACCGCGAGAATTATCAGCCCCACCAGCATGTGGGCCGCGTGCATCCCGGTTAGGGTGTAATAGAAGTTGAAGAACAGCTCCGCAATACCCGGGGAGTCACCCGGGAAATGGAATGGCTGCCCCAGCACCGGGGCCAGGTTGTGGGCCGCCTCCTTGGACCACTCGTAACCTTTGATGCCCAGAAATACCACGCCGAGGCCAATGGTCGAGCACAGCATGCCCAGTGCCAATCGTCGCCTGCCGGCACTGACCGCCTGCTCCGCAAGGAACATGGTCATCCCGCTGCTGAGCAGAATGGCGGTGTTGATCGCGCCCAGTTTGAGGTCCAGATGATGGGCCGCTTCGCCAAAAACATTGGGGTGCATCACCCGGAATATGGCGAATGCGGAGAAAGCGCCCCCGAACAGCAACAGTTCGGTGACCAGAAACGTCCACATGCCCAGCACACTGGCCCGGCGCTGCTGGGGCATGTCGTCAAACTGTTCCGCCGGTACCGGTTCACTTGTAGGCATAGGGCTCCTCCGTGACCCGGGGCGTCTCGTGGAAATTGTGCACCGGCGGTGGCGACGTGGTCCGCCACTCCAGCCCGCGGGCGTCCCAGGGATTGTTGGGTGCCGGTTTGCCGAAGCGCAGCGACCAGGCCAGGTAGATGATCGGCAGTAGGTAACCAATCCCCAGCACCCCGCTGCCCAGGGTCGACATCACATGCAGCAGCTGGAACGCGTCAGGGTATTCATGATAACGCCGTGGCATGCCCCCATAACCCAGCAGGAACTGCGGATAGAACGTCAGGTTGAAGCCGATGAACAGCGCCAGGGCCGCTACCTTGGCCCAGAATTCCGGATACAGTCGCCCGGTCAGTTTGGGCCACCAGAAATGCAGCCCGCCGAGATAGGCGGTTACCGCCCCGCCGACCATGATGTAGTGGAAGTGTGCCGTGACGAAGTAGGTGTCGTGCAGGTGCACATCCAGCGCCAGGGAGGCCAGGAACACACCGGTCAGGCCGCCGATGGTGAAGAGGCCAAGAAAGGACAGCGCATAGATCATGGGGCCGGAAAACTCGATGCGCCCCCGGAACATGGTGGCGGTCCAGTTGAGCGTCTTGATCGCCGAGGGCACCGCCACCAGGAACGTGAAAAACGAGAACAGGATCCCGGCATACAGGCTCTGCCCCGAGACGAACATGTGGTGTCCCCACACCACAAACCCGAACAGCGCGATGGCCATGATGGAGATCACCATGCCCGAGTAGCCGAAAACCGGATTGCGCGAGAAGCAGGCAATGATCTCGGAGATCACCCCCATCGCCGGCAGGATCATGATGTACACCGCCGGGTGGGAATAGAACCAGAACATGTGCTGGAACAGCAGCGGGTCCCCGCCCAGGCTGGGATCGAAAATACCCAGGCCGAGGGTGCGCTCCAGGGCGATCAACAGCAGGGTCACCGCCAGGATCGGCGTCGCCAGTACCATGATCAGTGCGGTGGCGTAGTTGGCCCACACGAACAGCGGCAACCGCATCCAGCCCATGCCCGGCGCCCGCATGGTATGGGTGGTGACGATGAAGTTGAGCCCGGTGAGTATCGACGAGAAGCCGACGATGAAGACCCCGGTGGCCGCCGCGAGCACCGCCGAATTGGAGAATAGCGTCGAGTAAGGCGTATAGAAGGTCCAGCCGGTATCCACGCCGCCGGCGATCACCGCGATCACCGTGAACAGCCCACCGAGACTGTAGATATACCAGGACAGCAGATTCAACTTCGGGAACGCCATATCTCTGGCCCCCACCATGATCGGCAGCAGGAAATTGCCCAGGGTGGCGGGGATCGAGGGAATGAGGAAGAACCACACCATGATGATGCCGTGAAGCGAGAACATCCGGTTGTAGGTGTCATCGCTCATCAGATCCCCGGGGGGCGTGATCAACTCCAGCCGGATCAGCAGCGCGGCGATCCCACCCAGCACAAAGAAGCCGGTGATGGAAATGGCATACAACCAACCGATTCGCTTGTGATCGAGGGTCAGCAGCCAGCCGCGCAGGGACCAGCTGCCCGATAGATAGCCTGCCTGTGCTTCGCTGGCACTCATGGTAACGCTCCCGCTGAATCGTCCTGTCGCCAGTCACCCGGTTTCAGGGACTTGATGTACGCAATGATCTGGAAAATCTCACCCTCGGAAATCTGCCCCTTGAAACTGGGCATGATCGGCGTAAACCCGGCCACCACCTGTTTCTGGGGCTGCAGGATGGAATCGCGCAGGTACGCTTCGTCCACCTCGATGGTGTCGCCGCTGGCCAGGGGCACGGTGCGGCCATAGATGCCATCCAGGGACGGCGCCCGCACGCTGGACTTGCCGTGATGGCAGCCGGAACAGCCATAGCTCTGGAACAGCTTGCGCCCCACTTTCACCGGGCTTTCGCCGTTACCGTTACGGGTCAGCCAGTCTTCGTAGTCCGCTTGCTGCATCACCACCAGCTTGCCGCGCATCTTGGAATGCTGGGTACCGCAGTATTCGGCGCAGAAGAGCCGGAAATCGCCGGTCTGGTTGGCTTTGAATACCGCCGTGGTGTATTGCCCCGGCACCGCATCCCGCTTGAGCCGCAGACTGGGCAGTGAAAAACTGTGGATCACGTCCTGGGAGGTAATCCGCAGGCGGATGGTCTCGCCCTCCGGGACATGCAGGGTGTTGATCTCCCGGGTCCCGTCCGGGTGCTGGATCTTCCACATCCATTGTTTGCCAATCACGTTAATGGTCAGATCCGCCTGCTGGTCGCCATACAGGCTGACGTAGAGCTGGCTGCCCCAGTAAAACAGGGCGATGAAAAAGGCCACCAGCGCCAGAGCAAAACCGATCTCCACCCGGTGCCCCACTTTCTCTCCCGGCACCGGTCCACGCTCCCCTTCGCGGCCGGCCCGGTAACGCCAGCCAAACACCACGATCAGCCCCACCAGAATGACGATCAGCAGGGCTGACAGTCCCAACAGCGCGTAATAGAGATGGTCCACCTTGGTGGCGTAGTCGGATACCGCTGTCGGGATGATCTTGAAAGCGACATCCGCGTCCTTGACCGCCCCCTTGACCGCTTCTGCGCTCATTTCCGCTCCCTTCGCCATAACACGAATATCAGGCCGGCCATGCCCAACACGAACAGCGACCCCACAATCTTCACCAGCCTCAGCACCGCCAGATTGTATTGTCCGCTATCGGGACTGAAGCGATAGCAACGCAACACCACCTGATCCACGGGTGACCCCAGATTGCCCTGGCCTGCCTGCACCAGCGCCAGCTTGAGATCCGGGGCGTTGGTCTTGAGGCCGAACAGGTAGCGGTTGACCACCGCACCGGGCTCCAACACCACCACGCCGGCCGGATGGGCGTAGCTGTCCCGCTCGGGGTCGTAGGCGTATTCGAACCCCACCGCTTCGGTCAGGGCGTCGATCGACTGGGCGTCGCCAGTCAGCAACTGCCAGCTGTTCACCACGTCCCCGTATTTCTCCCGCAGCCGACGCTCCACATTCAACGCCTCGGCCGGGGTTTCCTGGGGATCGATACTGGCCACCACCACCTGGTATTCCTCGCTGTCGAACGGCAACCGTTTTACCGCCTTGGCCAGCTGGTCCAGCAACATCGGGCAGAGATTGGGGCACTCGTACCAGGCCAACACCATGAGTACCGGCGTGTCCTCTGCCAAAGCCGCCACATCAACGGGCTCCCCACGCTGGTTCTGAAAGGCCAGGTCCCCCGGCAGCCGGGCGCCGATCTTCTGGTCGAACGCCACCGCATCCAGGGCCTGTTCGGATGTCTGCGGCTGCGCCTGAACCAGGGGACTCGCCAACAACACCAATAGCAACAGTGCCCTCATGGCTGCCCCTCCCCGGCGTGCTGCTCTGCCAGCCGCTGCATCGCCTGCTCGATGGGAATGTGTACCCTGCCCGCCTCGCGGTTGACCCAGCCCAGACTGTGCAGGCGCCGCTTCTGTTCCGTCTCCAGCGCCTTCAGATCTCCCTGGGGGTTGCGCTGCAGCTGCGGAGCACTTTCCGGCATTGCCGGGGCGGCCATGGCACGGGGTTCCGGCACCGGGCGCGTGACCTGAAATCCCAGCCAGATGGTCGCGCTGCCAATCAGTACCGTGGCGATCACCCCGGCCATGACCTTCAGCAGCGGTCGGACATTTTGCAGATCCTCTTCGTGCTGGCGAGACTGGTCAGACATGAGCGGCCTCCCGCGAAACCTGTTGCTTGCTGCGGCCATACTCCTGCATCCAGACCCAGTAGGTCGCGCCCACGGTCACCAGCAGCAGGGGGATCAGCCACAGCAATACTGTCTCCCCTTCAAAGGCCGGCAGTATCAGCCAGGCGATGCGCAGACCATGCCCCGCCAGGCACAGCACGGCTGTCACCATCAGCCCGCGGGCGCTGGTGCGCACGCTTCGGGACAATAGCGCGGCAAAGGGAATGACGCTGAAAAGACCGAAGGACAGCACGCTCACCGCGCGCCAGATCCCCTCGCTGCGATGGACGTACCAACCGATTTCGTGCGGCAGATTGCCAGACCAGATAATGATGAACTGGGAGAACGCCAGGAATACCCAGCCCAGGAGCGCCGATATCCACAGGCCGGACAGATCCTGACGCACCCCCTCAGTGACCTGGGCGGCGCCAAACAGCACCACCACTGCCATGGCGGCGCCCATGGCGTTAGCGCCCAGCGTCAGCCCGAAGACATCCGAATAGAAACGCGGCTCCAGGGACATGAACCAGTCAAAGCCGAAAAAGGTCAGGCTCAGCAGCCAAATCACCAGGCCCGGCGCATGGCCCGCGCCTTGGTGCCGTCCGCGCTGGCCCCACAGTCCCTGCATGTAAGCCAGGCCCAGCCAGATCACGGCATAGAGCAGCAGGCGGATTACGAAAAACGGCGTGTTGAGATAGAGCGTCTTGTGGCGCACCACTTCCGGCAGCGTCTCCACCGGCGCGGTCCAGGGGAACAGGGTGTCCATGAAAGGCAGCAGCGCAAGCAGCGATACCACCAGCAGAGGCAGCGTCGACGCCAGAGCCTGCCACAGCGGCAGCGTGCGCGTTCCCCACTGCCCCCCGGTCAGCCCGAAGCACATGAGCCAGGCCAGGGCCCCCAGGGGCAACAGGCCGAAGATGAGTGTGACCGTGAGCCAGGCATGGGCCAACGCTGACGGCGCCAGCCAGCCACTGACCGCTGACAGCAGCAATACCGCGGCAAGGGGCAACCCGATCTTGGACAACCTCATGGCGCTCCTCCCTGCTCCAGCTTCGCTCTCTGTTCCCAAGTGAGGTCCTTCACCGCCGTGTTCTGGGACAACTGCAACGCCCGGATATAGGCGGCGATGGCCCAGCGTTCTTCGGGCTGGACCCGGGCCTTGTAGCTGTACATCACCCCGAAGCCGTCGGTGATCACATCGTAAAAATGCCGCAAGGGCATGTTGCGCAGGCGCTCGCTATGGAACGAGGGCGGATTGGGGAACCCCCGATGGGGCACCATGCCGTTGCCATGGCCGGTATAGCCGTGGCAGGGCGTGCAGTAGATTTCGAAACGCTCGCGGCCGGTTTCCAGCAGCTCCCGGGTCAGCGGCATCGGCAGCTCCCGGAGCACCGGCTCCAGACTTTCACCGCGGGCCACGGTGCCCGGTACCGGCCGACGTGCCGACTGGTTATTGGCCCAGTCCCGGGCCTCCTCATAGGCCTCATAGCGAGGCTGATCCGTCATCTTCTGCTGGCAGCCTGCCAGGCCCGCCAGCAGCACCAGCAGCACCACGGCCCTGCGCGTCATGGCGCCACCTTCCGCACGGCCTGTGCACCCTGACGCTCCAGCAACGCGCGGGCCTCCTCGATTGACTGAGGGCAACACAGCAGGAAAAAGCCGTCACCGGATGCGCGATCGAATTCCGGGTCATTGAAGGCCGCGTGGTAGGGGCGCGGCAATCCGTTGAGCACCAGCATCGTTATCAGCGCCGATAGCACCACCGTGAGGATGCCCACCTCGAAGGTGATGGGCAGAAACGCCGGCCAACTGTTCAGGGGCTTTCCGCCGGTCACATAGGGGTAGTCCGGTACTGCGGCGTACCATTGCATGAAGAAGGCACCGGCCGCCGCGAGCAGCCCGCACACCAACGCCACCTTCGGCACCCGCCGCTCACGGAACCCCACCGCGTCCGCCAGCCCCGGCACCGGAAACGGCGCGTAGGCTTCCAGCTGGCAATAGCCGGCCTCTCGTGCCGCCCTGGCCGCGGCCACCAGCGTATCGCTATCCTCGAATTGGGCCATGAGACCGTAGGGCTGCTTACTCATGCTGTCCCTCCCCGCTGGCTACGCTGCGATCCCGATCATCGATTGATGCCCGCATGTCGTGCATGGAAACCAGCGGCGCCATCCGTACGAAAACCAGAACTCCGAAGGTAAACAACCCCAGCGTGCCGACATAAAGCGTCCAGTCCCAGCCGGTTGGCCAGATCGTGTCCCAGGCCGAGGGGGTGTAGTCGGCGTGGGTACTGGTGAACACGATCTGGAAACGCTCCAGCCACATGCCGATGTTGCCCATGATCGCCAGCATCAGCAGGGCCGCCGGAGACCGTCGCACGCGTCGGAACCACAGCAACTGCACCAGCACCACGTTGCACAGGATCATGGTCCACCAGGCCGGCGCGTAGGGCCCGGTCCAGCGGTCGATATAGACGTAGTGATAGAAGGACTCGCCGGAATACCAGGCGGTGAACATTTCCTGGGTGTAGGCGTAATCCACCACCAGGGCGAAAATCAGCATCATACGGCCCAGATAGTCCAGGTGCTGGCGGGTGATCATTTCCCGCAACCCGAACATGGCGCGCATGATCACCGCCAGCATCGCCACAGTCGCAAAACCCGAGAACAGCGCCCCGGCCACGAAATACGGTGGAAAGATGGTGAAGTGGAACCCCGGAACGATGGACACCGCCAGATCCAGGGAAATGATCCCGGTCACCGACACCACAATCGGCGCCGCCACCACCGCCAGCACCCGGTTGGCCTGGTCGTAACGGGCCCAGTGCACCGCCGAATTGCGCCAGCCCAGGGCCAGCACGCCATAGAACAGCTGCCGCCAGCGGGCACTGGCGCGGTCACGCAGGGTGGCAAAGTCGGGCAGCAGGCTCAGATAGAGGAAACAGGCGGTGTAGACGAGATAGGTGGTGATGGCGAAGAAATCCCACACCAGCGGGCTGCGCCACTGCGGCCAGAGATTCATGGTGTCCGGATAGGGGAAGAGATAGTAGGCCAGCCAGGGACGCCCCAGATGCAGCAGCGGGTAAAGCCCGGCACAGAAAATCGCGAACATGGCCATGGCCTCGGCCAGACGGTTGATCGAGGCGCGCCAGGGCTGCCGCGTCAGCAGCAGGACCGCCGAAATCAGCGTGCCGGCATGGGCGATCCCGATCCACCAGATGGTATTGACGATGGGAAACCCCCAGGCCACCGGGATATTGACCCCGAACAGCCCTACCCCGGTAACAAACACATAGCTCATGCCCGCCAGCAGCATCAGCGTCAGGGCCGCGGCAATCATGAACGCCAGCCACCAGGACATTGGCGCCCGCCGATCCAGCACCAGCCCACTGATGCGCTCGGTCAGGGAGCGGTGGGTCAGCCCGTCGGGCAACAGTTGCTGGACCTTCGGCCGGTTCATCCCTGCTCCTTGTCTTTCTTCAGCGCCGGGTTGGGATTGCGCACCGCCGCCAGATAGGTGGTCCGCGGCCGCGTATTGACCTCGCCGAGCATGGCGTAATTCAGCGGATGCGATTTCAGCCGGTTCACCTGACTGCCTTTCTTGGCCAGATCCCCGAAAACGATGGCCTCGGTGGGGCAGGCCTGCTGACAGGACGGCTGAATCTCCCCGTCATGAATTTCCCGCTCTTCGGACTCGGCCCGCCGCCGTACTTCCGTGATGCGCTGCACGCAGTAGGTACACTTCTCCATCACCCCGCGCTGGCGCACGGTCACGTCCGGGTTTTGCACCGCCGGGCGGGCGCTGTAGGTAGCGGCGGCGCTGGTGAAGTCGAACCAGTTGAAGCGGCGTACCTTGTAAGGACAGTTCTGGGAGCAATAGCGGGTGCCGATACAGCGCTGGTAGAGCATTTCGTTGATGCCGTCGGCACTGTGCTGGGTGGCCCCCACCGGACAGACGTATTCGCAGGGGGCGTTTTCGCAATGCATGCAGGGCACCGGCTGGAAGGTAATCCCCGGTGCTTCCAGGCTGTCGGAAAAATAGCGGTCGACACGGATCCAGTGCATGTCATGGCCCCGGGCCACCTCTTCCGGCCCCACGATGGGAATATTGTTCTCCGCCTGACACGCGGTCACACAGGCGTTGCAGCCGATGCAGGCGGACAGGTCGATGGCCATGCCCCAGGCGTTGTCACTCTCCCGCTCTGCCGGCCAGGGTTCGGGATACAGCGACAGCTCTTCGGACTCATGCTGCGCAAAGTGCGGCGAGCGCTGGTAGTGTTCCCAGTCCGCCTCCCGCAACACGTCCCGACCCTCGATATGGTGATGGGCCTGGATCGCCGAGAGCTGCTGGTATTCCCCGGTTTTCTCCAGCTCCACCGGCATCGCCCAGGGATTATGTCGAGAGCGCACGGCGAAGGCATTGGTGCCAATCCCCTGTGCCACCCGGCCGGCCCCCTCGCGACCAAAGCCGAGGTTGAGTGTGGCGGTGTCCGGCGGTTGCCCGGGCAACACATACACCGGAACCTTGGCAAACCCGGCAGCGGTGGAAATCTTCACCACATCGCCTTCGTCCAGCCCGTACTTTTCCGCCACAGCGGGGCCGATGTGCAGGGCGTTGTTCCAGGTCAGCGTGGTGAGCGGGCGCGGCATTTCCTGGAGCCAGCCGTTGTTGGCATGGCGCCCGTCCCACAAGGCGGGATCGGGCCGGAACTGCAGGAGCAGGCCATCCGATTCCCGGTTGGCCGGCGGCAGAGCGGCAAAGCGCTCCCTATCCACCTGGACCGTCAGCGTCCGGGCGCGACTGGCCGGCACCACACCGTCATGCAGACTGCGACGCCAGAACCGATCGAAATCGTCCCCTTCGTGCCGGTTGCGCCAGTGATCCATCAACAGCTTGCGGGGGTCGGCCTCCACCGCCGTGCCGAAGGCATGCCACATCTGCAGTGCAGTGAGGCCTCCCCGCAGCGGCTGGATCAGCGGCTGGATGATGCTGACGGTGCCATCATAGGCACGCGCATCCCCCCAGCTTTCCAGGCTGTGCGCGGCCGGCACGTGCCAGTGGCTCAGGCGCGCGGTTTCATCCCGGTAGGCGCCCCAATGCAGCCGCCAGGGCACCGAATCGAAGGCTTCGCGAAAGCCCAGATCCCCCGGCGCGGTGTAGACCGGATTGGCCTCCATCACCACCAGATCCTGCACCTTGCCTTCATGAATCGCTTCGGTCAGTGCCTCCAGGCCTTCGGCTGCAGGGTCAGTCACCTGGGGCTCGATCCAAAAAACGCTGCGATTGAAGGCGCCCAGTTGCTCGTTCATGGCATGGGCCAGGGCATGGACCACCGCCGGCTGCTGATCACCAGGGACCACCAGCGCCCTGCCCTGATGGGCTTGCAGTTCCTCGACCACCGCCTTTAACCAAGCTTCGTCGAGGACGTTTTTCTCGCCCTTATCCACCGCCAACCCGAGTGCCGATGCCAGCTCCCGGGCAGCGGATTCAACCCGCGGATAGGCCAGCCCCACCCGATGATCCGCCGAGGCGCCGGTGACACCGGGGCTGGATTCCACCGCATACAGCCGTGCCAGCCCGCCTTCGTTGTCCCGTGGCCGGCGCTGCGCCATCCAGTCCCGGGCATAGCGCAGGAATCCGGGTTGGGCCTGCATGAAATCTGCGTCCAGGGACACCACCACTCGAACTTGATCGAAGCGGTAGTAGGGCTCCAGCGGGCGCCCGAACAGACGCTGGCTGCCCCCATATACCCCATTTCGGTCCACCGGCTCGTGAACGAACCAGCGCGCTTTGGGCCAGCGCTGGCGAAGTTTTTCCATGGCCGCCTGCTGGCTGGGAGAGGTGATGGTCTCGGTGAGAAAGCTCAGCCCCTCCCCCTGCCGCTCGTTCCAATGCGACTGTTTTTGACTCAAGGCCGCCAGGCAGGCCCCGAAATTTGACGGCGTCTCACGATGGCGTACCGCCGCCGACCGGTCCGGATCATACAAAGACAACACCGAGGCCTGGCTGATGGCATCGCAGGCGCCCTGGGTGGCCGGATGATCGGGATTGCCTTCAATCTTGGTGGGCCGGCCTTCGTGACTCTCGGCCAGCAGCCCGTGGGCGTAGCCGCCGATCATCGCCGCAGTGGCGTAGAAGCGGGCCTGCCCAGGCACAAGGTATTCCGGCATGCGCACGTAGGGGACGATGTGCTCTTCCGGCTGCCGGGTGCAGGCGGTGAGCCCGGCCAGCGCCATGCTCGCCCCCAGCAGCTTGAGAATACGCCGGCGGCTCACCGGAGCCTGCCAGAACTGCAGGGCATCCGGAAACTCCCGGGACGCCAGCTCACGGTACTCGCCGCTATCCGCCAGCTCTGCCAGGCTGCGCCAGTAGCCGACACCGTCCTTACCGGCCAAGCGCTGACGCAATTTTCCGTAATCCTTCGGCTCTATCGGTGGCATGTGATGCACTCGGTCATTCGATCCGTGTGAATGTCGTACTTCTCAAGCAGGCGTTTGCTCTTGGCTTCATCGTTGCGGCTGACGCCAAACGCCGTGATCTGGTCCGGCTCGCGCAGTCGTGATCCGGGATCACGGTGGCAGTCCAGACACCAGCGCATGGTCAGTGGCTTGGCCTGGCGCATCAGTGGCATTTCATCCACCCGCCCATGACAGGACTCGCACCCCACCCCGTTTTCCACATGAGCCTGATGGTTGAAATAGACGTAGTCGGGCATGTCGTTGACCCGCGTCCACACCAGGGGCTTGTCTTCCTTCAGGCTGCGGCGGACCGGTTCCAGCATGTCGGCGTTGGTCCACAGCTGGGAGTGGCATGTCATGCAGGTGCGGGTATCCGGCAGTCCGGCAAAGGCCGACCGCTCGACACTGGTGTGGCAGTAGCGACAGTCGATACCCAACGCGCCTACGTGGTGCTTGTGACTGAACGGCACCGGCTGGGCAGGAACGGAGCCCTGCCCGGTGTTGTAGGGTGATACGTTGAGCAGGAGCCCCGCAGTGGTGCCGCCGACCACCACCAGCAGCAACCCGACCATCACCCAATGGGCCAGGCCATTGGCTTTAGGTCGGAAGATCTGCGGCATGGTCCCTCACCCGTTCGCTGCACACTCCATAATGATTCCAGGCATACCCGACCGCACGCGCCCATCCGGGGAACGCGGCAGTCAGGTCGTGAAGAGGTACGAACGGCGTAGGAGGCTTTCGGCCCGGAAAGCCCATGAGAAACCATGCGAGAGAGAAAAACAGACAGTAATCTTCGAAATTACGGCGTTGACCGTAGGGCATGATTCCCTCCTTGTCACCAGCACAGCCGCGGGGGGGATTGAAAGCGACTGACTACGCCATCCGTGAAGTTAAATTTATGCTAGAGCAATGTTGCCAGCCAAGGCAAACGCCTGGACTTAACATCTGGTAATAAAATGACTGCTTTAATGACACGTCTTTAGCAGCCACAGATTACTCACGCCAAATGACTGTGTGGCAGAGACAGCTTCGGAATGCCCCGTGGATCCAGGCCGGCCCGCTCCAGCCAGGAGTGGGTTTGCCTCGCGGCATGGTCGATCAGCGGCCCGCGCACTAGCGCAACACGGACTCCAGACTCCGTGGCCTGATGGCCAGTGCGCGAAAGCCATCCAGCTCCGGATCGGCGACGTTATCCCGTTCCATCAGAATCACCTGATCACGCGTGACCGGCGTGCCGGGGAGCCACCTTGCCAGGCTCCCGATCAGGCGCCAGATCGCGAACGGCACCGGCAGCATCAGGCGACGTCGCCCCCGTGCCAGCAGCATCAATTCCAGCCACTCCCGGTAACTGCACGCCCGGGCACCGCCCAACTCGAAGAGACGGCCGACGGATCCGGAACGGGCCACCAGACGCTCAATCGCCACCGCCACGTCCGCAGCATGCACTGGCTGCAGCCGCGTGGTTCCGTTCCCAAACAGGGGGATCAGCGGCAGCCGGCTCACCCACTCCAGGGCTTCCACGAAACCACCTTCATCATCAAACAGGACACTGGGGCGCAGGATGACCGCTTCGGGGAAAGCCGATTGCACCGCCTTCTCCCCTTGCGCCCTTGCGCGAACGTATTTGGAGTCCGACGTCGTATCCGCGCCAATGCCGGAGAGCTGTACCAGACATCCCACCCCGGCGCCCCGCGCCACTTCCGCCAGCTGCCGAGCACCGGCCACGTGAATGGCCTCAAAGGTCAGTCCGCCTTTTTCCTCATACAACGACACCGCATTCACCACGGCGTCACAGCCGGCCACGGCTTTGCGCAGCGAGTCAATATCGCGGATGTCGCAGGAGACGGTGTCGACAGGATGATCGGTTTCCAGCGCCGGGCGTTCCGGGTGGCGACAGCCAAGGCGTACGGTATGGCCCGCGACGGCCAGTGCCTCGACAACATGGCCACCGAGAAATCCCGTGCCCCCCAAAACCAGGACTTTATGCGCTTCCATTGCGTTCCTCCCGTGCCAGTCAGTGGCCCGTCCAGAGTGCCACAAACGGAAGTCGGCCGTCGCCACCTGCTCGTGCCAGCATTACAGCCCTGCCCGCTGACGTTGATCGAAAACACCGTTACCAGGAGATGAATGCGACCTGCGAAGAGGGGGTCAATCGGGAAGCCCGCGGCCTGGAAAGCCTGTATGTACAGGACCTGGTCGGCGAGGAAGCGCATCAGGCGCTTTATCAGGCCAGAGTGGACGGGCGTGAAAGGCTATCTGACCTCTGAGCTTTCCGCCAGGGCCACACGATTGCGCCCGTTGCGTTTGGCCTCATATAGGGCCCGGTCTGCCTGCTGAAGCACCGACTCCAATCCCCTGGAATTGCGATCACAGGGGGCAATCCCGGCACTCAGAGTCAGGCTCAGTACTTCATCGCCGGTAGCAAATTCATTGTCGGCCACCTGCCGCCGTACCCGCTCCACCAGTGAACGGGCCTGATCCAGGGAGGTATCCGGCAACAGCAGGCCAAATTCCTCGCCCCCCAGGCGCGCAGCCAGATCCGAGGCCCGTAATTCCTGCCGGAAGATGCGACTGATCGATACCAGCACACGATCGCCAACGCTGTGGCCGTAGGTGTCATTGATCTGCTTGAAGTGATCGAGATCCAGCATCACTACGCACGAGAGTCCGTCCTGCCGCTGGATACGCGCCAGCTCCCGGGCGCCCACTTCGAAGAAGGAGCGCCGATTCATCAGGCCCGTCAAGGGGTCGGTCGTGGCGATACGGGCCAGTTCCTGATTGGCCTCGGTCAATTCCACCGTGCGTTCCTGAACCCGATTCTCCAGTTCACGCTGAGCCTGCAACAAACGCTCCTCCCGGTCCGCGATCTCATCCACCATGGTGTTGGCGCCGCGGGTGATGACATCCAGCTCCTCCACGCCAGTGGCGGACAGATGCCGAAAGTCACCCTGGGCCACGTTCGTCAGCTGCTGGGCCAGTCCGGCAATGGGGCGTAACAGCCAGCGCTGAAGCATCCCCTGCGCCAGGCAAAAGGCCACCAGCCCGAATACCAGTGCCATTACCACCGCCACCAGCAGTGTCAGTGACACCAGCTGGCTTTGGCCGGACAGATCATAGACCACCTTGGTAATCAGCGAGTCCGTTTCCCCCTCCCTGCTGTTCAGCCGCGGTACCCGCTCATAGACTACCAGGCGATCCCCCTGCTCGATTTCCAGGCGCTTGCGCTGCTGATCCCCGAACGCCGCGGCCGCTTTTTCAGGAAGCGTCTCCCCTTTCTTGAACAGGGACCAACCGACGTAGTTGTTGACCATGAACACATCAAATCCCTGAAGTTGATCGCTCGGTAACGTGTCCAGATCGAACAGGGAGCCAAACAGCAACTGGTCCAGCCGCTCACTGTTCTGCCGCAGGAACTGACGCAGGTCCACCGCCACTTCGACGATGTAGTCCTTACCCGCAGGGCCATAATAAGCGTATTTGTAGAGCCGACCCGTCGCGATGGAAGCATTGAAACGATCAGAGAACACCTCGCCGCTGCCATACAGTCGCTCCAACAGGCGCGCCATGCCCTCCCCGGCCTTGCTCAGATCCAGCCCCTGATCCTTGCTGAAGTTGGTGTTCACGATTATGCCGTCACGGTTGACGATGTAGATGTAGTCAAACCCGTAACGGGCACTGAGCATATCCAGTGTCTCGGCGGAAACCGTGGCCGGGTCCATGGGCATCGCATCAAGCGTGCGCGCGAGTTCCGGCAGTGCACGCTGTAGGCGGGTGTCCAGATGCCGCTCCTGATCCGTCAGCAACAGATCGAAGGTGTGGTAACGATCGCGCAGCTCCTGATGGATCATCGCGATCTGTTCTTTCGCAAGCGCCGCCTGCTCTCTGTGCATCAACGTCGCGACCACCAGCGACGTCACCACACAGGCCAGGACGATTGCGGCAAAAAGTAGGAGGGTTATCTGTCGACGCATCCGGTGACCTGGGAACGTTCCCTGGAAAAGATGATTTTTAAACTTTAGCTTACCGCCCGTGGCATTGTCGCCAGTTCAGCAACATTCTGTCGGGCCTAGAGGGCCCCTTCGGTCGCAGGGCCCACCTTTTTCGCCGCAAACCGGGCCTCGTAACGGGACAACAGAAAAACGCACAGCAACCCGAACAGAATGTGAACCCCGATAACCGGAGCAAACCAGTCAGGATGCTGGCTCAATAGCGATTCGGGACCCTTGAGCTGTGGCAGGTAGAAGCTGAGGCTGGAGAGGTTTAGTAATAAAAGGGCCCACAGCAGGAAGCGACTGCCATCGACCAGCCTCCAGATAACCACCGCGTACCCCAGCTCAAACAGCAGCGCGGCAACCGGCACGGCATACAGCCCCGAACCGATTTCGGGCAGCCCGGCAAAGGGCACAATCTCGATATCGAAGGCATGGGTGATGATATCGAGGACGATATGGGAACAGACGCCAATCATCACTGCCAACGCCCATCCCGGTTTTTTCAACACCCGGGCCACGACGAAGCCGGCCAACGCGGCCCATAACAGCGTAAACGCCACGGAATGCGAAAACGGCATATGGACCAGGTGAATATCCGCCAGCGACGATACCGTTGCCGCATAGTCCGTTCGCTCCACACCGAGGATATTCAGGATGACCCAGAGCATCTCGATCAGTTGCACTGAAATCAGGATCGGTACCAGTGGGACATGGGGGTATTTCTTCTTGATCAGCAGCGAGGTGGCCGCGTGGTTGATGGCGTTCATGGATTGATTCCACTTCCTTGTAGTGGCTAACGGGATCCCCTGTCATCAGTGGCAGGGGTAATAATCGGGCGAGAACAATCCCCAGAAAACAAGGGGTAGGACATAGACTCCGTAACTGGCGCAGGGGACCGCCCACGATTTCCAACGCTTTCTATGGGACAATAATCCGTCCCTCTCGCCCACACATTGGCTGATCGACCGCCAAAGTTCGGTCAGGTTTGCATTCAACGCCAGCTCGAACACGAAAAAAATCACGGCATTGAGTGCGCCGCCGATTCGGAACAGCCCGATCAGATCCGGATTCTGGCGCGAAAGATCACAGTCAAAAAACTGGACCAACACCGCGCCGTTTATCGCCACAAATACCGTCAGGATCGCGAACCGCAACGTGCTGTAATGCCGGACGGTGGCCATCATTTCCTGGAATCTGACCTCGTCGCCGATGGTGTAGCGTTTGGTGGCAAGAGGGTCGTCAGGGGCCGCGGGCCCCGGGGTGGTTTGCTGTTCGGTCATCATGCATCCCCTACTCAAGCCGGATTTCAAGCTGTGTCGTGGGCGCACTCAATTCGAAAACGGAATCTTCAAACTGTGGGGGACCGAACCCCGGATCACCGCTCAGTCCCACCGGCTCCCCGGGAAGGCCAATAAAATTGCGGTCCAGCTTGCCATTGCCATTGGTATCGAGATAAATCGTGACCGCATAGCGCCCTGTCGCCAATCCATCCAGCCGAACCGGATTGGCCATCGAAGGCCAGGACCGCTCCGCCCGCAGGCTGGCCTGCCCGCCCGGAAACTCCTGCGGGTCATCATAAACCGCGATATGCAGCGTGCCCGACAGCGATCGGTCGCCGTTCACTTTCAGTTCCAGCGTTTGCGCGCAGAGATTTGCAGACAACAAACAGATCATCAGGCCAAGCCAAAAACGCATATAGGGTCCCTCCCAGGAGTTTTTTGGCCGTCATAACGTGAGATTGGGTATGCCTTTGGGTCTGATGCTATTCCGTTTTGAGGCTTTTGACCATGTCGGCGGGGCCCCATTGATACCGGTCATCCCGCTTTAAAAATGGGGGATGGCCCGGCCAGCTAATGGGTTTCCCGGTTTTTTAGCGGATTTTAAAATAACTACTCTGAAATAAATGGGGCTGGGTCTAGCCCAGGAATAGGCTCAACAGAACCTGTTGTTACCTTTTTATAGCTATCATCCCCTATTGTCTTTGCATAACTCAACCAGGTCCGCATTGAGAGAAAATCGTGAAAACCGAAACCATTGGGATAAGGGCTTTTTTGACGCTCACCAAGCTGATTGGCCACCCCCTCCTTATTGAACTGCTCTTCGATTTTTCTCCATTTCTCATTAAATCCAGTTTTTGGTTCGTAGTTTTCATCCAGCTCAGCGTAAGCAGGATATAGCTTGGAGTAATCGGTACAACCCCGTTTAATAAAAAAAGGAATATTTTCACCAATTTCACTTCTCAAAACAGGCTCTATTTTTTTAAGCATTAACTTTGGCTCAGTTGTGCCCTTAAAATAAATCAAGCCTGAATAATGGGAAGAAACATCTTTCCTGGGACGCAAAAAACATTTTCTTGAATTGTTTTTTTCAAAAGACAGCCTCTTAAACAAGATGGCCAACTTAAAAAGATCAACAACCTTTTTAGGCTGAATCTCGATCTTGTAACAATTAAAGCAGACCTCAGGTATGACCCCGTAAGTTCTGAACAACAGTTTGTGCCGTGGGCAGCCCACTGAAAGGGTATCTGCAGGCACTATGCTCTCGCCACTAAAGACCTGAGCTTTGAATGGCGATATAATATCTCCCTCATATTTTTTTAAAAAGAAATCCTCAATAGCCTGGTATGACTTCATTACCTGTTCATCATTAATCATGCCACCCATTCTCCGTCTCTTTCTAAACCCCTGGCCTTATCTTCAACATCCAGCCACTTCTCTGAAGAGCATGTAGAGAACCCACTCACAGCGAGCCCCAAGCCATTTATGTCACTTTTGATGGCCCATATCCAACCACGTCAGAGGGACGATCGCCATCTTGATTTCCAGTTTTTAGCCCCTCATCACACTGGCATCGGTTACCTCGGTGACAACGGCAGTCAATGCGAGCCGTAGCGCTCCCTCACGCCACCATCTGCCGGTTATTCATCAACGGCTCAGTATTGTGCATCAGGCAGTAGAGCTGGAGTTGCTCTTCGTAATTGATCACGACCATCGATTGCTGGCCGTACTTGGATCGGGCCATGCCAGCGGCTCCTTGTTGGTATATGCAGAAGTGACCAAATGGTGGGGTGGAATTGCGGGATTTTCTACAGGCTCAACGCCTGGGCTCAGCAGCCCGGCTTGTGGAGCGCAGCGGAACCATCCGAGCCCGTTGATGGGTTGGTTAAATGGTTTGAATGCGCACAATAATGCGCATACCATCATAGTACAGACAATTGGTATCCGGCGGAGGCCACCATGCCAACACTCTATGACCCCAATGCTCCCAAAAAGGCAGCCAACCTTTCTGTTAACAGTGACTTGTTGGCTAAAACCCGAGCCCTCAATATCAACCTTTCAGCAACACTGGAGCAAGCACTGAAAGAACAGCTTGCCAAACGTGAAGCGGAACGTTGGGTCGAAGAGAACCACGCTGCTATCCAGGCCTATAACGACTTTGTCGACGCACACGGCTGTTTTGGCGACGAATTCCGGGATTTTTGATGCCTCAATTTGACGTCTACCCAAACCCGAGTCGCCAAACAAAAGCTTTCTATCCTTATTTGCTTGATATCCAAAGCGACCATCTCGCTGAGTTGGCCACCAGAATTGTGATTCCGCTTGGTAAAAAGAGTTCTTTCGGCGGTCAGGCTATGAAAGGGCTTACCCCCGAGACTTCTTTTGGTGACGAAGCTCTTCTGATAATGACTCCTCAAATAGCCTCAATACCTGTAAAGCAACTCAAAAACCCAGTCGGCACCCTCTCCCACTTTAGAGACCAAATCATCGGGGCCTTGGATTTTGCTGTCACAGGTATTTAACGCAGGAATAAAGGGCCGGTTTGTGGAGCACCAGCGGAACAAAGCGGCCCCGTTTGTGTGGTTATGGCATTGCTCTACTCGCACACATACCAGTTAACCGGATACTCCCACACAATTGTTGGCTGGAAGCCACTATTCGTAATAAAGCGGGTACTATTCCTAAGTACTGCCTGTGTCACATTGATTTTCACTTTTTCGTCAGTTCTATCTTCTATGTACCCAACGTAAAACTGACTTCCACCATCGAAATCTTTGCATATTCTCGTACCTCTTTTCGATGCCAACACCAATTGCGCTTGCTCAAGTTGCTTTTTCCTTTTCCTCTCCAAGGCACGCGCTCTTTTCTCTCTTTCCACTCTCAATCGTTCTTTATTTTCAGTTGGAGATATATATCCGAGCTCCGAAAGAGCAATATTTCGCCAATCTTCTTTTGGGGTATTTGGCCTCTTCTCATACGCCAAGACACCAACATCTTCCGATGTACTACAAAACGGCACATTTGATCTTTCGACTAAGAGTGAAGCCCCACCGACTGCAACTTTATAAAGCGGTAACTCTGATTTCTTTCCGTAGCACCAGTTATTTGAATAGACCCCATTCATTTTACTGCAGTGATCACTTATCAGGTTCTTTAATTCGCTTTTTGACGAGCTCGAGTCTAGACACCACCACCGCATGAAACCTCGGTATTTACCACCATCTACTACGCCTGGACTTTTCCCTGTGGGATCATACAGTCTGTAAGGATCGATAAGGCCTGCCTCAGTTGCTTCAGAATATTGATCGAGGGTATCAACTATGGACGTAGAATAGTTTTCGTCCGGTTTCTGCGCTATCAAGTTAACACATCCAGAAGCTAGTACAGACATTAACAGTACAAACGCGTTTTTCATTGCAATCTCCTTTTGCCATAACGCCCAGCACAGGGGCCCAGCTGCGCGGAGCCCATTTGCGGTAAAGTGAGCATAGCGAACCGCAAATGTGTGGAGCGTAGCTGGGTCCCTTGCTGCTGATTGTTAAATTCATCTCGGCCCAGTTGTATCCGGTGTGTCCGGTGTATCCGGTGTATCCGGTGTATCCGGTGTGTCCGGTGTGTCCGGTGTGTCCGGTGTGTCCGGTGTGTCCGGTGTATCCGGTGTATCCGGTGTATCCGGTGTATCCGGTGTATCCGGTGTATCCGGTGTATTCGGTGTATCCGGTGTGTCCGGTGTGTCCGGTGTGTCCGGTGTGTCCGGTGTGTCGCGTGGACCAACTCCAATTTGTAGTTCCATGCTCATCCCTTAACTAGCATTTACGGTGTTGGTGTTGGTGTTGGTGTTGGTGTTGGTGTTGGTGTTGGTGAATCAGATTCAGTTTCAATCTTTCCTTGCAGCTTATTTTTGAATCCAGTTGCTAATTGTTGCGCAGCAATACCGGTAGCAAAGAACTTCCCTAATCCTACATCACCTTCCTTTGACTTGGTGTTAACTTCAAACTGTCCAATTACCGACATTGCATCTTGCGAATTACGAACAGTCGCTTTTACTAGCGTCGAATCCCCAGATTTTTGACGTGTAGTGATAGGTATAAGAGCGATATTTCGGTCTTTATATCCCAATACAAATTCACCACCTTGATCAGTCGTACTAGCACCGATAGTTATACCAAGCGTTTGGGACTGACCGAATATTAGAGGCATGTTTTGGTTAGTACTACATGCCGAAATTGCAAGGGTCAGCGCTATAGATGTCAATCCTTTAGTTACCTTCATGTTTATCCCCTATATAAGTTGTGCATATTGATTGCGAAACCCTTTTTAAGTTAACCACATTCCTTTCAGTTGGATGAAAAAGTACAAGCTCACACTCTTTACCAGAAACGAAATATAGTTCATTCATATACCCTATATTAAATGTTTCTGGCGACTTAGCGATGCCGAAACTTTTGGTCTCCACTACTGTGGAGTTTTTCGCAGGCTGGACATTTATGATTGGAAACCCTAAATACCATTTACTTGATACATTTCCATCCGTGTGAATTGTCACCGAAGTACACCCATAAAGTGCGCAAATGGATGAAGCTATGAGAACTAATCTACTATTGTTCAGACTATGATCCTCCTTTGACACGCTGGACAAATTTAACGAGCCTGTAGAAAAACCCGCTCACAGCGAGCCCATCCCAGGCCTTTTCTATCTCTTGATCGCCCCTATCCAACCAGGTCAGAAAGACAATCACCATCTTAATTCCCGGCTTTTACCCGCTCAT